>NZ_JACOGA010000041.1 GCF_014284175.1 Affinundibacterium flavidum
CCCTTGTATGCTGTCTTATAGATTGTCTGTTCTTGTAGTTGGTTGTATGGTTTTGCGGTAGTAGGTGCCTGCGTAAGGAGCGCGTAGTGCGACTGGAGTTGGCACCTACTACCGCGGCAAAAATGGTAGTTCGTTGGTGAGTTTCCGTTGTTTCGGAAAGTTTTCGGAGGATATTGCATAGCCCGTCCGCCCTTTGGGATACCAAGCCCGTGGAGAAGCACTTGGCGTGCAACATCAGCCGTTGATCTAAAGCCCGAACAGTTGCTTGATGGCGTGCATTTAATCGTGCATTGACCTCGTATTTGCAAGGAGGGGTAATGATGAACGCTTCTGAATTGATTTTCGTCGGAATCGATGTTTCCAAAGATAGCCTGGAGATGGCCTTGGATGACAAAGGTAAAACTCTGCACATCAGCAATGATGAGAAGGGCATCGCCGAGCTTCACGCGGCGATTATGCTTGCCTGTACGCCAGTAGAACCGAACGAAGTACCCCGTACCGTGTCCGCTATCGTGTTGGAGGCCACCGGTGGTTTTGAGCGCAAGGCAGCTATTGCTTTGTGTAGTGCAGGTTTGCCTGTGATGGTGATGAACCCTCGACAGGCGCGTGATTTTGCCAAATCCTTGGGGTATCTCGCTAAGACCGATGCGATTGATGCCAGAGTGTTGAGTCATTTCGCACGTACGCTGTACCACTCTGATAAAGGTGTGCAGTTATTGATGCACTTACCTGATGCAGGGCAAGTGGCATTGCACGCTTTGATGATTCGACGCAAGCAGCTCGTTGAGATGCGGGTGGCCGAGGATAACCGCTTTGCGATGAGTGAGAAAGCCCAGCGCAAAAGTATCGATGCAGTGCGAAAGGTACTCAATAAAGAAATTGGAAAGATTGAACAAGATATGGATGGACATTTAAAAGAGCACTTTGCCAAGCAGCTAAAGTTAATCGACAAGTGCAAAGGCATCGGCCCTGTCACCAAGGCTTCACTGATGGCAGCGTTACCTGAGTTAGGCTCACTTAGTCACGAGCAAATTGCCAAACTGGTCGGTGTAGCTCCTTTAAATTGCGATAGTGGTACACATAAAGGTAAGCGCATCACCTGGGGTGGTCGCGCTGACGTGCGGTGTACTTTATACATGGCCACATTAAGCGCCATGCGTTACAACTCGGTTATTAAAACATTTTACGATCGTTTGATCTCCAAAGGTAAGCTTAAAAAGGTCGCGATAGTGGCGTGCATGCATAAGTTACTGACCATTTTGAACGCCATAATGAAATCAGGAAAACCATGGGACGACGAATATTTAATCAAAAATCCTTGACTCCAAACACAGTTGCTTCTCCCGC
>NZ_JACOGA010000042.1 GCF_014284175.1 Affinundibacterium flavidum
TGTCTAGTCCTAAAATAAGTTGACAACTAAAAGTGTTGCAAACACGCTCGATGAACCTCATTGGGCGTTTTGTTTTTGAGACTAGAGTGTGGCCGTTCGTTGTTATAGATTTGAATGGACTGTGCGATGAGCTTTCGTGCTTGCGCTAGACTTGAGGGCGTTTGTAACAAGAACTCTCCTTTGAGAATGCCGTTGACTCGTTCAGCGACGGCATTCTGATAGCAGTCGTACCCATCGGTCATCGAGCATCGTACTTTGAATTTCTCATGCAGTTGTTGGTAATAAGCGGAGCAGTATTGAATGCCTCGATCTGAGTGGTGTATCAGATCGGATACGCTGCTTTTATGACGTAACGCACGTCGATAAGCCACGCTCACTTCCTCTGTTTGCAGGCTGGCATGGACATGATGCCCTACGATCTTTTTTGAATAGATATCCGTCACCAGGCTCAAATAAACAAACTTTTCAGTCGTTGGTATGTAGGTAATATCAGCGACCCAGACTTGTTCTGGTTTCGAAGCGAGCACTTGCCCAGAACCTGCTTTGAGTAAGTTGGGATGCTTGTAAAAACGGTGATGGCTGTGCGTGGTTTTATGATAAGCACGCTTTGGCTTGATCAGTAAATGCCGCATTCTGAGAAGATGGAATAAGGCATCTCGCCCCAGCTTAATACCCACTTGTTGCTGTTTCTCGCGCAGTAAATAATGTAGCTTACGCGTGCCAATTTTCGCCTGACGCAATCGAATTTTCGTCACCCATTCGAGCACTTGTTCATGCTCAATTCGACGCCCTTGGTCGCGTGCTATTTGTTGATAATATGCCTGACGTGTCCAACCAAAATAATGGCAAGCCTTGCTAATACTTATTTGAGGCGTTTTTTTGTGCTCAAGGACTTGCCTAAATGCTTTTTTGGAATGGCGATCCCAAAGTCATCTCGAATGACATTCACAATGGCTTCAAATAGCTGCGCTTTTTCATTGGCGATCTTGAGTTGTTTCTCAAGTTCTTTGATCCGTTGTTCCGGCGTCAGGGGTAATGGTTCTTGGGACATGGCTAAATTGAGATTTTTCCTTAAACCCATATTATGCCAATCTTGCGTACCATGTTTGCGTAACCACACTAAAACGGTAGATCGACCTTGTATCCCATAGCGCGTTTGGGCTTGTTTATAGGTCATGTCGCCTTTTTCTACCTGATCAACCACTGACAATTTAAAGGCTAAGGTGTAATCTCTTTGACTCCTGCGTTCTGTCGATTTCATTGACGTTCCTTTCCATTACGAAGAAAACTGTCAATCTATTTCAGGACGGGTCA
>NZ_JACOGA010000043.1 GCF_014284175.1 Affinundibacterium flavidum
ACCGCTTTAGACAGTTGCGAGACCTGCGTTTTGGTGAGTGCCTTAAATTGTTCTTCAACTAGCGCTAGTCTCTCGCATTCTCGCAGAAGTCGCGCTAGCAATTCGGCCGGCAACATACTGCCGTCGTAGCAGCGTACTTCGCCTGCTTCCAAGCGCCGCGCAAAATCACGATCTATCTCATCCCAGCAACCAACAGTACGCAGCAACTTACGCATTCTGTCGTGATGTTGACCTATCTCTTTTTGCAAAACGCCACGATCTCTGAGCAACTGCCGTTCCGCTTCCGCCAGCTCGGCTGGAATATGCAGTATCCGCAGACGATCTTGCTCGCCCCGCAACCATCCTCGCAAACAGTTCACCAGCATGATGGCATCGAGCCGGTCTGTCTTGGCTCGCCTAGCTTGACGTCCCACCGGGACGCTTGCCGCGTCAATCACTAAGCCGGTATAACCCATCGCATTAAGTGCGCGACAAATCCAGAAACCATCTTGACCCGCTTCGTACATCACGATCACTTTCGTGTCCGTTGGTAGCAGCCATTTCACCAGTATTTCCTGTATCACTTTTACCGCCGCCATCAGTCTGGCATGGGGTTGTTCATCTGACACAGTGATGACCGTCGGTTTTGCTCTTCTGCCGTCACTTAATCCCATTTTCCAACTGCCGTTAGAAAGTTCTAATGCCACTGCCAAAACCATTTTTTCTGCAGTAAAATCATCCCTAAGAGTCGCAAGCATGTCGTTCTCCTTAATTTGATTGGTCGAGCTTTTATTTTAAGGTTTGCTATTTGCTTGTCGACTCTTTTTTAATCATAGGATCTA
>NZ_JACOGA010000044.1 GCF_014284175.1 Affinundibacterium flavidum
GCGTCGTAGCGCATGTTGCTACTGGTGCCGTTGCTGTACGTGATCTGGGTGTTGAGTCCGGTTTTGTCGTAGGTGTAGCTGGCACTTTTGCTGGCTACAAGAACTCAAATTGTTAAAGGTCAAAGGACAAAGGCATCTTCCTGTTTATCGCTCACACATTAAGTGTGTGGACTTCTCAAAATTTCGGTAACTGGTTTACTAACATTCGTCTGTTAACAATGGTCATTGAATTTTTGATAGCTAAGATAAAGATTTCCTTCCTTCGCTTTCAACTAGCATAATTATCCAAGCATCAAATGAACTCCACCCTACCAAGATGTCACGCCATTCATCAGGATCTTCATCGTGCGGAAATATGTTAAATTTTTCTTCGTCAGGCCTTTCCAATACGAACCCACCAAAATCCCCTATTCTGGTCAAAGCCACCACAAGCAGCAACTTTGGGAAAAAATTTAATCCAAAATTTTCAAACACGTCAAACGAAAATTGTTCAAGTTCGTCAAGGCCGACAAATTCAAAACCTAGTTTATTTTCATCTATAAATAAACTACTCGCGCCAACAATTTTTAGAAATTTTCTGTAATGTTGAGGAAGTGAAATTAAATTTTTTTGTTCAAATGAATCTATTTCATCGTCGGAATACCTCTTTTTTTGAATAAAAGAAAAATTATCGCCCGAAGGCAATTTAATCGGTTTCCCATTACTACGCTCACACCAATCGCGAATAGTTAAACAGGTATTAGAAAACATCATA
>NZ_JACOGA010000045.1 GCF_014284175.1 Affinundibacterium flavidum
CCGGATTCACAAGAACGCCAGAATCCGCGTCCGGTCTATCTATCGGCTTTCCTTCAAGCACTGGCCGACTTCGCGGACGTGATTTTGTTTCGCCCGTATGACTCGGCCCCTTCACCGGATCAATTGGCTTACCTTCCAGTTTGCCTTGATCGCCTTCGGTAATCACAAACGGTGTCGTCGCCTTTTTCAAGCCCGCCTCTTGCGCATCGTGCTTCGCCCAATCCTCTTGCCATTTCGCCAGTTCTTCTGGTGAGATTTGATACTTTGCTGGCTTTAAACGTATTGGGACAATAGGTTCAGGTTCTTCCCCAAAAAGCTTATTCTTAAAAAACTTGAGGTTATCTTTAAAATTATTCCACCCTTGATTTAACGATTCCGCTAAGAAATTACTTCCAACTGGAGAAATGCCATCATCCAGTGCCGGTCGTGGTGGTGCTGCTGCAGATCTAGCTGCTGATGACCCCGCGCATGATGAAAGCCCTCGACATGGGATCGCTTGATACCCATGCAAATCAATGTAAGTCGTCGGATTCCCATACGCATACAAATAGTGATGCAAAGACAGTGGTGTGTTCCAGTCACCCTCATACGGATCTTGGGTGATGAAGCGGCCTGTTTGTGGGTCGTAGTAGCGGGCTTGGAAAT
>NZ_JACOGA010000046.1 GCF_014284175.1 Affinundibacterium flavidum
TTATTTTGGCGACGGTTTGACAATCAAAAACAAGTTGGCTCCTGTGTTGGATTGGTACCGCAACCGTACGACAGTGGTACAACGCGAATCGACCAAGGCATCAGCAAGCAAGGCAACCGACGAGTGCGCTCCTTGCTCATTGAAATGGCGTGGATGTGGCTGCGCTATCAACCCGACAGCAAGCTTGCCATCTGGTTTGCGCAAAAGACTAACAGCCAAGCGCCGAATAAACGCGGTCGGCGTGTGGCGATCGTTGCGGTAGCGAGAAGACTGGCGATTGCCCTGTGGCGTTACATCGAGCACGGCGTAGTACCGGAAGGCGCGCAGTTTAAGGAAGTTAAAAGCAGCAGCTAAAGCAGAGCGAATGGAAGCCAAGTTAATGAAGTACGTTGTGGCAGAACGAAAGCAAGCACAGTAAAAAGGAATCAAATCCGTTGCCCACCCTGGTTGTTAAAAGCAACCGCTAATAGTAGATGGGATTTGACTAAAGAAGGTCATCTTAGCGCGCAGCGCATGCAGAATTAGGCTGGTCGAAAACGCCAGCGGATAGAAGGTGGTGAAACCTAAGTTTCACGAGCCAATGACCAGAGACTTATTACGACTAGTGAACGTACTACACA
>NZ_JACOGA010000047.1 GCF_014284175.1 Affinundibacterium flavidum
GATGAGTTCGTGTCCGTACAACTGGCGTAATCATGGCCCTTCGGGGCCATTGTTTCTCTGTGGAGGAGTCCATGACGAAAGATGAACTGATTGCCCGTCTCCGCTCGCTGGGTGAACAACTGAACCGTGATGTCAGCCTGACGGGGACGAAAGAAGAACTGGCGCTCCGTGTGGCAGAGCTGAAAGAGGAGCTTGATGACACGGATGAAACTGCCGGTCAGGACACCCCTCTCAGCCGGGAAAATGTGCTGACCGGACATGAAAATGAGGTGGGATCAGCGCAGCCGGATACCGTGATTCTGGATACGTCTGAACTGGTCACGGTCGTGGCACTGGTGAAGCTGCATACTGATGCACTTCACGCCACGCGGGATGAACCTGTGGCATTTGTGCTGCCGGGAACGGCGTTTCGTGTCTCTGCCGGTGTGGCAGCCGAAATGACAGAGCGCGGCCTGGCCAGAATGCAATAACGGGAGGCGCTGTGGCTGATTTCGATAACCTGTTCGATGCTGCCATTGCCCGCGCCGATGAAACGATACGCGGGTACATGGGAACGTCAGCCACCATTACATCCGGTGAGCAGTCAGGTGCGGTGATACG
>NZ_JACOGA010000048.1 GCF_014284175.1 Affinundibacterium flavidum
GCACCATAAGGGATGGCAACGCTACTAGGGGCACTATAGTAGCTAGGGTAGATACCGCATATAGATGGCAAGTTAAAAGCCAACAGAGCTTGGGCTTGAGCTAGAGTCTGATCAAAGTAGAGACCACCAAACTGCTGGAGGTGTTGCTGTTGGACAGTCGCCCAAACACTGTTAATGGCCTGGTACTGAGATTGTTGCGCCATCAGCCTGAGCTGTTGGCAGCACTGCTGCTGCAAGACTTGGTTGTTTCTCAGTGGAAACGTAGCTGATTGCCAGAGGGGGGATGCTGCTATGTTATACTGCTGCCTTACGAACTCATTGCAAGGGCTAAGCACCTGTTGCTGCAGCAGGACATGCGGCTGCAGCTGATATTGCCTATAACTCTGACTGAAAACATCAAGCTGCGCAGAGGCGCTGCATGCAGCAATAGCAAGGAGAGCAAAGACGAAAATGATCTTCATTTTTGATATTGAAATGATAACTGCACCAGGGCCAGCTATGTATACCATGCCAATGGTACTACCGCCAGTGTCAACCACAGGCCCTCCT
>NZ_JACOGA010000049.1 GCF_014284175.1 Affinundibacterium flavidum
CCTTGGCTGTCGTAGCTTAATGTGGTGTTGCCTGCGGCTGTGTCGGTGATGGCGGTGAGTTGGTTGCGACCGTCGTAGGTGTAAGTTTTTGTGATGCTTGTTGGGCTGCCTGTGCTGCCTGTGCTGCCTGTGCCTGCTGGTTTGGTGCTAATGATTTCTTTGGTGCGATTGGCGACGCCATCTAAGGTGTAGGCTGTGGTGACAATTTGGTTGACGTCGATGACTTCGGTTTGCGTCAGGCGGTCGGCTTTGTCGTAGCTGTAGTGGGTAACCTGTGCGGCGGCGTTGCGGTTGATGGTTTCTTTGGTACGATTGCCGTTTTGGTCAAACACGTAGTCGGTGCGCGCATGGATGATGTTGCCTTTGGCGTGTGTCACTTGTTGCATGCGCAGCGCAGCGTCGTAGCGCATGTTGCTACTGGTGCCGTTGCTGTACGTGATCTGGGTGTTGAGTCCGGTTTTGTCGTAGGTGTAGCTGGCACTTTTGCTGGCTACAAGAACTCAAATTGTTAAAGGTCAAAGGA
>NZ_JACOGA010000005.1 GCF_014284175.1 Affinundibacterium flavidum
GTCGCGATAGTGGCGTGCATGCATAAGTTACTGACCATTTTGAACGCCATAATGAAATCAGGAAAACCATGGGACGACGAATATTTAATCAAAAATCCTTGACTCCAAACACAGTTGCTTCTCCCGCATACGGGAGAAGGGAGATTTAAAGCAAAACGGTTGAGAACATTATTCTGGATAGTAGTGTGCATTAACTGCTATCCAATCGCATTCGTTGATCGTACTCACAACTTCGCACTCACAACTTCGCACTCAACTTAATCCCAGCCCAGCGACGATAAGCCTCTGGCGTGTAACTCGCCCAGCCAACTTCATGTGCGTTTTTGTTCGTCAAATTCTTGACTACCAGACTCACATCAAAACTATCGTTCGCTTTACTCAAACCAATCGAGGCATCAAATAAGGTGTACCCACCGACGCGTCCAAACAGTGAGTTATTGTCAGTGATATTGGTTTCACTGATGTAGGCAGCATTTAAACTGCTATGCAGGTAATGATTGCCAAAGACAGGGATACGATAATCCAGTCCAAGATTGCCAGTGAACTTTGGTGCGCTGGGCAAACGTTGTCCGCTGAGATCTATATATTGCTGCGTTAGATAATTAAGTTCATCCGTCTTAGGCGCGTTTTTGTAATCTAGATATTTGGCCAAATTGTATACACCGCCAAAACGGATGTTCAAATTCGGAATGCCCGAATACGAAGCATCTAGCTCCAGGCCATGAATGCCGACTTTATTCACATTGCCCTGTGCACTGATATAAGCGAGTGGATCAGCCAGGCCATTAACAATATTCAGATCCGTTTGAAATTGATCAACCAAACGCACGGCCTGTTGGTAGTCTTTAATTCTTGCCGCGTAAATATCGGCATTTAAGGTCAGGGTTTTATTGAGTAAGAAGGTTTTAGCGCCAAATTCTACGCCCGACGTGTGCTCTGGTTTGACATTGCGCGATACCCCATTCACGTTATAGCCGGTGCCCGATTTATCACCGTACTGCACAGAAGCATAGACGCTGATGTCGTCATTAATTCTGTAGTTAGGCGTGAAATTAAATGCATACAAAGTATCTTTGTAAGTGCTTTTGATCGGTTTGATCAATTGACCAATTTGCGCATTGCGGATCGCACGTGCTGCACCAACCTGCGCTTTTTGCGCGACACTCAATTTATTGTAAGCAGTTCCAGGAAGTTCTCCTGCATTGAGCGCAATACCGTAGTAACGTGTAGCGATCGCATCAGCGACGGCTAATTGTTGTACCGAATTATTACTAGCTAAAACGCCACTGCCATTGGCCGCAAAACCACCGAGATCATAACCACGAATCGCAACAGGATTAAAAGCCGCACCACGACCATTATTATCCAGCACAACCACGTCTTCTGAGGAGCGATCTTCTTTGCTTACACGCAAACCGGAGGTGAGTGTTAGCTGATCATTCAAATGCCAATCTGCCTGTCCGAATAAGGCTAAGCTCTTGGTTTCAACAAAGGTATCACCGCGTTTGACAGCATTGTCTAATACTTCAGAAAGTATGGCGCGACCTGCACCGCGATTAGCAGCCGCATTCGTATCGAGTAAATTGTATTGTGCTGCAGTAGCGAACCAGGCACCAGCATCCGAACCCCATCCGGTTTTGGAGACCACATCATCGCGTGTCTGCAAATAGAATAACCCAGCTTGATAATCCAGTACGCCGCCAGGTTTAGAGTTAATACGGAACTCCTGACTGTACTGCTTAAAGTAAACACCACCACCGCCATTTAAGCTGATGTCATAAGGTGTTCCCTCGTCGTTGTGCGCATCAAAGGAATACTTACGCCAAGCAGTTAAAGAGGTAAACGTATGATTGGCGACATCCCAATTGACTTCTGTGGAAGCACCCTTGACAGACACGGTTTGCCCTTGATTTTCGTTAAAAGCGATAGGATGCTCGGTGCTGCCCGCCAAGGGCACATAGTCGCCATAATATTTATAATCTCTGCCACCAAATTGACGTCCCACAAACCAATCGCGTGGCCCCGCAGTAATGGCATTATTGGCGTTCTCAAAACCAAATAATTTAGCGCGAGGGCTGGTGCCGTTCGCATCGACCAAAGTGCCGTTATCATATTTTAGTGGGGTGTCTTTACGGATGGTCAGGCCGTTTTCTAATTGTGGTGCATGTGGATTCACATCTAGGCTAAAGCGTATCCGCAGATCAGGATCTGGTGTGAGCAAAAATTGCGTACGTCCAGCGACCCTTGCCCTGTTATAGAAACTATAGTTGCGATCAAATTCATTATAATAAGAACCGCCGATTTTATTGATAGAGATTGCACCGCGCCAGGCTAATAAGCCGTCAATCAAAGGGCCGCCTTGAGCAGCCTGTACTAACAATGAATCGCGTTGTCCAAATGTGAGTGAAAAATCAGAACTGGGAGTGAACGACGGTCGCTTGCTATTGATACTAACCACACCCGAGGTCGCGCCTTTACCGCCTAAAGTGCCTTGTACACCGCGTGCCGCTTCGACGGAATCAATATCATAGAAATCAAAATTACCTAGTGACGTTAAACCAAAGCTCACACCATCTAGTACGGTCAATACGCTAGGATCTTGTACTTCAGCAAAAGCCCGCTTACCGATACCACGCACCGATAATGACGCGCCTCGTGTATTGCTTTGATTGAAGGTGATACCAGCAGCACGTCGGGTAAATGCACTGTAATCTTGAGATAAATCACGGCTCAGATCTACACCAGAAATAGCGGATATCGCGATCGGTACATCGTGTTGTAGTTCGATAGGTTTTGCGCCACGCACGGTGATTGCTCCCAGCGTTTTCGATTCCTCTTGCGGTGCTGTATTGCCTGTACTTGTTGTCGTTGTGCTGGAATTCTGAGTGCTCTGTTCTTTTTCCACTAATTGCAATAATTGATTCAGGCGCGCGATTTCTTCCTTTATCTGTGCGGGACTGAGCTTGTTTACTTCTTGTGCATTCGCTTTTTGTACGCTCACTTCTTGTGCGCTCACTTCTTGTGCACTCACTTCTTGTGCACTCACTGAATTACTGATTGCGCCAGAAACAAGCACTGCGATGATGCTGGCAATTTGTTTTTTCTGAATGTGTCGTAAAGTGATCGTGCCAGGCGCTCGTGTCGCCTCTGCATCAAGCTGCTGCTTTAAAAATCTGTTCATCGTTCTTCTCCGAAAATAGGTAGGTGAATACGATTTTGCAAATTACATGCCAGCGACTACCTCTAACACAATTGATGTTGAATTAAATTGCGTATTCAAGTCTATTCGGGTGAAGAATTTTATCTATGAAATATCAGACTAGCATTCTCGCGCTACGGTCATCTTTTTTCCCTTATCAATCACTGCAGAACAGCGATCTCATCAATCTATTTTTATAAAAATTTGAAATGAATAAGTTGAACGATCATCAGCGCGATGTTTGATTTACCACAAATGCAAAAAGATGACTGTTGATTTAGATTCATAATCGAACTGTATTCTCTGTTCTATTTTTCATAGACGATATTTCCAGAAAAATAGATCTTGATCGGCCGATAAAATTTTTTGAAGTAGACGCATAAGCTTATCTGAATAAATTCGCAGACATTTTTTTTTGTGCTCGGTATAGTTCATCCGTCTCCTCCCAATTCCCCCAAAGAGTTGGCTTTGCCCACGTCGATCACGTGGGCTATTTTTTTGTACGCCTGCTTTTATTTGTAAAGCAGGTATCGATATGCAAATTATGAATGTGATAAATGACTATGGAATATGCGACGCCCGTATCGGCGACTCAATTGTCGCAAAATAAAAGCAGTACATGGCTGCGCTTTGCTGCTCCGCAAAGTGTATTTCCAGTATTGCGTCCACTGATAGTCATCAGCGCAGTAATAAGCGTGCTTGCCTTACTACTTGGTTTGTACGTGGGTTTTTTTGTTGCGCCCGAAGATCACCAACAGGGTCAGGTTTATCGCATTATTTTCATTCATGTTCCGGCAGCGTGGCTATCAATGGTGATTTATCTGGCCATGTGTTTCTGGTCGGTTCTGGGGTTGGTATTGAATACGAAATTGTCGAGCATGATGGCACAAGCACTTGCACCAACTGGTGCGTTGATGAGCTTCCTGGCACTCTGGACTGGTGCAGTATGGGGGCGTCCAACTTGGGGCGCATGGTGGGTATGGGATGCACGTCTGACGTCCGAGTTGATTCTCCTCTTTCTGTATTTAGGTTTTATCACTTTACACAACGCGATTGATGATAAACGTAGAGCGGATAAGGCGACTGCATTATTAGCGATCATTGGTGTGATCAATGTTCCCATTATTTATTTTTCGGTGGTTTGGTGGAACACCTTACATCAAGGGGCTTCTGTTAGTTTAAAAAATGCACCAAGCATGGCGAGTAGTATGCTGACAGGAATGCTGATCATGACGGTCGCGCTCTGGTCGTATGCGGTCGCTATCAGTTTAGGGCGCTTACGAGCCATCATTCTTGAACGTGAATCGCAATCACTCTGGCTCACACAACGAATAAAAAAAACTTGCACATGCACGCAGCGCAAAGCCAACGAAGTTAATGAAGTCGGTGATGAGCAAATCAGAAAAGAAATAGGCAAGGAAGCAAACGAAGAAAGGATTACACATGAATTGGCTTAGTTGGTCGGATTTTTGGAATATGGGCGGATATGGCTGGTATGTATGGACCTCATTCTCTGTCTTCGGCTTCAGCTTAATTGCCGAAATTGGCAATGTGAAGTCACGTCATCGACGTGCTTTGCAATCAATCTGCAAACAACAAATAATTTCACCTCAGCGAGCGCTAGAGCAAGATCAGGCATTTGCACTATTAGCGCTGGAAACGCAACGACAACTCAGCGAACAAGCTGAAACTAGAGAACAGAATATTGACGTCGATCAGCGCTTAAAATCAAGTTTTGAAGATTCAAGTTTAGAAAATTTGAGTTCTATAAATTCAGTTCAACTGAATTTAGGCCCCGCGAATTCAAACGTGACGACTACGGCATCAAGAATTCAGTATGAATGGGCGAGTGAAATACGATGATCAGCCCAACCAAACCACGCTTGAAATCGCGTCATCAACGCCTGCTGTTAGTCCTCGCTGCGGTGACGCTGCTGGGATTGGCAACATGGTTTATCTTATCGGCGTTTCAAAAAAATCTGGTGTTCTTTTTTACGCCATCGCAAGTGATCGCCGGTGAAGCTCCGCAAAACGCAAACTTCAGGATCGGTGGCATGGTAGAAGCTGGAAGCTTGCAACGAGACGCCGATGGTATCAGCGTGCAATTTGTCATTACCGATCGAGTACAAAAAGTGTTGGCGCGTTATCGTGGCTCTTTACCAGACTTATTTAAAGAAGGTAAAGGCGTCGTAGCACAAGGAAAATTAACACAGCAAGGAATTTTTTTAGCCGATCAGGTGCTTGCAAAACACGATGAAAACTATATGCCGCCCGAGGCTAAGTATGCGATCGATCAGGCCAAACAGGCACGATCACTCGCCAAACCCGAGTAGGTGCATTTCGCACTTCCCATTGTTTCACATCTTAAAAAATTTATGCTACCAGAACTAGGTACTTTCTCTTTAATCCTGGCCTTGTGCCTGGCATCAATCTTAGGTGTCGCACCTTTGATTGGCGCTTGGCGCGCCGACCAGCGCTTGCTCGCTTTGGCTCGTCCATTGTCTTGGGGGCAATTTGCCTTGGTCAGCATCGCTTTTATTCTGTTGATCATCGCCTTTATCAACAACGATTTTTCTGTCACTTATGTCGCACATAATTCAAACTCTCGCCTCCCGCTATTCTTTCGTATTGCCGCGAGTTGGGGTGGACACGAAGGTTCTTTGTTATTGTGGATTTTTGTTCTTACTGCGTGGACAGTGGCAGTTGCTCGATACGGTCAACAGCTCAGCCACGATGTTCAGGCAAGAGTATTGGCCGTAATGGGTTTAATCAATGTGGGATTTTTAAGTTTCACACTGTTCACCTCCAATCCATTTCTGCGTAGCGTGCCAGCCGCCTTAGATGGTCGAGATCTCAATCCCTTATTGCAAGACATAGGAATGATTATTCACCCACCTATGCTTTACATGGGTTATGTCGGTTTCTCAGTTGCCTTTGCCTTTGCAATCGCTGGCTTATTGAAAGGAGAATTAGACGAGAACTGGGCGAAATGGTCACGCCCCTGGACATTGGTCGCCTGGGCATTTTTGACTATAGGCATTTTCTTAGGCAGCTTTTGGGCTTATTACGAACTAGGCTGGGGCGGCTGGTGGTTTTGGGATGCGGTGGAAAATGCCTCGTTTATGCCGTGGCTGCTTGGTACTGCTTTGATCCACAGCCTGGCTGTTAGTGAAAAGCGTGCCAGCTTTAAGAATTGGGCAGTATTACTGGCGATCTTATGCTTTTCACTGTCTTTGCTCGGTACCTTTCTGGTTCGCTCTGGTGTACTGACGTCGGTCCATGCATTTGCATCCGACCCCAAACGCGGTTTGTTTATTTTAGCTTTTTTGGTGATCGTGGTTGGTGGTTCGCTGAGCTTGTACGCGTGGCGAGCAGGGAAGCTAGAAACCGGCAAAGGCTTCCATTGGTTTTCACGCGATGCGGGATTACTACTCAATAATTTATTTCTATTTGTGGCCGCTGCGGCAATTCTTTTAGGAACTTTGTATCCCCTCTTCTTAGATGCTTTACATTTAGGAAAAATCTCTGTGGGGCCGCCGTATTTCGATACAGTATTTGTCCCGTTGATGTTACCCATTTTATTTTTCGTAGCAATAGGTCCGTATTTATCTTGGAAACAGACCAATTTTAGGAAACTATTTTCAGCCTTGCAGTGGATAATATTCATTACTTTTCTCACTGCCGCTCTGCTATTTTTCGTGTTGAAATATTCTGCTTTACTGGTTATCAGCTTAAGCCTGGCAGCGTGGATAGTTCTGGCGACGATCAATCACCTTATACGACGTTTGCGACATCGCACTGGCGACTTTACTCTCTGGCGTAGCGCGAGGAGCTTTGGTAGTGCCTACTGGGGCATGCTTATCGCCCACCTCGGCATTGCCATTTTTTTGACTGGCGTAAGTTTGGTCAAAGGATTAGAACAAGGACAGGATCTCAATCTACGCGTAGGTCAACAAGTGGAAATTGCAGGGCTGAGTTTTCGCTTCGACGATTTGCGTAAAATCGATGGCCCTAACTACATCGCTGCTAGTGCGCGCTTTTTGGTGACCGACCACGCTGGCAAGATACACATTTTAGAACCCGAACGTCGTATTTATACTGTACAAAATATGCCGATGACGGAAGCCGCAATCGACCGTGGTTTCGCTCGCGATCTATATGTATCTTTAGGAGAAGCAAATCAAGATCAAAGCTGGATAGTGAAGATCCAAATCAAACCCTTTATCAGCTGGATCTGGTTTGGTTGCGCGTTCATTGCACTGGGTGGATTGTTTGCTGCTTTTGATGAACGCTATCGCCACACTCGTCAACATTCACGCGTTCCTCAAAGTCTGCCGAGCATCACGGATATGTCAATTTTTTCGAAGGCCGAGATTTAATGAAACGATTTCTCCTTCCTCTGTTGATATTTTTGGGATTAGCAACGCTACTGTGCTTAGCGCTGTTGGGCGCATCGCGAGACGAATCTCAAGCATTACCATCGCCATTAATTGGTAAGCCTGCGCCATATTATTCTTTGCCGCGTCTAGATCAATTGGAGAAAATCAGTACGCCACAAGATTTGCAGGGGCAAGTCTGGATCTTGAACGTATGGGCATCATGGTGTGTATCTTGTCGTGAAGAACACCCAGTGCTCCTGCAATTTTCCCAAAACTATCACATTCCTTTAATCGGCCTTAACTATAAGGATAAGGTCGATGCCGCCACAGCCTGGCTTATGCAGTATGGCAATCCTTATCAATGGTCAATAGTCGATGCGGAAGGCTTAGTAGGATTGGATTATGGTGTGTATGGTGTACCAGAAAGTTTTGTGATCGATAAACGTGGCGTAGTTCGCCATAAACACATAGGCATATTGAACGATCAACAGATACGCGAAAAACTATTGCCCTTGATTGAGGTACTGAAAAATGAATAAGTTTTACTTTGCACATTGGATCGCGAATGTTTGCATTGTGAGTGTATGCGCAGTAGGAACGGTGATCGCGGCACCAATATCAAACGTAGCGACACTTGAAACACAAGTTCAACGCATTACAGAAGAGTTACGTTGCTTAGTTTGTCAGAATCAAAGCATCGCAGATTCACACGCCGAACTGGCAGTGCAATTAAAAAATCAGGTGCGTAGTCAATTGCAACAAGGTAAGAGTGAATCGCAAGTGAAAGAGTTTATGGTGCAACGCTATGGCGATTTTGTATTGTACCGACCTCCAGTGAAGACCTCGACCTGGCTGCTGTGGTTTGGCCCGGCCATTTTATTTTTGCTGGCAAGCCTGGTGCTGGGTCGTCAATATCGACGCGCACATCAACGCTGGCAGGTCGAGGCGCAAAATGACTCAAATGACTCAGATAGTGAAAATGCTGAAGATACTGAAGGTCATGAACTAGCAAATAAGAACAAAATTATTTAAACAGAAAGTTAAATCCATGTTGTTATTTTCTCTTGCAGCATTGTCGTTTCTAATCTTGGCCTTGAGTTTTATTCTATTCGGCCTGCGTCAGACTAGCGATGGAAGTCCACTACTAAGTCCACTACCAAGTCCACTACTAACAGATGAAAACACGCAAGATGCATCGACTCGCGATGCGCAAAGTTTAGGCCTGATCCTGATGATAGGCGTAGTCATTGGTGCCAGCCTTTTATATGCCTTGCTTGGAAATCCTCAAGCCATCAATGCAAATGAATCGATAGTATCAAACAATCTGAATCAAAAACAAGAGCCCCAAAATGCCGGTCTGCCTAAACCCGCCGAAATGAGTCCAGAGAAAATTCTAGCGATGGTCGATGGTTTGGCAAGCAAGCTACAAAAGAATCCAGATGACGCTGCTGGTTGGCGTAGGTTGGCACGTTCTTACGAAACTTTGCGTCGGTTCCCGGAAGCGGTGCAGGCTTATCAGAGTCTGTTGAAGCTGCGTCAAAACGATCCCGAAATTCTGACCGATTACGCGGTCACACTCGCTATGAGCAAGAACCAAACCTTGCTAGGAGAACCTGAAGAGTTGATCGCACAAGCTCTCAAGATAGATCCCACTTATATACAAGCATTAGCACTGTATGGCAGCGCTGCGTTTGAGCGCCAAGACTATTCACTCGCCGCGAGTACCTGGAAGAAGATCTTGCTAAACACGGATCCCGCTTCCGATTTCGCGCGTTCCATTCAAGCAGGAATCGATAAAGCAGAATCCTTAAACAAGAAACCAGCGGCACCGTAGGTTTATCCAAGAATAGCGCGCCGCCCTGCACTCACAGTTCAGGCGGCAAGCTTTGATTCAGCAGTATTCAGTAGGCTACGTAATTCTTCAAGGCCAGAATTCCACTCCATATGCCCTGATGCGGCATTGATGTGTCCAGCACCGACCAGATAAACTAAATCAGAGCCCCAAGCATTCGCAAATTGTTCAGCACGTTTGCTATGGCAGAAGGGATCATTGGTGCTAGCAATGATACGACTTGGAAAATCAAATTGACTCAGCGGCAGTGGTGCGAATTTATTTAAAGTGCTGGGAGCATTTTCTCGTTCAACATCGGCAGGTGCGACCAGCAATGCGGCATGAATTGTGCGTGGGAAGCGTAGTGCATAATGTGCGAGCGTCGCACAACCAAGACTATGTGCAATCACGACCACGGGCTTGCTACATGTCTGCACAGCTTGCTCCAAACCGTTAATCCAATCTTCCAACGCCGGCTCATCCCAATTGCTATTATTGACCCGCTTGGCCTGCAAGACCCGTTCCCAATGACTTTGCCAATGATCGCGTCCAGAGTTCATCCATCCTGGTTGAATGATGAAATCATATTCCTCAACATTATTCATTTCTATACTTCCTTAATTTTGCGTCACACCTTGAGGCGTTGCACCTTGAGACCTTGTACAGCCCGTTCTTTGTCAATTTGTAATTGGTGTGCACTTGATACCGAAGCACTTACTCTAAACAATATCTCATGCTTTGCACAATAAAAAAATCAAAGAAGCAAATTGCAAAAATACGCTAGGCATTCGCTCATCAATTACATAAATAAAAACTTAAAAAGACATTTGCAGTAAACACACAGTTCTATTTTCTGCATTCGACAAGTGCCGAGATGCGGCGTATATTTATTTCCTCAATTCAATCATTTCTCTCACTATCAACCCTCGTCGTAGTTTCAATTTTTTGCCTCACCCCTAAACAGGAGTCGCACATGAAATTGTTTTATAACTTACGCATTGCATCCAAACTCTACGTTGGATTCATTATCTTGCTTTTACTCACCAGCTTTCTTGGCGTTTTTGCGGTGATTCAATTAGCGCGTGTCAATAATACCGCTTACGAATTAGGTACCGACTGGATGCCTAGCGTTAACGCTTCTATGGGGATCAAAGAGAGAATGTCACGCCTACGGACACAGGAAATGCAGATAGTACTGTCGAGTGGTGATAGCAAGAATATCGACTTTTACTACAAGCGCTGGGTAAGCTATGTCGATGAGATGAAATCGTATCAGGAGAGCTATGTCAAACTCATGTCGACTGAAGATGAAAAGAAAAAGTACGCGGAATTTCTGAGCCTGTGGGTGAAGTATGAAATCGAAGCAAAAAAACTCACCGAGCAGGCACGTCAAGGCTTGTTCGAAGAATCTCGCACCACTTTGCGCGGTGAATCTTCCAAGTTAAATGGCGCTATTTTAAAAATACTCGATGGCTTTGTTGATCTGAATGTCGATGGCGGTGACAAAGCCTACAAAGAGGGTGAAGCGATTTATCAGTCTTCCAGAAAATGGATTTTGTTAGTTCTCGCTGCGAGTATCGCCTTGGGCTTATTGTTAGCGTACCTGATCGCCAAGATCGTCGCTAAACCTTTACAAGCGGCTGTAAGAGTGGCGAAAACGGTAGCGGCTGGCGACCTCACCAGTCAGATCGAATCAGATACCAGTGATGAAACTGGTGAACTGCTAGATGCATTACGAGATATGAATGCGAAATTATTTGCCGTCGTCAGTGAAGTGCGCACCGGCACCGATATGATCACTACCGCCTCCACAGAAATCGCGAATGGCAATATGGATTTATCGGCACGTACCGAAAGCCAGGCTGGTTCACTGGAGGAAACGGCCTCCTCTATGGAAGAACTGACCTCCACCGTCAGGCACAATAGTGACAACGCACGGCAAGCGAATCAACTAGCGCATTCAGCCTCGAATGTGGCCGAGAAAGGTGGTCAGGTGGTATCCGAAGTCGTTGCGACTATGGGTTCTATTCATGAATCATCGAAAAAAATCGTCGATATTATCAGCGTCATTGATGGTATTGCCTTCCAAACGAATATCCTCGCGCTCAACGCCGCAGTCGAAGCAGCGCGCGCTGGCGAACAAGGCCGTGGCTTTGCGGTCGTGGCATCCGAAGTAAGAAACCTGGCACAAAGATCAGCCAGCGCAGCGAAAGAAATTAAAGAGTTAATCAACGATTCAGTAGCAAAAGTTGGCGCTGGCTCAAAACTGGTGGATCAAGCAGGGCAAACCATGACTGAAGTAGTCAGCAGCGTCAAACGTGTGAGCGACATGATAGGCGAAATCACTGCCGCCAGCTCAGAGCAAAGCGCGGGTATCGATCAAATCAATACCGCGATAGTACAGATGGATGAGATGACGCAACAGAATGCTGCGCTGGTAGAAGAAGCAGCGGCTGCAGCGACTGCTTTACAAGATCAGGCGAGCAATTTAAGTCGCGTGGTTAGTGTGTTTAAATTAGATCATGGGCAGGCTGGGGGATTGCGTCTTTTGGCTGGAGGGTATTGAGGCTTGAGTTGGTTTATATGTTGTCGAAGGGTCGGTTTGCTTTTGTGTAGCTGACCTTTTGCGGTTTAAACCACGTGTTCTGTGTCTGTACTTTAGAAGAGTCAGTTGCTGGATTTTGTGTTGCTAATTTATTTTCTGGCGTACTCATCGTTCACAGGTCGGGGGTGGCCCGACAGCCACTTCCTTTCTTTGCTTCGCCAAAGAAAGGAAGCAAAGAAAGGCGACCACGCTGCCACTGCCCTTCGGGTTCCCAATTGTGCAGGACAAAAAATGGGAAAGTGTTGAAACTCGCCTTCGGCTCAAACAGCAACACTTTCTTTATCCATTTTCTGTCCTGCACAATTGGCAGTGTCAGAAGTGGATGAAATTCAAAAACAAAGTCAAAATCAACGGCAACATCAAAACAAGCAGTACCGATAGACATCCATTTTTCTATTGGCAGTTGTAGGTCGTTGTTTTTGATTTTGTTGTTGATTTTGATTTTGACCTACCCCCGTTTGAGACGATGTAATTTGTGCGTCACAGAAAATGGATAAGAAAGTGTTGTTGTTTGAGCCGAAGGCGAGTTTCAACACTTTCCCATTTTTTGTTATGCACAAATTATGCTGGAGCGTAGCGTAAGCACCCGCAGGGCGAGTCTACGGTCGCCTTTTTTGGATTACCTTTTTTGGCGAAGCAAAAAAGGTAATTGGCTGTCGGGCCACACCCGACCTGTGACAGAATAAATTAGCCCTAAAAAACAATAAGAATAGAAAAAATCCCTCCAAAACAAACAGAGGGATTTCAAAAAAAACCAACTACTTCCTCGCATTAGCCAATCGCCGCACAACAGCAATCAAACGATCAATCTCCTCACAAGTATTATAAAAAGCAAACGAAGGCCTTACCGTCGCCTCCACCCCAAATCGGCGCAAAATGGGCTGTGCACAATGATGCCCGGAACGCACCGCGATGCCCTCTTCATTTAAAGCTTTACCAACTTCTTCGGTAGAATACCCAGCCAACACAAACGACGCTACACTCGCTTTCTCGTGCGCGGTACCGATTAGGCGCACACCGGGAATAGTTTTCAAGCCTTGCGTTGCATACTCCAGCAAAGCATGTTCATACAATGCGATTTTCTCCAACCCCAATTTTTGCACATAATCAATCGCAGCGCCCAAACCAACGGCATCCGCGATATTCCCTGTACCTGCTTCAAAACGTGAAGGTGCATCGTGGTACTGAGTGCGTTCAAACGTCACATCCACAATCATATTTCCACCACCTTGCCATGGTGGAAGCTGATTGAGTAATGCCTGTTTTCCATACACGACACCGATCCCGGTTGGACCAAATACTTTGTGTCCAGAGAACACATAGAAATCAGCATCGAGTGCCTGTACATTCACCGCCAAATGCGACACGGCTTGCGCACCATCGATCAAGACTTTTGCGCCAGCACTATGTGCGATGGCGATAATTTCTTGAACTGGTGTCACTGTACCAAGTGCATTAGAAACCTGCGTGACAGCGACTAGCTTCGTTCGATGATTGAGCAACTTACGATACTCATCTAACAAAATTTGCCCGCTATCATCTACAGGAATTACCCGAATCACTGCGCCCTTTTCTGCAGCCAATTGTTGCCACGGCACAATGTTGGCATGATGTTCTAAGTGCGAAACGATAATTTCATCGCCAGCACCAATAAACTTTTTACCGAAAGTTTGCGCCACCAGATTAATGGCTTCGGTCGCACCGCGTACAAAGATAATTTCATTAGTCGATGCAGCACCTAGGAAATTCGCGACCTTTTGGCGTGCAGCTTCGTATGCATCAGTCGCACGTGCGGCTAATTCATGTGCGGCGCGATGAATATTCGAGTTTTCATGTTCGTAAAAATAACTGATACGATCAATCACACTCTGCGGCTTTTGTGTCGTCGCTGCATTATCAAACCAGACTAATTGCTTACCGTTGACTCGCTCCGACAAAATCGGGAAATCACTGCGTACCGCATTGATATCAAACGGCGCACGTGGCGCTATTCCCTGCTGTTGCAAGCTTGGTGCCTGATCCCAGTAGAATTTGTTTGCCTGCTCAAAATAGAAACTCGATGCCGGATTTTGCTTAAACGAAACCAAACTCGGCGTGTAAGCTGTCTGCGCCAAAGACTGAGACTCGCTTCTTGGTTTAGTTTGCCCTTGCACATAACTTTGTCCAGGTAAGCCAAAGCTTTGTGCCACCACCGATTGATCACCTGTTTTTGTCGCTAAACCTGCCAGCGTGTCTAGCTGATGATCCACACTACCGTATTGATTTTCTGCAGACAGAAAATAATACGATTGTTCGCTAGGATGTGCAGCAATACCGTGATGTGGCAAAGCAGCTGCAAAGTCCACAGGCACACCTTGGGCAATTGAGCTTGGTGCATGTGATGTCGGTAACCCCGAATAAGTCGCTTGTGGCGCTAAAACAGGGGCATTGGCCGATCCATCAACAACATTGCTACGCGGGATTGTCGAACTCGAGCTAGCTGCAGAGCCACCGATAAAGTGACTCGCCATTTGTGCAGCACCCGGAATATTCGCAAAGAATTCGCCCGCCAAACGATTCAGCGTGGCTTCATCAATCGGCGACCCACCTGCCGGTAAAAAATCGCTCGCTTTTTCGCCGCCGTGCTGTTCGCTACGATTATTTATAGGTGTCAGGATAGTCATGGTATTTACCGATCTCTACGTCTTCCAAAACTGCAATCGCATCGTCTGTCAAAATCGCTAAAGAGCAATACAGAGAAATCAAATACGAAGCAATCGCATTGCGGTTAATTCCCATAAAACGAACAGATAGACCCGGACTTTGCTCACCTGCCAGACCAGGTTGAAACAAGCCGACCACGCCTTGACGTTTTTCACCGACACGCAACAAAATAATTTTTGTCTTACCATCTTCAATCGGTAACTTATCGGAAGGTACCAGCGGGATGCCGCGCCATGTCAAGAATTGCGAACCGAACAAACTCACAGTCGGTGGTGGCACGCCACGGCGCGTACATTCGCGACCAAATGCGGCAATCGCTAATGGGTGTGCGAGGAAAAATCCAGGCTCTTTCCACACTTTGGTAATCAAATCATCAAAATCGTCAGGTGTAGGAGCCCCTGTCAAAGTCGAGACGCGCTGTTCATCAGCGACGTTCGCTAACAAACCGTAATCAGGATTATTAATTAATTCGCTTTCTTGACGTTCTTTGATCGTCTCAACGGTTAGACGCAATTGCTCTTTGATCTGATCATGCGGGCTACTGTACAGATCGGAGACACGTGTGTGAACATCAAGAATAGTCGATACCGCATTTAAGAAGTATTCGCGCGGTTGTTCGTCGTAATCCACATAGGTTTGTGGCAACTCGGATTCATCTCTTTGCGAACAGGCGACGCGTACATCACGGGGATTTTTTACTTTATTCAAGCGATAAATACCAGCTTCAACTGGCAACCATTGCAGCAGATGCACCAACCAGCGTGGCGAAATGGTAGAGAGCTGAGCAACAGTTTTGGTGGCATTGGCTAGCTGCCGCGCAGCGTCGTCACTGAGGGCTTGATTGGGAATCGGTAAATCTGACATAGGTTCTCCTGGTTGTATTACGGTTGTGATAAAAATTTGGGCAAAGTCTCGCCCCTCTTCGAACAAAGTCAAAGATCAGTAAAAAGGAAATAGAAATATAGGAATTAAGCTGCCAGTGTCACCAGACTGGCATGCGCGAAATTTCTTTGCCTTAGTTTTTCATAACGGAGGATCAGGTCGCTGAGATTGGTATTCAAAGCAACCGCCAATTTGTCCATCGTAATGATGGAAGGAACCACTTTTCCGCACTCTATTTCGCTGATGTAAGAACGATTGAGTTTGGATTTTTCTGCCAACTCTTCTTGCGAAATAGCGTGATAGGTTCTGAGTTGCCGAACCGCGATACCGAAGCTGTCACAAATGCTATGCATTATGCTGTCGCCTCATCGACTGGATCAGTTTGATCCTGCCTACCACCGTGTTTATGGTCGTGCCTGTCGTCATGTTTGAGATTCGCCTGACTAACATGACTGCCAGCGGCAACATCGTTTGTGATCCAAACATTCCCGCCGATCACCGCACCGCGCCCTAAAGTCACACGCCCGAGCACGGTCGCGCCGGCATAAATCACGACTTCATCTTCCACTATGGGGTGACGTGCCAGACCTTTATGCAAATGTCCCTCTTCATCCGCAGGAAAGCGCTTTGCACCTAAAGTGACGGCTTGATAAATCCTCACGCGCTCACCTATGATAGTAGTTTCACCTATCACTACGCCGGTACCATGATCGATAAAAAATCCCGCACCTATCCTCGCGCCCGGATGTATGTCGATACCAGTTTGCGCATGCGCAATTTCAGCCACAATGCGCGCCAATAAGGGGACGTCTAATTGATAAAGTTGGTGCGCGATCCGGTGATGTATCATCGCCAGCACACCCGGGTAACAAAGCAAGACTTCATCAACACTGCGCGCTGCAGGATCTCCTTGATAGGCCGCGATCACATCGCTATCGAGCAAGCGGCGTATCGCTGGTAAAGCACGCGAAAACTGCTGCACAATGTGCACCGCTTTGTCCTCTAGCTGCAGTTCAATTTCTTGTCGATATCGGGATACATAACTCAGCTCCAAACGAACCTGTCCCAATAAAGAATGCAATACCGTATCGAGCGTATGCCCTACATAAAAATCTTCGCTCTCCTGGCGTAACTCTGGTGGCCCCAGTCGCATAGGAAATAAGGCACCGCGCAAATCTGCAATAATTTTTCCTAAGGCATCACGCGAAGGCAACTCACGACCACCAGGTTCGGTGGAGCGTTGTTGCGACGCGCGCCAATTTTTACGAACTTGTGCCAACTCACTGACCACGTCTTCAATCGCAAATAAGGATGTGCGCAGTTCTTTGGCTGGATGCGTTAATGCATTCATGGCTATCCTTAATCCTGTATCCAAGGCAAAGAACGAACACGCCACCCACCAACATGGCCGCGTTGTTGTGCGTCATCCAAATCGCCCTCAAAACCTTCCGCGATGTTAAATGCATTGGTATACCCAGCCTTAGTCAGTGCTTCTGCGGCAAGATAAGAGCGTTTTCCACTACGACATAGAAGCAAAACCAAAGTACTTTTATCCTTGATTTTCGCCTCCACTTCTTTCACAAAACGCGGATTGCGATTCATCGCGGTACCGGTAGCCCAAGCCACGTGTACAGTGTCGGGTATATAGCCAACAAAGCTGCGTTCTTCATTGGTACGGACATCAATAATAATAGCCTGCTGATCATTGAAAAGACGCCAAGCATCAATCGGCGGCAAGGTACCCGCAAATGGGATTTGCTGTTCTTGTGCTTGCTGACGTGCCTGCAAGATGGTCGTATCTTCGACGCCTAAAGGAAGAATAATTTCAGTGTGATGAAATTCAGGTTTAAAACGTTCAAGTTGTGCTGTGGATGTCATAAAAATTCTTTCAAACGAAGCAGATAAGGATCTGCAAAACAATAAATGCCAATGTATCGAAAATTTTCACAACGCAAAACGAATTAAATTGATGAACGATCATCGGAAAATGTATAAGCCTCGTTCACCAACAAAAAAGCCATCCCTTAAGATGGCTGTTCTGGTGTGGTGTGTGTGCTTATTTTGAATCTAATATAAATCTAGTTTAAATCCGAATTGAATTGGATTCGAATTCAATTCGGATCTATTTTTGTTCAGCCACCTGTCGGCGAAGTAACAACAGATAATTTTGTCACTCCCGAACGCTGTATACCAGCGATCGCTTTTGCGACCGAACGATATGGCACACCTTCATCCGCCTGAAAATTTACAGGAACATCCGGCGTTGCCGTCACGCGCGATTTCAAATCACTCTCCAAACCTTCCACCGAAACTTCCTGCTTATTGATATACACCTTAGAGTCAGAATCCACACTCACCGTAATCGGTTTGACTTCCGTCAGTGGCGCGGTGGCGGCCGTCTTAGGTAAATTAATCTTCACTGCATTTTGCACGGCAGGAATAGTGATAATAAATGCGACCAATAATACCAACATCACATCCACCATTGGTGTGACATTAATTTCACTATTCAAATCGCCAGCACTTTTTCCAGTTGAGAATCCCATTATGCGGCCGCTCCCAAAGCTTGATTTGCTGCATTGGCAGTGGCTCCTGTAACACGTTGATTGCCCACTGTTTTACTGAGAGGTTTAGTCACACGGAAGCCACTCTTTTGCGCCAAATTCACGAAGTCGGTTGCGTAATTATCTAAATCCGCAGAAGCTAGTTTCAAACGACGCAAATAGAAGTTATACGCCAACACCGCAGGTACCGCGACCGCAATGCCAACGCCAGTCGCAATCAAGGCTTCACCAAGCGGACCAGCCACAATATCAATACTTGGGGAGGCCGCTTTGCTTAGGGCGGACAGCGCGTGAATAATACCGAACACTGTTCCAAACAAACCAACAAAAGGTGAGGTACTACCTATCGATGCGAGTACCGCCAAACCAGACTCTAAAGATTCATATTCTTTTTGAATTTGTTGGCGCAAATGGCGCTCTAGTAATTCTTGCCTGTCCCAGCTATGTTCTAAGTCTGGACTCTCACCGTCTACAACATACAGCGCGCTAAATCCAGAAGCCGCCAAACGTGCTTTCGCTCCGGTTGTTTCAGGCAGGCTTGCAGCGGCTTCGAGATTACTTGCGCTCCAAAATTTCTTGGTGAAAATTTTGTTTTGGCGCCCCAAACGATAATGCTGAACGCCTTTTGCAATAATTAAAATCCAGGTAATTACGGAAAAAAATACCAGGCCGTAGAGCGTGCCATCGACGATCAGTTTCTGTATATGTTCATTCATAGTGTTAAATCTTTCTGAAAAAATAAATGGAAAATTAAATTAAGAATTAAATTAAGAATTAAATTAGGGATAGAAAAGTAAGGAATTTAAATTTTAAAAATGATCGGTACCGAAACCACGCCATCAATCGCGGTCTTACCGCGCTTAGCGGGGTCAAAAGTCCAACTCAATACAGCTTTGATCGCCGCTTCGTCTAGCACGCTATGCCCACTGGATTTGGAAACTTGTACGTCATCAGGAAAGCCCGTCGCCAATACTTTTACCCGTAATACGACCGTTCCCTCCAGACCTCGGCGTTGCGCAACGGCTGGATAGTTCGGTGCTGGATTATTTTTGTAACCAGCAAAGCCGCGCGGTTCTGTCACCGGCTCGGGTGCTGGCGGCGGCGCAGGTGGTGTAGGCGGTGGCGCGACTGCGACAGCTACCGTATTTGCCGAAGTCGCATTCGTCTCGACTGGGTTGTTGACGACAGGCACATTGTTTGGAATCGGCACAGCTTTTTGCGGAGTCACTTTAACGATTTTAGGCTCAGGTGGTTTTGGTTTTTCGACCGGCGGTGGTGGCGCGATCTCTATCGTAATCGGGCTAAATTTTGCCAATGCTTCTTTGTTACCTGGAATATTGATCCAGTAATAGCCATACGCATGCAGTCCCAAAATCGCAGCCGTTAATACGGCGAGCGACACTTTAGATTTCTTTGGCGCAGCAGCTTCTGCTTGTCGACGCAACACAGATTCATCCACCAATGCCACGGCAACGGCAGGAATGCTTTTCTTAGTGTGCACGTTTTGATTGACTTGATATTGGCGTCTGGCGACAGTGCGGCGACTATAAGCGCCTGCACTTTCAAATGTTAAACTCGTCATGATGCATCCTCTCGAAAAAATAAAACAAACTAATGTGAGAGAAGCTTTAGCAGAAACTATGCCAGTGTTTTTGCGTATTTTCTGTTGAAAATTCAACAGTTCAATGAATTAAACCGCATACAAGGTTTGAAAATTTGCGGATATCTGCACAAGCAAAAAAGTGCGCTGTGGAAGAATCCGCAAACAAAAAAATCACACCAATTTCTCTTCTATCAGCATGTGATTTCCAACTATGAACCGAGATGTATTTTGTAGAAAAATTCGTCGTTCCTGATTACTTGAAACGTACGCAAAACCGATGCTGACGTAGATATGCTCCCTAGTCGTCCACGACAAAGATGAAAACAGTATTGACCGCAAGAATGGATGGAGCAAGGTAGGGTGCGCCGTGCGCACCGAGACAGCAAACTATGTGTGTGGTGCGCGCGGCGCACCCTACGCGATGAGCTTTAGTCAGTGTAATTTTTCGTAGGTAACATCAAAAAATATCCTAGACAGAAAAATTATAGGATGGATATGACCCGCGCCACCTAAACACCGGCCTCTTGAGCAACACGACTTGCACCCGCCTTACTAAAATTGTTTCTGAACCTCCCTCACCCTAACCCTCTCCCGCATGCGGGAGAGGGACTTGTTCACGATATTTTTGAAAGTCTACAGTCATCAATATCGGACGCGACATCGATCGTAACTGCGGTCGCAATTTCGGTTGCAACTGCGGTTACAACTTCCAACAACGTCATATTTGAAAATCAAATGGCAAAACATTTCTTATGTCGTTTTTCAAACAAAGAACGCACAACTGTTGAAAATTCAACAGGAAAATCTGTTTAATTTCGACCAAACAGATGCAAATCTGCACCTTTAGAATCCTCAATAAAATACGCCGATAAGCGCCCACAGAACCTGGCTTTCTCATAGGAGGATTTTCCCCTATTACAAGGCAAAATAATGATCAAAAAAATGAAGTGGCACGCTAGTTGCAATGCTTAGCTTTTTCTTTAGCACTTGGTTTGCGCTTAGTTTGAATTTTCGTATTACTAATGAAAGCGCGCCTTATTTCATCGATCAGGAGTATGTTTATGTCGTCCCATTCTGTTTCTCAATTATCTGTATCGCCGTCGCGAGCGCGCACCCCCAAGCTGGCGCGACCGTCATTTCAACTCTCCCCTATCGCCGCCGTCTTTGCCACGGTTTTTACCGGTTTCGCACTCTTAAGTTCAGGGGCAGTACATGCTCAGCAAAGCACACAAACTGTCGAAGAATTGCAAGCTGAAGTCGCTAGATTAAAAGAGATCATTGCGAAGCAAGCACTCAGCAATGCTGGGAAAACGACGACGGAAAATAACACCAGCAGCACCAACAACACGGCAATAAACAACCCCACGCTACCGACTAACAATAAAGCGGATGCAGAAGAACCAGAACTTTTAGGAGCAGTCACCGTACGTAGTCGCAATCGTATAGAGCGCTTGCAAGACGTACCTTTATCAGTTTCGGTTGTTACCGGTAAAGAACTCGATCGTTTGCAAGCGACCGATATTGGCGCTATTTCACAACGTGTATCGAATGTGTCGTGGAATCAAGGCAATCAACGCACCAGTAGCTTGTCAATACGCGGGATTGGTAAACAAGGCCAAACCGAGGCACAAGATCCTAGCGTTGGCTTGATCGTCGATGGTGTGAACTATGCCTATAACGCACTTTCTTCCAGCTATGATTTTACTGACGTCGAAGCGGTAGAAGTGACACGTGGCCCACAAGGTACGCTATTAGGAAAAAACACTAGTGTTGGCGTCATCAATGTCACCACGCGCCGCCCTTCTTTCACGCCTGATGCCAATTACGCTGTCACTTTAGGTCAGTTGGATACCGTACAAGGTCGCTTTTCCGCTGGTGGTCCTATCGTTGACGGTTTAATCGCTTGGCGTGGCAGTTTAAGTGTCAGTAAAGCGCGCGGCGATGTCGACAATTTATACAACAGAGATTTTACTTACACCAATAAAGATCGTGTCTCGGGTCGGGCGCAGTTCTTGATCACACCGAGTAAAGACTTCAGCGCCCGCTTCGCGTTTGACGCACAACCTCGTGGTGGAGAAGCCACCAACGGTCGTGTATTCAATACCCCTACGCCAATTACCTATTCAAACGGTAGCCCCAATACCTTGGGTACCGATGCCAAAACCCGTTTGAATCGCCGCTGGTTTAATCAAGATCCACTCTACACCTATGACAATACTTATTTGTATGGCGCAGGTCAGGGTGCTGTTTCGAATGATGCCGCACGGGCTTTAGTTACAGGCAGCAATGGCGCTACCGCCGAATTGAATTGGAATCTTGGTACGCATACCTTAACCTCCATCACTGCCTACAAGGACTATCACTTCAATGCAGTCAATGACGAAGGCACACCTTTCGATATCAATCGCAATTCAGGTGGTTTCTGGAATGATTACAAACAACGCAGTCAAGAAATTCGTTTAACTTCTCAACCCGGTGGATTCGTTGATTATCAAGTCGGCCTATTCTTACTTCAAGTCGATAATAGCTCCGAGTATCAAAAGGTCTGGGGTAATGATGCGGGCGCATGGTTTGCATCCAATGCGCAATACACGACTTTAGATAAAGATGGTGCTGGCCGCTATCTTTTACAAAACTCTCTGGCTGGTTTGAAAATGGCATTTAACAGCCCAACCGGCTTACAAAAAATTCAGAACAAGAGCTCTGCCCTATTTTCACAAGCTGACTGGCACCTGAGCGATACATTGACCCTCACAACAGGTCTCCGTTACACCTATGAAAATCGCCGTAATAAAGCCAGTAGCTTCATTCGCGATCAGGGCAATGCGCCTGAGCTTAATCCTGTTCTCGTGAATGGCGTACAACTAGGTGGCTTTAATTCAAATAGCGCAGGTGTACTGGTTGCAGGAAATAGTGTTGCCCAATTAGCATTAGCAGATCGTTTGGCGAATAAATACTTTGGTAGCGTAATCTCAGGCGATGCAGGGGCAACTTACAATAATTTGACTGCCGCACAAAAAGCACAAGTCGCTGCCGCTAAGGCCATACGTCAATCACAAATCGGCGTTATCTTTAACGAAATTGACGCAGAACCATTCAAAGGTGGTTTACCGTCTTTTGTAATCAGCCCCTCCTACCGCATCAACGACAATCTGACTTCGTATTTCTCATGGCAGTATGGTGAAAAAGCCGGGATCTCTCAGGTCACTAACGGTGTATCCAATAAAGTCAAAGCGGAAAAAACGAATGCTTTCGAACTCGGCGCAAAATCGTCACTGCTCGATGGCAATTTGATTTTGAATGCGGCTTTGTTCGTGATGGATATTAAAGATTACCAACAAGGTGTACGGGTACTGGATGTCTATACGACCAACCTGAACAACGACGGGCAAAATTACTACACATCTGCCACGGGTAACGTCCCTAAAGTACGTGCTCAAGGTTTAGAAATTGACGGTGTCTACACAGGTATTCAAAACACCAGCATCCGCTTCTCTGGCGCGTACAACGATGCGAAGTTTAAAGACTTTCCTAACTCTGCCCAACCAGCGGAAAATGGCTACACCGGAGCTGCAGCGTATCGCAGCTTAACGGGAGAAAGTCTGCCTGGTGCAGCGAAGTTTACCTTCAATATTGGTGTCGACTATCGCTTACCGATCTTTGGGAATAAAGAATTCCACACCAGCGTCAACACGCAATACAGCAGCAAGTACAACTCCGACAATGCCTTATCCAGCTATGCGGTGATTCCAGCGCGTTACCTAACCGATCTGGCAATTGGAGTTGGCACCAAGAGCCAATCCTTCGATGTCAGTCTGGTAGTTAAAAATGCCTTTAACGACAAGACCGATATTCTGCGTACCTGGAATAGTTATACGCCAGCCGTGCCACGTTGGGTTGGTGTGACCTTGAGTGGCAAATTGTAATAATTGCTTAAGAAGAAAACTTGACCAGAGTGGAAATGCCGTTCAGTTAGCTCAAAAAACGAGGTGTCATCCCTGCGTAGGCAGGGATCCAGCGTCTTTAGGCTCTTACGCCACCGGATTCCCGCCTTCGCGGGAATGACGAGACATAAGACAAGTGTTTAACTGAACGGATTAAACCAGAAGGATTAGTTTTCTCTGGTCAAAATTCCACATATGACCCGAATTTTTATTTCTGAAAACTATCCTGCAAAGTGCAGAATTTATGTGTATCTTAGCGTTTGCAAGGCCATGACCAAACGCTGCCAATACATGGAAAAATAGACGACAACCGCTCAATCAGTATCAGCAATACCAATCTACCCTATTCGCAAGGAGACTTGAATGCAAACTGCTAAAGATTTTCATCCTGAAGTATTAAAACTATTTGATCAATATGTACATGGTGGTATCAGTCGCCGTGGCTTTTTAAGTTCTGCTGGTAAGTATGCAGCGGGTGCGGTTACTGCAGAAGGATTATTGCTCGCTTTGAGTCCCAATTTCGCGCAGGCACAGCAAGTCAAAGCTGATGATGCACGCATAGTCGCCAGTTATGTCGAGTATCCATCGCCTAACGGTTATGGTACTTTGCGTGGCTATCTGGTCAAACCAGCGAATGCTAAAGGTCCTTTGCCAACCGTGTTAGTCGTGCATGAAAACCGCGGATTGAATCCACATATCGAAGACGTGGCGCGCCGACTGGCGTTGGATAACTTTATCGCCTTTGCTCCTGATGCATTGTTTCCTCTTGGCGGCTACCCTGGCACAGAAGACAAAGCGCGTGAATTATTCCCTAAACTCGATCAGGTTAAGACCCGTGAAGACTTCATCACTGCGGCTGGCATACTAAAAACGATCGCGGGTGGTAATGGTAAAGTCGGCGTGGTAGGGTTTTGCTATGGGGGTTCAATTGCGAATTTCCTCGCCAGCAAAATTCCTGATCTCGCTGCAGCAGTACCTTTCTATGGCGGCGCTCCGGCACTCGATGCCGTGCCTAATATCAAAGCCGAAGTCTTAGTGCACCATGCAAGCAAAGACGAACGTCTGGTGGCGGCTTGGCCTAAATACGAAGAAGCGCTAAAAGCAGCTGGCGTGAAGTATCAAGGCTTTATCTATGAGGGTGTCGAGCACGGGTTCAATAACGACACCACACCACGTTTTGATGCAAACGCAGCGCAATTAGCGTGGAGCAGGACCTTGGAATTAATTAATCGCCGCTTACGTTAAGTCTAAGAAAATTATTGTTTAAATGTCCGATTGGCGGGATGCAAGTAAGAATCATGCATCCCGCACTTAGCAAGAAATACTAGCTCACAGTACGCGATAGGCTAAATGATCTAAACGCACCCGACTTAAGCGGCTCAAGAGCTGACGCACTTTTGGCGGGTAGTCTGATAATTTCTCAAGTTGGGCATAGTTCGCTAACAAACTAGTGTGCTGCATGATAGCTGCAAATTCCGTCTCAGATTGCTGAAGAAGCTCTCCTTGCGGATCGGTAAATATCAGCGCATTTTCCAAATCTAAGCGAAACGCACGTGGATTCAAATTGTTTCCTGTGACGACAGTGTAAAGCTGGTCTATCCATAAACCTTTCAAGTGATAGCTATTTTCAGCATGCTTCCATAAGTGAATTTGCAAACGGCCATCTGCCATCTCGGTCTGGTGCTTTTTAGCGAAGCGCCGTAAATTCATTTCATACAAGTAGGGCAAACATCCTATCGCTTTAAATTCCTGCTCGGGCGGAATGTAAAAATCATTCGCAGTTTTATCTCCTAGAATAATCTGCACTTGCACGCCACGTTTTAAGGCGCGATTGACTTCTCTGGTTATCGCCAAGGGAAAATTAAAATACGGTGTACAAATTCTGATCTGCGTTTTTGCGGCGGCAATTAACTGGCAAAGATGACGATTCAGAGCATTATTTTTTCCAACGCCAGACAGACTAGCGACGCTCAGGCTCTGCGCTTGTTGCAATGTGCTATCAGCTGGTAATGTGTAAGTGGCCGTTTTCAACATCTCGCGCATTTCACGGATCTCAGTGCGCATCTCAGCACGTGCAGCACGAGTCTGCGGCACGGCATTTTGATCTAAACGATGCACAGCGGGGTTGGATAAAAAATATTGACGTAACCACGCGGCCATACTATCGGCTAGGCGTTGCTCCCTAATAAGCCAATAACGATCATGTCGATATCTTTCAAATTGCTGCAGATAGACATTATTCATACTGGCGCCACTGTAGGTCACCACATCGTCAATCACAAAGCCCTTTAAATGCAGAACACCAAACAGTTCGCGTGTTTGTACTGGCACGCCATAGATCGGTACGGCGACATCATGTAACTGACTTTGGCTTTGGTACCAGGCGGCATTCCCAGCCACTTGCCCGGGCACTTTCTTTTCACCAATCAGGCCGCGTTGCGCTCTGTGCCAATCGACAAATACGGCGATTTCTAGCGCTGGATTACTGCGTTTTGCGGCATACAGGGCATCCAGCACTTGCTGACCTGCATCGTCGTGTTGCAAATACAAACTACATAAAAAAATCCTGCTTTTGGCATCAGCGATTTGTTGCAATAAACTTTCTTTAAAAGCAATCGCAGAAGTGAGAATATCAATTGCCTGAGCAGGCAAGCCAATGACAGGGAGATCTAGAAAAGAGCTACGAGGTTTTAAGAAGCGCATGAAGTTAATATCATTAAATTACACCGAATTAAGAAATCGCTAATAGTTATACCAGCTCACGCTAATGTTATGGGGTGGTCTTGGGATTATTCAAGTGATGTAGCCTGTGGCTACCCCGCAAAGTCAGAGTTTCCATTCACTGGTATTCTGCGCAACTTTCGTAAACCTGCAATGGATAAGAGGCCTGCGCCCAATAAAGCAAAGAACAGGATCATGACATTGGCAGATTCTTGCTTATACTCTGCCAACAAGCGTTCGGCTCTTTGTGTTTCATTGAGATCTAAAATCACTTGTCCATCTTTTTGAATCTTCCAGATTCTGCGTAGATCATTGTGCTGATTTTCTGCGGCGACAAAGATCACCAGTTGCTGGTTTTCGTGCAACGCTAACAATTGAACTTGCGTTGTTTCCTTTTGCAGAAAATCCCAACCACGCACAGTCCCCTGCACTTGCGCCTGCACCTGAGCTTGTACCTGAACCGGCATGACATCACCAAGTTGCAGCGAATCGGTATCACGTAACGATAATCGAAGATAAGGTGAACGATCTCCGCCTCTGACGGGCACGATGATTTCTGGTGGCTGCAGCAATTGCACGCTCATTGGTATCAAATCGCGCTCGGCAATGAATACGGGACTATTCACCAGATTAGACAACCAATAGGCAACTGGCACAAACAATAGAAAAATCCAAGCAATCAGCGACAAAGATAAGCCTGATTTTCTTGTCATCGGTCTTGCGTTAGTATCTGGCGATGTCCCGATTGATGCATGGCTTGGTTCAAAAATTCTTAGTCTCCCTGCATAAAGGCGAGGTAGTAGCCATTACAATCTCTGAGCGCAAATTCTCGCGTGCCATAGGGCATGTCTTGCAACTCCCAGGCCAAATCAACTCTGTCTTGAACCTCAGCAAAATATTGATCAACATCAGGCACGCTGATATAGATCGTGCCCGACATCTGTAAATCGTTTTCCCACAGATTAAGTTCGGTGAACATGATGCTCACGTCGAAACGACTGACGACCAAGGAAAGTTCGCTAGTTTCGACCACATCAAATGCCAAGACGTCGCGATAGTAATCTCGCGTGTGAATTAAATTTTGACATCTGAGAAGTAAGGATAGCGACAACTTGACCTCGCGCTATTGTGGCGTAATCGCCAGATTTTTTTGCTTGAATGAATCCGCCAGACGCTGCGCGATAGCATGATTGACGGCATCGTGCTCAGTAAAAGAAACATACACTTGCTTTGCCCATTCCCACACTAGCGCGACATACTCGTCATCATCATGACTAGCGTCGACATCAATTACAGTCAACTTTGCTTTGTGTACTGGATCTGGTTCTGTAATTTTTTCGTTGGGATGCAGCTTTTTATATTCATCCAACACTTCATTTAAGATCGTGGTCAGATCATATGTCCATTGAATATGATCTACCAAGATGAGATGTAATCGAGCGAGGTGGAAGTGATTATTCCAGCGACCATGAATCAAGGTATGTTGTAAGGCATGCGCATCTACACAGAGGAAAATCGTTTGCTGCTGTATGCCTTTTTCTTGGCTGATTTTATGCGTAATCTTACCCGCAGTGCTCACACATTCGGTGATGCCATGAAAAGTATCTGATCCACAAAGCTGGCACTGGCCATCTTCGAGTATCTCTAACTCATTCTTCGCTGCCTGTTCTAACCATTTCGGCATAATCCACCTCCATTGCTATGAAGCACCTTGAGACTTCATGGTCATCATAAAACAGGCTGCAAAATTTAACTAGGAAATCTCTGATAAAGTGTAGCGAGCGCATCAAGTTTGGATCCGCATTTTATCCATCTGCGGAATTGTACAATTAGCACAATGAGCATCGCAGATACAAAATTGCTGCGCGCAGTAGCTTAATCAGGGATTTCTAGCGTTGTCGCTCTTTTTCCCACAAGACATCGCTGCCACCCGCGAAGCGATTGAGTACACGTGATAACACGAACAACAAATCCGACAGGCGATTCATATATTGGCGCGGTGCTTCGTTAATTTGTTCCGCTTTTCCAACACTAACGATCGCCCGCTCAGCACGACGACAGACAGTACGACACACATTGGCCATCGATGCCGCACGTGAGCCACCCGGCAAAATAAAATCTTTTAAAGGTGGCAAATCAGCATTATATTTGGCTAGCAAAGCATCCAAACGTTCAACTTGTGCCTCGGTCACCATCGTGTAGCCAGGAATACACAATTCCCCGCCCATATCGAACAAATCATGCTGAATAGAAAACAATTCCTGTTTCATTGCTTCGGGAATATCTTCACATATCAGCGCACCAATATGCGAATTGAGTTCGTCCACATCGCCCATCGCATGTACGCGCAAAGCATCTTTATCGATACGCGTGCCATCTCCCAAGCCTGTGGTACCTTTATCACCCGTACGCGTGGCAATTTTTGAAAGTCGATTACCCATAGATCTATCCCTTTTCCAACAGCAAGAAAATGTCAACTATAGCAAGTGCACCTGCACTTACACCTAGAAAAAAGAACATTTTAACAGGCAAATTTTAAAGAGATGTTGATACCACTATTGCTGGCAATGGTAATGAATGTTTCAGCTTATGAAATACAAGTTAAGAAACACATCGCCAGCCTCACTGAAGGCGCAGCAATCACATATTCGGAAATAAAAATTAAACCGGCAAAATCAGGCTGACTGTCAGACCACCACCGTCGCGATTATTCAGCATAATGCGCCCGCCATGCGCTTCAATGATTTCACGCGCCAACGCCAGACCCAAGCCTGTGCCATGCCGCTTAGTGGAATAGAAAGGAACCAAAGCGTTCGACATCACCGTATCGCTCATGCCGCTACCCTGATCGCTGACTTCGATACGAACGCCTTCGACCATAGGCTTCACTTCTAGCGTCACGCCAGAGGGAGCAGAACCTGATTCGAGCGCATTTTTTAAGAGATTCAACAGCGCCTGCTCCATTTGTGCTACGTCTAACATGGCTGGCTCTTCCGGTAGGCGACCGACTACTTGGAAATTCAGCTGTGATTGCAAACGGCCAATAAAACTATGCCAGTGTATGCTCTCCAAACGCGGAGTTGGGAGTTTGGCAAAGCGGGCATAGCCATGTATAAAGCTTTCAAGATGCTGCGCACGTTCTTCAATAGTCCGCATAATCTCAGGCAAACGTTCGTATTGCCCGCGGCTGATTAAGGCACCAGCAGAATTCGCCAAGGAAGCCACGGGCGCCAAAGAATTATTCAACTCGTGGCTAATCACGCGTATCACTTTTTTCCAAGTCTGCACTTCTTGCCGGCGTAGCTCTACTGTTAAATGACGAATCAAAAACAACTCGTGTTCAGTACCATTTAAAGTGAAACTGCGACGTGACAGGTGATAAATTTCATCTTCATCACTATCGTCAGCGGCATGCTCTACGACAGGTAATTTGCTGGCACTCACTGTAAATAATCCATCACCACCGTGCCCCATCGCTTCTCGTAAAGAATGCGAGACTTGTTGCAATATTTCTTCCAGCGTCAAACCTTCAAGCTTACGTCCATTATTCAATAATTGTCTTGCGGTGATATTGCCAAACACCACATGCCCACGTAAACCAACCAAGAGCATCGCTACCGGCGTATTTTGCAGCATGCTATCGAGTAGCAATTCACGTTGTACCAAATCCAAACGCTGCTCCCGCAAAACATGCCCAAGATCATTATGCGCATCAACTAAATCGGCCAATTCATCATTGCGCTGCCAATGTAAGCCGAAGGAAAAATCTCTGTCTTGATAGCTGAGTACCGTGCCGCTCATTGCCCGAAATAATTCCAATGCCGGGCGTAATTGTGTCCGCACCAAGGCAATCGAGATGGGGACAAAAATCATTAAACAAATTCCCGCCACCAGTAAGAGTTCGTGAGGAAAAAAATAATCGAGAATAGCGGCGCAAGATAGCGCCGCTATGCACACCAAGATCATCAGCATAGACCAACGCGCAGCCAAGGACACACGCCAACCGCGACGTGGTTTATTGACGGACGAGTTGTTATGAGAATTACCGGAAGGCAGGTTCATAGCCAAGAGAAATGGTGCGAAAAGCTGATTATGCCGCGGATCGCTAGTTTATGGAAACGGCAGTTACTGGATTCAAGAACGGCTAATATTCAATCTTTCCATGCGTCGATACAAGGCCTGACGGCTCAAGCCTAATTCAGCAGCCGCCTGCGCCACGACACCTCGCGCATTACTCAATGCCTGCTCTATCGCTTCACGATCAGGCTCAGCATCGCTATTGCTTGCCAATGCCGAAGAAACAGGCAAACCCAAATCGCCAGCTTTGATATCATCATTGCTCGCTAACAGGCAGGCTCTTTGCATCACATTCTTTAATTCTCTGACATTGCCGGGCCAGGTATGCGCGAGCAAACTACTTTGCGCGGTCGTATGTAGTGTCTTCCCTTCTTCCAAGAAGGCATGTGCCAAAGGCAGAATATCGTCAGGGCGTTCTGCCAGTGCAGGTAAATTCAGTTGAATCACATTTAAGCGATAAAACAAATCTTCTCTGAATTGACCTGCCTTGATCATGGCCGGCAAATCCGCATTGGTCGCACTGATGACTCGCACCTTGACTTGCCGCTCTTTATTAGAGCCGAGTCGTTCAAAACGCCCAGTTTCCAATACGCGCAATAACTTAATTTGTCCGGCTAAAGGCAAGTTACCAATCTCATCCAAAAACAATGTACCGCCATCTGCAGCTTCAAACTTACCCTCTCGCGCTTTGGTCGCACCCGTGTAAGCACCGGCCTCGGCACCAAATAATTCTGCTTCAATTAATTCGGCGGGTATGGCGCCACAATTAAGTATCACAAAGGGGCCATCTTTGACCTTTGAATTAGCCTGCACAATTTCAGCAATCCGTTCTTTACCAGCACCATTCGGGCCGGTAATCAAAATCGACACATCCGATTTCGCGACCTGACATGCCATTCCCAAAACGCGCTCAGTCGCTGGGTCTTGCCACACAAAATCGTGCAAATTATATTTAGTTTCTAATTCGCGTTTTTGCTTACGTTCACGTTGCACCCGCTGCTGCAAAGCGCGATTGACTTGCCCTAGTTCGATCAAATTCTTAACACTAGCGACCAGACGTTGATCATGCCATGGCTTAGCCAGATAATCGGCTGCACCGGCTTTAATCAAATCCACCGCAGCATCCAGATGCGTCCAGGCCGTCAACAAAATCACCGGCAAATCGGGATGGCGGGCGCGGATTTTATTGAATAAGGCAACTCCCTCTTCACCCGAAGTTGTGTCTTCGGTAAAGTTCATATCCTGTATCACTAAATCAATCGCATGTTGCTCCAGCAAAGCTAAACCTTGCTCGGGCGATTGCGCACTAAAACTGCTGATATCGTGTAAAGACAACAGGACATCGAGAGCCATCGCGATGGACGGATTATCATCAATAATTAAGACACTGGGCATGAGTTCACATCAAAAAACAAAAGGCTGATATCAGCGGGTAATTACTTCACTTAGACAAAGGTCTGGACAAAGGAGAAAGGATGCCAGAACACACTGACATCCTCTCAATTTAAGGCGCTATCGCGGCACTAATTTGCACTAAATTGCACCAAACATCACCGATGCTGTAACTTAGGTTCAGCATCAGAGCCAATGCCATATTAGCAAATCGCATTACTATACGCCACGCGTTGCCGTTGCAGGTGAAATACTTGCAGCACGCCAGGCTGGTGCATAGACGGCCAGTACACCTAGCAACCAGAACACCAAAGGCGACAACAATAAATAGCTGACCGGCAATTTAGGCAATTCAAATTGCCCAACTAATACATGATTTAAACCGACCGCCAAGGCAATTCCAAACGCAATACCGAAAGTCGTAATCAACCAGTTCTCTGCAATAAAATAGGCCAATACGTCGATCCGTCTCGCGCCTAAAGCACGGCGGATACCAATTTGCTTGCGGCGTTGCGCCACCCACAAAGTACTCATTCCGACGATGCCACTGGCAGTCACGACCACTAATAAAGCGCTCACCGCGAGCAACATCCACGCCAAACCTTTCTCACTACGATAACGATCTGCACGGAATTCTTCCACACTCTTAGCTTTCACATAAATAGGTGTGGCAGATGCTTTGCGCAATGCTTCTTCCACCTCTTTCATGACGCGGTCACGTTGTCCAGGTTCGGCACGTACAGTGTAACCATCATAAATCTGACCGGATAAACGGGCAGGCAAGATCGTACTCAATTCGCCACGTTGACCTGCCTGTGCGCCAGATGTCTGCAGGGTCTCGACCACGCCGACGATAGTCACACCATTTGCATTACTGCCCGTGCCAAAGAAGTATTCTTTGCCAACATAGCTGGTTTGCCCCGGAAACAACTTCTCAGCCAATGCTTTACTAACGATGACTTTTTTAACGAAATCATTACTCACATTTGGATTCAATTCCACGTAGTCGTCGGGCTGAAAATCTTTACCTTCGATTAAGCGTAATTTCCAGCTTTTTACCAAAGAGTCCGCTGACACATACATCCCTGTTACCGCAGTTGGTACTTCTTGCTTACGATCGACTGACACCGAAGTGTTACTACCGGAACGCGATACAGGAAAAGAGCTAACACGCGCCACTGACACTACACCAGGAACTGCACGAATAGTATCGGCTTCGCGTTTTTGCAAAGCAACCTGATCTTCATGTCCTCCCAACACTTGATTACTGATATGTGTGCGGAACACTTCTAACTCATCGCCTATACCGCTTGGACGTGCTGCCACGTCGAGGCGCAGATTGACGATATAAATCGCATTCGCCAATATCGCCAAACTCAAAGCAACTTGCATTGCTACCAATACAGGACCTAGCTTATTCCGCATCAAGGCGGAGAAAATTGGTCTTAATTCAAATAATGTTTTCATGATCTTAAGCTTCCATCTTTATTGAGATTTCAGTTGGATTGCGGGCGTAACCTGACAAGCACGCCAAGTCGGCAGCAATCCCGCTAACATCGCTGCACTAACCGACATAAAGAAAGTCAATCCCAGCATCGCCCAATCCATATGCGCTACTACCGCCAGTGCCTTCGATTGCAAGGCGATTAATTGCAATGCCCCCATCGCCAGCAAGACACCGAGCAAGGCACCAACTAAACCAACGACCGCGGTCTCAATCAAAAATTGTGTAAAAATTTCTCTGCGCGAAGCACCCAGTGCACGACGCACACCGACTTCCGAAGCGCGCACTGAAAATTTCGCTAATAATAGGCCAACCGTGTTCACCAAACATAACAACAAGAAGCCAAAAGCCAGCCAAGCAGAGAGACGGCTGTCATCACCGATCACTCGCATTTCAACCAAAAATTCACGCACATTGAATAAGCGATTTTTTGCCTGACGTTGAAAGCGCCCCAATTTGAATTGTTCAGCAACATAGCTATCGATATAGTTTTGCAAATCTGCGCGCTGTGCTGGCGATTTCAATTCAAACCAAAAATGAAACCATGTGCATTCAGAATTCAAACGCCCTTCCCAACCCGGTTCAGAACGACTAGTACAACCCATACTGCCACTATGTGCAGTCTCACGGCGAATCGCATTACTCATCGGCAGCAAGAAATCTGGCTCATCCATAAACGCGCCTTCACGGCCGTTAAAGATGTAAAACTTTGGTTTCGGTGCCCAATTATCGCTCACGCCGACTACCGTGAAATCGCCCTTAAGCATACGGACTTTCTTGCCGACAGGATTCGTCGCACCAAAAATCTTTTCCGCCATTTGCTTGCTCAGCACCACCACATCGGCAGAGCTTTTATCTTCCGTTGCTTGCCATCCTTGACCATGAAGAAACGGAATTTCAAACATAGGAAAAGTATCCGCCGTCACCGCCAAGCCTTCCATCGAGATCGCACCTAAATCTTTGCGCTCTGGCTCTAAGGTGGTTTGTATGCCATACATTGCGGCACGTCGCACACCTTGCTGGCTAGCGAGCAAATTAGTGACGTCTTTGTAGGTAAATTGGTGATCATTTGGCTCTTCGCCTGGCGTGTAACCTTCTTTCTGACCCGGATCAATGATCGCGGTAAATAAACGATCACTCTTTTGTGGAATCGGATCACCCGACATCACATGCAAGATCGTTAAAGTTGACACACTTGCTGCAACACCAATCGCGAGCGTCAACACCATCAGTGCAGTCAGAGCGGGATTGCGCCGCAGGCTTTTAATGCCTAATAAAAAATAGTATCGAAACATGATGATTCCTGATGAATTTAAGCGATATGCAAATTGGTTTCTACATTGTGATGCTCCACCACCAGACTCGGTGTCTTGCGCACCAAATCCGATACCTGACCATCGATAATGTGCACATTGCGTTGTGAACGTAATGCCAATTCAGGATCATGCGTGACCATCAAAATCGTCGTTCCTTTGGCGTTAATTTCTTCCAGCAATTCCATCACGCTGCGCGCCATTTGCGTATCTAAGTTACCTGTCGGTTCATCGGCCAACAACAAGCGTGGTGATCCGGCTAAGGCACGCGCAATCGCTACCCTTTGTTGCTGTCCGCCGGACAATTCCGCCGGATAATGCTTCATACGAGAAGACAAGCCAACTTGCGCCAATGCGTCTTCGATACGTTCTTTACGTTCTTTCGCCGCAAAGCCACGATAACGCAAAGGCACATCCACGTTATCGAATAAATTCAAATCGGGAATTAAATTAAAACCTTGAAAAATAAAGCCCAGCTTTTCATTACGCAAACGGGTACGGGCATTGTCATCCATGCCTGTCACATTCACGCCATCCAAGAAATATTCACCGCCTGTGTATTCTTCCAGCAAACCTGCGATATTCAAGAAGGTGGTTTTACCCGAACCCGATGGCCCAGTCACGGTGACGAACTCACCTTGCTTGACGTGGATTTCAAAACCACGCAAAGCATGGGTTTCTATCATGTGTGTACGATAAACTTTGCTGAGATTTTTCATGTGTAACATAGCGTTTCCTTTATTCTTGTTGAGGGCAATAAGATTAATTATTGAGAGAGACTTTTTCTGCGTTTTCAAACTGATCGGTACCGGCGACAACCACCTTATCGCCCACTTTCAAACCGTCTACGACTTCTACTGCTGAGATACTGGTAGCACCTAATTTGAAGGGGCGGCGGATCGCCATATTATTGTCAACGACGTAGACAAAACGACCGCCTTCGCTTTCAACAAACGGGCCACGTGCCAACATCAATACATTGGGTTTTTCTTCGATTAAGAGACGAGCGGAAACGCGTTGGCTTTGACGCAAACCCGATGGCTGCGCACCATCAAAACGAACCCGCGCCAATACCTGATTCTTCACGACCTCAGGTGACAAGGCAGATAATTTTCCTTTAGTCGTGACGCCGTTAATGGTGATTTCTGCTGTCATCCCCAAACCCAAATCAGCAACATAAGTTTCTGGAATTTCTAACTCGACTTCTAACTGCGATAAATCGACCAAAGTCATCAAAGCAGTATTCGCTGCAACCACACTGCGATTGGCAACCGACAAAGTACCGACCATGCCATCCACCGGGGCTTTTAAGCGCAGCTCTTCCACTTTACGTTTTGCATCATCACGTACCAGACGCTGCTGTTCTAATTGTGCACTCTTGGTTTTCAGGTTCAGATCAACATCTTCATTTTCCAAACTGGTGGCGGCTTCTGCATGTTTAGCGCGGATTTCTGCCGTTTTCAAAGCATCTTGGGCGCGCATATAATCGATCTTGGAAATCACACCAGATGGACCAGCTTTTTCAAAGCGCTCGAAAGTTCTAGCCGCGGTAACGCGTTCAATTTCCGCCTGATCAGCATCACGTCGGGCAATCAGTTTTTGCTTACGTGCCAGAATTTTTTGACGACCAACTTCCGCTTCTAATTGGTCGTAATTAGCTTGTTCGCGTTTGAGTAAATTGGTGAGGTCGGGCGATTCCAGTTCGGCGACGATATCGCCTTTTTTTACCATATCGCCCGCTTTGACTTTCAAGGTTACGGTGCTCGACGCGGTCGAATACAAGGTAGGACTAATCGCCGCAACCATACGACCATTCACCGCGACATCACGCACCAAAGTGCCGCGAGTCACTTGAGCGATTTTGATACGTGATGCATTAATAGATTTACTACCGTTAGCAAAAGCACGAAATAAGAAGAAACAAGCGATCACTAAAACGAGTGCCAGCACCATACCAGCAACTAATTTCTTTTGACGCCAGACTGGCACTGCGGCAATAACCGCATCTTGACCTGATGTATCACGAATCATGGAACTTCCTTAGCAAGGTGTGTCGAATACCATAGCTTTAGCAGGAAGTGTGCCAAGTTAAAAAATTACGGTAAGTACTTGATTTTAATCAAATTTACACTTTTTACTTAAGAAAATCAAAAGCGTCCGCAGTGTCCGATTCAAGGTTTGGCTACGAACTCGGACAGCACCTTACGTATTCAATTTTCCAAAGGAAATGGGTGCAATTGCCTTAATACTTTATTCAGCTCAATGGGACAATAATTAAGCGAACGGCTAAAGCAGCTAATTGAGTAATCATGGAATAGATACAGAACCTGCTGTGGCGCAAAGTTTGCGAAGTTTGCCCGCAGAGTTGTCATTTCTTGTTCTGACAATTGTCCTGAACTATTAATAGAGATGTGCCAGACTTCAGAAAAATAGGGAGAAAAATAACCTGCACCGCCATTTCCAAACGAATCGGAAATGATCAATAATTTTTTACCTGATGTCGGTGTCGGGGACTGCCAACGGTAACGTGAAACATCACCCAACTTTGCAGCGCTAGGCAACTCGGGGAAGCAATCTGGTCCAACACAGGCGGTAATATTCGACGCCCCATAATCAGGGCTCTCTATCTGGGCGACCAAAGGCACGCCGGGCATGAAGCGCTGCAAATCAGAACTGACTGTTTCAGGATGAAAGCGTAAACTTCGGGCAGCGTCCATATGCCACTGCTGCTCAGCCAGCTCTCGAGCAAAAACTTGCGCACCACGTCCATGCCAATGAAAATTCACTGCTGGATATAATTGCATTTCTGCCTTTTGTTTTTGCATCGCTGCTAAAGGATAAAAGACAGTATTGGAAACTTCGGGACTGGTTAGTGCAATTTGCTGCAAGATTGCAGGTAGCGTCGGTATCTGATGCGCACATTCTGCTTGCATCCAGGCTGGTAGCAATTCCGAATATAAAATCGGTTTGGTCGGGACGAATGCGATCGCAGTTGCTTGCTTTTCGTCCGCTTCTTTACTTTCGGTCTTCGATGTTTGTGTCACAACTTGCATAAAGCTGGTGACGCTCGTCGCCAATTCCTGAACGACAGCAGGCGTGACGCCTTTTCCACATAAAAATTGACGCATACGTTGAGGGTGAGCAGCGTCATGGGAAGTGAAGAACAGTGTCTGCTCGCCGCCCATCGCTAATTGTAGCGATGCAGTTTCACCTAAACCATAGAAGCGCAATTGATTATTCCACGCGATCATCGATTGGCGCAGTCCAAAATGATCGTTCAGATAAGCATCCATCTGATTGGTCCAAGCCAGCACCGCAGCCAAATTATTCGGACGCTGTGGCAGCGCTGCCAATTCCCGATTTTCCAATGCTGGATCAGCTTGGTCTAATTTCAACACCTGTATAACTGCGGGTAGCAGCAAAATTACAAACCAAAAACACAGGAAACCGTGCCGACGAACCATGCGGATAGGTTCAAACAAAATAGACAAAAATCGCATCATCTGTTCTCACTCAAAACCGGAAATAGATAAATGGGTTATAGGCACCACTCGCCAAGCTGATCATGCACAATACAAATAGCCCAAGCAGGGATATTTGTCGAATTAGTGTCACACTACGACTAGCTGGAAATCTAGCCTGAACAGCGCTCAGCAACATTGATTGAGCGGGCGTTGCCAACACAATTCCTGCTATGATTGCCAACAACAAGCTGGGGTGAAGATATGCTGCTAAAGGCGTCGCCTGCGCCATATCCAAGTTACCAATGCCAAACATACTCAAGGCAAAATTTCCTGCGGATTGGATAGATTCAGATCGAAATAAAACCCAAGCCAGCATCACCACCAACATCGTGTAGAGATGACGCATAGGTTTCCAACAGCTTGCTATCCACGCTGATAAACCTAGACGTTCTGCGACCAAAAACAAGCCGTGATATATACCCCAGACAACAAATGTCCAGTTAGCACCATGCCACAATCCACACAGTACGAACACGCTGAATAAATTGACCGCTGTGCGCAACGACGTGCCGCGATTTCCACCTAAAGGTATATACACATAATCACGGAACCAGCGTGACAAACTCATGTGCCAGCGGCGCCAAAATTCAGTAATCGATTGTGCGATATAGGGGAAGTGAAAATTACGCGGAAAGGTAAATCCGCAGACTATTCCGAGGCCTATCGCCATCAAAGAATAGCCGCCAAAATCAAAATAGATTTGCAAGGTGTAACTCAGTGCCCCTAACCAGGCAACACTGCTCAATAGCTGGTCAGAGCTCAATCCAAAAATTTGATCAGCACTCAATGCAAAGGTATTGGCCAATAATATTTTTTGGGCTAACCCCAAAATAAAAAAACGCACCCCAGTCTCAGCACGCGCCCACGACCAGCGTCTTTGATGCAGTTGCCGCGCGACCGTCGAAAAGCGAACGATGGGTCCGGCCACCAATTGTGGAAACATGATGATGTACGTAAATAGCGCGACAAAGCTTTTTTCTGGTGCCGTTTTCTTGCGATAAATATCGACCAGATAGGAAATAGCGTGAAAGATGAAAAACGAGATACCCAAAGGTAAGCTGACTTGCTCGGGCCGTGTGATTTGAAAATGCAAAGCCGAGCCCGCCTGCATCACAGTATCCATCGCAAAATTAAAATATTTGTAGTACGCCAGGCCGCCTAGATTGAAACCTACTGCCAGTACGAAGGCTAGTTTGGCAGAAGCTCCGCGCTGTTGCGCATTCGCTATCCACAAACCAAAACCATAGTTTGCAACGATACAAATCAGCAGCAAAGGCAAATTCGCTGGCTCGCCCCAGGTATAAAAAATCAAACTGGCAATCGCGAGTACCGCATTTTTCCATGGCAGTACACGATATAACACGAGGAATATCGGCAAAAAATAAAATAAAAAACTGATTGAACTAAAAACCATGCGAGACTTTTTTCTTAATAGTGAAGGTTAAATTTCCAATGAAAATCATCAAAGGCAATCAAACTTCTGGCGTGGCAATCACCTTGCCAGCCACATGCGTCGTCAGCACAATTGCCGTCGAAGTCGAGCCAAAGGCATTGAGTTGATTAATAATACGCTGCAGATGTTCGACGTCCGTCGCCAGTACCTTCATCACTGCGCCATCTTCGCCAGTTACGGTATAGCAATCGATAATCTCAGGGCAATTCGCGACGAATTGTGCGTACGGCCGGCCTTGTTGGGTAGAGACGCGTATCATTGCTGTAATGTCATAGCCGAGAGCCTTGGGATTAATGTCGGCACGATAACCACGGATGATATTGCTGCTTTCAAGGCGCTTGATACGTTCGGAGACTGCGGGTTGACTCAGGTGCACCTGACGGCCAATTTCAGCATGCGACATGCGAGCATCTTCTTGCAATAATTGCAGGATTTTTTTGTCAAATTGGTCGATTTTTTGATTCATAAGCAAAACCTCGTGATTTTTAGTGAATCCACGGTGAAAGTGCGATTTCACCTTTGAACACCCATTTAGTTTTGGCATTGTACGCGTTACAGTAGTGCATCTCAAATGTCCTTACCTGATCTGGAATTCTTTATGCCTAACGCCATCTCCGCAGCACAAATACATCACATCGCGCAAACTTATCAAACACCGTGCTGGGCATATGATGCGGCTTTGATTCGCGCCCAGATTGCGCAGTTACGCCAGTTTGACGTAATTCGCTTTGCGCAAAAGTCCTGCAGCAATCTTCACATTTTGCGTTTGATGCGCGAACAAGGTGTGTTAGTGGATTCAGTGTCTCTGGGAGAAGTCGAACGCGCGCTCGTAGCAGGATTTGATCCTAGCTCGGCATCGGCGCATGCACCTATCGTGTTCACGGCGGACTTACTCGATCAGCATGCATTAAAACGCGTAGTGGAATTAAATATCCCGGTCAATTGCGGCTCACCACAAATGTTAGAACAGCTCGGTGAAGCGCATCCGGGTCACCCAGTTTGGTTACGTATCAATCCTGGCTTCGGACATGGTCATAGCCGCAAAACGAATACCGGTGGCGAACAAAGTAAGCACGGCATCTGGCATGAAGAACTACCGCAAGCCTATGCTCTGATCCGTAAATATGGTCTGCAATTAGTTGGCTTACACATGCATATCGGTTCGGGCGTCGATTACGACCATTTACAAAGTGTGTGCGATGCCATGATCACACAAGTCAAAAACTGCCCGCTAGATCTGCAAGCCATTTCTATCGGTGGTGGCTTATCTATCCCGTATCAAGCTGGCGAACCCGAAGTCGATACTGCACATTACTTCGAGATTTGGGATGTAGCACGTCAGCAGATCGAAGCGCATCTCGGTCACAAGATCAGTATGGAAATCGAACCAGGGCGCTTTTTAGTCGCACAATCGGGCATCTTGATTTCTGAACTGCGCGCACAAAAACAAGTTGGTAGCAACTTCTTCGCCTTCGTCGATGCCGGTTTCAATGATCTGGTACGTCCTTCCATGTATGGCAGCTTCCACCGCATCAGCGCCCACATTACCAATGGCGAACTACGCACAGGCAATACCCGCCCTACTGTCGTCGCTGGCCCGCTCTGCGAATCTGGCGATGTCTTCACCCAAGAAGAAGGTGGCGTCGTCACGCATCAAGATTTACCTGCCTGCGAAGTCGGTGATTTATTGGTATTTCACGACGCTGGCGCTTACGGAGCCAGCATGTCGTCGAATTACAATTCACGACCATTGATTCCTGAGGTGTTGGTGGATGGCGATGAGGTGCGATTGATACGTCGTCGGCAGACTATTCAGGAGTTGATGGGCTTGGAAGTAATAGATTAGTAAGTAGCCAATTAGCGCTGATCGAATCAAACAAATTTGTATGCGTTTCACTCTCTAGTTCTCTACTTCAAGCTATGCCAATCAAAGAATTAGATGCAGGCTATCTGGCTAGAGCACCAATCATTTTGTTTGACGCTTTTGAATGACACATCAATTGTTTCACGACTTATCTTGCGACTGTTGCAATATGAAAGACGAAGTCAAGCGGAAATTGGATTTGCTACTTAGATCCCGAAGAGCAGAGAATACTAACTCTCATTCATTCGCTTGGTCATCTGTTCAATTTTTATTGGTGAAGTAAGCACATCATGCAATTGATCATGCTTTACTTTCCCTAAGTGAAATTGCTTTATCCATTCGGAACAAATTTTCACTTTTGCACAATTTTTGGAAGCCAATATTGCTGGTATAAGCGAAACACCTTTTGCGTCGACACCGTTTTTTTCCAGTTTCAGCATTACGTCGGCCTGATATTCTTCTAAGTCTTGAACAGTAGATCTCCACACCCCTAATTGTGGTAGTTCTCGCTCCACACCACCTCTATCAAATTCACTTACCGCCATTAAACTTGCACGTGCACTTTTATGACCTATTAGTGCCTTTTTTAGAAGTCGGTCTATTTTCTCCAATTCATTTAAGAGGGTAATATCTTCGTCTGCATAATCAGAAATGGAGCTCCTCTCGAATAGCACTTTTTCTTGATCGTACAAACAAAGGAAAACCAAATTTCCCGTTTCCCAAAGTTTTTTGGCTTCAGTAACGGCTATATCAATATGGTACGTTTCTACTTTTGCTGTGCGTTCTACTTGCTTTTCATTAACGCAGGTGATGCGAATTCCTTCAAGCATTTCCAGACGTTTCTCCATAGCAATGTGTGTTCCCAACACGATATCATCACCATTGCCTTTACTGTTATCGCGCAGACCAAGGAAACTCTGACTCTCAAAAAAATGAGCACGAACAGGTACTACATTCACACTATTATTTGAATCATCGTCGTCAGATGCCCCCATTTGGCTCATACGATTCTGTTCGCTCGCGCAATACGCATCATTATTTGGATTCATGCTATCGCTACGATCATCATTTGAACTTCGACTCATATATGTATTCCTTTACAGAAAAATTAAACTTTCAAAATTGCCGCTAATCACGCAAACACGTGATGCTGATCGGATACTTTAGGCTAACTCACTCTCGGTTCGTCGAAGCTCAATAAATTGTTTGCGTCTAACTTCCGCCCAAGGCGCTTGATTAAATTGATTGCTTTCATCGATCCAGCCCAAATCAATTTCAAATTTCTTTAATTTACGCCTTACCGCAAAAAAACTGCCTTTAGCTTTTTCAGTTAAAGTCAATTCAACACCGCGCATTGCCAAGAAGAAGCCATATTCTTCCGTATTTAAACCATCACAAATATCTTGAAGATATTCCTCAATCTCATGGTTAAAACTAAAATTGCGCTTCTCCACACACTCCCAATCCTCATCATTTCTTCCCACACCTCTATTTTCAAAAACAAGAATTTGAATTATTGGTGCACTCCCTACTGCGGGTGCGACTTTACCGTAAATGTCAACGGAATCAGCATATTGCCAAGCGAATTTCTCCAGATCTCTCGACACATATTCATCCTCCCAAACGTCGGCGTGAATCCATGACATTCCATCTTCGCGGGAGACTCTACATGCGACACATTCAAATACATTTTTGCGCGTATTATTGCTAAATTCACCTGTCAGACGATGATGAAATTTACTTTTCTCCAAGGTGAACTTCAAACTCCCTTGGCAATGGCTTGATAAATATTTTCGGCTATCTTCCAAAAAATAATTGATACTCGCTGAACCAAGTAAGAGTTTTCCAAGTACATGTTCCAAATGAAAGAAATCAGAATAAATCCACCAATAACATGCGTCGCTTCCATTCATCGGAAAGTCGTCTCTTTCCAATAAAAGGCAAGCGTAAATTTTACGAATTTCCTTTCCATTGCCATGAAAAGAAAATTTTTCAAAATCACGCAACAATTCAGACGCCAAACTCCTATATGCCCAATCTTTGTCTGCCATATCCCATGACATCAATTCACCAAGCTCAAACTTTAGCAATGTAGAAATTTCCTCTAACAGAAAGGTATTCTCACTTAACTTCAAATAGCGAATTCGATTCCTTAGTTTCTTTCCCAGTGCTTCACCATACTCAAAATAATCACGATTCAAAAGATGTTCAATCGTCACCCCTAAGACTTTAGCAAGCGACTTAGCTCTAACTAAACTTACCTTGCCAGTTTCTTCAATTTTTTGATACATACGCAATCGTGATTCCTCGTTTGCCTTACTTAAAATAGAAAAAGCCTGGTCAGCCAAAGCCTTTTGCGACATCGGCACTGCTTTACGACACACTTGAAGACGCTCATTATCGATTTGAATTAATTTCGCCACGTTTTGCACCATGTTTTAACTGAATAATTCATATTAGCACTGGTAAAAAATCGTAACAATGTGACTTTTACGACTTTTTGAGATTTATTTTATATACCTACGTAAACACAATACAAAGATGCTCAAACGATGCTTAAAATAGCACTCAGCTTTAAAAATCCAAGTTAATCCAGCTTTTTTGCCACATAATATTAAAAAATATGTGGCAAAAATTTACTGCACAAACCACCATTGCCACACATTTTTTAAATTTATGTGATAAGCAAGGAGTTGACAGAGTGAAACAGCTCTACTCGACCCTTCAAGCAACCCACCACACCGAATTCGACAATCTCAAAAACGCAGGAAGTCATTCATATTGGAACACCGGGTCGCATTGAAGATCGATTGCGAGGATCTGATACATTTTTTATCATCGTTTTTACGATGCAAAGAGCAAGCCATCGGAGAAATAATTTGGTGACCCGTCAGGGAATCCTGAAGCGGACATCCTTCTTAGGAATGCACTCGATAATATCCAAAGTGCAGAAATGGTTGTACGAAGCGTCAGGGAACTCCGTAAACTTGGTTTTGCGGTGATTGAAGACAAGGCAGGTGCCACATTAGCGGCATTACATAACCACAAACTTTTTGCCGGTGGACTCACATTAATTGGAAGTCATGCCTACGGCGTAATTCTTAATCACCTTAGTGTGAAGGCAGCAAGTTACCTAACAGAGGACATTGATGCAATGCGATAAACTCATTGAGCCTTGCTACAGCGCCGCAAATGAGTCTGCTCGAAATCCTGCAGCAGCAGGGCTGCCATTTATCAAAGCGAAGACAGGCTTAAAGCCTGGAGGAAAATCAGAAACCTACAAGCTGCCAGGCAAAGAAAAACTCTTAGTTGACCTCTTAGTGAACGGATCTGATACAGGGACACCCGTTTTGATCCCTGAATTGAACGCCTATGCCCAATCGGTACTTCATCTGGATTATTTAGTCGACGAAAAAATGGAATCCGTCATTTTTAGTAAAACCTACACAGTGCCCGTCTACACGCCCAATCCTGCTCGCTTTGCCATTCACAAATTATTTTCAGCTCTTTCGCGTATCAATCAATCTGCAAAAAGTGATAAAGACATCCTGCAAGCCGCTACTGTGATATGTGCGACGGAGGATAAATATCCTGGAGATATTGAAGATGCCTTGCTCGCTTCCTCATGCGGGAAAGACAATCATGTTGCAAGGCATGAGGCGAGCCTTGCCGTTCATAAAATCACATTCTGAAGAATATGCCAGCAATTTGATGACATTGATTAAAGAAATAAACCTAGGGGCACTGATATACCATTTTTTCTCCCTGATTAAGGTTTGATCTTGAGCCAATTGTTATAGTCATGAATCGCAAATGCATATTTGGCCGTTTTGGTCGCACTTGTATTGTCAATTTTGGTTCTCAAGCCATTTAAAACATTCAACATGGCAGCTTCGCCTTCTTCATAAAAAGTGATGTAAGTAGGATCGGTTCCTTTGACTGGAGAAACATCGGCGCTGACGATGGTTTTTTTGCTGTATCTGACACCAAGAATCAGGTCTTTAGATGCGACTCCCCACATGCCACCACCTTGGCCTTCCAGAGAATCGCGATACGTCATCACGGCTAATGCCGCAATCTTAGTATTGGCATACAACCACTCGGCAAGATTATTCGGTAAGGGAAGCGAGGGGTTATACGCATACGGCAGGATAGCCTTGTCGATATAGGTTTCTCCATCGAACCAGAAGGGAATCGCAAAGCTTAAGGGTAAATCACCTGGCAATCGGGCAGGAACACCAATTCCAGATTTCGCATCTTCTACACGTTTTATCGCGTCATTAATGAAGCCCTGATAGGCTGCGATGGCTTTGTCATGATGTACTTCACTTCTCCACAAAGCGGAGGTGTACGGTTCTACATCCAGATGAATGCCTGCTAACCGTTGGTTCATGTTTGCTTTGGTCTGGTAAGCGAAAACCCAATCAAAAAAAGCTTTTTTATTACTTGCACCATCGGGAGTAATCCAATTATCCGCACCATCGAGGGCATGTACTTTGATAGGATAAGAACGATTCTCGACGATCACTTGTGCAGCGCCTAAACTAGCTACCAGATATTGATATTTTTCAACTCGAATATCGCGGTTAATTTGAAGATAAATTTCAGTAACGCGTTTATTTTTGCAAAAAGCAATCAAATTATTAATCTGAACTTTATCTGCGGTCGTAATGGTTTTTGAGGTAGAAATAAGTGCGCTGGTATCCCAAAGCCAAGTCGTTTTTCCGCTATCAACGGCACTAGCATTGAAGGAAAAAAAACATGATGCAGCAAACGCGATTGCTAAAGAAATTTTTCGTAAATGCATGATAGGAGTCATCCATAGAGGTTAAAGAACAATCTCTAAATAGTAATACTTTTTTTCATGCACCAAGCAAACTGTTTTGTAAAGAAGTGTAAGGATTAAAAATACTTATTTTTAATAATAAAAAATATTAGATTTATATTTTTGGCGTTTTAGCAGTTTAGTCGCCGCGAAAAAAGTGATTCTCATGCTGAGAACAACTAACGAGCAAAGCTTGAAGTCAGTTCCAACATACACAATAAAATCAGAAACAGCGCGACAACAATGTGCTACTTTTTGCGATTACTTTGCTTCAAAAATCCGCCAAGATTTACCATTGTCTAATTGTTATAGCGATCAAACACGGTTAACAATACTTCTAAATTTTCCTAATAGCCTGCTCAATAAACTATGGTTATCGGTAATCACTTCTCCCAAACCTGTCATTTCATTTCTATAGTTAAGCTCTTTGTTATAGGAGGTCTTTAAGCCATTAGGAAGCTCGACATCAATCGCATAACTATTATTATTAATTACCAAGGAAATATTTTTTACTCGTCCTTTTAAAATTCCATATTCTGCGTATGGATAATTTTCCAATTTAATATTGACCAGTTGCCCAAGCTTTAACTTACCAGAATTTTGTATCGGTAAAATAAGGCGTGCGATACAGTTGGGTTTATCCAGTGGTACGACGCTAAATGCCTCTTCACCTGCCTTGATATTTTGATTCGCTATCCAGAAATTAAAAAACGAAACCTTACCGTCAATGGGAGAAATTAATAAAAAATCCTGTCGCCATGTCTCGATGGATGACTGCAAATTTTTCATCGACTGTTCAAGCTCAATCTTATATTTACTGGATTGCTCCATATGTAGCATGTTTAATTGCAGTTTATTTTTCTCAATATTGTTGATCGTAATTCTTGTGCTCGCATGGGTAATTTTCAAACTTTCAAAAGCACTTTGTGCACGAAGAAAGTCCTTCTTTTTATTTTCAAAATCACGTGCTGAAATAAGTCCATCTCTATATAGACCCTGATCTCTGAAATAATCCTTTTCTGTCAATGCGAGCTCATCACTATACAATTTCACTTGTTGTTCATATTTCGCTAGCAATTGATTTTGGCTTGCAACCTCTCGCTCTAACAGTACAATTTCCTTATGTTGAGGATTCATATCTACAAATAATTGATAGTCTTTATAGGCCTTCAAAAATTGTAAATAGTCTGCTGTGAGGTCTCCCATTTTAAGCGCATCGTTAAAACTAAAATTGGGCAGAGAATTGCCTGGCCTCATCTTGGATACTAGTACTTGTATGTCCTCACTTACTTTCAATACATTGTGATAATCGGCCGTATTTTCCAAGATCGCTAAAACACTACCTTTGCGAACCTCTTGATTATCTTTCACCAATAAACTCGCCAACTTGCCGCTAGTACGCGCAACCACCGTAACAGAAGGATTTAAGGTTGTGACTGTGGCTTTGGCAACTAATATGTCTGGGTAACTAATAAAATAGGTCAGTGCGACACCAAGTGCCATCATAGAAAAAATAATCAGCATTCCCCAATTGAATAACCAACTTGGTGATGACTCTAAAATTTCTGTCACTTCGTCGGTACGAAGTTCAATTTCCCTGTCGAGATGATCAGTCATTAATTTCCTAACTCCAGCTGATTCTTAACTAAGCTATAGTAGGCTCCTTTTGCAGCCGTCAGATCCGCATGGTTTCCAATTTCAACAATATGACCTTTATCTAAAACGATAATCTGATCCGCATTTTTGACTGTGCTTAGGCGATGCGCAACCACCACCACTGTTTTACCTTTACAAAACTCATCCAAATTATTCATGATGGTTTTTTCATTGTTCGCATCCAATGCACTTGTTGCTTCATCAAAAAACAAATAGTCAGGATTTTTATAAACTGCTCTGGCAATCAATATCCTTTGCTTCTGACCAGTACTGAGGCCAATTCCCTCTGCACCTATTTTCGTATTGAAACCCAAGGGCAAACCATCGATATACTCTTTGATATTCGCGGTAATAGCGGCATGTTTAAGTTTATGTTTGTCGATAGACTCATCACCAATCGCAATATTATTGGCAATCGTATCGGAAAAAATATAGCCTTCCTGCATCACCACACCACATTTTGAGCGCCACAAACTAGATGAGAGTTGCTTTAAATTATTCTCGTTAAGCGTAATCTCTCCTTGGCTTGGTTCATAAAACTTTAATAAAATTTTGAGCAAGCTTGTCTTGCCACTTCCACTTGCGCCAACAATGGCGGTGATTTTATTGGCGGGAATAGTGAAGTTAAGATTATTCAGCACCAGTTCTTCAGAGACCCCTGGATAGCGAAAATGAACCCCTTTAATATGAAGCGCCGCATTTGCTTCTAGTTCGAGAATAAGTTCTTTGTGAATTGACTCTTCGTCCTCCCGACCGTGAATGTCACCCAACCTTTGCAGGCTCAATTTCGCATCTTGCCAGTGTTGAATAAATTGGACGAGTTCCATAATCGGTGCGTTCAGTTGCCCCGTGATATAACTTACTGACAGCATCATTCCCAAAGTAATATTTCCATCCAACACCAGCTTCGCAGTCAGAAAGGTAATCGTAATATTCTTAAGTTCATTAATAACTGCTGAGCCAGAATTTTGCCATTGCGTCAGCGTCAGGCCTTGCAAATTGATTTTATATAATTTGACTTGTAAACTTTCCCATTGCCAGCGCTTTTGTCGCTCGGCATTATGTAACTTGATTTCTTGCATGCCATTAACGATCTCTATCACTTTGCTTTGATTCAAGCTACTTTGGCTAAACCGTTTAAAATCAAGATCAGCTCTATACTTCAAGAAAAAAATAACCCATCCAATATAAGCAAAACTTCCTAATGTGAAAACCAGGAAGATAGACAGGTCATACCAAGCCAATACCAAACTAAAGGTGATCAGGTTGAACATTGAGAATAATACGCTCAATGAACTGCTTGTTAGAAAACTCTCAATACGGTAATGATCACCAATACGCTGCATAATGTCGCCAGTCATCTTGGTATCAAAAAACGCAATGGGTAGTTTCATCAATTTGACAAAAAAATCTGATACCAAAGCAATATTAATGCGGCTACTCATATGCAGCAAAATCCAACCACGAAGGATTTCTATTGATGTTTTTCCCAAAAAAACCATCAATTGAGCAAATAGGATCAGGTAGATGAAATTCAAATCGTGCGTCTGAATACCAATATCCACGATACTCTGCGTCAAGAATGGAAACAGCAATTGCAAAAGACTGCCAGCAAGTAATCCAATCATCAACTGGACAACCAGTCTGCGATGTTGAACTAGGTATTTTGAAAGAAACAGAAATCCATTTTTATCATTTTTTTGACGATCCGCACCCGCTAAATTTTCATCAAAAAATTCTGGCGTGGTTTCAAAAAATAAAACCACACCTTCATCTATGCCATCGCCAACCCAGCCTTTGATGAACTCCGCTTTTGAGTATTTGAGCAGGCCATGGCTAGGATCCGCCACATAAACAAAATTCTTACTAATTTTATAGATGACGACGAAATGATTTTGGTTCCAATGCGCGATACAAGGAAGGGGCGCATCATTAGCAAGCTTGTCAAACGCTAATTTGACACCTAAAGTCCGAAAGCCTATTTTTTCTGCAGCATCGCTTAAACCTAATAAGCTAGCGCCTTCGCGCGTCGTTTGCGTCGCTTGTCTCAAATCGTGCAATGAATAGCTTTTGCCAAAATGCTTCGCAATCATACGAAGACAAGTGGCGCCACAATCCATCTGATCTGGTTGTTTATAAAAAGTGAATTTCATCTATTTTTTATTATTATGTGAGCCTTTATCTTGCAATAGCGAAGACAATAAATTGGTATCTATTTGTACTAAAATCTACGAATGAACAACAGTCCTCTAAAAAGAAAACAGCCAAGTTGGAATACACATTGGACTATTCTAGGTAACGGGGAAAATATCAGGAGCACACAAACGCACAGACTTATCACCTGTGCGTTTTCAAACTTGATTAACGACTTGATTGTGCCTTCAAGAGCAAAGGAATTAATTCACGCAAGTCTTCCACTCTGTATAGGTCGGGATAATGATATCCATCTATAAGAATCGCTGGCGTCCGTCTGATATTTGCATATATCGCCCATTCTTCATGCGGGACTAAGCTTGAATAAGTGTCCACCTCACTATCACCTGGATACTGCTTTGCAAACTGATCTAGCTTGGGATTTGCAAACCAAGCGTTTAACACTTTCCTGCAATATTTACGATCTGCCAAATGCGGAATCAGATTCCGTAATATTTGTTGAACTACCTTGGTTCTATCATCAGCAGCATCCGTCGCGCTCAATACAAACCGTACTTGCAAACCAAAATCATAAACATCCAACAATTCATCCAGTTGTTGATGCGCATGTGCGCACGGTCCGCAGAACGGATTAGATATCACAGTTATTTGTAATGCTGCATCCTTATTTCCAACTTGGATTTCGTTTTCAAAAGGACTGACATCCAAGGGTGCAGATGTTCTTAACAGAGAGGTAAATATGTCTTTATTGAAGTAAAGTTTGTAAGCTTGATTTTTTTCAGCCGACTCTTTTAGCTGTTTCTCTTTGATCGTACGATATGAATTCCATATCAACACCGTGCTTAAGCATGTCAACGCAAAAAATACTACTTCATCGAACTTTGGCCACACCAATCCAGAGGTTTGAATGCCAAATGAGAGTACAAGAAATTGACAAAAAACGCTTCCTAAAATTGCCAGACATATTGGGCACCACTCCTTCTGAATGCGCCACTGCAAATATACTGACACCGGAATGACGAGTAAGGAAAATACACTGGCAACAAATAAGATGCTAGCTAGGCCCAGCATTTGTGCAGCATTCATTATTATCAGAATGATGAATGAAACCAAAAACCAAGACATCGCCAGGTCACTAAATCCCAGGCCTAAAATTTTCTTCGTTTTTTCAGTGCCTGAGTTTCTGCAAGTAGTTAAACTTCCACAAAACTGTTCTGCCACTTTATTACTAATGCCTAGTTCATTACAGGCACCAGACCATGCAAACATCAAACCGAAACCACTCACCAAGAATGCAAGAAATAAGATCCAGTTAAAATTTAGTAAGAAATAAGTTGTCGCAAGAGCTGAGAAAGTGAGCAGGCTATAGTTTCTGAGCTGGGTATTCTTGATCTTATTCGCTAGCTGTTCTTCACCCGTAGAGTGTTGCCAACCATCAGGCGCTTCTACAGCTAATACAATACCATCCCAAATTTCCTCAAAATTTTTCCGTACTTTCCTTAATTTTTTGAGACTATCAATTAAAACAAATTCCCCGCCATTCGTTTTAACATGCGCCAAAAAAGGGAATGGGATTTCATCCAAAAGATGTTTTTCAATTTTGACGACTACACTCTCTAATCCCAAGTCATTAAGTACTTCACTCACGCACCATGCCGATGGATAGTCTGGGTGACGCATTAATTTTTCTGCGACGTAATCGCCGGCAATATCGATTTCCTTACTCGACAATAAGCGTTGTACGCTCTGATACAAAGATGCATCCAAATTTTTCCCCTTCAGAACTTCCAAAATGTTTCCAATATTGATGTAGCATAAACATACACATTAGAGAAACAATAAGTAGTAATTTAACTAAATTTATTTTATCATTAAATTGAAAATTGACGCGCAAGCGACTTAATCAATTTTCACTTCATGTTCACTAATTCAAAAAGGAAAAGATGTCATGCAAAAATTAAAAGATCTGGGACAAACGCTCACCAAACAACAGCAGCAACAAATATTGGGTGGGATTGCTAAGAATTGCAATAGCTGTTCAGTTCCCGGCTACTGCGATCCTGATCTGCCAATGTGTCCTAGTTGCGGTGGAAGAACTTGCTATAACTAAGCTTAGCAATAGACTGATAAATAAACGCTAATCAAAAAAACAGCCGATTTGATAGTAGCTCCGATACAGACTTCTGAGTATCGCGTCTGAGTGGCTTGATAGCTTGCATCGATTAGCATTTTCACTCCGCCGGACATGCAGTTTCTCGCATCCGGCGGTTGAAATCAGCGATCTGAATCACACTGCATCGATACTTACCCAAAATTCATATTGCGCATCACAATCATTGTCCATAGATAAGACTCGATAAATGCATGCCATCCCCTTTTAACAGCCTAAATGCTCACCTCAGCTAGGCTGGCAGAACGACTACCTACTTGCGGCAAGTTGTCCTGAGCCCGATATGTGAACACCATAGAAAACTTAGTCTGCCCAGTCTGATTACAACCAGCCGCATGAAATAAATTGCTTGAAAATAGCAAGACGTCGCCTTGCTGCAAAGGTACGGCTTGGGCTTGCGCCAGCAGGTCTTGATTGCGTTGCAGGTCGGCGCGTAGAAATTGCGCGCTATCTAATTGCTCTGCATCGATCTGCCATTGATGTGATCCCGGCAAAACTAGCAGGCAGCCATTTTCAATTCTTTCGTCGCGCAATGCCAGCCAAACGCTGATCAGTTCTGGCTTTTGAAAATTCCAATAACGGCTATCTCGGTGCCAACCAGTCAAACTAGAAAATCGCGCTTGTTTGGTCATGATGCAGTTATGGTGAACTTGCGACATCTTCGCGCCTTCACCCAATAGCTGCTTCAACACGACGCTTAAGTTAGTTTGCGTCGCCCAATCTGCCAACAACGGGGCACGTGCATAGGCTTGCAATAAACGTCTTGCAGTTTGCCCTCCCTCTGCATCACGAGACACAGGTGCACCCGGATAACGGGTATCGGCTTCGTACTCGATTGGCAGCACAACTTGATCTAACTGTTGCTGGGCGAGGTCAAGCACTTGTTGGCAATATTCGGGCGAACTAAAAGCTGGCAACACCAAGTAGCCTTGCTGTTGGAATTGCGCGATTTGAGTGGGGCTTAGCATGGACGTAAAAGATCAAACTAAAAACAGCATTATAGTAGTAAGTTGTATCCACATCGTGCTGTGTTCGCGTCTTCATTGTCGAAGCACTCTAAAGAAAAATTAATAGAAAGTACGCAAGCAGACAGATACCCGTTAGAATTTCTTATCTTTGTTTTTGATCGCCAGAACATGCAGAATCGCCGCCAGTTTTTTAAGAAATCGCTGTTATTGACTGCCAGTGGATTATTGATCGGCAGCCGCCCACTATCAGGATTGGCACAAGACGGTGACAACAAAGCGAGCAAATTGACCCCGCCGCCAGATCTATTCGATGCACAGGTGTTGGATGTTGATTTTTGGCTGAAACCCCGCACGCTCGATTTGATCAGACCAGCCAGCGGTGAACGCATTAAATTATTGTATTGGAAGGACGGCGATATGCTCGATTCGGCCTACCAACAATTTTGCCATTTGCTGCGTGATGTGAATGGAAAAAAAAGCGCACCTATTGACCCCAAATTATTAGAAACCTTGTGGGCGACGCAAGCCTTCATTGCACGCTTCGGCATGACCAAGCCACTCGAAGTATTGTCTGGCTATCGCACCCCAGAATCAAATCAACGATTGCGTGAAGAAGGGATTCCCGCTGCTCGTAAGTCTTTGCATTTAGAAGGAAGAGCTGCGGACATTCGAATTGGCGACTTGCATGAAGAAGTTTTAGGCGAATTGATCCAAAGCTTTAAGCAAGGTGGCGTGGGATTTTATTTCCGCGCCAGTAGCAAAGGTGGCTGGATACATACGGATACAGGTTTGCAAAGAACTTGGACAGGCTGACGCGGCTCAGCGTAGATTAATCCGAGGTAGTAAGAATTGCTTTGGAGTTGATATTAGTCAGACTAGCTTGACTGCTGCTCTATTTTTTCTTACGACTACGATCAGCGGATTCACGCAAGATGGTGAAGTTCCAATCGTGTTCATTAGTGACGCCATTATGTATTGTCGTAATTCGAAATAATTCAGGCGTTGCTTTTAGTCTTTGACCAGTCGCTTCCAGTTTAAGAGCGAGGTCATTTCTATCATAGACGTCCAATTCAACCAATGAACCTTCTATCGCCGCTGGCGACAATAGGGAGGCGATGGTTTTTGGTGTGAATTCCAACATATACACTGGCATCGCAAAGGCACCCATGGCGGCTCCAAGTTTGTAGCACATAGAATCGAAGTGAATTCTTTGATTCTACTCGCGCAACTTCAATTAAGGAAATTTATTTCCACTTGGGAAAATAAAATGGGCGACAAAACCACAGGGTTTTGTCGCCCATTTTTATATAATTTCAATTAACTTACTTACAATTCGGTCTTTTCAAGGACTTTGCAATTACTTCTTGGTGGCGACCCATGCTTTAATCCGGCTTTCCAATACATCTAGCGGCAACGCACCTGCACCTAGCACTTCATCATGAAACTCCTTCAGGCTGAAGCGAGCTCCTAATGTTTTGCTAGCGTAATCACGCAATTCCAAGATCTTCAACTGACCAATTTTGTAGCCTAATGCCTGACCCGGCCAGACGATGTAACGATCAGTTTCGCTCTGAATTTCAACTTCTTCTATACCAGAATGATTACGGAAGAAATCGACGACTTGTTGTCTATCCCATTTTTTATAGTGCAAGCCTGTGTCTACCACCAAGCGAATCGCGCGCAGCATTTCATCTTGCAAATGTCCATAGTAGCTGTAAGGATCTTTAAAGAATCCTAATTCACGCCCCAATCGTTCAGAATACAAAGCCCAGCCCTCTACATAGGCGTTATTGCCGCCTTGTTGACGGTAAGGAGGCAAGCCTTCCAGCTCTTGTGCAATCGCGATTTGCATGTGGTGTCCAGGCACGCCTTCATGCAGGGCTGTGGTTTCTATCGACAAAGTCATGCGATTCGCAAAGTCACCGGTATTGACCATCACGTGACCAGGACGTGACCCATCCGCTGCACCGGGATTATACGAAGCACCTGCTGCTTCTTTCTCGCGGAATTCTTCCACTGCCATGATCTTCACTTTGGCCTTAGGCAAACGACCGAATAACTCTGGAATCTTGGTGTACATTTGATCGGTGTACTTGTTGTACAAATCCAGAATTTCTTGACGTGACTTTGGATGCAAATCAGGATTTTTTTCCATCGAGGCATTGAAGGATTTCAGATCTGCGAAACCTAATTTTTTTGCCACTTCTAACATCTGTCCTTCAATACGAGCAACTTCACGCAAACCTATCTGATGAATTTCTTCCGGCGTTTTGTTCGTTGTCGTTTGTGTTTTCACTTGCAACTTGTAACGCGCCGCTCCATCCGGCAAAGACCACAGACCTACGTCTTTACGACCGTACGGCGCGTAATCGCTGCGTACAAAGTTGGAGAAATTTTGATAAGCAGGTAGCACTTTTGTTTTGATCGCATCCAATACTGCGCTTTTCAAACGCTGTTGATCAGCCTCAGAGATATCTGCAGGAAATTGTGCCACTGGTTTAGCGAAAGGCGAAGTCTCCATGCTCATCGCAATCAGGTCATCACACTGTCTGGCAATTTTTGGCAATAAAAATTGTGGTGGCATGATTTTGTTTTTCACACCCAACCGCATCTGAGCGATGGTTTGCTCAAACAACGCTGGCAGTTTGTGCAAACGCGCAATATAGTCTTCGTAATCTTTGACCGAAGTAAAACTCAGCATGGTGACTAATTCTGGCGTATCTAAATGCAAGCCGGAATTTTGCAGCACTGGCATTTGCCAAGACTTGAAGCGGGCACCTTCTAATTCTTCTTGTAATTGGCGCACCATTAAGTCTTTATTGAGTTTTTGTTGGACGTTAAATCCCTTAGTATCAATTGCTTGAAAGCGTTTCAAAAAATCACGCGTCATCTTGAGATTTTGATCAATCGCTGCTTGCGAAAAATCGCGCAACTGATCGTTATAGCGTTTGTCGCCCAACATAGAAGCATATTCTGGACTTGTGCGTAGACCATACTCCCATTGCTCAGCTAGTAACTTCTCTAAGGCTTGCAGACGCGCTGCCAAAGTCGCATCTTGACGATCCGCCTTAGCAACGACGACCGCAGGTGTACTTGTTTCTGCTTGCGCCGTCACAGCGAATACCGGAGCGCTTAAAATGCCGATACTGATCAATAATCCATGCAAATTGTTAGTCGCAAATTTCTTCATAATTTCCCCTTTTCTTGTTAATTGATTTCGACTTATTTCTGTCGTTCTTATTTCTGTCGTTCTTATTTCTGTTGCTGCTATTTCCACCACGATCAAAGTTGTCGCAATTGCTGCATGCAACGCACGTAGTTAGCATTGATTTGTGTCTGCTCACGATGCCGCCCTGCTTCTACCACTTGCTGACCACCAACATACACATCACGAATCAAATTGTCGTTACCGGTAAACACCACGCTACTTAAAACATCCGCCGCATCAATGTTTTGCAAATTTGGATGCTGATCATCAAAGATAATGAAATCAGCGCGACAACCATTCTGCAAATATCCGACATTGCGCCCCGATGCTTGCGCACCGCCAAGCAAACATTGCTGCCACAAGAAATCGGCAACCCGTCGCTGCCCCTTAACACTCGCGATGTTACGACCTTGCTGCTTTAATCGTTGTCCATATTCTAGCCATCGAATTTCTTCCACCACACTTTGCGAAGCATGACTATCAGTACCTATGCCGAAGCGTCCATGCGCAGCAATATAATCGGGCAACTCAAAAAATCCGTCGCCGAGATTGCCTTCGGTCGAAGTGCAAATACCCGCCACAGATTTGCTAACTGCCATGCTTGCCACTTCGTGTTGCGTCAAATGGGTTGCATGCACTAAACACCAACGCTCATCCACTGTTTGCGTATCGAATAACAACTCCACCGGACGCTTACCTGTAGCCGCCACGCAAGCATTCACCTCACGCATTTGCTCGGCGATATGAATATGAATTGGACGTCCGGCTGGCATTGCGGCGACGAGCTCACGAATCTGATCTGTACTGGCGGCACGCAATGAGTGTGGTGCGACGCCGACTTCGACCTGTGCATTGCGTTGCCCATCAAGCGCACTGATGATATTTAGGATTTGTTCTACATTGGTATTGAAACGGCGTTGATCTTCACGCAAAGGCAATTGCTTAAAATCGGCATAGCTGTAAAGCACAGGCAACATGCTGATACCCATCCCCGTCAGATTTGCCGCGGCAATCACTTGCTTTGCTGTCTCTGCTATATCCGCGTAAAACGCGCCATCCGGCGCCCTATGCACGTAATGGAATTCACATACAGAAGTGTAGCCATGACGCAGGCATTCGGAATATAACTGCGCGGCGATGGCCTGCATTTGTTCAGGCGAAATCGCTAATGCATAGCGGTACATCAAATCACGCCATGTCCAGAAACTATCTGGTCCTTCACCAGCGATTTCCGTCATACCGGCCATCGCACGCTGAAACGCGTGTGAATGCAAATTCGTCATACCCGGCGACACGAAGCCGTGTTGTACTTCGTAAGCCGACGGAATTGCATCGGTTTCTATGTGTGTGAAATTGCCAGATGCATCCCAATGCAGACGCACCTGGCTCACCCAACCAGTCGGTAATAAAGCCTGTTTTGCAAACAGCGTCTGCGCCATGTTAGATGTTGATGTACTCATGATTATTTTCCGGCATTAGCCGTTTGTGCTGCCCAGTTCAGGCAAGTTTGTAAGAGTTGTTTGAGTAGAGGTTGCACTTGCGCCGCCAGATCAGCGCGATACGCAAATGGCGATTGCTCATTCATGTACACACATTGACTCATTTCTAACTGCACTGCATGAATATTCTGCGCAGGCTGTCCGTAATGACGAGTGATATGTCCACCTTTAAATCGCCCGTTGAAGATATAGCTAAAAGGTTTGCTGTTCCCGTTACTATTACTGTGGCTGTTCATCACATCATGCAGCCCATTTTGCAGTCCCAGATCGCAAGATTTTTGATCAGCCGTACCAAAATTCAAATCAGGCAATCTTCCCTCAAAAAAACGTGGTACTTGCGAAGCGATAGAGTGCGCATCCCACAATATCGCGATACCGTGCTGATCACGCATACGCTGCAACTCAGCGTGTAGTTGTTGGTGATAGGGTTGCCAGTATTGTTGTATGCGGTTTTGTACTTCCGCAGCATCTGGCCCTTGACCGTTTTTATATAAAGGTTCTTTCGCAAAAGTATCGACCGGACACAAACCCGTCGTATCTTGCCCTGGATATAAATTCATATCATCGGAAGGGCGATTCAGATCGACGACGTAGCGCGAATATCGCGCATGAATACACGAAGCGCCTAGCTCATCTAGCATATTGTATAGCAAGGGCAAATGCCAATCCGTATCGGCTTTAACCTGAGCGACAGGATTGAGTTGAGCGAGTACTTGTTCTGGAATCTCGGTGCCGACATGCGGCATAGAGATCAACAAAGGAAGGCTTCCTTGTTTGAAATGAAAAGCGGCAGACATGATAGTTTCTCTGATAGTCGATAGGGTTGCGAGTGCAGAAAATGGGGAATCAAATTAAGCAACGTGGTAGTGTCTACTCCGTCTTTGCCTTGCATTCATGACTTTGTACGCTGGCAAATGCCACCTTAATTTGATCTACTGTTTGTTTTTCTTCTGGGCTGAGATCTTGTAGTCGATAATTGATTTTCTCGGCGCTGACCGTGCGTGGCGCTAGCTTTGCTTCTTTCAAGCCTTTTTTCTGCAAATTGGCTAAATGAGCTTTGGCTGCTTCTGGCGTCTTAAACACACCCATAGAAATCGCCCAACGCATAGGCGTTTGATCTTGTACGATATAAAACTCCGTAAAGCCCAATTTACGTATCTGCGCGGCTTTTTTATCCGCTGCGTCCTTACTACCGAGCGAAGGAATATAAACCATATTCGTCGCGACCTCGGCCAATTCGGTGCGCGTCAAACGTGCAGCTAAAGACAGCGAATTAATCTTTTCATCAAAGCTCTTACTGTCTGCCGTCGTGAAACCATTTAACTCCAAACATGCCAATGCAGGTTCAACTTTTTTGGTCTGCGCATCGATTAAATCTTGTGCTGCGTTGGCAGTCATCAATTTAATTTTGTCCGCATTTTTTTCTAGTTTCATGCGTGATGGTTCGCGTTCTTCACCTGACCATTTTCCCAAAAATCCAAAATTCAAAGCCAGTAACAAGGCGTTGACGATCAGTAATATCCAAAAGAAAAATCTCAACATAATATATTTTCTCAATGAGAGTCTTGCACTAAGATGACTTGGCGGCTATCCATAAACCCGTCAACACCAGATTTTCTACTTCTTGCCAATGCAGTTGCTGAACTTTCTGCGTTTGCTGAATTTTCCGTATTTGCGGCACCAGATAAGGTGCTGCTCCACCCGATACAATCAACTTGACTGGCTTACCACGCTGATGCTCCAGACGTTGTACAGCACACTGCATGGCACCGATTTGCGCATGCAGACATCCACTAGCAATCGCCTGATCAGTCTGTGTGGCGAACACATCAAGTGAGTCAGCATGAAGCGCTATTTGCGGGAGTTGTGCGGTATTCTTTGCCAGCGCACTTGCCATCAATTGCAAACCAGGCAAAATCATCCCGCCTAAAAAATCCCCCTGTGCCGTCATCGCATCGATCGTCGTTGCGGTGCCGCAAGTCGCTACGACTAAATCATGATCAGGAAAACAATGGTGTGCAGCAATCGCCGAAGCGAAACGGTCGGAGCCCAATTTGGCAGGGTCACGATAAAGATTTTGCACGCCAACAGCAGTGTCAGCCGCACTGAATTTTTCTATTTTTAATTCGGGGTATTGAGCCAGCAATAGTTTGTCTACGCTTTGTTGCAGCTCCGCGCCAGCAACATTGGAGATCTTACAACGAACGATATGATGATGGCTAAAGGCTTGCACCAGTTGCGTCATTTCTTGATGCGATACCGAGCCTATGGCTTCCCACGTTGCTGGAAACTGCAAGGGCGCATCTATCGGAATACATGCCCACTTTACTCGGGTATTACCGGCATCGATCAATAGCAGCATGGGGCGCTTTTCAGTCATCTTGATTTATCGCCAAGTGGAGAAATAGAAATAGGCATTTTACGGCAAAGGCCGCAAAGAGACATCCCCAGAATGAATCAATACTGTGCCATTTTCTGTTTGCAGAATTAAACAACCCTGATGATCGACACCCAATGCGATACCTTGTTGCACGATTGTTTGCTGATCAATAATCATCACTGCCTGATTGACGTGCGCATGCAAACGATTCCAGCGCTCAACAAACGCAGCGAAACCCTGCAAGGAAAACTCGGTCAAAGCGGCTTGTAAAGCCTGCAGCAATTGCGCGACCAATTGATTTCTATCCATCTGAGCTAACCAAGTAGCATCGGCAACGGCTTGCCCTATACTTTGCTCAAGCTCATCAGGAACGCGCAAATTCAATCCTATGCCGATGATAGCCCAGCTGCTGCCAGTCGGGCTCATTTGCGATTCCACCAAGATCCCTGCCAGCTTTTTGGACTCTTTAAGAATATCGTTAGGCCATTTTAATTTCACCGGCACCCCGAGTTGTTGCAAACGCTCAGCGATTGCTACGCCAACCGCTAAGGGCAAGCCCATTAAAGCTTGTGCACCAGCAGGGAATTCCCACGCTAAAGAGAAGGTCAGCACGCCATCTGGTGTCGACAACCAACTACGCCCCGCTCTACCTTTGCCTGCAGTCTGATCACGCGCCACAAGCAAAGTCGGCGTATTTAAATTTTTCGCTCTTTGCATCAAATCGGCGTTAGTCGAGCCAGTTCGCTCCACTACCTCTATCGAGATCGCTGGATATTCATTCGCTTGATTAAGTTGATATAGAGCTTGCTCAATCGCCTTCTCTTCTAAGCGCATACTTTCCATATATTCTTTTCTGACTCTGTGTTTTGCTTTGCTGATTGCTTTGTGATTACTTACTGATTACTTGCGGATTCTTAATCCTACAAACAAAAACGGCACCGCAGAAATTCTACGGTGCCGTCTTCAAGTCTAACAGACTCGCGCTACAAATTACGCTTCGTCTGTATTCACATCAGTTGCAACAACTTCTGCTGCTGGTGTGAAGATTTCTTTTTCCGCTTGCAACAAGGCTGCACGTTCGTCCGCTTCCCAAGACTCTTTCATCTTGCGTGCACGGTGATAGGCCAAACCTGTACCAGCTGGAATCAAACGACCAACAATGACGTTTTCTTTCAAGCCGCGCAGAGTATCTTTCTTGCCCATGATCGCTGCTTCTGTGAGAACACGTGTGGTCTCTTGGAAGGAAGCGGCAGAGATGAAAGAATCTGTCGACAAGGATGCTTTAGTAATACCCAACAAAATATTTTCATACGTTGCAGGGATACCGCCAGCAGCAACAACGCGATCGTTCTCGCCCAACAAATCAGAACGTTCAACTTGTTCGCCCATGATGTAGTTAGCATCGCCTGGATTCACAACAACAACGCGACGCAACATTTGACGTACGATCACTTCAATGTGCTTGTCATTGATCTTAACGCCCTGTAAGCGATAAACGTCTTGAACTTCATCAACGATGTAACGTGCCAAAGCTTCGATACCCAACAAACGCAAGATGTCTTGTGGATCAGCTGGGCCGTCAACAATCATTTCACCTTTATTCACAACCTGACCGTCATGCACCAAGACTTGTTTGTCTTTGGTGATCAAGAACTCATGCTTCTCGCCGTCCATGTCAGTGATTTCGAGACGTTGCTTACCTTTGGTTTCTTTACCAAACGCCACCGTACCAGTCACTTCAGCCAACATACCAGCATCTTTTGGTGAACGAGCTTCGAACAACTCAGCAACACGTGGGAGACCACCGGTAATATCACGCGTTTTTTGTGATTCAGTTGGGATACGCGCCAACACTTCACCAACGTGAACTTGTTGACCGTCTTTCACTGTAATCAAAGCGCCGACTTGGAAACCGATCGTTACCGCGTGCTCAGTGCCAGAAATTTTCACTTCTTCACCAGCTTCGTTCAACAATTTAACTTGTGGACGCAAGCTCTTACCAGCCGCAGAACCACGACGTTTCGCATCGATAACGACCAGAGTGGACAAGCCTGTTACATCATCAACCTGCTTAGCAACAGTCACGCCTTCTTCGACGTTTTCAAACTTCACCTGACCGGTGTATTCGGTAATGATAGGACGTGTCAATGGATCCCAAGTCGCTAAATCCGTACCGGCTTTGATCGTCATACCATCTTTAACGATCAAGGTTGCACCGTAAGGGACTTTATGACGTTCACGTTCACGGCCATGATCATCCGTGATCAAGACTTCACCAGAACGGGAAATCACAATTTGATCGCCTTTACCATTCGTCACGTAACGCATGGTTGCTGTGAAACGGATCGTACCGTTGGATTTTGCTTCAACAGAAGACGCAATCGCTGCACGAGAAGCCGCACCACCGATGTGGAACGTACGCATCGTCAACTGAGTACCTGGTTCACCAATGGACTGCGCAGCGATAACACCGACTGCTTCACCAGCATTGACCATCTGACCGCGTCCTAAGTCACGGCCGTAACACATCGCGCACAAACCGTAGCGTGTGTCACATGTCAATGGCGTACGAACTTTGACTTCATCGATACCCAGTGCTTCGATTTCTTCAACCATGAATTCATCGAGCAAAGTACCCGCTGGCAACAAAGTTTCTTGTGTTTCTGGATTAACGATATCGTTCGCTGCAACACGACCCAAGATCAAATCACGCAAAGGCACGTTAACTTCACCGCCTTCAACAATCGCTTTCATGGACGCGCCGTTCGCTGTGCCGCAATCGTCTTCGATCACAACCAGATCTTGCGTAACGTCCACCAGACGACGTGTCAGGTAACCGGAGTTCGCTGTCTTCAACGCCGTATCTGCCAGACCTTTACGTGCACCGTGAGTGGAAATAAAGTACTGAAGAACGTTCAGACCTTCGCGGAAGTTCGCGGTAATCGGTGTTTCGATAATCGAGCCGTCTGGTTTCGCCATCAGACCGCGCATACCAGCTAACTGACGAATCTGGGCTGCAGAACCACGCGCACCGGAATCGGCCATCATGTAAATTGCATTGAAAGATTCTTGCGTACCGACTGTGCCGTCACGACGTGTAACTGGTTCAACTTTGAGTTGTTCCATCATCGCCTTACCGACTTCATCACCGGTCTTACCCCAAATATCAACAACCTTGTTGTAACGTTCGCCAGCAGTCACCAAACCGGACGCGTATTGCTGCTCGATTTGTTTAACTTCATGCTCAGCCGCTGCCAACAAGGTGACTTTTTGTGGTGGTACCAACATATCGTCGATACAGATAGAAATACCAGCACGCGTCGCCAAACGGAAACCAGACTGCATCAATTGATCAGCAAATACCACCGTTGCGCGCAAGCCGCACTTACGGAAGGAAGTATCGATCAACTTAGAAATTTCTTTCTTTTTCAAAGGACGATTCAAGACGGAGAATGGCAAGCCTTTAGGCAAGATCTCAGACAAGATCGCACGACCGACTGTGGTTTCGTAACGTTTGATTGTCTTAACGAATTCACCAGTCGCTTTATCTTTTGGATACTCGGTAATACGTACCGTAATACGTGTCGCCAATTCCACTTCTTTGTTATCCCAAGCACGGATCGCTTCAGAAACGTCTGGGAACATCATGCCTTCGCCTTTGCCGTTAATGGCTTCGCGCGATGCATAGTAGAGACCCAACACGATATCTTGAGAAGGCACAATAGATGGTTCACCATTAGATGGGAACAAAATATTGTTAGAAGCCAGCATCAATGTGCGTGCTTCCATTTGCGCTTCGATAGACAAAGGAACGTGAACCGCCATTTGGTCACCGTCGAAGTCGGCATTGAATGCCGCGCAGACCAGTGGATGCAATTGGATCGCTTTACCTTCAATCAATACTGGCTCAAACGCTTGAATACCTAAACGGTGCAAAGTTGGTGCACGGTTCAACATGATAGGATGTTCGCGAATCACTTCTTCCAAGATATCCCAAACGACTGGTTCTTGAATCTCAACAAGTTTCTTCGCTGCTTTGATCGTTGTCGCTAAACCCATCAATTCCAATTTATTGAAAATGAATGGTTTGAACAATTCCAAAGCCATCAATTTTGGCAAACCGCATTGATGCAATTTCAGTTGTGGACCAACCACGATAACCGAACGACCAGAGTAATCGACGCGCTTACCCAACAAGTTTTGACGGAAACGACCGCCCTTACCTTTGATCATTTCTGCCAAAGATTTCAGAGGACGCTTGTTTGCACCTGTCATTGCTTTACCGCGACGACCATTGTCTAACAAGGAATCGACTGCTTCTTGCAACATACGCTTTTCATTGCGCGTAATAATTTCCGGAGCGCGCAATTCCATCAGGCGCTTCAAACGGTTATTACGATTAATAACGCGACGATACAAATCGTTCAAATCGGACGTTGCGAAACGACCACCATCCAAAGGTACCAATGGACGCAATTCCGGCGGCAACACTGGCAAGACTTCCATGATCATCCAGTCTGGCTTGATGCCAGAACGTTGGAAAGCTTCCAAAACTTTCAAACGCTTGGAATACTTTTTGATCTTGGCTTCAGATTTGGATTCTTTGAGTTCAGTACGCAAAGTTTCTGCATCACGGTCGATATCAATCGAGCGCAACAATTCACGGATACCTTCTGCACCCATGAATGCGGTGAATTCATCACCATGCTCTTCGTACTTCGCTGCGTAATCGTCTTCAGACATGATCTGGCATTTTTTCAGCGGAGTCATGCCAGGATCGGTTACAACGTAGGCTTCAAAATACAAAACACGTTCGATATCACGCAAAGTCATATCGAGCACCATACCCAAACGGGATGGCAGAGATTTCAAAAACCAGATGTGGGCTGTTGGGGAAGCCAATTCAATATGGCCCATGCGTTCACGACGCACTTTTGCCAAGGTCACTTCGACACCGCACTTTTCGCAGATCACACCGCGATGTTTCAAACGCTTGTACTTACCGCACAAACATTCGTAATCTTTAATTGGGCCAAAAATCTTCGCGCAGAACAAACCATCACGTTCTGGCTTGAACGTACGGTAGTTAATTGTTTCTGGCTTTTTTACTTCGCCATAGGACCATGAACGGATTTTTTCTGGAGACGCGAGACCAATTTTGATCGCGTCGAATTGTTCATTGGGCTGAACTTGCTTGAATAGATCGAGCAGGGCTTTCATGTATTGCACTCCAGTGAAGTGTTGAATCGCTTGTGCTTATGGAAGGCATCAATTCTGTTTTAGGTTTAACCCTGTTCGCATCAGCGGGAGAGCCTGGTCGATATCTGGTTCGACCCAAGTTCCGCAAAATACCGGGAACAAAAAACACAAAAAATGTTAGTCCATCTGAATGACCAACGCCCGAAATGAATTCGGGCGAAGGTTTGCTACCAATTTACTAATTTAAATCTGATCAATTACGCTCGAGATCGATATCGATACCCAAAGAACGGATCTCTTTAACGAGAACGTTAAAGGACTCTGGCATACCAGCGTCGATCACGTGATCACCCTTAACGAGATTTTCGTACACTTTAGTACGGCCATTCACGTCATCGGACTTCACGGTCAACATCTCTTGCAAGACATAAGACGCGCCGTACGCTTCGAGTGCCCACACCTCCATCTCACCGAAACGCTGACCACCAAATTGCGCTTTACCGCCCAATGGTTGCTGAGTAACGAGAGAGTAAGGACCAGTCGAACGTGCATGCATCTTGTCATCGACCAAATGGTGCAATTTCAAGACGTGCATGTAACCGACTGTGACATTACGTTCGAAAGCTTCACCAGTACGACCATCATACAAAGTCACTTGGTTCTTCGAAGGCGTCATACCCAATTGTTTCGCGATAGGATCTGGATAAGCCAAATCCAACATACGACGAATTTCGGATTCATGCGCACCGTCAAACACTGGCGTTGCGAATGGCACACCTTTTTTCAAGTTGGAAGTCAATTCCATGATTTCATGATCAGACAAACCATCGATGTCTTCAGACTTACCAGACTCGTTGTAGATTTGTTTCAAGAAACCACGTAACTCTTCAATTTTTGCTTGTGCCTTCAACATTTCGTCGATACGCAAGCCCAGACCTTTAGCAGCCCAGCCTAAATGAACTTCCAGAACCTGTCCCACGTTCATCCGTGATGGAACACCCAATGGGTTCAACACGATATCTGCTGGTGTACCGTCAGCCATGTAAGGCATATCTTCAACCGGAACAATGCGTGAAACCACACCCTTGTTACCGTGACGACCCGCCATCTTGTCACCTGGTTGCAAGCGACGTTTAACAGCCAAGTAAACCTTGACCATTTTTTGTACGCCTGGTGGCAACTCATCGCCTTGTGTCAATTTCGTACGTTTTTCTTCAAACGCTAAATCAAACTGATGACGTTTTTCGGCGATAGAATCTTTGATCGCTTCGATAGCACGCGCAGCATCTTCATCGGCAGGGCGAATATCGAACCAGTGGTACTTATCAACTTCCGCCAAGTATTCTTTCGTAATCTTGCTGCCTTTAGCCAATTTATTTGGGCCGCCGTTAGCAACTTTACCGTTCAACATACGTTCCAAACGTTCAAACGCATCGCCTTCAACAATACGTAACTGATCGTTCAAATCGAGGCGATAGCGCTTCAATTCATCATCAATAATTTGTTGTGCACGTTTGTCACGTTGGATGCCTTCACGTGTGAAGACTTGAACGTCAATAACCGTACCAACCATGCCAGAAGGCACGCGCAGAGAAGTATCTTTAACGTCAGACGCTTTCTCACCGAAGATCGCACGCAAGAGTTTTTCTTCTGGTGTCAATTGTGTTTCGCCTTTTGGCGTCACTTTACCGACCAATGTATCGCCAGCAGTTACTTCTGCACCGATGTAGACAATACCGGATTCGTCCAGACGCGCTAATTGATTTTCAGCGAGGTTAGAGATATCACGTGTGATTTCTTCCGCACCCAACTTCGTGTCACGTGCTACCGCAGACAATTCTTCGATATGAATAGAAGTATAGCGATCATCTGCTACTACTTTTTCGGAAATCAAAATCGAATCTTCGAAGTTATAACCATTCCATGGCATAAACGCGATCAACATATTTTGACCGAGCGCCAATTCACCTAAATCGGTAGAAGCGCCATCAGCCAAAACGTCACCCTTCGCCACGATATCGCCAACTTTGACGATAGGACGTTGGTTGATGTTCGTGTTTTGGTTAGAACGTGTGTACTTGATCAGGTTGTAGATGTCTACACCGACTTCACCCGCTTGCGCTTCCGCGTCATTGACACGAATAACGATACGACCCGCATCGATATAGTCAACCTTACCGCCACGCAGAGCTTGAACGGTTGTACCAGAGTCGACCGCCACTGTGCGCTCGATACCTGTACCAACCAAAGCTTTTTCTGGACGCAAGCAAGGTACAGCTTGACGTTGCATGTTGGCACCCATCAACGCACGGTTCGCATCATCGTGTTCCAAGAACGGAATCAAAGACGCCGCAACAGAAACAACCTGACCGGTCGCAACGTCCATGTATTGGACGCGCTCTGGAGAGACCAAAATCGTTTCGCCAGCTTGACGAGAAGAAACCAATTCATCGCTCAACATACCTGCCGCATCGATCGTCGCATTCGCCTGAGCGATGATGTAACGACCTTCTTCAATCGCGGACAAATAATCGATTTGATTCGTGATCTTGCCTTCGATTACTTTACGATATGGGGTTTCCAAGAAACCGTATTCGTTCAAACGTGCGTACAAAGCCAAAGAGTTGATCAAACCAATGTTTGGTCCCTCTGGTGTTTCAATCGGACATACACGGCCATAGTGAGTTGGATGAACGTCACGTACTTCAAAGCCAGCACGTTCACGTGTCAAACCACCAGGTCCCAGAGCAGAAATACGACGCTTATGCGTGATCTCGGACAATGGGTTCGTTTGATCCATAAACTGAGACAATTGTGAAGAACCGAAGAACTCACGGATCGCTGCAGAGATAGGCTTAGAGTTAATCAAATCGTGCGGCATTAAATTATCTGCCTCAGCTTGACCTAAACGCTCTTTCACTGCACGTTCAACACGCACCAAACCAGCACGGAATTGATTCTCAGCCAATTCACCGACGCAACGCACGCGGCGATTACCCAAGTGATCGATATCATCAACTTCGCCGCGACCATTGCGCAACTCAACCAAAATCTTAATCACGGCCAAAACGTCGTCATCTGACAATGTCATCGCGCCAGTCAACTCATCACGACCAATGCGGCGATTGAATTTCATACGACCAACTGCGGACAAATCGTAACGGTCTTCGTTATAGAACAAACCGTTGAACAAAGCTTCCACGGAGTCTTCAGTTGGCGGTTCGCCAGGACGCATCATGCGGTAGATCGCCACACGCGCAGCCATTTGATCCGCAGTATCATCAGCACGCAAGGTCTGAGAAATGTATGCACCCTGATCGAGATCATTGGTGTACAAAGTTTGAATATCGTTGACTTTTGCGTCACGCAATTTCGCCAACAATTCTTCTGTCAACTCATCGTTCGCATTCGCGACGACTTCGCCAGTGTCCGCATCAACGATATTCTTCGCCAATACACGACCTAACAAATAGTCTTCAGGCACTGAAATCATCTTGATGCCAGCCGATTCAATTTCACGCACATGCTTGGAATTGATACGCTTATCTTTCGCAACGATCAATTTGCCGGCTTTATCAGCGATATCGAAACGGGCAACTTCACCGCGCAAACGCTCGGAAACAAATTCCATTTCCGCGCCATCACTGTGCAGACTGAAATTATCAAAAACGAAGAAATTCGCAAGAATTTGCTCGTTGGTCATGCCGATAGCGCGCAACAAGATAGTGACAGGCATCTTACGACGACGGTCAATACGGAAGAACAGAATATCTTTAGGATCGAATTCGAAATCCAACCATGAACCACGGTAAGGAATAATCCGCGCTGAGAACAGCAATTTACCGGAAGAATGTGTTTTGCCACGGTCATGTTCAAAGAACACACCAGGAGAGCGGTGCAACTGAGAAACGATAACGCGCTCAGTACCGTTAATCACAAAAGAACCCGTGTTGGTCATGAGTGGCAATTCACCCATGTACACTTCTTGCTCTTTCATTTCTTTAACGACTGGCTTAGTTGGAGATTCTTTATCCAGAATCACCAAACGTACTTTGGCACGCAAAGGAGAGGCAAATGTCAAACCGCGCAATTGACATTCCTTGACGTCAAAGGCTGGATCGCCTAAAACGTAGGATAGAAATTCTAAACGAGCGAACCCATTGTGCGACACGATCGGGAAAATGGACGTGAAGGCTGACTGCAAGCCCTCGTTTTTACGCGTCGACGGTGCTTTGTCGGCTTGTAAAAAGCCCAAATATGACTCGAGCTGGGTCGCCAGCAGGAACGGAACGTTGTGGACGTTAGCGCGTTTCGCAAAAGATTTACGAATGCGCTTCTTCTCAGTAAATGAGTAGTGCATGGACACTCCGTGAGTGGCAAGGAAGGATGGAGAATTCAGATTTCAAAACTTTTTTCCAGGTAAATGACACTACAAGAAAAACCATCAAGAAACCTCAAGTCTCAGCCCTCACCTTATGAGATTCGGCTTAGGAAATTTCAAACAACTTACAAATAATTCTGCCGTGAGAACGACAGAGAAGCCAAAGAGGAACCTTCTCTTGCAAGAAGATTCCTTTCTTTGACTCAGGCAAACTCGAAAGTCCGCCAGTATAGCACGGAATTACTTAACGTCAACTTTCGCGCCAGCTTCTTCCAATTTCTTCTTAGCAGCGTCAGCATCTGCTTTAGAAACAGCTTCTTTAACTGCTTTTGGTGCGCCATCAACTAAGTCTTTAGCTTCTTTCAAGCCCAAACCAGTGATTTCACGAACTGCTTTAATTACGCCAACTTTGTTCGCGCCAACTTCAGCCAGAATTACGTTGAATTCTGTTTGCTCTTCAACAGCGGCAGCAGCAGCACCAGCAGCTGGACCAGCTGACATTGCAGCAGCGGAAACGCCAAATTTTTCTTCGAATGCTTTGACCAAGTCGTTCAAGTCCATTACGGACATCGCGCCTACGGCTTCCAGGATATCGTCTTTGCTAATTGCCATTTGAAACTCCAATTTATAAATTACTATGATTCGGTATTTGACGAAAAATCTTATTCAGCTGCTGCTTCGGCAACTTCTGCTGCCGGCGCTGCTGGTGAACCAGATTCTTGTTTTGCTGCGAGTGCTGCCAAAGCACGTGCGAATGCTGATACAGGAGCCTGCATCATACCCAACACTTGCGCCAACAATACTTCACGAGCAGGAATGCTTGCCAACGCAACAACACCAGCTTTATCCAAGGATTTACCAGCGTAGTTACCAGCCTTGACGACTAACTTGTCATTGCTTTTTGCAAAGTCATTAACGACTTTAGCAGCAGCAACAGCATCTTCCGAGATCGCATAGATCAACGGACCTGTCATTTCGTCAGCGAGGCTTGCAAATGCAGTTCCCTCAACAGCGCGACGAGCGAGTGTGTTTTTCAACACGCGCATGTATACGCCTTGAGCACGTGCGCTAGCACGCAATTGCGTCAAATGACCGACCTGTATGCCACGGTATTCGGCTACGACGATAGTCTGTGCAGTTGCTACTTTTGCAGAGACTTCAGCGACAACAGCCTTTTTGTCATTCAGATTGAGACTCACGGTCAACCTCCATTAATGATATTCAGTCTGCACACCGGAATGATGCACGTCCCTCATATCGTTTCGAACACGGCGTCCGAAGTTAGGAGTTTCACTGGATTACCAGTAGTCACTACAAAACTTGCTCGGGTACACCATCTGCGTTGGGCATCAAGAATCACTTCTCAACAATTAACTTTCTAAACGAATTTAAAAAGCCCAACGGTCTTTGACACTCTGTTTGTTACTACCTAAGCAATAGCAAACAGCCCAAAGATGCGCCATTCACCTAAACGAAAGATGAATGGACTTGATTCTTAATTAAGCAGACAAATTGATGTGATCTACGCGCACACCTGCACCCATAGTGGATGAGATGGAGATTTTACGCAGATAAACACCTTTGCTTGTTGCTGGCTTAGCTTTGTTCAATGCTTCGATCAAGGCCAACAAGTTCGATTTCAAATCGCCATCAGCGAAAGATTTACGACCAATTGTTGTGTGGATAATACCTGCCTTGTCAGTACGGTATTGAACTTGACCCGCTTTAGCATTTTTAACTGCTGTTGCGACGTCAGGAGTTACAGTACCAACTTTCGGATTTGGCATCAAACCACGTGGACCCAAAACTTGACCCAAAGTACCAACGATACGCATTGTGTCTGGAGATGCGATCACGATATCAAATGGCATATCGCCAGATTTGATACGTTCAGCCAAATCTTCCATACCAACGATATCTGCACCAGCTGCTTTAGCTTCTTCAGCTTTAGCGCCTTGTGCGAATACCGCTACGCGTACTGTTTTACCTGTACCCGCTGGCAATACAACCGCACCACGGACTACTTGGTCAGATTTCTTAGGGTCAACACCGAGTTGAACAGAAACGTCGATAGATTCGTTGAATTTTGCAGTTGCGCATTCTTTGATCAACGCGATAGCGTTATCGAATGGGTAAACTTTCAAACGATCTACTTTAGTTTTCAGCAATTTTGCTTTTTTAGATAACTTAGCCATTACAGACCCTCCACCGTGATGCCCATGGAACGAGCAGAACCTGCGATTGTACGCACGGCTGCTTCCATATCAGCTGCAGTCAAATCTTTTTGTTTAACTGTTGCGATTTCCTCTGCTTGCGCACGAGTGATTTTGCCAACTTTGTCAGTATGCGGCTTAGCAGAGCCTTTAGTAATGCCAGCTGCTTTTTTGATCATGTAAGTTGCTGGAGGCGTCTTCATCACGAATGTGAAAGATTTATCAGCAAATGCGGTGATCACAACTGGAATTGGCATACCTGGTTCCATACCTTGAGTCTGCGCATTAAATGCCTTGCAGAATTCCATGATATTCAAACCACGTTGACCCAATGCAGGACCGATTGGTGGGGATGGATTTGCTTTACCAGCTGGAACTTGCAGCTTGATAAAACCAATAATTTTCTTTGCCATGATGGCTCCTTCTATGGTTGAGTGGTAGCGCCTTTTGATCAGATGACCAACCAACAGGCTCCTCGCTTTTTTCACTAGCTTCGCATTTCTGCACGGTGCCAGCCCCGCTTACTACATTACTTTTATACTTTTTCGACTTGGGCAAATTCCAAATCAACTGGTGTTGCGCGACCGAAAATCGTCACATTCACACGCACTTTTGACTTAGCGTAATTGACCTCTTCGACATTGCCGTTGAAATCTGTAAATGGACCTTCTTTAATCCGCACAACTTCACCAACTTCGTACAATACTTTTGGTCTTGGTTTCTCAACACCATCCTGCACTTGCTGCAGAACCTTCTCAATTTCGTGACGAGGAATTGGTGCAGGCTTATTTGATTTACCACCAATAAAACCAGTAACCTTGCTCGTATTTTTTACCAAATGCCAAGTATCATCAGTCATTTCCATTTCAACGAACACATAGCTCGGAAATAAACGACGTTCAGTGACACTTTTCTTACCATTCTTAACTTCAATCACTTCTTCGGTTGGAACCAGAATCTGTCCAAACATATCTTGCATTTCAGCGCGCTCAATACGCTCCACCAATGCTCGTTGAACACTCTTCTCCATACCAGAATAGGCATGCACGGCATACCATTTCTTTGCACTCTTAGGAATGGAAACACCAGAGTCTTGCTCTGGCGCGCCATCCACATTTTTATCTGAGGTTTGTTCGCTCATTATTTAAGCCCAAGAATTACGTTCATAATCAAATATTCAAGAACTTTATCAGTCGTAAACAAGAAGATTGACATAATCAATACAAATCCGAATACCACTGCAGTCATTTGCCCCGCCTCTTTACGAGTAGGCCAGACCACTTTCTTAGCTTCACGAATCGATTCTTTAGCAAACGACACTAACTCACGACCAGTCTCAGAAATAAAGACCAATACCAGAGCTAATGCCAAGCCACCAAATAAAGCACCCAAACGCACATATTTCGCTTGACCAGCGAGAACATAAAACGCAACAACACCAGCAACAGCAGCAATTACCGCCAAAATGATTTTATATTTATCATTGGAGGTACTGACAGTTTGAACGGTTTGGTTAGACATGCTGATTTTTACTTTCGATGCCTTTTGGCCTTGATGGTGGCAGGGGCGGTAAGGATCGAACTTACGACCTTCGGTTTTGGAGACCGACGCTCTGCCAGTTGAGCTACACCCCTACAGCTTTGACAAATGAGGGATAGCAACTTTTTCAAGCTACTACCCAACTCATTTTTACTACTTAAAACAAATTACTCGATAATTTTAGCAACAACACCCGCACCAACAGTACGACCACCTTCACGAATCGCGAAACGGAGACCTTCTTCCATCGCGATCGGGTTGATCAATTTTACTGTGATAGAAACGTTATCACCTGGCATCACCATTTCTTTGTCTTTCGGCAACTCGATTGAACCAGTTACGTCCGTTGTACGGAAGTAGAACTGTGGACGATAGTTGTTAAAGAATGGCGTATGACGACCACCTTCATCTTTAGACAAAACGTAGATCTCACCTGTGAAGTGACTATGTGGCTTGATAGAACCTGGTTTAGACAATACTTGACCACGTTGAATATCCTCACGCTTAGTACCGCGCAACAATACACCAACGTTATCACCAGCTTGACCTTGATCCAGCAATTTGCGGAACATTTCAACACCAGTACATGTTGTTTTAACTGTATCCTTAATACCAACGATTTCGATCTCTTCGCCGACTTTAACGATACCACGTTCGATACGGCCAGTGACCACTGTACCGCGACCAGAGATGGAGAACACGTCTTCCACTGGCAACAAGAATGCGCCGTCAACAGCACGTTCTGGTGTTGGGATGTAAGAATCCAAAGCGTCAGCCAATTTCATGATCGCTTCTTCGCCCAATGGACCCTTGTCGCCTTCGAGCGCCAATTTTGCAGAACCTTGGATGATAGGCAAATCGTCGCCTGGGAATTCGTATTTAGACAATAACTCACGAACTTCCATTTCAACCAATTCCAACAACTCAGCGTCATCAACCATGTCGCATTTGTTCAAGAAAACGATGATGTATGGAACACCAACTTGACGTGCCAACAAGATGTGTTCACGTGTTTGTGGCATAGGACCGTCAGCTGCGGAGCAAACCAAGATCGCGCCGTCCATCTGAGCAGCACCAGTAATCATGTTTTTAACATAATCAGCATGGCCTGGGCAGTCAACGTGAGCATAGTGACGACCTGCTGTTTCGTATTCTACGTGGGCTGTATTAATTGTAATACCGCGCGCTTTTTCTTCTGGAGCTGCATCGATTTGATCGTATGCTTTAGCTTCGCCGCCAAATTTCTTAGACAATACTGTCGCAATCGCTGCTGTCAATGTCGTTTTACCGTGATCCACGTGACCAATTGTACCGACGTTAACGTGCGGCTTGGTGCGTTCGAACTTACCTTTTGCCATTTTAGACTCCTAACGATTGTGAGAGATCTTCTTAATCTATCAGGCACACGCCTGATAATAACAATGCGAAGACGATGATTTAAAACTACTCTGGTGCCCTTGACGTGGATTGAACACGTGGCCTCTCCCTTACCAAGGGAGTGCTCTACCACTGAGCTACAAGGGCAGCTCTTTGCACAACACACATGCAGAGACAAAACTTTAAACTTGGAGCGGGTGAAGGGAATCGAACCCTCGTCTTAAGCTTGGAAGGCTTCGGCTCTACCATTGAGCTACACCCGCATACGAAACTGATTCGAAAAAACTTCAGCCACAAAATTCTGCCTGGTGGAGGGGGCTGGATTCGAACCAGCGTACTCAGAGAGAACAGATTTACAGTCTGTCGCCTTTAACCACTCGGCCACCCCTCCCAGGGAACCCCGAATTATGGAGATGTTTGATTTAGCTGTCAATAGCTTTTTAGCGCTGAAATCTATTTTTTTGTTTTGGTCTTTTTGAACGAGGGCGAGTGCTATCAAAATTATATTTATAATTCAAATACTTAGTTAATTTCTGGCATGCGCTAGCTGATATGAAATTAATCCTTCAAACTTATTCATTTCTTCAGAAAGTGAGCTGATCGAGGTTGCTTGCTTGCGATTTAAGGCAACAGCAACGAAGCGCCATTCCGTCTTTCCTTCCTTGGAAGAAATAATGATGGTTCCTCCAGCCACTTCATAGCCACGTGCGATCGCCAGTTGACGAATAGCCGATTCACTTGCCACAAAGCCCTCCCGAAATTGCATGACAATCGAGATCGCCTGACGCGCCGGCAGCCATGCCTCCAATTTAAACACCCAGATCATGCACGCAGCAGAGAGGAAGGCAAGTAGGATAGCTGCAGCGTAAAACCCCACACCCACCAAAATCCCTATCGCTGACGACGCCCATAATGAGGCCGCCGTCGTCAGGCCACTAATACTAAAGCCCTCTTTCATAATGACGCCAGCACCCAAAAAACCTATGCCCGTCACCACACCTTGTATCGTTCGTGATGGATCTAGCGCAACTGGCGTCAAGGCACGCCCACCAAACCAAAAGTCCGGGTAACCAGCAATCACAACCAAAGCCGCGGACGCCATACACACCAGGCCGTAAGTGCGCATTCCCGCCGCTCTTCCATGGTAGGAGCGCTCATATCCGACCACGAAGCCTAACAACATCGCGCCGGTCAGGTTTAAGAAAATAATCGTATTGGCGCCTAATTCAGCACTCGACCAAAAATCGGCGGTATAAGAGGCTAAGGTTGTCATACTGCGTGTTCTTTCTTCATTATTATTGAATCTTGAGTGTATCAAGCCACCCACTTGCCGTCTAAAGTTTATCTATTTTTATCACTTATTTACGTGCTAACTCAGCATTAATCCCCATTACTTAAGGATAGTGCCGTTTTTCAACAACACTGAACTTATTGAAGCGCATGCAATCGGATAACAAGGACTTTGGATGGTATATCCGTAGTATATTTATTTCCCTCAATTAATTTTCGCTATTTTCCCAGGAGGCAGCATGCCGTACTCGCGCACTAAGCACATTCATTCCATGAAGAAAAACACAAAATATTATGGTGCCCTCACGGCGGTCAGTGCTGCTTTCGCTTTGGCTAGTATTAGCCCTCTGCTAATTGCCCAGGCAGCAGAACAAACCATCAAAATAAGTGGCGTGGCGACACCTGAGCAACAAGGCAAAGCAGAAGCTGCGTTTAAGACGATTTACCAAAAAGAAGCTGCCTTCAGAAATAAGGAATTCCCTGGTCGACGAGCTGCCGATGATGAAGACGAAATTACCCAAGCTGATTTCAGCGATGCGGCCGAACAAAGACGCTTGAAAGTCTGGCGTAATCTAGCAGAAGATTTAAAGAAAATTGATCCCGCGGATCTGTCCAGTGAGTCGCGCATTAACTTCAAAATATTTTCAGATCAAATCACGAATCGGATTAACGCCACTAGCCTAGACGCGCATTTGTTGACGTTTAATTCCGACAGTCAATTTTGGGCGGGAACAGCTGGAGCTGCGGAATCGACTCGCTGCACTTCGCTCAAAAATTGCGAACGCTTTTTAAAGCAACTTGCGAGCATCCCGCATACATTTGAACAAAAGATAGCGTTAATGAAGTTAGGGATTGAGCGCGGCATGACCATGCCCCAAGTTGTCTTAAGTGGTCGCGACGCCAGCATACAAAGGCATGTTGTGGCAGATGTTGGCGACAGTGTTTTCTACAAGGCTTTCACGCAATTGCCGCCCTCGATTAATCCAAGCCAACAAGCTGATTTACAAAAGCGTGCCAAGATTTTAATCGCCGAGAAAGTGATTCCTGCGTATCAGAATTTGCTTAATTTCATTCGCAATGAATACATGCCGAAAGCACGTAAATCTATCGCAGCTTACGACCTACCCAATGGTAAAGCGTTTTATCAAGCGCAGATTTTTGAATACACAACATTGGAAAATACGCCGGATCAAATTCACGCAATTGGGCTGGCAGAAGTTGCCCGGATCCGCAGTGATATGGACAAAATTATCAGCGACTTAAAGTTCAATGGCGATTTTAAAGCGTTCTTACATTTCTTACGGACGGATCCACAATTTTATGCAAAAACACCGCATGAATTATTGGCTGAGGCATCCTATTGGGCAAAGAAATCAGATGGAATGCTAATACGTTATTTTGGTCAATTGCCACGCAAGCCTTATGGAATACAAGCCGTGCCAGCAGATATTGCACCGACCTATACAGCGGGTCGTTATGCTGGCAGCGGCGATCCGAAACGCCCGTCGAACTATTGGGTAAATACTTCATTACTAGATCAACGTCCGATCTGGGCACTCCCCGCTCTCACCTTGCACGAAGCCGTACCTGGTCACCATCTGCAAATTGCCTTGGCTGGAGAACAAGCGGAGCAACCTGAGTTCCGCCGCACAGCTTATATCTCAGCATTTGGTGAAGGCTGGGCGCTATATGCAGAGCATCTTGGCGTGGAGATGGGATTTTATGAAACGCCGTATCAACATTTTGGACGTTTAGTCTACGAAATGTGGCGCGCATCTCGTTTAGTCGTCGACACTGGCATGCACGCGAAAGGATGGGCACGCGATCAAGCCTTGCAATTTATGCGTGAGAATACGGCACTTTCGGAACATGAAATTACGACCGAAATCGATCGTTACATTTCTTGGCCGGGACAAGCCCTCGCCTACAAATTGGGGGAATTGAAAATACGTGAAGTACGTCAAAAAACCACAAAAATTCTTGGCGATCAATTTAACTTGAAAGCATTTCACGATAAGTTATTAAGCTTGGGATCGGTGCCATTATCCATACTAGAGAGTGAAATGATCAATTGGGCAAACCAAGTTCAAAAATCTAAAAAATAGAATCGCAGAAAAAGATCAAAGCCTCGAAATAATTCGAGGCTTTTTTCTTTGCTCATACAGTTTTACATTACAATGAACTGTAACGATAACCATTTTCTGGAGCGAATAATGCGATATTCTCAACTAGCGGTTCTAGCCTCCATTGCATTCACTATTCACGCAACTCCAAGCATCGCGATTGAGCGTAGCGATGCAAAAATGGCCATCGCACTGATGCAGAAAGCGCAAACTTATTTGCAACAAAATGGCGTAGAAAAAGCCATTATTGAATTTAACCGACTTGATAGCCCCTTCAATAGCAAAAGTACGATCAATCCGTATGGAGATTTATATCTGTTCACCTTGGATTCCAAAGGCTATCAAGCCGTTCACGGCAAAAACCCAAAAATACGCGGTAAATTTATGCTGGAAATGCGCGACATTGATGGCGTATATTTAATAGAAGCGTTAGTAAAAATTTGTTTTTCCAGCAAAGAGGGGAAAGGATGGACCAAATACCGCTGGCCAAACCCCATTACCAAAGAAGTGGAACCTAAACAAGGTTACGCAGAGCGTGTTCCGGGAATGGATTTATGTATCGGTACGGGCATTTATCAATAGTCTATTATCACCACGATGCTCAAACAACGCACAAGCTTTTCCTTAACCACCGTCGGGGCGCTTCTTACCCTCTTTGCGGGACTAATCACCACAGGCATCATTGCCCAATCGTGGTGGGCAATTGAGCAAGATCGTAAGCTCACCATAGACTCCGAATTTCAACATGGTTTGGTGGCGGTTCGCCTATTAGAAGAACATGCGTCACAGACTTTACGTGATGCAGAACGCAATCTGGACACTGTCGTCAATGCCATACTCAACGAAGGCAAAAAGCAGCCTATCAATGACAATTTAATTCGCCAGGTGCTCACCAAAGCACAGCCATTTAATCGTGTTTTGAAGGCATTGCAGTTTGTGAATCCTGAAGGACAAGCTTGGGTCAGCTCTATTGATTATCCTGCCTATCAGACAGACGCTGACGACAGGGTTTACATCCCCTACTTGCTGCAACATAGAGGTGAGAGAAAAGTCATACTTGGGCGCCCTTTTCAGCGCTTTTATGACGCTGAATTTGTTGTGCCTGTGGCGCGAAATGTCTACCAAGAAGATGGCCGTTATCTGGGTATTATCAGTACCGATATCAGTGTGGCCTATTTTAGCAATGTGTATCAGCGGGTTGCGCAAGACAGCAAAGCGATGGTTTCACTATTTACGGATGCGGGCGTGATTATTGTCCGTTTTCCGTTTAGTCTCGATCAGGTCGGGCAAGACTTTTCGCAATCGTCCACCATGTTAACGCTTAGACAATCTGCGACGGAAGGAATGTTTGAGGAGAATCATTTTCTCGGCGACAAAGAGGTTCGCCCTAGTTTATACACTTTTAGAAAATTCAAAGACTATCCAGTCATTTCAGTCTTCGCCCGGGAAACAGATACCATCTTGAGTCCGTGGCGCAAACGTAGCGAAAATCGCATTTTGTTTTCGAGTGTGATTATTCTACTAGTCATTCTATTGTCTCTATTTCTGTGGCGCCAATTTCGACGACTGCACCAATCCGAACAGTCCTTGGTCGCATCTGAAGCGCATCTCAAATCCAGCGAAAGCAAATTTACACACTTGTTTGAAAACTCCCCTTTACCATTGGCCTTACTCAGTTTTCACGAACAAAAAATACTGGCAATCAACAATTACTTACTTCAACAATGGGGCTATACAAGAGAACAAGTTCTACACAAATCCCTAGACGAATTACAGATATGGGTAAATCGTGACGACGCGAAGAATCACAATAAATTATTGCAAGAATCTGGCGTTGTCAAACAATTGGAAGTGGTCTTACAAGATAGTCAAGCGCATCAAAGTATCTGCCAGATTTCTTCTAAATATTTTCTTTCCAACACCGAACAATTGCTGATATTTTCTCCGCTAGATATTTCTCGCCTGCGTGAGGTTGAATCAGAAATTCGGAGCTTAAATACACAGCTGGAAGAGAAGGTAATCGCACGCACGCGCAGCTTGGCCGAGGCCAATCGTGAACTAGAACAAGCATTAAGCGCAATGAAAGTCATGCAAGAAGAAATGTTCCGATCAGAAAAAATGGCCGCGCTTGGTTATCTGGTAGCGGGTATTTCACATGAATTGAATACCCCAATCGGTAATAGTTTGATGGTCGCAAGTACCATCCATGATCATGCACACACCCTGGTCGAAGAAATTAATGCAGGCCAAGTACGTAAGACCCGTTTGCTGCAATTAATTGATGACACAAAAAAAGGGGCGGATATTTTATTACGCAATTTGCAGCGTGCAGCGCAATTAATTCTTAGCTTCAAACAAGTCGCCGCAGATCAATCGAGCGACCAGCGGCGCGTCTTTGATCTTAAAGACACATTAGAAGAAATATTACTCACATTAGAACCTGCTTACAAACGCTTAGCGTTTCAATTGAATGTCGACTTGCAAGCTGGTATCTCAATGGAGAGCTACCCCGGTGCTTTGGCACAGATTCTCAATAATGTCATCATTAACGCCTTAGGCCATGGCTTTGAAGGACGTGAGTCTGGACAAATGCAACTCATTGGCCGAAATCTAAATGACACGCATATTGAGCTTATTTTTATGGACGATGGGAGAGGCATTCCACAGCACCATATCAATCAGGTGTTCGATCCATTTTTCACTACGAAGTTAGGTCAAGGCGGTTCTGGTCTAGGATTACATATTGTGTATAACTTAGTCACAGAGGTGCTGGGTGGAAGTGTGGTACTAGATAGCGAAATCGGCAGTGGTACTCGCCTTAGATTTGTCATTCCTAAGAGTGCCCCCAACAAACATCTGAATGCACCCTGAACTTCATTATCCTTGCGATACCCGGACAAAAAAAGACCATAGCACTGCATCGTGCTATGGTCTTTTTTTCAGTGCTTAAATGGTTTACTGTGCTTTTGTATCTGAAGCTTTTGTATCTGATACTTTTGTATCGCTAGCTTTTTTATCATCCGCTTTAGTTTCAGACTTCACTTCTGGCAAAGTAACTAAACCAGCACGCCCCTTCAAATGCTCTTCCATTTTCAACCATGCGACGCCTTTAGTTAACCACTCTGGTGCAGCTTTGTCTTTTAAGTGGAAGTCAAAGAATTCCTTCATGCGTTGCATGTAATCTTTTTGATTTGGCTTTTTCACTAAACCATGATTTTCACCTGGGTACTCAAGCATGATGACATCTTTACCAGCACGACGTAGGGTATTGAAATACTCAACGCCTTGCGTGTAATCCACTGCGCCATCGACGTCGTTCTGTAGCATTAACAAAGGCGTCTTGACGTCCTTTGCAAAGAATACCGGACTATTTCGAACGTAAGCTTCCCAATGATCATTGTAGGCCCCTAAGAATCGCCCTTGACTACTCTCAAAGATCGCCTGATTTGTACTGCCTGAATTTTTATAAACCAAACTGTACATACTGATCATATTGGTTAAGGCAGCGCCTGCTGATGCTGCTTTAAATACATCCGTTTGCGTGATCAAGAATGCGGTTTGATAACCACCCCAACTGTGACCTTGCAAACCAACACGCTTCGCGTCAACTACACCAGTCGCAATCGCAGCCTGCAACGCCGGCAATACACTTTCTTTGGCACTCACGCCTGGATCATTTAGGCGATAAGTGATATCGGGATTAAACACCGCGTAGCCGTGACTAGTGTAATAGGCACGATTAAAACCACCGCCACCTACCGCAGGCTGGGCATAGGAATTCAAACCCTGACTGAGCTTTTCATAGATATACACGACTGTTGGGTACGACTTTCCTGCCTGATAATTTGCAGGCAAAAACAAAGCGCCCTGCAACTTCTTGCCATCAGTACCGACATAGTTCACCAACATTGCACCACCGCCCATGGTGTAATTTTTTTCTTGCGAACTCAGATCGGTGAGTTTACGCATATCGGATAATTGCTCACCGGCCACGTACAAATCGGGCGCAGCAATGGCAGTCTCTTTCGACAGCAAATATACATCCGCCTTTTCCGCTTTCAATAAGCGGCGATACGAAACATCGTCGTAAGCCAGACGCTTAGCATTGCCATTCGCGTCTAAACGCAAGAAGCCTGCTTTCTTAGTCCACTCTCCATACGCGCTAAAATACTGCGGCTTACTCAGATCTATCCCTTTTTCATTCGGATCCAGGGTAATTCTGCGTTGATAGCGCACTTGATCGCGCTTACCATCATTAGTTACCTGCACGGCTTTGCTACCATCCACCGCCATCTTCCATACATCCCAACCATCGCTTAACAACACAAAACGACTGTCTGTGCTCCAACCAAATGGAACGACAGGCGGTTTAACAATATTGTGATCATCCTCAACGTTGATAAAGCTGGTATTCAAATTAGCGGTCAAATTATGGCGCTTGCCGGTTGCCATTTCTATGCTAATGAAATGACCATCGTCGTAATACAAAGAATAGCGACCGTCATTGGCCAAGCCAAAAGTCCAACTTGCCTGCTTATTTAACAAGCGGCGTTCACCGGTCTTGAGACTCACCGCATACACGTCACTAAAGCGACGTCCATCCATACTCGATTGGCGTTGGTATTCGCTGTCATCTTGGGCCAAAGCCCAATCTCCAGTCAGGGGGAAATTCACTGCGGTGAGCTTATCGTCACCAACACGTATGAACTTTTGTTCGGCGATACGATAAACCGCTGCGGCAGAACGCTTCTTGTCTGCTTCTTGTTGTACTTTTTGTTGCGTCGGCAGACGCTTATCTTGGTAATGCCATAACACCAAATTGACTTTTTCATCCGCTTCGGGGGCGGCTTCTTTTTTGTCATCCTTTGGCTTCTTCTTAGTCTCTTTTATACCAAAAGAAATCCAAGCAAAATCCTGACTCCAACGCGGTTGAGCATCGGCGGAAATCGTCATATCTTGCGGAAAGTCTTTCAACTTTGCTGGGTCGATGAGCGTTTTGGCAAATTGATGATTGCTCTCCAAACGAAAACCTAGCGCATTCCACAATTTGTCTTCATACGCTTTGTCTTCTATCCCTTTAAGAACCGTCAGTCCACTACCTTTGTCATTCCAGAGCAATTTTTGATAATTTGCGTCGCCATCGTCTAGCACTTGGCTGGCACCAGTATCCAAGGTTTGAACCACCACACCATTCCCTGCTTTGTCGTTAGCATCGACAATGTAAGCCAGATAGCGACCTTGATGATCAAATTCAAATTCAGATACATTGCCGATGTTAAGTGAGCTGCCTGTCTTCAAATTTTTGAGTAATAAATCTGCGCCTTTCGCGCGTGCAGGTGTTGCAGCGGCACCAGGTGCAGCGGGAGCGGCTGGTGCTGAGGCTGGAGCGGCGAAGGTGTCTGAAGCTTTATGCAACGCAATCCAACCACCACGTTCATTCGCAAAAGCAAACTTAGCAACCTTTTCCACGGTAGTGGCTTTACCCGTTTTCAAGTCGACCAAGGTGACTTTCGCTTGCACTGGCTTCTTGGCCTTTTTGGCGGCGTCCTGCTCCTTCTTCGTCATGTGTGCAGTAAATGCCATCCACTGCCCATCGTCCGAAAACTCTATCGTGCCAGCTCCTTGCCCCGCCGGAAAACTGTATTCCTCTTTGCCCGACAAATTCTTGACCACAAGATTCGCATCGCCATCTGCTTCCGCCAAACGCCATGCTGCCCACGACCCATTCGCCGAAATGACGGCCGAACTGATTCCTTTCCATGCAGCCATATCTGCGATTTCAACCGGACGCGGGGTCGCGGGTGTTGATGCTTTCACGTCTGACTTGGCTTCTGGCTTTGCGTCAACTTTAGCCTCTACTTTTGGCTCTGCTTTGGTCTCGGTTTGAGCTTCTGTTTTTTTGTCGGCTTTGGATTCTTCCTTGCCTTGAGCCTTGCTCTGAGACTTAGTTTGAGACTTAGTTGCTGGGCTTGATGCGGATTTCTTAGACGTATTGTCAGATATTTTGCTCGTAGTACCTGATGCTTGTGCAATTGCCTCAACGCTGGCTAAGAGGAAACTCAAGGTCACGGCAGGATAAACTGGATGCATTACACGCTCCGATTAATTTGATAAAGATTAGATAGAGATTGGGAATTTGATGAATCAAACAATGATTATTTCAGACCGCTGAATCTTAGCTTAGTTCCGGCTAAATGCTAGCGAATTTCCTGAAATTGAGATCAGACATACCACACTCAGACACGATCACAACTCAAGGCAAACAAGCAGACAAAGATAAACAAAGCGATCAAACATCGCGATAGTCAATGTAGGGGAGGAAGAGCTAGCTTATTGTGCAGCTTCGCGCTGACGTAAAGCTATTTTGACGACTTCTGGTGGGTAGAGGCTGAGATAGGACTTCCACACTGCGTCAGTCGCGGCGTATTTTTCCAATACGGCTTTCAGATAGTTATGGTCGTTTGCTTGCAAAGATGAGTTCGAAATATAAATGCCGCTCGCAGTCCAGGGCAATTCATCCAATTTATCATAGCGTAATTTTCCGCTCAGCGGCTTTAGCAAAGCCTCGGTTTGGACGACACCAAAAAACAAAGTCGGTGCCATGATAGTCACATAGCGCGGATTATTCAGCATCGTGCGTGCTGCCGAAACTGGATCGGGCTCAATCGTCAATCTGCCAAGTCGGTTCATCTCTTCCAAAATCGATTGGTAGGCAGGGCCGTAATCATACGCACGAACCACAACCAATCGTAAGTCGTTACGCGACAGTAAGTCTTGCACGCTCTGTATGACCGCATGCTGATCTTCGATAGAAATCACGGTCGCCCGCAGCTGAAATAAAGATATGAAAGTTCCAGATTTGTCACGCTTAGCGGTACGTACGGTTGCAATCAACAAGTCCGCTTTGCCACTTTCAAATAGATTCTCTTGGCGATTTTTTGGCACGTAATAATACACGAAACGACAATTTGATTTAGCCTCAATCAGGCTCAAAAAATCTGGCATGATGCCGTAATACTTATGATCTTTATACATCACGCTATAGCCTGCCACCGCGACAGGAACTTGTATCGGTCTCGAGCAGTCCGCAATTGCGTGTGTAGCCGATAGAAGGTACAACAGGACACAAGTAGAGCGCAGCAATTGTCTCAATCGCTGACGCCAATCTGACTGAAATAAGTACCTGCCCAATTTAATTCCAATTCAAAAAATTGAATCGTCAAAAAGTATCTATCCTGTCTTGTGTACCTTGCGCTAGCTTTGCTATGATGGTTTTACATTTCAGTAGGTAAATCAATTCAAAGACTGCCAACTTATTGTGCACCGAAAGTGAGAGCTTGCCTACGCAAACCTGCCTCAATTCAAGCAATTCAAGCGGCCAAAGAAAGACTCTGTCTGCCGAATGCGACATTTTAAAAAATAGAAATTTTTAAATAACAACTATCTCAGTCGTAACATCATACTCAGCTACCTAGTCGAAGGACTTGCAGCACCGTTAGCATCAGCAAAAATGCACCATCGTTCCCAACCTATTGCGAGGAAATCATGATCTCATTGAAGTATTTATCTTTAGCGCTATTCACTAGCTTATTGAGCTTCAGCGCGCTTGCGCAAAATCCTAAATATGATGCGGAGACTGCACGACGTTTAGGTGCTGATCAACGCGGTATGCGTAGTTATGTTTTGGTCGTGTTAAAAACTGGCCCGAATAAAGTCGCACCGGGAAAAGAGCGGGACGAGATGTTTGCCGGCCACTTCGCCAACATCACGCGTCTGGCGGCGGAGGGAAAGCTCGCCGTGGCAGGTCCATTTGACGGTGTAGAAGGCTGGCGTGGCTTATTCATTTTTGCAGTCAAAGATATTGAAGAAGCCAAACAATTGACGGCAACCGATCCCGTCATCATTAAAGGAGAGATGATTGCCGAATATCATAAATGGTATGGTTCCGCGGCAATGATGGAAGTCGGTCGTATTCACGAAACGCTGAGTGAAAAATAAATACGACAAGCTCCACTAAAGCACATGTACCGACATCAAGTACATGTGCTTTAGTGTCCGTCTATGCGGTGACACTTATTTCGGTCTTAAGTATGAGCACGCTTACTATGCGCTTGCTATACACTTGCTTACGGTTACTACGTGCTTGTTATGCGCTTACCGTTGGCATCAATCACTGCCTCTCCGTCTTCTTTAGTGAATGCACCAAGCTGCTGTGAAGGTAGAATATCAAGAACCAATTCAGACGGTCGGCACAAACGCACACCCAAGGGTGTGACGACGATGGGACGATTCATCAATATTGGATGTTCGACCATGAAATCGATCAGTGCATCGTCACTCCATTTTGCATCCGCTAATTGCAGCTCTTCAAACACGCTTTCTTTTTGACGCATGACTTCACGCACACTCAGTCCCATTGCGCTGATCATTTCTCGCAATGTTTGCTGGCTCGGTGGATTGCTCAGGTAGGAAATAATTTCAGGCTCTGCACCACTATTGCGAATAAGAGCCAAGGTGTTGCGGGACGTGCCGCATTTAGGATTGTGGTAAATCGTGATTGTCATAATTGAGTGAATCCTGCGAACGCAAAAAGCAGCAGTATATCGCTTAGTCACTTAAATTTCTGCTTACCGCAAGCTGGCACGGTAGCGCTATGAGAAACGGGCGAAAATTTCTTCGCCCGTTTTCTGCCGAATTGATATACATAGATATACGAAAGGTGTGCGCAAGGTACACGACACTTTCTTATTTATGGCCGACAAACTCACTCAATCTAAGTAGGCTTAAGCACGCCACACCCAGTCGCATCTTCTCCGCTTAAGCCTAGGCCAAGGCCTACAAGCTATAACTCAGTCGTACATAAACAAAGCGTCCCGAACGTCCAAATGGTGAGAAATTGGAGAATGAAGTTGCTCCAGTTGTGTTTAATGCTGGCAAGCGGGCATCGGCATATACGTCAAAAATATTATCCGCACCGACTGCCAGCTTCAAGCGTTTGCTAAGGGAATAACGCAACTCGACATCCACCAAAGTTTTTGGCGACAGCGTTTGATCAAGCGCAGCTGTCGTACCAGGATCGAGTACTTCACCATAACGTGTCGCTCGGATAGTGGCAGCATAGTCGGCTAACTTCCAATCTACACTAGCATTAATTTTGTTGCGCGGTTGGCCACGTTCTAATGACAATACATTGATACGATCGAACAATACCGGCGCTGGCGTCAAGGCCGCCAATTGCGCTGTTTGCGGTACTTTGCTTACTTCAGTTTTAGTGAAGTTTCCCGCCAGAGTGAAATCAAATCGCCCTGCCGATTCGGTCAGCATCGGCCAATTCGATACGATATCGAGACCCTTCGTCGTGGTATCGACGCCATTGATGAAGAAACGTCCCCCACCAATACCAATAAAGCCCTGCGCGGTCAAATAATTACGGACATTGGTCGCGGTCAAGTTTTCGGAGAGAACGATACGATTACTCAGCTGTATCCGATACGCGTCGACTGTAATGCCCAACTTACCCAAGCTAAATACAGCGCCCAAAGATTGATTAAATGATTTTTCTGCATCGAGGGGTTTTGCGCCTAGAGCAACTGCGGCAGGGTCTGTTGGCTTGAAAGTCGTAATCTCGAAAGGAACACCATTAATAAAATTCGTCGCAGTGGATGTGAAAAATTGTTGCTGCGGTGACGGTGCACGGAAACCGTTTTGCAGCGATCCACGAAGACCGAATTCTTTACTAAAGTCGTAACGTGTTGCAATTTTTCCAGTGACGTTATTCCCGAAATCAGAATAATGCTCAGCACGCACAGCCGCCGATGCTTGCCAGTCTTTAGTGAAGTTAGTTTCTAAGTCAATATATGCGCCAATCGCACTACGATTATTATTTGACGCGTTTGCGGGCGTAAAACCTGGGAAAACCTGCGCACCTGGTGCGGTAGGAGTGCCGTTAGCTAATTTTTCGCCACCAAAACGATAAGAATCGGGTTCGCCAGCAAATAAGCTATACCCCTCTCGACGCGCTTCAAATCCGGTTGCAAAACTCAGAGGCGACGACAATTCTGGCATGTTAAAACTTCTCACCGCAGACAGATTGAACACTAGTTGGTCATAAGAAAATCCACCTGCATTAAACTGTGTTTTGCTGCTCGGCCCGATGGAACGATTCAAAGTGTCTTTGATCGTAAATTGCATTTTATTCTTGCCGTAGCCGAGCGACGCATCCAAATCCCACTCGCCCGCTAACCAACTCACACCAGCGCTCGCACTGTAATCATCGACTAGTGGTGCAATTTTTGGCAGGAACCCGTCTGGGTAAATCGCCAGAATATTTTGATCCTGTAAAGGGCGACGGAAGAATCCGGCAGAAAGCGCATCGCGCCGTTGATAGCTAGACCAACCATAAATTTTGACGCCGCCCGCCAAAGTTTCACCCGCATTGATAAAGGCTGTTGATTGCTTTAATTGCGGCTCACCATACCAAGCATCAAAGCGATTCGCGCTTTTTTCACGCGGATCAAAAGCACCATTCACCAAGGGATATTGTTGGCGGAAATCCCAACCAGCACGTTCCGTATGCTTCTGATCTTTCAATTCAGCAGCCACGGTGACATAACCTGTTTCGCCAAATGATAGGCCCTTCCAAATACTGACGGTCGCGGTATTGCCATCGTGGCGACTACGCGACGTACCTGGCGCGGTCCAACCAGCACCTGTTGGCGGTGTACTAGGGATGTAATCGAATTCAGTAATGCGTTCACCATAACTTGCGGTGGCCTCACCGCCATCACGATCTTGACGCAGGCGCAAATTAATAACGCCGGACAAAGCATCTGATCCGTATTGTGCGGAAGCACCGTCGCGCAAAACTTCTATGTTTTTAACAATTGCACTTGGAATGGTGTTCAGATCGACAGCGGCAGCGCCACGCCCCACAGTGCCGTTCACATTGACTAAGGCGGAAGAATGCCGGCGTTTAGAATTAACCAAGACTAAGGTCTGATCTGGTCCCAATCCCCTTAGTGTTGCAGGGCGTATGGTGTCTGTACCATCGGTCAATCCAGGACGAGGAAAGTTTAACGAAGGCAGCGCAACCGATAGGGCCTGATTAATTTCACTCACACCCAGATTTTTCAATGATTCTGCTGAAATCACGTCGACCGGGGCAGAGGTATTTGTCGCTGAGCGATTTTGCATACGCGTGCCAGTAACGATGACTGATGTCGGCTTTTCATCTTGTGTCTGCGCGGTCTGTGTCGTTGTAGATTGTGCTGAAGCTGTTTGCATCAAACCAAATGGGACACAAAAGAGGGAAGTTATGGCGACTGCCAGTACGGATTTTTTGGGGCTGAAGTGCTGCATTGAAAACCTCCAAACAAAAAGATCACACTAAGTGGAAAAAAAAGAAATGGGGCGCGCAGACAAGCAAGGTAAATTCATCATGACACCAAGAAAAACCGAAGTCAATTTAAGTCCACATGGATACAACAATAAACCAGATTGATTCTGGTACAGTGCAAGAGCAGGACGCCAAAGGCAACATTTTGGGTCGGTATGCACTAAAACGGACAAGGATGCACCGTTCAAGAGCGACTGACCAATTGTCAGTATCATGGCGAAAATGCCAAGGAGATTATTTAATCAAAAATATGAGCCTCAACGTCATCGGAATGAATTTAGCAAATTGAATGAAGCGAACTGAACTACGCGAACTTAAGCAACGAACCAAACTAAACGAACCAAACGCGATGCATACACAAAAACAATTTTCCCTGGCCTGCGAACGAAATCAAGAACCGATACTGCAACATCTGCAAGAATATTTAGCCGATGCGCAACAGGTTCTGGAAATCGGTAGTGGCACTGGCCAGCATGCAGTCTATTTCAGTCGTCACTTGCCACATCTGAAATGGCAAACTAGTGATAGAGTGGAAAATCATCCTAGTATTCAAGCTTGGATCAACGAGGAGGGAAACTCCCGCGCACTTGCTCCACTTGCTTTAGATGTAGCGAATGACTCTTGGCCAACCCAGTCCTACGATGCGGTTTTCACCGCGAACACCTGTCACATTATGCATTGGGAAGAAGTAGAAAAAATGTTCGCAGGTGCTTGTCACGTACTCGCACAGAATGGAAAATTTATTATCTACGGCCCTTTCAATTATGGTGGACAATTTACTAGTATCAGCAATCAAGAATTCGATGCATCATTGAAGCGTCAGTCTAGCCATCGCGGCATACGGGATATCGCCGATGTAGAAGCACTCGCCGCGCAACAACAATTCAAACTATTGGCGGACTTGGAAATGCCCGCCAATAACCGTCTGCTCATATTCAAAAAGACCACGTAGGTTCACATAAACTCACGACACGTCGCTATACAGCGTAAAAGGATTAACCAGAAATTCTCAAGCCTGAAGTCGACTGATAGACTGATAAGAGGATAGCGCTGGCACTTTAAAGAAGCTGACCAACTCTGCCAAAGTTCGGGCTTGATTTTGCAATGATTCGGCCGCTGCGGCAGCTTCTTCGACCAATGAAGCATTTTGCTGAGTCACTGTATCCATTTGCATGACTGCCTGATTGATTTGATCTATACCCGTCGATTGTTCTGAGCTAGCTGCAGTGATCTCGGCAACAATATCACTAACGCGCTTAACACTATCCACGACTTCCCCCATCGTGTCGCCCGCTTGATGCACGAGGCGTGAACCTGCATCGACTTTTTCTACCGAGTTATTGATCAACTCCTTAATTTCTTTAGCTGCCGCTGCACTACGCTGCGCCAAGTTTCTCACCTCAGACGCGACTACCGCAAACCCTCGTCCTTGCTCCCCGGCACGCGCGGCTTCGACCGCAGCATTTAAGGCAAGGATATTGGTTTGAAAAGCGATACCATCAATCACGCTGATAATGTCGACGATTTTCTTGGAAGATTCATTGATGGAATTCATCGTCGACACCACTTGCGACACCACGACGCCACCTCGCGCGGCAACTTCCGATGCTGAGCCAGTCAAGACATGAGCTTGCTTAGAGTTATCCGCATTTTGTTTAACGGTCGACGTAATTTCTTCCATCGATGCAGCCGTTTCTTCCAATGAGCTCGCTTGCTGTTCAGTGCGAGATGATAATTCCAAATTACCAGCGGCAATCTCGCTCGACGCAGTAGCAATCGTGTCAGTGCCAATGCGTACTTGGCTCACGATTGACGTCAAGCTTGCGCTCATTTTTTTTAATGCTTGCAACAAACTACCTAATTCATCATTGGAATCGCTATCGATGTTTCTGGTCAAATCGCCAGCGGCGACGGTCTCTGCCACCATGACCGCTTCGCGAATTGGTTTGACTATGCTATTCATTAACCAGATACCCATGCCTAGGGAAATAATTAAGGACACACCAAGGCAAACAGCCGTAATCAATTTGAAATTAGCAAATGCGTTCTGCGACTTGTCATACTCTTCCTTCGCCACACGCGCTTGCAGTCGAATTAGATCCGACATGGTTTCACGCAAAGGTGAAAAGTGTTCGCCGAGTTTTTGCGTCACCAATTGTTTGACCGCGTCAGCGTCATTACTTTTCAGAGCTGCAATCGCTGGATTCAAAGCTTGATTCAAGAACATCGCGCGATTTTGTTCAAACTGTTGTGCCAGCTTCTTTTCTTCTGGCGTCAAAAATGTGGCCATATACTCAGCCCACACCCTGTTCGCCTGATTACGATTGGCTTCGATTTCTTGTAGACTTTTGGTTACCTGATCTGGGGTTTCCACGGCAGCTCTGGAAATCGCAATTTGATTTCTCTGTATCAGCCCAATCACTTCATCTAATTGCGTGAGTGCGATTAATCTATCGTCGTAGATTGTCTTGATGGAATTATTACTACTCGACAGCGCAAGAAATCCACCAACGCCGATCAAGAACGCGACCAAGCTCAAGATCACCAAACTGGCGATCAACTTCGCGCGAATAGTTAAGTTTCGCAACATACCTGCCTCCTCGTTAAACAACATCCATTGATGATGACTATCTTGGTAAAACTTGTATGTAATTACTGTTCGCCTTTTCAGCTCTTCAGCTCTATTGAGGACAACTGAGGTCTGTTAAGGTCTATTGAAATCTATTAAAACTGCTTTGCTGCGTATCGCCTCGATGGGTCAGCGACTACGACTTTATTCATTCGATCATATCGCGAGCACTGGACTAAATTCACACTTGTGCTTGTAATATTTGCTTAAAATTCCGAGCTAATTTATTGGGACGACGTAAAAAATCAGATTACTTAGACCACACGTCTATCCAGCAATATGCAGTGTGAACCAGAAAATACTGCCGCCCTGCAAAGAGCTCTCATATCCAACTTCCCCACCCAATTTATGTACAATGCGTTGCACGATAGATAGTCCTAAACCATGCCCTTGAGCAGCCGCAGGATCAAAGCGTGTGAATTGCTCAAACAACTTTGTCTGCTGCTCTGAAGTCAATCCTACGCCGGAATCACGTACCCAGCATTTCACAAATCCATTCGCCAAATTAGCGACGCCAATTTCTATCTCTGGTCGGTCGCCGCCATACTTAATGGCATTCGATAGATAATTTGCCCACACTTCTTCCACCCACTGCGCGTTGGCGGTCACTTGTGGCCAATGTCCGGTAAAAGTGATATGTGCGTGGCGCTCTAGTGTAAGGGGATGTAGTCTTTGATAAGCTTCATGCGCGGTTTGTTCCAAATTCACTTTTTCCAGTTTCAGATTATCGTTTTTTCTGACGCTGGCTAACAGCAATAAAGAGTCAATGATGGCATGCATCTTTTTCGATGACTGCTGAATACTGGATAACAACACACGATTTTTTTCTGCTGACAATTCCAGATTTTCTGCTGTCAGCAAATTGGATGCGCCCATCAAATTACTAATCGGCTGCTTGAGGTCATGCGCGACGGTATGCGCATAGGCATCCAGCTCTCGATTTTGTATTAGCAACTCTTCTGATTTGCTTTCCAAAAGTATGGTTTTGTTTTGCAAATCCAAGGTGCGCTCTGCCACCAAATGCTCTAATTGTTCACGGTAAAGGGCTAACTCTTTATCTAACAAATCGCGTTTATGAATATCATTTTTGATACTCAAGCGCATCGCATTAATCGCATAAACAACTAGATCCAATTCATCTTGGGTGTCGTTTTCCGGCCTATCCAAACGCAATTCCTGATCTAGCTTGAGCAAATCTAATTGCTGCAAATAGTCTGCAGTTTTTTCAAGGTGTCGCCCTATCCAACGCCGGATGATAAACAGCACAAACAACGCCGACATGAACAAGCTCACAGTCGTTGTAATCGCAATACTCGTCGCGGTTTCCCACATGCGATTTTCAATATTTTTGGCCATCAAATCGACTTCTAATGTCCCCATGACAAATTCATCTGATCCTTCACGGTACACAATTTGAAACTGGCGACTAGCTAAAGTCTTGGTATGGGCTGGATTCTTTCTCTCCCATTTGTCTTGCAACTCCCCCTTCAGGCGCAAACTTCCAACATCCGGAACCTTGGCGATACCATCTAACAAAGCGTCAATACGTGGCACATCAACCGACCAAAGTCCGGCAGCCAGACTGGGTAAATAGCTGTTTTCAATTTCGACAAAATGCTGCTCCAGATTATCCAAAGAAGTTTTATATGCTCCATAAATCTGAAAGCCAGTAACGAGGCTCGCAACCACTAAGGTATATGCCAGCACGACCAGCATAATTTTGCTGCCTATATGTTTGCGGGGACGATCAACTTCGGGATGAAAAGTCTCTGCGTGCATGCTCAAAATCCTAAAGCGGGAGAAAACCACAAATCAGCGCGCTGCAAAGGCGTGGCTTCGGTCAAAAAGGGATTGGTCAATGTCAATACAGTGCGTTGGCTTAAATTAGCATGAGCAATCGATTCACCAAAATGCTGCTGAAATAATTGTCGCATACTGCCATCTTTAATCGCCGCCAACAAGCCGCGTTCTATGGCCGCCGCCAACGCTGGCTTCTCTCTCGATACGAAAAAATACAAAGGCGCGGGATAATGTAACACCCATTTTGGGGCAACGACGAGAGACTGTGCTTTGTGCGCCCTTACCTCAGGCTCAATTTCGGTCAGCGAACGAGGGAAATAGGCAATTCGTTGACGTTGCAACATAGAGAACAAACCTTGGTAGCTGGAACTCGGACTGACCTTAAATCCGTTCGCTTTTAATATAGGAAAATCTGGCCAGTCATGCCCCTGCCCAGAGCGCAAGGCACGCAATTGCCCCGCACTATCGAGCCGAGAAAACCGTTCTGCATCTGCCGCATTGATTAGCAACAATCGCCAGCCCAATAGTCCACGATCTATCGGGATGCGTATTGGTAACAGGCTTTGCTCGCGCTCAGGCGTAGTGAAAGTCCAGACCACATCCAAGTCCTTTCCCAATTGCACATGACGCAATGTGCGCCATTGAGGCATGTCACGTTTGCTAGGTTTGGGATCGTAGGCCTCGCCAGATTTTACTAAGGCCAGTTTTAACAATGAGATAGGATAATGGCCGCGTTCATCTTCCGCCATCGACGCAGCCCAGGCGTAGATCACAGGTTGGGGATTAGCTTTATCTGTAAGGTTGCTGGCACCAGCGAGACGAAAAAGCGCCAACAGAACAATTGCTGCCAATGCTTGAGATAAGAGCATCAGGCGGATTGCACGCAATTGATTGGCACTAGAAATATTGAGATGGATCAAAGTCATTGTAGCTTCTTCATTGCTGTTAAGCGACTTGGCTGATTCGTCATTATCTTAGCCGATTTCAGTTCACTATCATCCTGTCTATACATAGCGTCAGCAAATTTGTTGTAAAGCAGCAAGCTAAATTACCAATAAACAACTCATTTCGATAAGTCGTGCAACAGCGCGTTTCGGTTCGCGACAAATTCAAAATCTTGATTGCGGCAGTCTACATCTTATGCGAAGATAGTTCCGCTAATTTCTACGTAGAAATCCAGATCAATATTCGCCAAGGCATAGTCATGACGATAGCACAGCGCCTGATCAACTGTTCGATACTCGCACTATGCATAGGCTATACCGCCACGGCGCAAGCACAGGCACTGACGCCCCTCAAATTTTGCTACGAAGATGTAGCGCAGAACCCGTGGACTTTACCCAATGGTACTGGCCTGAACATCGAATTATTGAAACGCGTTGAAGAAATATTGGGCGAGCGATTTGAATTAATTCCCAAACCATGGAAACGCTGCCAAGAAGAAGTTAGGAACGGGGTGCTAGATGGCTATTTCGGTGCAGCAGTTTCGGCAGAACGTCAGCAATTTAGTGTCTATCCAAGCCTGCCCGGCGGCGAGGTAGATACAGCAAGTGCCCTCAACGTCGACCACACGAGAATTTTTATCCGCAACAACAGCCAAGCCAGTTGGGATGGGAAGAACTTAGGAAAAATTAGCACGCCAATCGTGGTTCAACGTGGCTATTTGGTGGGTAGTCTACTGGAAAAGCAAGGCTACAAGATACGCGAAGTCCGCACGCTAGAGGATGGACTGAAACTACTCATTACAGAGGAAGCTGATGTTGCGATCCTGCAAGGCATCGATGCTTTGCATATGGCAAAGCAAGATCCTCGTTATAAAGACCATTTGCAATGTCACCCTCTGCCTTTTCTCAGCTTGCACTTGTATTTACCAATCAATCAACAACGCTACCAACGTGACCCCAAACGATTTCGAGCGATATGGAATGCGATTAAGACCGTTCGCAATTCGAGTTCATATCAACAGTTGTTAGAGAACGCAGGGGTACATTAAGCTTCATAAACTATTGTTAAACTCGTTTGCGTTCAATCCCTAACTCTTCTATAGTGATTCTGTAATTGTCTCAGTCCTAAATTTAATCTTATTAACTATTGTTGTCTCTTATATCGGGTTTGTTTCACCTCTTGTTTGCTTTACTTATTTGGAGCCTCGCATGAAAAAACTACTCTTAGCAATTGCCTTAATTTGTCCAATGATGATGGTGCACGCTGCCACCGCACAACAATCCAAGATGACGACTTGTAACAAAGAAGCGACGGGCAAGAAAGGGGATGAACGGAAGGCATTTATGAAAACATGCTTGTCTGCGAAACCTGCAGTCGAAGAAAAAGAAATGACTGCACAGCAATCGAAAATGAAAACCTGTAATGCAGATGCAAAAGGCATGAAAGGTGACGAACGCAAGAAATTTATGTCGACTTGTCTCAAGAAATAGTTCGCCGTACGAACTAGGGTCTGTCGCCATAATCAAGACCTGAATGGATGTGCACCCAAACATCGATTCAGGTCCGCAACAGATCAAACTGATTAACTCTTACTCCGCTGCAATCGATGCTGTTGGCCTATGCGCCCACAGCACACCGACCCAACAAGTCAGCAAAATAAATCCCCCCACTCCATCCCACCACTTCCTGGCTCTACAACGTACCAACCATGCTGCGCAGGCACGGGGGCGATACCAAAAAAATCACGACATATGTGCAAGGCAGACTGGGACTACGTAACAATTCGCTGGTAGTGCCGTAAAGTTTAATGAATAGAAACCAACCGAGATCAAACTACTGCAACACCAAATTATCACGATGAATTAATTCAGGTTCTTCCACAAACCCCAAAATACTTTCAATCTCGGACGAAGCCTTGCGCATGATTCTGCGGGCATCACCACTATTGTAATTACTTAAGCCCTTAGCGATGGTCTTGCCATTTTCGTCCACACAAGTCACCACTGCACCGCGACCGAATTCGCCTTTAACATCGCACACACCGATTGCAAGCAAGGATTTTCCCTCATCACGTAATTTGAGCACAGCTCCCGCATCAAGCGTGACTTGCCCCGAAGTCTGCAAATGATCCATCATCCATTGCTTACGAGCTGCCAGTGGCGCCATATCTGAACTCAGTTGCGTACCGATTGCTTCACCTCGCGCTAGGCGCACTAACACATTCTCTTCGCGCCCCCAGGCAATCACAGTATGTGCACCAGAGCGTGCCGCACGTTTTGCCGCGAGAATTTTAGTCAGCATGCCGCCACTACCCAGACTAGTACCAGCACCGCCCGCCATCGCTTCCAGCGCCACATCGCCAGCTCGCGCCTCATGTACAAATTGCGCATCTGGATTTTTACGGGGATCGGCGGTGTACAAGCCTCTTTGATCAGTCAATATAATCAAGGCATCAGCTTCCACCAGATTTGCCACTAGTGCACCAAGCGTGTCGTTATCCCCAAATTTGATTTCATCCGTCACGACGGTATCGTTCTCATTAATCACGGGTACGATGCCAAAGCCAAGCAAGGTCAATAAAGTTGAACGCGCGTTGAGATAACGTTCTCTATCGGCCAGATCAGCGTGCGTTAACAGAATCTGCGCCGTACCCAGATCATGCGTACGAAAACTCGTCTCGTAAATCTGCGCCAAACCCATTTGCCCGACGGCAGCACATGCCTGTAACTCATGCACGCCAGTCGGTCGCATCTCAAAGCCCAGACGCAATCGGCCTTCAGCAATCGCGCCCGAGCTAACTAACACAACTTCCTTACCCATCGCTCTCAGAGCGGCAATCTGCTGAGCCCAATTTGCGATGGCGGTACGGTCGAGTCCTCGACCTTCATTAGTTACAAGTGAAGAACCAACTTTAACGATAAGGCGCTTGGCGTTTTGTATAAGGGATTGCATAAGGAATAAGATAATGCGTTTTCATTCGGAATTGAATCACACAAATTATACATTATTCTGAATTTGTTTTAATTTTCGGAATTTTATTTCGATCAAAGATCATGGAAAAATCGTGAAAAATGAAGCCTAGACGTAAAAAGAGCCGAACAAGTCGGCTCTTTTTACGTCGAAAACGATACTGTGAAAACGAATTAATCTATCACTTTAAAACGCGGATCATCCGGATCAATCGACAAAATCCCCTGCGCTTCCTCTTTCATTTGCGTCTCTTGCGAGCGCTGTTCTGCTGTACGTTTTTCTTCGAGATGAACGTAAATGTCATTCACCAGCGCCTGGCAACCATCATGCGTCAGCGCAGAAATTTCAAATACTGGACCCTTCCAGCCAAAGCGTTTGACAAAATCTTTGACACGTTTTTTGCGATCTTCTTCGCTCAATACATCAAGCTTATTCAAGACTAACCAGCGTGGTTTGTCTGCCAAGCTTTCATCGTATTTTTGCAGCTCTTTGATCAAAGCTTTTGCATCTTTGACTGGATCTGCACCTTCGTCAAACGGAGCTAAGTCAACGATGTGCAAGAGCAAACCGGTGCGTTGTAAATGCTTCAAAAATTGTACGCCAAGGCCAATACCATCCGCTGCACCTTCAATCAAACCTGGAATATCGGCGATCACGAAGCTCTTTTCGTGACTGACACGTACCATGCCCAAATTTGGATGCAAAGTGGTAAAAGGATAATCAGCGATCTTAGGACGCGCGTTCGACACAGCGGTGATGAAAGTCGATTTACCTGCATTTGGCAAACCCAACAAGCCAACGTCAGCCAGTACTTTTAATTCGAGTTTCAGTTCACGGCGTTCGCCTTCTTTACCATCACTACGTTGACGCGGTGCGCGGTTAGTCGATGATTTAAAATGGATATTACCCCAACCACCTTCACCGCCTCGTGCCAATAAAACTTCTTGACCATGTTCCGTGATATCAGCGATGACTTCATCTGTATTACGATCAACAATCAAGGTGCCAACTGGCATACGCAAACGGATATCGTCTGCGCCTTTGCCGTAACAATCTGCGCCACGGCCATTTTCACCGTCTTTAGCTTTGTGTAACTTGGAATAGCGGAAATCAACCAGTGTGTTGATATTACGGTCACCGATCGCATAAATACTGCCACCTTTACCGCCGTCGCCACCGTCGGGGCCGCCAAATGGGCGGAATTTCTCACGACAGAAAGAGGCAACACCGTTGCCGCCATCGCCTGCAATGACTTCGATTCTTGCTTCGTCAATAAATTTCATGTTTGCCGCCTAAACGAAAGGGCTTTTCAGCCTTGATTCCCAGTCTTTCTTTTTGGTGGCATCTTGCTTGATCTAGACGCGCTTGAAAACCGAACACTGGGCGATTACGAATTGAGAGTCTGAACGGGCTATTGTGCTGTTTTAATTCTCTAGCAGCAATAGACAATGTTCTAAGACAAAGTAAGCTAATGAGGAAGCCATTAGCCTTGATGATCGCTACGATCATCCAACTTTACAAAGATTAATACTTCCTGTAAATCTTCTGAAAACTAAAAAGGCTCTACCTATGGCAGAGCCTCTTTTTAGCTTGCGCTTACAGCAAATTGTCAGCTTAAAAAATTAAGCAGTAATTACGCAGTAACCACGGTCACTGTTTGACGCTTCAACGCGCCTTTGATTGCAAATTGTACTTTGCCTGTTACCAGAGCGTACAAAGTGTGATCTTTACCCATACCAACGCCTTCGCCAGCGTGTACACGTGTACCGCGTTGACGTACGATGATACCGCCAGCATTGATAGCTTGGCCGCCGTAAACTTTAACGCCTAAGCGTTTTGACTCTGAGTCACGGCCGTTGCGCGTGGTGCCGCCGCCTTTTTTATGTGCCATTTAATAGCTCCTTGAATTCTAGTGAATATGCTCTACGTCGTTCTTAACGGGATTAACCGTTGATAGAAACGATTTGCAGTTCAGTGTAGTTTTGGCGATGACCTTGGCGCTTTTGGTAATGCTTACGACGACGCATTTTGAAAATGCGAACTTTGTCGTGACGACCTTGGTCGATTACCTTAACCAGCACCGTTGCACCTGCGACCAATGGAGTACCAAATTTAATGGTTTCTCCAGCACCCATAGCGAGTACTTGATCGATAGTGAATTCGGAGCCAATGTCTGCAGGTATCTGTTCTACTTTAAGTTTTTCACCAGCGACAACTTTATATTGTTTGCCACCGGTTTTTATGACCGCGTACATGTGAAACCTCATCAAATAAATAATAGGGATTCCCGAGAGCTCTTAGCGACATCTATTGACATCACCAACAAAAAATCAAGGGAACTGCGGATTATACATAGCTTGCTGAGACAGGTCAAAGACTTTTGCGTAATTTTTCAGCAGCGACTTATCAATTCATAGCCAATTGTCAATGTTTTACCGCGGCGAAGTTTTCACTCCAGCCCTCAATTGCTGTATTTGCTGAACCTCATTCCAGGTTTGGACGCTGCGCCATTCCTTTGCAGCCAGCTGCAAATCCCACAAAGCGATTCCTACGCCCAAATTCTTAGCCTCTTGCAAATGTGCAGAAATACTTGAGCCCAATCCCGCCTCACCCCACTGTGCTAGCCAAGTTGGCATACCAAGTACAATTTGATCTGTGCGATAGCCAGCTTTCTTCGCGTAAGCAAGTTGCCAACTATATTTGAAAATCGGAGCACCGCCTTCGCACGCTACTTTGCCGTCGGGGGTAAAGCTATTGGAGTTTCCTTCATACAGATCTTGGTAACCCATGCTGTGAATCGCATCAATATGTCCCGTCCAATCCCGCCACCAACGCATATTCGGGGCATTGATGCAGGGACTGTGAAAGCTATCAATGGTCAATAATTTCTTTTGCTTTCTGAGCTGTTTGCTTAAAGCTTTCACAAATTTAGCGTAGTCAGCCCGGTCTGTATCCAGCTCGCCCTCACCTTCCAAATCAAGATCAATGCCATCCAATTCAAACTGATGCATGGTCTTAATTAAAGAAGCAGCGAATTCTTGCGGATGATCTCTAAAAGCACGTCTGGCCAAATCCCAGTCCCATTTCTTCATCACTTGGGAATTGTTATACACAGTTAAAAGCACTTGTATCTTGCGTTGCTTCGCCCAGCTAATGATTTGAAGTAATTTTGCCGGATCAACTGACCGTCCACTCTCGTCAACCGGTGCGAACACAACACTTTTACCGTCGGCAGCAGGATTCCAGAATTGCAAGCCTATCCGCGTCAAACCCAATGCTATATGTGGATTCTCTTGCAAAGCTTGCATAGATTTTTCAACTCCGTATGCGGGAATCCAAGCTATCACTTGCGTCTGCTGACTTTGAGCACATGCGTGCCAATTCATACAAATTTGCAGAATAGTTACTAAAAAGACCTGAATTAAGCGCTTTAACATAAAGAATAAGGTGGTTTAGGTATCCCCCACATTCTTGAGGGAATCCGCTCAATGTGCAATTGGTATTTTACAGGTACTTATATTTCAAAACCGAGTCAGATTAATTTTATACTCCTTAAAATGTGTTCACAGCGAACGCAAAATGAGGCAATTGGTCTGCTGCAAAGTTGCAACGTCTATGACTTGCCCATGTCATTTTCACGCCTGATCTGACAAATGCGGAATAAAAAAGCAGAAGATTCATCATAAATCAAAGCTAAAACCTAGCTTTTTATGCGGCCGCTCTCTGGCATCGCACACTAACATCGTATAATCACGCCACCTTTTAATTTTGCTTTCTTGCGGGATACACTCTTGTCTGCCACGCCTAACCAACACTCTATCAATCAATTAATCGCACCCGAAATGGATGCGGTTAATCTGGTCATTCGTCAACAATTGCATTCTGATGTCGCGCTGGTGAGCCAGATTTCTGAATACATTATCAATGCTGGCGGTAAGCGAATTCGCCCTGTACTGGTGCTGCTCATGGCGAATGCTTATGGCTATCAAGGTAAATATCATTACGATTTAGCTGCAATTGTAGAATTTATTCACACTGCGACCTTACTGCACGACGACGTGGTGGATGAGTCTTCCATGCGACGTGGCCGCCAAACAGCCAACGCCTTGTTTGGCAATGCAGCCTCAGTTCTGGTGGGTGATTTCTTGTACTCACGTGCGTTTCAAATGATGGTCTCTATCAACAGTATGCAGATCATGCAAATTTTGGCAGATGCAACGAATGTCATTGCGGAAGGTGAGGTTTTACAACTGCTGAATATGCATGATCCCGACGTAACGGAAGAACGCTATCTCGAAGTGATCCGCTGCAAAACCGCCAAGTTATTCGAAGCAGCAGCAGAAATCGGTGCCTTAATCAGTGGCGCAACTCCAACACAAATCGCAGCAGCAGGCGAGTATGGGCGATCTCTAGGCACAGCTTTCCAGCTAATCGATGACGTGCTCGATTATTCAGGCAAAGCGGAAGAAATCGGCAAAAATGTGGGCGACGACTTACGCGAAGGCAAACCGACATTACCTTTGATTTATCTGATGAAAAATGGCAATCCAGCAGAGCAAGCGCTGGTGAAAGCTTGTATCGAAGAAGGGGATGAGTCAAAGTTTGACGCTATTTTGAGCGCAATTACGCAGTCTGGCGCCTTAGCTTATACAAAAGCTGAAGCAGACAAAGCTGCCGCACGAGCTGCACAAGCCATTGAAGAACTGGCACCATCACCGTTCAAGCAAGCATTGATGGATTTAGCGTTCCTCGCTGTAAATCGCAATCATTAATTTCACTATCAACACAATCGCAGCCGGCACATGTCTGTCCCCTTGTCGGCTGTAATCCACCTCTTCTGCCAGAACTACATCAAATCGGAATTGCTAATTTCTTGCAGAATTTTCGTATATACGCGACACCTTTCGGCAAATGATCTGCTTATTTCAGCACAACGAATTGCTGACATTCAAAATAGAAAATCACAATTAGCTATTTTTCCAAGCGAAAGAGCATCAAATACCGCCAAAAGACAACATAAGCAATCATCCAATATGTGTCCTGATAGTAAGATGCCTGTTTACAAAAGTCTTACTTAGTTGCATTATCACAAAGCAACCATTTTTAGCTTCTATATTCACTCATAAACTATGTCAGCTGTCCCACCAAATTCTGCTTCCGCACCACCAGCTTCGGGCTTAGCTCGTGCATTAGCACAAGCAAATTTAGTGTCAACGGCACAACTTGACGCGATCCAAAAGAAAGTACAGATCGAGAAAAATCACTTTCTTGATGCATTGCTACAAAATGGTGCGATCAATGCGCGCGACTTGGCCACCTTTTGCTCAGAAACCTTTGGCTACCCTCAACTGGACTTGAGTGTATTTGACGAGGGCATGCTGCCGGAAAAAATCATCGATGCCAAGATGATGGTGACGCAACGCGTAATTGCCCTCTCCAAAAAAGGCAATAAAGTATCGATAGGTATTTCAGATCCAACGAATACGATAGCAATCGATCAAATCAAATTTCAGACTGGGTTGAGTGTCGATATCGTGATTGTGCAACACGATTTACTACAAAAACTCGTTGAAAAACTCAGCAAATCATCCGAACAATCGATCGCCGATCTGGCTGGTGATGATTTCGACATAGAATTCAAAGAAGAAGATCTCAATTCTGGTGTTGCCGATACACAGGCGGCCGAAATTGATGATGCTCCGGTCGTTAAGTTCCTACAAAAAATGTTGGTTGATGCGATTAATATGGGCGCATCCGATCTTCACTTTGAACCATTTGAAAAGTTTTACAGAATTCGCTTCCGTGTTGATGGCGAATTGCGGGAAATTGCCCAACCTCCATTGGCAATCAAAGACAAGCTGGTTTCGCGGATCAAAGTTATCTCCAAACTCGATATTTCCGAGAAACGCGTGCCACAAGATGGTCGCATGAAATTAGTCATATCCCCGACCAAAGCAATTGATTTCCGGGTGAGCACCTTACCGACCTTATTTGGTGAGAAAATTGTTATGCGTATTTTGGATGGTTCACAAGCGCAAATGGGTATCGATGCACTTGGTTATGATCCAGATCAAAAAGAAATTTTGATGGACGCTATTCAGCGACCTTACGGCATGGTGCTAGTGACGGGGCCAACGGGTTCAGGGAAGACCGTTTCCTTGTATACCTGCTTGAATGTCATTAACAAGCCCGGCATCAATATTTCTACCGCCGAGGACCCAGCTGAAATTAACTTACCCGGCGTGAATCAAGTCAATATCAACGACAGAGCGGGCTTAACTTTCCCCGTTGCGCTGAAATCTTTCTTACGTCAAGATCCAGACATCATCATGGTCGGTGAGATTCGCGATCTCGAAACGGCGGACATCGCAATTAAAGCTGCGCAAACCGGTCACATGGTGTTTTCAACCTTGCATACGAATGATGCGCCATCGACTCTGACGCGTCTGATGAATATGGGTGTCGCACCATTTAATATTGCATCGTCGGTGATTTTGATCACCGCACAACGCTTGACTCGTCGCCTCTGCACTTGCAAAAAACCAGTTGAAATCTTAGACGAAGTTTTGTTGCAGGCGGGTTTCCTGGAAGAAGAGCTTGACGGTACTTGGAAAGCATATGGCCCGATTGGCTGCGAGCGCTGCAATGGCTCTGGCTATAAGGGGCGTGTTGGTATTTACCAGATTATGCCGATTACAGAAGAAATTGAAAAAATTATTCTGGCAAATGGTACTGGACTTGAAATTCGCAAACAATCCGAAGCTGAGGGCGTAAAAGGATTACGCCGTTCAGGCTTACAAAAAGTGCGTCAGGGACTGACGAGCTTAGAAGAAGTACTTGGCTGTACCAACGAATAAAAATACAAGGACCCGGAGATGGCAACGCCAGCAACTAAAAGTACAAAACCTTCACAGATCAAAGAACATTTATATTCCTGGGAAGGTAAAGATAAACAAGGTAAAAACGTCAAAGGTGAGTTGCGTGCCGGCGGTGAAGCCATTGTCAGTGCGACTTTGCGTCGCCAGGGCATCTTAGTTACCAAAGTTAAGAAGAAAAGTTATAGCTCAGGTAAAAAAATTACCGACAAAGACATCACTTTATTTACCCGTCAATTAGCCACGATGATGAAGGCGGGTGTCCCCCTGTTGCAGTCTTTCGATATTGTGGGTAAAGGACATGCAAATCCATCGGTTTCAAAACTGTTGTTGGACATTCGTGCCGATATCGAGACGGGCACTAGCTTAAATCAGGCATTTCGCAAATATCCGCTTTATTTCGATCCGCTCTTTTGTAATCTCGTGGGCGCTGGCGAACAAGCAGGTATTTTGGAAGACCTATTAACTCGCCTAGCCATCTACAAAGAAAAGACTTTGGCAATCAAGGCTAAAATCAAATCAGCACTGACCTATCCGATTGCGATTTTATCTATCGCGTTTATCGTCACCGCCGTCATCATGATTTGGGTGGTGCCTGCCTTTAAAGAAGTCTTCAAAAGTTTTGGTGCCGATTTACCAGCACCGACTTTGGTGGTTATGGCAATTTCTGATTTTGTTGTAGCTAACTGGTACCTTATCTTTGGCGGTATTTTTGGCGCCCTGTATTTCTTTTTCCAATCTTGGCAACGCTCATTAGAAATGCAACGCTTCATGGATAGACTATTGCTGCAAGCACCAATTTTCGGCGAAGTCATTCGGAAGGCGACAATCGCACGTTGGACCCGTACTTTGGCCACCATGTTTGCTGCGGGTGTTCCTTTAGTCGAAGCACTCGATTCAGTTGGCGGCGCTTCTGGCAATGCAGTTTATCTTGATGCTACGATCAAAATTCAAACTGAGGTCACGACCGGTACCAGTCTAACGGTCGCGATGCAAAACGCAGGAGTATTTCCAACCATGGTGACACAAATGGTTGCAATCGGCGAAGAATCTGGTGCATTAGATGGCATGTTGGGTAAGGTTGCAGATTTTTATGAAGAAGAAGTTGACGAAGCGGTTGCTAACCTATCTTCCTTAATGGAACCACTGATTATGGCAATTTTGGGGGTTATCATTGGTGGCTTGGTCGTCGCTATGTACTTGCCAATTTTCAAGCTCGGCTCGGTGGTGTAATGCTAGAACTATTTTTTTTTACAGCTCCGGCAAATCTCCTCAGCACAACTTTTTTTGCAATATTAGGATTATTAATCGGTAGTTTCTTGAATGTCGTCATTCATAGACTACCGATCATGATGCAAAGAGAATCCGACAACTATGTTGCTAGTGAAACGGGCAAAGGACCAGTCCACAGCAGTCGATATAATCTGATCGTGCCGCGCTCTGCCTGTCCGCACTGCAATCATCAAATCAGCGCCCTCGAAAACATTCCAGTAATCAGTTACCTGATGATAGGTGGCAAATGCCGTGGTTGCAAAGCCCCCATTTCCATTCGCTACCCTATCATCGAAGCGCTGACGGGCTTACTCAGTGCTTACATGATTTGGCATTTTGGTAGCGGTATTGCCGGAATGGCTGCGGTAGTTTTTGTATGGCTATTGGTCGCTATGACTTTTATCGATGCAGATACACAATTACTCCCGGATGACTTAACACTCAGCCTACTGTGGCTAGGTCTGCTAGTAAATCTGCATGACACCTTTAGCTCCCTAGATAACGCCGTGATTGGCGCTGTTGCTGGCTATCTATCCTTATGGTCTGTCTATTGGATTTTCAAACTCGTTACTGGCAAAGAAGGCATGGGCTACGGTGACTTTAAGTTGCTAGCAGCACTCGGTGCCTGGATGGGATGGAGCATGCTTCCACTCATCATATTATTATCTTCTGCTGTCGGCGCGCTCATCGGTATTTCTATGATGTTAATTGGTCGGCTCGGCAAGGGTAAACCGATTCCGTTTGGCCCTTACCTAGCGATCGCAGGCTTAATCGCCTTGCTGTGGGGACATACCATCAATAACCAATATTTAGGCTTGTTTTACTAAGTTTCGGTTCATGCAATGTCAGTTACTCCTATGCCTATATCTCCATCTGGACGCATTGCGGATAAAACTTTAAGCATAGGATTAACTGGTGGCATCGGTAGTGGCAAAACGACTGTTGCCAATTTGTTGGCAGCATTAGGTGCCAGTGTGATAGATACCGATCTAATCGCGCATAGTTTAACCGCGCCAGGTGGCGCAGCAATTCCTGCGATACGCCATGCATTTGGTGCTGAATTCATTAACGCAGATGGCTCTATGGATCGACAAAAAATGCGCACGCATGTATTTACCGATCAGACTGCCAAGCAACTTCTCGAAAGTATCCTGCATCCACAAATTCGCCAAGCTTGTGAGGATGCAGCACAGACGGCGCAAGGAAAATATATCGTCTTTGTCGTTCCCTTGTTAATCGAATCTGGCACTTGGCTGCAACGCATCAATCGAGTTCTGGTCATTGACTGTGACGAAGAAACCCAAATTACACGTGTCATGCAACGTAATCAATTTAGTCGCGAACAAGTTTGCAGTATCATGCGCGCACAAGTCACGCGCGAAATACGTTTACAACACGCAGATGATGTCATCAATTCTGCACAAGAATTAGCGCAAGTGAAACAGCAAGTCGAACTACTGCATCAAAAATACCTACAAATGTGCGCGCAAGCCTAAACAAACGCACGCAATGTTTGTAATTTTCCTCAGCTTGGTTCAGAATCACGTGAAACTTATTGCGCACTGCATTAGCACCATATTTACAGGGAATTTATTTTGATTGTTTACGAATACCCTTTCAACGAGCGTATTCGCACGTTATTGCGGTTAGAAGACCTGTACGAAAAGTTTTCGTTTTTCTTGCACCAGTCTGATCCACTGCAACATCACGTCGCTATCGCTACCATTTTTGAGATGCTCGAAGTGGCAGGCCGCGCTGACTTAAAATCTGATCTGTTACAAGAATTGGACAGACAGAAAAACACCTTGATAGGCTTTAAGTCAAATCCGAATGTGCAAGCTGACATGCTAGATCAAGTGATCAGCGACGTCGAACGCGCCAGCGGCAATTTAATGGGATCGACCGGTAAAACCGGGCAACATATACGTGACAACGAATGGTTGATGAGCATACGTGGTCGCACGATTATTCCTGGTGGCGCTTGTGAGTTTGATTTACCTAGTTATCACGCTTGGAAAAAGCTCCCGGCAGAAAAACGCTTTGCCGACATCACGACTTGGTTCGCACCAATTGCACCACTATTTGATGCGATAGGCGTAGTATTACGCTTGTTACGCGAATCCGGCAGCACCAGCAAAGTCATCGCACAAGCTGGCAGCTACCAACAAATGTTGCAGGGTAAGGTATATCAATTATTACGCGTATCGATTGATCAAGGCTTAGGTGCGATTCCTGAAATTTCAGCGAATAAGTACATGCTATGGATACGTATCATGTCGCAAGATGGCGATATGAAACCGAAACCATACGAAGGCGATGTGCCTTTTGATCTGACTCTGTGTAACTTCTAATTTATTCACAACATGGCTACTGTCGTTTCCTGCCCCACGTGCGGGGCTAAAGTTACTTGGGTTCCTGAAAACACCTATCGCCCATTTTGCTCAGATCGTTGCAAACAAATTGATCTGGGTGCTTGGGCGGAAGAAAAATACACGATTCCTGCGGTCAATTTACCGGAAGATCCAGAAAACCCCGACTTAGGTAATCTGAACTAAGCCTCTCAAAAACGCATGCTATTTTTTGGGTATTCCATGCTTGCGTAATTTAGCGGCAATCATGGAATGAGAAGTGTCGAGGCGCGCGGCTAGTTTGCGGCTTGATGGAAATTCTTGGTACAGCTTAGTCAGCAAGGCTGTTTCGAATTGACTGACTGACGCCTCCCACGTGTCAGCTTCCTCAAAAACCACCGACTCACCTTGCATAGAATCTTCTGCCCAATCCAGATCGGCCGCATCTAGTACGCGTTGATCTGACATCGTAATCGCACGAAATACGACATTTTGCAATTGCCTTACATTACCTGGCCAGCGATTGTTCAACATCGCGATAGTGGCCGCCTGATTCAATCGAGAGACCGGCTTTTGCGCCTGAGTGCAAGCGCGCTCAATGAAATGTCGAGCCAGCAGCAAAATATCGTCCGAACGCTCGCGCAAAGGCGGCATTTCTAGGTGTAAGACGTTCAGGCGATAAAACAAATCTTCGCGGAAGCTACCATCCTGCACCATTTTTCGCAGGTTTCTATGGGTAGCACTGATGATGCGCACGTCAACTTGAATTTCTTTGTCACCGCCAATCCGACGGAACTTACCGTCGTTCAAAAAGCGCAGTAACTTGGCTTGTAAATACAAAGACATCTCACCGACTTCATCTAGAAATACGGTACCACCATCCGCCATTTCAAATAAACCAGGCTTGCCGCCACGATTCGCTCCAGTAAATGCGCCCGCCATATAGCCGAACAATTCGCTCTCAGCCAGACTCTCAGGCAAAGCGGCACAATTCAATTCCAGAAACGGTGCATTGCTGCGTGCGCTAACACCGTGACAAGCTTGTGCCAGCAATTCTTTCCCAGTGCCCGTTTCCCCAGTGATCAATAGAGGTGCATCCACCACCGCGACCCGTGCGGCACGTTTTTTCAAAACCCGAATTTGTTCCGAATCACCAATGATGGCTTCAAAGCCGCCAATTTCAGCTCGCGAAATCGCATGCAAACGCTCGCCTATGCGTTTCGGTGCAGTCAAGGTTAGCAAGGCACCAACCGCCATGCCATCGCTGGCTGTGCCCGCCGAGAGCGGCTCAAACACAGGTGTCACATCCATCAAGAAAGGTTCGCCATTCAACAAGACTTCACGCGTCGGTGCGCAAAACTCATTGGCGATCAATTCGTGTTGGATAGTGCTGTCTTGCAGCACTTGATAGAGCGATTTTTGGCACAGTTCTTTTTCGCTGCAACGCGCTACCTCAGCAGCAGCTGCATTAGCAATCACGATACGGCCCAGAGCATCAATTGCCAGCACTGGATCTTCCATCACCGCCATGATGGTGTCGAGATTCAAGCTACGCCGCATGCCAGGCAAGATATCGACGACTTCTATCGTACCTACACCATCGACTTGATCACAGTCGGCCTGCAAGCTAGCCAGCATACTTTGTTTTAATTCAGGAATATCAATATAGATATTTGGCGGATCAACTTCCACCGCCTGCACATTCAAGCCCTGACGTGCCAATACCGCGAGAATCTCGTGGGCGATACCGACTCGATCTTCAAAGGGAATATTGACGCGCATTGTTAAACTTTCTTGTTACAGGTTTCACTTAAAAAAGCTAAAACCCCTCAACGCAGAGGCGCGGAGAACATCAAAAACAGAGAAAACCTCTCTCTTAAGATTTTCCTCAGCGTCTCAGCGTCTCGGCGTTGAAGGGTTTTAAGTTTCATCTTAAATCGCAATCGGACGATTCACACTGCCGTAACGATCCATGTACAAACCTTCAGTGGAAATCGCTGGTTTTTTGTCGGAAATCAGATCTGCCAAGAATTGACCAGAACCACAAGACATCGTCCAACCTAAAGTGCCATGACCGGTATTCAAGAACAAATTACGATACGGCGTAGGGCCGATAATCGGTGTGCCGTCCGGTGTCATCGGGCGCAAGCCGGTCCAGAATTCGGCCTTACTCACATCGCCACCATGCGGGAATAAATCCGTCACGGAATGTACGAGAGTTTTGCGACGTGACTCACGCAAACGCAAATCGTAACCAGTGATCTCGGCGGTACCACCAACCCGAATACGATCACCTAAACGCGTAATCGCGACTTTATAAGTTTCGTCCATCACAGTCGATTCAGGCGCGCCTGTCGCATCAGTAATCGGCACGGTGATCGAATAGCCTTTGATCGGGTACACAGGAATTTTGATACCGAGTTCGCGCAACATAATCGGGGAATAACTACCGAGCGCTAAGACAAATTTATCTGCGGTGAAATTGCCTTTGGAAGTTTGCACACTCTTCACATGATCACCTTCTGCGATCACGCGTTCTATGCTTACGCCGTATTCAAATTTCACGCCTAGTTCCTCGGCCAACTTCGCCAAATTTTGCGTGAATTTAAAACAGTCACCGGTTTCATCACCAGGCAAACGCAGGGCACCAACGAATTTTTCGCGCACGTTTTTTAATGCGGGCTCAACGCGTAAACATTCATCACCGCTTAAAGATTCAAAAGGTACGCCATAGCGTTTAAGAATATCAATGTCTGCTTGCGAGCCATCAAGTTGCTGTTGATTACGGAATAATTGCAAAGTACCTTGCGTACGCTGATCGTAAGCAATGCCGGTATCTTCACGCAGTTGCTGCAACACATCGCGGCTGTACTGCGCCATGCGCAACATACGACCTTTATTGATCTCATAACGCTTAGTCGTACAATTCATTAACATCTGAAAGACCCAGCGCCACATGGCAGGATCGGTACTTGGACGTATCGCTAATGGACTATGCTCCATCATCAACCATTTAATCGCTTTCATCGGTACGCCAGGGCCAGCCCAAGGTGCCGAGTAACCAGGAGAGACTTCACCTGCATTCGCAAAACTAGTTTCTAAAGCCGCACCGTTTTGACGCTCAATCACTGTGACTTCATGCCCAGCTTTGGCCAGATAGTAGGCAGTGGATGTACCAATAACACCTGCTCCCAAGATCACTATTTTCATATTATTTCCCAATAAAATGTCTGAATACTCTTATGCGTTAACACTAAAAATTCTTTTTTGCCGCAGAGGCGCGGAGTTCATTTTTTCCAAAAAAACTCTGCGCTCGCTGCGTCTCTGCTACTCACAGATCAATCGACTAATCAACGTAATGTCGTTGATAACGCGGGCCTAGGCTGGTCAGAATTTCATAACCTATCGTGCCGGCCTGTTTCGCTACCTGATCGACAGTATTGTCCGGACAGATCAAATCGACCAGCGCTCCGGGATACAAAAGTTGTGGGTCAACGTGGCTGACATTTAAAGTAATCGTATCCATAGATACATTCCCGACCATAGGTGCTTCAACACCAGCGATATGCGCGACACCGCAGTTACTTAAGCTGCGCAACCAACCATCGGCATAACCTACTGACACAGTCGCAATACGAGACGGCTGAGTAGCGCGCCAAGTCTTGCTATAACCGACCGAAGCGCCCATAGGAATTTCGCGTGTTTGAATAATCCGGCCTTGCAGTTGAACCACTGATTGCATGGGGCTCTCTTGACCAGCGACTGGCGCGACGCCGTATAAGGCAGCACCCGGACGGGCTAAGTCAAAATGGAATTCTGGTCCAAGAAAAATACCCGAAGAATTCGCGAAACTGGCTTTCACATCGGGATATTGCTGACGCAATTGCGCGAGCAAGTTTTTGAAAGCGGCGAGTTGCATTTGATTCATAGGATCAAGCTGATCTTCTGCGCAAGCCAAATGGCTCATCACGTAGCGCAAGTCTATGCCTTCGGTGATAGAAAAATCATTCAGCCAAGTACGCAATTCCGCTTGCGACAAACCCATGCGCGCCATACCAGTATCGATTTGTATAATCGCAGGCAAGGCAATCATGCGCTCCTTAGCCAAATTACGCCAGGCTGTAATTTGCTGCAGAGAATTAAGTACAGGCGTACAGCCATATTCAATAAATTCGGCTTCATAACCCACAGGTGAGCCATGCATGACGTAAATCGCCACATCACGCGCGATGTGCGCACGCAGGCTAATGGCTTCTTCCAATTGCGCTACAAACAAATGACGACAACCTTCCGCCACCAAAGCTTTAGAAACAGGAATGGCGCCCAAGCCATAAGCATCGGCTTTAACCGCTGCACCGCACAGCGCAGTGCCAAGGCGAGATTGTAAAAAACGATAATTCGCCCGTAAGGCTTTTAAATCGATAGTGAGAAGAGCGCCAGCGCGCCCAGCTTCTTGTTGCATAATGACCTCTGTCAAACTAAACCTGCTTTTCATTGTAGAGCTTACGCAAAATAGTCCCGCGTTGTTGCATCACCTTGCCGTACAGTCGTACTGTCTGCAGTGATGCGCCTAGCTGGAACAATTTTGCGTAAGCCCTACTAGCAATCGCCGTGCCATGCAAGCTAGCATCGCACTACAGCACTTAAATCAAAGACTTAGCGAATTCTGGGTGAATTTTAACAGAATAGACTGTATCGAAATAAATACAATCAAAAAGAATGCAGATAGCGAAAATAAACTTCTCCCTATAGGAGGAGAGCTTTTTTGCTTGCCGTATCAAATTTAATACGGCGTATGAAATTTAGAACAAGCCAAACACGGAAAATACGTATTCAAAGCTCACAATATAGAAAAAATTAAGCTCCCCACAAATCCCCATTCGGATTGGTGCGCGGCGCAGTCAAGCCGAAATGCTCATAAGCGCTGGCGGTAGCGATACGACCACGGGGTGTACGTTGTAAATAACCTTGTTGTATCAGATAGGGCTCCAACACATCTTCTATCGTATCGCGCTCTTCGCCAATTGCCGCGGCGACATTATCTAAGCCAACTGGGCCGCCGCCAAATTTAAATAAAATAGCTTCGAGTAGTTTTCTATCCATCAAATCGAATCCAACCGCATCAACATCCAGCATCTTCAATGCAGCATCCGCCATCGGCTTAGTGATTTCGCCATTGCCTTTGACCTGCACATAATCGCGCACACGCCGCAGCAGGCGATTCGCAATTCGCGGAGTGCCACGTGCGCGTTTGGCGATTTCGAAGGCGCCATCGTCCTTAATCGGCACTTGTAGTAGCGATGCAGAACGCGTGACGATGCGACTCAGCTCTTCTGAAGTATAAAATTCCAAACGTGCCACGATACCAAAACGATCGCGCAAAGGATTCGTCAACATCCCGGCACGGGTAGTCGCACCGACCAGCGTGAATGGTTGCAAATCGAGCTTCACAGAACGCGCTGCAGGCCCCTCGCCTATCATGATATCAATTTGATAGTCTTCTAAAGCTGGATACAAAATCTCTTCAACAACAGGCGAGAGGCGGTGGATCTCATCAATAAACAAAACATCATTCGCCTCCAAATTCGTGAGCAATGCCGCAAGATCACCTGCACGCTCCAACACAGGCCCCGAAGTCTGACGTAAATTCACGCCCATCTCCCGCGCAATGATGTGCGCCAAGGTCGTTTTACCTAAACCCGGCGGGCCAAACAATAAGGTGTGATCGAGTGCCTCTTTACGCTGACGTGCCGCGCCTATAAAGATTTCGAGCTGGTCACGGATCTTCTCTTGACCTACATATTCATCCAGTTGCTTAGGACGTAAGGCACGCTCTATCGCTTCTTCGTTAGGTGAAGACGGTGTCGCCGCGATGATGCGGGTATCCACGAATTGCGTAGAGAGATTGTCGGTTTGTATGCTCATGTTTTTCTATTCGCGTTTAACTCTTAGACAAAGCTTTGAGTGCAGCTTTGATCCCATCCGAAACACCCGATCCAGCAGGTACCAACTTCAAGGCAGCCAAAGCTTCTTTATCTGAATAGCCGAGAGCCAATAAGGCGTTCAATATATCTGAACTATGATCGCCAGCGGCTGCAGCAAGGCCAGCGGCACCGAGATCTGCCCCCAGTTTGCCTTTGAGTTCTAGCAATAAACGCTCTGCAGTTTTCTTACCAATGCCAGGCACGCGCGTTAAACGCCCCGCTTCCTGTAAAGTAATCGCCTGCGCCAGATCAGCCACTGACATACCCGACAAAATCGACAAGGCAGTACGCGCACCGACGCCGCTGATTTTGATTAATTGTTTAAAGGTTGTACGCTCTTCGGCTGTACCGAAGCCAAACAAGACATGCGCGTCTTCACGAATCGCCAGATGCGTCAGAAGCGCCACCTTCTCACCCAGCGCGGGCAAATTATAGAAAGTGCTCATAGGCACATCAATCTCGTAGCCGACGCCTTGGCAATCGACCATGATTTGCGGTGGGTTCTTTTCGATGAGGGTTCCGGCGATACGACCTATCATGCTGGGCTTTCGTACTGTATAAATAAACAGTAATGGTAAACTATTCTTGGGGGCTTGTGGGGGGCTTGTTTTTTGTAAGAGTTGTTTCGCACTCGAATTGAACGCTTGATAATGACTCGATGTTTGCTAGCCATGTGTGGCCCGGCGGCCACTTCCTTTCTTTGCTTACTTTCTTTGGTCTATTTTCCAACCTATCGGGCCACTATCAACCTGTGAAGGATGAAAGTGCCGAAAATGAAATCTAATTCCAAAGTTAATTACAAAAACTACCCAATCAACCTACCCGCCCGCACGCGCAAGCCCTTCTTGGCCAGCTCAGGCGCAATAGCCCCAAGCGTTTTCAAAGTATCCCCACTATGCGCATGACAAATCGCCACGCCAAGCGCATCGGCAGCATCACTACTAGGCGTGCCAGACAAAGACAACAGCCGCTGCACCATATCCTGTACTTGTTCTTTTTTGGCTTTACCGTGACCAACCACACCTTGCTTAACTTGCAGCGCAGTATATTCAGCAACACTAAGTTCGGCTTGCACCAAAGCACAAATCGCCGCGCCTCTGGCCTGACCAAGTAATAGAGTGGATTGAGGATTGACGTTGACGAATACCTTCTCAATTGCAGCGCAATCAGGTTGGTAGGTTTGAATGATTTCTGTGACGCCGGAGAGGATAGTTTTCAGGCGTTCAGGCAAAGTGCCCTCGACCGTTTTGATCGTACCTGAGGCGATGTAAGTGAGCTTACTGCCCTGCTTATGGATGACACCAAAACCTGTGGTGCGTAAGCCGGGGTCTATGCCTAGGATTTTCATTGGTGTTTGTTTTCTGTGTATGAATTTATTGCTAAATTATACGCAGGTCTTGTGTGTTCGCGTGTTGGGATTCTGATCCGTAATTACTTTTTGTGTCGCTCAACGAACGCCGCTAGATTCCTGCCTTCGCAGGAATGACGGTCGATAAGTGCCGAGTTGAACTCTATATTCGCAGCTCCATTTTCCACACAAAAAAAACAGCAAACTATTTACCGTCGCTCCTGCGAAGGCAGGAGCCCAGTGGCGTTGGTTCAACAAGAGCAATGAACTGGGGTTGGATAAACACTACAAAATCGAACCATACAAATCATTCCAATAAGGATTCATCGCCTCTATCAAATTAATCTTCCACTCCCGTTTCCACTTCTTAATTTGCTTTTCACGCACAATGGCAGCTTCAATCGAATCGCAAGCCTCAAACCAAACAAGTTTGTCCACACCATACTTTTCAGTAAAGCTTGGTACAAACTTGTTTTTGTGTTGGAAAATTCGCAGAACTAAATCGCTCGTCACACCAACATACAAGGTGCCATTACGATCACTGGCGAGAATAGAAAGGAAAGGATGCGCCTAGAATTAAATTATCGGGATGCAGTTCAAGGCGCAAAGCGGAGCAATACGTTGGTATTGCGAGCATTTGCAACGCTGAAATGCGCCCGAGAATTTGATTATGGGCGTATTCTTTTAATGACGGAAGTGACGCACACCGGTGTACAACATCACCACACCACGCTCATCCGCAGCATCAATCACTTCTTGATCACGCATAGAACCACCTGGATGAATCACGCAAGTTGCGCCTGCATCGACCACGACGTCGAGGCCATCGCGGAACGGGAAGAAAGCGTCTGAAGCAACAGCAGAACCTTGCAAAGTCAAACCAGCGTTTTGTGCTTTGATCGAAGCGATGCGTGCAGAATCAATACGACTCATTTGACCTGCGCCTACACCTAAAGTCATGCCATTGCCGCAGAAGACAATCGCATTCGATTTGACGTATTTAGCCACGCGCCATGCGAACATCATGTCGGCCATTTGTTGTGGGGTTGGTTGCAATTTACTGACTACGCGTACATCTGCTGGCAAAACGTTTTTAGCATCAGGTGCCTGAACTAACAAGCCACCACCTACACGTTTTACGTCGTATTGATTGACACCAGAACCCAAAGGAATTTCCAACAAGCGTACGTTTTGTTTTGCCGCGAAAATTTGTTTCGCTTCGGCTGTGAACGACGGTGCGATCAAGACTTCAACGAATTGTTTTGCAACAGCTTCTGCTGCTGCGCCATCACATACAGTGTTGAAAGCGATAATGCCACCGAAGGCTGAAGTAGGATCTGTTTGCAAAGCTTTGCTATAGGCTTCCAATGCTGTCGCACCGATTGCCACGCCGCATGGATTCGCATGTTTGACGATCACACAAGCGCCCGTGTCAAAAGACTTCACGCATTCCCACGCTGCATCTGCGTCAGCGATATTGTTGTACGACAGTTCTTTACCTTGCAATTGCGTGTAGTTCGCCAATGCACCCGCGACTGGTGCCAAATCGCGGTAGAAAGAAGCCGATTGATGTGGGTTTTCACCGTAACGCATTTCTTGCACTTTTTCGAAATGCATATTCAAAGTTTGTGGATAAGCACTACGTGTAGTGTGTGCTTTATCTTCACCTAAACTAGTCAGGTAATTGGTAATCGCGCCGTCGTATTGTGCGGTGTGCGCGAAGACTTTTTTCGCGAGCATAAATTTGGTGTCGTAAGAGACAACATTATTGCCAGCCTTCATTTCTGCCAAGACCGTTGCGTAATCACTAGGATCGCAAATCACCAACACGTCTTTATGATTTTTAGCAGAAGAACGCAGCATCGTCGGACCGCCGATATCGATATTTTCAATCGCATCTTCCAAAGAGCATTCGACTTTCGCGACCGTTGCCTGGAATGGGTAAAGATTCACCACCACCATATCAATCGTTGGAATGCCGTGTTTTTCTAAAGCAGCCTGATGTTCAGGAAAATCGCGGCGCGCCAAAATCCCGCCGTGCACTTTAGGATGCAAAGTCTTCACACGACCATCTAGCATCTCTGGGAAACCTGTGTAATCGGCTACTTCAGTGACTGGCAATCCATTGTCAGCTAAGAGTTTTGCAGTACCGCCCGTGGACAAAAGTTTGATGCCCATAGCATTGAGTTCGCGTGCAAATTCGAGAACACCAGTTTTGTCCGAGACGGACAGGAGAGCTTGTTTGATCATAATAAAGAGAGATAATTAAAAATTAAAGAAGACCGTGCTGCTGCAACTTTTTGCGCAAAGTATTGCGATTAATACCGAGCATATCTGCAGCCTGAGATTGATTGCTATCGGTGCGTGTCATGACCATTTCTAACATCGGTTTTTCAACCGCTAACACCACCATATCGTAAATATTTGAAGCGGGTTGTTCACCTAAATCGCGGAAATATTTTTCCAGATTTTTATGGACGGCTTCTTGAATGCTTTCTTTACTCATACTGAATTTTCTTCTTATTAATGAATTCCTCGCTTAAAAACTACCGGGAATTCAAGGGTTAAACTAAATAAAACTTCCACCAAAATCGTACTAAATCGCACAAAATCGTGCCAACAAGAGCGACAAAACGACATCAAGCAGCCAATGCCTGAGCCAGCTCGTCGTTCGTGTTTATCTCGGAGGGGCGGTATTGTAACCGTTCTGTCGGCCGGCTATCAAAAAACATTTTGACCGCGGCCAATTGCTCCTCACAAGTTTCCAACTTATTCATTTGTTGACGAAAGGCTTCGCCATCAATTAAATCTTCCACATACCAACCTATGTGTTTGCGTGCGGTACGCACGCCCATGAACTCGCCATAAAACGCATAATGTTCGCGCAAATGGCGATCCAACAAAGCGCTAACTTCCGACACCAATGGCGCTGGTAAATAAGTACCTGTTTTCAAATAGTGCTCGATTTCACGAAATATCCACGGTCTGCCTTGTGCAGCGCGCCCAACCATAATCGCATCTGCCCCCGTCACTTCCAACACGTACTTAGCTTTCTCTGGTGTCGTAATGTCGCCATTGGCAACTACGGGAATGTTGACTTGCGTTTTGACCGCGGCGATCGTGTCGTATTCAGCTGCGCCTTTATAGCCATCGGCACGTGTGCGGCCATGCAAGGTCAACATCGCGATGCCAGCAGATTCCGCGATACGCGCTATCTGCAATGCATTTTTATTCGCTCTATCCCAGCCTGTACGGAATTTCAAAGTAACAGGGACATCAACCGCAGACACCACTGCATCAAGAATTTCACCGACTAATTTTTCATCTTGCAATAAGGCCGAACCACACCAGGCGTTGCAAACTTTTTTCACTGGGCAGCCCATATTAATATCGATAATTTGTGCGCCTTTATCGACATTGTATTTAGCACATTCAGCCAACATCTTAGGATCAGCTCCAGCGATCTGCACCGCTTTCGGTTCTATTTCACCTTCGTGATTAGTGCGGCGTGTGGACTTTTCGGTTTCCCATAATTTAGGGTTCGAAGCAGCCATTTCGGATACCGCATAACCAGCGCCCAAGTCTTTGCATAATTGGCGAAACGGTCTATCCGTCACACCTGCCATAGGCGCGACAAAAATATTATTCTTCAGCTGATAGGAGCCAATTTGCACGATGTTAAAACCTTGGGGGAGTCAGAGGAATTTCGGGGAAGCGCTATTCTACCTGAAAAGCTGCCTAAATAATTAGCAAAACTATGCGAAATTGTGGATTCGTTCGAACAATTTTTTTTAATTTAGAACAGATTTTCAATAGACTTTTTTGGGTCTTGTTACTTATTTATTGCTTCTTAATTGCTTATTGATTGCACTTTGATTGCTAATCGAAAGGCGAGATGGTTTGTGAAGCGAAATGTCGACGAACAGAATCAATGTAGAAATGCCATTCAAGTTTTCGCCAGTTCTTTGGCAAGTAATTGATTTAACTCATCAAAAGAAGGTTCGCCAACATAACGCTTGATAATATTTCCTTGTTTATCAATAAGGAAGGTCGTCGGCGTTAATCTGACATCACCAAATGCTTGCGCAATTTTCCCTTCCAGATCAAGCACCACATGAAAAGGTAATTGCCTGGTTTCCGTAAAATTGAGTACATAATTAGGTGGATCGTAACTCATTGCTACGGCAACAAACTCTAAGCCCTGAGCACGAAATTTTTCATAACTAGCTATCATATGCGGCATCTCTTTAATGCAGGTCGCACATGATGTCGCCCAAAAATTAACCATGTACACTTTTCCATGCAAAGCTTGCTGGCCAATTTTCTTACCTTGAATATTGGTATAGTCTAATTTTGGTGCAGCTTGCTTGCCGCTCATGGTTTGATAGGCAAACAAGCCAGCCAAAATAAGTCCGACAGCAATGAGGATGCTCAGCTTAAAAGAGCCCGTCTGTCTTCTTGTGCAAGTGTGTGTTGACGCCGTAAACATGTTCTATCTCTTATTTTTTCGTGACAATGGATGTGCCAAGCTACGATTATACTTTGCTTCGTCAGCTCTGTTCACGTCTCCAGCCCTATTCGTATTCGCTAAACGTCTATCTAAATTCATTTGATGAAAGTAAGGCTTAGGCTTGCAACTGCGCCTTGACTTGAATTTGATTCGCCATCCACACATCAGGTGCAGTTGGACGTGAATACAAAAATCCTTGCATAGAATCGCAATCATTAGCGATCAAGTAATTTGCCTGCTCTTCGGTTTCCACGCCTTCAGCAACCACTTTTAGGCCAAATTGCTTTGCCATCGATAAGATAGAACCGACGATGGCGGTTCCGTTCGCGTCACCCGGAATATCTTGCACAAAACTTTTGTCGATTTTTAATTCATACAAAGGCAAACGTTTTAAATAATTCAAACTTGAATAACCGGTACCAAAATCATCGATCGAAAACCGGATTCCTAAAGCCGAGAGCTTACTCATACGTGCAATTGTTTCTTGCAAATTATCGATAAACAAACCTTCGGTAACCTCAAATATCAGATTTTTCCCGCTGATTTCTTGCGCAGCTAAAGTAGCAGTCACCTTATCCACAAAATCTTTTTGCCTGAACTGCTTAGGACTGACATTGATTGACAATGGAAAGTGATGGCCTTCCAGCTGCAAACTTTTAAGAATATTGCAAGCTTCAGATAACACCCAGTCACCCAATTTGACGATCAAACCTGACTCTTCTGCGAGCGAGATAAATATCGCTGGCGATACCATGCCTCGCTCCTTGCTATGCCAACGCATCAGTAATTCAGCGCCTACTGCAACGCCTGCGTAATTCACCTGTGCCTGCATGACCATCTGCAATTCATTTTGTTCCAATGCTTTAGCAAGATCGCGCTCCAGAGTAAGGCGATGTTCAACCTCAGTTTGCATATTGCCTTCAAAGAAGGCTATTTGATTGCGTCCTGCGGATTTCGCTCTATACATTGCCGTGTCAGATTCACGCAAGAGGTCGTCTACATTTTGTCCTGCTTTCGGCATCAGACTCACGCCAATGCTGCAACTCGAACTGTAATTTTGGTCATTGATTAAAAAGTCTTGAGACAAGGCATGACGAATTTTTTCGGCGATCGTCAAAGCCAATTTGCCAGCGATTTCTATATGCGAATCTAGGCTATCCACCAACACCACAAATTCGTCGCCACCAATGCGTGCGACCGTATCGACTTCTCGCAGTAAATGACTCAGGCGATTGGCAACTTCAATCAATAAGATATCGCCAGTTGCATGACCACGGGCATCATTAATCGTCTTGAAATGATCAAGGTCGATAAATAAAACCGCACTAAAATTACCAGTACGTTGTGCATTCGCAAGCTGCACACTCATGCGATCGCGTAATAAGCGACGATTAGGTAAGCCAGTCAACACATCAAAAAAAGCGAGTCTATAAATATCCAACTCCGCTTTTTTTCTATCTGTAATATCGCGTTCAATCGCAACGTAATGCGTACATACGCCTTGATGATTATTAATCGGTCGAATATCAACTTCCAACCAAAATTCTTCCTTGGACTTGGTGTAACTAATAATTTCTGAACGGATTGCATGACGCGTACTCATGGCCGAACGTATTCTGTGAATTTCATGAATATCAGAATTCGGCCCGTATAGCATTTCAAGATTACTACCTATCGCTTCATCTCGACTATAACCTGTGCTACGTTCAAAAGCTTTATTGACGAATACAAGATGCGGGCCATTTTCATTCAAATTATTATCGGTGATCATCACCATGTCATTGAGATTTTCAACTGCTGCTGAAATTAATCGCAATTCTTCATTGGCATGCTTTAATGATTTTTGCTCCGCCTGTAGCGACAAACTAATCTGTAGATGCTTACGCAAAGATTCTTCAAGCCTGCGCAATAGCACCGCGCAAGACACGGTAATGACAGAACTAATGAAAGTGAAATTTAAAGTGATAATGACCCAGCGTAGAAAAGGTCGGTCGTGATAACGATCAAATTGCAAATTTATATCAAAAGCATAACCGATCGATATTAGGGTGACCGCATTAAGTACCAATACAAAAATAGCCGGCCGCAAGCCCAATAATAGAGCTGCCAATACCGGAACCGCCATTAAATAGATCTGACTGACTGGACCGACCTTAAACAGAAAAAAGACCCCAACGCCATACACGATCAGTAAAAAATTCCAGCTTCTCGCGGTGAAACTGAGAGTACGCCAACGCCACAGGGCGACCAACCACCCGATGGCCAACACGTCGGTTAAGACAATGGAATAAAGCTGATCACGAACCGCCATCATGACACTAGGTATGGCTGTGATAGTCCCCAACACCAAGGCGACTGACAATATCGCACTTAACATTTGATCGCGCCAAAATTGCAGATCCCGTGTCGGCAAGCGTTGCGCGCGTAAAAATCGGCGTAGAAAAGGACGAACTATCTTCAATGACTACTCCCTAGTGCTGCAGACTTTGATGAGTCAATAATTCATCAAGAGATGGTGGATTGATTTCTCAAATCCACATCTCAAGCATTAATCTTATGTACACAATCATTCTGCAGGATTACAAGAAGTTAAGACCAGCAAGTGTTCTTTTATACGCCGAATCTAACTTGCTGAAAAGTATTTTTTAAAGTTCACAGCAAAAGCAACGACAATGCTGAATTTATGGCAACTCTAGCCCGCTAGCGGCGCGCCATAGGTCAAACCATTGTTCACGCGACAGACGACAATCTAGGGCTTGCACGGCCTCGGCCAAGACTTTCACTCTACTAGAGCCAGTCAATACCATGGGTTTTGAAGGCAAATTCAGAACCCAAGCAATGGCGACTGTTGCGGGGCTGAGATCAAGTTCGTCGGCAATCCGATTTAAGACTGCATGGAGCTTTTGCCCTTGCGGATGTTGCTCTCCAAGCTCACTAAACAGACGTCCACCAGCCAAGGCTGACCATATCATAGGGATGACACGTTTGCGCTGACATAAGTCAAAACTACCATCGTAAATAGGGGCGTGCTGCAGCAAAGAACATTCAAGCTGATTTGTCATCAAAGGAAAACGTGAATCTAACAAATCGAATTGTGCGGGAGTAAAGTTAGACACACCAAAATAAGCGACTTTGCCACTTTGCTGTAAATGCATAAAAGCCTCTGCAATCTCATCCGCATCCATCAAAGGATCTGGTCTGTGGATCAGTAATAAATCAATTTTTTCAATCTGCATACTACGCAAAGAATTTTCTGCAGAAGCAATAATATGCGCAGCGCTAGTATTGTAAATATGCGCTCGTTGTTGCGGTCTTTGTGCAGACGGAAACTGAATCCCGCACTTGGTCACAATCTGAAATTGTTGGCGTAATTCCGGAGCTAATGCGAATGCCTCGCCGAGCAAAGTCTCGCTAGTATAGTCACCATAAATATCTGCTTGGTCTATCGTGGTAATTCCTAAGTCCAGCGCAGCTCGCAAAAATTGCACGCGCTCGGCGGGTGACATCTGCCATGAAGACAGCCGCCACAGGCCGAGAACGATGCGTGAAAACTCTGGGCCATGTGGCGCAATTGTGATGCGTGAACTGATCATAGACATAGCGAGGCTATCCTGTTTAAAAAATAAAGAATGGGATTAATGCCATTATCTTCGATTTTCAAATGTATAACCGCGAAGTACTAAAACATCTTTTTCAAACTCAGTTCATAGCTATGCTACTGTCGCCTATCCATTTTGTAGGTATCTACAATGAGCTATACTGCAAAATTGAACTCGCGAATTATTCTTAACGCCAAATTGATTAATAAGCTCGATCCCAATTTCAAAATTCACTCCGCTACAGCGCTTCATGAAAACTATCACGCAAATCCTGTGCTTTGGCATAGCCCGAACTCAAGGTATGCAAACCATCTTCCTTCACCAGCAGCAACATAGGAAACCCACGTACGCCCCAGCGTTGAATTTGCTCGAAATGCTGACGTGTTTCCTCTTTGCTGTCTGCTGAACTCAAGCTTTCTTGGAAACTGGCGACATCAAAAGCCTCACTGTTGTCATATGCGTTTAAGGCTTGTACCGCGACTTCTGCCAAGACCTGTTCATTCGTCACATCTTTCGCTTCAGCATAAAACGCATGCTGTATTGCCTCAAAGACTGCGAAGTTAATCTTAGTCGGCATGTCTTCGGTTAAGATTTTTGCAGTGACCACCGCACGACATGCAGGCTCAGTGTCATAGATAAATGCAGGTTTATCGAGACCTGTCATATCAAACGGCAATCCACTTACTTGTCGTACTTTTTCCCAATGCGACAAGATCATTGTGCGTTGATCCGCATCCATAGTCTGTTTATTGTAAGCGCGCAAACCACCCAATACGATATCAAGTTCAGCATCAGGAATGTCCGCCAAGAACTGTTTCAATTCATGACTAAATCCATAGCACCAAGAGCACATAGGATCTGCAATATATAAGAATTTATTCGACATACGATTGATTAACTTCAGTAGTTTTTGGGGTGGGATTATTCGAGATCTTCCAGGCTTACGCCGGATACAGAGCACCTAGAATTCGTGCGCCGCGCGCCGCGGTGACATCGCTAAGATTGCCCGCCTCTCGCTGCACAAATCGTTGCGCCAACCAAGCGAATGCGAGTGCTTCTACATGATGAACTTCGACACCCAGAGACTCGGTGGTATCCCAATGCACTTGCGGCAAAGCTTGTGCTAAGGCTTGCATCAAACTGACATTATAAGCGCCGCCGCCACACACATAGACAGCGACACATTCTGGCGCGAATTCACGTATCGCATCAGTGATACTTTGGGCAGTAAACGCACATAAAGTCGCTTGTACATCAACGACGCTCAGATGTTTAAAAGCCTGCAATTTTTGTTGTAGCCATGGTAGATGAAAGAAATCACGTCCCGTACTTTTTGGTGGAGATTGGCGCAGAAAAACTTCGTCACACAGGCTTGCCAATAATTGCGGATCAGGCTGACCTTGCGCAGCCCAAGCACCATTCGCGTCATAGGCCAAGCCCTGATGTTGCAATATCCAGGCGTCCATTAAAACGTTGCCCGGACCGGTATCAAATCCTGTGGTGCGACCATCGGCATGTAAGATACTGATATTGCTGATTCCGCCAATATTCAACACCACGCGGCATTCGCCTGTCTTTGCGAATACAGCACGATGAAAAGCCGGCACCAGAGGCGCACCTTGTCCGCCCGCAGCGATATCCCTGCTACGAAAATCGGCGATCACATCAATCCCGGTCAACTCCGCCAATAAAGCCGGATTATTAGTTTGCCGGGTGAAGCCCAAATCAGGCCTATGGCGTATCGTTTGCCCGTGTACGCCTATTGCTTGAACTTGCAAATTCGGATGTTGACGACGTAACTCAGTCACACATTCTGCGTAGACGATTGCCAATTGATTTGCCAACGCGGCTTCGCGTTCAATTTCATTCTCGCCCGCTTGCTGCAAGGCCATCGCTTGCTGCTTCAACTCAGTAGAAAAAGGAATGTGGGCACTCGCCAATAACTGCATTGCAGTGTGATTATTTCCCGCTGTACTGTCAGGGAAAGCGACCAACACGCCATCTACGCCATCCAAGCTGGTACCTGACATCAGACCTATGTAATTTTTGAGACTCATTGGATTTGTTTGTTATCTATTTTTGCTGTAGCAATCAAAGCGAAGTGGTGCAACATGGTGCCAAGTAATCGGAAATAATGCGCAATAATGCGCAATAATGCGCAATTCCTGACAATAAAAAAGCCGAACTAAGTTCGGCTTTTTGCTTCTTAAGAATCTAGCGTGCCGCCACCAGCGCCGCTGAGTTTCGTTCTGGTCGCAGTAAATCAAAACGATGTGCCATATCTGCGGCAACCACTCTGAAGCGCGTCAATTCATGTGCGGCCAATGCAGCAGCGCTTTGGACGCTGATGGTATTCGGATCACGTGGCTCATTATTCACACGGAACTCATAGTGCAAATGCGGTCCTGTTGACCAACCGGTAGAACCGACATAACCAATCACCTGACCTTGACTAACACGTGTACCTTTGCGTGAACCAGGTGCAAAGCGACTCATGTGCGCATAGGCTGTGCTGTAACCGTTCCAGTGTTTAACAATGACCATATTGCCGTAGCCACCTTGTGGGCCAGCATGTTCAATCGTACCGTCAGCAGAGGCACGAATCGGCGTACCGCTAACTGCAGCAAAATCAATCCCTGTATGACGTTTCCACTTACCAGAAATCGGATGCACGCGCATAGAAAAACCAGAAGATACGCGGGAGAATTCCAGTGGCGATTTCAAGAACGCCTTCTTCAAAGATTTACCATCAAAACTATAATACCCACCTTCGCCAGCGCCTTCGTCAAACCAGACCGCTTGCGCTAATTTGCCTGAATTTTTGAATTCACCGGACAACAAACGCCCTGTCTTCACCAGTTCACCATTCAACCAGAATGTTTCGTACACCACGTTGAAATAATCGCCGCGTTGCAGGCGACGGAAATCAATGCTGGTTTCAAACATTTTGACGATTTGATCGGCAATCGGTGCCGGGATCAAGGCTTTATCCGTTGCGACGAATAGAGAAGATTGAATATCGCCAGAGCGCATTTCTATACGGCGCTCTAATTGTTCAACGACTTCCGTCGCTTTAAAACCATTTTGATCATTGCGTGACACTAATAAAGTTTTAGTGCCATTATCATTACCATCCAAACCAACACGCAGCCACTCTAAAGTACCTTCGTCGGTCGTCTTCACACGAATAGACTTGCCAGCGCGGGCTTGCAGAACACTGCGTGCGACAGGATCAGTTTTCAAGAAGTTTGCAGCATTGACGTCATCGACGCCCAAACGCTGCAATAAAGACGCCAAGCTATCGCCGCGCTGGATCTTTTCTTCTTTCACATAATGCTGTTGTTGCAAAACAATCTTAGAAATTTGCTCATCCAAAGATGGCATTTGCAATTCTTGACTAATTGTTTTAACGGGGAGATTGGCGGCGTCAGGTGCTAAAGGAGCAACACCGACCGCACCAACTGCGCACACTGCGAAGAACAAGCCAGTAAAAGGAATCACACGCGAAGCGCGCATACCGCGCAGATTCGCAATACTGATTGCTATCAAAGACTGGGCTCTAACTTGTGTAGTTGCAGCTAAATGACGGAATTTATCGGATAAACGCATGCAATAAGTTAAAATTGATGTTTCGCTGCCAGATCTTGGGGCTGGCAGTTAACAGAGTGTTAGCAAACCCACTCCTTTTATTTTTATTAACTTAAGGTGGGGCTTAAAAATTGTCGCCTGATTGTAAAGCAAACAGCGAATAATGCAAGCTGCCGATTATGTGAGGAGCGCACTTTTTTCGCTAGCCCTGTTACAAAACTTTTTGATTTTTTTCAATCCCATTTGATCCATCCGGAATTTAGTTTAAATTTTTTGTTTAATTAATTTATTAAAACCATCATGACTTCGCCACAACACAATGACAAAGCGCCAGGCGCAACCCCACTTTTGCCACTTTCAGATGCAGTGCAGCATGCATTAGCAGTTACCAAACGTGGTGTGGACGAACTCTTGATTGAATCTGAATTCGCGCAAAAGCTCGCGCGTAGTGAAAAGACCGGCAAACCATTACGCATTAAATTAGGACTTGATCCTACAGCACCCGACTTACACCTTGGTCACACCGTAGTCTTAAACAAAATGCGTCAGTTGCAAGATTTGGGACATACGGTCATTTTCCTGATTGGTGACTTCACCTCCATGATCGGCGACCCATCTGGCCGCAATGCAACGCGCCCACCGCTGACACGCGAACAAATCGAAGCCAACGCCCAGACTTACTTCAAACAAGCATCCTTGGTCTTAGATGCTAGCAAAACTGAAATTCGTTATAACTCGGAATGGTGCGATCCCCTCGGCTCACGTGGCTTGATTCAATTGTCATCAAAATACACGGTGGCGCGTATGATGGAGCGTGATGATTTCACCAAACGCTTTAAAGCTGGCACGCCGATTTCTGTACATGAATTTCTGTATCCATTAATGCAAGGTTACGACTCCGTTGCTTTGCACGCAGATCTGGAACTCGGCGGCACTGATCAAAAATTCAACTTGCTGGTAGGTCGCGAACTGCAAAAAGATTACGGACAAGAGCCACAATGTATTTTGACCATGCCTTTGCTAGAAGGTTTGGATGGCGTCGAAAAGATGTCTAAATCCAAGAACAACTACATCGCCATTACCGAGCCAGCGAATACCATGTTTGCCAAAGTCATGAGTATTTCTGACGAAATGATGTGGCGCTACTATGATTTGCTATCGTTCTGCTCTTTGGAGCAAATCGCACAATACAAAAAATCCGTCGCCGAAGGACAAAATCCCCGCGATATCAAAGTCGCCATCGCACAAGAAATCGTGACGCGCTTCCATAACAAACAAGCCGCAGAGGACGCGTTGGCAGATTTTGTAAACCGGTCTAAAGGCGGCATCCCTGACGACATCGCTGAAATCACTTTGAGCGGCGCACCAATCGGTATCGCCCAATTGTTAAAGCAAGCGAATCTATGTGCATCGACTTCTGAAGCCATGCGTATGGTCGATCAAGGTGGCGTGCGCATTGATGGCGCGGTAATCAGCGATAAGCAATTACAAGTGCAAGCAGGTACGGTTGTACTGCAAGTTGGCAAACGTAAATTCGCCAAAGTGACTTTGAGCGCATGATCGTATGATCGCATTATTGCAAAGAGTCACGAACGCCAACGTGGTTGTTGAGGGCGCGACGATAGGTGCGATTCAGGCAGGACTGATGGTCTTGGTTTGTGCGGAACGCAATGACACCGAAAAAGAGGCCGAGCAATTACTGACAAAATTGCTCAGCTATCGCGTGTTCTCAGACGATGCTGGCAAGATGAATCGCAGTGTCACCGATGTGCAAGGCGGCTTATTGTTGGTACCGCAATTCACACTGGCTGCCGATACGCAATCCGGCACCCGCCCTTCCTTCACACCCGCTGCACCACCTGAATTAGGTAAACAATTATTTGATTACTTTGTCGCGCAGGCACGCTGTAAACATGCGGTGGTTGAGACCGGGCAATTTGGCGCCGACATGCAAGTTTCACTCACCAATGATGGCCCGGTGACCTTTTGGCTGCAAACCAAATCCAAAGCAGAAAAATAAACCGTGACCGAAATTCTATTAATACGCCACGGCGAAACCGCCTGGAATGCCGTGCGCAAATTGCAAGGGCATTTAGATCTCCCGCTGAATGCCGAAGGCCGTCGTCAAGCCAAAGCATTGGCCGCCGGTTTGCAGCAAGAAAAGCTCGCCGCCATAGTCTCCAGCGACTTACAACGGGCCATGCAAACCGCCGGTGAAATCGCCAGACTACAAGGTTTACCAACACGCATTGATGCAGCATTACGCGAGCGTTGCTTTGGCGATTTTGAAGGCAAGCTGTATAGCGAGCTACCTGAAATTTATCCTGAAGAATATGCACACTGGCGTTTGCGCGACCCTGATTTTCATTTCCCGCCAAAACCGGATGACAGCAAAAATGTCGGTGAAAGCATACGTGAATTTCAACAACGAACGATCAGCTGCATTTCGCATTATGCAGACCAATACGCTGGTCAAAAAATTGCCTTAGTCGCCCACGGCGGTGTCCTCGAATGTGCGTATCGCGCTGCCATGAATTTGCCGCTAAACGCCGAACGCACGATTACGATTTACAACGCCAGCATTAATCGCTTCCAGTATCAAGATGGACGCTTGTCGCTGGTGAGTTGGGGCGATATCGAGCATTTGGGAGATGCGATGCTGGATGAAGTTAATTAAGGTAATCGTTGTCGATGTCACCTTCCACTATTTTGATTGCAATTATGAATTGACTGCAATGCATGCATAAATCAAAATGAGCGATTACAAAAAATCAATGCGGCTCCCGCATACCGCTCATGCCTTTCCAACTCATCAGACACCAACACCTTTTCGCCTCCAGCATTTTATTTTTATCGTGTATCAATGCGGCATCAGCACAAGAAAATCAATCGACAGCCCCCACATTAAGTCCGGCTGAGAATAAAGACAAAGCACAACAAATCGAAGTCAAAGCCAAAAGCGAAGCCGATAATGCCAGACGCGACACCGCTGCAAAAACAGTCATTACGAATGAAGAATTAATGCGCTATGGCGACACCAATATTAACGATGCGATGAAACGGGTGCCGGGTGTGTTGGTGGTCAAAGATCAAATGCAACTGCCCGGAATGAATGGGCGTTACACCCAAATCTTAATTGATGGCGAACCACCACGCGGCATCACCATTGCCGACTTACCGATGAATTTAATTGAGCGGGTCGAAATTTATCGTGCTGGCAGTGCGCAATTTAGTAGCCAAGCAATGGCCGGCACTATCAATATCATTTTAAAACGGGTTCCAAGTAATAAGCAGGCACAGATCAAGCTCAACTTGACCAACACCTACAAGCCAAGTGGCAATGTGGAATGGCTCAGTTCCGATAAGATCGACAATTTGTCTTATTCAATTTCTCTTTCAGCCAGAGATAATGGCGCCCTCTTGTCCGCACCTTTTGTATCACACAGCGAAATTTTCGATGAAGTAGATACAAAAAAACAAGCCTACGAATTCAGGAGCCAGCGAAATATGCAAGCGCAAGGTATACGTGTCAATCCGCGCATACAATACAAAACTGAAGGAGGGAGTAGTTTTACATCAAGCTCGTCATTTAATTTCAACCGAAACCACTTTGCAGGTGATGAACGCTACGATTTCTTAGTGGGTGACACCTTACCGATCTGGCGTACCTTGCGCAATTCGCGAGCAGACACGCAGTTTGGCAATACGAGTTTGCGAATGTTGAGTAGTGTTGGTGACGCCAAACTAGACATCAATACAAGCGCCAATATCTACCATTTTTCAGATACCACAAGAGACAATACTTACTCACCAAATAAACTGGCGTTTTATCAAAGAGACGTCAATACCAATACCAAAAATCTAGGCTTTAGCAATACCGGGAAAATTACGGCTCCTGGAAACGAAGAGCACGACATTGTTACCGGCTGGTCCTATTCGAATGCCAACAACCACAACCGTCGACAAGAAATCCAATTTAACTACGTGCCACAGACCTCCGAATCTGGCTTGCAAACGACCTTAGCGAATATTGATAAATTCGCTGTCTTTGTTCAAGATGAATGGAAATTTCGCAAACATTCGTCTGCGTATTTTGGCTTGCGCTGGGAAGCAGTCAAAATCCAGAGTGAAGGGAGTACGCAAGAAAAATTACGTCATCAATCTAGTGTCTTTAGCCCTATCGTACAAAGCTTGTGGCAACTGAACCCCGAAAATAATGACCGCTTACGACTTGGCTTATCAAGAACCTACCAGGCGCCAGCAGATTTCTATTTAATTTCACCGATCTACAAAAGCGCGAACAATTCTTTCTTGTCCCCGAACTTTCGTGGCAATCCGGCACTTCGTCCAGAATTGGCTTGGTCGCTAGACGCGGCTTATGAACACAATGGTAAAGACGATTGGAACTACAACTTGCGCGCCAAATTACGCAGCATTACTGGCTTGCACAGGGACAACGTTAGTCAAGAGAATGGCGTATGGTGGATGATGTATGTGAACGCTGGAAATGCGCTCGCAAAGAGTTTGGAATTTGACACGCAATTTCCTTTAAAGCGTTTCATTGAAAATGCCCCGAATATCGACGTGAGTTTGGATCTATCAAAACATTGGTCAACAGTGACTTATCGGATTGATGCTCATGATTTAAGCACAGCGTACACCGCCAAACACAGTACCGACAGTATTCTCGATCCGATTATCTCTAGCATCAAACTAGGTTTCGACTATCGTGCTAACGACTTACCGCTCAACCTCGGAAGCAATTTTCGCTATAGCGAAGGACATTGGCAGCTTTCCAGCAAGACCCAGCGCGAATTATCCAGCAATCCCTTGGACATTGATCTGTATGCCACATGGAAATTCAACAAGCAAAGTCTGTTACGCTTTTCTATCGACAATCTAATGAAACACGGTTTCAACTATTTATCAGAACGCATAACTCCGGATGAGCGTTCCTTGACCTCCTATCGCAATCCAGCTTTCCGCAAGGTATCTTTAGGTTTTGAGCATCGTTTTTAACTTAAAAGAGAAATCACGGTCTAAAGAAAAAACCGCTCGATAATATTCGTCGAGCGGCTCTAATCATTAACTTCTCCTGACCTATTTCTTCAACAAATCCATCAAAGCAATCACACTAGCTTCCACCCCTGCCCGCACTGCTGGTTCTGGGGTAATTTTGAAGATTGGACTATGGTGGCCTGGTACTGCAGGCCCGCCTTTACTTTCCCTTTCAAAGTCTTCTTTTGGCGTACCGCCGATAGAAAAATACACGCTAGGAATATACGGATCACTGACGAAAAATGGGAAATCTTCTGCACCCATACCGTCACGCATTTTAGGTTTAGCGAAAGCGTCTTTACCTAGTTTTTCAGTCCAGACTTTTTTCAGATGCTGAGTCAAAGGTATATCGTTCAGTGTTGGCGGCGTGGGTGTGTCACGCTCGAATACTTCAGGCAAGAGATTCTCCGGCAGACCTGCAGCGCGGCCAGTATTAATTGCGACGCGTTTGATCGCCGACAGCAGTAAGGCACGTGTTTCTTTACTTTCACTGCGCACGCTTAATTGCAGTTTTGCTTCGTCAGAGATGATGTTAGATTTTGTTCCCGAATGGAAGGAACCAACCGTGATGACAGCTGGCTCACGCGGCGCAACTTCGCGCGTGACTATGGTTTGCAAAGCCATCACAATTTGCGCACCGATGACCACAGGATCTTTACCTAAGTGCGGATAAGCGCCATGCGTACCGACACCATGCACAATGATTTCTACCGTATCAACACCTGAATAAGGCGAACCTTCTTCAGCAGTAATCTTGCCTGCTTCCGAGCCGGAATCAACGTGGAAGGCGAGCGCATATTTTGGCTGGCCAAAGCGTTTCCAAATCTGGTCTTTCATCATCAATACCGCGCCACCAACTCGTTCTTCTGCTGGTTGACCGACCAGCATCAACGTACCCGACCATTGATTTTTACGTGCCGCCATTTGTACTGCTGTACCAACTAAGCTCGTGATATGCACGTCATGACCACAAGCATGCATCACGTTTTGCAACTTACCATCGGGATCTTTTTGCTGCACTTTTGATGCATAAGGCAAACCTGATTTTTCTTCCAGCGGCAAACCATCCATATCGGCACGTAACATGACCAGAGGACCGGGTCCATTCTTTAGCATCGCCACTACACCCGTTTTACCTACACCTTCAGTCACTTCAAAACCAGCAGCGCGCAACTCTTTGGCGAGCCTGGCGGAAGTATTTGTCTCCATAAAAGACAATTCGGGATTTTGGTGAAAGTACTCAAATAGAGGTTTGAGTTGTGCATTGTAATTTTTTGCGATGGCGAGTTTTAATTCGCTATCAGCAGCAAAAGCTGTACCACCGAAAGCAAAAGTGATTGCCAAGGTCAGACCTAATGGTCGCAAACTTTTTTGGATAAACTGCGATGTCGATTTCAAAATCATTTCTCCAGTCAATTAAATTAAAAAACACTGTGGGATTGTGCCTGAATAGCGTCACTGCATTCCCGTTTTATTGCCGACATGGATATGACTTTGATCGAGAAACAACACACTCCACATACACTAGGCAAATAGTCTAGCCAGAGCTTTACCAAGACTTAGTCATAGAACTTAGCCATAAGACTTAAGCAAAACAGTCGCAGGCTTTGTTGCTTTCCTTTGTAATACCCAACAAAGGTAAGACCGTATTAGTCTCTAGAATAAATGGAGCAAGGTAGGGTGCGCCGCGCGCACCAAAGCAGCAGTGCAATTTTCGTAGACCCTAAGTCAAAAGTTTTTGCCGTTTGCACGGAGAAAATATCGACTAAAGAAAATTGCATTACACTTTGGCATTCGTCAATCTTAAATAAGGATACGCATGAACATAACATTACTTCCCCAACGCCTCCTTGGCACACAAGGTTTGAGCGTCTCAGCACTGGGACTAGGTTGCATGGGAATGAGCGACGATGCCTATGGCCAGGTAGATCATGCCGAGGCGGTCGCCACTTTGCGCCGGGCACTGGAATTGGGTGTGAATTTCTTAGATACCGCCGAGGTCTATGGTCCGTATCGCAATGAAGATTTTTTAGGACAAGCATTGCGTGGTCGTCGTCAAGAAGTCGTGCTGGCGACTAAGTTTGGCTTTCGCATTGAAGACGGCACGGTGACGGGTGTGAGCAGTGATCCACGCCAAATTCGCAAAGTCGTCGAAGGCAGCTTGAAACGCCTGAATACCGATTACATCGATTTGCTCTACCAACATCGTATTGATCCAGAAGTACCAGTTGAAGACGTCATTGGCGTAATGGCAGATTTGGTGAAAGAAGGTAAGGTCTTGTACTTAGGTTTGTCGGAGGCTGGGGCTAGCAATATCCGGCGTGCGCATGCCGTACATCCCATCAGTGCACTCCAAAGTGAGTATTCCTTGTGGGAGCGTAATTTGGAAATAGATGTACTACCGGTATTGCGTGAACTTGGGATTGGCCTGGTGCCATTTGCACCGCTCGGACGCGGATTCTTAAGCGGCAATATGAAGCGTGCTGAGGAATATCCTGAAAGCGATTTTCGTCATCTTGATCCGCGTTTACAAGGTGAAAATTTTGATCGTAATCTACAAGCAGCACAAGCCGTTCATAAACTGGCACAGGAAAAACAAGCCACTGGTGGACAAATCGCTCTCGCGTGGCTGATGCGACAAGGTGAAGACATCGTTGCGATTCCTGGCACTAAGCGTCGAAGCTATCTGGAAGAAAATGTCGCCGCAAGCAAGGTGCAATTAACTTCGGAAGAAATGCTTGAATTGGAACAGGCGCTAAGCCAGGTAGCAGGACAGCGCTATAGCCCAGAGCGCATGGCGATGGTTGACCGATAATTTTCTGATGAATACAGAATAAAGTGAAATGAAGCCAGAGGAAAATTAAGAAGAGCAAACTATCACGATGCAGATCTGGGAAGTCGATCTAAGCGTGATAGTCTGCTTATGCGGAATAGAACATCGCAAAATGGAAAATTGCGAAACGACAAATTATGGCTGTGCACCTTTGCGCGTCACGCTACCAGAACCACCGATAGATTTATTCACGCGTGGATCACCGTAGTAACTGACATTGCCCGAACCTCCAATATTGACATTCAGATTGTCAGTCACCCAAGTTTGCACCGACCCCGAACCACCTATACTGATGCGCACATCTTTCGCCGCTAAACGAGAGAGATCCAATTCACCTGAACCACCAATCGAACCGGAGATTTGTGGCACGGCACCGCGCGCAGTAAAGTTACCGCTGCCGCCAATCGCTACTTTAAGGGTTTCAGCTTTAAGTTCGGTCACTTCCATTTCACCAGATCCACCTATTCGCAATTTCAAATCGGTGCTCACAATTTTGTCGCTCTTCACGCTACCTGAGCCCTCTAAAGCAAAGTCATCCAAATTTTTGAAGTTCACCACAACCACTAGATTGCGCGTTTTTGGATAAACATTTTTTTCTTTGGAACGAATTTTGAGCGTATTGCCTTCGACCACAACTTCTAACATTGCTTGAATATTGTCATCGGTTTCTATCTGCACACCTTCTTGCGTACCTTGTCTTAATTCGACTTTGCCGGGTAAAGAAATTTGAATCGCACGAAAATCTTTCGCAGGTCGATCTTGTTTGATAATCTTGCCCGAACCTTCGATACCCTTGCCCCACCAGTTACTCCAATCTGCTGAAGCGGGCATCGCGGTAAATGCACTTGTGAGCAGCGCAAGGGTCAAAAATTGACGACGTAAATTTGGCGTAGACATAATTTCCTCTCTGAAAAGCTATTTCTTGAATACTTGATTAAATTTTGATTTAGCTTTGACTTAGCGTAGTTCAAGCTGATTTTTTGCGTGAGCTGCGAAAAATTAAGGCGAATAAACCGTACAAAATCAAGAATGGAATCATCAATGGTAACAAGGCGAGCGCGAATGATCCCAACACCGCACCTAAAACAACCACCACCACCAAAGCGACTACCGCCAGAATCAACCCTGTAAGGCTCAAAGCAAAGAAGAGCGCACAAAGGCCAACCGCACAGGCAATTAAGAAGCCTGTAAAGCCACCGATATCACCGATCTCTTCGCCGTCGATAACGATGTGAGAAGTATCTAAAGATAAATAGCTCAAAAATAACAAAGTAAAAATGATAGCGATTGCGATAAAAATATTGCGTTGATTAGTTTTCATTTTATTTCCCCTTTTTATATACTTAGTGATTACGCATTAAACCTGTGGCGATCAGTACTTTTGTTTTTTGCTGAGTACTTATCGGATGTTTGTAGTCTAAGCATTCATCCCCGACGCTACCAGCGGATTGCGACAGACTGCAAAAACGGGGGAATAGATCGTCATTTGCTCTGAGTTTCGCATTTGTTGCCCCTCTCGGCTCTTATTTGGCTTTTACCTATATTTACGTTGACTCGCCATACGCTTCAAATATGCGACCAAATCATTGAGCTCCTGCTTAGAGATTGTTTGCTCATCAAAACCCGGCATGAGCGATTGCTTCCAGCTACGCACCGCTCCGGGTTGGCGGATTAATTGTCGCAAGAAAGGTTCTTGCAGATATTCGGTCGGATTAAATGGTAGATTCAAATCTGGCCCAATTGCAGCATCGCCACCGCCATTCATGGTGTGGCACACAGCGCAATTTTTGATGTAGACCTGCATGCCGCGCATTGCTTGTTCATAGCTAATCCTCGACTTAGGTAAAGATTCAGCCGCTGGAATAATTTGTGGATGCCTTTGTTGTAAAGGTAGTTCGACACTGATTTTGGCAACTTGATAAGGCCATTGTTCATTCGTAATTTTGCCTGCTGCTGGCGTTAACCACACCAAATAGAACGGTCCTGCACTCGCTGTTTTCGCAGGATTGTCTGGCTTGACTGCAGGCCAGGCTTGCTCCAGCGTTTCCACTGCAAGATACGGCTGCCCTGCCCCCGCCAAGTCGTGACCTGTAATATTCGCAACAAAGCCATCCAAGGCGACAAATTGCACTGAACCGTATTGGCCAACATTCGGCATCAATTTGGCGAAAGGTACGGCACGGTACTGCATGGTGCGCTGATAGGCAGAATCTTTCAAAATCGTAATGTCTACTGCCTCCGTCAAGAGCTTTTCACGGCTCCATTGCGCCACCTGAGCGCCAGTTTTAATTTCCAGAACGACTTCTTGTGCTTGGGAAACCATAGAGATCCCAACCAGGCTGAACGTCAACAGCGCACCTAAACCTAAGCGCAAACGCCATAATTTAAGTGATAAATACCGATTTTCCATGTCTGTCCTCGCATTGAACTATGAATAATGAATTGAATAAGGGCTTGAATAAGTAGTTGAATCAGTAGGCGAAAAAGTAGTTGAAAAAGTAGTTGAAGAATCAGGCGCAGAAGCATCCCATCACCACAGGCAACTTTCCATTGAACCAAGCCAATGGCAGATCGCTCCAGAATGTCGAAAGTATAGGCTAATCGACAAAAAAACTTCTTTGTGTCGCAGCTTAGCCGCAGCTTTAGTAAAGATCCTGAAAAAAGCAGTGAATTAGAATGAAAAGCTGGGGCAAAGCCGTCGAATCATGGCAAAAAAAGGTTAAAATCAAAGGTTTATAAAATCCTTAGTTCCGTACGGCAAATCGAACTCTGTGCGAGCAACTTAAGTCACCATCCAGCAAAAAAGGCAGAAGAGCTATGCTCACTTTTCAACAAATTATTTTGACATTGCAAGACTATTGGGACAAACAAGGTTGCGCCCTGTTACAACCGATTGATATGGAAGTGGGTGCTGGTACTTCACACACCGGTACTTTTTTACGTGCGATTGGTCCAGAGCCTTGGCGCGCAGCGTATGTACAACCTTCACGCCGCCCTAAAGATGGGCGCTATGGCGAAAATCCGAATCGCTTGCAGCATTACTATCAATACCAAGTCGTATTGAAACCAGCACCAGAAAATATTCTGGATCTCTACCTCGGTTCTTTAAAAGCCCTGGGTCTGGATTTGCAGCAAAACGATATTCGCTTTGTCGAAGACGACTGGGAAAACCCAACGCTGGGCGCTTGGGGCTTGGGTTGGGAAGTCTGGCTAAACGGCATGGAAGTCACGCAATTCACCTACTTTCAACAAGTCGGTGGTCTCGATTGCAAACCTATTCTGGGTGAAATCACTTATGGTATTGAGCGCCTCGCGATGTACCTGCAAGGCGTAGAAAACGTCTACGATTTAGTCTGGACTGAGCGCGAAGAAAATGGCAAAACCGTGCGCTTGTCTTATGGCGACGTATTCCATCAAAACGAAGTCGAGCAATCAACTTTTAACTTTGAATATTCGAACACCGACTTCTTGTTTTCTCTGTTCACCAATTACGAATCTGAAGCGAAGCGTTTATTGGAAATTACCGATACCGTAGAAGAAAAATCTTTGGCTTTGCCCGCTTATGAAATGATTTTAAAAGCAGCGCATACCTTCAACTTACTCGATGCGCGTGGTGCAATCTCGGTGACTGAACGTGCAGCGTACATCGGTCGCATTCGCAATCTATCACGCGCTGTGGCTGCGGCGTATTATGCCTCGCGCGAAAAACTCGGCTTCCCTATGTGTGCTGCGGATGATAAGCATAAACCAGTTCCTGTGTTGGCAGACTAGGCGCAAATACGTAGTCGCAAAACCTGCCCTTGTTGATAAATAAATTGGTGCGCACGGCGCACCCTACATAAGCAAGTTTGGTCGTATCAGACAAAGATAGAATAGATCGAGATAGAAAAATGAATAACACACTCTTAGTTGAATTATTTACAGAAGAATTACCGCCAAAAGCGCTCGCCAAACTCGGCGAGGCTTTCGCCGCTGGTATCGTCCATGGCTTAAAATCACGAGACTTTTTGGAAGCTGATTCAGTTACCACCAGCTTTGCTTCACCGCGTCGGCTGGCAGTCAGCATCACCAAGGTGCGTGCGACTTCTCCCGACAAACAAATGCGTGAGAAGGTTTTACCTGTGTCTGTCGCTATAGATGCCAACGGCAATGCGACACCGCCGCTATCTAAAAAACTCGCAGCGTTGGGATTCCCCAATTTGCAGGTAGCAGATTTAGAACGCGCGGTGGACGGCAAAGCTGAAAGCTTCTTTTATAGCTATACCGCGCCGGGTACGGCTTTAGTTAGCAGCTTGCAGTTGGCACTAGAAGAATCCATCAGCAAATTACCGATTCCTAAGGTCATGAGTTATCAACGTCCGGATGGTGAGACCGTGCATTTTGTACGCCCGGTACACAGCATTATCGCTTTACATGGCACAGACATTTTGCCTTTAGCGGCACTAGGATTAACTGCGGGTCGCGTCACGCAAGGTCATCGCTTCTTATCCACCGGAGAAGTTTCCATCGCCCACGCCGACCACTACGGTGCTGCTCTGGCAGAACAAGGTAAGGTCATCGCAAATGTCGCAGAACGTAAAGAAAAAATCCGCGCTGCATTACAGGCGAAAGCCAACGGCGATCAAGTTCTCATGCCTGAATCTTTGCTGGACGAAGTTGCCGCTTTAGTTGAGTGGCCGGTCGTGTATGAATGCCATTTTGAAGAAGAGTTTTTGGCAGTGCCGCAAGAATGTCTGATTCTGACCATGCAAACCAATCAAAAATATTTCGCCGTGACCGATGCGGCGGGCAAATTGCGTTCACGCTTTTTGATCGTGTCTAACTTAGCGACCGATACACCAGAACACATCATTCAAGGCAATGAACGCGTGGTGCGTCCACGTTTGTCCGATGCAAAATTCTTTTTTGAACAAGATAAGAAAAAAACGCTAGGCGATCGCTTGGGGCAATTATCCAATGTTGTGTATCACAACAAGCTTGGCAGCCAAGCTGATCGCACCCGCAGAGTCATGTCTTTAGCACGTCATATCGCACCTATAGTCGGTGCCGATGAAAATATCGCGGAACGCGGTGCCTTGCTGGCGAAAGCTGACTTGCTGACTGACATGGTGGGAGAATTTCCAGAATTGCAAGGCATCATGGGAACTTATTATGCTTTGCATGATGGCGAACATCCAGAAGTTGCCGCCGCAGCCTCTGAACATTATCAACCACGTTTCGCTGGTGATGCCTTGCCAGCAACCGCGACGGGCACTGCGGTAGCATTGGCTGACAAGCTGGAAACACTGGTCGGCATCTGGGGTATAGGCTTGCAACCAACCGGCGACAAAGATCCATTCGCTTTGCGTCGTCATGCACTTGGTATCTTGCGTATGTTGGTGGAAAAGCGTTTGACGATTTCTTTGCAAGCCTTAATCACAACGGCGACAAATCTGTTTACTGGCAATAGCAATTTCAAAGATCCTGGCGCTGAGGTGCTGAGTTTCTTGTATGACCGTTTGCGCGGACAATTACGTGAACGTGGTTTCTCACAAAACGAAGTCGAAGCCGTGGTCGCACAAAATCCAGATACTTTGGATAATATCGTTGAACGTTTGCAAGCAGTACAAAGTTTTGCGGCGTTGCCAGAATCTGCATCGTTGGCAGCAGCGAATAAACGCATCACAAATATTTTGAAAAAAGCCGAAGGCACGCCGGGCACTGTCAACCCAGCATTGTTGCAAGAAGCTGCCGAACAAGCTCTTTTCAAAGCCATGAGTGATGTTAAACCAGGCGTCGATGCCGCGTACGCTGCAGGCGACTTTACTGGTGCATTAAAGACGCTGGCTGCTTTACGCGAAGGCGTTGATAGTTTCTTTAATGATGTGATGGTAAATGCTGAAGATTTAGCCTTACGCAATAATCGTTTAGCTTTGCTGGCATCTTTGCATGGCATGTTGAATCAAGTGGCTGATATTTCTAAGTTGGCGGCGTAAAGAATGAATGTAGGGCGGGTGCAACCCGCGCCGCCAGTAGGCTGACCTCGCCTACTTTACGTTTTGGCGGCGCGGGTTGCTCCCGCCCTACAATTTGGAACCCAAAGCGACTTCAAGATTTTATGGATACCTTGTTGGATTAAGAAATAATGACACCCACCACCAAACTCATCATCCTCGACCGCGATGGCGTGATCAATCACGACTCCGATGCCTTCATCAAATCCCCTGATGAATGGCGTGTCATCCCCGGTTCAGCGCAAGCGATTGCGCGTTTGAATCAGGCTGGTTATACGGTGGTGGTTGCAACGAATCAATCAGGTGTGGCGCGTAAATTATTTCCGATGACGACCTTAAATGCGATACATCAAAAGATGCATGCAACGGTAGAACAAGTCGGTGGCATGATAGACGCGGTGTTTTTCTGCCCGCACAGCGCTGACGATAATTGTGATTGCCGCAAACCTAAACCAGGCATGCTGCAAGAGATCGCTGCACGCTATAACATCTCACTCAAAGGTGTACATTGCGTCGGTGATTCACTGCGCGATTTGCAATCGGGATTCGTAGTTGGCTGCATTCCAAATTTAGTGTTAACCGGCAAAGGCCAGGGCACTATGAATAAAGGTGGCTTGCCACCAGGCACGCAAATTCACTCTGATTTGGGTGCGATGGTAGATGCATTGCTTACTGCGCAGACTGAAACTAACGATTAACTAGTAACTAGTGACTAGTCACTAAAGACATTGATTGAAATTTCGATTCAGGACACATAATGTATTCAGCTTTTTGTTTTATCCGTTCTTTAATTTTTGCTCTAGTGATGATCATCGCCACGGTGATCTGGGCACCGATTTGCTTCTTGTTTGCACCGCTGCCGTATAACCAACGTTATTGGGCAACTGCGCGCTGGAATGTGTTTATCATCTGGGCGGCAAAAGTCATCTGCGGTATCCGTTATCAAACTCGTGGTTATGAAAATTTCCCTGATGGCCCCGTGATCGTTTTATCCAAACATCAATCGGCATGGGAAACTATTTTTCTGTTAATGTCGACGCCACGCCCACTGGTTTTCGTATTTAAAAAATCCATCACTTACATCCCCTTCTTTGGCTGGGCGATTTCTTTGATGAAGATGATTCCAATTGATCGCAGCAAAGGCAAGGATGCGTTTGCGCAAGTCGTCACCATTGGTCGCAAACGTTTAGCCGATGGACAATGGGTGATTATGTTCCCTGAAGGTACGCGTATTCCCGTCGGACAAAAAGGCAATTACAAAGGCGGTGGCACGCGCCTGGCTATCGAAACAAATACACCGGTCATTCCTATCGCCTTAAATTCCGGTGAATGCTGGCCTAAAAATTCTTTTATCAAACGCCCGGGTCTGATCACGGTATCCGTAGGCAAGCCAATTGCACCAGGCGACATGAATGCGACAGAACTAATGAGCAAAGTCGAAGAGTGGATAGAAGCCGAAATGCGTGTAATTTCTCCACAAATTTACAAATAATTTCTCACATCAAACGCTCAATCGCAGTCATGCTACACTCTTAGAAAGCGCGCTCTTGAGCTTGGGTTTCCGCTCTTCAGCGCGCTGCTAGATACACCGTTTTGAGAGATATCGCATGCCCGCTGCAAAGCCATCTATTTCACCAAAGTCATCACAGCCTTCTTTGATGCAAGGCTTGCAACGCGCATTGCAATTGGATTTTTTCAACGATCTGTTTGGCAATAACGAAGTCGTTGTTGAAAAACGCCCAAGCTCTCCGAGTCAGCCTGACCATGGCGGCAATACAGGCACGCGCAAACGCCAAATTCTCATTCAAGATCAAGTCCTCGAATATGAATTACGTCGCTCCAAGCGCCGCAGCATAGGCTTTTTGATTGCTGATGAAGGTTTGCGTATTACCGCACCGCGCTGGGTTACGCTTGCCGATATTGAACAAGCGATCGCTGAAAAACAAAATTGGATCATCAGCAAACTGCAAGAAAAAAATGCGTTGGCAAAAAGACGGATGCAAGCATGCATGCGTTGGGAAGATGGCGCACGCCTCCCCTATCTTGGAAAGCATCTGACTTTGCGTATCGCGCATCAAGGACGAAGCGCTGTAACACATGATGCAGAGCAAGAAATATTGCATATTTCTTTACCGCCTGATTTTCACGAACAGCAACTCAAAGACCGCGTACAAAGCTGGCTGCAACAAGAGGCTAAGCACATCTTCAATCAACGCCTACCCATTTTTGCGCAGCGTTTAGGCGTAACTTATCACTCCATGAGCTTATCGTCAGCAGGCACACGCTGGGGCTCTTGTACCTCACAAGGCAAGATACGCTTGAATTGGCGATTAATTCATTTTTCACCCGCGATTATCGACTATGTCGTTGCGCATGAACTCTCACATTTACGCGAGATGAATCACAGCGCGGATTTTTGGGCGACAGTCGAGTCTATCTACCCAGAATACGAACACGCAAAGCAACAATTGCGACAACATGCGAGTGCTGATTTGCCGGTATTCTAATCACCATACTGATTGTCTATCCTATCGTTTGCCTTAGGAGCAGGGCTTCAAGGCTAACAATCTTATATGCGGGTACAATCTCCGCTTCCCTATTTCTAATTTTTCGAGACCATCATGCGCTTACTTCACACTATGCTACGCGTCGGCAACCTGCAACGTTCTATCGATTTCTATACCGAAGTATTGGGTATGAAATTACTCCGCACCTCTGACAATCCAGAATATCAATACACACTGGCGTTCCTAGGCTTTGGCAGCAATCCTGAACATGCTGAATTGGAATTAACTTACAACTATGGCGTTGAATCGTATGAGATGGGCACCGCCTATGGTCATATCGCGATTTCGGTACCGGATGCGGCAGCGGCCTGTGCAGCAGTCAAAGCGCGTGGTGGGAATGTGACACGTGAAGCTGGTCCGGTCAAAGGTGGCCGTACTGTGATCGCGTTTGTGCAAGATCCCGATGGCTATAAAGTGGAATTGATAGAGCGTGAATTTGATACGCCTGTGACCTTATAAACAAGCGGTAAATTGGTAGAGCGGGTGCAACTCGCCCTACCAATTCGGAAGTTCGAACCTCAATTATTGCCGTAGCGCCGGAAGTAAGAAATCAGACCGCGAGTTGAGTCATCAAGCTGCGCGTCATACGCCTGATCACCTTTAAGTGCAGGTAACAAACTATTCGCCAGTTGTTTGCCGAGCTCCACACCCCATTGATCAAAAGAATTCAATCCCCACACCACACCTTGCACAAAAACTTTGTGTTCGTACAAAGCCAGTAACATGCCCAGCTGAAACGGATCGAGGCTGGTCATCAATATCGTTGTCGAAGGCTGATTACCGGCGAACACTTTATGCGGTAAGAGCTTGGCGATCTCGGTTTCTTGCAAACCCGCTGCGGCTAATTCTATACGCGCCTGTTGCTCGGTTTTACCAAATGCGAGTGCCGAGCTTTGTGCCAAGCAATTCGCCAACAAAGGTGCCTGATGTCCAGGCAATGGATAATCACTGCTGGCAGCGACCACAAAATCACAGGGGATCAGCCAACCACCCTGATGCAATAATTGGAAGAACGCATGTTGACCGTTCACGCCAATTTCACCCCAGACGATAGGATTCGCGCGGCAACTTAAAGGCTCGCCATCACGCCCCACAGTCTTGCCATTCGATTCCATTTCTAGCTGTTGCAAAAAACCTGGCAAATGCCGCATCGATTCGTTGTAAGGCAATACTGCGGTGGTTTCTGCGCCAAGGAAATTCGTATTCCAAATCGACATCAAAGCCAACAACACTGGCAAATTCTTATCTAAGGGCGCACTACAGAAATGTTTATCCATAGTCTCTGCACCTTCGAGCAAACGCTCAAAGCCACGCATACCGATGGCGAGTGCGACAGATAAACCAACCGCTGACCACAGCGAATAGCGACCACCTACCCAATCCCAAATTTGTAAGATATTCGCGTCAGGAATACCGAATTCATGCGCCTTACTTGGGTTCGATGTGACTGCAATAAAGTGCTTGGCGATCGCCCATTCTTCCATCGCCGCGGCAAGTAACCATGTTCGTGCGGTATGCGCATTAATGCTGGTTTCTTGTGTCGTGAAAGTTTTGGACGCGACGATAAACAAAGTCGTGTGCGGATCGAGTTTTTCTAATAGGGGTGCAAGATGGGCACTGTCCAAATTTGAAACGTAATAGAAATTCAAACCCGGGTGCTGTAAAGCGGACAAAGCACGTGTTGCTAATTTTGGACCGAGATCAGAACCGCCGATACCGATGTTCACAATATTTTGTATCGCATCACCTTTGAAGCCGCGCCACAAGCCGCTGCGCACTCGCTCGACGATATCACGCATTTGTTTTCGCACGGCGTGCACTTCGGGCATGACATCATGCTCTGCATTCGGGAAGGGCGTGAAATCGGTATGGCGCAACGCCGTGTGCAAGACCGCACGATTTTCGCTGAAATTAATTTTTTCACCTGCGAACATGCGATCACGCCAATCTTCTACTTGGGAATGCTGTGCCAGCTTAATCAAATCATTCAGTGCGGCAGCATCTATCCGCTGCTTGGAATAATCCACCAGCAAGCCATCAAGTTCTAGCGAAAAATGTTTAAAGCGCCGCGCATCACCGGCAAATAAATCGCGCAAATGCTGATTTTGCAATCGCGCTTTATGACCCAATAATGCTTGCCATTCAGGAGTATTGGTAAGATTCATAGCGTCAGAATTTTAATTTAGGCTGGCAGCAAATTCGCGAGCGCGACATACTGTTCTAGAGGTATCGCTTCCGCGCGAAGTTGCGGATCGATACCGACGTCCATCAATTGCTGTTCGGTAAAAAGTCCGGCAACGCAATTGCGTATCGTTTTACGACGTTGCGAAAACGACTTGGTTACCACTTGCTCTAAGTTCTGCAATTTGCACGGCAGTTTTTCTTTTTTCGGAATCATGCGCACTATCGCCGAATCGACACGCGGTGGCGGATCAAATGCAGTGGGTGGCACAATGAAGAGTAATTCCATGTGATAACGCCATTGCAGCATCACTGATAGGCGACCATATTCTTTGCCACCTGGCTCCGCGACCATGCGCTCTACTACTTCTTTTTGCAGCATGAAATGTTGGTCTTCAACTTGCTCTGCGTATTCAGCCAAATGAAACAACAATGGACTGGAAATATTGTAAGGAAGATTGCCAACGATGCGCAGCTTTTTTCCCTCATGTACAGGGATAGAAGCAAAATCAAATTGCAAGGCATCGCCTTCGTGAATAATCAATTTAGTCGGGTCAAAACTTTTTTTCAAACGCGCCACCAAATCACGATCAAGTTCGACTACATGCAATTGATCCAAGCCTTCTAACAAGAGACGTGTCATCGCCGCTAAGCCAGGTCCGATCTCTACCATGCTCTCACCATGCCGTGGATTAATGACGCTGATAATGTCATTCAAAACCTGCTGATCGGTGAGAAAATTTTGACCAAAACGTTTACGTGCGATGTGCTTCATATTTTTTATTGTCTGACTATTGACTAGTGATTAATCGATGATTTTGCATGCATCACCAAAGTGGCTACGGCAATGCAAAACAGATTTTAGTTATGATTTGCGGCTTGATTGCGGCTGGCATTTTGACGCGCCACCATTTCTGCGGCGATACGAATCGCCACTTTCATACTGCTAGCATCGGCTAAGCCTGTGCCCAACTTTGCCAAGTCCAAGGCTGTGCCATGATCGACTGAAGTGCGGATCAAAGGCAAACCCAAAGTAATATTCACGCCCAAACCAAAACTGGCATGCTTCAATACTGACAGTCCTTGATCGTGATACATCGCCAATACGCAATCAGCGTCCTTTAAATATTTTTGCTGGAACAAAGTGTCGGCCGGAAAAGAGCCGTGTACATCCATGCCAAAGCTGCGCGCGTGTTGAATCGCAGGATTAATAACCTCAATTTCTTCTCGCCCCAAATAACCGTTTTCACCTGCATGCGGATTTAAGCCTGTGACAAAAATCTTAGGCTTAGCGATACCAAATTTTTCTTGTAAATCGTTATGAATAATCTGCAAGGTTCGCAAGAGATCATCAAACTTGATCGCATCCGGCACTTCACGCAAGGGCAAATGGGTCGTCGCCAATGCCACGCGTAAAGGCTGAGGCAAATGCTTAGATGCTTCACATGCCAACATCATCACGACTTGCGGTGTGTTGGTTTGCTGCGCCAGATATTCGGTGTGCCCAGTGAAAGCAACACCGGCGTCGTTAATCGTACTTTTTTGCAGTGGCGCTGTGACCATCGCATCGCACCAGCCACGTTGTATCGCTTCGATAGCGACATCTAAGGTCGTTAATACGGCACGACCATTACGCGGATCGAGCTGCCCAGCTTGAACATGCGCTGCCAGTGGGCAATCGATAACGGTAATTTGATCTTTACCGCAGCCCGGCAAACCATTGTGTCTGAGCGCTTGCTGCGAGATGCCCATAAGACGGATATTTTTATCCAGATCATGCGCCAACATCGCCAGATAAGCCGCGTCACCTATCAAGATGGGTCTGACCTGCGCACGCAATTCCCACGCCGCCAGTAAGGAAATTTCTGGTCCTATGCCGGCGGGCTCACCAACAGTAATCGCGATGACAGGTAGATTCGATCCCATTATTTTTGATGGTTACTTTTAAGTTTTATTCCTGCTTATTTCAGCTCAATTCAGCTTATTTCCACTTATTTTTGCTCGTTGCGGAATTCAACATAAGCGCGATCACGTAATTGACGTAACCAGTCTTGCAATGCTTCTTCTGATTTGCGAGCACGTACTGATTGACGCGCTGCGACACGTTTGCGCTCTTTTGCATCATCACTGACCTTACGATCTAACACTTGAATCAAGTGAAAACCCATTTGCGTTTCAACTGGATCACTGACTTCATTCACCGCCAATTTATTCATCGTCGTTTCAAAATCAGGGAAAGTATCGCCCGGATGTACCCAGCCTAAATCACCGCCCTTAGAAGCAGAAGAATCCACAGAATTCGCTTTTGCCAACTCTTCAAACGTTGCTGTCTTGTTTGCGATCTTTTGCTTCAATTCTGCCAGCGTACTCTTGACTTGCGCCGCTGTCAGCAATTGTGTAGGACGCATCAAAATATGACGAACATTAGTTTCTTGTACTGTATTTGCAGCAGCAACCGGCGCAATATCGCGCTTCCCTAAGAGTTTGAAAATATGAAAGCCATTCGGGCTGCGGATGATTTCTGAAAAACCACCGACGAAACTGATTTTATTCACCGCTTCAACGAAGATCGTCGGGATTTTATCTTGTTCGCGCCAGCCGACTTCGCCACCTTTTAAAGCTTCATTCGAATCGGAATAAGTCGCTGCGAGTTTGGCAAAATCATCACCGATACGCAATTTTTTATAGACTTCCTGCGCGCGTGCATTCCTTTGCGCGATAATTTCTGGCGTTGCATTTTCTGGGAAACGCACCATGATGTGACCAAGATTAATTTCTTGATTTTTACTTGGCGATACGGCTTCCGCTGCGAGGAAATTATCCACTTCTAATTCGGAAACTTGTAATTTGCTATCGACTTCACGTTCACGCACACGTTGCATCATGATGTCATCGCGAATTTCTTCGCGGAAGGATGCAAACGACGCGCCTTCGCGTTCGATCTGATTGCGCATTTCTTGCAGCGTTGTTTTATTTTGTTCTGCCATTCTTTGCAAAGCACGATCAAGCATGATGTCATCGACGCGCATACCTTGCTCTTTAGCGAGTTGCACTTGCAGGCGATCAATGATCATACGTTCCAAAATTTGCTTTTCCAGATCAGCACGGGCAGGCAATGGCGTACCTTGCGCTTTTAAATTACGTTCGATGGAGTTAATCCGTTCATCTACTTCCATCTTAGTAATCACTTCGTCGTTCACCACGACGGCAATACCATTAATCACTTGCGCTTTTGAAGCTTTTTTTGGTGTAATTTTCGCACCAGCCGCCAGAGGATCTTCAATCGGCGCTACAGGTGAAGCAGTTTGGCTTGCAGGCTTGTTGGCAGTCTGAGCAAAAGCGGCGGCAGAAAAAGAAAGTCCAAATAGGGCTGTCAGGCAAACTGAAAGAGTCAAAGCGGCGGGACGTTTCCATTGATTCATGTGCAAATTGTGTCGCATAGTGATCCAAAATTCATAATAAAAATGAGGCGCTAGCTATTCATCCTCGACTTTTATCGCCATTTTCTGGCGAAAGCTGCAATATACACGCTAATTCGTAGCCTGATAACCTGAAATACTCTTTTTCAAAGTTTCGACAGGATTTGAGCCAAAACCTATTCTTGCCAAGCCGTTTAATTCTAACTGTATAGAAAAACCAGAGTTATTCGATAAGTTCGTAGTCGCGAATCGGTGCGTAACGAAACGCAAAGCCCAGCAGTCGGCACGATATTCAAAGCCTGCTAAGCCTTCGACCAGTTTATTATTTTGCAAAGAATAATTGCTCTTACCCACAACGTACCAGCGATGCGCCATCGGCCATTGACCAGACAATTCTAGCTGCTTCAAGACTTCACGCTGAAATTGGTATTGCAGATTAAGTATTTTCTTCGGTGCCGGCTGCCAGCGAACTGCGTAATTCGAACGCACTGATTGGCGATCACTCTGGCTCACCTGCAAGGCCGCTTCGACATTCAAAGAATCCGATATCTGCCCCGTGCCCGCTAACAATAAATCAGAGCGACTAGGATTGGATTTCCCATCCAAGCTCACTTTTTGCGTATTGAAATAGAAACGCTGACCTAGTGCAAATTTGAAACGTTCAACCCCGTTGTCTTCAATAAAGCGGGAAACCAGCGCCGTTGTGACCTGATTGGAATCCCCGATACGGTCGTGGCCGGTAAATCGGTTTTCACTAAAAATCTGTGCAAAGTTAAAATCGGCGAGTGCGGTATCAAACAACGGATAATCTTTTTGATCGCGATACGGCGTGTTCACGTAGAACAGACGCGGTTCCAGCGTTTGTGTCATTTTCTCGCCCAATAAGCTGGCGCGACGTTCAAACACTAAGCCACTGTCAATAGAGAAAATCGGCACGGTTCTTTGCAAGCTATCTGGCTTACCGGCCGCAGGATTATCGATCTGGTAGCTGGTCGCATGAAATGCTAGCTTCGGTACGATAAAGTAAGCTGGCTGGATATAAGGCAAAGAAACTTGCGGATTAAATACCGCCCGCTGACCACGAGTATAAGTCGGATGCCAGAAACGCGTCATTGAAGCATCAACTGACCAATCCAAACCCGCTACATCGCTCTGCCCTGCATGAAAGCTCAATTGTGGCAAACGCTCATATGGCAAAGTAATCGGCGCGGTAATATCTTGCAGAACTTGGTAACTCGTGGAACGTAATGCGGCATTCCAGAAACTGCCATAGTAATCAAATCCGATATCGCGCACCAACAGACGCTGCGCGGTCTTAGTCGTTGAATTCGAGAAATCGGCCGGATAATCGTTATCAGACGCTTTGTTCAAATTCCATGAGAGTACCAGCTCTGGCGTGAAATTTTGCCTATGCACAGAACTGCCGGAATAACGTGTCGTATCGGTCAACTTATCGCGTATCACTTCAACCGCAGTTTCGCCAGCATAAGCCTCGCCTAAGTAACGTCCTTCCATTCCCAATTGCAAACCACGACGTGCGATGAATTTTGGATGCAAAGTAAAATCACGATTAGGTGCGATATTGAAATAATATGGTGTGCCAAATTCAATACCGCCCTTGTTAGAATGGCCTACCGTTGGGGGTAATAAACCTGAATGACGCGCGCCAGATAAAGGGAAGCTAAAGTTCAGCCAAGAAGGCGTGCCCATAATCGGAACACCTTTGAAGTACAAGACCGATTTACCCGCAACGCCTGTATCTAATCCAGTATCGAGGCTCATCGTATCTGCGCGCAAATACCAATCCGGATCTAAACCTTCACAGGTGCTATAGGTGCCATTAGAAATTTTAGCTTTTTCTTCGCTTTCAAATTCAATTTTTTCGGCACGTCCCTGACCATTATTTTTCGCGAAAAAATAGCTAGGATTTTTTACAAACCCTGCGCCGGTCTCTAAAATAAAACTCATCACGTCGCCGCGATAACAGTCGCCATTGCGCTTCAAAGTCACTTTACCGACCGCGTCTAATTGATCATCCAATTGCAAATAAGTCGCTTGATCCGCACTAAAATTCAAATTGCCGCGCGTTACTTCGACCTGATGTTCGAGCTGAATCATACGATCTGGCTGGCCGGAGACTTGTTCCGCTTTCAGTACTGTCGTTATTGGCGTTATTGAGATTGTTGAGGCTGGGTTGTCAGTTTTTGCAATAGGGCTCTGCGCCATTGCAGGTTCTGCTGAAGGATTTTTCTTGTCCAGACCCGGCTGTTCTTTTGTATTCGGAGTGTGCGCTGGAACCACTTGTTGCGCTTGCGCCGCGCTAAAGGCGGTGAGCAAAATACCTGCCATCAAAGTCTTCGCGTATGCCGGACCTGCCGGAAACATAGCTGCTTGCGTCGATGAATGCGATAATAGCGTTTTTATTGGATGACTTTTCCGGCGCATGGAATGGTTATTTGATGACATTAATTTAAATGTTTCTCTGGCACTTAAGATTGAGCTAACAGACATGTGCATTGCCTTGCTATGAAACTCAGCCTAAGGCTGGCTCCCTACAGCAATGAAAGCAACAATGGCAATATTGCAGTCTATAAAAGCCGCCTATTATAGGCGTAAACTAGGTCTAATCGTTTGTTGACTTAGCTTTCGTGTATGGATTAGTAAGACTGCCTCGATATGGCAAATTCGTAAGGCACATTCGCATGGCACATTCACAACGTACATTTACAAAGCAGACCTACAAAGCACATTTATTTTTGTTGTCAAAATATATTTTCATATACCGCAACTCCAACACGCTCGAATCCACTTGACACTTTTTGCCATTTTTTTGCTACTGATACTTTTATGACATCCGCCTCTACTTCCCAAGATGCACAACGCCTGCAAGATTTAAATACTTGGCTCGCCAGCATTGCCAGCCCAAAACTTGATCTTGCCAGCCTGCGTATTGCCTCCGCCGACGCCAGCTTCCGCCGCTACTTCCGGATTGATGGCGAAGCGGAAGGCAATCGCTATACGTTCATCGTGATGGATGCGCCGCAACCGCAAGAGGATGTCAAACCCTTTATCCAGATCGCACAACTGTTTAAACAGATTAACCTGACAGTGCCCGAAGTGTTGGCGCAAGATACTGCTCAGGGCTTTTTGTTATTGACCGATCTGGGCACCACTATGTATTCGCATGTACTCAATAGCGATACTGCGCATAAACTCTACCTGGATGCGATTGATTCTTTGATCTTGTTGCAAACCCAAAGCCAACCCGATGTTTTGCCAGAATACGACCGAGAATTCTTACAACGCGAATTGATGATTTTCCCTGAGTGGTATATCAATAAGCATTTGGGCGTGACACTAACCGCAGCGCAAGAAGCCAGTTTGCAGCAAGTGTTTGACGCCTTGCTGGCGAATATCGTGGCGCAACCGCAAGTCTTTGTACACCGCGATTTTCATTCGCGCAATCTGATGTTGATGGACAAAGCTAATCCCGGCATTCTGGATTTCCAAGGCGCGCTGTATGGTCCTCTGACCTACGATCTGGTGTCTCTGTTGCGTGACGCCTATGTGCAATGGGATGAAGAAATGGTACTCGACTGGGCAATTCGTTACTGGGAAAAAGCCAAGAAGGCAGGCTTACCAGTCGCACCTGATATCGACAGTTTTTACCGCGATTTTGAATTCATGGGCTTACAACGCCATTTGAAAATTCTCGGCATCTTCGCTCGCCTCGCCCACCGTGATGGCAAACAGCATTACCTCGACGATATGCCAACCGTGATGGAATACGTGCGCAAAACATCGCATCGCTATAAAGAATTGATCCCGCTATTGCGCTTATTAGATGTGCTAGAAGAAACCGCGCCCAAGTTTGGCTATACATTTTAATTACACTCAGGTTCTCCGATGAAAGCAATGATATTGGCAGCTGGTCGCGGTGAGCGCATGCGACCTTTAACCGACACCTGCCCAAAACCTTTGTTGAAGGTGCGTGGTCGGCCTTTGATTGTTTGGCATATTTTGAATCTGGTCAAAGCGGGCATCACCGACATTGTCATCAATCACGCTCATCTCGGTCAAATGATCGTTGACGCCCTCGGTGATGGTAGCAAATATGGCGCTAAGCTGACTTACTCAGCGGAAGAGACCGCCCTAGAAACTGCCGGTGGCATTGCCAAAGCGCTGCCCTTGCTCAGTGATGGGATAGAGCCTTTTATCGTCGTCTCGGGTGATATTTATATTCCGCATTTTAATTTTGCAGAATGCCTGAACACACTGGAAGATAAAGATATGTGGGGCAATCCGCACCCTCTTGATCAGCGTGATGTGGCTTGGTTATACATGGTAAAAAATCCTGAATTTCACCCACAAGGTGATTTTTCTTTGAGTCTGATGGGGCTTAAAAATGAAGTGCGCGCCGATATGCAAAGACTGACGTTTGGCAATATCGGTGTCTATCGTCCAGAAATGTTTGCGGGTATTCAAGCTGGTACTCACGCTAAGTTAGCGCCGATTTTGCGCAACTATGCTGATCGAGGTCAACTCGGCGGCGAACTTTATCGCGGAGAATGGCATAACGTTGGTACGCCGGAACAGTTAGCTGCGCTAAATACACCTATCCGTGTATCGGCGCCCCCTCACCTGTCAAACGATCAAACACACTAAGCACAGTAATCACTATGGCGAGTTTCACACCCATTGCAATTTGCGGTGCAGGACCAGTCGGACAAGCGCTGGCACTGATGTTACTGCAACGTGGCATCGCTGCCGCGGATATAGTATTGCTAGAAGCGAAAACACGTGAGCAAGCCAGCAGAGATGCACGTTCGATTGCACTCTCGCATGGCAGCCAACAATTACTCAAAGCGATTCATGCGCCAGTTGAAAAATCGACGGCGATCAGAGAAATTCACGTATCAAGACGCGCCCACTTTGGACGTTGTCTAATACAAGCGAATGAATATCGCTTACCTGCACTCGGTTATGTGGCGCGTTATGCCGACATCTTAGCGCCACTGGAAGCCGCTATAGCACGATCAGGAATTCAGTTACTTCGCCCGGTACTAGTGAACGATTGCAATGAACAAACTGATGGCATCACGCTCACTTTTGAGAATGGCACTCAACATCGCTGCCAACTTTTAATACAAGCAGAAGGCGGCACTTTTGGCAGTCAGGTACAAGGTACGCAACATCATGACTACCAGCAAACCGCCGTGGTCAGCCACCTACTGTGTGACCAGCCAATTGCGCATCGTGCTTTTGAACGCTTTACCGAACAAGGTCCACTTGCACTCTTGCCACAAGAGGATGGGTACGCTTTAGTCTGGTGCGTTCGGCCAGAAACAGCGGTCACATTAACATCGTTGGACGAAGCAAAATTTTTGAACGAATTACAACATGCCTTTGGAAACCGCTTAGGTAAATTCACCCAAGCCAGTCCTCGTTTTAGTTTTCCGTTGGGACTAAATGCACAAGTAGACGGCAACAACAAACGTAGCGTAAGAATAGGTAATGCAGCACAAACCCTGCATCCTGTAGCCGGCCAAGGACTCAATCTCGGACTGCGCGATGCCCAAGTACTAACCCAAGCGATTGTGGCAGTGCAGTTCCATCACAAGGATGAAGCTGCACAAATCCAGAACGCCTTAAATCGCTTCTCGCAGCTGCGTGCAATCGATAGAAAAACAAGCATACGTCTTACCGACACCATGGCGCGTGTCTTTGCCAGCAGCCCCGACGGCAGTATCACACAAAGTTTGCTAGGCGCGGGCTTGGGGGCACTCGATATCGTTAGCCCGCTTAAGAAAATATTGGCCGAACAAATGATGTTTGGCTGGCGACAGTAATCAAGTCGATACAAGCTCATGCATTGAATGAGAAAAGCGAATAAGAAATTTAGCAATGAGTTTGGCAATAATACTTGCTAATATTTTATTGGTGCTTTGGTAGTAATTTGGCAGTAATTTGTTAGTATACATAGTGAAATACGCAGTGAAGTAAGTAATTGATTTTTTCCTGTATTTTCTACATTGACCATTTTTGATCGACGGTAGAAAACCGCAGAGACCCCAGCAAGAAAAAACTTAAAGGAGCTTTTTATGTCACTTCGCATCAACGATACCGCACCAAATTTCACCGCTCAAACGACACACGGCACAATCGATTTCCATCAATGGGTAGGCGATCAATGGGCGGTTTTATTTTCTCATCCAAAAGACTTCACGCCAGTTTGCACTACTGAATTGGGTTATATGGCAAAAATCGAACCCGAATTCACTAAGCGCAATACTAAGTTGATCGGACTCTCGATTGACCCAGTCGACAACCACAGCAAATGGGCTGCCGACATCCTTGAAACTCAGGGTGCAGAAGTGAAATACCCAATGATAGGCGACACCGATTTAGCAGTCGCAAAGTTATACAATATGTTGCCTGCTGATGAAGCTGGCACTTCTGAAGGTCGCACAGCCGCCACCAATGCCACCGTGCGTTCTGTATTCATTATTGGTCCGGATAAAAAAATTAAATTGATGCTGACTTATCCTATGACCACAGGCCGCAACTTTGACGAAATTTTGCGCGTGCTTGATTCCATGCAATTGACTGCAAAATTCAAAGTAGCGACCCCAGTCAATTGGAAAAATGGCGACGACGTAATTATTGCCGGATCCGTATCTGATGAAGATGCGAAAAAGACTTACCCAGATGGCTGGTCTGCTCCTAAGCCATACCTGCGCATAGTGAAGCAACCAAGCTAAGTATTTGCTGCGCTTTCGAAACTCAGTTCAGAATTGAGTTCAGAAAAAAGAACGGCTCGAAATTCGAGCCGTTTTTCTTTGTGTGAATTGTTCCTGCATCAATGCGAAGGTCGCTTCAATGAAGATGTTTTCTTACTGTTTTCAACGACGGTTAAATTAAAATTCGGCGTGTCATCGGCTTGCAATTTAAGATTAACACTCAACAATTCATCGCGACGGAAAGCGTGTATCTGCACCGTGTCGCCCACGCTGTAAGCCGTCAGCAAATTACTCAAGCCATTTGCTACATCGGCTGCGGTCACGCGCAAACCATTGAGCGCGACTAAGAGATCACCAGCCGACAATCCCGCTTTATGTGCGGCACCATGTTCATACACATGCGCCAATTTACAATCTGCGCCACTCTTAGCCAAGCGTACATTCAAAGATGCTTTCTTCGCGCTATTTGCATCAACGCACGCCACTGCAAAATCTGCATACAATTTTGCCAGCGGTAGGTCTTCTGTACCCTTAATGTATTTGTCGATAAAGCGTTTGATATTAAGACCCGTGACTTGCTCAACCAGGCTTGCGAATTCATCTTCACCTAAGCCTTGTTGCTTACCGGATGACGCTTTCGCATAAAAATCTTTACCAAATTTTTTCCACAATGCGCGCATTACATCATCGAGCGACTTTTTGCCCTGAGTTTCTGCACGTATGCTCAGATCAAGGCCGAGCGCGACTAAAGAACCTTTCGCGTAATAGCTAACGATGGCGTTCGGTGAGTTTTCATCTTGACGGTAATACTTAGTCCAGGCATCAAAGCTAGAATCGGCCAGACTTTGTTTTTTGCGCCCACTGCCGCGTTGTACGGCATTGATCGTTTTTGCGATCAGCTTCAGGTAGGCGTCTTCTTCAATCAAACCACAGCGACACAAAATCAAGTCATCGTAATAACTAGTGAAGCCTTCAAACAACCATAGCAAACTGGTGTAATTTTCTTGACTTAAATCGTAATCTGCAAATGCGGCAGGCTTAATGCGCTTCACATTCCAGGTGTGAAAATATTCATGACTGCACAAGGCCAAGAAGCTACGATAGCCTTCGCTCATGCTGACATCATTCTTGGTCGGTAAGTCGGCACGATTACAAATCAATGCAGTCGATGCACGATGCTCTAAACCGCCATAACCGTCACCGACCGCCATCGTCATAAAGACATAGCGCGACATCGGCGCTTGTTTACTACGTGGTTCAAAGAAGGCGATTTCGGTTTCACAAATTTTTTGCAAATCTTTCGCAATACGCGCGAGATCGAGATTCGGCACCTTGCCCGTCACCACAAAATCATGCGGTATGCCATGCGCCTTAAAGCTGACCAAGGCAAATTCACCCATCTCTACCGGATGATCGATTAAGTCATCATAATCAGTGGCAATATAGGAGCCGAAGCCATAACGCTTAGCTTTTAATTCAGGTAAAGATGTCGCGACTCGCCAGTTCTTTGCCGCTGCATCAACTGGTTTTTGAATCTCCAATTCATGACAGACATGCTCTTGTCCATGTACTTGCAAAAATACACTGGTGCCGTTGAAGAAACCATGACTCTGATCCAAATGCGCAGCGCGCACTGATAAATCCCAGGCATACACTTCGTACGAAATCTGCAGCGCACCATCGCATGGTGCGGCCTGCCAACTCGTCTTATTTAATTTTTTCAGCGCGATTTTTTTGCCATTGGTCGTGGCGCTGATACGAATAATATTCCGGGCGAACTCACGCACCATATAGCTGCCAGGTATCCACACCGGCAAAGAAACAATTTGTCCAGCCGGATCGGGTGCTGCAATCGTCAACGTGACTTGAAATAAATGCGCGGCCAAATCATGGGGAACGATGCTGTAATGCACAGCAGGAACTTGCTTAGTCATGATTGTTCTTCCCTGTTATAAACGAATATTTGCAGCGAGGAAGGTGAACACTTGTGTCGTCACCACGACAGCGGTTAGGCGGAAACGCAATTCCACAAACCACGCCGGCATAGCAAAGCGCTGATACATGCGTTTATCGTATTGATAAGAATAGATGAAAGCCGCCATTTGCACCAAGAAACCGATCACCGTCATTTGCGACATCGCGAACCAGGCAATAATGACTGGCAACACCCCCGATAACAAATCACGTTTCGCATCTTGCGCACTACGCTCTTTGCCTATCAATGCCAAACCCCAATGCAAGCCACCGAGAAATCCCAGGATTGCAATCCCGTACACCAACTGCGCTTCGACAAAGAACGGCATCCATTCTGGATGCACTATCCAGCACAGCAAAGTTAATAAGACGAAAGGGATCAAACCAAGCAAGCCGAGGCGCGTGGCAAATTGTTTATCAAGATTATCCATATCAGGCGCAAAAAGATCGCGTCGCAGCGAAGGTAGAAAGAAAGGCGCTATTTTAGGCGAAATAGCAGGGGCTTGCGATGATTTACGATGAAAGTCAGGGAACTTATTTACTGCGCACACAGTATGTGAACTAAATGCGCCAAATAAGCGCAATTATGCAAAAATCACTTAATGCAAATCCTCGGGCAGATCGATGTCACGCAAAATACCGGGATCATCGACGATCAACTCTGTCACAGGCAAGCTCTGCAATAACTGGCGCGCACCGCGGTCGCCCTCTAATTGACTCAGCTCCTGACTATATTTTTTAGCAAAACCGACTGGATTGCCACGCTGCCCGGCAAAAGTGGGCACCACAATCTGTGCGCCCTCTGCCAAACTTGATGCAATTGCCTGAATTGTCTCGACACGTATGAACGGCATATCGGCTAAAACGATAATAAAAGCGTCAGCCTCTATCGGCAGATGCTGCAAGCCTGTACGTAATGAATTGGACATTCCCCATGGTGCATCTTCGCAGACCACGACTGGTATATCTAACATCTTGAGAGAATCTTGTACGGAGTCAGCGTCGCGTGCCACTACTGCGATGGTATGTGGCAAGACCTGTTGTAAATTCGTGGCGCTAGTCGTCACAATATTGCGCCCGTCAGGCAATTGCTGCAAAAGTTTATGCCGCAAACCGCTGGCATCAAAGCGTTTCCCCTGCCCGGCGGCCAATAAGATACCGTAACAGAGGAAAGGTTTGGGCATGTTGAAGTGAAGGTTGGGAATTGCTCAGCGAAAACTCAGTGATGTGCCAACATTACTTCGCCGCCACTGCGGGAGCAGAAGTTTTCAGGCTGGCAAATTTCTCTTCCAAGGCTTTCACATCTACCATACCTGGCAAACGTGAACCATCGGTAAAGATCACTGTCGGGGTACCAGAAACGCGCATTTTTTTGCCCAATGCCAGTACTTTTTCATGCGGAGCCGTACAGCTAGCGGCAGCAGCTGGTGCTACTTTTCCATTCAACATCCAATCATCCCAGGCCTTACTACGATCAGAAGAACACCAGATGTCACGCGACTTCGCAATCGAATCGTCGGCCAAAATGTTATACATAAATGTGTAAACAGTGATGTTATCAACCGTTTGCAAAGTCTTTCTGAATTTTTTGCAATAGCCACAATTCGGATCTTCAAAAATCGCAATCACGCGCTTGCCATCCCCTTTTACATATTTGACAGCGGCATCTAAAGGCAATTCAGAAAAATTTACCCGATTTAACTCATCAGTACGTTGTTTAGTGAAATTCACCGTGCCTTTGATGTCGATGACACTGCCAACAAAAACATATTTTGCTTTTTCATCGGTGTACACAATTTCATTGCCCATGCGCACTTCATACAAACCGCCATACGGTGTCTTGGTGACGGAATCCACCTTGACGCCACCGCCAATATTCGCGGACACCATTTTTTTGATATATTCCTCGGTCTGCGATTGCGCATGAGCTAAACCCGCAAAACCTACCGTCATCAGCGCAGTAACAGCGAGCGCAACAAAATTCTTTTTCATAATAACTCTCTCAAATATTCTCAAATAATTTCATACTTTGATTATTTTCCCATCGCGTGAGAAATCAATTTTCTTTTTAGGACAGGTAAGCTGTTCAGTAAGTTCATTCCCACATTGCGCGCCAGACGAACGGCAGGAAATGGGCTACCAAAGAGTCGCGCCAGCCCATCCGTCGTGATTTGCATCAACGCGACTTCTTCACTACGAGCGCGCCGATAACGACTCAACAAGCGCGCATCTCCACAATCTCTATGTGCTTCGCGTTCATTCAAAATCTTCAATAATGCCTGCACATCGCCAAAACCCAAATTCATGCCATGTCCAGCCAAAGGATGAACTGCATGCGCCGCATCGCCAATTAAAGCGATCCGCTCCGCCACCATGCTATGTGGACGAATCAGTCGCAAAGGAAAAGCTTTAATCGCTTCTGGTTGCAAAGGCCTTAATTGTCCCAAAGCTGACGCAGCAAAAGGTGCCAGGCGTTGCGTCAATTCTTCTAAAGAACCGTGCATCAACTCCGCCGCCAGTGCATCAGGTGCCGACCATACCAAGGACACCTGATTGCCGGGTAGAGGTAATAGAGCAATGATGCCCTGCTCTTCCACAAACCACTGACGAGCAATACCATGATGCGGCTTTTCGCAAGCAAAATTCGTCACCACGCCTCGCTGCCCGTACGAACGATAATCTAAACCGATATCAGCCTGACCTCGCACCCATGACTGCGCACCATCCGCCCCAAGGATCAACTGCGCCTGAATTTGCCGACCATCAACCAAATTAATACAGGCACAATTCAAATCGGTAATCAGTTTTTCTGCTTGACCAGTTACATATTGAATATTCGGCGCAAAATCTAGGGCAGCATCCAATGCATGATTCAAATTACTATCTTCAACTATCCACGCCAGCTCATTGATATACGCACCATAAGCATCAAAATCGAGCTTGCCATCGACCGCTTCGGCCGCATCATGCACTTGCATCGCAGTCACTGGCGCAATCCGTGCCGCATCCAGAGCACCCCAGACTTTAAGGCTATCGAGTAAATCATGCGCAACATGATTCAAGGCAAAGACCCGCACATCCCATTCATTAGGCAAGGCCCGTGCAGCATTGCGCGGCGTCGCAGCAGCTCTCAACAAAGTCACCGACAAATCCGCCTGCGCCAAACCCAAAGCCGCAGCCTTACCCACCGCACCATCGCCAACCACACAAATATCCGAAAGAATCACCTGATGACTCATGGCTAACCTTTATATAACAGAACCCAGCAAAACCCGCATTCGCCGCCTATTATACGTGAGCCAATTCTCTTATTAAGAATGCCTTGATATCTACTGATATGAGCTTATCGATAAGGTCAAAACAGAAATTATTTGCTTTTTCGAAGATAAGTGTCTATAATTCTTGGTCTTGGCCTGGTAGCTCAGTCGGTAGAGCAGAGGATTGAAAATCCTTGTGTCGGTGGTTCGATTCCGCCCCGGGCCACCAAGAAATATGCAATAAAATCAAATGGTTACACGCTTCGGCTGGTAACCATTTTTTTTGCATAAAATTTCCTCACGAGAGGTTTAAGCCTTTTCGATCAGGCACCGCAGCCCACATTATTGATCATCTCATAAAATCCATCAGTTCCTTCGCTTTTCGACGTCACATAAAAGCCTGTGCAACTCATCAAGCCAAAAGAACGAATGAAGCTTCGCCACAATGCACTTTAGGTTCCCTACCCGCAGCATCACCGTTCACATTAAAAACCAAAAATTTTTCGTGAAGCCAAACTCTCTTTGCTGTGAATGATATTACTTCTTTTCTTTACAAGAATAAAATTCTAGATCAGTATTTAGTCGGCATTGCGAATTACCGAGCAAATTGACATTTTCTTAGTGTGACTAGTGCCGCATTTTTCCTTAGCTCTACAAACAGTGACGTTCAGGTACTTTGCCTTATCTAGAAGGAGACCAAGAAATGACGAAACAAGTTTTAGCTGCGGCTCTCATATCAATCAGTCTTGCAGGCTGTGCCAACTTCAATAGTGTATACAGAGATCTAAAAACAGGAGAGGGGACAGGCGCTCTGATCGACATAAAACAGCGTGCGATCATCGCCAGTAAAACAGGGGAAGGCACGAATCAAAAAATCATTGTCTGCGCAGAACCGAGCCCGGATGCACTTTCGGCATATGCTGCAGAATTAGCAGGGAAAGCAGATCTTCCCAGCGGTACTTCAGCACAACTTTCCAGTGCATTCCAGGAAAGCGCTTCATTCACTGGGCTACGGACACAAAGCATACAATTGCTTCGAGACTCAATGTACAGAATGTGCGAAGCGCACATGAACGGAGCAATCACAGCAGGCCAATATGACATTCTGGCAAGGAGATACCAGAAACATACGGTCGCACTATTAGCAATTGAACAGTTAACTGGTGCTATAAAGGCCCCAGCAGTAACAATAAATACCAGCGGCTCTGCTGAGGCCGCACGTTCAATTTCAGAAATGCGTGTGGAAAGTTCTGCTCTGGATAAAAAAATCACAGATTTAGAAACGAAAAAAGCAGCCTCTGGAGCATCGGATGCTGACAAGAAAAACCTTGATGAACAAATTAAGCAACTCAAGTCGGACAAGGAGGCTATTGCTAAGGGTATCGAAAATGCAAAAGGGACTTTGGTAAGCGGAAATGCGACTGCCAACGTAAGTAATCTTGGCGTGCTGACACAGCGTAACGATGAGCATATCCAAGCGATCGCTGGCACTGTCGAGAAAATTGTTACATCAATTATCAATACGGACGATAGAGGTCAGCTTTGCTTCCTCCAGCTATCAAACGATACGCAAACAACCAGCGAAGGACACAAAAAAATTCAAGATTATTGCTTGCAAACTTTGGCTTTTGAACAAACTGCTTCGAAGATACAAATCGATGCTCTTCAAGAATCACTAAAAAATCTATTAGCATCAAATGCAACTCCCGCGATAAAAGCAGCAGAATCACAGAAAATTGCGGAACAAGCTGAAAAACTTGCCAACAAGTTTCGATTACTCAGCGCGCCATTCAAGCCGAAATCCGAATAAATCTTTACTCTTTAATTTCTTAACTGGGAGGCGCTAACTTGCCCTCCCTTTCTCATGACAACCTAGGGGTATATGAATGATACGCAATTTCTTAACGGTATTACTCGCCACCGCGACCATACAAGCGACTGCTGCAGAATGTGGCTTTTCCGATTGGTCCAAGTATCAAGACACCAAGTTATATAAACACAATGCTCTCCCGGCATATCTTTTTCACACTTCATCGGTCAAAGTAGATGCAGATGGTGCACCGAACGCTTACCACCCTGACGACACCAAACTGCATTGTACAAAAGGAGTTGGATTCAAGGGCCTCGATTGCCCCGCCAATGCAGGATATCCGAACCAAACTTGGTGGCCTTCTGTATTAGTGATTGACACAAACAATCCTTCGCTACCCTACATACAAAAAGCTCCTTCAGAATTCGCTGGTTTTTTTGTTTCGCAGACTTCTTTGTTTGATGCATCGAAAGAAAAAAACAATCCAGAAAGATTTGTAGATTCGCGCAACATACCGTATCTCGTTTTTCCTAGAGAATTCCATAAATTAGCGGGCACTGGTTCAATGGGAGACTTTGGCTATGCAACAAACCTAACCAACGGCAAGACCTCCGCATTTATCGTAGCGGAAATCGGCCCAAGAAAAGCGAAACTTGGTGAAATGTCGATCGCCTTGGCCACGTCACTGGGAGGGGAAAATCCAAATCCAAGAACTGGTGCAGGTTCCCCCAAAGGAAAATTCTTATTTGTTGTTTTTCCAAAGTCAAAAACTACGCCGTCCTGGCCATTGACTAGCGCCCAAATTGCAGAAAAAGTTAAACCGTTGATTTTGGAAATCGGCGGGTCGACTGCGCTCGACGCTTGCAAATAGGCTAATTAGCTCCATCTTGCATTCAATCGTGTAGGCGGACGTCTCAGTGGGTAATTTAGTCGATTAAATTACCCACTCATTTTTACCATAATGAATACCTGATCAATTCTTTACATGTAAATTTACGCCCTCAAAAAAAGACCACGAACTATTCTATAAATCCCGCAAATATCGCCTGCGCTCTATATAGAGACTGCAGTACAATCACTGCTCCTCATTTTGATGGACAGTGGATCAGTCGATGGATAAAAAGAGCCTTTCTGAGCGCGATATCTGCAGCAAATACATTACCCTCGCCATTGTTGAAGCAGGCTGGGATTTGCACACACAAATTCGAGAAGAAGTCAGCTTCACCAAAGGTCGCATTATCGTGCGCGGTAAATTGCATACGCGCGGTGAACAAAAGCGCGCTGACTACATCCTGTACTACAAGAAAAATATTCCTATCGCCGTCATCGAAGCCAAAGACAACAAGCACAGTGTTGGCGATGGTATGCAACAAGCTTTGAACTACGCAGAAACCTTAGGTGTGCCATTTGTCTTTAGCTCAAACGGCGACGCATTTCAGTTCCACGACCGAACAGGCAATGCCACAAAAACTGAGATCGAGATTAGTCTCGCAGAATTTCCTTCACCATCCGAACTATGGCAACGCTACTGCGTTTGGAAAGGCATCGCCACACCAGAAGCAATCCAAACCGTAGAAATGCCTTACTACGACGATGGCACTGGCCGCACGCCGCGCTACTATCAAGCCAATGCGATTAACAATACCGTTGAAGCGATCGCCAGAGGACAGCAACGCGTGCTGCTAGTCATGGCAACAGGCACGGGCAAGACCTATACAGCATTTCAAATCATCTGGCGCTTGTGGAAGTCTGGCACCAAGAAACGCATCTTGTTTCTGGCTGACCGCAACATCTTGGTCGATCAAACCAAGAACAATGATTTCAAACCCTTTGGCGCGGCCATGACCAAGATCAGCAAGCGTCAGGTCGATAAAAGTTATGAGATTTACCTCTGTCTATATCAAGCGGTCACAGGCTCAGAAGAAGAACAAAACATCTACAAACAATTTACGCCAGACTTCTTTGATCTGATCGTGATTGACGAATGTCACCGTGGCAGTGCGGCAGAGGATTCTGCTTGGCGCTCGATTTTGACTTATTTCAGCAACGCCACGCACGTCGGTTTAACCGCTACACCCAAAGAAACTAAAGAAGTTTCCAGCATCAATTATTTTGGCGATCCGGTGTATAGCTATACCCTTAAGCAAGGTATCGAAGATGGTTTCCTCGCTCCGTATAAAGTAGTGCGTATCGATATCGACAAAGACCTGCAAGGTTGGCGACCGAGCAAAGGCCAGCTCGACAAGCATGGTCAAGAAATTGAAGACCGTATCTACAATCAAGTCGATATGGACAGAACGCTAGTGCTAGAGAAACGCACAGAATTGGTCGCAAAGAAGATCACCGAATTTCTGACAGCGACAGATCCTTACGCCAAAACAATCGTCTTTTGCGATGACATCGATCACGCCGAACGCATGCGCCAAGCTTTAGTCAATCTCAATCCAGAGCGAGTCAAAGAAAGTCGTAAGTACATCATGCGCATCACAGGCGACGAAAAAGAAGGCAAAGCCGAGCTGGATAACTTCATCAACCCGGAAGAGCGCTACCCCGTCATCGCCACCACGTCTAAGCTCATGACGACAGGCGTCGATGCACAAACTTGTAAATTGGTAGTCCTAGATCAGCACATCAAATCCATGACCGAGTTCAAACAGATGATAGGCCGTGGCACACGCATCAACGAGGATTACAACAAATACTGGTTCACCATCATGGATTTTAAAAAGGCGACCGAGCTGTTTGCCGACAAAGACTTTGATGGCGAGCCCGTGATCATCTACGAACCAAAGGGCGAAGACTCCCCAGTACCGCCGGATGAAGTCGTCGAAGTAACTTTAGACGAAGATGGCAATCCTATCGCGCCTGCCAATCCCGACGACCAAGATCCATTCACCTACGATGAAAGCCAAATCCACCTAGGCGATGATGAAGTACGCCAAGGCCGCGTTAAATACATCGTCGGCGATGTCGATGTCTATGTCACCTCAGAGCGCGTGCAATACATGGGACCAGATGGCAAGCTCATCACCGAGTCGCTCAAAGATTACACCCGTCAAACCATACGTAAAGATTACTCTTCACTCGATCAATTCTTGCTGCGTTGGAGCAAAGCAGAACGCAAGAGCGCCATCTTGCAAGAATTAGAACAACACGGCGTATTGTTAGAAGCACTCGCACAAGATGTCGGTAAAGACTTCGACGCCTTCGATTTAATCTGCCACGTCGCCTTCGATCAACCACCACTCACCCGCCGTGAACGCGCAGACCAAGTGAAGAAGCGCAACTACTTCACCAAATACGGCGAACAAGCCAGACAGGTTTTAGAAATCCTCTTAGAAAAATACGCGGACACAGGTATAGAGAATATCGAAGACATCAAAATCCTCACGCTAGACCCGTTTAAAAACATGGGCACCGCCAGCGAATTGGTATCCGCCTTTGGTGGCAAACCCGCCTATATGGCGGCACTTGCAGAACTGGAGCAAAATTTATACGCATAAGCGGTAAGTACGAATATACGCATAAGCAGTAAGTACGAAAATAGAAAACGGCAAATTGTTTTAGCCCCCTCTCCCGCAAGCGGGAGAGGGTCGGGGTGAGGGAGATTGAGTCGCGCACAACGCATGAAAATTGACGATATAAACGAACAAATAAAGATCGAATATCGTTGCACTACCGCCCTCACCCCCAACCCCTCTCCCGCTTGCGGTAGAGGGGAGTTTAAAAAAGTACAAAAAACGAAACAAGAACTAAATCAAAACATCAACAAACCAACAAAAACCTTAAGCAGAAAAGAACACCATGAGCATTTCCAGCACCATCAAATCCATCCAAGACATCATGCGCAAAGACGTAGGCGTTGACGGCGACGCCCAGCGCTTAAGTCAGCTCGTCTGGATGTTATTCCTCAAAATCTTTGATGACCGCGAATCAGAATGGGAACTACTGCAAGACAACTACGTATCCCCTTTACCAGAACAATACCGCTGGCGTAATTGGGCAGCCAATGCCGAGGGCATGACCGGTGACGAACTCAAACAGTTTCTCGATGTTGACATGTTCCCCGCGCTACAAAAACTAGAAGCCAGAGGGGACGATCAGCGCGCCTTCGTGATCCGCTCGGTGTTTGAAGACGCCTACAACTACATGAAGTCCGGCCAACTAATACGCCAAGTCATCAACAAAATTCAAGAGGGCGTCGATTTCAACAAAGCGCAAGAGCGCCATCTGTTCGGCGACATGTACGAACAATTACTGCGCGACTTACAAGCCGCAGGCAATGCGGGCGAGTTCTACACACCCCGCGCCGTCACCGCATTCATGGTGCAAATGGTCAACCCGCGTCTCGGTGAAAAAGTGATGGACCCAGCCTGTGGCACAGGCGGTTTCTTAACCTGCTCGATAGAACACATCCGCAGCCACGACGTCAAAACCGTGGACGACGAAACGCAATTGCAAAACAGTATCTTGGGCATAGAAAAAAAGCCTATGCCGCATTTACTCTGCACCACCAATATGATCTTGCACGGCATGGATACGCCGATCAACATCCGCCATGACAACACCCTGTCTTACCCTTTGATTAGTTGGGGGCCACAACAGCGCGTCGATGTCATCGTCACCAACCCACCGTTTGGCGGCATGGAAGAAGACGGCATCGAATCCAACTTCCCCACCGCCTTTCGCACCCGCGAGACCGCCGATTTGTTTCTGGTACTGATCATACAAATGCTCAAAGCCAATGGTCGCGCCGCACTGGTTTTGCCAGATGGCTTTTTATTCGGCGAAGGCATCAAAACTCGCATTAAAGAAAAACTGCTGGACGAATGCAATCTGCACACCATCGTACGCCTGCCCAATGGCGTGTTCGCGCCCTACACCGGCATCAAAACCAACCTGCTATTTTTCAGCAAAGGCAAACCCACACAGGACATTTGGTTTTACGAACACCCCTACCCAGAGGGCGTCAAAAGCTATAACAAAACCAAGCCGATGAAGATAGAAGAGTTCGCAGCAGAACGCGCGTGGTGGGGCAAAGAAACGGATGGCTTCAGTACCCGTACGGAAAACAGCCAAGCATGGAAAGTCAGCCTAGAAGAGATCAAGGCACGTAACTACAATCTCGATTTCAAGAACCCACACGTAGGCGAACAAGAAATTCATGATCCAGAAATTTTGCTGGCGCAGTACGCAGCCATGCAAAATGAGATTGGTGCCCTCCGTGGGAAACTGAAGGATATCTTACAAAATGCCTTGCAAGGGAATGCTTAATCATGACAGCGCCAGTCAATATTCAACCGCTATACGAACAAGTTCGGCTAGTTCTTGATAGCGCCCAGCAGCAAGTTCGTCACACCATTAACGATGTCATGGTGCAAAGCTATTGGCATGTTGGTCGTTTAATCGTAGAAGATGAGCAAGGCGGTGCTGCTCGTGCGCAATACGGTAAGCAAACCCTGCAACAACTCTCGCAAAAGCTCAGCGCCGAATATGGAAAAGGCTTTTCACCGCAAAGTTTGTGGAGTTTTCGACAATTTTATCTTGAGTTTCCAATTCTCTCTACACTGTGGAGAGAATTGCACTGGTCCCATTACAAGGTCTTAATTCGCATCAAAGACAAGACGGCGCGCGATTGGTATGCCAATGAAGCAGCGACCCAAGGATGGAGCGTACGCGCCTTAGATCGCCAGATCAGCACCCTATTTTACGAACGTCTTCTATCCAGCCAAGACAAGGCCGCAGTGCAGAACGAAGCGATTGCTCTCATCGCCGAACACGCGCCCAACGCTACCACTGATGCCAATGCGGCACGCGACTTTATCCGCGATCCCTACGTACTAGAATTCCTCGGTGCCCAACCCGGTGCCACCCTCTTTGAAAAAGAATTAGAAAGCAATTTGCTAGGCCAGCTACAAAACTTCTTGCTAGAGCTAGGCAAGGGCTTCGCCTTTGTCGCCAGACAAAAACAATTACGCGTAGAAGGCGATGATTTCTTTGTTGATCTGGTGTTTTACAACTACCTGCTCAAATGCTTTTTATTAGTCGATCTCAAAGTCGGCAAACTCAGCCACCAAGACGTCGGCCAAATGGATATGTATGTGCGCGTGTTTGAAGAACAATACCGAGGCGAAGGCGACAACCCCACGCTAGGCTTAATCCTTTGCTCAGAACGCAACGAAGCCGTCGCCAAATACTCGCTACTCGCAGATAGCCAACACCTATTCGCCAGCCGCTACCGCGCCTTTTTGCCCACCGAAGAACAATTGCAAGCCGAACTACAACGTGACCGCGCCGTGTTAGAAAATGCCCAAGCAGGAGAGCAGGCATGAGCGCCATACATCAACTTATCACCGATCATCTCGATATTTGGACCGCCGCAGACACCGAAAAAAAATCGGGACGTGGGCGAGCTTCTGGCAATGCGAATAGCGTGTATGGCATTAAGAAATTGCGTGAATTGATTTTGGAATTGGCGGTGCGCGGGAAGTTGGTGCCGCAAGATCCGAATGATGAACCTGCCTTTGAGTTGTTGAAGCGTCTTAACGAAGATAATTTATTGCTCGTCAATGAGGGAAAAATAAAAAAGGAAAGACCTTTACCCGCCATTACCGAAGACGAAAAACTATTCGAAATACCTTCGAATTGGGAATGGGTACGGCTTGATGACATCGGAAGTACCTTCATCGGACTAACATATTCACCAAAAGACATTACTGATGTTGGAATCCCAGTGCTACGTTCGTCGAATATTCAAAACGGAAAAATTGATTTAACAGATCTTGTTCGAGTGTCGGCGAATATTAAGAGCAATCTATTTGTGAACCATGGTGATCTGTTAATTTGTGCCCGAAATGGAAGTAAGTCTCTAGTCGGTAAAACGGCGATGATCAAAGATCTAAATGAGCCAATGGTTTTTGGCGCATTTATGGCGATATATAAAAGTCGATTCAATTGTTATGTCGAAGTATTTCTGAATTCACCAATTTTTAGAAAATTCCTTGACGGAGTTGCGACAACGACTATAAATCAAATAACACAAAACAATCTCAAGACAACATCGATACCCATTCCTCCCCTTGAGGAACAACACCGCATAGTAGCCAAAGTAGACGAACTAATGGCGTTATGCGACCAACTAGAAGCCCAACACAACAACGCCGCCGACGCCCACGAACAACTCGTCAGCCACTTGTTAAGCACGCTCACGCAATCGCAAGATGCAGCAGACTTCAACGCCAACTGGCAACGCATCGCCACCCATTTCGACTCCCTGTTCACTACTGAATCCAGCATAGACGCCCTCAAACAAACCCTGCTGCAACTAGCAGTCATGGGCAAACTCGTACCACAAGACCCGAACGACGAACCGGCTAGCGAGTTGCTTAAGCGGATACAGGCTGAGAAAGCGAAGTTGGTTGCTGAGGGGACGATTAAGAAGGATAAACCGTTGGCGGCGATTGAAGAAAATGAGAAGTGTTTTGATCTTCCTAAAGGTTGGGAGTGGATTAGGCTTGGCACATTGGTCGAAAAAAGCGGTGCTGGTTGGAGTCCAAGCTGTGAAGCATATCCACGCATTGGTACTGATTGGGGGGTATTAAAAGTTAGTGCTGTATCTTGGGGTAAATTTTTACCTGATGAGAATAAAGCACTTCCAAAGTCGCTTGAGGCGAGATTGGATTGTGTGGTTGAGGAAGGGGATTTCTTAATATCCAGAGCAAATACCGCTGAACTAGTGGCGAAAAGTGTGGTAATCGACGAGTGCCCACCTAATTTAATGCTGTCAGACAAAATCGTCAGGCTTCGCCTTTCATCACTTTGCGACAAACAGTTTATCAATCTTGCAAATGCGTCGCCATTTGCACGAGCCTATTATTTACTCCACGCTGGTGGAACAAGTAGCTCTATGAAAAATGTGACGAGAGAACAGATACTTAACCTCATTTTCTGTTGTCCTCCACTAGAGGAACAACATCGCATAGTAGCCAAAGTAGATGAACTAATGTCCATATGCGAGCAACTAAAATCCCGCATCATCAAAGCTAAACAGCATCAACAAAAACTAGCTGATGTTCTCGTAGAAAATTCACTCTCAATGTCGAAACCACTCCACTGAGTGTCAATCACAAGCTCACACTCTATTTAAGAAAGTGAAGAAAATATGGCGTATCCCATCGAAAGAAAATTAGTGATCGGTGTCTCGTCGAGTGCGCTGTTTGATCTCTCGGAGTCGAATCAAATCTATTTAGATCATGGTGTTGCTGCGTATCGAGATCATCAAGAAACCAATATCGATCTTCCTTTCCCTCGTGGCGTGGCGTTTCCTTTTATTCGACGGTTTTTGAGCATTAACAAAGCATTCCCAAAACAATCACCAGTCGAAGTTGTCCTATTATCGAGAAATTCGCCTGAGACTGGATTAAGAATTTTTCGTTCGATCAAACACTATGGATTAGATGTCAGCCGCGCGGCTTTCATGGCTGGTCGTTCACCACATGAATACCTGCCTGCATTTAACGCTTCACTTTTTCTAAGTGCGAACGAAAGCGATGTACAAAGAGCGATTGATGAAGATTATCCGGCTGGCGTTGTCTTGCCGTCGAAAGTTTACGATGATGAAGCTGACGCAGAACTGCGAGTCGCATTCGATTTTGATGGCGTAATTGCGGATGATGAGGCGGAGACGGTGTTCAAGAAGAATAATGACTTAGAGGAGTTTCAGGCACACGAAGCTAAGAATATGTCCATTCCACATCAACCAGGTCCTCTTGCCGACCTATTTAAGAAGCTCTCCTTCATGCAAAAGCTAGAAGAGAAGCGGCAAAAGGAGGAACCAAGTTATCAAAAAATTTTACGAATTTCCATCGTAACTGCACGAAACGCGCCATCGCACGAACGTGTTGTTACTACACTCAAAGATTGGGGTGTTTCTGTCGATGAAGCTTTTTTCTTAGGCGGAATGGAAAAATCTAGAGTTCTAACAGTTTTAAAACCCCATATGTTTTTTGACGATCAACGCAGTCACTTAGAATCACCGGGAGGAGATATTCCTATGGTGCACATTCCATTTGGGATCGCCAATCAAAAAGCAGTGTAATCGATAAAATGGTCTGTCATAATTATTCTCTAGTGAACACGATTGGAATCAGCTTCGCAATAGACTCAAAAACATAAACATTCATAGACTGCAATGTAGATAGCAATTATGCCGCCAGAAAACACAGACACTCAGCCCAAACAATTCTCATTATTTGAAAACACTGACCCCAAAACTGCACAAGCGGATTTAGCATTGCCGCCCACCGGAAAATTCAGTAACTACGTGGTATATGTTGATGAGAGCGGTGATCATGGCATGCAAACTTTGGACGAGAACTATCCCGTTTTTGTTTTGGCATTTTGCATCTTCCACAAACGCTACTATTGCGAAACTGTCGTACCGGCATTAGAAAAATTTAAGTTTAATCATTTCGGTCACGATCTTATTGTCTTGCATGAAAACGAGATACGCAAAGAAAAAGGGAACTTTAATTTTTTCCAAAGTCGTGCGCACAAACATGCGTTTCTGAATGAGTTAACAAACATTATCGATGCCAGCAATTTTATTTTGGTTAGCTGTGTGATCGATAAAACGGAATTAAAAAATAAGGTCGGACAAGAGACCAACCCATATCACCTCGCGCTTGGATTCTGCCTTGAAACCCTCTATGAATTTTTACAGGAAAAGAATCAGGATGGCGCTACCACGCACGTCGTGGTGGAGCGCAGAGGACCAAAAGAAGACAATGAACTCGAATTAGAATTTCGCCGTACTTGCGACGGCGAGAATCGCCTGAACATTCCACTCCCGTTCAACATCATTTTTGCAGATAAAAAAGTGAATTCAACAGGATTGCAACTCGCAGACTTAGTTGCTCGCCCAATCGGCATGCGCTTCCTTCGCCCTACACAAGACAATCGTGCGTTTGATGTGCTGAAGAAAAAATTCTATTGTGATGGCGGCAGAGAGAACGTCGGCGAAGGATTTGAAAACTGGGGTTTGAAAATTTACCCACAGCCATAAAGCGAAAAGCCCCGATGAAACTCACCGAGGCTTAGACGCCGACCAGGAACCCCCAATCCACTTGAGCAGAATTATAGCAAAGCAGCGTTAAATCACAAGTGGAATTATTGAAAATATCGCTGTTACAACGAATGCTGTTCGCGCTCTAGAATGCCAAACAGACATCGAAATGATAGGTTAAGCGTGCGCCAATCTAGGTCTAATTTTAATTAATTACAAACCTACTATTTTGTATCGAAAATCTGTAAGCCATTGAAATAAATAACTATTTCCATTTAATCACAAATGTCACCATGTTGCACTTATAGTACTTAAAATCTGAAGAAACTCATCCATGTCCCAACCATTCTCCCTAAAAATCTTCGTAGCCACCGGCGACCCAGACGGCCTGCGCATCGTCGAACGCAGCAATTGGATAGGCAAAGCGATTGTGTTCCCCCGGCCTTTGCTACCGACCATAAAACAACGTGAAGAGTTTGCGCAAACGGGTGTCTATCTTTTGCTTGGCCCGCGCCCTGATGGTGATGGCGAGATGATTTATATAGGCGAAGGTGATCCAGTAAGACCGAGAATGGAGAACCATTTCAGCAATAAAGATTTTTGGACACGGGCAGTCTTTTTTGTCGCAGGTTCTGGTCAGCTCAATAAAGCGCACGTGCAGTTTCTTGAATCGCAATTGATCCAACGTGCCAAAGACGCAAAGCGTATGCGTTTGGAAAATATCAAATCTGAGACGGAACCTACGCTATCAGAAGCAGACCGCGCAGACATGTTGGTGTTTCTCGATCATATGTTGAGCATGTTGCCTGTCTTGGGTATATCTGCTTTTGAAATGACACGCGCAACCGACATTCGCGTTGCGGACATAACGCTTTTGAACTGTGTCGGCAAGGGTTTAAAAGCGCAGGGATATGAATCCAATCAAGGCTTTGTCGTGAAGGCGAATTCGCAAGCGAGTGTCGAACTCACTGCATCTATGCAGCAACAAATGCACGGCATTGTCGATCTACGTCAAGACTTAATCGCCAACGAAGTATTGCAGCGAGTCGGCGATTGCTATGTCTTCAAACAGGACTACAGTTTTTCTAGCCCATCCACCGCTGCAGCAATTATTTTAGGGCGCAGCGCTAATGGTCGTACCGAATGGAAAGATGAAACTGGTCGTACGCTCAAAGAGATACAAACGCAGCAGGCTGGGCTCTAATGAGAATATAACAAGCCATTCAAAACCTTTTCCCCTTTTTGAAAATTAGTGGAATACGGACACTGCATTCGGCATACGTGGCATTGAATGCAATGTAACGCGAAGAATTCATAGTTTCGCTAAAGAACTAATCACTTCCTCTCTAACCTTAGCCCATAGGAAAAGAAGGTACGGTCGCTGCGCAGTATCGACAGTCTTTTAGACTCAAAAAAACTTTGATGATTACAACCGCTTAATTCCCATTGCGCACCACCGTGTGATATTTTTCATTTTTGAGTTTCTTCAAGTTTTCACGTTGAATTACCAACTCCATTTTTTTAAGTTCTTTCTCTATCTCAAATCGTAGATCAAAAACCGCGATATTTTTATTTAATAAAATAAGCTCAGCTTCTTTTTTCTGGTTCTCAAGATTAATTGATTTTTCAGATTTTGCCTGCACTTTCCCCCATTGCCATAGTTTCACCGCACCGAAGGCCGAAAATATGAAGGTGAATAATAAACTCAACTGAAATCCGGTTTCAGGATTTCTTACGAAGTAATTTATTTTGTTCGGTGGCGTGCTTGTAAATTTTTGCAGTTCCAATATATGATCATTTATATCGTCGATTCGTTTTTGCCAAAGCAAAACTTGAGTCTTCGACTTCAAATTTTTATTTATATGCACTTCATCACATGGCATATCATCATCGCCATTTAGCTTCGAAATGCAATTAGTCAAATCCCAGCGTAACCTTTTTACTTCATCAATGTTTTGTCGATGGGCATTATATTGATGGCTCCTAAAAAGCTCATCGGCAAAACTGGACGCGAATGATCCACTGGCGAATGCTAGCGCTAAGAAAAACAGTGCTAGTACAGAATTCGGACTGTTACTTGCTGGAGAAAATGGAAGATTCATTTATATTTATTCCTAAACTAAATTAACAATATAGAAAATCTTAACACGTAGAATTTTTTGCAAAATAGAATTTAGAATATCTACCCTTATGCATAAAAATATTTCCCAGTCTATTCAAAGTACGCTCACTTATGCAACAGATCTAATCGGCGAAGCAGATGCCCTCGTGATTACTTCCGGTGCAGCCATGGGTATAGACTCGGGTCTACCAGACTTCCGCGGCGAAAACGGTTTCTGGAACGCCTACCCTGCTCTCGGCAACTTGGGAATCAACTTCACTCAAATCGCAAACCCCAAAGCATTTCAACGACACCCAGAATTGGCTTGGGGTTTCTATGGGCATCGCTTGCAGCTTTATCGCAATACGATTCCGCATGAGGGCTTTCAGTGCTTGTTGAAGCTAGCAGAACAGATGCCGCTAGGCTTGCGACACTTCACCAGCAATGTCGACGGCCAATTTGCAAAAGCGGGGTTTGAGTCACGTCATATCACGCAATGTCATGGGTCAATTCACATGCTGCAATGCATGGATCAGTGAGGGAATGAAGCTTGGCACGCAGATGAATTTCAGCCTATCGTTGATGAGTCCAACTGCATATTAATTTCACCTTTACCGCGCTGTCCGGTTTGCGATGTTTTAGCCAGACCGAATATTTTAATGTTTGGAGACTGGGAATTTGAAGGCCACCGGTACGCACAATCACAATCCAGCCTTTTGACATGGTTCGCCCGCGCATCACGTCCAGTGGTAATAGAAATTGGCGCTGGCACAGCGATTCCAAGTGCAAGGCATTTTGGCGAAGGACTTGATTGCCCTCTCATAAGAATTAATCCATCAGAATCTGAAGTTGGCTTGCATCGAGATATCAGTATTCCTTTGGGTGCGAAGGAAGCACTGTTACGAATAGCAGATGCGCTAGTCTAATTCACGATTGAGCTATTTATTAAAAATGATCTCAAATGCCAACTGGCATGTCTGTTGTATCTGCTCCGGTAAAAGTTTGCGATTTTGTGGAATGCGTGCCGCGTCTCGAATTACGTCATTGACGTTCGAGAATGTGCTTTCACTCAACTTCAGAACGGTATCCTTCAACTTCTTACTTAAGTCGGGGCTAACGCGCCTCTCCCAAGTATCATGGAATTCTTCAAGTAACGCTCCGAAAAGTTCGATAGTATCGTAGATATACAGTACGTCTTGAGCTTGCTTTAGCGCAGGACGATCCTTTTGGATTAGAAATTTCTGAATGATGAAGCAAAGCGGGTTGGCTACCTTAATGTCCATTGATGATGGTATCGATTCATAAATGCAATCAAATCTCTGGAAAAAAAGTATGGATCAGTTCGCTTTGAAGAGGCATGCAAGTATGCAGTAGAAAATAAGATTTATGATACTTCAACAATCAAACGAATCTTGGCTAGAAATCTTGATCGACTTCTTTCAATCAATCGAAGTAATGCAAACAACGAAAAACAAGAAAACGTGGCAAGTTCGGAACACAACAATATTCGTGGCGCCGAGTATTTTCAAAAAATATTAAATGAAGAAAATATTGAGAAGGGAAACAGCACGGTGAAGGCGCGTGGCTCAACTAATGTAAGAGGGTATTTTGAGTACTACGCTCCCAAGTAGTGTTGTCGACTTACGTTAATCCTGAACGTAATCATTAAGGAAATCGAAGCCATTTTTTTCACGTCAAAATTTTCTTACATGTTTTTTGTCGTCTGCTTTTCCCCACCCATTTTTATCCAACACACCACGCCCGCGACAGCTTCCCTTTGTTACCCACAAATAGTGCGCTATGATGTTTCTTTGCATTAAGTCATGTGACTTATTCGGAACTATCTCTTTTTGCCGCTATCGGGATTAACATGATACGTATTCGCAAACTGCATACACGGATCATCTTTGCTTTTTCTGTCTTGCTGTCGATGGTGTTGATCGTCGAGCTGGCAGTGGTGAATAGCGTGGTTTCTCAGAGCGCGAATGAGGCGGTTGAGCATAATTTATTGGCGGGCGAACGGCTTTTTAATTCCATACAAAAAGACAATATCAAACGGCTTTCGCAGTCGGCCGGTATCCTGACCTCCGATTTTGCGTTTATCAAAGCAACGGCGACGGGTGATCACAATACGATTGTTTCTGTGTTGCTCAATCATGGTGGACGAATTAATGCTGACATCTCGATGTTGGTCGCCCCCGATAATCGCTTGATCGCTGATACCTTCCGCAGTAACTCTTCCGATCAAAAATTTCCCTTTCCAGAGTTGATCAAGCGCGCCGAACAACATGGGCAAACCACGTCTATCGTCATGTTGGATGGCAAGCTTTATCAATTAATCGTCGTTCCTGTCATGGCACCGCTACCCGTTGCCTGGCTTGCATTAGGCTTTGTGATCGATGACAAATTCGCAAAAAATCTCAAAGATCTGACTGGATTAGAGGTTTCTTTCTTAACCCCAATCTCAGGACAAGAACGCTTAAACGTACTCGCCACCACCCTGAGTGCCAATCGGGCTACAGATTTGTCCAGTGATCTGAGAAAAATTTCCGAAACTTCCGGAGCCAGCACGAAGGTGTTAACACTCGCTAACGAAGCCTATCTGGCGCGAATTGATCATTTGAAAATCGATGATGGCACACAAGCGATTACGGTTTTGCAGCAATCGCTAGATGTTGCGCTAGCACCACTATTTAATTTGCGTTGGATTCTGACTGCACTTGGGCTTTTTGCATTGATGGCGACCTTGATTGCGGGATACAAAATTGCACGAAATATCTCCAAGCCTTTAGTGGATTTAAGTCTGGTCGCACAAGACATCGAAGCAGGACATTATTCTCAAGCGATGGTCGTAGCGCGAGATGATGAAGTCGGACAACTTGCGACTGCATTTCAAAACATGTCTAAAGGTATTGCGAGTCGCGAAGAGAAGATCAGCGAACTCGCTTATCGCGATCGATTGACCGGGCTTGCCAACCGCACCTCTTTCAATATAGCGGTCACAGAGGCAATTAACTATCCGTCTGGGCAAGCGACTACTTTTTCTATTCTGCTGATTGATATAGATCGATTTAAGGAAGTTAACGATATCCTAGGACATCATATCGGTGACCTGTTATTACAAGAAATCTCTCGTCGCTTACAAGCATCACTGGATCAAAACCGGACTCTGGTCGCCCGTCTTGGCGGCGATGAATTCGGCATCTTTGTCCCAACGATAGATCAAGACGAGACGATCAAATTGTCGCAACTGATCCTAGCGGCACTCGACCAGGCGATTTCTTTAGAAGGTCATCAACTCATTGCCAGTGGCAGTATTGGAGTGGTGCAATTTCCGACCGATGGTGCAGATTTTAATGCGCTATTGCGTCACGCTGAATTAGCGATGTACACCGCAAAACGCGGCAATAGCGGCTTTGCGCTGTACGACCCGAGTCTGGAAAGCACGACACAACAAAATTTATCTTTGATGGCGGAACTCAAACACGCAATCGAGCACAATGAACTTCAACTTTACTATCAACCTAAAGTAGATCTCCGAAGTAATACGATTAGCGAAGTTGAAGCACTGATTCGGTGGATACACCCAAAACGCGGCGTCATTCCTCCGGATCAATTTATTCCTTTTGCTGAAAGCACAGGATTTATCGCAACAATCACTGAATGGGTCATCGAACGCGCGCTAGAGCAACGCGCAGCTTGGCAGACAATCGGTCTTCCCTTATCCATCTCCATCAATATTTCCGCGCGTGATTTGTTGAATGCGAAACTCCCAGCAAAATTTGCGCAGTTGATGCAAACGCACAATGCCTCACCCGACTGGCTTAGCCTTGAGATTACCGAAAGCGCGATCATGACCGACCCCAAAGGGGCGATGCATGTGCTGAATCAATTGCGACAAAGTGGTCTTCACATGTCGATTGACGATTTTGGCACTGGCTATTCTTCACTCGCCTATCTGAAAAAATTACCGGTAAATGAACTCAAAATCGATAAATCCTTCATTACCGATATGGAGAATGATCCCGACGATGCCACCATCGTGCGATCAACTATCGATTTAGGCCACAATATGGGTCTACGGGTCATCGCCGAAGGTGTGGAAAATCAGGCAACCTGGGACGCTTTAATGGCCATGGGTTGCGACTCCATCCAAGGCTACTTTGTGAGCAGGCCATTGGCGCCTGAAAAATTAATGCTATGGATACAAAATTCAAATTGGAAATTTAGCCCTTCAGCGCATCCTCATCTACCAGCAGGTACCGACCATGTCTCTTCATAAACACAGGTTCTTACCCGTCGCGACTTTACTCCTAATCGCTAGTGCAACGACGGCACAAGCCGACAATTTCGCGCAATTCGATACGCGCTTGCGTTATGACAGCAATCTCGGAAATGCAAAGCGGCCTTATATCGTTAGCGATAGCAGTCTGATGACAAGTTTTAGCATAGGCCAACAGCACTTTATCGACGACAGCAATTTCAATTTTTCGTATGCTGCCAAGCTATCGAATGAAAGCTTCAATCAGCTCACGGGATTGAGCCGTTCTGGTGCTGGCTTACAAATCAATGGAAAGAATAAATTTGGCATCGGCCCTTACGCGCCTAGTGTGAGTCTGGGATTCGGGTTGGAACGTCAAGCGTTTCGCGATAAAGAACGTAATGCGACATCGCATCAAATCGAACTCAAAGCCAGCAAGCGCCTTTCTGCAAGCTTCAATCTCTGGGGTTCAGTCACTACAGAAAAAAACCACGCTGATCATCAAGAGCGCGTCGAATACTACGTCCCTGGCACAACATTTGAGACGAGCAATCGTGTCTACAAACTCAATCTTGATTTCGCCCAAAATGAATCAAGCATCTGGAATATTAGCTACGCCATCCGTCGGGGCGATGTCTTAGTCACGACCAAAGCGGACGTCGCTTACATCTACGCGATCGCCCGTGCGATTCGTCCCGACAATAGTTTTGGTGCGAATCGAGATATCTATCGCTTAGACGGCAGCACGCAAACTTTATCGGCTGGGCTCACGCACGGCATAGACAGCAACTGGTCGGTCAATGTCAATCTTCAAAAACACTGGACCACAATTCCAAGGGGCACAAACTATCAACGTCATGTACTTGCCCTCAGTGCTAGCTACCAATTTTAAAAAATCAATTTTAAGGACAAATGCCATGCACATATTGAAGCTCAAGAGCTGGGCGATCATTTGCTTATGTCTTTCAAGTTTGGCGCAGGCAGGCGAGATTCGCGTCAACGTCAAAGACCAACAAGCGAAACCAGTAGAAGATGCAGTGCTATTACTGACTCCCGTCGATCCTGCCAAAATGCCGCGACTCAAACCTAAGGATGAGGTCGTCGATCAGATTGATAAAGAGTTTATGCCCTATGTCAAACCTGTGGTCGCAGGATCAAAAATATTTTTCCCTAACAAAGATAATGTGCGTCACCACGTATATTCATTTTCACCGGCTAAGTCCTTCGAAATTCAACTCTATTCAGGCAAATCTGCCGCACCAGTGACACTAGACAAACCCGGCATCGTTGTTCTTGGTTGTAATATTCACGATTGGATGCTTGGGTATATTTATGTCGCTGACACGCCCTATTTTGGCAAGTCGAAAGCGGATGGCACGATCGTGATCGAAGGGCTACCTGAAGGCGACTATCAAATGCGCATTTGGCATCCTGGTATGGGGATGACGGCAGGTGAATCAGGAAAACAAGTCAGCATCCACGACAGCGGCACGATGCAACTCAATTGGCAAATCAATGTCAAACCAGTGACAAGAATTTCTCGCAAGAGCTCAAATCAAGATCCGGGATATTGATTCTGCTCATTCAGTACGATCTTAGTTCCTATGATAGCCCCCACTCACTTAGCACGCTGCGCATATGTTCAAATTCAAAATACTGTCTACTTTTTTTGTGGCACTTAGTCTCAGTACAAACCTACTTGCCGCAGACAAAATTCCCGCTGATTTATCGTTGACTGGTGCCCGCATCATTGATGTCGCTGGCGGCCGGACCTTGCTTGGTAAAACGGTGTTAATCCGTGGCGATAGCATTTTGGCGGTGGTTGATCAAAAAGACTTGAGTCGCTACGCCCCTAAGCACACGGTGAATTTGCGCGGTAAATATGTGATGCCGGGCTTGTGGGATACCCATGTGCATTTTGGTGGTGGAGCAGAACTGATTGAGGAGAATAAACACCTCTTGCCACTGTATCTGGCGCATGGAATTACTGCCGTGCATGATTGTGCTGGCGACTTATCCGATACGGTATTGAACTGGCGCGCCAAGATTGCGAGTGGTGAAATGTCGGGGCCAACGATTTTTACTTCAGGTGCCAAATTAGAAGGTTATAAGCCTTTATGGAAAGGAACAATCGAAGTTGGTACGGCCGAAGAAGTCAGTGCGGCACTCGATAAGCTGCAAGGACAACAAGTGGATTTTGTGAAGATCACAGAGAACACCATGACTCCTGCCATCTATCTGGAAAGCTTGAAGCAAGTCAGAGCGCGAGGCATGGCTAGCTCTGCGCATATTCCTGTGCAACTCACTTTGGATCAGGTCTTTGCCGCAGGCTTGAGCAGCATAGAACATCAATCCTATTTGTTACGTGCCGCAACGCCGGAAGAAGCAGCATTAACCGAGGCGGTGGCGCAAGGAAAAATCACCAGCAAAGAAGCGATGAAGCGCAGTCTTGCCAGTTATGATGAAGCGACGGCGCGCGCTGCCTTTCGACGTATGGCTGCGGCGGGAACTGCGATTGTGCCCACGCTATATGGCTCCTACGTCACGGCTTACCTCGATCAAAACGATCACAGCCATGACGACTATCTGCAATACATAGGCAAAGGTTTGCGCGCGACGTATGACTGGCGCGTACAACGGGCTGCACAAGACGATGCAGAGGCGATTAAAACGCGTCATGCGCTGTTTGAAAATCCGCTTCTTTACTGCCGATTCTGGCGCAAGAAGGTGTCAGCATTATCGCCGGTACCGATGCCGGATTTCTCAATTCATTTGATTATCCCGGCATCGCTTTGCATGATGAAATTGCTCTATACGTGAAGTATGGATTAACGCCAGCACAGGCCTTGCAAAGTGCAGTGCTCGCTGGCCCGCGACTACTGGGCAAATCAGATCGCTATGGCAGTATCAGTAAAAATAAAGTAGCGGATTTATTAGTATTAAATGCTAACCCTTTAAAGAATATCCAAGCCACACGGGATATTTATCTGGTGCTAAGCCGGGGTAAAACCTACGACCAGGCAAGTTTGAAGAAAATGTTAAACGACACCAAGAACTGGGTCGCCAATCCGCATTAATCGGAGAAGACACGGCACAATGGGAATAAAACCGGGCCTATCGTCGGATTTCGTAGGAAATTGACATTCCAAGACGACGACATGGCTTGCGACATTGGACAGACCAATTTAGAATAAACCTTGTCATTTTTATCCCCCCTCTACTTCTCTTACCTCCTAAGATTCAATGAAAAAAGTTGCTGCTGCAGTCGAAACTCTCGCCCCTGAACCACGCTTGTATCGCGTCGTTTCCGCCCGCATTCAACAACTGATCAAAGAAGAAAACATCGCCGCTGGTGAGCGCCTGCCATCTGAGCGTGATTTAGCCAGCAAACTCAACGTCAGCCGCGCTTCATTACGTGAAGCATTGATCGCCTTGGAGCTAGGCGGCATCGTTGAGGTTCGTGGTGGTTCTGGCGTCTATGTGAGTGAGCAGGCAAAAGCCGAAGCTGATGTCTTAGAAGTAGGCCCTGGCCCGTTTGAAGTCCTTTCTGCACGTCGCCTCATCGAATCGGAAGTCGCTGCAATCGCAGCCAAAAATGCAACCGACTCTGCTATTGATGCGATTTTAAAAGCGGTATTAGAAATGGAACGCCATCATGACAATCGCAATGAAAATGAAATGGCTGATAGAAATTTCCATCTGGCGATTGCCCGCGCGACTGGCAATAGTGCCTTGGTTGGTGTGATTGAATATTTATGGAATCAACGCGGCAGCTTGTGGCACAAGTTGAAGGAACATTTTCAGACTGAAGAATTACGCAAGCAAACTCTGCTCGATCATCGTGCCATCTTAGAAGCAATTGCTGCGCATGACGCGAATGGTGCGAAACAAGCCATGCGGGCACATCTGGATCGCGTTAGCCGAACTTTTTCTCGCGGTTGATTTCAACTAAATTTAGGCTCACAGACGTTAGCTTAGATAATCTCTTGGTGCGGATGCAACCTCATAGGCGCTGACCAAACCTCAATATTAGCGGTAAGCCGGATAGATAATATGTCCCCGCCCCTTCAAGGGGCGGGTTAGTGTGGGGATGAGTTTGATAACTAATCATTCTTTACTATTGATCGGCGGTGCTTGGCCAAACCCACCGCAAATTCAATCAAGCCCCACGTCGTGCATCCAGACTCCAGCCACCGGCGCCGAATGCTGCGATTGCCATCAGGCCGCCAGCGACGGCAATGTTTTTGAAGAATAACAATTGCGTGACATAAGTCTGATCTGCTGGTACTGCCCAATAGGCGTGGAAGATGAAGGAAGCGACCAAGGTGAAGAAGGCAAGTGCCAGCGCAGCGTAGCGAGTTCCGAGGCCAACGAGCAGCGCGATGCCGCCACCGATTTCAAGTATGACTGCCGCCGCTGCTGCTAGTGTTGGTGCAGGTAAGCCGACGGAAGCGATGTAGCCTACCGTGCCAGCAAAGCCGGTGATTTTGGCGAGCCCTGCCGGTAAAAATAAAGCGGCGATTAAGAGGCGTCCTGCGAAGGCTAAGGGATTTTGTAATTGATTAAACATGATATTTCCTTTTAGTGAGTGATCGACTGATGTAATGTTGATTGCTATTTTGTGGCTATTCTTCCGAACCGAACTCGAATATCGCTCGGAAGAATTCGCATTACTGCATTGCATTTCTTAATAATGTTCCTAATTCCGAACCACCCTCACCCTCTTCCGCTTGCGGGAGAGGAAAAAGCGAGGCCCGACGTTTTTGGCTCAATTCAAAGCTAATAAGCCAATAGGCAATTCATGCTGCTTGATTGTAAAAACTACGCAGCCAGATCAAAGACCAATACTTCGGCATCTTTACCCTGACTTAACTGCAAGCGACTTTCGTCTGCGATCAGTAGAGCATCGCCACCACTTAATTGTTGACCATTCACATTTAACTCACCGCGAATCAGATGCACATAGGCTTTGCGTGCGGGGTTCAAATTGATTTCTGCTTGTTCTGCTCCATCAAATAAACCAGCATAAAGCGCTGCATCGGCATTCATGGATACTGAATCTCCCACACCATCGGGTGAGGCGACCAGACTTAATGCGCCACGCTTGCTGGTGGCCGGTATGGTTTTTTGTTCATAGCCTGGCTCGACGTTCAACAACTTCGGGCGTATCCAGATTTGCAGGAAATGGGTTTGTTGACCTTCAGCGTGATTAAATTCGCTGTGGCGCACACCCGTCCCTGCACTCATGCGTTGCACGTCACCAGGTGGAATGCCTTTCACATTGCCCATGCTGTCTTTGTGTGCAAGCTCACCAGACAAGACATAGCTAATGATTTCCATATCACGATGGCCATGTGTTCCAAAGCCAGTGCCCGGCGCAATACGGTCTTCATTGATGACTAGTAAATTGCCCCAACCTGTATGTTCAGAATCGTAATAGTTGGCGAAGGAAAAGCTGTGTTGGCTTTTTAACCAGCCATGATCGGCGTGGCCACGGTCTTGTGATTTTCTTAAAGTAAGCATGTTGATCTCCAGTTAGGCGCATCAGCTTGTTTAGCTTTAGAACTAAGGCTGATGCGATGGAAGAATTATGCTACGAACAAAAACCGTCTTGGCTGAGCTGCTTTGAAGACATCGTTCAAATTTTTTGAACGATGTTGTTTATTTAAAATTTTACTTAAAATTTAAGGCCAAGGTAGACGAAAAATCGACTGCGGCCCATTCTTTGGCTAAAGCCAGTGCTGGTTGAAATAAGGCAGTTTTGGGCTCTACCTCGGCAAATGAATAGGGCGCCGTGTTCCTTGCGCTACAAGCCATATCGGAGGCGTAGATAAACATCTCAGTATCGAACTCGCCTGCCCATAATTGCGTTTGCAAAGCTTCGACGATGGCTTCTACCTGCACAGCTTCCGCAGTGACATCCGCGGTCACGTCACCAGTAACGTCACTAGTAAATTCAGCATTGCTTTTATCATGCACGCTTTCCATCACAAACGTCGGATCTGCGCCGCGAGCGACTAAGCTGAGAAAACCAAATTCAAACGGCAATGCGGACTCCACAACATAGTGGATCAAATCATGCGGCAAGATGCCCTGTCTTGGCATGCTGCATTGGCTGCTACTACCATCGGCTCTGACAAAACTAAGTTGATCATATTTATCGGTCGGTGCGTTTTTTTTGGCAATGAGTTTCATAAGCTTGATTGGCGAACAGTTCAACTCTAAGTTTTCAGCTAAATTTTCAGAATGAAGCGCCTATGGTAATTCGGCTCTTGGAATTTGTCATGCCCTGCTTTGATGCTTACGGATTAATTCTAGTACTTGCTCTGCGGGCAAAGGTTTACTAAATATATAGCCTTGAAATTCGTCGCAGCCTTGCGCCATCAAGAAATCTGATTGCGCTTGGGTCTCGACGCCTTCAGCGATGGTCTTAAATCCCAAGCCTTTCGACATTTGAATAATCGCACTCACAATCGCTCTATCGTCTGAATCTGTGGCAATGTCGCGCACAAATGATTGGTCGATTTTGAGCTTATAGACTTTAAATTTTTTCAAATAACTCAAGGACGAATAGCCCGTACCAAAGTCATCAATTGCTAAGCGTATGCCCAAACTATGAAGTTCATTCATGACGGCGATTGCATTCACAGGATCGGCGGTCGCGACACTTTCAGTCAATTCGAGTTCCAGGTATTCCGGTGGCAAAGCAACCTCATTTAAGATGCCCGTAACTACACCTTGTAAATTGGGGTGGCGGAATTGGATCGCAGATAAATTCACCGCCATAATCATGGGCTTGAGGCCAACCTCGATCCAGGCCTTTAACTGTAATAAGGCGGTACGCAAAACCCACGCACCTATCGGAATAATCTGCCCATTGCTTTCTGCTAAAGGTATAAATTCGGCGGGTGAAATAAATCCAAGTTCAGGATGCGTCCACCGTAATAAAGCCTCTACCCCGATCACGGTCTTACCATCCATAGTCATTTGCGGTTGGTATACCAATTGGAACTGATTTCGCTCAAGCGCATAGTGCATGGCACTTTCTAATTGCAGCATACGTGTCGTGCGTTGTTGCATAGCTTTGGCAAAAAAACGGAAATCATTGCGACCGTCTTCTTTGACTTTATTCATCGCAGTGTCTGCACTAAGGAACAGACTCTCGCCATCGGCACCATCTTGCGGAAACATTGCAATGCCTATCGAAGGCGTCAACACGACTTCCTGGCCTTCAAACAAAAATCCTTTTGCGACGACCTCTAACACCTTCCCTGCCATGCGCGCAACTTCATCTTCATTCACGTCTTCTAATACCAACGCAAATTCATCGCCAGCGATACGGGCAACGGTATCAGTAGGTTTGATAATTGATGTCAATCGTTTGGCAATTTCTATCAACAAAGCATCACCAGCATTGTGACCTAAGGTGTCATTGATGTGCTTAAAGCGATCCAGATTCATGTACAGCAAAGCCAGACGTGAACCTGAGCGTTGAGCAGCAGTCATCGCATGCTGCATGCGATCCATCATTAGCTGGCGATTCGGTAATTCAGTCAATAAATCGTAATTGATCAGCTTCTCAATACGGCGCTCCGCTTCTATCTTGGCGGTGATATCGACCACCGATGCCAGAACATAATTACCGTCTTGCGCGGCAATTGGGGTCAAGCCTATCTCTACCCGAAACTCATCGCCATTACGACGTCGGGCAAATAACAAGCGACCTTGCCCCATGGCACGATCTTCAGGCGCTTGCATATACTCTTCAAAATTGCGTTGATGATTGTCTTGTACTGCGCTTGGCACCAAATTATTGAGATGTAAGCCGACCAGACCGCCGTCGGTGTAATCAAACATACTCTCAGTCTGCGAATTGGTGAGCACAATAATGCCCTTGGCATTCACCATAATCATCGCATTCGGTGATGCTTGGACTGCGCTGCGGAAACGACCCTCTTCTATTTTTCTGGCGGTGATATCGGTATGCGAACCTAGCACTCTTTCTACCGCACCGTTGTTAGCTTTGATTTTTTCACCACGGGAAAAAATCCAGCGATAACTTCCATCCTTATGTCGCAATCGAAATTCATTTTCATATTTCGTCATCGATGGCGTATTCATGAAAAGCTCGAAAACATCCACTGCAGTTTGTCTATCGTCGGGATGTAGCAACATCAGCCAAGTATCGTAGTGGTTCGCCAATTCATGCGCGGCATACCCAACTTGCTGCTTCCACACAGCAGAAAACATCGTTTCTTTGGTGATCCAGTTCAAGTCCCATAGACCGGTATTTGACGCAGTCACCGTTAATTCCAGATTTTGTTGTGAGGCCTCTAGTTCGCGATAAGGCCGTTCTATCGATTCCACAACCACTGCTCGATAGATCAAGATATAGGCAATGACTTTATATAGGTGACCGAGCACATTGTAGGCGCCGGTTTTAGTCGTATATAAAGTAAAAAAGAATTCTCCCATCGCCATCACGCAAACAGCCCCCCACACTAGGCTGATGTCTAACACTTGCGGTGACTTTAGTCTTTTCCACAGAATCACAGCGGTGACGATGTTCAATGCAATAATTAGGTATTCTAGGTCTTTCTTAAGTGGAGTGAGCCCTGACCCCGGGATAAACCAAATCGGGAAATAGTCTTCGTGTACAACCACCAACCAGCTAAACACGACGGACGCCGTCAACACCGACAGAAACATCACATACTTCACTGAACGCTTCGTCATGCGTTCAAAAGATTGCAAGGCGAAAGTCAGCAATCCCAAGGTCGCGATAAATCGCGCAGCCATCCAAAAATTTAGATATTTATTGGTGTCATTTTCAGTAAAAAACTTCGCCATTCCCGGATAGGAAAGCGTATGCGATAGATCCAAAAACGACACCACAAAAAACAAGCTGGATAACACCGTCAAGCTATGTGGGTAGCCGCTATCTCTGGAGTTCCACGCGACGACGAATACCATTAATGAGATAAAAATGGAGATAATTTCCATGGTCGTATGCAACACCAAATAGTGTTCCATGCCATAGTAATTTTCTGGAGTAGGGATAAAGTAGGAAACGACTTGCACGATGCCCAACAACACTATCCATTGTAAAACCGTGGACACACCAGCCAGATGTGAATGGTGTATGCCCAGCTTATGCTCCAAAAAATCTTTGAGGGTGACATCGATATTCGCAACCATTTCTCTACCTATTAAAGACTTACCGCCAGATTTCCTTAGACTTGCGTAGCGAACTCCTTGCGACTTATTTCAACTCACTTATTCAACCAACTTAGTTCAACTCACTTATTTCAACTCACCTATTTCAACTCATTTATTTCAACTCATTTATTTCAACTTACTGAGGCTCCCCTCACCACTAATCTTGCGATTCTGGATATTGGCGACTTTTTCGGCTTTCGACAGAGCACGTAAGAAATTTTCGCCTAAGACTTGTTTAATCTCAAACTCGGTGTAACCACGGCGCAACATTTCATAGCTGACCAAGACCAGATCTTCCATTCCCTGCATACCTTTAGGCAGCATAGGAATACCATCGTAATCAGCACCGATGCCAATGTGGTCTATGCCAGCGATTTTTTTGATGTGATCGATATGATCAACGATGCGGGTGTAGTCACCGATATAGATAGGGTGTGCTGCGTACAATTGGCGCTCTGCTAGCGCTCTGGCTTCTGGATTATCTTTGAACTGGACTTGTAAGGCCTCTAATTCCGCTTTGAGCTTCGTATCGCGTTGTTGATATTCCGCCTGCGTTCTGGCATCTAAGAAAACCGGGAAGAAATTGATCATCACTACACCGCCATTTTTTACCAGCCGTTTTAACACAGCATCGGGAACATTACGCGTGTGATCGTTGACACCTCTTGCTCCGGAGTGCGATGCGATGACTGGTGCGGTCGATATGTCGAGTACATCGTTCATGACTTTTTCTGAGACATGCGAGATATCGACCAACATTCCTAATCGATTCATTTCACGCACGACGTCTTTTCCAAATGGACTGAGTCCATTATTTTTGGGGACATCATTGTGGGCATCTGCCCAAGCGTGGGAGACATTGTGCGTCAGGGTCATGTAACGTACACCAAGTCGATAAAAATTACGCAAAGCATAGAGCGAATTTTCTATCACGTAACCACCTTCTATACCCATCATCGCGCAAGTCTTTTGCTGTTTTTTTGCCTGGCGAATTTCAGCGGCTGTGGTGCATGCCGACAATGCTTGGGGATGACGCTCAACTTCCCGATTGCGACTATCGATCATATCCATCGCTCTGTGCATAGCACCGCCCGTTTTAAGCGTATCGCCTGAAACGTAGATAGAAAAAAATTCAGCAGTCACGCCACTCGCTTTGATACGCGCTAAGTCCGTATGGAAAGGATCGCCATCTTTGTGCCAGACACCGACCGAATTCGTCGCCAGATTAAAGTCTTCATCGACTAAGGGCGTGGGAATATCGTTATGGCCATCAACAATAATGGCAGAACGATGAATTTTGAGCGCTTGCTGCCAAAGTTTGACATCTGCACCAACTGGCATTGTTTGCGCCGAAACGGTAGCTGCACAAGCAGTCAGTAGCAAACCCGAACATAGCGCAGTGAGAGAATACTGACGACGAAGTAATTTCATAATTGAGGCTCACGAAGCTGTGAATAAGAGATGTCTAGCATAGTCGGACTACCTCAAATTCACAATGATTGCGAGAAATTGTGGTTCATGATTCGGTTCAGTTGTTGTAGCAATGGCCTACAGGCGACTTGCATCTGCGTTTTCAGGTAGAGTGCGGGGTCTGTTGTTGTGCTTCCATCGCTGTATAAACACAATTTGTATCGGGTAAATGCCCACAGTCGCACTACATGAAGTTTCTAAAAAACACGCTTATCAACCCAACTGCTCGCTGCTGTGAATCACTCTCAACACAAAATTGATATTGTCTATCTATGGGTGGATGGCGCAGATCCAGTTTGGCGCGCCAAGCGTCAAGATGCGTTGACGAACTCCAACGATGTAGAGCGAGAAAAGCTGGCGCGTTACGGAGATGTCGCAGGACGTTATCGCGATAACCAAGAGTTACGCTTCAACTTACGCGCCTTAGAAAAATTCTTCCCCGAGCATGGGCACATCTATTTGGTCACGGACGGCCAAAGGCCAGACTGGCTCAATTGCTGCGCTGGGATGACGCTGATTGACCATACCAGCATCATTCCAGCGTCTGCCTTGCCAGTATTTGATTCTGGCCATATCGAATCCTATTTACATCACATACCGAATTTATCCGAAAAGTTTATTTACCTTAACGACGATGTATTTTTTGGTGCGCCTGTGTCTGCGGAAAATTGGTTTGGTCAACATGGGGTTGCGGTGTTCAAAGAACAAATGCATGTGCCTGATTATGGCGCATTGCAAAAAGATGAAACCGCCTTAGTCAACGCGTCTATTTTATCCAAGCAATGGCTGCAACAACGTTACCCGCAATATCAACATGTGCATCGCATCTTCGCCCATGCACCGCGTCCCATGCTGAAAAGTGTATTGCTAGAGTTGGAAAAAGAAGCGCCAGAGTTATTTGAGCAAGTCAGGCAAACCGTATTTAGAGACTGGCAGCGACCGCCGATCGTGCCCGATTTGGTGCCGCGCTGGATGTTACATCGTGGCCTCGCGCATTTACGGGAAATTGAGTATCGCTATATTTGCAGCGGCGATGCCGATGCGGCGCAACAGTTTGAAGACTTAGGTGAGCGTTTTGGTGAACTGGCGTTTTTCTGCATCAATGACACTAGCGACAATGCGGCATCGGATGATCCGCAGTTGTTACGAATCCGCGAGACTTTGCTGGGATTATTGCCTTTACCTTCACGGTTTGAAATAGATGGCGACTAATAGCATGCATTCGAAATCATGAAGCAAGGCGCTTGAACAAGATACGCCGAAATTATTAGTTAGCGTAGGTCTATATTTGTAGGGCGAGTGCAACCCGCGCCGCACATAGTTCGGCCTCGGTTGCGCCCCGCTCTGGCGGCGCAGGTTGCACCCATAGGTGCTAACCAAACATCAAAATTAGCGGTAAGCTGCGTAGATATTATGTCCCCGCCCCTTCAAGGGGCGGGTTAGGGTGGGGATGGGTTTGATTTGAGCAAGAAATGTCGTCAATTATCCGACTAAAACCCATCCCCATCCCGACCTTCCCCATACAATTGATAGGGGGAAGGAGAAAACCGAGTCCGTCTGCAGTTTCGCACTATATCTTAATTTTGGTTAGCGCCTATGGGGTTACATCGTCCCACTTTTCACGATTCTCCTTAATGGAAGAGAAGAGATTTCTTAACTACTAATCACACCAAGTCGAAGCGATCCGCGTTCATCACTTTATTCCACGCCGCGATGAAATCATGCACAAATTTTTGCTGCGCATCGCTGCTGGCATAGACTTCGGCCAAAGCGCGTAATTGTGAATTGGAACCAAACACCAGATCGACTGTGGTGCCCGTCCATTTCACTTCACCAGTATGGCGATCACGACCTTCGAGCACGCCTGCTGTGCCGGACGGCTGCCACTTGGTATTCATATCAAGCAGATTGACGAAGAAATCATTGCTCAAGGTTTCTGGTCGCTTGGTAAATACACCGTGCTGTGTCTTACCTGTGTTGGCATTCAAGGCGCGCAAACCACCGACTAATACAGTCATTTCTGGCGCACTTAAATTGAGCAATTGCGCTTTGTCGATCAAGAGCTCAGCCGCATGTTTTTCAAAACCTGCACGCACATAGTTACGGAAACCATCGGCTGCTGGTTCTAATACGGCAAATGATTCCACATCGGTGTGCTCTTGCGCAGCATCCATACGCCCTGGTGTGAACGGCACTTGCACGTCTTGCCCCGCTTTTTTTGCTGCAGCTTCAATCGCCGCTGCACCCGCCAAGACAATCAAATCTGCCAAAGAGACTTTTTTACCGCCTGATTGTGCTGCATTGAATTCTTGTTGGATTACTTCTAAAGTCGCCAACACTTTTTGTAATTCCAGCGGTTGATTTGCCTCCCAATCGCGCTGTGGCGACAAGCGTATCCGTGCACCATTAGCACCACCACGTTTATCACTACCACGGAAGGTCGATGCGGATGACCATGCCGTGTTCACCAACTGAGAAATACTTAAGCCAGAGGCCAACACTTTTGCTTTCAATGTAGCGATATCCTGTGCATCCATCAAGGCGTGGTTCACCGCAGGAATCGGGTCTTGCCAGATTAATGTTTCGCTCGGCACTAATACGCCTAAATAGCGTGCTACAGGCCCCATATCACGATGCGTTAATTTGAACCAAGCACGTGCAAATGCATCGGCAAATTCGGCGGGATTTTGATGGAAACGACGGGCGATTTTTTCATAAGCAGGGTCAAACCGCAGCGACAAGTCCGCTGTAGTCATCATCGGCGGATGCTTCTTCGATGGATCATGTGCGTCTGGAATCAAATGCTCTGCTTTGCAATCTTTCGCCACCCATTGTTTCGCACCTGCCGGGCTCTTCGTCAATTCCCATTCGTAACCGAACAGCATGTCAAAATAACCGTTGTCCCAGGTCGTAGGATTCGGCTTCCAAGCACCTTCGATGCCGCTCGTGGTTGTATGCACACCTTTGCCTGAACCGAATTTATTGATCCAACCTAAGCCCTGCTCTGCGATATCTGCGGCTTCTGGTTCTGCTCCGACTAAAGACGGATCTCCAGCACCGTGTGCTTTACCGAAAGTATGACCGCCTGCGACCAAGGCCACCGTTTCTTCATCATTCATCGCCATCCGTGCGAAGGTTTCGCGTACATCGCGACCAGATGCGACTGGATCGGGATTGCCGTCTGGACCTTCTGGGTTCACATAAATCAAACCCATTTGTACCGCGGCCAAAGGGTTTTCTAAATCACGCTTACCTGCGCTGGAGCCCGCATAACGGCTATTCGCTTTATCACTCGTTGCCAACCATTCGGTTTCTGAACCCCAGTAGATATCTTCTTCTGGTTGATAAATATCTTCACGACCGCCAGCGAAACCAAAGGTCTTGAAGCCCATGGATTCCAGCGCGACATTACCCGCTAAGATGAACAGATCCGCCCAAGAAATTTTGCGACCGTATTTTTGTTTAATCGGCCATAACAGACGACGTGCTTTGTCTAGATTGCCGTTATCTGGCCAACTATTTAAAGGCGCAAAACGTTGGTTACCTGTACCGGCACCACCACGACCATCGGATACCCGATAAGTACCGGCTGCATGCCATGCCATACGTATCATCAAACCGCCGTAGTGACCCCAGTCAGCAGGCCACCAATCTTGCGAGTCCGTCATTAAGGCTTTGAGATCTTGCACCACCGCATTCAGATCAAGCGACTTAAACTCTTTTGCATAATCAAAGTCTTCGCCCATAGGATTCGACTTGGGTGAATGTTGGTGCAGAATATTTAATTTAAGTTGATTCGGCCACCAGCTTGCATTAGTCGGTGCGCCTGCGGCGACGGCGTGCTTAGCTGCACCATGGTTGAAGGGGCATTTTGCTTCGTTGGTCATATCAATCTCCTAGGATAGGTTGAAAACAAGTTCAATAACAAGTTCAAAACTGCGATGGATTTGATTCTAAAGAGCAAAGACCGATAGATCAATGCAATTAAATTTATGACTTCGATAAATTTTAACTAAATATATTCTCGGGACTTAGGTAAAAAAGCGCTGACCAGAGCTTCATTTCGTAGGGTGCGCCGTGCGCACCACACACATTAACCATATTCGGTGCGCATGGCGCACCCTACCGACGCGATTAATTCTTGAGTTCGACATCAATTTTGCGTAAGTTCCACCGCAATATCAAGCCAGCTTGAGCGCGGCGTCAATCAAATGGGGCTCGTAAATCAATCGATGTTTTGCACTCAGCAACAAAAAGTGTTTGCCACTACAGCGTGCCAGCAAGGCCATCTCGAGTTTTTGCGCGACCATGTGCCCCATTTGCGTAGTGCCAGAGCGCGACAGCAAAAATGGAATACCCATCTGCGCGCCTTTGATCACCATTTCGGAAGTCAGGCGGCCCGTGGTATAAAAGATTTTATCGCCACCCGCAATATCGTCTAACCACATCAAGCCCGCAATCGCATCAACGGCATTGTGCCGACCTACGTCTTCAATAAAGTACAGCAACTCGCCACTATCGGAAAATAAAGCGCAACCATGTACCGAGCCTGCGCGTTTATAGACCGATTGTTGGGTGCGTATGGTTTCGACAATCCGGTACAACACCGATTGCTTTAATTTTGCGTCAGCGGGCAAAACCAAGGTGTCAACTTCATCCATCAAGCCACCATACACTGAGCCTTGACCACAACCGGTGGTGACCACTTTTTTGGCAGTACGTTCTTGAATATCCGCAATACCATGACGCGTGGTCACAGCCGCCGCATCGACCGACCAATCGACTTGCACCGACATGATTTCATCCAAGTTGCGCACCAGTCTTTGATTCCGCAAATAGCCTAACACCAATGCTTCGGGATTCGACCCCAAAGTCATCAAAGTCACCAGTTCGCGCTTATCAACATACACCGTCAATGGTCGTTCTGCGGGGATCGCAATCACTGAACTGCGCCCGCGTTCATCCATCACCTCGACGTCTTGCGTGAGGTGGATGCTACTAGAGGATAATCGCGGGCGGTACATCGTCGTCATTCCTTAATATCCAATATAGTTCGGAATAATTGTCTTACTGATTTTTGACTTTGAATACTTCGCACATGCTGAATCACCCTCACCCCAACCCTCTCCCGCTCGCGGGAGAGGGAGCATTTAGCTTCGCCAACACCTGACCACCACCATAGCTGCCCTGCGCTGGTTCCGTTCCACCCAGCACAACTTTAATCGCGCAGTATTTAAACTCAGGGATTTTCCCATACGGATCGAGCGCAGCATTCGTGAGCTTATTGATCGCGGCTTCGTAGTAACAGAAAGGAACGAACACTGCGCCTTGTGGTGAACTATCGTCGGCGCGGGCATATAAACTGACTTCACCACGACGCGAAGTAATGGTAATGATGTCACCGGGTTGGCCACCCAAAGCCGCTAGATCAAGCGGGTGCACCAAGGCGACGGGATCGGGCTCGATGGCATCGAGTACTGCAGCGCGGCGTGTCATGCTGCCGGTGTGCCAGTGCTCAAGTTGACGACCCGTGATCAACACCATAGGATAATCTGCATCAGGGCGTTCGTCGGCAGGAATAATATCAGCCGGAACGAAACGCGCACGTCCTGTTTCGCGTGGAAATTCTTTGGTGAACACGACCGATTCACCTGCATCACCTTCTTTACGGCATGGATAAGTCACCGCATGTTCGCGCTCCAAACGCTCCCAAGTGATGCCCACGATATTCGGCATGGTATGACGCATTTCATCAAATACGGCACCCACATTCGGATACTGCCAATCCAAGCCAAGTTGTTGCGCCATTTGTTGGATGATCCACAAATCTTGCTTCGCCTGTCCCGGTGGATCAATCGCCTGACGTCCCATTTGCACTAAGCGATCAGTATTCGTAAAGCTGCCAGTTTTTTCGGGGAAAGCGGAAGCTGGCAAAATCACGTCCGCCAAATAGGCGGTCTCGGTCAAGAAAATATCTTGCACCACTAAATGATCGAGTGCGGCGAGAGATTCACGTGCATGATTCACATCAGGATCAGACATCGCCGGATTTTCACCCATGATGTACATGCCATTAATTTCACCGCGTTTAATCGCGTGCATGATCTCGACTACGGTCAAACCTGGTTGCGGATCTAAAGTATCGGCGGGTAATTGCCAGGCCTGTTCAAAACGGGCGCGTGCCGCCGCGTTATCAACGCGTTGATAGTCGGGATACATCATCGGTATCAAGCCCGCATCAGATGCTCCCTGCACATTATTTTGCCCACGTAATGGATGCAAGCCACTGCCCGGTTTGCCGATTTGCCCCGTCATCAAAGCCAGCGCAATCAAGCAGCGCGCATTATCGGTGCCATGCACGTGTTGCGACACACCCATGCCCCACAAAATCATCGAGCCTTTTGAAGTCGCATATAAGCGTGCCACATCGCGGATGGTATCTGCGTCTATACCGCAAATCGGCGCCATCAATTCTGGACTATAGCCTGCGACATTTTTTTCCAATTCTGCATAGCCTATGGTGCGACTATCAATAAAATCTTTATCGACCAAATTCTCGTGCACGATCACATGCATCATGGCATTGAGCAGCGCGACGTCGGTATCGGGTTTGAATTGCAAATAGCGATGTGCCATACGTGCCAGATCAGATTTGCGCGGATCCATCACCACCAGCTTAGTGCCATTTTCTATTGCGTTCTTGATCCAAGTCGCCGCCACTGGATGATTCACCGTCGGATTTGCACCAATCACGATCACGACTTCGGCTTTGGTCACATCCATCACGGGATTCGATACCGCACCCGAACCTATGCCTTCTAGCAAAGCAGTAACGGATGAGGCATGGCACAGGCGCGTGCAGTGATCGACATTATTACTGCCAAAACCGACCCTAACCAGTTTTTGAAATAAGTAAGCTTCTTCATTACTGCCTTTGGCAGAACCAAATCCTGCTAAGGCTTTTTTGCCTTTGGTGTCGCGGATCTGTTTAAGCTTGCCGCCTGCTAATGCCAAGGCTTCTTCCCAACTGGCTTCACGGAAGATGTCCATCACATGCGCCGGGTCCATCACAAAATCACCGGTTTTTTTGGCTTCCGGGCGACGAATGAGAGGCACGGTTAAACGGTGCGGATGATGCGCGTAATCGAAACCATAACGGCCTTTCACGCACAAACGCGCATGATTCGCTGGCCCATCACGACCTTCGACAAAGAGTATGTGATTGTCTTTGACGTTATAAGTAAGTTGGCAACCGACGCCACAATATGGACAGACCGATTCCACTTGTTTGTCAGGTACGGCCAAGGCCGCATCGCGCGCAGGCATCAAAGCGCCGGTCGGACATGCTTGTACACATTCACCACAGGCGACGCAAGTCGATGCGCCCATAGGGTCATCCATATCAAATACAATTTTGGCGGCATCGCCACGGAAGGCCATGCCAATCACATCATTCACTTGCTCATCGCGACAGGCGCGCACGCAGCGTGTACATTGTATGCAGGCATCGAGGTTCACCGTGATCGCTGCATGCGAGGCATCTTGCGGGACTGGGATACGGTCTGCTGATGCAGCCGAAGCAGCAAAGCGTGGTTTACCAACTTGTAATTTTTCTGACCAGTGATCGACTTCATTGTGACGGGTATAGCTGGTTTCTGGCATATCCGCTTGCAGTAATTCCAGCACCATTTTTTGCGCACTGACTGCGCGTGGGCTATCAGTTACGACTTGCATGCCGTTGGAAGGATGACGGCAGCAACTTGGTGCCAACACGCGTTCACCATTGATCTCTACCATACAAGCGCGGCAATTGCCGACGCTTTCCATACCGGGGCGGTAGCACAGGTGCGGAATCTCGACGCCCTCACGCTTGGCGATTTCTATCAGTAATTCATTGCTGCGCGCTGTGACTTCTTTGCCGTTCAGGCTAAAGCTCACAGTCGGGACATCCATCTCTGCCATCTGGCTACGGGTAATTGCATTCATGGTCTCGTGCCTTCACTTATGTGTTGCGTGGAGTTCGTGCGGAAAATACTTAACCACACAATCGACAGGATTTGGCGCCGCTTGTCCCAGACCGCAAATCGAAGCATCGCGCATCACGGTAGAGAGTTCGGCTAACAAAGGCAGATCCCATTGATCTTGCGCAATCAGCACCGAAGCCTTCGCGGTGCCAACACGACATGGCGTACATTGGCCGCACGATTCATGCTGGAAGAAATGCATCAGATTACGTGCTGCATTCACTGCGCTGTCACGTTCAGACATAACCACTACGGCGGCTGAACCAATAAAGCAACCGTAGGGTTGCAAGGTATCAAAATCGAGTGGAATCGTATTCATACTAGCAGGCAAAATACCGCCTGAGGCACCACCGGGCAAGTAAGCATAAAATACTTCGCCATCTGCCATGCCACCACAATATTCATCGATTAATTCTTGTATCGTGACACCTGCCGGTGCCAGTTTTACACCCGGATTTTTTACGCGCCCAGACACCGAGAATGAGCGCAAGCCTTTACGTCCATTGCGCCCTTGCGCGCTAAACCAAGTACCACCTTTTTCCAAAATATCGCGTACCCAGAACAAGGTTTCGAAATTATGCTCTAACGTAGGACGTCCAAATAGGCCAACTTGCGCCACATACGGCGGGCGCAAACGTGGGATGCCGCGCTTGCCTTCTATCGACTCTATCATCGCGGATTCTTCACCGCAGATATACGCACCAGCTCCGCGTCGCAAATGTATTGTCGGCAAATTGGGGATAGGCGTATTTGCGATTAATGACGCCAACTCTTGCTCTAACAGAGTGCGACAAGCATGGTATTCATCGCGCAGGTAAATATAGATATCTGCAATACCCACCGCCCAAGCAGCGATCAGCATGCCTTCTAAGAAACGATGAGGATCACGCTCGAGATAAAACCTGTCTTTGAACGTCCCCGGTTCACCTTCATCTATATTCACCGCCATCAAACGCGGCCCAGCCTCGGCACCAACAATGCGCCATTTGCGTCCGGCGGGAAAACCCGCACCACCGAGTCCGCGCAAGCCTGAATCTTCCATAGTCTGCAAGACGTTTTCTAATTCACGTTGACCACTCATGCATTCTTTTAACAGCGCGTAACCACCTTGCGCCTGATACGCGGCGTAATTGGTGTACTGACCAACTTCCGCACGCACCTGCCCGTTTTGCACTGCGGCTTCCACCTTAGCGAGATCCGCCTGCGCGATAGCGTATTGCCCTACCGCCACGGCCGGTGCTTGCTCACAACGACCTATGCAGGGTGCGGCAAGTACGCGCACCTCGGTGCCGAGTATGGCTGGCAGTTTATCTAACAGACTTTGTGCGCCTGCCATTTCACAAGACAAACTATTGCAAACTCTAATCGTTAATGGCGCTGGCATAGCATCGTTTTCTTTGACCACATCAAAGTGATGATAGAAAGTAGCAACTTCATACACCTCGGTTTGCGCCAGTCGTAATTCTTGTGCCAAGGCTGCTAAGTGTGCAGCCGATAAGGCTTGGTAGTGATCCTGGATTTTATGCAAATGCTCAATCAGCAAATCCGCCGTGCGCGGCGCATCACCGAGCAAGGTCTGCACTTCAGCCAAGGCTTGCGGATCAACGCGACGTCCTTTTGGCGCTTCGCGCTTGCGTTGTTTGCTCGTACCTTGCTCTGGCTGGGCACTAATACTATTAATAGGAATTACTACTTTATTCATCATGTCACCTGGTTCTAGTTATCGCGATCATAAGAAAACATCGCGAACTATTATCTTTATTCTTTAAGACTGGCACAAAATTGCGCTAACAAGAGCCTGCCTTCGAATGCTTAAATCGGGGGCGAGGCGAACACAAGGACGACAGTGTCTGTTTTACGTCAATCTTAATCTTTTAGGACTTACGCAAAACTGCGCTAGCTAGGCGCGTCGCCGAAGACAGTACAACTGTACGGCGAGGCGATTGCAACGACGCTAGCGTCTGTTTTGCGTAAGTCCTATCTTTTTTATTCTTTATTTCTGTACAACAGCAAGTTTACACCAGCACTTGTCTTTTATCGTAGTGTACAAATCAAAGAATATCCAAACACCACGTTTTTACTCTTCCATTCTGCTTCGCTCCAAGATTCAGCGTCGCTGCATTAGTTCTATCAATTGTTCACGTAACCAAGCATTCGCTGGGTCATTTTCAGCACTCACATGCCAATAGAGATGCGCATCTATTGGTTGAGTTGCAAGAGGAAAAGAGTCGATCCGGTTCATAAATTGCGCATTCGCAATGCTTGCATATTGTTCAGGCATAGTCAGCAGCAAATCAGTTTCACTAACAACTCGACAGGCGGCAAAGTAATGTTGGCAGCGCAAGCTGATTTGTCGTCGCAAACCCTCGCGATTCAATTCAAAATCTTCCAAACCCATACCTTGACGGCGCGACGACACCAATACATGCCTTTGCTGCAAATAAGTTGAAAGCTCAAGTGGCAAACTCTTTTTCTTCGGCATTTGTGGATGTCCCTTGCGCGATAGCACAATTAAGCGATCACGCGATACGCGTTGCTGACGGATATTGCCTGTCAGTGGTATTGGCACTTCCAGCACCATATCGAGATTACCACTACTGAGTGCGGATTCAATTTCACGCCGGTCTACCCGTACACTGGCGATACTAATACCCGGGGCTTGCTCGCTAATTCTTTGCAATAAAGGTGGCAAGATGGTCGCTTCAAACACATCGCGCAATCCCAGATGAAAGCTTCTTTGCGTCTGTCCTGGATTAAAGCTTTGCTCGGTTTGCAAACTCGCTTCAAACAGCTGCAAACCTTGACGCACTTGCGTGATGATGCCACGCGTAAAAGGGGTTGGCACCATAGATACCCCTTGCCGCACAAATAAGGGATCATCAAACATGGCTCGCAGGCGCGCCAAGGCATGACTGAGCGCTGGCTGACTGAGATTCAAAGTCTGGCTGGCGCGTGTGATATTGCCTTGACTGTAAATCGCGTCAAGCACCACAAACAAATTCAAATCAGTACGAGATATATGCATAAAATGAATTATGTCATATTCAAATCATTCATTTGAATAATTATCCGCAAGATCGTAAGCTACCGTCACAATTTTGAGCTCTTCGCTCCCTGACTCGAAAGTCCCCTATGAATTTCGCCCACTCCGACACAGCCACTGACCTGATCGCTCGTATGCGAGCTTTCATGCAAGACCATATTATTCCCGCGGAAAAAACCTATGCCGCGCAATTACGGGGTGGTGCTGACTGGACACAGTGGCAGCAACCACCCGTCATAGAAGAACTTAAAGCCAAGGCGAAAGCAGCCGAATTATGGAATCTGTTTTTACCTGAAGATGGTGCCCGTCTATCGAATGTCGATTACGCACCTTTAGCGGAAATCACCGGTCGATCGATGATCGCGCCTGAAGTCTTCAATTGCAATGCGCCCGATACGGGGAATATGGAAGTGCTGGTCAAATACGGATCAGACGAGCAAAAGCAGCGTTGGCTCAAGCCTTTGATGGCGGGTGAAATCCGCTCCGCATTTTGCATGACTGAACCCGACGTCGCTTCCAGCGATGCCACCAACATGGCTGCCACCGCGGTCTTGGAAGGTGATGAAGTAGTGCTGAACGGGCGCAAATGGTGGAGTTCTGGTATCGGTCATCCGAATTGCAAAGTGTTGATTTTTATGGGACTGAGCGACCAAGGCGCGGATAAGCATCAACAGCATTCCATGATACTCGTTCCCTTAGATACACCGGGCGTCAAGATAGAACGCATGCTTCCCGTGTTCCACACCTTGGATGAACCATACGGGCATGGCGAAGTCAGTTTTACCAATGTGCGCCTGCCGTTGTCATCCATCATCGGTGGCTTAGGTCGTGGATTTGAAATCGCCCAAGGGCGCTTAGGGCCGGGGCGGATACATCATTGCATGCGTGCAATCGGTGCTGCGGAGTTTGCTTTAGAACTATTATGTGAGCGCGCCTTGAGCCGCGTCGCCTTTGGCAAACCCCTAGCCAAACTCGGTGGCAATGCCGACATCATCGCGAATGCACGCATGGCAATTGAACAGGCGAGATTACTGACTTTAAAAGCAGCCTGGACGATGGACACCGTCGGTGTCAAAGGCGCGATGAGCGAGATCTCACAAATCAAAGTGATTGCACCGAATGTCGCCACGCAAGTCATCGATGCGGCGATGCAAATCCACGGCGGCGCGGGCTTATCCGATGATTTCCCCCTGACAGCTTTATATGCGTATGCACGTGTACTACGTATCGCTGATGGTCCGGATGAAGTGCATCGCGGCTTGATCGCAAAACTAGAATTAAAGCAACAAGCCAAACGCCTCGGCATCTCTTTATAAAGTATAAAACTGATCACAAGATGACTACGCCTAACTTACTCGATGCAGCAGCCAGCGTACGCGCTGGTGAAGAACTCAATAGCGAGAAAATCACTGCCTTTATTCGCCAGCATTTACCCACGTTACAAGGCGAACCGGCGATACAACAATTCCCCGGTGGCGCCTCCAATCTCACTTACCTATTGGGTTATCCAGAACGTGATTTAATCTTGCGCCGCCCACCGTTTGGACATAGGGCCAAATCCGCACATGACATGCTGCGCGAAGCGAAGATCATGAGTGCGCTAAAACCGGTTTATCGCTATGTACCGGAAGTGATCGCGACTTGCAGTGATCCCGCCGTAATGGATTGCGACTTCTATGTGATGGAGCGTTTGCATGGCATTATTCCGCGCCAGAATCTGCCCAAGGATTTAGTGTTGACGACAGAGGATACACGCAGACTGTGCCTGAACGTCATCGACAAAATGATAGAGCTACATCAAATCGACTACCAACAAGCAGGGTTGGCATCGATTGCCAAAGGTGCGGGCTATGTAGCGCGCCAGGTGTCGGGTTGGACTGAGCGTTATCGTCAAGCAAAAACCGAGGATGTCGGCGACTTTGAAAGCGTGATGCAATGGTTGCAGGACAAAATGCCAGCGCAAGATCTCGCCACCTGTTTAATCCACAATGACTTCCGTTTTGATAATGTCGTTTTAAATCCCGACAACCCCACCGAAGTCATAGGCGTGCTCGATTGGGAAATGGCGACACTCGGTGATCCCTTAATGGATTTAGGAAATACGCTCGCGTATTGGGTGCAGGCCGATGACGATGCGGTGTTCCAATCGGTACGCCGCCAACCTACACATTTGCCAGGAATGCTGACTCGCCAAGAAGTCATCGATTATTACGGCGAAAAGACTGGCTATCGCGTCGACAATTTTGACTTTTACGCCATCTTTGGACTATTCCGTTTAGCTGTGATCGTGCAGCAAATTTACTACCGCTATTTCCATGGACAAAGCACCAATCCCGCCTTTGCTAGCTTTGGCAAGTTCTGCAATTATCTGGAACAACGTTGCCTGAGTTTGATCAATGCATCGAGTTTATAAGTCTGGCAGATCCATGCGCCATATCTATTTAATCCGGCACGGTCAGGCCAGCTTTGATGCTGACGATTACGATCAATTGTCGCCGCTAGGCGAAGAACAATCGCGCCTGTTAGGTGATTGGTTCAAACAAAGCGGACAACAGCTTGATCGAGTAGTAATGGGTGGCAACCGCCGTCACTATCAAACTGCGCAACAGTGCCTGCAACAATTTAGAAATTCGCCAAGCGATTTTCCAGAAACGGATTGGATAGTTGATCCCGGCTTCGATGAATTTGATCATCAAGAAGTTTTGCTCAGGAGCCATCCTGAGTTTGCCGACTTTCGGGCTTTGAAACTTTCCATCAACCATCATCCACATCCGCGACGTGCGTTTCAGAACATGTTCACCGCGGCAGTCAATCGCTGGATTGGTGGCGAACATGACGACTACAGCGAGAGCTGGGTGCAGTTTCAACGGCGTTGTCGGTTAGCTTTACTGCGGCTGATAGAAGGAAGCGATGAGCAAGAAAATTATTGGATCTTCACTTCGGGCGGCATCATCTCTGCACTACTTCAGGACGTGCTCGGCATTAGTGATCAGCGTATTTTTGATTTAAATGCCAGCTTAGTAAACAGCGGCTTCAGCAAACTGCGCATGGGCAACTCTCGCATCAGCCTCAACTATTTGAATAGCAGCGCTCATTTAGAGATACACCAACGGGCAGACTTAGTGAGTTACCGTTAGTGAGCTACCGTTAATCCACTAACATTCAACATCAATACATCAAAACAAATACCTATTGGAGAGAAAAATGCAGGACTTAAAAGGCAAAGTTGCCGTCATCACAGGCGCGGCAGAAGGCATAGGAAAAGCCATAGCGCTCGCTGCGGCTGCAGAAGGAATGAAATTAGTGTTAGCCGACATTAGTGCCGAGACGCTGGACAAAACCGTCGCCGAAATTCGTGAGGCTGGCAGTGAGGTTATCGGCGTAGTGACTGATGTCGCACAGGAAAGCGCGATCCTGACTTTGGCAGAACGTGCATTTACCGAATTTGGCAATGTACATCTACTAGTGAATAACGCTGGCGTCGCTTTTACCAAATCCGCCTGGGAAACCACGGCCAAGGATTGGGAATGGATCATGGGGATCAATCTGTACGGCGTGACTCACGCACTGCGGGCTTTTATTCCACGTATGTTGGCCAAGGGCGAAGAAGGACACATCGTCAATACTGCCTCACTCGCCGGCCTGGTATCCGAGCCAGCATTGGCTGCCTACAATGTCAGTAAATTTGGGGTAGTCACTTTGAGCGAAGGTTTGTATCACGACCTGACCCTACGCAAATCGAAAATCGGTGTCTCCGTGCTCTGCCCTAGCTGGGTGAAGACCCGCATTACCGATTCCGAACGTCATCGCGATGCGCAAGACCGTAGCAAGCTGGAACAATTAGAAACCGTTAGCCTGAAAACCGGCGCGGCCATTACCAAAGCTGTCGAAGCAGGTATCCCAGCGCAACAAGTCGCCAACCACGTCATATCAGCAATTAAGACGAATACTTTTTATATTCTTACGCACCCAGAATCGAAAGCGGCAGTACATATCCGCACAGAAGATATTCTGCAAGGACGTTCCCCAAGTCTACTCCCGATATAAATCTCCACATACGTCTTTGTATAAGTCTTCATATAGGTCACCGTATCGAGCACCAACAGGAGTAAGTGAGAGCTAAACCTGTTCAAATCAGCTCAAGCAACCTAAAAAAGCGGCATGATTTTAACGCATGGCAAAATCACGAGACAATTTTTCACATTTGCCTAAACCAAATTCCCCTACAATGCTGTATATGGTCATAGAAGTAATTTAGCTTTCTTCTATGACACTATGAACTGACAAGCCAAGTGCTTAGCTTAAAAAAACAAGTTCGATAATAATTTACCTTGAATTATTGACGTTACTTGAATACATTGAAGTAAGCAAATTCACAAGTCGTCGTCGTAGTAGTTCACGTACCAAGAACTCTTTAGGGCGCACAAGCTTATTGCCCTAAAGTGCAATATACAAGCACAAACTCAACTTATAAAATCTACTCAGAAGTCAAAGTTTTTTGTTTAAACCATTTACATAGGATTCATCATATTCCATGGCTAATATCCTCGATATCCCTCTGTCCGAAGAGTTTCAATACGATCCAAACAATCTACTTGATACTTTAATCAAAACTCTGGGCATTAAAAACGATGCTGCACTGTCACGCGCATTGGAAGTGGCGCCGCCAGTGATTAGTAAAATCCGTCATAAAATTTTGCCTGTAGGTCCGTCTTTGTTGATTCGTATGCATGAAGAGTCTGGACTTAGTATTCGCGAAATCCGCAACTTAATGGGTGATCGCCGAGATAAGTTCCGCATGCCAGATCAGATGTAATTAGTAGTGATCCATGGACGTCAGCAAAATAGTTTTAGCTGGCGTCTGTGATCTTCCCTTACTCATCTGTCATGCTGCGTTCGTTCTAAATGGGCGAGTTGTGGAGCACATGACTTCGCTATGAGTGAGGGTTTTCACATCATATGTCACGGCATTGTCTCGTGTATGCATGTACTTCTTGGTGCTGCTTTGGTAGACCTCAATTAGTGCGCCTCAATTAATGATTATCACTGGCAGCAATCATCACTGTCCTTGCAATTTTCGGTAAAGAGTTTGGCGGCTGATTCCCAGCAATCGCGCTGCTGCTGACACGTTGCCATTTGTATTCTGCAAAGCTTGCTGAATCAGTTGTCTTGCATTTTCCTGTAAATTCTGTGCCTTCGATGGTGACTTTGCCTCCTGTGGCATCGAGTTCATCCAAGCATTTTGCGGTATCTGCGTTGGCGTTTCTCCAATCTTCCCTGTTATTTCCACTGCGTCTCTTCGCTCTAGCTCAGCGATCGCCGCACTCTCCAATCGCGGATTCCCCTTACTTGCATTACGCAACTCTGCGGCCAGCTCATCGCCTATGTGCTCCCAACTGATGCACGACTGCTCTTCATCCATCAATGCCACTGCCGCGCGCAGTACATGACTGAGTTGACGCAGATTGCCTGGCCACGCGTACACTCGCATCGCAGCCAATAAATCAATGGCAATGTCGATCTGCACCGGCGAAAATTCCCGCAATAAACTGGCACACAAAGCCGTGAAATCGCTACGCTCTCGCAAGGCTGGCAAATTCAAGCTCAAGCCATTAATTCGATAAAACAAGTCTTCGCGAAAACGTCCTTGCTCTATATTGCGTTTGAGATTTTGATGGGTCGCGCAAATCAAATTAAAATCCACCGCGATCGCGACACTACTACCCAAGGGGATTACTTGGCGCTCTTGCAATACACGCAATAATCGCGTCTGCAAACTGAATGGCATATCGCCAATTTCATCCAAAAACAAAGTTCCGCCATGCGCTTCCCGCAGGCGACCTGCGGCACCTTGACGCGCGGCGCCGGTGAATGCCCCAGCCACATAACCAAATAATTCAGCCTCAATGAGATGTTCTGGAATAGCAGCGCAATTGACCGCTACAAAAGCCTTGTCTCGCCGCGCAGAGGCCTGATGTACCGATTGTGCAAACACTTCTTTGCCGACACCAGACTCCCCAGTAATTAACAAAGGTATCGCCTTATCAATGAGCTTACGGGCTTTTTCTGAGGCTGCCTGCCAACGAGCATCGATTTGCCCGCTTTGAATTGACTGAGCGCTTCGTAAAGGCTGCGTTTGTGTTGACTGCACACTCACAGTCATCGCCTGGCGCCCTCTGCTCTGACTATGCATTTGTACGAACAAACAAGTTCCATCACGACAAAAAACCGCTTCTGCGCGTCCAGCCAAACGCAGTTGCCGCGCTAACAGTGCCTCAAAGTCTTGTTCAAATAAGTGTTCCCATCGGGTCGCTGCGATATCTGTATAACGTAATTTTAATAAAGCTAATCCACGTCGGTTCGCTCCCACCAGACAACCATCCTCAGAAAAGGCTAACACGCCTTGAGCGACCGAACCTATGCCAGCTGCACTGGTGTGTAATTGCACCAAAATCTGATGCTGGCATGCACTCAAGACCAGGCTATTTTCTATCATTTGAGCTGCAGTCGTGACCAAACCCAGCGTATGCGGATGGCGACTGCGATGGTCGCCTGAAATATCCAAGATGCCCATTAATTGACCTTGCGCCGACAAGATAGGCGCTGCAGCACAAGTGAGGAATTCATTCGGTTCCAGAAAATGTTCAGCGCCATTGATTTCTATCTCACTCGCTTCCGCCAACGCTGTACCTATCGCATTCGTACCACGCTGATTTTCTGCCCAACTTGCACCGCACTTCAATGCAACTTTGTCCGCCTTACTCAAGAAGTCTAGATCCCCCATGGTATGCATCAACACCCCTTGCGCATCCGCCAATATCACCATGCTATGACTGTGCCGCAATTGTTCAAACAGATACTCTATGACGGGCTCAGAATGGCTGATTAATTCATGGTTAAGGTCGCGCGCGTATCGCAAATTGCCAACACTCAGATTATCTGCACAATCGACTCCACCCAAGGGTGAAAGGCCGGCAGACATACTCCGTTGCCACGATTGCGCCACGCGTAATTCGACACCTGTTTCAGGGCGAATGCCGCGTTCAACAAATTGCAAGCGTGCCTGCTTTAAATGGGGCGCTGTGAGAATAGCGTGTTGACGCATGAAGTAACTCCTGTGGTGTCACGGCACCGAAGTAAAAAGTGTGACGATCACTAATTAAAAAGCGTTGACATAGTCTACTGCCATCTTCCTGACTGTGCCTGAACACGGCATATTAATTCTCTGAAAATCAACTGGATTTGACCTGTCTCAAATTGTTACAGCTGTCACTATTTGTGGCGATCTGGAACAAACAACTGTCTTGCATCTTAGCAGGAATGTGTCGCATGAAGATGGCATTGGGCTCTCGGATGCGACAACAAAAACGTGAATTATTGTCACTCACTACGGATTCACATAGTAGGTTGCAACGCAGCAAAAAACCTTCCGCAAAATCTCTCAAGGACATGGCATGGCAATTGCAAATAGTGATGGCAACAACCATGCTAATCGCATTGCCCATAGGCGCGATGAACAGGTTGCGATCTACCATAAATCAACAACAGGAGACCATCTTGATCTACCAAGCACCAGGTGCCACAGGCGCCATCATTCAATACAAATCTCGTTACGACAATTTCATAGGTGGCAAATGGACCGCGCCAGTGAAAGGTCAGTACTTTGACGTCATCACTCCCATCAGTGGCAAAGTGTATACACAGGCCGCACGCTCCAGTGCCGAAGATATCGAGCTCGCACTCGACGCAGCCCACGCCGCAGCCGATGCGTGGGGAAAAACTTCCCCCACCGAACGCGCGAATATTCTGAATAAAATCGCCGACAAGATAGAAGCCAATCTAGAACTATTAGCCTACGCAGAATCAGTCGACAATGGCAAAGCAATACGAGAAACCCTGAACGCAGATATTCCCTTAACCGTCGATCACTTCCGTTATTTTGCGGGCTGTGTGCGGGCACAGGAAGGCGCCTTGTCGGAACTCGATGAAACCACTGTTGCTTACCATTACCACGAACCTTTAGGTGTCGTCGGTCAGATTATTCCATGGAACTTTCCTATCCTGATGGCTGCCTGGAAGCTGGCACCGGCCTTGGGTGCAGGTAACTGCGTCGTGTTGAAACCAGCAGAATCCACACCGATCTCTTTATTGATTCTGACCGAATTGATCGCCGACTTATTGCCACCGGGCGTATTAAATATCGTCAATGGCTATGGCCGTGAAGCCGGTATGCCACTGGCTAATAGCAAACGTATCGCCAAGATCGCATTCACCGGTTCGACTTCTACTGGTCGCGTGATTGCGCAAGCTGCGGCGAACAATCTGATTCCAGCGACGCTAGAGTTAGGTGGAAAATCACCGAATATCTTCTTCGCTGACATCATGGATGCCGACGATGCCTTCCTCGATAAAGCCATCGAAGGTCTGGTCCTGTTCGCATTCAATCAAGGTGAGGTTTGCACTTGCCCATCACGCGCTCTAATCCAAGAAAGCATCTATGACAAATTCATGGAACGCGTCTTAAAGCGTGTCGCTGCAATTAAACATGCGAATCCTCTGGACACCGAAAGCATGATGGGCGCCCAGGCATCGAAAGAGCAACTGACCAAGATCATGTCGTATCTCGAATTAGGTATCGCTGAAGGCGCGGAATTATTGGCTGGCGGCGCGCAAGCACATTTGGGTGGAGACTTGGAAGGCGGCTATTACGTGCAACCGACCTTGTTTAAAGGTCACAATAAAATGCGCATCTTTCAAGAAGAAATTTTTGGACCGGTGTTAGCCATCACGACTTTTAAAGATGAAGCAGAAGCACTCGCGATTGCCAACGACACGCTGTACGGCCTAGGTGCTGGCGTGTGGAGTCGAAATGGTAATGTTGCCTATCGCATGGGACGCGCGATCAAAGCCGGACGCGTCTGGACCAACTGCTACCACGCCTACCCAGCCCATGCTGCTTTCGGTGGTTATAAAGAATCCGGCATCGGTCGTGAAAATCATAAGATGATGTTGAATCACTATCAGCAAACTAAAAATCTTTTGGTCAGCTATAGCGAAAACAAATTAGGTTTCTTCTAATTTAAAACTAGCAGTAATAAGTGGCGCAGTTGGCAGCAGCCTACTGCGCACCTTAACTCCAAAGAGATGTCATTTTGCGTGAGGAATTATGGTAGATCGTGTCATCGCCACTCCGGCAGCCTATGCACTGATCGCGCAACTCAAAGCCGAGCATGGCGAGATCCTATTTCATCAATCTGGCGGTTGTTGCGACAATAGTGCAGCCAACTGTTACCTGCCTAGCGATTTAACAATAGGCCCTTACGATATCAAATTAGGCGATCTCAACGGCGTGCCTTTTTACATCGGTAAATTGCAATACGATTACTGGAAGCATACGCAATTGATACTCGATGTGATTGACGGCCACGGCGGCACTTTTTCATTGGAAGGTGCGAGTGGCAAAGCTTTTCATACGCGTTCGCGTTTGTTCAGCGAAGAAGAATGGACACAAATTGAAGCGCAAGTGCAAAAAGACTTGGCCTAACTTTTACCCATCTCTTGCCGAACTAATTCTCTTAGAATTTTACTTGCGCAGCTTGTGCCAACTTCGCCGCCGCAGCCTCAAATTGCAGGAAGCGTTGGTCCAACAATTTGACTTGCTGAGCCTTATCTTGCTGGCTCAAGAAAGAATAGCGAATACTATTGTAGACCGTCTTCTTTAACGTGTCATAAGACGGTTGATAACGACTGGCAAACAACATATATTCGTGACTGATATTATTTCTGGAAACACCGGGATCATCGCTGCTGATGACAATCGGCACCTGATGCCGCATATACATCGTCACCGGATGTGCTTGTGCTGGAATGCCGAGAATAAAACTATTGCTGCTCAAATTAATCTCAACAGCAACATTGCGTTTTTTCAGTTCACCCAACAATTGATCTGGGCGCGCTTCGTGCATGATATCAACGCCGTGCCCGATTCGTTCTGCGCCCGCAATTTGTACAGCATCGCGTATATGGCTTTGCAAATGCTCAGGAGCGACGATACCCAGCGCGAGTTCACCCGCATGGATAGACAAACGAACGGTAGGAAAGCGTTGCTTTAAGAAAGCGAACATTTGCATGTGCAATTGGTAATCACGCAAAGCAATCAAAGCATGCTCAGCGCCAACAATATTCACACCGACGATGAGCGGATTAGCCTGACTGGCGGCAAAGGCCGAATACAAACTAGAAAACACTTTCGATGCCGGACTATTGCGCGAAACATAGGTTTGAAACCGCAAACTGAAATCAGCATCATCTATCCCTGCGGCGTCAGCTTCTGCTTCTTTGATGAAGTCCGTAATTTTTTTCTGTGTCGCACTATCTTGCGCCAAAAAATCGGCAAACTGAGCAAATGCTTGCTGCATATCGGCAACGCTGCTGGTGGAAGTCAAAGCATCAAGGCGCGCGGCAAATTCAGCGTTTTCGGTCACCGGCGCACTGCGCAACATGGTTTCCAGATATTGAATATTTTCATTCTTGGCTTGCTGCTTCAAAATCTGCAAACCAAGATTCGTTGAATATTTGGCGATGGATGAAAAATAGCCGAAGGTGTTAAAGAAGTGTTGATCCGGTGGCAGTTGTGTATGTCCATGATTATCAAAATCAACCACTGACCAGGCCGACATTAATTCGCGATACATGGCATTATCTTTGCGAATCGCATCGACCTTCAGGCAAGATTTATTCGCTTCATTGATCTGCGCGGTGCGTGTCTCTACCTTAAATTTTTCTTGCTTGAGATTGGTGTCGCTATCGCGATAAATGCAGTAGCCTTTTTGCGCAACCCAATCCAGATAAGTCTCAGCATAAATCGCGCCAGAGTAATGATGATGAATATCACCGCCCTTGGGCATCATGGTCATCAACATCGTTAATTCCGCTAATTGCGGTGAGGATGGATTCACCAACTTCGCATAATATTGACGTGTCGCTTGCAGATTTTTCTGCGCTGTATGATTCTTATCTTGAGCCAGAACAGGCAAGGCCGATGCGGACAAGACTCCTAAGCTAAACGCCAATATGATTTTTTTCATGATCGTACTTTCTATTTCCTGTATGGCTTTGACCACTACGGCACGTGTTTAAAATTACGGCCAAATTTTTTGCAACAATGCGGCCAAACGATAACCGGCAACTTGCAATTGTTTCTGGGTAATCTCGGTGCTGCTGGCAATATAGTTTGCTGGCAGAGTCGTGTACCAAGATGAAAACTCGACACCACGACGGCTGGTCACTTTAATTCTTTCCGTCGCAACGATATCGGCATAAGCGACTTTGGCATTCACCAAGCCCTCGTTCGCCCACTGTTCTGGCCAAGTCACTGGATCACCCGAATTAGCGCTGACTGGTGCAGGCGCTGCCAACATTTTTTCCGTCAATTCCGCAACTGAACGTACGCCCAAATTGCGCATCACGTTTTCAACCACCGTCACATCCCAATACAAATGCAAAGGCTTGCCGACGCGTTTTGGTTTATCGGCATCAGTTCCCGCTGCTTTCGCTGCTGCTTCATCGCGTTTGTAATTTTCGAGATCGCGTGCTGTCCACGTAGCCTTGTCTTCGATCAGTAAATTATTCCCGCCTTGCAGATCAAACATCGTTACGCCATCAACTTGTTGTTTGCTAGTCGGCGTGACAAATTGATTGTCGCTATTGATATAAGCCGCACCTACATGCAAAGGCTGATGAATATCGCCAACCAAATGCGCAATCATCAGCAAGGCCTGACGTGGACTAAAACGGTGTGGATTAGTCACTTCCGTATCATTCCCTTGCAATACCGCGATGGCTTGCTTAAGCGTCTGTACGATATCGTGATCTGTAGTACCGACACCACCCGCGACATAGGTTTTATTCTGCACCGGAGTATTGGTGTAATGGTAAGCGGCATGCGCAGGATTTTGTATGGTGAAGGCGACCATTTCTGAGGTCTGTGGACCGCAGAAAGTGCCCTTCGCGCAGTCTGCCCAGATAGAAAGCGATTGCAGGCTTTCGCCCGGTTGCAATAAAGCTTGCACGCGCGCTCCTGCGTTCGTTCCTTTGAGTAAACGATCGGCGATCGCGCCTACGGTTTTATGGCCTTCATCACCAGATGCAAAGGCACTAAAAGAGGCGAAGGACGACGCCATTACGGCACTCAACAAAATCAATAACTTTATTTTCTTCATGGTTAACTTTCTTATCGCTTAGTTGATTCTTGTTTGATTCTTAATTTGTGCCTAGTTTGCGCTTAGTTGAGTCTCTGCACGCGGCCAGCTGGATTCGAACTACCCACTGGTGTACCTGCGTGATCCTTGGCTTTAATATACTGCATGAATACATCAATATCTTTCAAGCCGGTATCGACTTTGTTTTTTCCCTCAACAAACATAGGTAATCGATCGCCACCGCCTGCGATAAAATTATTGGCAACGATTCTGTACTCGGCCTGATCGTCGATGGCAACACCGTTTAACTTCACGGTCTCAGCCAGCACACGTTTTCCGACCGGACGTTTCCTATCCCAGGTGTAGCTGAATCCATCCGACACTTGCAAGACATTTCTGCCATCGGGTGACTCATCGTCCAGCCACATTTGCTGTTCCAGTAAAGTGCGAATTTGCGCGCCTGTCAATGTCATTAACACCAGCGTGTTACCAAACGGCAGTACGGTGGAATTTTGTCCGTAGGTGCTGATATTGTCTTGCTTAGTTTCCAGATTGCCGCGTATGCCTTTGTTATTCATAAAAGCGATTTGCGCACCCAAATTCTTGACTGCCGCTAGTTGTGCATCAGCGACCACATTCCCCATTGGCGATTCGCCAGCCTCATTCAATTTGCGACTGAGCGTCGATACAGCCAAACGCGCGACCGGCTGGTTGATCATGGCATCACTGCCTTTACGCGCTTGCTCCATCAATGTCGATAACTCGGCAGGCACGGCTAATTGACTAGGCGTCATCTCTACGTTCTTAGTATCAATCTGCATGACTTCATGGCTATTGCCGTCCAACGTCAAGGCAATACGCGTCAATAAATGTCCGTACATTTGAGCCTGTGTCACGGTTCGCCCGTCGACCTGACACATAAAGCCGGTATGACTATGTCCGCTGACGATCAATTTGATTGCAGGGTCAAGGCGCTTCACGATATTGACGATAGGGCCTTTTAATTGTGAACAAGCTGGCTGATCAAAAGCTTCGGTCGTAGTTCCACCTTCGTGAATCAAGACGACGAACACCGTCACACCCGCTGCTTTGAGTCCAGGGATAGTCCGGTTAATCGCTTCGGCTTCATCGATAAAACTCACATCTTTTAATTTTTCACTCGCGACCATCATCGGCGTATCGCGCAATACTGCGCCGATAAAACCGATCTTTACGCCCTTCACTTGTTCTATGTGATAAGCGGGGAAAAACGGCTGGCCACTCAGCTTACCCATCACATTCGCGGCGATATAGGAAAATTGTGCGCCCTTAAAATCGCCATCAAATTTGCAGGCACGATCTGGCCGCGGTGAATCACAACCGCCTTTGATTTGACGCTGCAATTCTTGGATGCCATGGTCAAATTCGTGATTGCCTAATGCACTGACGCGCAATCCCAAACGTCCCAATCCTTGTAAGGTAGGTTCATCGGCAAACAAAGAAGAGATGCCAGGACTAGCACCGATCAAATCACCGCCACCAACAAACACCAAATCTTTATCTTCTTTGCGCCAGGCTTGTAAATAACTACCCAACACTTCTATGCCGCCCCCTTCAACTTGCACCGGCTTAGGATCTGCGGCACGTGTCAGGCTAAATTTCTCTTGGTCAAGATGGCCATGAAAATCATTAATCGCCACCAGATTGACCACGACAGGCTGACGCTGCGGTGTGGCACATGCGAGTAGACCTAAAGACAAACTCAGGCTAAACGTAGTGCGGACTAATGTTAACCAGGGACGATGCGAAAGATTCATAATTAGGCTTAGCAAACACGCTGAAATAGACAATGAGGAAAACGATGCTTTAAAAAAGTTTATTTTTTAAAACCTCTGGGCTTACGCAAAATCATTCTGTCGACGAAACAACAACACAACGACGCAAAAATGATTTTGCCTAAACCCTAAACTAAAAAGTCTGCAACATTTATAGACCAATGTTGCAGACCAAAAGTTCGCTTGCATAAAAATACAGTGATAAGTCCAGAGTGATGAGCTACTAAATCATCATAGTATTTTTATGCGGGAGCATCTCTAGAAATTCAATGTTGGTGATGCAGTGCGAGTCGGAAAACTCGACACTACACACCACAATTGTATTTATCGAATTGCTCCGATTAGAAATCACCTGACAAAGTCACAGATGCGAAGCGTGGTGCACCCATATAGTAGAACACATTCTTCGCTGTCGCAGTACCATACACTTTTGCATTCGTGATGTTAAAGCTCGATGGATTGCGATACTGTTTGTTCGTCAAGTTACTGATATTCAAACGCAAAGTTGGCTTGCTGATCCAGCTCAGGTTAGGGAACTGGTAACCAACGTCCAAACCAACCAAGGTGTACGCAGGAACCAATTCATCATTGGTCATGGTCGCCCATTGCTCGCCTGTGTATTTCACTTTGACACGTGTGTAAAACGCACCAGTTTCATACATTGCGCTCAAGCCAGCTTTCCATTCTGGTGTCAAAGTCATTTGCTTGCCAGAAGTTGGCAAAGTCGCTGTTTTGCTGACGATCAGATCGTTTTTGATTTCGCTGTTGGCGTAACCGATAGAACCATAGAATGAGAATCCATTCACTGGTGTATTACCCAATTCTAATTCCCAACCATAAGTCTTCACTTTACCGACGCTGGTCAAGCTGCTCAGATTCAGAACTGGGTCATATGCTGTGGCTTGACGATCACGGAAATCAACTGAATACACAGTCGCTTGCGCAGTCAATTGATCGCTTTGCAAACGGTAACCCAAATCGATATTGGTAGAAGTTTCTGCTTTCACGTCAACTGGCAATGTAGGTCCGCCATTCACAATCACTACGTTATTCGTTGTGGAATACACGAAGTTTGGTGGTGCTTTCATGTTCTTCGCTAAACTGAAGAAGACTTGGTTGTTATTATCGATCTGATAGCGTGCGCCCAATTGCGGCAAGATTTCAGAGTAAGATTTTTCAATACGATAATCGACGCCAGAGTTAGTACCTTCGTTCGCACGATTCGTGAAGTCACGTTTCATGTTTGGTGCGCGTACACCGACATTGATCGACAACTTATCGTCCATCATACTGATAGTGTCTTGCAAGAATACTTGACTAGAAGCACTGATCGTTTTCCAGTCACGAGATTGGAATGGTGTGCCATCTGGACGCATAATACGGCCTTCTTTCAACCAACTATCCGCAGGATTACCAGCTGCATCGACAGCAACCATAGGGCCAAATTGTTCATGCGTAGCGCGCTCATACCAGAAGCCACCCAAGATTTGGTGATCGCCGATTGTATGGGTGATTGACGCTGTCACACCAGGACGATGTGTGCGTGTCACGCTACTGTTAGCCACGATAACTTTATCCAAAGTATCGCCGTCGCCATTCAGATCAACACCAGCAGTCAGTTTGCCCGTTGCTTTGTTTAAGAATGCGCTTTCTGTTTGCAAACGTTGTTGATTACCACCTGTACCATAGCCATACCAGAAATAAGGAATGACTTTGATGTCGGTATTTTCACCGATGCGCATTTTGCCAGTGACAGAAGCGATCACGTTTTCAAATGGATTCTTAGTCAATTGGTAGTAAGCATCTGCAACTGTCGAGTTGGTGTCGCTACCGGCTTTACCTGGTGTTGCAGCCGCATGACCAACGAAAGTTGTGGCGTAATCGTAGTAGTAACCATTTTTAGCCAAATCAGCTAAGCTGTAAGAACTGATATTTTGATTAATCGCGCGGTTGTACAAAATCGTACCGCTGATGGAATTGAATTTATCAAAGTCGGTACGGAAGCCAGTATCGATATGATCGCGATTCGCACCGCCTTGACCTTTCCATTTATCTGCTTGTGCATGAGAAGCGGAAATAAAGAAACGCGTATTTGTACCTTCTAGCAAACCTGTGTCGTAACGCACATAAGTTTTGGACAAATTCAATTGACCCAAAGTTTGTGCAATACGAATACGTTTTGTTTTGGATGGATCGCAAGTCGTGATACCGAAGTTACCACCCGTCGCACCGATTTGTGGAGAGTCAACGTCAGTCGAGCCTTGGGTCACAAATTGTGTGCAAGTATTTTCTTGATCCACATATTCTTGTGGGTACACAGCGAAGCTACCAGAGTCATTGACTGGTACGCCATTGATCGTCGCGCCGATCTGATCGCTATTAAAACCACGTAAAGTCAAACCACCGCCAAACAAACCTGTTGCATCGTAGTTATAGCTGTTCACTGCTGGCATCAACTCCAAAGCTTCATACGCATTACCAGTTGGACGTTGTTTCGCCAACTCTTCTGCTGTAATCGTGCTGCGTGCTTTTGGTGTGTTTTCTTGCACCATCAAACCCATGCCGACTTTTTTACCAGTGATGGTAATTTGTGAAGAACTAATAGGTTCGTTTGATTCAGTTTTTTCCTTGCTTTGAGTCTGTGCATAAGCACTCGACATACCAAGGCATGTCAATTGACACGCAATGACAAGTACCTTTACTCGTGACGGGATTTTATTTGCGGATTGACCAACTTGTTTCATTGATTGCTTCATTCATAGCTCCTAGCTTCGTTTGTTTAAATCTGTTGTGCCATTTTTTTTTGTCTGAGTGTGACTCTGACTATGGCGTCATTTCTTAATAATAAAAAATCTACTGCCTCTTCCAATACCTTTATTTACTCGTTGCATAACATCTGCATTTCTTGAGCAAAGCCTTCCTATTTCACCTTACTTTTGCTGCCACTTGATGACAGTCAGGTTTTTAAATTAGAGTAATTATTCAAATACGGCGCAAAAGGCGCGCGACTGTGGTTTTCCACACGAATAATTTAAACTTTAGAATGTAATTCTTGTAAGCGCTCGGTCAAATACGATCCGGCGGTATGGCGTTCTGATAAGACCACATCAGGACGTGGATGCAAAAATAATGGCAAGGAAACGCGTGATTTTTTTGCCTCTGCACCAGTCGGATTTAGCACGCGATGAATGGTCGATGGATAGTAGCCATCCGAGGCTTCTTGCAACATATCGCCGATGTTGACAATCAGCATCCCAAAATCACAGGGCACATCATGCCATGCACCGTCTTTGCCTACCACTTGCAAACCCGCAGCAGTCGCGGCAGGTAAAATCGTCAGTAAATTAATATCGCCATGAGCGGCAGCACGCACTGCCCCCTGCTCTTCATCACCGCTCAAAGGCGGGTAATGTAGTACGCGCAAAAGCGTCTGTTCGCTACCCGTAATCATCTGAGATAAAGGCATGGAATACTTCGCCTTCACAGCGGCGGGAGTGTACTCTTCCACCCATTGCAAAAGCGTCGCCGCCAATGCAGCACCGTCTTCGTAATAACGACGTGCGGCATCCGATACTTCTGAGGGATAACGTCCCCACGGATAGATGTGATAAAACTCTTTCAAATCACGCTTGGTATTACCCTTGGCCGTTTCGGATACTGCGGGTGAAAAATAACCATCGTACTTTTGCGGATCATAAGCATATTGATGCTTGGCTTCATTTTGAAAAAAGCCATACCACTCTTCGTACACCGCATTTAATAATTGCTGCGACAAAGGATGATTGGTCAGCACACCAAACCCGGTGTTATGCAAGCTTTCAGCAAAATCTTTGGCCGCTGTTGGGCTAGTAAAATCGACAGGTGTAATCAACATCGCTGACTCCTCAATATGTTTAAAACTATTTAATATGATTTAAGTGTGTCTCTATTAATTCAAACCCCTCAACGCTGAGACGCCGAGGTGCAGAGAAAAACCTTAACAACGAGGAAAATCAATACTCTTTGACTCTCATTTCGACTCTCATTCCGCATCAAACTTAGTATCGAAGAAAAAGCGAACATGTCGTGATTTTCCTCTGCGCATCTCTGCGCCTCCGAGTCTCGGCGTTGAAGGTTTTTTTGATTTAATCTTAGAGTTTCCAAAAAACTTTTTACTAGATCACGACACCAGCGGCTTGCGTAACCAATCTGCTTCTAAAGTAGATTCAATCAGTGCCAGACACTGCGCCGTGTCAACTTGCAGACAAACCCGCGTTTCCGGTCTATGCGCTTCCCACCCGGATTGTGCGTACGCCAATGCGCCGGCATGCCTGTCCATCATGGTCTGACCATTGCCCAAACCATCTAGCTGTACTCGCACACGACCATCCTGAGTTTGAAACAGTTCTGGCGCCACTAAATACACGAAGGCCAGAATATCGTGACAATAGCAAGCATGTCCCAAATCAGGTCTGGCAGCTTGGTAAAAGTCGCAATAAAAATTCACCGCATGTAAGAGTGTTGTGATCGCCGGATGTTGTTGATGATGTTGCGCAAGGCCCGCAAAATAAGCGGACTCCAAGATCACCCTATGTGTCACATCGAGTCCCACCATCGCCAGCTTCCAGCCTGCGCTAAATACCAAATCTGCTGCATGCGGATCGTTCCATACATTCGCTTCCGCCACCGGCGAAACATTGCCCGGCTCTATCACCGTTCCTGCCATCAATACGACTTGTTTAATCAGCTTAGGCAGTTGCGGTTCCATCTTCAATGCAAGACCTAAGTTGATCAAAGGACCAACCGCCACCAGCGTAATTTCACCCGGATACTGGCGCGCCATCGTCACAATAAATTCTGCTGCGGAAATCGTTTCTGCTTGCCCTGAGTGGGCTAAACGTGTTGGTAAATTTCCCAAGCCATCATCGCCATGAATAAAGCCCGGCGGTTTGCCCGCAACCTTCATCAAAGGCATAGCGCCACCTTCAGCAACCGGAATTTTCACCCCAGCCAAACGCGTCAGATACAAGGCGTTCGCGGTGGCTTGCGGTACCGTCACATTGCCAAAGGTGGTGGTGATACCGACCACCTCAATCGCAGGATGCGCCATCGCGAAGTACAGCGCCATCGCATCATCTACACCCGGATCGGTATCGAAAATAACTTTATGTGACATAGTCGTCTCGCAATATAAAACTCAAAATTTTGCTAACCTAGACTGAGAACTAAACTTATGCACTCACCCTATCGCATTGCTCATTAAACTCAAGCCAAGCCTGTATTTGCGGCTCGGTTGACAATATCAAAACACCTCAACGCCGAGGCGCCGAGACTCAGAGGAGTGCCGAGGAAATCTTTGATCCACTTGCCTCCTCTTCGTTTGATTTTCTCCGCGCCTCTGCGTCTCGGCGTTGAGGGGTTTTCTATGAAAGTGCCAGGCATAACATCAATTTATAATGTAGGTCGCCCTAACGCGATTTCACAAACGGTACACCCAGTGCTTTCGGCCCCACGGATTTCGCCATCACACCCGCTAACACCACCACCGTCACCACAAATGGCAACATCTGTATCAATGAACCCGGGATCTGTCCAATCACAGGGAAAGCCACGCCTTCCATCTGAATTTGCAAAGCAGCGAAGAAGCCAAACATCAGGCAACCGAGTGCGGTTTGCAATGGTCGCCAATTACCAAACACCATGGCCGTCAAAGCGAGGAATCCATTGCCAGCCGACATATCGCGCAAGAAAAATCCACTCTGCACAATCGCCAAATACGCGCCCGACAATGAACACAAAACACCACCGCACAGCAAAGCCAAATAGCGAGTTTGGGCGACATTGATACCCGCCGCGTCTGCCGCATGTGGATTCTCGCCAACCGCACGTAAACGCAAACCAAAACGACTGTGATTAATTAGCCAGTGCAAACAAGGGATGAGCGCGAAAGCCAGATACACGAGGATAGTATGTCCACCCAAGAATTTGCCGAGCAACCAATTCAAAGCAGGTATCGTCGACCACCAATCGGCAAAGGGGAAATTCCATACCGCGAAGCGTGCCGCACCCAAATCAGGACTGCGTCCACCCAATTGAAAGAAGTATTGCGCCAATACGAAAGTCAGCCCTGACATCGCAATATTGATCGCAATCCCGAACACCAATTGATTGCCTTTTTGATTAATCGCGACGTAACCCTGCAAGAGGACGATGCAGCACGACACCAGCATCCCGGCTGCCACACCGATATAAGGATTTTGCGTAGCGTAAGTACAAGCCGCTGCGACAAAAGCCGATGCCAGCATTTTGCCTTCTAAAGCCAAATCAATGATGCCGCTACGCTCGGCAAACACACCTGCAAAGGCCGCAAACAACAGCACTGGAGCACTGCGTAGGGTCGCAACTAAGGTCGCCACTAAGATCGTGGAAAATTGAAAATCATCAAACATGCTTGCCCCACTTTCTGGTCAGCGGATGCGTTGCATTCAGCAAACGCGATAGTGCTGGCGCATACATATTTTCCATCGCGCCACAGAACAAAATAATTAAGCCTTGAATAAAGACGAAGGTTTCGGCTGGGATATTCGACTTTTCTAAAGACAAATCAAAACCGCCCTGAATCAAGATGCCGAACAACAATGCCGACATAAAAATACCGACCGGATGTTGACGTCCCATCAACGCGACGGCGATCCCGATAAAGCCCGCGCCGCTAGTGAAATTGAGACTCAAGTAATGCATAGAACCCGCCAGCGTATTCATCGCAGCAACACCAGCGAATGCACCGGACACCAACATCGTTACGATGATGACGGTAGCGATTGAAATCCCCGCATATTGGGCCGCATGTGCGCTCTTGCCTGCTGCGCGTAAGGCATAGCCCCAACGCGTGCGCCAAACGATCAAGCCATAAGCAAACAGACAAACCACAGCAAAGACAAAAGTCAAATTCAAAGGCGTGTCGCCTAAAGCCGGAACCAGAGAATTCAAACGCGGCAACCAGCCGTTTTCCGCAAACACACGGCTCGCCGGATTTTGCTCACCAGTCGGGATCATGTAAGTGATGATGATAAAGTTCATCAGAGAAGCGGCGATGAAGTTAAACATAATGGTAGTCACCACCACATGGCTGCCGCGCTTGGCTTGCAAATAACCGGGGATAAATGCCCAGGCTGCACCGAATACTGCGGCACCCGTCAATGCCAATGGGATCAAGATCCATGTCGGCAAACTGGCATCGAATTGCAGCATGACTAAAGTTAAACCCAGGCCACCTAAATACATCTGACCATCACTACCGATATTAAATAAACCTGCTTGCATTGCTATCGATACCGACAAGCCCGTGAAGATAAAGGTGGTGGCATAAAACAAGGTGTAGCCGAATCCTTCAACATTTCCTAAAGCGCTGCGTAGCATGATGCCTAGCGCTTCAGTCGGGCTTTCTCCAAGCAGATATATCACACCAGCGGCAACCAACATCGCCGACAGCAAATTCAACATGGGGAGAGCGACATTGGTCGCCCAGCGAGGCAAATCTGAATTCATTTGTGCAAACCACCCATTAACAAACCTATGCGCGTGGTGTCGTAATCAGCGATATTCAATTCGCCCGTCATACGTCCGCCCGACATCACTAAAATACGATCAGCCAGAGCCCGGATTTCTTCCAGCTCGGCTGAGACTAAGAGTATCGCCACACCAGCATCGCGTAATGCCAGCAATTCTGTATGTATGCGTTGTATGGTGCCGATATCCACACCGCGAGTCGGCTGACCGACCAGCATCAGGGTAGGACGTGCGGCAATTTCACGCGCCAAGACGATTTTTTGCTGATTGCCGCCAGAGAGTTGGGACAGACGCAAATGCGAATCTAATGGTCGGACTTCAAATTGCTGTAGCAAGGCATCGCTGAGCGCGACACATTTTTTCTTGTCTAAATAAATTTGCTCGCTTTGTTGACCTAGTAAGATGTTTTCCCACACTGGAAAATCTTTGATCACGCCATCGCGCAAGCGGTCTTCTGGCACATGCGCCACACCCAATTTACGCAGCTTGGCAGCGAGTCTGGGATCTTTTTTGGCAAAGCTTAATGAGGTTTCGTGGATCTGCACTTTGCCACTGATCTTGTCGCCAGGCTGATTGCGCATACCGGCCAAAATCTCCAAGAGTTCAGATTGACCATTTCCAGAAACACCCGCAATGGCAAGAATTTCACCAGCTTGCACGGTGAAATTCAAATCGCTCAATAAATGCACGCCCTGCGCATTTTGCAAACTCAGGCCTTGTACCTGCAATACATTTGCACCCGCACTCAAAGCTTGACGTGGTAGTTCTGTGGCGACACTGCGCCCTACCATTTTGAACGCGAGATCTTCTTGATTGGTCTGCGCGGTTTGTAACGCAGCGACCACGCCGCCAGCACGCATCACCGTAACTTCGTCCGTAATTGCCAAAATTTCCGGCAATTTGTGGGTGATCAAAATCACCGTTTTGCCCTGCTGTTTAAACAGGCGCAAGATGCCGAATAAAGCTTCTGCTTCTTGCGGCGTCAAAACGGCAGTCGGCTCATCCAAAATCAAAATATTCGCATTGCGATACAGTTGTTTGAGGATTTCTACACGCTGTTGTTCGCCAACCGACAGAGTGTTAATGCGCGCATCGAGTTTGATGGCCAAGCCGTAATCCGCACATAACTGGGCAAGCTCGGCAGCGATGTGCACACGCTGTGAACGCAGGCGGAAACCACCCTCCATACCCAGCATAATATTGTCCAACACGGTCATATCTTCAACCAGCATAAAATGCTGATGCACCATGCCTATACCAAGTCCAATTGCAGCATGACTATTGCGTATGGTTTGCACTTCATCATTGATCAGGATCTCACCGGTATCGGCCTGATAGTAGCCATACAAAATACTCATCAGGGTCGATTTACCAGCACCGTTTTCTCCGATAATGCCGTGTATCGAGCCGCGCGCAATCGCGAAGCTGACGGCATCATTAGCCAACACCTTACCGAAGCGCTTTGAAATTTGGCGAAATTCTACTGCGTTGGGCATATTCTCATATTTGATAGGAGCTTCCCGCTGACGATGCTGCCTGACCTGAGTTTTACAGAAGCAGCGTCAAAGGAAATAGAAGTGGATAAAGCAAAACCGCAGCGTCAAATTAAACTGAGCAATCTGCGGCTTTACATAGTTTTTTATAGAGGGCAACGACTCGCTTCGCGGTAGTCGATGACTTTGACTTTACCGTTCAGGATATCTTGTTTTGCTGCATTCACACGCTTTTCGATTTCTGGTGTAATCAGGCTGCGATTATCTTTATCAAGTGCCCAATCCACGCCGCCTTCTTTCAGGCCCAAATTAGACACACCTGCTTTCCAGGTGCCATTTTTCATCTGCATGAAACTATCGTAAATCGCGTTATCCACGCGCTTTACCATTGAGGTCAGCATCACGCCCGGGAATAAATAATTTTGATTGGAATCGACACCAATCGCCATCTTGCCTTTTTCTTTAACAGCTTGCAGTGCGCCCATGCCGCTACCACCTGCCGCTGCAAAAATAACGTCTACGCCACGCTCCATCTGAGCGCGCGCCAGCTCACTACCTTTCGCTGGATCATTCCATGCGGTGGCCGTGGTACCGACCACGTTTTGTGCAACGTCTACTTTGCCATCGACCGATTTCGCACCTTGCGTATAACCACAAACAAAGGCACGAATCAAAGGAATATCAATGCCGCCGATGAAGCCTAATTTTTTTGACTTGGACGCCATCGCTGCCGCCACGCCGACTAGGTAAGAACCCTCTTGCTCTTTAAATAAAATTGAGCTGACGTTCGCACCATTCGCCACGCCATCGACGACGACAAATTTTGTTTTCGGGAATTCTTTCGCCACGGTCTGCACTTGTTGTGCGTGGGTAAAACCAATCGCAGCGATCAGGTCTATGCCCTTACGTGCCAGATTGCGCAACACTTGCTCGCCTTGCGCATTGCTCATTACTTGTACATCGATGTAAGAAATTTTAGTTTCTTTTTTGAAGCGTTCAGCTCCTTCATAAGCTGACTGATTAAAGGAGCGATCGAATTTGCCACCGGCGTCGTAAATCAGGGCGTACTTAGGCTGATCGGCGTAAGCGCTTGCGCAAAGTGACAACAATAAACCGACGAGAAGTGATGATCTCAATTTCATTTTTGAATAGCTCCTGAATCGCTTGATTAGCTTAATTCGCTGGTTCCGCGTGCTCAACCTTGTGGGTTGATTGTTTATATAATCTACCAAGCACGAATGATGAGTGATTGATAGTGATTACGCACAAACGCGAAATTATAAAGGCTTTCACATATTAAGCCTTAGGTATATTAGGGCCTGTCGACATATATTTTAGTCAAGCGAATGCGCGCAAATGGGCACAGGGCTAGGCGCAAGCTGCGCTGTAGTGCGAGCACTATAAGCAGATTGCAACAACGCCATGTGCCCATTTGAGCCATTCCCGAAGGGTTTCGCTCAAAACGCACGATGGACAGCGTTGCATCTCTTGCTGGGGCAGCCAGCCGCAGCGGCGAGATGCGCCTTGCCATCCTGCGTTTTGAGTGAAACGCTTGACTAAAATATATATCAACAGGCCCTGGGTATTCCACACTACAGATTCGGTATTACGTATTATGCAATTGGCGCTCGACCGCATCCCGCAAGGGAATCGAAGTCTGCGCACCAAATTTTGTCACGGCTAAAGCCGCAGCACTTTGTGCCAACATACATGCGGCACGTAAATCTTGTCCTTCTGCGATAGCAACAGCAAAGCTACCGACGAAAGTATCGCCAGCCGCCGTGGTATCGACTACCTCGACTTTAAATGCTGGCAAAAAATAACTACTGTCCGATGCAGCAACCCACATCCCCAAAGCACCTAAGGTGAGCAACACTACGCTAGCACCGCGCTGTTGCAATTTTGCAGCAGCTACGGCAGCACTTTCCACATTCGTCACAGCCACACCACTCAATTCAGCAGCTTCGGTTTCATTCAGCACCAGATAATCGACTTGCGCCAAAATCTGATCGCTTAAAGCCTGCGCCGGAGCGGGATTGAGTACCACTTTGACATCAGCTTGCTTTGCGCTATTAATCGCCTGCGCCACCGTGTCTAGAGGCGTTTCCAATTGGCATAATAACAGCTTCGCTTGAGCAATAGTGTTGCTGGCACCTGCGATGTCGGACTCATTGAGCAGCGCGTTCGCCCCAGTTGTTAATACAATACAGTTTTGCCCCGCATCGTCGAGCAAGATACCCGCTACGCCGGTTGCCGTGTTGGCAATCGCGCGTATGTGATCGAGACGAATGCCATCTTGCGCGAGCGCTTGCAGGCAACTTTTGCCGTTTACATCATCACCAACACAAGCGACGAAATGGACGTCTGCGCCCATGCGCGCTGCTGCAACCGCTTGGTTCGCACCTTTGCCACCATGGACTTGATGAAAGCTATGTCCCATCAAAGTTTCACCCGGCAGCGGCATACGCGGCGTCTTGAAGACCAAGTCCATATTGATACTACCAACAACGGCGATCTGCGGTTTCATAGCATTGTTCTCACATTTATTCAGTTAAGCCAGCCTGGCAATTTTTGATTGCAAAAACACACTCAACATTTCTAAGCCTTTATCGAAACCGTGATTATTCGGAATCACGAGGTCGGCATTACTACGATGCGGCAAAATGTATTTTTCAAATGCGGGTTGATGATGATTACTCAAACGATAAATCACATCATCCTGATCATAGCCGCGCTCGACTGCATCACGCTGTACGCGTCGATAGCGGCGATGATGCTCTTCCGCATCGATAAATACTTTCAAGTCGATGATGTCATACAGTGCGGGATTATGCAGTGCATAAATACCTTCTAATAGCACAATAGGTGCGGCAGGAATATGGAAAATTTTCGGTTCAACTTCCGCATTGTTAAACGTATATTCTTTGATCTGCAAACTCTGACCATCACGCAAACGCAGCACGTCTTGATAAAATTTTTCAAGGTCGAGTGAAGAAGGAATATCAAAATTTTCTATGCGATTCTCATCTTGCGATTGCTGATCGATGGACTTGTAATAATTATCTTGCGACAGCAGCGCCACACTGTCCGCCGGCATGGAGGCCAGCAGAGAATTGATGAAAGTGGTTTTACCACTGCCGCTTCCCCCAGTGATGCCTACGAGATATGGTTTCATTGATTGCTTACCTGCACTTGATTTGTACTTACTATGTACTTAATAAAAAAAATCAACTAAACACACAATTGTTTAGTTGATCATGAATGCTTGTTACTGACTTTGCGACAGATTGTTTGTGATCTTATATCGTCACCAAGTTCAATCGATAGATCGCAATTATTTTTGTCACTTGTTGTTTTTTTATATTTCAATGAGTTTCAAGAAGCTCTAATAAATTCTATTAAGCTCTATTAAGCTTCAATAAGCATCAACAAATTCAAATACTATTTATTCTTTTTACTATGTTGATTGGCATTGAGACTTGGCATAACAGTGCTGCTCGTCATCAAAGAAACACCAAACACACGGCGCTTTTATGCCTGAATTTATTGCAGGCCGAAGTATAACGGTTTTCATCTATTCTTTAAATTATCCTTACGCTGCAAGGCCAGACAGTATCTAGGTTCTTAAAGCATCCAATCACATCTTCACACCAGAGCCGCCAAGCTCAGAACGATGCAGCACCATCGATAATAGAGCAATTACTCTAAAATTCCAGGTGTAGCGCCATCGAAGTGATGACTGGCCACGCCACATCGTATTTTTTTTTATTTTTGTTTTGCTATTAATATCTTCAATTCAAACTGCATTGTGAAATATACGCATTTTGACTCCGTAATTGATTCCCTAATTGATTCCCTAATTGATTCCCTAATTGAGTCCCTAATTTCTGTCTCGGTTTCAACCATAGTTTCGAGCTCGCATTCGTTCCTATGTACCGTCAAGATTTGTTGCGAGTTCAGTATGAAGGGTCTAGAATCGATTGCTCCAACGCAAGCTTTTTCATCTGCGACCAGTCAGGAAACAAGCCGCAAGGCCGCCATTCAATTCCCTAAAAAAGCTCATTATGCGACTTGACCAACTATTTCTAAGCGACAGCCAGGCGCTCCCCTTACTCACCGGCACTTATGATCACCCGCTAGTGGCACTGTCATTATTTGTCGCCGTCTTAGCTGGGATTATGGCATTTCAACTGGCAGGCATGGCACGCATAGAAAAGCGCCCCTTCAATCACCAAATCTATTTACTCTCAGGTGCCTTCGTGTTGGGATCAGGAGTATGGTCCATGCACTTCATCGGGATGCTGGCGTTTAGTGTTTGTAGTACCGTCAGATACGATCCCACCATCACTTTGGCCTCGATGTTGCCAAGTTTCCTGGCTTCATGGGTCGCCTTGTTATTGATCGCAAAAGACAAAATCACCCGCTGGCAACTCATCGTCAGCGGCGTATCCGTGGGTACGGGTATTGGCATCATGCATTACAGTGGAATGACGGCGGTTCACCAATCTTTGACCCTGCGTTTTGAACCATGGATTTTTGGCGTGTCGATTATTCTTGCGGTCAGCTTGTCTGTACTCGCCCTATGGCTGCGTTTTCGACTGACTGCGCATCAACGCCTCAGCCAAGGACAAATTAATGTAGTCAGCGGCGTAGTACTCGGAATCGCGATTTCCGGCATGCATTACACAGGTATGTCTGCCACCCGCTTCATCAACAACGCTGAACCAGGCATTGGGCCAGTATCCAATTTCAATCTAGCTTTATCCATCGCAAGTATTACGACGCTGGCCATACTCATTACGGTGGCGGGAAATATCTTATTACGGTATCGCAGCATTTATCAGCGCATGGTACAAAATGAAGAACGCATGCGCACGATTGTCGAAACCGCGGTCGACGGCATTATCACTATCGACCATCAAGGCATTATTCGCGCTTTCAATAGTGCCGCAGAAAGCATTTTCGGTTGGTACGCCAACGAAGCCATCGGAGAAAATATACGCTTCCTGATACCCGAACCTGCACTGACCTCTTCAAGTCTTCCACGACCAGCTGACGGACTGGCGTATCTACGTAGTAGCGACGCAAAGCTAGTCGGTTCGGGGCGTGAAGTAACAGGTCGGCGCAAAGATGGTCAACACTTTCCACTCCGTCTCGCACTCGGCGAAGCAGCCGTTCACAATGAAATGCTATACGTGGGTTTTATCACGGACATCAGTGAGCGTAAAAAAATGGAAGAAGCTTTACGCAACAGCGAACGGCAATATCGCTCGTTGATAGGCAATTTGCCTGGTATTGCATTTCGCTGTCGCAATGATGACAGTTGGAGCAAAATATTTATTAGTGATGCAGTCGAACGTTTGACTGGCTGGCCACCGGAAGAATTTATGTCCGGCAGAAAAACCATTTTAGAATTGGTGCATCCCGAAGACCAAGATTGTGCCACGCGCGGCGTTCGGGAAATGTTGGATACGAAGCAGGCGTATGCGATCGAATATCGCATCATAGATCGTGGTGGCAAAGAGCACTGGGTTTCTGAAAGCGCCAGCGGTGTCGTCGGCAGCAATGGCGTCATAGAATGGATAGATGGCGTCATCATAGACATCACCGATAGCAAACGTCGCAACGCTGAATTTGAAGGCGTAGTGAATGCCATTGGGCGTTCCTTGGCAGTCATAGAATTTGATTTGAACGGCACGATTTTACAGGCCAACGCTAATTTCCTAAATATTACCGGATACCGCCTCGACGAATTGGTTGGTTATCATCATTCCTTGCTGTGTTCTACGCAGGATGCCAGCTCAAGTGAATATCAACAGTTATGGAAAAATCTGCGGCAAGGCATTTACACTTCGGGTGAATTTCATCGCTTTGGTAAACATCACAAAGAGATCTGGATACACGGCAGCTACAATCCCATTTTTGACCCCGATGGACAGCCGTACAAGATCATCAAATTTGCCAGCGATCTTTCCGAACGTCATATGATGGAACAGGATCTGCGCGAAGCGAAAGCCAAGGCAGAAAACGCAGCAGCTGCGAAAAATACTTTCCTCGCGAATATGAGCCATGAAATTCGTACGCCGATGAACGCGATATTGGGTTTCACGGATGTCTTACTGAGCGAACCGGTGAATGACACGCAACGTCGTCATTTGAGTACAGTGAGAAATTCTGCGCGTTCCTTGTTGAGTCTATTGAACGATATTCTTGACACTGCAAAGCTAGAACATGGCGCAGTCGAATTGGAAATTCGCGATTTCTCATTACGTGAAGTTTGCATGCAGGTACTTGCTACTCTACGTATTAATGCACAAGCAAAATCACTGCCATTGGTTCTCGATTACCCGGAATCAGTACCAGAATATTTTCAGGGCGATGCACTGCGGATTCAACAGATACTTTTAAATCTGCTCGGCAACGCCATCAAATTTACCGAAAAAGGGCAAGTTCTGCTGCAGTTGGCTATGCAAGAGGATCGCGTACATTTGGTCGTGCAAGACACCGGGATAGGAATCGCCGCGGATCGCCTCAGCCACATCTTCGATCCCTTCGCGCAAGCCGATGCCTCCATGAGCCGGCGCTTTGGCGGCACAGGTCTGGGCACCACTATCGCACGCCAATTGATTGAATTAATGGATGGCAAAATTTGGGTGGAAAGCGAAGTCGGCGTGGGAAGTCAATTCCACGTTGAACTACCTCTTCAAATTGGCAATGTCGTACTGGCGAGTGACGAACAAGCGATGATCGATCTGCCGCCATTACGCATACTGGCGGTAGATGATGTACCGCAGAATCTGGAACTATTACAGGTCATGCTAGGCCGTCTGGGTCACAATCTGTGCACAGCGCGTAACGGTGCAGAGGCCGTGAAAAAATTCACTGATGACGAATTCGACATTATCTTAATGGACGTGCAAATGCCGGTCATGAATGGATTAGAAGCAAGTCAGATGATACGGATCTTAGAGGAGCAAAAAGCACTCGCGCCAACACCGATTATCGCGTTTTCTGCCAGTGTGTTAGAAGCAGATGTCAAAGCTGCCAAACTTGCGGGCATGGATGGTTTTGCACACAAACCTATCGACCTGCTGCGCTTGACACAAGAGATCGCGCGCTTACTCAACATCGAAGTCAAAATTGATGCAAAAAATCACAACCACAATCACGCACTCTATCAACTAAATGGCTCAGTAATCGACTGGAGTCGGGGGCACAATTTATGGGGTAGTGAACAACGTCATCGGGAAGCCATTCGTCAATTCTTAAGTGGCTTTCGGGACGCCGTACCGCGTATGCGAAAATTACTCGATAAGCACGGAGAATTGGCGGAGCAAATCCATAAGTTAAAAGGCGCGGCAGGCAATCTCGCCTTAGCGCGAATCAGCAATCTCAGCAATACGATTGAACTTGTATTGAGCGCCAGCGATCACACTGAACTCCCGTCTCTATTAAACAAACTAGCCGATGAAATGATCAATGTGGCCGAAACGCTAGGCGAAATTGATACTCCCGATACGCAAGCTAATTTGACCAGTGCGTCGATAGACTCTGCGCGTTTGCTAAAGCTCCTACAAGACTTAGACGGCGCTTTAGCGCACGGCGAACTGGCCGAAACCGTTCTCGCCGAACTCGCCAAATTATTGCCTACGGCTGATTTTAAGGCACTTGATCAAATCGTTAATTCATTTGATTTTGACGCCGCCAGACAAATGGTTAACGACTTACAGCATCACTATCATCAGGAAGGAAACGCGGAATGAACTTAGCAGACGAACGTCCCAAAATTTTGATCGTCGATGACGCGCCTACCAATTTACAAATCTTGCGTCAGGTACTGCATGAAGACTATCGCCTTCTCTTTGCACTCGACGGTGAAAAGGCTTTAAAACTGGCACAAGATGAATTGCCAAATCTGATTTTGCTCGATGTCATGATGCCCGGCCTAACTGGTCTGGAAACTTGCAAGTTACTCAAAGAGAACCCAACAACCAAAGCCATACCGGTGATCTTCGTCACCGCCTTGAGTGAAGCGAGCGATGAGTCTGCTGGTTTTGATGTGGGCGCGGTCGATTACATCACCAAGCCTATCAGCCCTGCTATCGTGAAAGCACGGGTCAAAACCCATTTATCTCTGGTAGGCGCCGATGAATTACAAAAGACTCGCCTGCAAATCATTCAATGTCTGGGACGTGCCGCCGAATATCGTGATAATGAAACTGGCCTGCATGTCATACGCATGAGTCACTATGCCCGCATCCTGGCACTGGCGGCAGGATACAGTGCACGTTATGCCGAAGAATTATTTAATGCCGCTCCCATGCATGACATAGGCAAAATTGGCACGCCAGATTCAGTATTATTAAAACCTGGAAAACTCGACGAAGAAGAATGGCGGCTCATGCAAAAGCATGTGCTAATGGGTGCGGAAATTTTGGGCGAACACGACTCTCCCCTACTACAAATGGCGTACACCATCGCGCTTCACCATCACGAAAAATACGATGGAACTGGATATCCACATCAAATCGCGGGCGAAGCCATCCCGATTGAAGCACGTATCGTCGCAATCGCCGATGTATTCGACGCGCTGACCTCGGTACGGCCTTACAAGAAAGCATGGACTGTGGAAGAAGCAGTCGACTTATTACAGAAAGAAAAAACGAAGCACTTTGATCCAGAATTGGTCGATCTTTTTATTACGCAATTGCCAGCAGTGCTGGAAATTATGCATCTGTATGCTGAAGACACGGCAGAAAAAAATTGAACTGACGATATCGACAAATTAGATCAACAAATGAGAGAATATTTTTCGCGAAAAATTCTTGGCTCACACTGACGGCGCATTCGCCCTATTCGCCCTATTCGCCCTATTCGCCCTATTCGCTCAATTCTCTCAATTCATTCTTTTCATTCAATTGCTCCGCAAAATCACCAGTTCTTGTGTGAGTCTCGCTATCTCCAGATCTTTTGCATCCAGAGCTTTCTTTACGTCAACCGCATCGAAGCGCATAGGAATATGCTGCGGACAATTCGCATCCCATGCGCTGATACGTATCACAACGACTTGCTCTGGTTTCGCGGAATAATTCTCCGGCATCAAACTGGCGAGCAGTGCAGGATCGTCTTCAATCACGGTCGCCTCTCCCCAAATTTTGATGCGTTGCCTATGTGCGTAATCCATCAAGAATAAATGAACTTGGGGATTTTCGGCGAGATTACCTTGCGAGATAAATTGCTTGTTCCCGCTGAAATCAACAAATGCCAAGCGATGCCCATCCAACACGTGCAGGAAGCCCGCCGGGCCGCCACGATGCTGTATATATGGTTGCCCATCCGCGTTGGCAGTCGCCATATAGAAGCTCGTTTGCATGGCAATGAAATCACGCAATTGACTTGTCACCGTCGATTCCCACGAACCATTTTGCTCCATGCGCGCATAAGCATGGCGCGAACCTTTGCGTGCTTGCAGGGCTTTCACGCTGGACGTAAATGCAATGTCACTGGTGTACTCGTATTGTTTCCTCATATTGCGTCCTCATATCAGTACCTATTCTTAAACGATCTTGGAATTAAATACCCGCTTCCTTACGTAAGCGCAAAAACGATACGCTGAGCGCACTCGAAGCCTGAGTATAAGCACTGCCCGCATTCAACATTGTCTCTGCTAATTCAAATTGCTGGGTGTTGACAGCCTTTGCAATCTTGGCGACTTCACGATGAAATACCACATGCTTGTGGATACAATCCCCATGTGCCGATAAGCGCCCGTAACTGACTTTGCCAGGACCATGTAACCATTGCCCTAATTCGCAACAATCATCTCTGGATAAGCTAAGCAAGTCGAGTTGTTGACGCTTAGCAATCGCCGTACGCAGTTTGGTTTTCCATTGTGCGTGGGTTTCTACCGCATTATCGAGATTCATGTGAGCTCCTAAATCATTTCAAAAATTTTGAAAAAACGAAAAATCAAAACTTAAATGCGTGAAAAAAATAGTGAAAGTCAACGCGAGCCTGCAAAGTGAATCACGCAACACCTGGCGCGTGAGCATTGCAGACTAGCGACGTTCCTACTTTCAAAAAAAGATTAAGCAGCCTTCGCATGCACTACCGGAAAATCAATATCGGTGTGAGCAACATTGTTGACATAATTAGTTAACACGTTCAATGCCACCGTCACGACGATTTCGAGCACCGCAGCCTGATCAAATCCTGCTAAACCTAAGCTCGCCAAATCTGCATCGCTAACTTGCCCGCGAGATTGCGCAACACGCATGGCAAACTTCAATGCCGCTTCGGTGCGAGCATCTTCTGAGCGCGCATCGCGTGCGGCAGCGATCTCAGCATCACTGATACGCGCCACATTGCGCCCCAAATAATCATGGGCGGACAGGCAGTAATCACAGGCGTTGTATTCCGCAACAGCAAGTGCAATCCGCTCACGTAAGGCGACATTGATCGACGCCTTAGCGAGTGCACCATTGAGCGACAAATAAGCTTCTAGTGCGGCTGGACTCTGTCCGAGCAGCTTCATCAGATTTGGCACCATCCCTAATTGTTTTTGCACAGCATCGAGCATAGGTTTGGCGGCTTCCAGAGTATTTTCGGTGGTAGGAATTGTGATACGGGACATGATGATCTCCATGATAAATAAAATAAGAAATTGAAAAACCTCATCGCCTGGTTACCGGAGTAAATTCATTTGGCTCAGCGAATGTCTGTACTATATTTATTTATTCAATCGATTAGAATCACTGCTAAAATTAATTCACTATTCCAATTTTCGGAATAATTAAGCGATCTCAAGGTAAATACATGGACAAATTTCACTTAATTAGCGTGTTTGTCGCTGTGGTTGACACTCAGGGCTTCGCTGCGGCGGCGCGCAAACTCAATCTGTCACCACCTGCTGTAACGCGTGCAATGAATGAATTGGAAACCGCCTTAGGCTTGCGTCTGCTCACGCGCACCACGCGCACGGTGAGGGTCACTGAAGCCGGTGAACGTTATGTACAAGACTGTCGGCGCATACTGGCTGAATTGGTCGACGCAGATGAGTCGGTCAGTGGCATGCACACAGCGCCGCGCGGACGTCTCTGCATCACTGCCCCGGTATTATTTGGCAGCAAGTACGTGACGCCCATCGTCACAGAATATCTACATCGCTATCCCGAAGTGAGCGCGTCTTGTATGTTCTTAGACCGTATCGTCAATCTAGTCGATGAAGGTATCGACATCGCTATCCGGATCGGGGAGTTGCCGGATTCCAGTATGCAAGCAATTCGGGTAGGTCAGGTACGACGCGTGATTTGTGGCGCTCCCGGCTATCTCCAACAACATGGTATTCCTGTCTCGCCAACTGATTTACATCAACACCATATTATTTCCGCCAGCAGCGTTACGCCCTATCCGGAATGGAAGCTTATTGAAAACGGTGAACAACGGTCAATACGACTACAAGCACGGATGATTACCACGACCAATGATTCTGCATTAACGGCAGCGTTGAGCGGATTTGGATTAACTCGTTTATTGTCATATCAAATCGCGGAGCATTTGCAAACAGGCCAATTAAAAACGGTATTACCTGAATATGAACCAGCGCCATTACCGGTACACGTTGTTCATCGCGAAGGCCGCCAAGCCTCACAGCGGGTACGATCATTTTTGGATTTGATCGTTGAACGCTTGCGACAAGATAGCGCACTCAATCCGACAAAAAATCTGTCTTCATAAAATTGCGATAAGAAATACGCTAGCCAGATGCAGTGCCGTAAGTACCTTTCTTACTATCTGCATCGAGATGTTCACAAAACTTACGCGCGATCAAGCATCTTCCATTTTTCAATCAGGTCAATTGATTGAAGTAAGCCTTAGCCGTTAAATTTTCTACATTGTCGGATGAACTAGAGCGCACCAGTCATATTCGTACTCCATGCAAGTTACCTCAGTGATCGCAATAAAACTCGGCATCATTTGTCAGTAAGCGCTTATCCCAAAGCGTCCCCCTCCACTCAATTGCACACAACAAGTCTGGCTTACAGGTAAATGACGAGTAAACGGAAAATTGACACGCGTTGATACGTGTAAATCAATATTTCTAATTACGACATTTTCAAAATCTCTCCGAGATTGACGCAGATAGGTCGCTATTTTGCGAAAAATCCGACTGGCACAGACTTTGCTATTTCGAAAACACAAAGACTTACTTCATTCAACTTTACGACGAAAGGAATTTACTATGCGTAACAAGTCCAATTTAGTATTAGCCAGCTTATTGGTCTCTTCCAATTTGCTAGGCCTGATAGGCACCAGCAATATCGCCATCGCGCAAACTTCCACACCGGCCAAAGCGCTCTCATCTAATGCACAAAAATATCAACAGATGTGTCAGGCTGCTGGTGGCTACTTTCAGACTGGCACAGTGAACACACCTGCCAATAGTGATTACCCACAAGTGACCAACTATAAATCTGGCAAAAAACTCAAAGGCATTCCACTCTCGCATACACATATAGAAATCACGTCCACGATAGACGGCAATGTGTATGACGTCGCGATTGATAATGTGTTTGCGAATGACTACAACAAAAATCAATACACCGTTCCCGCTTCGTATGCGAAAGGCATAGTCGGTGGTGGAACTCTGTATTTGTGCAGCGGCAATCCCTCCAAAGTTCCGTATTCAGAAAACGAAGGCATCGCTAATTCCGGCTTTGATTGGGTACACACGAATTGCGCACAAAGCGGTTTTTCCAGCACCTTCCAAAACGGTTTTATTTACAACGATAAGAACGTCAATCTGACAAATAGCCAAACTTATTGCTACTTGTGGCCATAAGCAAAATCGGCGTGTCTCTCGATTGATAGATCTCCGCACCAGACCGCACTGCGCACACTCAGAATTGATTGATATCTGATATGCGCGGTGCCAAGCCTTCCCCGTTTCCAAAGAAAAGGACAACTATGAAACAACGTACAAAAGTCATCATCGATACCGATGTCGATTTTGATGACTACATGGCGATTGTGTACCTGATGCAAAACCCCGAAGTAGAAGTTATCGCCATTTCAGTCACCGGCTGTGGTGCCGTGCATCTGAATAAAGGTGTAGCGAATGTCGCCAACTTGCTCACTCTGTTCGGCAAAGATGCTTTGTCCTTACCAGTGCTACGCGGAGCAAAAGCGCCTATGCGTTATAGCAATGTGTTTCCCGCCGACGTACGCACAGGTGCCGATGATCACTATGCAGCAGAATTCCCAGGCATCAATCCAACACCGCAGATTCATGATGCACAAACCTGGTTACGTGATTTCTTCTTAAACAATGATGACAAAGTCACGCTACTGTCTATTGGTGGCGGCACTAATTTTGGCAACCTATTTTTGACTACACAAAGTGATGATGTGCTAAAACAAAAAATCCTTTCCGGGCTAGAGCAAATTGTCATGATGGGTGGCAATCTCTTGCCTCGCTATATTTCACCCGGTGCGATGGGCAATATAGAACCGACCTTGGGTGACAATATTATTTACCGCAACACGGTCGCGGAATGGAATATTTTTGTTGATCCGCTCGGTGCGCAAACCATGTTTGAATTTGGTGTACCAATTCGTCTGATCGCACTCAATGCGACCAATGATGTGCCGCTAGATCAATCCTTCGTCGACGACCTGAAAGCCATCAATACTCCGCAAGCACAATTCCTCAGCGCAGTATTAGCCTACCCATCGAATGCAGCGGGGATTGGGACTTATCTCTCCTTCTGGGATCCACTAGCAGCTTGCACCATTACCGATCCGTCTTTAGTGACGACCGATATTTACAAGCTCATCGTGTGGCAAGAGTTGGATGAAGAAGATGATCAATCCGCGAGTCTGGTCGTCGACACACTAAACGGTGCGCCGATAGAAGTCGCGGTTGCCGCCTCCAAAGACGCGGTCTACGCAGAATTTTTGCGTGTGCTGAGCCTGCCGCTTCCGGATACCAAATGAAGTAAGAATAAATCGAAGCGAATACGACGCCTCGGTGTCGCAATCGCTTCTTTTTCTGCAAACAATCTACAACCATATAGGGAGTCTAATAATTATGAAACGTCTCATTCAAGTCAGCGTACTCGGGCTGGCAAGTCTGTCCGGCCTGGCCTTCGCAGCCAACCCACCTAGCACAAAACCAGCCAATACATCAGCCAACACCTGCACCGGCACTTATCCTAGCTATTGGCAGGACATCGCACCAAAATTCAGTGGTATGTGGCAAGGTCAGGACATTAGCAATGCACCAACCGGTGCTTACTCTGGCCCAGTGTTTAAACTGTCGGATGCCTATCCACGTCAACCAGTTGATGACAAGGCAAACCAACCATGGCGCGCGGCGAAATTCGATGCCATGTTTGATCCAGCCACCAGCCAAGATAAGAAAGCCAAACTCGCTAAAGAATATGCATGGTTGGTCTACAACTATGCCTTATCAGGCAACGTCAATCGCCCGGCACAGACCGATTTTGATGTCTGCGAAAATCCAGTGCGCCCTTGGTATCACATTGCGTTTCAAACCTATGATCCGCTCAGTGGCCGTGAATTTATCCATGGTTTGACACGTGAAGCACCCGTGACTTTTTCAATTAAATCAGGCACAGGCACGGCGGCAACTACGATGTGGGCAGTCGCCATTTACAATGCCACAGCGGCCTATACTTTGGGGCAAGTCTGGCAAAAAGATGGCACCGCAAAAGTACCTAGCGCCAACATCCATTTTGATGAAGGTTCCGTTATCGCGAAACCTTTATTCAATACTGCAACACTTGACCAACTACCAGTCTTAGCAAACATGCCGCGCTGGAACGCGAATATTTCTGACCCGAGTTTTTGTGCGACGCCAGACAACGCGACTATGGCGGAACAATCACAACTCTGCCCACGCAATTACGCGAAATGGAACGACGTCAAATTAATGCAATTTGATATTTCTGTATCGGATAAACGCGCCAAAGGCACAGGTTGGGTGTACGGCACTTTTGTCGCTGATGGTCGTCGCAAAGCCAATGTCAAAGACCAATGGCAGCGCGTGAGCCTGCTAGGCTTAATGTGGGGCAACGATACACCGCCACCGGGTCAATTGGCTTACAACTTTCCCGCAGATCCACGCAAAAATGGATTTAAAGAAGAAGTCATTTTTTGGGATGTGGTCGATGAACTCAATTCCTTTGGCGGCACAGGCACTGTGCAACGCATGGGACATTTAGGTTCTAACCACCGTTTAAACGGTCCTGCCGACAACGCTAATAGTTCATGCATGTCGTGCCACGGTTCGGCATCGGTTCCAGATTCGACTTTCACAACACCACCATTATTGGCGCAATTCTCTGATATGACAAAACAATCAGTCGCACTGGTGAATGGCTTAAAAACCCAAGGCCTGGATCGCAGTGGTGCAGTCGCTACAGAAAATAATGGAGTCACGTTCTCTGAAATGGATGCGATCTATTTTGCCAATGTCATGGCGAGCACTTCCTTCAACATGACCACTCCTACCGGTAAAAATGTGATGGGCGACGGTGTACCTGCGTATCCAAATCCAGCTCAAAAAACCTGGATATCACTCGACTATTCTTTGCAATTGTCCATGTCGCTAAAACAATGGATGCAATGGCAGGCGGATCAGGCCGCACAAACACCGGCGCAAAGTCGTAAGTTTGTTAAGGCATTACGTCGTGCGCAGTAAAATAAATGCGCACGTAATTAAAAGTGACTAGATCAATGGGAGGCACTGTAAGTAATGGTGCCTCTCATTCATTTCTAATGCACAAAATCAGAGTTGTTTTTCATCAGTAAATTTTTAGTTTTATTTAAGCGCTTTAAATATTAAATACGCGTTTAGTTCAATCGCTGCAGCAGCTTCTTAATATCGACCGCATAGAAATATTTTTGTGGCACATAAAGCGTTTTGCATTCAAGCTCCACATCTGCACCTTCAGCCAATTGCAGTTTTACTTTTCCTCTAGCACGACAGGCATCAAGATAGGCTGTTAAGCTATTCGCATTGCCGAAAATCTTATGTCCTTCAACGCCGATTATTTTCATACCCTTTCTAAGTAACTTGCAGGTCTTCAAATCATCGACAATTAAACCATCGCTGGCTTCAAACATGCTGCTCCCACCGCAATCGTCGCGCATCAAGATCCCGAAAGCTTTCTTCATCATGACATCAAGTTGACTCTGATTTGGCGGCGTTAAATGTGCTAAGCCAGTCGCAGTCACAAATTCTTGCCAGACCTCTGCCATGGATGTGCGGCTTGCAAATAGCTGCGGTAACCATTGCGGGTGGCAATCAAGCCTCTTCCCACATTCGAGCGCATCGTAAAAATCTGGGCGCTCGCCGTTCTGTATATGTGCATAAAACTCAGCAAAGTTATGTATGGCTGGCGCTGGATTCTGGCGGGCTGCCAGGCCAAATGCATACGCAGCTAAGCCACAACGATATTCCAACTGACGTGCCCCCACATAGCTTGCTGATAAAGTTTGCCATGCCTTATTTTCTGTCCCTAACAGGCAACGATTTAGGGCATCATCCAAGTCATTGGCGGCTTCTTCTTGATTCATCCAACCCATTTTCAGTGAAGTATACCAACGCAAATATTCCCCCCCGCCTTCGTGAATCACACGACTGATAGGATAAATATCAACCTCATCTCTCTTTTGAAAACGATGACTAAATTCATGGGCAACAAATTTAGTGATTAAGGTATTGGTGTCAGGCGTCACTTGATCTGGCCAGTTAAACAGAATCAAGCGCAATACATTTCCCGCATCACCATCGAAACCTATATCACCCGGATGTTTGAGCTTAGCGGCGGCGATGATAGGCATCATAAAGCGCGCTTTGGGCATTGCGTCTTTTAAATAAGAGATCGTTTTTTGCGATACTTCTTTTATGCGTGCCACATTCGGCGGCGACAGTGTAGGATCGATATAGCTAAGAACACCCTGTTCAACCACGAGAGGATTAGATGAAAAAAGTACAGGAAAACTAATCTCGCTGGCTGGAGATATACGCGCCTGTGTACTTACTTGCTGACCTTCAAAAGCTATATTCGGCGCAATCATTTCATAGCTGATGTCGCCACATCGGGTATCGACCTGATAGTTGCTAGTATGTGCATACAAGAACTCGCCCATAGGAAATGCAGCAGGATAACCACTTACTTTATTGATGTTGGCTGGCACGCTGAAAGTCGCAACCCGGCAACTGCCGGAGCCCGCCTTCGGTGTTTCACGTGCCTTTAAGTAATCGCCGTCTAACACAAAGCACTCATTATCCGCTTTCCAGCTCACGCGTATCAGCGCCGCACTCGGCCCATCTTTTTCAAATTTGAGTTGCGGGCAATTCGGTGGCAAATGGTATTCGACCTTTAGCCCTTGTCCGGCTTCAAAGCGCAATTTGATATCGACTTGTGCCAGCACGCTCGATGCAGCGACACTAAGCGACATGCCAAGAAAAAGCTTAGTGAGTGAATGTAAAGTGCCGCTTCCGTGCTTATGCAGATGCATAGTATTTCCCTAGTGATCTAAGATTTCTGTTTAAAAAATGCCAGGCTTGCGCAAGTGCCTGACTATCAATTATAGTCGCCGATTTTCTCGGCATCATAATAATGGTTGTCACCAACATCGACCCGGCTAGGTAGCAATCGCATACCTGCTACGTTCAGAGATTTTTCATAAACTGCACGTCCCAAGGATAATGATGGTATCCCTGTCGTCAAATCAACCCAACTACACGACGCGACAGGTGCAGTAAATAAGAAACGACCACCCGGCGCTAGCAGTTTTCCCACCCTATGAATCAAAGCAATCTGCTCCGCCTCACTCAACAAAAACATCAAACCCACCGCAATTACGACATCAAATTCCAAACCAAAAAAATCACTATCCTGCACTTTCGCACATTGCACTGGCACCGCAGGAAAACGCTTTGCGAATTCAGCCAATAAAGTAGAAGAACTATCCATCGCCCACACCCGCAAGCCAGCCTCGGTCAACACGCTGGTCACTGGATAGCCCGCTCCAGAAGCGAGCTCCAATACTCTTGCACCGGGTGGTAAGCCGACACACCAAGCTTTGATCACATCCGCACCTATTGTCGATGTATCGCGAGCTTGCATGAATGCTAGTGCGTGTGCTTCGTAGGCTGTGGCGGAGTCTGTATACATTTTTTGAAGTGGATTTATTACGATGTATATTTAGGCGAAACTCAATTGACAGAAAAAATAAAGAAACACCATAAACAACAATCAAAAACAATCACTGAGATTTTTCCGACACGCTATTTTCCCGACAAAGGACGACAAGGGATATCAAAATCGACGTGATAATGTTCATCATGCCTAATCCACGGTTCCCCCTGCATAAACGAGATATTCTGTTTTATCCAATCACCTCTCTTAGTCTTATACAATCTCGGGAGGTAACTTTTTTCGAAAATTACGCGAGAAATTTTCACACCTTGATCTGATGCAGCGGTGCTTAATGCAAAAAGATGCTCTGCGATTGCTTCAAAGTCGATGCTTAAATCTTTGTAATGAGCATACGAATCAAATTCAATGTCATATCCAAATTTGTTCGCGATGCTGGTTGGTAGTGGAATGGAAAGACCCGACGCGCTCTTAACCGCAACCATAAAATCTACTGCCAAACCATTTTGATGAGTTCTGTGAGGCCGCAAGCGCCCACCATGCTCCCACCCCGACTCACCGTACACATATTTCTTATCAGGTGCCGAAGTTCTCAGAGACTGATAAGCAATTTCGATGATGGTCGCAACTTTGGCATGAACGTAGGTTCGGCCTGCCAATACACCGATTGAACTATACGGCGTGAAGTTAGTTCCTGACTCGGGTATCTTCTTTCCTCCTTCTAGGCGCCCTTTTGCAGACGTTCCATAACAGATGCTTTCAGCCTGCACTGAACTTGTATCAAAAAACCATGCTGTCGTCATCACAAACAAAAATACACCAAACCGACAATTGAATTTCATACTTAATCTACATTCAGACATGCGAGCCATCTCTCCAAGCCTCAGGTGTAGAACTCGAAAACTCAAACCCCGAAAACAAAACAATGAATTCAGCACCAGACACAAACAACATACGCATCTCAATTCCCTGAGACAATTTTTCATATTCCCAATAGCCAAGATCGCCAAGTTCTTGCTCAACATAGTCTGCTTGCGGGAAAATCTGTTCGAATCGCGAAACACTAAGAAACTGCAAATGATATCTGACAGGAAATTGAAACTCATAGTCCCAACCAAGAAAATCCATATTCAATTTAGCGTCGACTTGCGAAAAAGCGATACGCTTTATTTCTGCATCATGCAGAGTATGAAGTTCATTAAATTGAATCAATTCTTTCGGCAATTGATCTTGTATGGATTCTAAGTAAGCGTTGTACTCTGCAAACAATTGCTGGGCATCTTCGCAGCCATTTTCCCACCAGGCTTTTGTAAAATATTTCATCACCACTCCATCTTATAAAGCAGAATAAATACTACTCCGCCACAACGAAGATGACCAATCATTGATCAATGGATTAATGGATTAATAGCCTTCAATTCATTTTTTCGGCAACTAATTTATTGCTACTTCACAAACTTTGAGCACATGCTTTAGTACACCAGTATGTAACGAACGCCCGACGATATGATAACAACCACCACCAATACTTTCCGCATAGCCAGATTGCTCACAATGTTTCAGTACTAGCTCTTGATAATTTTGAATAAATTTATCTGCGCACACCTTAGATTTACCGCTCAACTCATTGAATAGCTGATGTATCTTCTTATCGTCCTCCTCTGAATTTTTCTCAAATTTTATGCGCGGATCGTCGATTAATTCAATCACTTCGATATCAATCAAACGATTAATAAAGCTATCACTCGTCTTTGATAAAGCTACACCGAATGTCATTTTTACGAATTTACCTGCATTTACTTCATCGAATAGTGTCAGTACACGTTGACTTCCTGTAAAACCAATATGAATTTCGGCTCCGTCAAAAGTCTCAATTTGCGTGGAACGCATTTCTTTATCCTCGTCGTCTGCCTTAGTCAGTTTGAGTCGGCCATGATGTGTTTCTAATTGCTGAACATTCAATGAAGATCCATTTGCTACAAACCATCGCAACGGATAAAAAATGATGTTATAGGTTGGCCTAAAGATATGTTGTTTCAAAAAATTTTCACGCTCGTAAGGATAGATAATATCGTGAGAAATAGTGAAAAATAGACCTGAATACGCTGCCATGAGTACAGTTAGCACTCCAATCAAATAGATAACTTTGTGTATTAAACGTAGCATGTTCTTTTAAAGTCAGGTTTTCGGAGCGAGGTCACCAAATTTTTGATCTCACACCATCTAAATAAATTCGAGATCAATCAAAAAATTTCAGTCAACCATTCCTATGAATTCATTTTCGTTAAAAAAGAATTTCTCCGCTACCATAGTTTCCACCAAGGTTTATTAGATTTCGGAACGTCAGGTAAATCAACTTCTATGAACGAAGGTATGTCTTCTATGAGTTCCCCATATTTAAAGCGCCTATCGACCAAGTCCTGAATCAGTTTGCCGAACGATGGTGCAACGATGCCAAATCCAAATGGATCATGGCAGCAATAATAGACAGAGAGTTCACCATTGTCGGCTGACTCGCGAGGATCGAAAGCGAGATAGTTTCCACAATCATCGGTAGATATGGCAATAAATCCGTCGAACTTCACTCCGGGCATATCAAATGCGTAAAGTTCGGATGGATTTAACATGCGAAGCTCATTTTCGAAATCACCAATTCCCAATGCTATGCAAAACTGTAGGTAGCTTTCTGGCAAATGAAACCCTAGCGTATCGGCCGCATTTCTTAGCTCCACTTCGCTGGGATTGTCTCGCGGTGCAAATATTAATTGTTGTCGTTTATTTTTCGCAGTTGCGACTTGACTCAGAAGAACTTCATCAATCATCCTTTAAGACTCTTTCACAAAATTTTGTTACTTGCAATATTTTTGTAAGCAATGGAAGGGCGAATCGAGTTACATTTTTCGACAGCTTATTCATCCTAACTTTCACGTCCGACTTACTTCTTTTTCGGTTCAGATGGCGCGACTCTATACAGAGCGATACCAAGAACAACGACAAGTGAGGGTAACAATACGACAGTCCATCGAAGCACTAAGTCATCAGAAGGAACACCTTCGACCAATATCGTTCCTCCAGGAAGGATGCTGGGTATGCCGTACATCGTTGAAATAGCGCCGCCCACTATAAAACTAAGCGCCATCACACGACGAGTTAGAAAATTAAATGACTTCCAGTGAATTTCTGAATATTTCATACCATCCAATCTTAGATGTTTGGCTCTCCGCATCACTTACAATACCGAAAAAAATTTCACAACTAGTGTAAGCACTATCGAACTACAAAAAATTCTCAAACTGCGATTAGGCCATTGAAGAAAAAATCTTAATGTTGATTAAGATTGCGTCCACATTGATGACAACGCGAGTCAAAAAGACGTCGCGGCATTGTTAATGCTCAACACTTCGCCACCATAAGAGACAGGTGTATCGCAATCCGGACATTTGATCCAGTATCCAACTATTCCAGCCGCAATCACGATGCCGAAAAATAGAAATTCAAAGAAAATCCAATCCGAAAAAAATACTCTTAATACTCCAAGCGAGCAAATGGCAGCGGTGAAGAACAATAAATATTTTTGAAATGGTGTCATCGATCCTCACGATTCATCCAAGAAAATTGGCAAACAAATTTCAATCAAGGATTCCGCATGATTCCAGCGAAATCGGTGGTCGTATCTTTCAAAGTGAATGAATATTGAACGCTCATGTTGATAGTGAGAATTCGGCAAATAATGTCGATATATGTCGGAGAGTGTTTTCGCGATTCCTCGCGTAGAGCCACGGTGTTCAAACACGAGGTAATGACTTGCCGGAATCTGCATCATTTGAAACCCGGGCGGAGTTGCAGCAGGCGCAGGAATGCCGCAAAAATAGCGATAGTCGGCACCGTCACTGTAAGTCAGCGCGTATTTTTTCCAATGCCCACTTTGCGCTAAGCGATTTGCAGTCAGGGCTTGATTAAATTTTTTCCAAAAGCTTGCGCATAGAACGGCATTTTCTGACTGCGACATTGACATTTGAAACGAATGCCCGCACAGGCTAAAGCTTGGCAGATATTCGGTTCGACTGACTAGAGGATTGTGCATTGTTGATTGACTGTGAAGGCGCGTTATTTTTAATTGTCACATTTTGGATCTCGCACAGTTATCGTTCAATAACAATGACATGCGCCTGTATCTTAGCTTCAACCACACCATACCCGAACCTCTTTGCAATTTCCATTTCTGCAGCGGTGGTGGCGTTAGCTAGACCGGAAGAATTTCTCGCCTCAATTTCACTTCTGAGCAAAGTTCCTTGGCAATACGCGATTGCGGGAATACGTGGCGAATCTGCACGACTGTTTGAAGCGACTGTGGTAATTACCGGTGCGCTAGCAAATCCTCCCTCACTCAGATGCTGCGCGATGATTGCCGTATCGGCATAACCATGCGGCGTGCGCGCCATGAAGCGCGGTGGATCATCCGGAAACATCTGCTGTAGCGCGAAGGTGACAGCCTCAGCGAATTCATTCTGCTCTATCGCATCCCAAACGTTAAAGATGAAACGACCTCCCGGACGCAAAACACGCCGAGCTTCCGCGAATGCCTTAGGCTTGTCAGGAAAAAACATCGCACCAAACTGACATACCAATAGATCAAAACTCTCATCCGAGAACGGTAACTGCATCGCGTCAGCTTGCTGCCATTCCACTGGTCGTGCTGTACCGATGGCAATAGCACGATCTAACATCGCCTGATTCAAATCCGTCGCAAGGATGCGAACTTCGGGTGCTAGGCCATTGGCAAGCTGCCGGGTCACGACACCGGTACCTGCTGCAATTTCAAGCACGCTTGACGGTCGTAAGGCTACGACACGTGCTGCGAGATCAAGAGCGTAAGGCTCAAAAATCAAAGGTACCATGTACTCTTCATACAGCTGTGGAATTGAGCCGGTAAAGAGAGTATCCACTTCAGATACTGGCATGCTTGCCTCCATGAGTATTAATCTGACCTAATGAGCAAAATCGCCAGCAGTACTTACTAGCGTCAACGTCTTTGTATTCCGCATTCCATGCTTAGGCAGCGCACCGCAAGTGATTGACCGCTCGCGTCATTCCTAGCCAGGCGTGGCACTGATATGGAACAGCCCCCACCCATGACCATCGGGATCAACAAAGCTATGTGAATACATGAACCCTAAGTCCCCAGGCTGATCATAAGTCGTACCTCCTGCTGCGAGCGCCTTAGCCACAAGGCGATCGACCTCCTCACGGCTCTCACAGCAAAGATTGATCAACATTTCTACTGCTGTGCTGGTATCGCAAATGGTTTTTGGCGTGAAATCCCGAAATCTCTCCCGCGTACACAACATAACAAAAATCGCGTCGCTGATGACGATGCACTCGCCACTTTCGCTAGAAAACTGTGGATTATTTTCAAACCCAAGTGCCTTGAAAAAAGGCCAAGGATTTGGAAAGATCAGCGACCGGGAGGTTGAGGTAAATTTGTTTGCTCATAGAATTCTCCTAACTATTCTGACTCAAGGCGATGCGTGATGGGGTTCTAGCTAAGGAAGCAAGAAGTACGAAGTAAGAAGTGCGAACACATATCTGACTGATAGCTTAATTCGCATTCTATCAATGAAAAACAAATGCATAAGATTTTGAGCAAGGAAGCGACAAGATATTTTTCGCATCGTTACATTCGTCATCCTATATAAATCACAAGCCCACACCAAGATATTTTCTTCCTCAGATGAAATCCGCCCAAGACAAATGCTTGCCTATCGGCATAAATTGAATATATACTTCATATACGTTTCATATAGTGTGCAGATAAAAGGAAAACATATGGGTATCGTCAACATCGACGACGAATTGCATGATCAAATGCGCAAAGCCAGCTCTGTGGGCTGTCGTTCGATCAATGCGCAGGCGGCGTTTTGGATCAAAGTAGGGATGTTGTGCGAGATGAATCCGACCATGAGTTTTAATCAGATCATCGCGCAAGAAATGCAGGCAGCTGGCGTCGAGACCAAAGCACTTAGGGTTGCGGCGACATGAGCAATACCATCATCAAGCAAGCCGAAGAAATCGTATTGATGGCGGAATCCGGAAAATTATTAGCACGTGTGTTTAACCATCTCGATCAGCTTAATCTAATCGGCATGTCGACCATGGAAGTCAACGATATCGTCGATCACTACATCGTGCATGAACTGCAAGCGCGCCCTGCGAGTAAAGGGCAGTACGGTTATGCCTATGCGCTAAATTCATCACGTAACAAGGTCGTTTGCCACGGCGTACCCTCACCCACTGAAGTTTTGCAAAATGGCGATATTGTGAATTTCGATATCACCTTAGAAAAACACGGTTACATCGCAGATTCCAGCAAAACTTATCTCGTCGGTGAAGTCTCCAAAGCAGCGCAACGCTTAGTGCAAGTAACGCACGAAGCTCTGTGGAAAGGCATCAAAGCTGTGCGACCTGGCGCACGCCTTGGTGATATCGGTTTTGCGATAGAAACCCATGCACGCAAAAATGGTTACTCAGTCGTACGAGAATATTGTGGCCACGGCATAGGTCGCGAAATGCATGAAGCACCAGAAGTACTGCACTGGGGCAAACCACGCACAGGACTACTTTTACGCGAAGGCATGGTATTCACCATCGAACCCATGATCAATCAAGGCGGGAATGCAGTACAAACGGAAGATGATGGCTGGTCGGTTGTCACAGTTGATGGCAAACTGTCTGCGCAGTTTGAACATACGGTGGCGGTCACGAGCGATGGTGTGCGGGTATTAACTTTGCGTGAAGATGAAAAGTGTTGATGGGCTTTGGGTTGATTCGATTTGATTGAAATACACGAGCTGCGTACACAAATGAATCCACATAGAATTACTCGCCATATACAATATCACTCCGCAACACATACTTGACACCACTTTTCACGTCAACCCCTTGATGCCAGAGCGAATGTTCAAAAATTATTGCCAATCCTTTTTTTAGTAAAACTTTTAGATTTCCTTCTCGAAAAAAAGTCTCTCCGCCAATACAATCCTCATTCAAATATACCAGTAAAGTATAAAGAGTCTCATTCTCGCCTATGCTTTGGCGACCATCTCTATGCATGCTAAATTTTTGACCTAGCTGATATTTATAAAACCTAAAATTCGACGATATTCCAATCGCATTCTTGCCCTCACAAATGGGCAGATTTAATTCCGCTATCTTTTGCCAATAAACCTTTGCCAGAGTATTCGATAGATAATCAACTCTTTCATTATTTCGAATATTGGTAAGCAACTGCCTGCCAGACAGCGTTTGCACGTCGGCCTGCTTGAAACCAATCGCCTCACTTAATGCAATCAGAGAATCACATTCCTCTACGGGTAGGAATGCGTCTATTTCAAAAACACCTTCTTCAAGTTTTACTAATTTCATGGCTCGCGGTCAGTTAATGCTGAACTACAAAGATCGAAACATTTTCCTCTTTTATTCGCTGCATTTGATGTCATAGATAATCATGCTCTGTCTTTATATTTATTAATCCACCAAGGCGCACAATCAATCAAGAAAAATTCGCACTTCAACTCCAGCATGTTGCGCCAGTTCAACCGCATGCACCGTTCCGCGCGCCATACCTGGCTTGCCATAGTCAGCATGAAATGCGAGCACCAGGTCTATACCTGTCTTGAGCATCCTTTCATTGAGCCCTTTCCAGCCATCGACTGGATAGCGACAATAATCTTCTGCTGATTTATGCATGGCCTCTACACCTAATCCAAGATCCTGCGCGATGGCGATTGCGATTGCATCAACACCTGGCGTATCACCTGTTACGATCACACTGGTAGCTGAGAGTTGACTTAATTCACGACGTAACGCTACGGCATCTGTCCACGTGGTTGATCCAGTAATCAATGTGCGCATAAGTCTGATTTTCTCTCTTGTGATGCAATCGCTGTATACAGATGAAGCCTCACGCTTTCCAACGCAGCAAATGTTATGAAAAAAATGTAGTTGCTTGCATTGACAATATATTCCTTAGTTAAATATTGCTTGCCAATCTTGTCCTAACTTCCGCAAGTGTGACTTCATTGAATAATTTTCCGTTTTCAAAGACAGTCACAAATTCGCATTCATTGACTTTATTCCAGCTAACCTGATCTTTCAGGTAAAACTCGCCTTCTGAATCTTTATAAACTGCAACTAAGCCTTTAGCGGAATTTTTGGTACCATCGCCAGTTTTCGGTGCTTTGAATATTTCGCGATTTTCACCTGCAATTTTTGCGAAGGTCGCTTTTACCGCGAAGCCGTCGGTATCACGCGTCACGTGCTGATAGGTATAACTACCAATGCCAAATACCACATTGGTTGAGGCAAAGCCCCTCGCTTTCAAGCCTGCACAAATTGCCATTGCACGCTCTATTGTGATTGAATCGCCATAAATTAATCCTACATGTGGGTCAAGAAGTTTGTAGCCTTTTGCCGTTTCGCTACCGCCAAATACTTCCCACAAACACTCAATCGCACCTTTATATTCAGGCGAACCGGCCGGGGCTTCAGCATCACCACAAATCATTTTCACAGGACAACCAGTGTCTGGGCGGAAAACCACCTTACCATCGCGTGCCAAAATTTGTTCTTTCAATTTAACAGTGAAGTCGGTCATTACCTGCCAGAAATCCCAAGAATCAGACACAATACTGACGATACCAGCCGGATAAATATCTTGAATTAAGCGGCGGAAAGTTTCCAACTCATTGTCCATGCCACCTGCGCACATCACAGAGTGCTCTGTTGCCGCGACACTACCGCCGACCAATTCCAGGTCGCTATTCGCACCGTAATAATCTTCTAGAAAATCAATTGCAGGAATCGTGTCGGTGCCAGTAAAACTTAATAAATGCGCCGCACCACTCATTGCTGCGGCTTCAGCGCCGAACATGCCACGGAAACTAAAATCATGCCCCTGCCAATTTACAAACTCTGTGCTGCCGTCAGTTTCGAGTGCATACTTGGTGAGAATTTTTTTATACTCATGTGCGGTCGTGGCGCTGGTGCACATGCCCCACACATTCGTCGAAAGTATCGTTTCCAGATAATTGGTCAGCCAAAAGAAGCGCTCATCCGTATTGAAAATCACCAGACATGGAACTCTTAATGGATAGACTGAACCTTCTGGCAGAGCCATGATTTTGATTGGCAAGTAACCGAGATCATGCAGGTCGGCGATGTGCTTTGTACCGACATTATTTGGGCCAAGATAATTATTGATACGACGTTCAAAGCGACGTAACACTTCTTCTTTTGGCTGTTTGAAGAAATCATCTTCCCAGCTTTTTATCAAAAAGCTTTTGATGAAATACTGCAGGCCAAAAAATACAACATGATCGGTGTATTCACGACGCGTTGTCCTGGCGGTGAGATTACTAAACACGACTTCGGTATTGTCTGGATATTGACGGCGATGATCGACTTTGTAACCATCAATCGCGGTGGCTGGATTTAATTTCATGTGAGTTCTCCTTGTGCTAGCTTTTGTTGGCTTATGCTGAAATGTATTGCCAAATATTTTTTACGTTTAAAAAGTCGGTGGCGACCAAATCTTTCAAACTATTAGTGGTGTACACCGCATCGATGCCACTTTCTAACAACTTACTTTCTTGCGCGCTGCCCTCATAGTGCGATACTGCCAAAACGATTTTGTGGCAATTCTTCGTTTTTAGTTTTTTTGCCAGCTCGATAAAGGTACGGCCACCAGCACAAATATCATCAACTATCACTGCCGTTTTCCCACCTAAATCCTCACAAAACACTTCGGTGCCAATAATCGACCCATTGCGTACATCACGTAACTTATCCGCTCTGACAACCTCCAATCCCCCCAGTTGAGCGGCCAATTCGAAAATCTTTTTATTTGAACCGGCATCTGGGGAAACCAAGATAATATCTGTGCCAATTTCAGCAACGACATCTCTAATAAATTGATGGTTCTTGACGACCTGCACCTTATTCAACAAAGCAACGACAACGTCGCTGTGGGGATCAAAAACCGTCACTTGGCGATACTGTTGTTGATTGATCAGGTCGGCATACACTTTGGCAGACAATGGTTCACCTCGATTGCAAACGCGATCTTGTCTTGCGCCTGGAAAGTAAGGAATCGTCAAATCGATTTCTTTCGCGCCGTGACGACGCAAAGCGTCGGTCAAGAGTAAAAGCTGAATGATTGATTGATCGCCGCTGTAGCGAAACATGATTTCAACATGACTGCTAGCCGGTCCCAAAACTTGCACATGGTGCTCTCCACTGCCGAAGACGAACTGCTTGAGTAACTCACCTTCTTGATGAAGGCTGGGCAAAAAATAGCGACTACAAGCGTTTTCCGCGTTAATCATAATTCATTCCTTTTTCTAAAATCAGCAAAGTGTAGCTGCTTTAAAAACAAATTTAAAAATAAATTTAAAAACATTTTCTTTTCACTTTTTTCTATCGACGTGAATTTATTATAGTTAACTTAGTTTAATTGTGCAACTAAGTATCTTTATTTTCTTTCTTAAGAAAAATTTACAAATACAATTTCAAATACAATTTCAAATACAATTTCAAATACAATTTCAAATACAATTTCACAAAACTATTGGATTAAATCATGCGATACTTAGATTAAAGATTGAATTAAGAGTTAATCCAATTCAGCGAAGTGCATTTGATTTTAGTGAATGATTTTCACCAAATAGGAATGTAAGTACATCGCCATTTAATGGAGTTTTAAGTGAACCAAATTATCTGCACCGTCGATATCGTGTTACTCACCTTGCACGAAGGCGTTCTAAAAGTTGCCTTATTAAAGCGTGATCGAGAACCGTTTAAAGGCGTCAATGCCCTCCCCGGCGGCTTCATTCACAGCAATGAAGATAGCGATGTACAGGACGCAGCTTTGCGCGTACTCAAAGAAAAAACCGGTATTGATGCCCCCTATTTGGAACAGCTGGCAAGCTTCTCTGGCCCAGCACGCGACCCGCGCGGATGGTCGGTTTCCATCGCTCACTACGCGCTGGTTTCTTTCGACGTCATTAATAGCGCAGCTCACCCCGATATCAAATTAGTGAGTGTTGATCGGCCATCATCGTTACCATTCGATCATCGCAGCATTTTAGAAACAGCCGTTTCTCGCCTGCGTAGTAAAAGCCAATATTCGTCCTTACCCTGCTATCTCACAGGCGAGACGTTCACATTACCGCAACTACAACGCGTCTATGAATTTTTGATGGGAGAGGCACTCAACAAAGTCAGCTTTCGCAGAAAAATCACTGAGATGGATATGCTAGAAGCGATCCCAGGTCAATTTGAAACAGCTGGCGCGCATAGGCCAGCGCAACTGTATCGCTTAAAGAAAATTTTTAGACAGCAATTGCAGCTGCTGGATAGAGGATTGTGAATCGTTTGAATCTATGGGCGATTTGCGGTGGAACAAAGTGAAGCTCAACATAAACTTTACTGTGTTTTTTTGACGCTAATTTGAAAACTACAATTGTATGGATACGCTTTAGCTATTTGTACCTACACTCTGAACCATATCACGGTCAGTTCGATCGATCATATTGTTTGCCATTCGCTTATAGTGCCGCCTCTTTAATGGGTATCTACGAAATAGATATTTTCACCGACTGTCGAGACTAGAAGAAATGCAGGTTGATCATGTCCAAATAAAACACCCACAACGTGATAGAACGGTACACTTTTGATATATACAAATTTCTGCAACTCGCCTTCTGCTATTTTAGTTGCTTTCCTAGTGTAATCGCGCAAGCTCAAACTACCCTTGCCATCGAAGTCAAATACAAGTCTATTGCCAATTCGTTTTACGTGCGGATCCGCAATTTTTTCAACGCCCCATTCCCAGGACATAAGCGGTTCAAAAAACCCGAAGCTAGAAGCTACTTCCTCCGCTTGGCTAATGGATATTCTTTTGACGAATTTCTGTTCAAAAATGTACCCTTGCCGAAAATCGTAAGATTGAGCTACGGCCTCGTCTCCCGCCCAAAAAAACAGGATAGCAATCAATACATTTGTAAATATTTTCATACAAAACTCTCACACATGTTCAATATCGTTTCAAGATGCCCAACAAAGGTGGTCGGGATCACTGGCACCGAAAATTGAAATAGTGGAGCAGTCATTGACGGTAGTTTTCAGTCCATAGTCCTGTTAGACATACATAAAGATTCTAAATTAATTGCTATTGAGAGTCACGTACCATGCGAAACAACTCGCCAATTGGCGCGGTATACCATGAGCATTTTTAAGTACCCATTCCTCTATTTCAGTTGTTTCGAAAATCGTAGCGACCCCGCTCCAAGATGTAATAGCACGTTTCGATGAAACCGGATTAGATGAATAAAACATGTATGGTTCATCAGAAACGTGATTGTCTATATAAATAATATGCCAGTTGTTATATCTAAACACCCCTAGGACTTCAACTTGATTATATTTTTCAAGTTTCGCAATTATCGAACCAAACGCTATCTTTTGTTCCTTACTCAAACGCCGATCTATCCCTTTACATGGATACTTCCCTACCCAAGAAATAGACTCGAAATATTGTTTCCTCGTGATGTCTTTGTTTCTTAAAGCCTCTCTCAAAGTATCCTTGAAACGCGACTTTGCTTCGTTCGTTAGCGGGGTTTCATCTAGCTGAGGCATCGCAAAAACACTCGTTGCGATAGATAAGAAGATGCAAGAAAACAGTGACTTCATTCGAATATCCAACGTTAGAGCTGTGGGACGATGCAGCCGTCGCACACGAATGATTTGTTAAGTGCGTTCATTAGTTACCACCCGCAATTAGTGACAGTTCAGCGCTTTGATTTGCGCCGATAAAACGCCAGCCACCATTACCAATATGATCAAATGCACCGAGATAAGTGCCAATGCTTTGCCCATCTTGCTCAGTAGTTAAACTGCGTTTAGATACATCAATCGTCACTGCATCAAAATAACCACGGACAACATAACGACCATCTGGAAGCTTATAAAGCTGGGTGCGGGAGTAAGCACCTGAGTCTGGAAGCATTTCAATGTGCTGATCCGGCTCACCTTTGGTTCGAAGAACTAGGGCACGTCTATACTCAGCCAGATATGGGTGCATAGGTTCTAGTTGCAAAACCAATTGAGAATCGGAGTTTGGTATTCTTGCTATTGCTTCGTAAGTCGGTATAAAACAAAAACCGTTAGCTACAAATACCACGATCAAGCACACCACCACGATGGAAGTGAAAGTAAAAAATTTGAACGTTCGCAATTTCATGGGCAAGCACTTAACGTTGAATTGAAAGGCGGGTACGCCAATCTGTAGATTGCAAAAAAGACTTTGTACACGCGCCATTTTCGAAAGTCATGTTGGGTTAGTCACCAATTCTTCGTAACATCAATTGACTGCCCATCGACATGCAAATGATACGATTCAAATCCTTGCTTATCCGTTAAAAGTTTAAGTTCACTTCCATTTAAAAATCGGAACATGATTTCATTGTTGGGTAATTTTCAAAGGTTGTAACAACTTGCCCAAGCAGGGCGGTCAAACAACCACCTTTCTCGCCCAAATCCTCATTCGATGTTCTTAAAAAGCTTAAGTCCAAACCACTCAACTCATATCCAGATTCGATGTCTATTGCTGCTCCCCCTTCCCACTTATCAAGCAATTCCAATTCTGTGCTTCGTTTGTGGAAATTGATTCGAACGTGGTGACGCCCAACTCGATCCACCATATGGTCATATCAAGTTGGGCACCAAACTTTTAGTTATCGTGCCGCGCTACACTTGCCTGGTTTTGCCATTTCAAGCATTGAGACATCTTTTTTTCCTTGCTCTTCAGGTATTTGCTCTAGTCCCGCACCACCAACAAATACACCCAATTTAATGTACTGTCGAATAAAATAGTTCTTATTGGTCTCGAACTTCAATTCAAAGGTATTAGGTGAAAATTCAGATTCGGTGTCAACTTTATGGTTTTTCCCGCCCTCAACTTCCGTATAAAAAAACACATCTGGTGCGCTTTCGCCGATGCACTTTCCATCAATCCATACGTCTTTCTTAAGTGCCTTACCAACGAAGCTGTTACGATAGATGTAGACTCCAGCATTACCTTGACTAGGTGGGTTAAATTCTTTTGCTTTTGCCGACTCTGCTTTTGATGCCATATCTACCGAGGCACATCCTGTAATTAGCAGTGCTGTTGTAAGTGTAACGACTGAAACGATTTTCATTAAATTGATTCCTAGATTGAGTTATTGAAAGTTTGAGCTGGTTTACGCCCACTCACGGCGAATTAGTGCATAACGAAAAGAGGATGACCGCCCACAAATTAAAGAATGAACACAGCTCCATCGCGGCCAATCCGATCGATTATCTGATTAAGTATCATTCCCAGCCCAAGACCAAATATTGGGCTTTCTAGTACTAGTGATTGTTCCCGGTTGGCGACGATATTCGGTGGGTGCGCGCTCTAAGGTTGCAATCACTTTCTGGCGATTGGCATTTTCTGATAGAAAAGCGGAAGTTTCTCGAACCATCTCTGCGTCTCCCAATGATCACCACCGAGATTTTCTTTATATACGGGGAGACGGCTACTTGGGTGAATTTTTCTTGAGTAGTAATCGAGACAAAGTTCAACTTGCATAGAGCTATGAAAAATAAACTGAAAACCGCGAACCTCGACTACGCAAACTTTATATGGAGTTAGCCCGCCCGTATGTTCATACCTCGTAAATTGCTCGTTATCGATGTACCACATGTGATTCGGATGCTTCGTCCGATCAAAGTCTTCAATTGAAATTTTCGCCATAGCTTTAATACTTAACGTTTGAAATGAGAGGTGGCACCCGGCTTGCCGGGTGACGTCCTCTCGATTGAAGGGTTAGGCGTCGGCATTTGGGCTTAAAAGTTTTATGCCGCACTCTTGGCAGAACTGAGCAGAAGGCGGGACGGCGTGGCCGTTTGAGCACTTCCTATCGCGCAGCAAATGCGGTGCTCGACGAACAGAGTACATGGTTGCAAAGGCAGCGCCATAGAAAACCATCCAATGGCCTGAGAAGCCACGTATCTCCGACCCGGCGGCTTCATGCCTACTGGCCACAAACATGAAATAGAGAAAGTTGACGATGGCGTACGCGAAGATGCCATACAGCGCGCGTCTCATCCAAAGCGGGCAACCGCCAAGCGTTGCCTTCCAAAAGTCGCGCTGATTTGTGTTCTTGGTCAGGCGGCTAGATATCAGTACGGTAGGAATCCACACCACAAAGATTCCCATGTGCAGGCTCCAAACGGCTTCACCGCCTGGAACTTGGATGCCCGTCAGCGACGCAAGATGTGCAGCGAGACTGAGGATGAATCCAATAGCCGCGAGCACCATGAAAGGAAATAGGACGATATTCATGAGAGTGAGGGCATTTGACGTTTAACGCTGAGCTGATCGGAACTGCGCGCAACGCACCAAAGCCGAAGAATAAGTGATTGAAAAAATGCTGAACATCGGAACTCCATCATGCGCAGTTTCCGGGTCGAGCGTCGTGTTAAACATCATAGCGCACCCCTTCGCCGAGCCAATCTTTACGGTTCCAGTCTTTTGCAGGTACAAAAGCCGCCCATCCAGCAGTAGACAATTTTTTTGCATATGTATCAGCTAATGCTGCAGCATCAATACTCTCATTTGTCGAAGAAATCGGTAGCCAAAAACGATACCCATCCAAATCAGAGTCATCTGTAAACGTAACTTTGATTTGGAGGTCATCAGCCTTTGAACGAAAGTAGTGCCCGTCAACATAATGGGAGCTTTCCCTTTCCTCAAAATCCGCAATTCCAAAAATCTCAAACACTTGAGAAGAAAACGACCGAAGGTCAAGTTCTGACGATGCCTCCACAAAAATATCTGAATACGTGGTCATGATGTTTAACTTGTTATAAAGTGAAAAAACCGACGTTAACATATTCTTAAAAATTCTTCAACAAAGTGCCAATCCTCTGGGAAGCCGCGCCACGACTTACTCTTTCTAGCTATAACTCCCATTGTGCAGGTATAACAAAGGCACCCATTAATGCCGATCCAAGGCGCAGTTTCGAAATGGCGTGATAGAAATAGCCCTTTCACGCTTGCGTAGTACAAGCCAATAATCATCTTTTCCCTGCTATCTCGCAGGCTAGACATTCACATTACCAGCACTACAACGAGTCTATGAATTCTTGATGTGAGAAGCACTCAACAAAGTCAGCTTTTGCAGAAAAATCACAGAGATGGATTTGTTAGAAGCGATCCCAGGTCAATTTGAAACAGCTGGCGCACATAGACCAGCGCAACTATATCGCTTAAAGAAAATTTCTAGACAGCAATTGCAGCTGCTGGATAGAGGATTGTGAATCGTTTGAATCGACGGGTGATTTGCGGTGGAACAAAGTAAAGATCAACATAAACTTTACTGTGTTTTTTTGACGCTAATTTGAAGACTACAATTGTATGGATACGCTTTAGCTTTTTGTACCTATGCTACGTAACGCAAAGTTAAAAGGCACGCACGCCGATTAGTAAATTTAAGGTATAGCGTATTCACGCGCCATTTTCGAAAGTCATGTTGGGTTAGTCACCAACTCTTCGTAACATCAATTGACTGGCCATCGACATGCAAATGATACGATTCAAATCCTTGCTTATCCGTTAAAAGTTTAAGTTCACTTCCATTTGAAAATCGGAACATGATTTCATTGTCGGGTAATTTTTCAAAGGCAGTAACAACTTGCCCAAGCAGGCGGTCAAACAACCACTTTTTTCGCCCAAATTCTCATTTGATGTTCTTAAAAAGCTTAAGTCCAAACCACTCAACTCATATCCAGATTCGATGTCGATTGCTGCTCCCTCTTCCCACTTATTAAGCAATTCCAATTCTGTGCTTCGTTTGTAGAAATTGATTCGAACGTGGTGACGCCCAATACATATTTGAGTCACTTCGTGCCCAACTATGCTAGCTCAGGGAAAGTCTAATGGAATCGGGAAGCCTGCCATTTCTTGAAGCCTAAAGTTGATTTGAAAGGCGCGCGCCAATCCATAAATTTAAAAAAAGTGCCACTGCGTGCGTCATTTTAATAAGTCATGTTTCGACACAGCAGACACTAAAACCTGCGTAGTAACGGGGCATTTCTTGAGATCACATTAACGCATCCATTGCTCGTAGCAATGAACCATTCCGAGAATCCACCGAAAGAGTGAGTTACCATCAGCATCCCCTCGGTCTGTAACTCTTGCATCATCCAACCTCCGCTCTCTATTTCGTAAACGATGTTTTCATGCCATGAGGTTTCACCACTTCTCCAATATGGAATTAAATCACCCTCATCCAGAAAGCGAAAGCCTCTCATTTGAGTGAAAAGTACTTCTAAATATTCTTCCTCTTCAGCATCTTTTGCCAAAATCTGGATAACGATCCGAAGTCCAGATGCCCCAAGAGTCAATTCCGCAATATCTGTGGAACGACTTCCCGTTTCACCTCCAACGATTGGTTGAACTTTGATAGTCATAACGTTTAATTGTGTGTTGCACCAACGAATTATTAAAATAGGGCGAAACGCTAACCCACGCGTCTGTCACGAATGTCATGCTAGGCATTTCTTTGCGCGACATTTCATTAGTCAAGGTTATCCTGTGCCTTCCAATGCGACTACCACGCAAACGCCACTGACCAAAATACAGAAAAGCATTAACTTTTGTTTACCGAGCAATTTATCGCCCAAACCAGTTAGTTCCGAATCGCCAAGTTCAGCATACTTTCTTCCCCAAAAATATCTTACGTAACCGACTGATCCATACAGAGGTTCATCTTCAAACTGCGTTGGAGAACCGACTGTATTCCAATGTTCGTAATGGTTCAATTTAAGATGCTTTAAGAAACGTCCATAGGCAACTACCCAAATAATATTCAGCGACACAAAGCCCAATAAGGCTACTAGGCCAATGATTACGACGATCACTTTGATTATCTGCATTTTGATGCATAACGTAACGGCGAGCTGATGACCGCACACAAATTAATAAAAAACTTCGCCATTTTGCGACCAGTCCGATCGACCATTTTGTTAACCATTATCATTTCCCTCGCAGCAACGCACCAAAATTGCCACAATTGAGTCAAAGTCATTCGACATTGTCAAAAGCTGCAGAAGCTCTTCTTTCTCCATAAGTTGAGTGAAGATATCTTCATCCTTCTCGACACTTTTTCTGATTGCAGCTTGAAGAGCTGAAACTTCATATTTTCCAACTCTTGAATAGCTGTACTCGAATAATAAAGTTGGGTTGTATATTGTTTGAGAAAGCAATTTCGAAAAAGATCCTAATTGACGCTCGGGCATTACATTCTCAACCACGTATTTATATCCATCTCGATTGAAAAACTGTACATCTCTCCACCACGATTTGTGAAATCCCAACGCACTTCCGCGAACTTTCTTGCTCAGTTCTTCGGACAGTTGAAAAAAACCATTCTCGCCGATAGCGACGACATTATTTTTCATGATGGCTAACGCAAAATTCAGAGACACGCGCTTGGGCGTCCGGCGAAACAAAGTGGAGCGAACTGGACTGTCTTGTTAAATGCCAATTTCATGTGCAACCTTTAAAAGTTTTTCGACAACTAGCTCCCGATTTTTTGGTGCCTTTACGTGCGCGGGCAGTCGACTCAGCCAATTGCTATTCGGTCCCGCTTTACTGCCCCTCAAAACTGTCAGGCGCTCCGATGATTTCAACGGTTTCATTTGAAGCACTCGAACGCACTCATCGATTTGAGCACGAGAGGAAAACCGAAACACCATATCAGAAAATTCCACACACAAGACACGAAATCCTTTTTTGCCTTCTGGTTTGGGCGCCGGCGGATCGTATTCTTGCGAATCGCGCCACGTCGTCCCTTCTTTTTCTATGTGTACCCAATAAGCCATTGGTTCATCTCGCCAATCTTCCGCATATTCGATCCAGTAGCGTGGTGGTTTCTTCATCGGCATTTGACTTGTTCTAAAGTGAAAAAACCGACGTTAACACATTCTTAAAAATCCTTCAACAAAGTGCCAGTCCTCTGGGAAGCCGCACCACGACTTACTCTTTCTAGCTATACCCCCCTTGTGCAGGTATAACAAAGGCACTCATTAATGCCGATCCAAGGCGCAGTTTCGAAATGGCGCGATAGAAATAGCCCTTTCACGCTTGCGTAGCAAAAGTCAATAATCATCTTTTCCCTGCTATCTCGCAGGCGAGACATTCACATTACCGCAACTACAACGCGTCTATGAATTTTTGATGGGAAAGTCACTCAACAAAGTCAGCTTTCGCAGAAAAATCACTTTGATGGATTTGTTAGAAGCGATTCCAGGTCAATTTAAAACAGCTGGCGCACGTAGGCCAGCACAACTATATCGTTTGAAGAAAATTCTTAGACAGCAATTGCAGTTGCTGGATAGAGGATTGTGGATCGTCTGAATCTACGGGTAGGTTACGGCGGAACAAAGTGAAGCTCAACATGGAACTTCACTTTGTTTTTTCGACGCTAATTTGAAAACTACATTCATATGGATACGCTTTTGCTGTTCGTACCTAAGACGCTAGTTCACGTCAAAACGAAGTCAACACAAATAGCGGAACAAGAACACTTGCCACGACAAAGAGACTCAGAAAAATACTTGCATACCAGCGTATTCCCGCGGCGGCACTAACGGGCAGGCGACTCATCGCGCTATTGTCTGATCGCAGAAAACCACGTGTTGGATGAAACCAAAACGCGCAACACAAAGCTGCCCAAGTCAAAAAAATAGGAGGAGCAGCAATACCGACAAACATCCCCAGTCGTACTTTTCCGGGAATCACAAATATAAAAACTGCAGCCCAAAAAGTTACGATTCCCGTCAAAGCTGCAGCAAGCAAAGACCATCGAAATGCGTGTAAGCGAATTGCGAATCTGGTGAGTAAGTTTGGTGTCATTTTTTCTTTCAGTTCAGGTTGGTCGTCCTTTAAAGGCAATGCGATCCACACTGCAATTTGACGGGGAAGTCTATTTATTAAGGCGTTTCTTCACAAGTATCAGTACACAGCCGACTCAGAACATAAGCAATGTTGCACCACGCGGTGCAATCAGATGAACTTATGCAAACCGCAGCAAAATGAACATCCCAACAGAGGCAAAATTACAGTTATGTACAACATCATTTACTGAAGATATGCCCTGAATATGCCAATCTGTCTCATCAAAGGAAATACACAAGCAGGTATGAAAACTACGGCTCTCGAAAAAATCACCCTCCTTACTTGCGTTTGAGATATTTGCCTTTTCTGACCTGACTGATGACCGCTAACGCCCAAATTAAGACGCGCTAGGAAGCGGCTTCGATTTGAATGAATTATTCGAGTGCATTGACTTACTGCGCAACTGTGCCTCGACTTGCTTCAATACGTCTGCCCCCTGTGGCAATTGCCACGAGTTGCCACAGCTATCTATGCGGAAAGTGCTGCCAGATTTAGTGAAAAAGAATAGATGCTTTTCTCCAGAGCGCATCGTGTATCTGCTGGAATCATTCTCTTCCCTGACGGTAACGACGGCTGGGAGATGGCCTTTGAGTTGGCGAACGACACGAATCGTGTGCAAGTGTGCCGTGACCCCGTCCGGATCATCATGATCTTCTTGTAGCGGAGAGGTTTTTATAAGCTTACCAATCACGATTGCTTGACTAGAGCGTATCTCACTTTCTAACGGCACACGATACCCGGACACCAATGTTTTAGGATCGAGGCATGCGGCGCACGCAGGCGACGATATGACCGTGGTGGAGAGCAAAGCGAGAACTAAAAGTGGTGAAATATTTTTCATGTACTTAGCCGATTAATTTGACCGACGCGAGGCGTCTATAACGAATGACATTTTATACGAACCAGTCAAAATAGTTCACCAATATCGCCAATCACCTCAGCGCCTTCAATGAAACGGCCCACAGCGTCTGAGCGCTCGACGGTTTGCCCAGGGTTCGTCCATTTTCTTAGCTCATCTCGTTTGCGTTGTTCTTCGTCCAGGCGTGCTATTTTCTCATTTGAAAATAGGAACTCGAGAGGCAAGTTGGCACTGCAATATAAGCAGTGTCCTACTCTCCGGTTCAATACCGCTTGCTTACAAGCAGGGCATTTGTACTTTATCGGTAAATCATCCATAGCTAAACCACATAAGGTAAAAGTGAGTGACGCAGCAACATGCGACCTGCCAAAATATTCAACATTATTTCGTTGTCATTTCCGACTGTCATGTCAGGTGCTTGCCTTAGAATCCATTCGGTGTCGACAATTAATATTGAAATTCTTATCGAATTCATCGCAATCGTCATTGCCTATTTACCCCACGAATAAGGGCGTTGTGACTCTTTTTACTTAGTCGTGGAGTTCACCTGCATAAAATTTCGAAACCTTTACATCCTCTATCTCGTTCCATTCATTGCCATTTTTTTTGTGCGCAGAAAAGCTTAACCAATTTTGCTGACATTTAGTACACTGTTTTCGATGAAGCGTTGCAATTAAATAGGCATCGGAAAAATGTTCTGGCTCACCAGCATTTTTATGCAATGTGATTGCGTTTTGCAATTCGGAATTTTTAAAATAGTCTATCAACTCATCGAACATTTTTGCGAAAGTGTCAGCACTTCCAAAGTAACGCACATTTTTCATTTTCGACTTTAGATAGACTGCGCAACTGGTGCAGTATGGAAGATTTGAAAGATATCCGTAAACTACAAAGCCACCAATTGCAAACCCAACGATTTGAAGAAACGCAGTGAAAAAACCAATGCTTCCTAATTCCCCAGATTCGCCAACTTTTACAGCATGCACTCTAAACTCCATAGATTGGTGCTGGAGTATGTATTTCAGATAGTCGATTAAGGAAATATAGTCGCTCAATAGCTTCCCTTCTATTTCAATGGATGCATAAGAAAACCAATGCACCATAAAAAATGTACTTATAGAAATCAGAACCATATTGAACATCAACATCTTGCTTGGCCTATGGCCAAACAGAACAGATCCTAAATAATAGCCACTAGCAGCAAGAAATCCGCAGCCAATTGCACCTATAGGAATAATGAACCAAAGGCTAAAAGAATAAATGGAAAACCCCAATATTTCCTCTATTTTCCAAAGTAAGAATGCTGTGAGTGTACTTGAGACAAATCCGAAAAAACTCACTACTAAATCTTGTACCGCATTCTTCATTCCGTTTCCCCTAATCGACTTTTATATATAAATTGATTTAATTCAAACGAGCATCATTTACTGCTTCTAATCACCAGACAATTCAATCGCCTACTATTTTTGTGCTTTATCGCCTTAGCGTTCGCAACATCCCGAAAGATTGAAAAGCGCGCAAAATTTGTTTTTGTGTTGGCAAATTCTGCACATACTTTGCAATTGCATGAGAAACAGAATCAGGGTGTCATTGGGTCATACGGCATACCTAATTTGTTTAAAAGCAAAAAACGAAGTTAACACATTCTTAAAAATCTATCAACAAAGTTCCAAGCATCTCGTAAGCCGCATCTCATTTATCTCTTTTTTGTTTTACCTCTCTATTAACAGGCATAACTGAGGGATCATGAATTTAGAAATAGAATCAACGCAATGTAAGAACTCGACGTTTGCAAAGTTAACTTAGACAAAAAAAATCAAAAAAGTTATGCATATGGTCTTACTCGACTGTGACCGACTTCGCCAAATTCCTAGGCTTATCAACATCCGTCCCCCGCGCCAACGCCGTGTGATACGCGAGCAACTGCAAAGGCACCGTGTGCAAAATCGGGGACAGCATGCCGTAGTGTTCTGGCAGGCGAATCACGTGTACCCCTTCACTTGGGGTGATGCGAGAATCGGCGTCGGCGAAGACGTAGAGTTCGCCGCCGCGGGCGCGGACTTCTTGCATGTTGGATTTCAGTTTTTCGATGAGCGTGTCGTTCGGTGCGACTGTTACTACTGGCATGTCTTTCGTGACTAAGGCTAATGGTCCATGTTTGAGCTCGCCTGCTGGATAAGCTTCGGCGTGGATGTAAGAAATTTCTTTGAGTTTTAATGCGCCTTCTAAAGCGATGGGATAGTGCAAACCGCGACCTAAGAAAAGTGCGTTTTCTTTGCGGGCGAATTCGTCTGCCCAAGCGATGATTTGTGGCTCTAGTGCGAGTACCGCGGTGATGGCGACTGGTAAATGGCGCAGATCTTTGATGTGGTCTTGTTCTTCGGTTTCGCTGAGTCGGCCTTTGCTTTGTGCCAAGGTTAATGCCAACAAAAATAGTGCCGCAAGTTGCGTGGTGAAAGCCTTAGTCGATGCCACGCCGACTTCGACGCCGGCACGTGTGATGTAGGCGAGTTCGCATTCGCGTACCATGGCGCTGGTGGAAACATTACAGATCGTCAGACTGTGTGGCATGCCGAGTTCGCGGGCGTGTTTGAGTGCAGCAAGCGTATCCGCTGTTTCGCCGCTTTGTGAAATCGTGACGACTAAGCTCTTGGGATTTGGCACGCTGTCGCGGTAGCGGTATTCACTGGCGATTTCTACGTTGACCGAAATTTTAGCGATGGATTCTATCCAGTATTTGGCTGTCATGCCTGCGTAATAGCTGGTGCCACAAGCGAGGATTAAGACATTGTCGATGTCTTTAAAAACGCGATATGCCTTGTCGCCAAACAGCTCAGGCATGATGTTGGTGATGCCTTCCAAAGTGTCACCTAATGCACGTGCTTGTTCGAAGATTTCTTTTTGCATGTAATGGCGATACGGGCCGAGTTCTGCCGCGCCAGTGTGGGCGTGCACAGTGCGGACTTCGCGTTCGACTTGTTTGCCGTTCACATCGGCGATCCACACGCGTTGCAATTGCAGATCGACGACATCGCCTTCTTCTAAATAAATAATTTGATCGGTGGTACCTGCGAGCGCCATTGCATCCGACGCTAAGAAGTTTTCGCCTTTGCCGACGCCGACGATGAGAGGAGAACCTTGACGTGCACCTACCACGCGGTGTGGCTCATCGCGGCAGAATACGGCAATCGCATACGCGCCGGTTAAGCGCTTAACTGCTTGTTGAACGGTGTCGAATAAATCGCCGCTGTATAAATGATCAACTAAGTGGGCGATGACTTCAGTGTCGGTTTGACTTTGGAACACGTAACCAGCGCGGCTTAATTCGGCGCGCAATTCTTCGTGGTTTTCTATGATGCCGTTATGAACGAGCGCAATACGTGCGTTCTCGCCATCAGGTGAAAAGTGTGGATGCGCATTCGCTGAAGATGGTGCGCCGTGCGTTGCCCAGCGGGTGTGGGCGATGCCTGTGAAGCCTGCCAAGCCAGTTTGTTCAACTTGCGCCTGCAATTCGGCGACGCGTGAGGTGCTGCGTGAGCGCTGTAATTTGCCGTCAACATGCAAAGCGACTCCGCAAGAATCATAGCCGCGGTATTCGAGGCGCTTGAGGCCTTCTAACAAAATGGGAGTGATATTGCGTTGTGCTACTGCGCCGACGATGCCACACATAGAGACCTCTATTGAAAAATTTAGTCACCACTGACTGATAAGCACTCATGCTAATCCAGACTGAATGAAATTTTCTTTCAAAATATTCGTAAAAATGCTTAAATAGACCATCAATCTATCATATCAACTAAAAATTTCACTTAACTATAGTTTGTGGAATTTTTAATCACATCAATTCAAAATTTTATGACGAACTTAGATGAACTGGACAAACGCATATTGCAAACTCTGCAACTTGATGCCTCACTCAGCAATCAAGAATTGGCGCAACGTGTGCATGCTTCGCCACCGACATGCCTACGTCGCGTACATCGTCTCAAGAAAGAAGGTGTGATCGCCAAGCAAGTGGCAATTTTGTCGCCAGAAAAAGTCGGCGCTGGTTTAACAGCGATTGTAGAAATCACGCTCGATCATCAAGCGACTGAACATCAAATCGCGTTTGAGCAATTGGTTGCGAAGGAAATCGCGGTACAGCAATGCTATCGGGTCTCGCCCGGACCAGACTTTGTGGTGATCATCCAGGTGGCGGATATGGCGGCTTATCATGCACTGGCACATCGCTTATTTGCGACGCAATCGAATGTGCGCAATGTGCGTAGTTTCTTTTCGATTTCGCGCAGTAAATTTGAAACGCAAGTGGTGCTTGCGTGAAGCCAAATAAAAAACAGCGCAGACCTCTTTGATCGGCGCTGTCCTTTTCATTTTGCATTCTAGATTTGAACAAGCTTGATTTAAGCTTTGGCGTCTTTCCAGCGCTTCAGTATCGTCGCTTCTTGCTCAGCACTGAAAGCCAGTTTGGTGCGCCCTTTTTCTTCCGTTAACTGAGTTTTATACCATGCCAGCGTATCGTTTACCGTTTGCTCAACCGGGCGGAAACGCATACCAGCCTTGACCGCACGTGCATTGCTAAAAGTGTGGAAGCCCTTGGTATCACCGAAATAAGGTGACCAGATTGGGAATTCCATATCCGTTTGTTTCGCCATAAATTCGCTCGGTATCCAGCTCAAATTGCTAGTTGCTTTCGTCGCTTTTTTGCAGGCTTCGATGACACGTCCCCACGGCATCGTTTTCTCTGGTCCCAGTGCATTAAATTTGCCTACCGTTTGCGTTTCTACCATCAACACTAACCACTCTGCCAAATCACGCACATCGATAATTTGGAAAGGATCGGTAGGCGCGCCGGGCACCGCGATTTCACCGCCTTGATCGAAGCGCACTGGCCAATAAGTAAAGCGACCACTAGGGTCATCCGGCCCGACAATATAGCCAGGACGTACTATCGTCGTTTTGCCCGGCATCGCTTGTTCAGCGGCTTTTTCACAGGCGGCTTTTAAGCCACCATAGTTTTCAAAATTTTTGCCCATCTCTTCGACGGCAGGATTCGACAGCACCGCCAGCGGCGTATCTTCATCACCATGCATAGGCACTGGCTCTTTATAGCAACTGATACTAGAAATATAAATGTATTGCTTGACGCGTGGTGCCAGCAATTGCGCAGAGGCAGCGACCATGCGCGGATAGTAACCAGAATCATCGATCACAGCATCCCACTCGCCGCTCTCTAAAGATTTAATACCTTCGCCTTTATTCGGATCACGATCACCCTGGCGCTTTTCTATGTTCGGAAATAAACCGGGACGGGTCTTGCCGCGATTAAATAAGGTCAGTGTATGACCGCGGGCGCTTGCCACGGCAACGATTGCCGGGCCTAAAAATCCCGTACCTCCGAGCACCAGGATCCGCTTAGGTGCGGTCGCTGGCTGTGCTGCAGAAAAAGGCGCAGAAAATGGGGCAGATGCGGCACCAAGACCTGCAGCATTGGCTAAACCTGTGACACTAACAGCCGCGCCTGCAGCAGCACTCATTTGAATAAATTGACGACGTGAATTAGACATCATTAGCTCCTAAATTTAAGTCTCCACCGGAAACACCATACGATCATTCTGATGATCTTCTTTTTAAACTCCGCCCTAAAGCGGCACTGACCCACAACCACACGGTCGCTGTTGATAACGCGACTAATCCTAAAGGAATTGCCAGCCATGTCAGCAGACTGGGTATCCAAACGCCCAACATATCACCACCACGATAAATAAAAGTATCAATAAATGCTTTGGACTTGTAACGCTCATCTGGCCCAAGATTAATATATAAAATTTCACGGGCAGGACGATCAACTGCATAATGCAAACCGCGTCTAAGCACCTGTACGATCGCCAACGCAGCAAAGCCAGGCCAAATCAGCAAGGCACCGAATCCTGTTATCGTCACCAGGGGCAAAATCAATAAAACGCCCGATACACCCAAGCCGCGCAATAAGCGACTAGTCACAAATAATTGCAAACTTAAGGTCAACACATTGCCCCATAAATCCATACGGGCGAAAGCCGCCGTTCTCATCGCATTGTCGGTAAAACTGCGCGCTACGATATCGGCTTGCATCAAATATAGAAATGTCGAGGTCACAGCAAAAAGCAAGATAAACAGACAAATCATCTGTAGATAAGAGGACTGCATAATGGAACGAAAACCTTGACGAAAATCAGGTCCGGGCTCCCTCACCGTTTGCTTGATATTCTCCAACGAAAAATTAGCTGCCAGACGTGTCATGCACAGCACTGCCAATTCCAAACCTACACAAGCTAATACCATCAGTCCAACTGGCTCGAACTTCACACCCCAACTGCCGCGACTCAAAGCCTCTGTGGTCGCCGCCCCCACTATCGCTCCTAGGGTCCCGCCCATAGAAATCATGCCGAATAAACGCTTACCCTGATCCTCATTGAACACATCAGTCATCAGGCTCCAGAAAATCGAGACAACAAACAAATTGAACACGCTCAACCAGACGTAAAACACATAGCCTAATATAGCGCCTCCGTGTTCTGGCAAGAACTTGAACAAGAGCACAAATAGCAAAAGATTTGCGGCGAAAAAATGACTAACGATAGGAATAAAGCGTCGCCGCGCCAACTTAGACACCAACATCGCATACACAGGATTCGCGACCAGCATCGCCAACATCGTTGCTGTCATCAGCCACGGCAATTTATCAACGCCTTTGGCAATCCCCATTGCTTCCCGCACCGGGCGCAGGAAATAGAAACTCAATAGGAGAAAGAAAAAATAAGCCGCAGCCCATAACAAAGCGCGCCCTTCGCCAACACGCAACAAGACTACCCGCTGCAGCCAGGAATGTGTGTCGACTGGATTGTTATTTGATGGATTCATGATGTCCCTGCGCTGGCGAAGAGAGCTCCACACCAGCAAAATTATTTTGTTTTTTTATGTACTGGCTTATGTTCTGTTTTAGATTCTATTGCGCCTTAGTTATGACTTAATGGTCTTAGAAAACTGATTGAAGCAAATGAAATACATATGCGGAGTTGGAGAAAATTTGTAGCGGGAAGTTCAGTCTGATTTGAAAAAACTGAAATATTTATTTCTGCTTCAGACCTGAACTAAGTGAGGTTAAATTGGTCGTGCGTGAACATGCATTGCTCGTGGGCAAGTTCACGATAAATTTTATTGCTCGCATAGTAGGACTTACACAAAACTGTGCTGGGTGGAGCCTACTTGCGTAGATACTGTTATCCGAGTCAAGCAGAATGCAAGCTTGAATCGAAAGGCTTGCCGGATTTTAGTACGCCAAATGCGACATGAATGAGTTTTCTCATCATGGCACCAATAATCACCATGGGAGGTTTCCCGGATGCCGCTAGACGCTGGCGGAAAGCCTTGCCCCATGTTGTTTTATACAAAGCCACCATGGCAGGCATGTAGAGCGCTTTGCGAATAAAAGTATGTCCCACTTTGGACA
>NZ_JACOGA010000050.1 GCF_014284175.1 Affinundibacterium flavidum
TTGCTGCTGTGTAGTCACTGCCGGCAGTGGCCGTGCCATTGCTGGTGTTGTAACCGACAGAAACTGTTTGACCAGAGGCTGCGGACAAGGTGACTGTGAAAGTCGCTGTGCCGGCTGCTTCGTTGACCGTGACGTCGTTGATTGACAGGCTTGGTGTACCGTCATTGTCAGTAATCGTCGCGGTACCGACTGCGGAGGCATTGGTGGTCGTACCTGCTGTGCGGGTGACTGTTAAATCAAAGGTTTCAGTCACTTCATTGATCAGATCATCGGTGATCGGTGTCCGTACCAACACACTCGTGCTACCTGCCGCAATCGTTGCGGTCGTCGCATTGCCCCACGTTGCGCCACCATCGGTGGACACTTGCAGATTAGTCGCTGTGGCGCTGCCGTAATCGGTACCACTGCCCGTTGCTGTACCGCCGCCTAAGGCGAGGCTGACACTTGTGGCTGTGGTGCTGGCATTGCTTAAGC
>NZ_JACOGA010000051.1 GCF_014284175.1 Affinundibacterium flavidum
TATCAATTGTATGGGGAAGGTCGGGATGGGGATGGGTTTTAGTCGGATAATTGACGACATTTCTTGCTCAAATCAAACCCATCCCCACCCTAACCCGCCCCTTGAAGGGGCGGGGACATAATATCTATGCAGCTTACCGCTAATTTTGATGTTTGGTTAGCGCCTATGGGGTTTCACCCGCCCTTGTATTATGAATGAAGAGTCGGTATTTTCACGGACTCGATGTTTTAACAGTTTTTGATAGGCATATCAGAAACGAGCAACTGGATGCCGTACCCGCCCTTTGGTTCAAAACCAGTGACGTAGATTTTGCACCAGTTGCTCCCCCCTCGTCTAAAAATCGGACAGTATCTTTGGCCCAGCATGCTGGCAGCCCGTATTCACAAGGTAGATTATCAGAGGATTTGTATGCAGGAGTTTTATTTAGGAATTGATGTTGCGAAGGCTAAATT
>NZ_JACOGA010000052.1 GCF_014284175.1 Affinundibacterium flavidum
AAAACTTATAGCAAAAGCATAGGACTAGAATCCTGCAACAATGAAGATCATTTTTGTATTTGTTCTCCTTGCTATTGTTGCATGCAGTGCCTCTGCGCAGTTTGATGCTTTTAGTCAAAGTTATAGGCAATATCAGCTACAGCCGCATCTCCTGCTACAGCAACAGGTGCTTAGCCCATGCAATGAGTTCGTAAGGCAACAATACGGCGTAGTGGCAACCCCCTTCTGGCAATCAGCTACGTTTCAACTGAGAAACAACCAAGTCATGCAGCAGCAATGCTGCCAACAGCTCAGGCTGATAGCGCAGCAATCTCAATACCAGGCCATTAGTAGTGTTCACGCGGTTGTGCAGCAACTACACCTGCAACAGTTCAGTGGTGTCTACTTTGATCAGACTCAAGCTCAAGCCCAAGCTCTGCTGGCC
>NZ_JACOGA010000053.1 GCF_014284175.1 Affinundibacterium flavidum
GTGCTGTCCTCTGCCAAAGTCACCGCTTGATTGCTCAAGGTCGGTGCATCATTAACTGCAGCGACCGTCAAACTCACAGTCGCTTCATTTGAATCGACCGTACCATCGTTGACCACATAGCTGAAGGAATCAACACCATTGTAGTTTGCCGCTGGCGTGTACGTAAAACCACCGTTCGCATTGATCGTGATTGTGCCGTGCGCTGGTTGCGTTACTATGCGAGCAGTTAAGACATCACCATCGATATCTGCCGCTGTGACAAATGGCAGAATCGTGATCGTGCTGTCCTCTGCCAAAGTCACCGCTTGATTGCTCAAGGTCGGTGCATCATTAACTGCAGCGACCGTCAAACTCACAGTCGCTTCATTTGAATCGACCGTACCATCGTTGACCACATAGCTGAAGGAATCAACA
>NZ_JACOGA010000054.1 GCF_014284175.1 Affinundibacterium flavidum
CAGCCGTAGCCGGCAATGTGACATTCGCACCAGGCGAAACGAGCAAAACGATTACGGTCGCGATCACAAATGACACAGTATTTGAAGGCGCTGAAAACTTCCAGGTGAATTTATCTGCACCGACGAACGCGACTTTAGGCACAAGCAGCGTCACGACGACCATTCATGATGATGGTACAGGCACAGGTGGTGGCGATGATGATCGTCTGGTTGTGACATCGGTCAGTAGCCCGACGGTAGGCGAAGGCGGCAATTTAGTATTTAGTGTCACCTTAAGCGGCACGAGCACAACAGCAACAACAGTCAATGTCACACCATCCTCCGGTACTGCAGTATTAGGAACCGATACGGGTGTACAACAAGTTTCCACCGATGGCGGTGTGACCTGGAATACTTTAGGC
>NZ_JACOGA010000055.1 GCF_014284175.1 Affinundibacterium flavidum
CTGTGCCTGCTGGTTTGGTGCTGATGATTTCTTTGGTGCGATTGGCGACGCCATCTAAGGTGTAGGCTGTGGTGACAGTTTGGTTGACGTCGATGACCTCGGTTTGGGTCAGGCGGTCGGCTTTGTCATAGCTGTAGTTGGTGACTTGGGCGGCGGCGTTGCGGTTGATGGTTTCTTTGGTACGATTGCCGTTTTGGTCGAACACGTAGTCGGTGCGCGCATGGATGATGTTGCCTTTGGCGTGTGTCACTTGTTGCATGCGCAGCGCGGCGTCGTAGCGCATGTTGCTACTGGTGCCGTTGCTGTACGTGATCTGGGTGTTGAGTCCGGTTTTGTCGTAGGTGTAGCTGGCACTTTTGCTGGCTACAAGAACTCAAATTGTTAAAGGTCAAAGGA
>NZ_JACOGA010000056.1 GCF_014284175.1 Affinundibacterium flavidum
TCAGTGTCATCAACCCAGCACAGATTAAGGCTTTCGGTGCTTCACGCTTAGTTCGAACAAAGACAGATAAAGTCGATGCACAACTGATCGCAGAATTTGGCTTTGAACGTCGCCCAGAACTATGGATAGTTCCCTCCATTGCGGAACAAACCTTACGTGCTTTGGTTCTGCGCTTAGATGCCTTGCAGAACATGCGTACGCAAGAGTTGAATAGGCTCGATGTGGCACGTGAGGCGATTCGACAAGGAATTACTGATCACATTGACTGGTTGGATAAAGAAATTAAAGCACTGATTTGTTTAATTAACGACCATACTCGGAACGATCCGGACTTAAAAGATAAGCAGAAATTATTGGATAGCATACCTGGTTTAGGAGAACGCACCATCGC
>NZ_JACOGA010000057.1 GCF_014284175.1 Affinundibacterium flavidum
TAATGAAGTTGTTGGGATTAAAATCCTTGGTACGCCCCAAGAAATATCGTTCGTTCCAAGGCAATATTGGCTTGGCTGCGCCAAATCTATTGCAACGAGATTTTAAGGCTAGCGAGGCAAATCAAAAGTGGGTAACCGACGTGACGGAGTTTAATGTCGCTGGTGAGAAGCTTTATCTATCACCGATTTTAGATTTGTTTAATGGCGAAATCATTGCCTTTGAAACGGCAAAAAGACCCGTTTATAAAATGATTGATACTATGCTCAACCAAGCTTTTAAACGACTATCGCCAAAGGATAAACCGATCTTACATTCTGACCAAGGCTGGCAATATCGCATGCACGCTTATCAAGCCTCACTACAATCAAAAGGTCTTATGCAAAGTA
>NZ_JACOGA010000058.1 GCF_014284175.1 Affinundibacterium flavidum
CCTGACGATGACCTACTTTCACACTGGTTGCAGCACTATCATCGGCGCAAAGTCGTTTCACGGTCCTGTTCGGGATGGGAAGGTGTGGTACCAACTTGCTATAGTCATCAGGCATAACTTGTTGATTTGTTGTTTTCACGTTGAGTTGTGAAGAACAACAAATCCAATTGGGAAGAAGTATGACGGTATTACCGTCAGAAATAATCGGTTGTGATCGCTCAAACTTACGTTTAGCACACACTATTGTAATACTTGTCGTAGTTACCTAATAACTGACCAAAGTTATAGGGACAAGCCTTACGGGCAATTAGTACTGGTTAGCTTAATGCATTACTGCACTTCCACACCCAGCCTATCAACGTCC
>NZ_JACOGA010000006.1 GCF_014284175.1 Affinundibacterium flavidum
AATACATTCGCTACTATAATCAAGACCGAATCAAACTTAAACTAAAAGGGCTGAGTCCTGTGCAATACAGAAATCAGCCCTTGAATGCCTAACTAACAAACTGTCCAACTTTTTGGGGTCAGTTCATCAATTCAGTTCGCTTTTTTTGTAAGGGTTGTACAAGGACAGCTGCGATTGATAAGGCAGCTGTTCTGATAACAGGACTTTTGCTGCCCTAATTACTTCACGCCATGCATCAATTTTTGCATCAATGGTGCGATCAGGAACAATACGATACCCGCGCCTAACAAAGAGTAGAAACCGAAAGTGTAACCACTCAAAGCTGAGGCAACTGACATCCCGCTATCACCACTAACATGGCTAGCGAAAATACCGGAAAGATTATTGCCGATACCGGTAGACAAGAACCAGCCACCCATACCAAAACCTACCAAACGGGTTGGTGCCAATTTAGTCACCATCGACAAGCCGATAGGGGACAAGCACAATTCACCGATAGACTGAATGACGTAAACCATAAACAAAGTCCAGAACGGGATCTTGCTCTTATCATCGACCAAGAACGTCAAAGCGTACATCAACAAACCAAATGCCAATCCATTGCCGATCAAACCCAAACCAAATTTGCGTGGGATAGATGGGTTCATATTACGACGGCCAAGCATTACCCACACCGCGGCAACCACAGGTGCAAAAGCAATAATCGCTAAAGAGTTTACACTTTGGAACCAAGCATTTGGAAATTCAAAACCACCCATTTGACGATCAACAATTTTATCTGCGAGGAAAGTAAATGAGCTACCTGCCTGCTCAAAGAAACACCAGAATAAAATATTAAAAGTAAAGATCATCAGCATCGCGATGACTTTGTCGCGTGCGACTTTACCGTTCTTAAAGCCTTCTACCAACAACAAGACCGACAGAGCGAGGAACATACCGCCCAAAATCCATTGGATCGTATCTGCACCTAAACGCAATAAGAAATACACCAAAGGAATCGTCGCCAAAGCACCGATTGCCACGTAGACCACGCGTGTCGGCGATTGTGCTTCAGGTGCTGGTGCGCCGATACCTTGCAAAGTCTTACGGCCAATCGCAAACCAGATCAAGCTAATAATCATACCGATACCAGCCGCAATAAAGACGACTTTGTAAGCTGGCGTATCGCTAGTATTGAAAACTTTTTGCGCTAATAACTGCGTGAAGATCGGTGCTAAGAAGCCGCCGATATTAATGCCCATGTAGAAAATGGTAAAACCAGAATCACGGCGTGGGTCAGCCGCGGTATACAACTTACCGACCATCGTAGAAATGTTGGGTTTGAACATCCCGTTACCAACAATAATCGTCGCTAAACCTAAGTTAAAGACATCTAAACTAGGAATGGAAATCATAAACAGCCCGGCCGACATGAATACCGCGCCTAGCAAGATTGAGCGTTGATAGCCAATCACACGATCTGCAACATAACCACCGAATAAAGCGCCGGCATACACTAAGGCCAGGTAAGAACCATAAGTTGCACTGGCTGCTGCCTGCCCGGTTGCTGCGCCATTATAGAATTGCTCGACGACATATAAAACCAAAGCCCAGCGAATACCGTAAAACGCAAAGCGCTCCCAGAATTCGGACATAAATAGCATCCAGAGTGGAGCAGGATGCCCCATGATTTGCTTAAATTCTGGAATAGGGGTCTCTTGACCCGGTGTGATTGCAGCACCACTCATGCAATTTTCTCCTGTTTATATTATGTACAACGTATTTTAGATTTATTAAAATTTATTTAAGGTCTTTGGAAGCACTTGAGAAGCACCTCCAAAACACCCAAGAACACTAAAAAACACTTATTGACCCGTTGTATTTCCCGATTTTCGCCCCTAGTCTTTTCCCATTGCTGGACGAGAGAATCTATATCAATGATTTACAAAAAATACAGGGATTTTCAACGACGGTGCATTCTAAACTAGAAATGCCCGCGATGAGACCAATTTGTCGCTGGCAGAGGAGGAAGATTTGTTGCGCATTGCGGCAAAAATTAAGCGGTATCTAGTCAAGATCATAGTAACTTCAACACCAGATCAAAGCCACATCAAGGCAGGGAAGTCATTAATTGCGCCAACGCTTGCTCCAGTGTCAGCACGCTGGTATCGATGCTGAAGTCGGGATTGATGGGTGCCTGATAGGGTGCGCGCACACCAGTTAATTGCAAACCCGGTTGCTGCCGCGCCTGCTGATACAGGCCTTTAACATCGCGCTGTTGGCAAATTTCCAGAGGGGTCGATAGATAAACTTCACGCATACGCGCTGCACCAATAATCTCGCGCGCTTTGTTACGACCATGCAAAGTCGGCGAAATGAGTGCAACGATACAACAGATCCCACTTTGATTAAGAATCTTTGCAATTTCAGCAACGCGTCGCATCTGTTCTTCCCGGTCTTCGGGGGAAAAACCCAAATCTTGTGAAAGACCGCTACGCAGTTCATCTCCATCCAAAATGCAAACGGGGTGATTTAACTGCCGCAATTGCTGTGCCCAGGCTTGGGCTAAGGTACTCTTACCAGCACCGGACAGACCAGTCATCCACCAGGTAAGTGCAGCACTGCCAGTATGTGTAGAAAGAACGGACATATTTTTAATCATCATGACAATCATTTAGGGCTTGCGCAAAATTGCGCGGACTTGAGCTTCATTGCATAAGGTGCGCCGTGCGCACCACACACATAGCGGCTTCGGTGCGCACGGCGCACCCTACCGTACTCCATTTATTTTTGACGCCAATTGGACGTCCTCTTTATCACCTGCTACTGAGCTACCAAAGTCTCATCTAATACATAAACGCCACAAGAATACTCAGCCAACATCTAACTCAAGTTGCATCAGCCTTAGGTGCTATCAAAGCGTAATAGTTTAAATCCAGAAATGCATCCTCGCGACGTGCCACTTCACGTCGGCGTCCTTCCCACTCAAACCCCAGTTTTTGTACTAGTTTGGCACTGGCGATATTCGCTGGTTCTATCTCCGCTTCCAATCTATGCAATTGCAGTTCATCAAAAGCAAACCGCAGCACGCTGAGCAAACATTCATGCATGATGCCCAAGCCCCAATGTTCGGGGAGCAGCCAATAACCGATGTCCGCATTACTGTTATAAGTGTCGATCTCGTATATTCCGCAAGTACCAAGTATCTGCGTTGGTGCTTGCGGCGAGCAAATCGCCCACCAGCACCCCGTTTGGTTTTGCTCCATTTGTCGATACCAGTCAATTTGCTCTTGCGTCCCTTCTTCGCTGTCATAGGCGATCCCATAATGGGCGATCACGCGAGGATCGGACAATGCTGCATAAACTTGGGCACGGTCTTCTTGTCGAATTTGTCGTAACAAGAATCGCTGGGTGTGGCGCTGCGGAAATGGGGTTTCGCTACTCATTACTGATTACTCACTTAAGTAAAAATTTCTTTAGGCAAAGTTGGCGTTCATTAGGGTCTGTTAACATTCAAATTGGGAGATGCGTTCAAGCCAAAAGGTGGGATGGCAAGGCGTAGTTCGCCGCCGAGGCTGGTGCCTCGGCAAGAGCTACAACGCTGTCCATCGCGCGTTTCGGCTTGAACCCTTCGGGACTGGGTAAAACGGGCACATGGCGTTGTTGCAAGTCGCTTACAGTGCTCGCACTGCGGCGCGCCTTGACGCCTAGCCCTGTGCCCGTTTTTCCGCATTCGCACTCCCAATTTGAATGTTAACAGACCCTAGTCTAGCCGATTCAAGACCAGACTTATGCTAAGTGACTGCTATTTGTCATCTGCCTGTCAATTATTAGCACTAAGCTGGAGAGACTGAGTTAATTAGCTGAAGGAAGTCGAATGTACCCGAATCAAGAAAAACTGATCATTTTCGACGCTGATGGCACCATTATTGATGCTTTTGGGGCGATAGAAAATACCTTTGCACATCATGGAATGGCGATTGGTGAGCTTGAGAATTTTCAAAAACGTCACAAATTTTTCAAATATTTAGGCGGGATCAAGGAGTTTCCTGTCAATATTAAGAAACAATTAGGAAAAAAGAGCCGGCAACAAGTACTCACAACTTTGACTGAGGTGTATCGCGAAGAAGCCCGACTTTACGAAGGTTTAGCTGATTTAATTAAGCAATTGATGGCACAAGAGCATATTCGGGTAGGCTTGGTGACACGCAACGTGAGTCGCGAACCGCAAATCACGATGGAAAAACTATTTGCCCGACATGACATTGATCTGGCGGAATTTGATTACTTCGCCCATGTGCCTATCCGTGCCAGCAAAGCAGATTTTTTTAAATCAGCGCGCAAACAATTTGAAATCAACCCAGCACGCGCCTATGCTTGTGGGGATGAGCATAAAGATTACGAAGCGACACTGAGTGCGGGCATGATTCCCATCGTGGTGTCGTATGGTTTTGAAAATTTTCAGCGGCTAAGCAAAAAATTTGCAATCCCCGAAGACATCATTGCACGCTCACCACAAGAACTGTGTGGGCGCGTACGACATGCATTGGATTTGCCTGGCTGAAAAGAGAACTTGGAACATGTGCTGAATAGAAATCAAGAATTTTTCGATATCTGAGCTCTTTTTTCGTCGATCCCGCATAAATATTTAAGTGATCTTTTTTTTGGTCCCACCACAGGTTGTGGTTAGCTGATATTGATCGACCCCAGTGGAAAATTCAGGATAGACGTTAACGAAATTTTTACATATTCAGAAAGGTTTCAAGATGAGCAAAGTCTTTCAATTGCGTCACAATGCCTTAATCTGCAGTCTGATTGCCGCCTCTTTAGTCGCCTGCGGTGGCGAACCAACCCAGCAAACACCGCCACCCAAAGCAATCGGCTTAGGCGTCTTTAGCGGCTCGCCAGCTGCTCCCGCCGAGACAGTCAGCTTCGCTGGTGTCAGAAATAATTACAGCATCACGCGCACTGCAACTGGCTTTGTCGTGAAGGACAACGTGGGCTCAGGTGGCAGCGTGAATGTTACCGCGACTGCGCTCTTGAAATTTAGCGATATGACGGTCAATCTGGGTATAGGTGAAAAAGCAAAAACGATCGCCGCCGCCAATCTGAAGACCTTGATAGAACTCTATATCGCCTTCTTTAATCGGGTACCCGATGCTGATGGTATGGCTTACTGGATAGATCAAATTAAGAACGGCATGACAGTCGATACTTTATCCAATAGCTTTTACGCAGCAGCGATTGAGTATTCAAATGTGACCGGTTATTCCAGCAGTATGTCGAATGCGGATTTTGTGCGGATTATCTACAAAAACGTCTTAGGCCGAACTGGTACGACAGTGCCGCCAGACTCAGATATAAATTATTGGGCAGGGCAACTTGCCTCCGGCACTTCAACCAAAGGTAATCTGGTTGCGACCATGCTCAATTCTGCCCATACTTTTGCTGGTGATGCGACGTGGGGCTGGGTACCGCAATTACTCGATAATAAAGTCAGTGTTGGGACTTTTTTTGCGATTGAGCAAGGATTGAATTACAACACGCCACAAGATTCCATAGAAAAAACCGTCGCCATTGTCTCAAAAATTACGGCAACTAATATCGCGACAGCCAAAGCAGCGATTAATCTACTCGATCTGACTTTCAATTCAGGTGCCAGTTATACGCCAAATGGTGCGGGCAGTGGTACAGGTTCATCCAAAGATTGCTACAACAAGAATTTGATCAAACTTGGCGTCACCTACAATACAGAAATGTCGTCTAGCCTCACAACTTTAAAACATACCACAAACTATGCAGTAACTTACAAACCGAACGGTAGTACCAGCTTCAACGGTATCAATGCACAAGAGCTGTTGACTGACACTGTCATTCTGACTGGCTTAGGCGTAGGGACGACCACGCAGATCAAATCATATCTCAATGTCTACGATGACGAGTCCTTGGTCTATGGCACTAGAGTCGCCATAGACCAAGGTTATGGCAACTACACTGTAGTCGCTACGATGACACCTCCAAAACGCACCCCATTCACTATGTCCGCGAATGAAAGCTATACGCAAACCTACACCGTCACAGAAAATGCCGTAGGTAGTCCATTCCCACAGACCTTGCCAGATCAAATTGTTACTGACAAGCTGACCTTTCTGGGCATAGAGTCGGTGACTGTTCCTGCTGGCACCTTCTCGGCCTGTAAGTTTAAAACTGAAGTCAACACCAATGGCACGACGGTCAGCAGCTACACTTGGCAAATCGCAGATGCAAACTATCGTGGACTAACTGCCAAAATTGAAGCACAAGATGTGATCACGGTAGCGACTAAGTTAGGGATACAAGGGCAATAAATCGCCAAACAAAGAAAGGCAGAGCAAACCGTCATTCCTTTCAAGTCAGCTTCCAATCTCCTTTCTCTCGCCGGCGGGGGATGAGGGGGGTGCAGACGTGACCTACAATCATTAGAAATTTAAAACTGCCGTCTCTTCTTTACGTCTACCTTAAAACTGCGATACGGTTTCTGAACTGCCCTCACCCTAACCCTCTCCCGCTTGCGGGAGAGGGAATATCACATTACCTAAATGGTGCGCGACGGCGATAATCATCGTTTGTGATTTAACTGAACAGCGTTTAAGCGCACACCGTCCTTTTTATCGACCAAACTCAAAACTTGGCGCTATCCACATCCTGAATAAACTGTACCAAGCCCGGGAAATAATGTTCACTGTCATCATACATAGACATGTGACTACCATTCGGACAAGTCAAACTACGACCACGTTTCACCTTGCTTGCCATCGCGGCCATATACGCCGGATCCATCGTGTCATGCTGGCCGCCTATGGTGAGCGTGGGTACGGTAATCTTACTTAAGTCAGCACTGCGATCCCAGTTGATCAATTTGCCGCTGGCGCCCAATTCACTCGGCCCTTGCATCGATACATAAATCGCCGGATTCACATGTTTAAACGAACGATTCACCGGATCTGGCCAGCTCGCCTGCGGCATTCGCAATACATGTTTTTCGTAGTGATGTGGGATTAAGAGTTCCATGTAACGCGGATCCTCATATTTGCCCGCGGTTTCCAAAGCTTGCGCTTCTTTCAGTACTGCTTGATCCATCGCTGGCATTAAGACTTTTTTCGCGTAATCGTTATAGGCTGGAATGCTATCCACCATATTGGAAATGATTAAGCCTTTCAAATTTTGCTGGTATTTCAAAGCGTATTCCATCGCTAAAATACCACCCCAGGAATGTCCTAGCAAATAGAAATTCGATGCATCTAAACCCAAGGCCTTGCGCACTTGTTCGACTTCTTCCACATAGCGCGGTAAGTCAATCAGACTAGGATCTTGCGGTTGATCACTGAAATGTGAACCGAGTTGATCGTAATAGTAATATTCCACTTCGGCTTTAGGCAAATAGCTGTCGAACACTTCAAAATATTCGTGCGTCATGCCCGGACCGCCATGCAATAGTAAGAGCTTGATTTTAGGGTTATTCCCTACGCGCTTAGTCCAAACTTTGAATTCACCTTTCGGCGTCGTGATCTTGATTATCTTCACGCCACCCGACAAGCGATCATCGCGTTGACTACTATCAAGATAGGTAGAAGTCGCGTTGCTACTTGCAGCGACTACGGTAGCTGAAGCAGCGCTATCAGGCCGTTGGCACGCTTGCAAAGCGAGAGAAGTCAGTGCAACGAAGCTCACACTTAACACCGCGCTCAAAGAAGAGCGCATTCTATTTCTGATTGTTGAAGACATCTTAATTCTCCTGTTTTAAAACGGACTCAATCCGACGATCTGGGACTAACCACATCAAGGCCACTGCCACATAAATCAGCTGGGATAGCAAAGGCAAGTAAAACGCCAGCAATACCGCAAACGCATATAACAACAACGACAGTTTTCCCTTGAGATCACCACCCACCGCTTTCTTCAATAAGGAGCTGTCGCCCGCAGAACAAATCAGGCTGTATTGCAACATCCAATACGCCAGCGCGGCCATAAACAAAATTACGCCATACAAGGCGGTCGGCCCCGCCGAAAAATGATTCTCCCCCATCCAGCCGGTAGCAAACGGCACTAGCGACAGCCAGAACAACAAATGCAGATTCGCCCACAGATTACCCGCACTGATTTTATGTGTGGCATGTAGCATGTGGTGATGGTTGTTCCAATAAATACCGATGTAGACAAAACTCAAAATGTAGCTGAGAAATACTGGCAACAAAGGCAGCAAAGCCGCGACACTTTCGCCATGCGGCACTTTAAGCTCCAACACCATGATGGTGATGATGATAGCAATCACACCATCACTAAATGCTTCAAAACGACCTTTTCCCATCTTATTCTCCTGTCACTTTGCATCTATCGATATAAAAAATAAAGCTAAACCAAGCCAAACTGATCTAAGTGCTGCGAATTACAATACTTATCCGGCCGTTACCAATACCGTCGTGTAGCCAAGCTCAAGCATTCATGTGTCATCTCTGCATAAGCAGTGATCTAGTGTCTTCAGGCTTTTACGCCACTGGATTCCCGCCTTCGCGGGAATGACGATACCGCGCATTTAGCTTAACTGAACGGTATTGCTATTTATTCGCCTTTCATTGGTCTTTTATACGTCTTTTATTCGTCTTTTTTGATTCCGCCATGCAAACCACGCCACTCGATATCGCACCGCCAACACCTAGTTTTCGTCAGGCTTGTCAATTTTGGCTGAAACTAGGCTGCATCAGCTTCGGCGGTCCAGCGGGGCAAATTGCGATTATGCATCAAGAATTAGTCGAGCAACGTCGCTGGATTTCTGAAAAACGCTTTTTGCATGCTTTGAACTATTGCATGTTGTTACCCGGCCCCGAGGCACAGCAATTAGCGACTTATCTGGGTTGGCTTTTGCATGGTACACGCGGCGGCGTGATTGCTGGCGCCTTGTTTGTATTGCCTTCTTTATTCTTGCTCATTGCCTTGTCCTGGTTGTATATCGCCTTCGGTTCTTTACCAATCGTCGCCGGAATTTTTTATGGTATTAAACCCGCAGTCACCGCGATTGTGATTCATGCCGCACACAGAATCGGTTCACGCACACTAAAAAATGCCAGCTTATGGGCAATCGCGGGCGCTGCTTTTGTCGCACTATTTGCTTTGCATCTGCCGTTTCCGCTGATCATTTTGAGCGCTGCAGTGTGCGGCTATATAGGTGGACGTTTTTTACCGCAACACTTTCATGCAAAATCTTCGCATGCCAAATCCGGTGCATCTTACGGCGCAGCGGTGATTGATGATACGACTCCAAGTCCAGACCATGCGCGTTTTTCGTGGTGGAAATTTAGTCGCGTGTTATTCATCGGTTTTTTGTTGTGGTTGATTCCTATGTTTGGCCTGTATGCGATTTTTGGCTGGCAACATAGTTATACGCAGATGGCATGGTTTTTCAGCAAAGCGGCGTTGATGACTTTTGGCGGCGCTTATGCAGTCTTGCCGTATGTGATGCAAGCAGCAGTCGAACAATATCGCTGGCTAACACCCGCACAAATGATCGATGGTCTGGCTTTGGGCGAAAGTACACCGGGACCTTTGATTATGGTGTTGAGTTTTGTCGGTTTTGTGACAGCTTATGTGCAAGCCTTATTTGGCCCTGAGCAAGTGTTTCTCGCGGGCGCATTCGCAGCGATTTTGGTGAGTTGGTTTACTTTTTTACCTTCATTTATTTTTATCTTAGCGGGCGGCCCCTTGATAGAAAGTAGTCACCACAATGTACATTTAACGCCAGCCTTAACGGCAATCACGGCCGCCGTCGTGGGTGTGCTTGTCAATCTTGCCCTGTTCTTCGTCATACATGTGGTCTGGCCGCAAGGTTTGAATGCGCAACTTGATTACTTCACGGCTGGAATTGCCTTAGTCGCAGCATTTGCATTGTTCCGTCTAAAACTGAATGTCATCTTAGTGTTGGCAGGTAGTGCCGTGCTTGGTTTGCTGCATCAGTTTTTGCTGGCTTAGTTTGCTACTCTAATTCGCTAACTTGATGACGTAAAAAAACGCGATGCACAAGCTGCGCATCGCGTTTTGTACTAATTAATACTTATTTCACATTACCTAATTTCACCGCACTCACATCCGCAGTCAAATAGCCAACCGCAGCACCGAAACGATCTTTGTAATTCGCACGCACCAATGGATCTAAGGTTGCCTGTACTTTGCCATGTAAAGAAGAGCTCCAGTCACCCGGATGTTGGAAATTACTCATGATGTAAGTCCAGCCATTCAAATCATCGACCACATGCAATCCCGTCGCTTCACCGCCAGAAGGCATAGACATCAAGCGTGATAAAACTTTAGTATCAACGTTATATGCCCACAAGAAATTGTTCACATGGTAGCCACTATCCTCACCGATAAACAAAGTGCGCAGTTTTTCTGAGAATTTCAAATTATCTGGATTGCCGATTTTGTCTGGATTAGCCAAATTACCTAAAGCGTCAGCAGCAATATCTTCACCGACTAACAAAGCCTTAGTCTGATTCGGCACCCATTCAGATTTAATCACCGCACCTGCTGTATCGCTTTGACCGCCGCTCATCGTGTGCGCCATCACGCCGCCGGCTACTAAGGCTTTGTCTAAAGCGATACCGCTTTGCGCGTTCCAACCTTTAGCATTATCTTTCACCATAGAATCGACGATGTTTTGTAATGCAGAATAAGCGATCTTATCTTTGATATTGACTGTTGTGCCTTCCATCTTAGTAAAGCCCATGCTGCCGCCAGCCAGATAGGCATAACGATGCGTTTCCAAGAAAGCAGCGGCTTTTTCCATGCCTGGTTTGACTTTAATCCAGTTCGCTTTGCCGCCTGTCCAAATCTTGGTGTAACTTGCATCGGCTGGATCAGTTTTAGACACTGTCATGATGTCGGCTGGTTTCAGCGTATTCGCCATGGTTTCGATCTCTGCGCTAGTCGCGTGACCGAGGTTAATCCAGGTCAATTTAGCACCAGCAGCAGCGGGATCGATCGAAAAACCTGCACCGATTTTTGCTACATACAAAGTACCGGCGGACAAATCTTTTTCTGCGTCAGCAACAAACATAAACAAGCCACTATTCGTCGCATCATCGCCCATCAAGACCGTGCGATTATCCGGCATCACTTGCACCAACTCGTGCGAAATACGGCCTAAACAATAATGCTTTTTGATGCTGCCAGTGCCGTCAGGATTGACGGTAACTTCTGGCAGATGTCCATAATGATAAGGATTAGCTTTATTTTCATCGCCGAAAGTGTTTTTGCTAAAGGCTTTGAATTGCGCATCCGTAGAAACAAACGGTGCATCTGGCTCATATTCTTCTGAGGATAAATGCGTACCCCATGGTGACAGGCTAGAACCACAAGTTATCCACAAGCCGTGCGCGGCAGATGTATCGACATTATGATATTTCACCAGACTGAGCTTGCCTGTTGTTTGGTCCTGATCCAAAGTCAACACCGCGATTGGCGATGGCAATTGACCATAACGATCGGCCAATGCCTGATCGCGAGTGGTGTATTCAAACTGCACTACCGCGAATACGGCTTTGCCTTTGATACCGCTGACAGTAGGATTTGCAAGTGCTAACAAAGAAGTACCATCGGGTGAATCTGAAAAGAATTGACGTTCTTTACCAGGGACAGACGTATCGAGGATAGGCTTGTTAGTGATGTCGTAATAACCGCCTGCCAAAATTTTTCCGCCTTTGCCATCATCGACCATATCACCGGTGATGAAGAAAGTTTGATACGCGAGTTTGTAATCTTTTTCACTCTTATCGCTCATCGTCACTTTCAAACTAGAGCCCACAGTGGTCGTTGCCATTGCCGCTGCATTCGCCAAACTTGGTGCTGGCATGCCGCTAAATACTGCAGAGACAAAAGTCGGTACTGGCGTTGCCACGACTTCAGCTGCCGTCGTGCTACCACCGCAGCCTGTCAACATCGAAGCCACAGAAAGTGAACCCAAAGGCAGCAATGGTGCGCCCGCTAAGAATTTAAGAGCCTGGCGACGCCCTGCGTGAATTTCATTTGACATAGTTACGATTCCAAAACGATTAACAAAATGCGCTGAACACAGCCGTGCTAGCGCTTCGTATAACATCAGTGCGATCGTGCCGATCTAAGCATCTGGTGCGGCGAGTATAGGAAGCAAATATGACGGATTCATGAATTGGAAAATCTGTTCCAATCGCGCGACAAGACATACGCTGGTCATAAAAATTTGTTAGTAAATCCTCCTGAGCGATGACGCAAAAAAAAGCCTGCATGGAAAACCAGGCAGGCTCAAACCGGTACTACTCACTTCCTTACTTACTTCCTTACTACCCAGTACTACTCAATACTACAAAAGTGCGCATCAAAGAAAGTGGTGCTGACTTTGCTGCGCTTATTTGCAAACTTACCGACAAAACTTAAGACGTGACCACCTTCGCTTTCTTGCCACTGATGGCATAAAAAGCTTTCACTGCCAAACGATAAAGTAAGCGTATGAAGGTTAGTGTCAATACTGCTTCACCTAAAGTTACTAAGACCGCCAACACTTGGTTATAACGATTCGCGCGACGACCCATTTTTGCCATCATGCGATCACGTGCAATTTCTATACTGTCGTAGAAACTAGGCACCACCAACAGAGTCAAAATGGTCGAGGTAATCGTGCCGCCGATAATCGCAATCGCGAGTGGACGATAGAATTCACCACCTTCACCCAAGCCCAAAGCAACTGGGATCATGCCTGCAATCAAAGCGAAAGTCGTCATCAAGATAGGGCGCAAGCGAACGCGTCCGGCGTGCATCAAAGCATCTTCGCGATTCATACCGTCTTTCTCTTGCTTGCGCGCCGCGTCCAACAAGAGAATCGCATTTTTCGCGACCAAGCCCATCAGCATGATGATGCCGATAAAACTCATCAGATTAATCGTACTACCAGTCAGCATCAAAGCAATCACCACACCGATCAAAGACAAAGGCAAGGACAACATGACTGCCAATGGCGCTGTGAAAGAACCGAACTGCATCACTAAAATCAGATACATCAAACCAATACCCGAGACTAAAGCGATCAGCATCTCTGTGAACAATTCGTTTTGATCTTGACCTGCACCGGCCAAAGACAAACCGTAGCCCGCTGGATAATTAAATGACTTAGCTAAATCCATCGCATCTTTCGTCACTTCACCGCTAGAACGCCCTTGCGCATTCGCAGAAACAGTAATCGTACGTTTGCCATTGCTGTGTTCAATTGCAGATGGACCTTTACCCATAGTCACGGTAGCGATCTGATCGAGCGGCACCATTTCTGTTGTACCTGATACCGCAATCGGCAAGCGCTCGATATTTTCTTTACTGACGCGATCAGCAGGATGCAAACGCACCGCGACGTCACGTGTTTCACCCGTAGGATCAACCCAGTCACCAACTTCAATTCCGGCGAAAGCAACGCGCAAAGCCTGCGCTGCATCGTTGATCGAAATACCCATGGAATTTGCCAGCCCACGGTTCATTTCTATCTTCAATTCTTTCTTAGGATCTTGTTCAGACAAACCGACATCAACCGCGCCAGGAATCTTGCGTAATTGCTCCATATAAGCCGAAGTAATTTCGATGAGTTTGCGTGAATCTGGGCCAGTAAATTCAATTTGAATCGGCTTACGTGCACCGTTATTCAAATCATCCAACACCACATATTCAGCGCCGACCAACTGTTTCACTTTTTCGCGCAATTCCACCGCGATTTCTTTCGCACTACGCTTACGGGTATTTTTCTTGCCGATATCAACATAGATACGACCACCGGCTGCATTGATATTGCTATTGGTGTCTTTTACTTCCGCAATCGTACGTGCCAACGCCGCAGCTCTTTCCATTTTCAAACGTGCATATTCAACGGAGGAGGAAGCAGGTGTACGTACTTCTATCATCAAATTGCCAGAATCTGCGGTCGGCAAAAAGCTCGTGCCACCCAAAGTTACCTGCAATACCAAAGCGCCCACAAAAGTTGACAAGGCAATCGCGCCCATCCAACGACGATGATGCAAAGCCCAAGCAATCACACGACCATAGCGATCTGCCTGACTATCAAACCAATCATTGAAACGTCCCAGCACCTTGCTCAATCCTTTTTTCGGCGCAGTGTGATGATCAGCAGGATCACCCCAATATGCTGACAACATAGGATCAAGTGTGAAAGAAATCCCCAAGCTCACTAACACGGAACAAGTCACAGTCAGCGCAAATGGACGGAACCATTCGCCAGAAATACCTGGCATGAAAGCCACTGGAATAAATACTGCGATGATGGAGAAGGTCGTTGCCGCGACTGCCAAACCAATTTCCGCCGTACCTTCCAAAGCTGCCGTACGACGATCCGAGCCATTTTGCATGTGGCGCACAATGTTTTCCCGCACCACAATCGCATCATCAATCAAGACGCCGATCGCTAAAGACAAACCAAGCAAAGTCATGAAATTCAGTGTAAATCCACACAACCAGACAGCGATAAAGGCCGCAATCACTGAGGTCGGCAAACTCAACGCAGTAATCAAAGTCGAACGCCATGAATTCAAGAATGCGTACACCACGAAGATGGTCAATACCGCACCAAAAATCAGGGATTCGATCACATTGTTCAAACTATTCTGCGCATCTTTACCACCGTCACGCGTCACTTCTAACTTCGTACCAGGATGATCTTTCGCCAGATCTTTATTGATTTCTTCAACCGCTTTCACCACGCTCTTGGCAACACTGACCGTACTTGATTCGCGTGAACGAGTGACTTGGATACCGACGTTCGGTTTGCCACTACGGATGCTAATACCATTGATATCAGCAAAACCATCTTCTATCGTTGCCACTTGCCCCAAGCGCACGATTTGATCACCGCGACGTTTGACTACAATATTTTGAAACTCCGCCGGACTTTCAATACGACCGACCAAACGTATGCTTTCTTCTTCCAAATCGCCGCGCACTTTACCGACCGGTGCATTGGTGTTTTGACTGCGTAAAGCAGCGACAACTTCACCCGCTGATACATTAAATTCACGCAAACGTTCAGCACGCAATAAGACGGATAATTCACGACGTAAAGCGCCATTCACGTTCACCGTCGCGACGCCAGGAATGCCGCGCAAACGCGTCGCCAAGGTATCTTCCGCCAAGCGTGAAATTTCAGCGTGTGATTGACTGCTAGACGACAAAGCCAAATTCACAATCGGTTGCGTCGATGGATCAAAACGCTGCACGATAGGTTCGCGCATTTCGGTTGGCAATTTATAGCGCACGGTGGAAATAACATTCCGTACTTCTTCCGCCGCTTCTATCATGTTCTTCTTAAATGAGAAGCGCATTTCAAAACCGGCACTACCTTCGTTCGCGTAGGAATACACTTCATCCACGCCAGAGACACTTTGCAGAGATTTTTCTAAGCGATTGATAATTTCACGCTCTACCGTATCAGGCGATGCGCCAGGATAGGGAATGCTGACGAAGAGTCCCGGAATTTCAACATCGGGATTTTGATTGACGCGCAGCTTACTCATCGCGAGTAAGCCCATCGCCATCATCGCAATAATTAAGACGATGGTGGCAATCGGTCGTTTAATACTGAAATCAGATAAAAACATGATCAGTTCCCCATTGCCAGAGTCGTTTTAGCCATCGCCGTTTTGCTAGCTGCCGTCGCTGCCATTTCTACAGTCTGACCTTCTTTAAAGTTAGAGCTAGGATTGCGCATAATCACATCACCTGCGACAACACCACGACGCACTTCGTAATTACCGGTACGTACATCACGGCTACCTAGTGCCAATTCAACTTTGTTCAGGGTCTTACCTTGAATCTTCCAGGCAAAAGATTTATCGCCAGATTTGACGATAGCCGCTTCTGGCAACATCAATGCAGAGACGGTTTCAGCTTCAATATTGCCTTCTGCATACAGTCCAGAAACACGCGGCTGTTTGCTATCAGAAAACGCTACCAAGACTTCGACTTGACGCGTCACATCATTCGCCGCTGGGTCAAGGCGAGTGACCTTGCCACGGAACTCTTGATTGGCATAACCATTGATACGGAAGCTCACACTTTGTCCCGTTTTAACCATGCCGATTTTGTCGGCAGATACACGTCCGACAAAACGCATGCTATTCGGATCAATCACTTTTACCAATTCTTTACCCGCTAAAGCAGTATCGCCAGCAGATACTTTACGTTCGCTGACCACACCGTCAAATGGTGCGCGCACAACCGTACGCTGTAATTGCTGTTGCGCCTGAACGGCACGGGCTTTCGCTGCTGACACTTCACTTTGCGCCGTATTGCGACGCACTTCGGCATCGTCCAATGCTTGCATGGAAGTCATACCAGATGCGCGTAAAGTTTTTAGACGCTGCAAATTACGATCCGCCTGATCTAAGGCCAGTGCGGCATTCCGTGCTGCGTCATTGGCCGAATTCAAATTGTCGCGAATGGAAGTTTCATCTAAGCGCACGATCACATCACCACGCTTCACTGCTTCGCCGTTTTCTTTCAAAACTTGCAGCACGACGGTAGACACTTCCGCACGCAAATCCGCTTTACGTTCAGGCTGAATAGAACCGGTCACCACGGGACCGGATGCTAGCGCATTATTTTGCAAATTCAAGACATCTTCATTCGCAATAATTAATTTTTCAGGGCCGTTTTTGGCATCCGCTTTCGCTACACTAGCAGAGGCACTCGCACTAGCCGCTTTCGCGTCTTGCGCTGATTTATTGCAAGCTGTCATTGTGCCGATGGCAGAAGTGATCGCAACAAGGAGTAAGGTTTTACGTAACATAATGGGTACCTGCTAATGTAATGGGAGGATTCGCGATAGTGAGTATTCCCCAGCCCCCTCTGTGCTTCAAGGTGCAAAGTTGTGAGTTGCGAAAAAGTGGGGATGAAACGCAGAAAAGGCGGATTGAATTGAATTCGCTGTACGGACACAATTGCAGCGATAGTCAGGCGATGCTGACTATTTTTCAACATTATGGATAGTGCAGGCGTGGTTCCGAATAGCAAATTGAAATATCAATAAAATAGGTAAATTCTATGAAATGTATTTGCCAAATCTAGGACAATCTTTGACGCCAAACCCGCGTGATATCATGCAATACATTCTGATCAATTTTAAAAGTCAGTCGCCCTCGACTCTGATATCAAGACTATGACAACTAGCCATTTAACTTTTCGTATCGCGCAAAAAAATGATGCCTTAGCCATCACCGACCTAGTTAATAGCGCCTATCGTGGCGACTCTAGCCGCGCTGGCTGGACAACCGAAGCCGATCTATTAACTGGCGTCAGAGTCAACCCCGAAGATGTACGCGAACTGATAGAAACCGAAGATTCACTGATCTTGCTCTGCCTGCGTGATGGCATCATCATCGGTTCGGTCAATTTACTCAGAACTGACAACGCCGCTTACTTAGGCATGTTCGCCGTCAATCCAGAATTACAAGGTGGCGGCATCGGCAAGCAATTCATGCAAGCCGCCGAAGAATTAGTCAAACAACGCTGGCAAGCAAAAAAAATGTGGATGACCGTGATCACCACCCGCCATGAATTAATCGCTTACTACGAACGCCGCGGCTATCAACGCACGGGTCGCATCAAACCATTTCCAGCAGAAGTCCCAGATGAATGCCGATTGGTAAAAGATATCCAAATGGAAGAATTGGAAAAAATTCTATAATTCCAGGCACTTCCGTCATGCATGATGATCAATATCGGTCTTGTTGATCTTCATGCGAATTTGACAAATGAATCTGACAAACGAATCTGACAAACAAGCGCTTACCACATTCATAAAGCCAGAACTTGCCCCGTTTTCCCCGCTTGTTCTGCGCTTTCAATCAAAGCCTCCCCCTCTAGACTATCAAGCTCAACTTAAGCGGAGCAATGATGTCCATCCCCAGTGTCTCACCTTTAAGCAGCATCGCTGCCTTGCGGGTGTATCAACAAGTCAAACAACACGGCGAACCGCCACCGGACAAATCCGAAGCGCTGGCCTTGCTCGAACGCGAGCAACTCAATGCGGGCGCTGACGCCGGCAATGGCACTGTCACCTCGACAAAGAGCGCAACGAACACAATTCTCACGACTGAGGAGCAAAGACAGGTGCAATTGGAATTGGAGCGGAGTTGGGGTTTGACGAGTGCGATTTTGGGGACGCAGTTTGATGAGTATGCTTGAGAGATGACATTACTAGTTGTAATAGGAAGTCAAGCAAATCCAGATTCCATGCCACTTCGGAAGCAATATCTACTCGAATTAGCATTTTATTTCATAAGACAAGCAAGCACCCGTGATTTATCATTTTCGCCTTGCTGCAAATTCACATCAGCGAGCATACACACATGCGAATTGATGAACATAAGGCGAACAAATGAAATCTACCTTCTACGCTGCTTTCCTATTTCTGTTGTTTCATGCAGGGCTCAGCGATGCGCGCGATACCAAGTCACCAATGACCCCGCAAAAAATCCCACTGAGCAGCATCACGAATAAGAAACTACCTTTTTCATTCGCCATGGCGATGTCCACGCTAACACCTATCGCCTCAGTCAGAACCAAAAGCGGAGAAGAAATTAAGCTGTACAAAATTTCTGAAAAATATGACGAATGCGAAGAGGGCGAAGTCAGTATGAAAGCCGATCACTGCCCTCGCAGTAGCATCCTGATCTCAACCATGTTAGATCACGAAGGCGGTTCGCAATTCAAACTCTACAAAACACCTGCACGCCTGAACTGGATTATGCCCGATACCAAATTGCCAGATAGTTTGCATGATGGAAAAACGGATACACCGTATCAAGACACACTGCTTGCCTGTGAAAAATTTCCAGCTCCGGGAGGGAGGGTGCACTGGCGCTTCGTTGAATATCAATTACGTGTCAGGCACTTTGATCGTGTAGAGTTATTCCGTATGCTGGATCAGCATCGCTATGCGCATTGTGCTTTGCCAACTGCTGAGTAAAGAGCTCTTGCTCCCTTCTCCCACAAGCGGGAGAAGGCTTGGGGATGACGGTGTTTATAAAATAGAGAACGCAATTAATTTGCTTTCAAATTCCACTTAATGAAGCAATTAGAGTAATTACCGTCACGCGATCTTTAGGTTCACACGCCGGTGTGCGATCCGACCAGAAGGATGTATTCGTACGAAAACGAATGTTAACGAAAATAGCACTACTTACCGAACACAATACTCACAACTGAGGAACAAAAGCAAGCCTAAAGACCAGCCTCCAATTCGTTTTGCAATTGTTCTAGTCCATCTAATATTCGCAAAAATTTCTGCCCAAAATCTGTCACCGCATACTCCACGCGTGGTGGCACTTCGGGATAAACATTTTTTTGTAAAATGCCGAACTCCACATTTTTGCGCAAGCACTCATTGAGTACTTTGGTACTCAAGCCTTCAACGCTTTTCACCATTTCGCCCGGTCGATTCTTACCGTGTTGAAGTAATTGATAAACCGTCAGCGACCATTTACATCCATAAATCGTCTCCACCATACGCGCACTGCGTTCTGGTGCGGATTTTCTGGAAAATATTTTTTTGTTTGTATTCATCAAGATGTACCTAAAAGTACCTATAGCACCAAATTGTACTGACTTTGCAAGACGTTTTCACATCTCCATACTGCAATCCTCGCAGTTTAACCCGTATGGAGAAAAGACATGTCAAGTACATTGCTTAGCACAGTAAAACAAAATGCCCTGATTATCGGAGGCACTAGCGGCATAGGTTTTGCCACCGCTGAACAATTGGTAAGAAAAGGGATACACGTCAGTATCGTCGGTAAACAAGGCAACAAGCTCGCTGCGGCGAAACAAAAATTACAGGGCTTATCGGACGACGCACAGATCGATACCATACAGGCGGATCTATACTTGCCCAGCGATGTCGACAAACTGATTGCGGAAATCGACAAGCATCAGGGTCACTTCCAGTATCTGGTGAATGCGGCAGGCAGCTTCAAGCTCTTAAGCTTTCTGTCGCACCAGCGTCAGGACTATCGCGCCTATTTAGATTTGAACGAAGCGAGCTTTTTCATCACACAGGCAGTCGCCAGAAATATGTGCAAGCATGGTGGCGGTGCCATCGTGAATATCGGCTCTATGTGGGCCAAGCAGGCAATTAAGCTCACACCTTCATCAGCCTATTCTATGGCAAAGGCGGGGCTACATTCCCTCACTCAACATCTGGCAATGGAATTGGCGGAACACCATATTCGTGTCAATACCGTATCACCGGCGGTGGTCAAAACACCGATATACCAAAGCTTTATTCCAGCCGATCAGGTCGATAGCGCTTTAGATGGCTTCAATGACTTCCACCCAATCGGTCGCATAGGACAAGCACACGACGTAGCCAATGTCATTAACTTCTTGCTCAGTGAAGAAGCAAGCTGGGTGACTGGTGCGGTATGGGATGTCGATGGCGGAGTGATGGCAGGTCGCAACACTTAGTAATTAAGTGTGGTGGTTAAGCGTAGTGACTAAGCGTAGCGCATATGCATAACTGCATCACGATCAACATTTCGACAAATTGCACATTCCTCTATTCAGGGAAAATCCAAATGACTTCCACACGCCCAGTATCTATCGATACATGTTTTACCTTCGCTAGCATCATCTTCACGATTATGCTGACGGCTTGCAACAGCAATAGCGACAGCGATCGCCGTCCCGATCCTGTCACCAAAATTGATAAGACGAATATGGTCGATGCTGCTGCCGTTACGATGCTAGCTTATCGTCGCAGTATGGCCGACACCAGCGTAATAGCAACCGCCGGCTTTCGCCTCATCATCGAAGACAAAGCGAATGGCCAACACCCTTGCGCAAAAGGCGGTCATTTGCAATTGGAAAAAGTTGGCAGCGACTATCTATTTACACCAATCAACTGTGATCTTGGTGACTACCAATTAATCTCAGGTAAGTTATTGATCAATATTGCATCGGGCTACTTCTATCAATTTACCTCTCTCAACTATCGACTCAACGGGGATACAAATTCACAAAGCCTGACGGGGCAACTCAAATCTACTATCAGTGGCAGTCAAAGTAGCACCAGTGGTTACTTCAGCGTAGAACGAAACAAACGCAACGATGTATATCAGGATTACAGCATCACGAGTGCGGGTACAAACAATGCCAAAGACAGCATGCGTTTAAGTATCAATACACCGCGGTTTCCGCATAGCCTCAATGCAGAATATGACATCGCCAGCGATACGCTAAACGCAAAAGTTCAGGCTAACGACGGTTCTCAACTGAGCATGCTTGTCGCTAAAGCCGGAACCATCACTCTGGAGTTACACCAACAAGCTAGTGGCGCGGTTCTAGCGTCCAAGACTTTGAGCGCAGCGGAAATGACTGCGGCAATCACAAAAATCACCGAGTAATTTGCAGTTGTCGTTGAGAGGTTTCATTTGGTTGACAAGCTTGAATAACTGATTCTGAAGTAGCAGTTTATGCCACCAAACTTAGCACGCAAATGAGACCTTGAAGATCAACAAAGCATATCCCCAACACTGGAGGCATTCTTGCATCAACTTCTACTTCATAAGGAAATCATCATGTACAAATTGAGAAATAGATTGAAGCGCCCCGTCTTCCTTGGTATCGCTCTACTCCAGATAGCGAGTCTGTCTGCTTGCAGTGATTTGCCTCTAGTGCGCGTACAAGAAACCGTACCACAAGACATAGCCGCGACTAGCCAGGTATTAAAGATCAATCATCGTCATAAGATCAACAACTTATTTTCTGATGGCTATTTTGAAATCGGTGAGTATGCAATCACCCGCGTTAAAAAAGATAGTAGCTCCTCCAGCAACTCACAGATTGGTCCTTACTCACAAAGCAGCACCAAATCCGGCTTTCAATTCCATATCGCCGATGCGCAAGGCAACTGGGATGTGTTTTGCGAAACACGTGCCGATGGCAATGTCCTCAAAGTTTTCGGACTTGATACCGTTTCCAATAAACGAAAAATGCATTGCGATTTGCGCGGCCAACTTGGCAATGCCAGCATTGATATACGTGAAGAAATGGATGCTCCCGTGGGTGAAGTGAGTATCAATCAGTCACACTACGCTGTACGCGCTTATTCATACGGAAACCCGCATCCTGAGCGTTTTCGTATCCCAGAAATCTATGGATTCAGGGTAGATGACAAGGGCAAAAATCTCAGTGCAATAGAGTTAGCTAACACGCCAGGACGCGCCTGGTTGGATCCTGGCTTACCAGCGAATCAGAGAGCCGCGATGACAGGTGTGTTGGCTGCTTTGTTGATTTATTATGGGTCGTAATTGGGAGCGCGGTAGCGAATTTATGAGAGAAATTCGTAGGGTGGGTTAGCGTAGCGTAACCCACCGCTCACTGTTTAAATCACGCATATCGCTTGCTTATCTCCCTTAGAACGAGTCTCTGATTTCTTCTCTTCTATTTTGATTTTCTTGCGTGCTCAACGTGTACAGGTCGGGTGTGGCCCGACAGCCAAGCACCTTTTTTGCTTCGCCAAAAAAGGTGCTCCAAAAAAGGCGACCGTAGACTCGCCCCTCCGGGGTGCTTACGCTACGCTCCAGCATAATTTGTGCATCACAAAAAATGGGAAAGTGTCGAAACTCGCTTCGCTCAGACAACGCCACTTTCTTATCCATTTTCTGTGACGCACAAATTACATCGTCTCAAACGGGGGGAGGTCAAAAGCAACGACCTACAACTGCTATTAGAAAAATGAGTGTCGATCGATTCTGATTGTATTGGTGTTGCCGTTGATTTTGACTTTGTTTTTTACGCAGTTCCACTTCTGACACTGCCAATTGTGCAGGACAGAAAATGGATAAAGAAAGTGGCGTTGTTTGAGCCGAAGGCGAGTTTCGACACTTTCCCATTTTTTGTCCTGCTCAATTGGGCACCCGAAGGGCAGTGGCAGCGTGGTCGCCTTTCTTTGCTTACTTTCTTTGGCGAAGCAAAGAAAGTGAGTGGCTGTCGGGCCACCCCCGACCTGTGAACGATGATTACACGCAAAGGCGAATGCTGGAGACGAAAATTCAGTGACTTGTTTGCGAGATGCAGGTTAAACAATATGCGTTGTTGAAAAGATGAACGGTTGGTTACGCTGGCGCTAACCAACTCTACGAATTATTCACTTCCATCAATATTATAGTTATTGAGGATATGCACATTTTCAACTTCGCCATCAACTGTTGAATGCGTAAAAACCGAACCTTCGTATTTTGTCCTGGCTAAGTAAAGAACCAGACTAGCGCCTACAAAAGGGACAAAAATAATCACGCCAATCAATAGTGGAATTTGCTCTTTTGTGTACACGTCCTTAGAAAACAAAGATCGAATAGCATATACATTTAAGCCTACTAAAATTAGGACTAGAACGACTAAAAACATAATGACAAAACTCATCTTTAGCCTCACAAAAATCAATTCTCAAAACTAGCGAGAAGCAATCTGTTTCCCAACTAATTCCTGAATCAAGAAAAAATTTTCTTTGAAATCACCATAAATATCTATATCAGCATCATACAGACTTTGATTTAGTGCAACCCGTTCAACAAAAGGCATTAATTCGTTGATGATGGGCTCAATATCACTTCTTTGATGCTCCAGCTTATAGATCACCAAATTCAAAAAACAGCTAGCCGCATCTGATGCATCCAAACCATCATTTAATGTCAGCACTTCCGCTGAGGTCACGAACTCGCAGAATGAAAAAATATAGTATTGAAATGGAACGGTTGGCATAAACCGTAAATCTTCGGCACGATCTATCGAAGAACGTGCAAATGCCGACATCACTTGAGTCGAATCACGACCAGCGAAAATTCCATGCGCGTAGTTTTGATCAAGGTCGTCTTGATAATTGCCCCAGTCTTCTTCTGATGGAATATGTCGCTTCATTTCACTAAATTTTCAAAATCACAAATTCGGCGCCAACCACCGCTCAACTTCCTCTTTCGCAACCCCACGCCGCTCAGCCATATCCTCAACCTGATCCTCAGCAATCTTCCCTACACTAAAATACTTAGACTCAGGATGCGCAAAGTAGAAACCCGACACCGCAGCCCCCGGGATCATTGCCCATGATTCCGTGATGTACATCTCGATCTCTTCACACTGCATCTGCTTAAACATCGCCGTCTTCACCGTATGTTCAGGGCAAGCCGGATAACCTGGTGCAGGACGTATGCCTGAATAGCTTTCTTGAATCAGATCCGCATTACTCAACGCCTCATCAGACGCATAACCCCACAAATCTTTACGCACGCGTTCATGCAGATATTCGGCGAAGGCTTCCGCCAGGCGATCAGCGAGTGATTTCAACATGATACTGCTGTAATCATCGTGCGCGTCTTCGAAGCGTTTTTCGTGCTTCTCTATGCCTAGGCCTGCGGTGACCGCGAACATGCCTATGTAATCTTGTATGCCGCTGTCTTTAGGGGCGATGAAATCACTGAGACATTGATTCGGACGCTGGACGCCATCGATGATGGCTTTTTCAGTTTGTTGACGCGTGCCGTAGTAAGTGAAGGCGACTTCTTTGCGTGTTTCGTCGGTGTAAATTTCTATGTCGTCATCATTCACCGTATTGGCTGGCAATAAAGAGATCACGCCGTTGGCGGTGAGCCAGCGACCTTCGATGATTTTCTTGAGCATCGCCTGACCTTCAGCAAAGACTTTGCTTGCTGCTTCACCGACTACTTCGTCTTTTAAAATTGCTGGAAATGGACCGGCCAAATCCCAAGTCTGGAAGAACGGTCCCCAATCGATGTAATTGGCAATCGTTGCTAAATCGACGTTTTTGAATACGCGGCGACCTATGAATTTCGGACGCACAGGTGCTTTGTCACCAGTGAAGTCGACCTTCATTTTGTTCGCGCGTGCTTGGGCCAGCGTCACCATAGGCAAGGCTTTTTTGTTCGCGTGTTGGGTGCGTACACGTTCATAATCGCTGCCGAGTTCGGCGATGTATTGATCGCGACTTTCTGGTGTCAGCAAAGATTGTGCGACGGAGACTGAACGTGAAGCGTCTGCCACATAGACCACTGGGCCTTCATAATTTGGCGCGATCTTGACTGCTGTGTGAGCACGGCTGGTGGTTGCACCACCGATTAAAAGTGGAATTTTCAACATACAGAAATGCGGATCGCGTTGCATCTCTTTGGCGACGTAGGCCATCTCTTCCAATGATGGCGTGATCAAACCAGAGAGACCAATGATGTCAGCATTCTCTGCTTTGGCTTTGGCCAAAATTTCAGAGCAAGGCACCATCACGCCCATGTTCACCACTTCAAAATTATTACATTGCAAAACCACCGTGACGATGTTTTTGCCGATGTCATGCACGTCGCCTTTGACAGTGGCGATGACGATTTTTCCCTTCGGTTTATTGTCGCCGCTGCGCTTCTTTTCTTCTTCGATGAAAGGCACTAAATGCGCGACCGCTTGTTTCATCACGCGAGCGGATTTCACGACTTGCGGCAAGAACATTTTGCCTTGGCCAAATAAGTCGCCGACGATATTCATGCCCGCCATCAATGGACCTTCGATCACTTGTATAGGACGACCACCCGCATTCAACACATTCACGCGCGCTTCTTCGGTATCTTCTACGATCCAATTGGTGATGCCGTGTACCATCGCATGTGCCAGACGCTTTTCTACCGGTTCGTTACGCCATTCCAGTGTCGCTTCTTCTTTTTTGCCACCCGCTTTTAAGGTCGCTGCAAATTCGATCATGCGCTCGGTCGCGTCTTCTCTGCGATTGAGAACAACGTCTTCGACGCGTTCACGTAACTCAGCATCCAGTTCGCTGTACACGCCGACCATACCGGCATTGACGATACCCATGGTCATGCCCGCTTGAATCGCGTGATACAAGAACACCGTGTGGATCGCTTCACGTGCTGGATCGTTACCACGGAAAGAGAAGCTGACGTTAGAGACGCCGCCGCTGATTTTTGCGCCGGGTAAATTTTGATGTATCCAGCGCGTCGCTTCGATGAAATCGACTGCGTAGTTATTATGTTCTTCGATACCTGTTGCGACCGCGAAAATATTCGGATCAAAAATAATATCGTAAGGATCGAAATCGCAAGCGCTGATCAGTAAATCATAAGCGCGTTTACAGATTTCTATTTTGCGTTCGTAAGTATCGGCCTGACCTTTTTCATCGAATGCCATGACGATGACCGCAGCACCATAACGCTTACAGAGTTTGGCGTGATGCAGAAATTGTTCTTCGCCTTCTTTCATCGAAATCGAATTGACGATGGCTTTGCCCTGTACGCATTTGAGGCCTGCTTCGATCACATCCCATTTGGAAGAATCGATCATGATAGGCACGCGGGCGATGTCCGGTTCTGAGGCGATCAGATTTAAAAAGCGTGTCATCGCGGCTTGCGAATCGAGCATCGCTTCATCCATATTAATGTCGATAACTTGCGCGCCGTTTTCTACTTGTTGACGGGCGACGGCCAAAGCTTCGTCGTATTGCTCATTCAAAATCAAACGGGCGAAGGCTTTGGAGCCGGTGACGTTAGTACGTTCGCCGACATTCACGAAGAGCGATTGCGCATCAATCGTAAATGGCTCTAGACCCGACAAGCGCATTGCTGGTTCTATCGTAGGAACCGCGCGTGGTGTTTGAGTTGTGAGAATATCGGCAATCGCTTTGATATGTGCGGGCGTGGTGCCGCAGCAACCACCGGCGATATTGATAAAACCGGCTTCGGCGAATTCTTTTAGCAATGCGGAAGTATCGGCTGGCAATTCATCAAAGCCAGTGTCGCTCATAGGATTAGGCAAACCGGCGTTCGGATAAATACACACGAAGGTGTCAGCGATCTTCGACAATTCTTCCGCATACGGGCGCATCAAAGCAGCACCGAGTGCACAATTCAAACCAACCGTGAGTGGCTTTGCGTGACGTACGGAATTCCAAAATGCAGGTACGGTTTGACCAGACAAAATACGACCAGAGGCATCGGTCACTGTACCCGAAATCATGATTGGTAAAGTGCTGCCGGTTTCTTCAAAATACTGATCAATCGCGAACAAAGCGGCTTTGCAATTGAGCGTATCGAAAATAGTTTCGACCAATAAGACATCAGCACCGCCTTCGACCAAACCTCGTGTTTGTTCCAGATAGGCGGCGACTAATTGATCGAAGGTGACGTTACGTGCCGCTGGATCATTCACATCGGGTGAAATCGAAGCGGTTTTAGGCGTAGGTCCAAGTGCGCCCGCGACGAAACGTGGCTTGTCTGGGGTGGAATATTTATCACAAGCTGCGCGCGCGATTTTGGCGGAGGCGACGTTCATCTCGTAGGCCAGATGCGCCATGTGATAATCGTCTTGTGCCACTGTGGTTGCGCCGAAGGTATTGGTTTCGATCAGATCCGCGCCAGCCGCTAAGTATTGCTCGTGGATTTCTTGAATCACGTGCGGCTGCGTCAAGGACAGTAATTCATTATTGCCTTTGACGAAGAGTTCGCGCACACCGGCTGGACCGGTGAAATCCTTAAAGCGCTCGCCGCGATAATCGGCTTCATTCAATTTATAGCGTTGTATCATCGTTCCCATCGCGCCATCCAGAATCAAGATGCGTTGTTGGAGTAGCTCGCGCAGACGGGCTTCGGTGGCGGAAGATTTCAGAACGGTGGACATAGTATGTAGATTGACGTATCGCTAAAAACAAAAACCCGATCAGGCTGAGATAGCGGATCGGGTAATGAGTGTGCGATTTGGTAAGAAATTACTACCTTTAGCTGCACTTATTACGCGCCCGCAATCTGAGTCTCAAATCGGCGCAGGAAAACAAGCTGAAATTATACTTTATTTCGATGGAAGCGCCTAAAGCGGGCGTTGTTAGGCAATTACTATCATTACTCGTCGATAAGTTCAGAATGTCTCTATGAAATTGACCATAAATGCATAGTAGCTCCACGATAGCTTCCACGTCGCCATATTTGTTAATAGAAAAAAGATATAAGAAAATTGTTTGATGTCGTCTCATTTACAAAATTCAAGACCCCTCAACGCCGAGACGCGGAGGCGCAGAGGAGCACAGAGAAAAACCTGATTTTCTCTCTGTTCGTTTTTTCGGCGCCTCGGCGTTGAGGGGTTTTAGGTCTTCGCTTAGTTGAATCAGACATTGCGATCAAGGAATCTTAATTTGAATCTAACAATAATCGTTCCATCAATGTTACGCAGTTTCTCCAGATATAAAATAAAAAAAGGGCGCATGCCATTACAGCGATGCGCCCCAAGGAGGGAACTGAGATGATTAGCCTTGGCGGCTAATCTTTAAAATACTAATGATGCTTAGTCGGCTTTCTTACGTGTCGCAATCAAGCTAGCGGCAACAGAGCTCACCAAAATCGTACCGATCACCATCAGAGAAATATTGGTCGGTACATGCACCCACTTCACGATCAACATTTTGGTACCGACAAACATCAAAACAAATGCGAGACCGAATTTCAATAAGTGGAAACGATTTGCCATGTCCGCTAATAAGAAATACAAAGCACGCAAACCCATGATCGCGAAAATGTTCGAGGTGAAAACGATGAAAGGGTCAGTCGTTACCGCGAAAATGGCCGGGATTGAATCCACCGCGAAAACTACGTCAGAAATTTCAATCAAGATCAACACTAACAACAATGGTGTGAACACGCGCTTGCCGTTTTCTACGATACTGAATTTTTCAGCATGAAAATCCTTGCTGAATGGCAGTAATTTTTTGGCGAATTTCAATACCGGATTGGCTTCTAAATCAGGCTCCTTTTCTGCCGCGACCAACATACGCAAACCCGTGATCACCAAGAAAATACCGAACAAATATAAGACCCAGGCAAATTGCGAGACGACCCAACTACCAGCCAGAATCATGATGATGCGCATCACGATTGCACCCAATACGCCGTACAACAAGACTTTGCGTTGATATTGTTCTGGTACCGCGAAGTGACCAAAGATCAATAGGAAAACGAAGACGTTATCTACCGACAGTGATTTTTCTATTACATAGCCAGTCAAAAACTCCATGGACTTCGTCATCGCAGCGGCTTCGCCTATGATGTCTTTCAAATACACATACATGCCGTAATTAAACAGCAAGGCCAATGAGACCCAGACCAAAGACCAGCTCGCGGCTTCTTTGATGCTGACCTTGTGTGATTTGGAACCGCCCAAAGCGAAAATATCGAGCGCCAACATACTCAGGACGAAAGCGATAAACGCACCCCACATCCAAGGTTGTGCAATTGTTTCTAACATGGAATTCTTTCAGTAAAAGAGGTGGGATGCCGGTACATCCCACCAGTAAATCTGCTTTATTCTTTTTCGATAAAGCCGAGAATTTGCAATAAGCTAGTGAACAAATTGAAAATCGTGACATACAGCGTGACCGTCGCCATGATGTAATTGGTTTCACCGCCGCGAATGATATTGCTGGTTTCAAATAAAATCATGCCCGACATCAGCAACACAAAGGCCGCTGAAACCGCCAGGGACAAGGCAGGTACTTCGAAGAAAATCGCACCTAGGCCAGCCACGAAAGCGACCAATACACCGATCGCCAGGTAGCCACCCATAAAACTGAAATCACGTTTGCTCACCAACACGTAGGCCGACAGTCCCATGAAGATCACGGCAGTCAAACCCATTGCATTCATAACGATGCCACTGCCACCCGGCATACCCAAATAGCGACTGATAATCGGACCCAAGGTCAAGCCCATAAAACCGGTTAAGGCAAACACTGAAGCGATACCCCAAGCACTATTGCTTAACTTGGTCGTTAAAAATAACAAACCAAAATAGCCGATCAAAGTCACCAACAAGCCCATGCTCGGCAAGGCATACGCAACGCTGACACCTGCGGTCAATGCGGAAAACAATAAGGTCATAGATAGCAACATATACGTGTTGCGCAGTACTTTGTGTCCGCTAATGGCACTATGGTCTACATAATCCACTGTTTGTGCTGTGCTACGGTCTAAGATGCTCATGGCGTTCTCCTAAAGATTCGGACGTAAAACAATTCCCAATTTGGGTGCGGCAAGTGTATGCCGGACAAGTCATAAAGAAAAGTCGAATATAATTGTCTTATTCATCGATAAAATCGAAGTATTTATCGTACAAGACAAATTGGAAAACTCCATGGCAAGCATTAATTACAAACATTTGCATTATTTTTGGGTCGTTGCCAAAACCGGCAGCATCGCCCGCGCTAGTGAACAATTGCACGTCACGCCACAAACTATTAGTGGGCAATTGAGCTTGTTTGAGGAGTTACAGGGTGAAGCCTTATTCAAAAAGGCGGGTCGCAATCTGCAGTTAACGGAAGCGGGGCGTCTGGTACTGGGCTATGCCGAGGAAATTTTCTTGTTAGGGCAAGAGCTTGAACAAGTCTTGCAGCACCATCCGACCGAACGTACGGTGCAACTGCGAGTTGGTGTCTCAGACGCGGTGGCGAAAGCAGTGGCCTACAAATTGTTAGAGCCAGCATTGAGTTTGCCGCAAACACTGAAAATCAATTGCCGCGAAGGGAAGCTTGATGATTTATTGAGTGAACTTGCGCGTCATAAACTCGATATTGTGATCACTGATACGCCTATGCCGCCGACCATGAAAGTGCGCGGATTTAGTCATGCTTTAGGCGAATGTGGTTTGAGTTTTTTTGCGACTAAATCCCTACGTGCGCAATATCCACTAGCATTTCCTGCATGTCTGCATGGTGCTCCGGTATTATTGCCGGGCGAAGATTCGGCTTTACGCTCTCGCTTAATGCATTGGTTTGAAACTCAGGGAATACGCCCCAAAATCACGGGTGAATTTGATGACAGCGCCTTAATGAGCGCCTTTGGTGAAGCGGGTGTTGGCTTCTTTGCGATGCCAAGCGCGATTACCGATATGGTGATGCGCCAATACGATCTGGAGCTAGTTGGCTCCACCGATGCAATTACCGAGCAGTTTTATGCGATTTCGGTGCAACGCAAAATCACGCATCCGGCGGTTTTAGCGATTAGTCAAGCAGCGCCGCTAGCAATGTTTTATACGCCCGTTAATACGCCACTCAAGAAATCATGGGCAAAAAAATAGCAGCCAGTGGAGGTGCTGACCACTAATTTTTTTGTTGCAAGAAACGACTTACTTCGGATACTTATCGACGATGGTTTTCCTTATCGATGATTTTATTCGCTCTTTTTCTGCAATAGCTTTTTCATTGCATGGTCGAAATCGGATTCAATACGCTGTTGTTTATTAAATTTCTCATATTCGGCAATCGCTTTTTGTTCCGCTTGCTGACGCGTAATATTTCCGAAGCCTTCTAGAATTCGATATTCATTAAACGCTAGAAACTTATCCACGCTCTCAGCAAAGCCTTGCATGGTAAAAGTGGTGCGCCGTTCAATTATGCCCTCTACATAGTCAAAAAATGCCGATACAGCACGTTCTAACTTTTTAATATCGGTCTCATTCAAATAATTTTTTGCGACAAGCGCATCTGACTTTAATACGCGACCATTCGGCGCATTTTTATAAGTGTTCATACCCATCGAAGGTTTGCTCGCATCGGCATGCAAGGAAATCAATTCAGCCGCCGTATGCCCAGTAATAGCGAAATGAAATTTATCCTGCACATGGGCATAAAACAATCGCGTCGTCTCCGATTTAGGATCGTAATCGATACTGCATTCCGCAAAAATATCCGTGATTTGTTGATAAATGCGCCGCTCACTGGCACGAATCGAACGCACCCGCTCCAGCAATTCCCGGAAATAATCTTTGCCAAAGAAACGCCCATTTTTTAAGCGCTCATCATCCATGGCAAAACCCTTGATGATGTATTCCTTGATCAATTGCGTTGCCCAGATACGAAACTGGGTGGCTTGGCTTGAATTAACACGATAGCCGACCGAAATTACCGCGTCCAGATTGTAGTATTTGACCTTTTGAATTTGTGTCTTGCCCGCGATAGCTCCGTGTGCAGTGGTATGTTCCAAAATGGAACATACCTTGTCTTCTTGCAACTCATTGCTTTCAAAAATGTTCTTCAGATGCTTGGTGATTGCTGGTCGCTGCACGCCAAACAATTCTGCCATACGTTCCTGCGTTAGCCAGATAGTTTCATTAGCAAGTATTACTTCTACCCTGATCTCGCCGTTTGGTGCGGTATAAAGCAAAAATTCGGTGGTGTGATCTTGCAAAGTAAGATTGTGCTTAGTCATGACTCATCCCTTACTACTGGAAATTAGCTTGCTGAATATAATACAGAAAAAACCGTGTACGCTTGTCTAGGGCTGTACACGGTTTTGACCTAACTTACTTCGGATACTTAATCGTCATTTCCTTCAACACATTATCCGCATGATCGACTTCTTTCATGATCCACAGCATGTAGCGAATATCGACATGAATTGCCTTAGTAATCGCGGTGTCGAAATACCAGTCTTTGGTAATCGATTCATAGGTCGAATCAAAATTCAAACCTATCAATTCACCACGCTTATTCATTACTGCCGAGCCAGAATTGCCGCCTGTGGTATCGGCACTAGATAAGAAATCCACCGGTACCGTTCCAAGCACTTTATCTTTAAAAACACCATAGCGCTTTTCTTTAATCGCTTGCAGCAAAGGTGCTGGTGCGATGAAAGGATCTTTGCCTGTGTGTTTCTCAACGATGCCTTCTACCGTGGTAAATGGCCCTTTAGTCACACCATCACGTGGCGAATAGGAACCGACATTACCGAAAGTGACGCGCAGGGTTGAGTTTGCATCAGGATAGACTGGCTTGCCTTGCGATTTTTTCCAGTTAATCACGGCTTGCATGTATTGCGGGATGATGAAATCAAGATTGCCATCGACTTCCTTACGACGGTTTTCTAAAGACATACCGACATCATGCAATTTCACCGCGAGCTGAATAAAAGCATCATCGGATTGCGCAAAAGCGGCTTTGTCTTTGTCCATCCACGCCAATCGTTTTGCAGTATCGGTCAATTGGGTTTTATCGTACAAGGCTGTAGCTGCATCAATCGATGGTAGCAAGGCATCCAAACCACTTGGGTGTACTGCCAATTTAACATAGCGTGTAAGACCTGCCGTCAAGCGAGCGCGATCGACCTTGGTCACAAAAGATTGCTCCAAGCGCGTCAGACGTCCTTTGATGAAAGCGATGTCACGTTCTTGATAACCGCCTTCACGCTGTGCGTTGGGCTTCTCTTTTTCTAATGCGAGACGATACAAGCTACGTGCGCTGGCAAACAAATCGCTATTGGTTGCGACGGCATACGCGAGTTCTTCTTGTGATAAAGCCATATCTTCGGCAATCACCGCATCCAGTTTTGCCAATAAGGATTTCGCTTCTGCAGAATTTTTACCAGAACTGATCAACCAGTTACGGAATTCTGCATCTTGAGCATCTTTAATTGCCGCGATGTCTTTACGCGCAAAACCGTCGATCAAACCTTGGGTCTTTTTCAAGCGATTATTGATGCCTTTGACTACGCTGGCATAACGCACTTCGTCATCAGCGTTACCTTTGGTCGCAGCTTCTATAGTCGCGATGTCGGCCAACATTTCAGCGGCACGTAGCGGATAATCGGTATCGCGCGCGAAGCGGATTTCGGATGGTAATTTGTAACGACTGGTACGACCCGGATAACCGGCTAATAGAATCGGATCGCCATTTTTCAAACCTTCGGCAGACACCACCAAGAAATCTTTGGATTTATACGGTACATTGTCCGGTGATGGATCGGCAGGGCGGCCATCTTTACCTACGTAGGCACGCAGGAATGAGAAATCACCGGTGTGACGTGGCCATTCAAAATTATCGATATCGCCACCGTAGTTACCGATCATGTCGGCTGGCGCATACACCAAACGCACATCGCGTATCATCATTTGACGGATGCGGTAGTATTCCAGACCACGGTGAAAGCTAGGCACGGAACAACGATAAGCTTTATCTTGTTCGCAATCGGCGATGATTTTTTTGATGCGACTTTGTATCATTTCACGACGTTCGCGGCCGGACATTTTGTCGCTCAAACCCGTTGTTACCTCGGCCGTGACATTTTCGACTTTATCGGTGATATATACGCGCACGCTGGCACCAGCCGGCAATTCCTCGGCACGGCTCTTTGCTAAAAAACCATCGTTAATGTAGTTTTTCTTAGCGCTGGAATTGCGTTGTATCGCGTCGTAAGCACAATGATGATTGGTGACGATCAAGCCATCTGGTGACACAAAAGAAGCTGAACACCCGCCTGTTGAGACGATGGCGCTCATGGGATGTTTAGATAAATCCGCTAACTTTTCGGCAGGTATTGTAATGCCGACCTTTTTGAGTTCGGCTTTAAGTTGTGGCAACTGGTATGGCTGCCATTGGCCTTCGTCTGCGTACGCCTGGACGCTAAGGCCGAGTATGGCAGTTGATAAGACTAGTCTTTTGAACAATTTGGTCTCCTTGATTGTGCCTAAAGTGAACGCACTTTGTGCTTACTTTGAGCGTAAGAACGAAAGTATAGCGTTGTTCAATAGCACAAGCCAAACCATAGCTTGATGTAAGACAGACTATGTTCCTACGCTTAAACTATGATGCAGAGTAAAGTGAGTCGTGCGCTCACTTTCTTACTGTGCGAATACTGCGCAAAATTAGCAAATAAATATGCTGTATTCAGTAGATACCGCGATTATTCATTCCTTGAATGTGCTACATTAAGTCTTGCCCGTAAGGAATGAAGTTACTCAGTATCGATTCCGATCTGATTCCGCAGGCTTATAGAAAATAAATGGGCCAAGAGCCCAAGTTTTTTCTCACTCATTGACATGCACATGCGCTTAGTCTGGTATCGATTACTGTTGATAGTTTGCCTGACGCTGAGTTCACTGGCGTCTTTGATGCCACTCGACGCCAAAGCAAAAGACGTGCTCCTAGTGGTACATCCCGCCGATGAAGATGCTGGCGATCCACGCTTTAATGACGTCAAAGAAATCTTGCGAATGGCGCTAGAGAAGACCGTTGCCGAGTTTGGTCTGTTTAGCCTACGCCCATCGGCCCAACATACAAATGGCCTCCGTTATCTGAATAATCTGGCGAATGGCAGCGACCTAAATGTAGTCTGGAGTTCGACCACGATAGAAAAAGAACGTAATTATTTACCCATTCGTATCCCATTGCGCAAAGGAATTCTGGGCTACCGGATTATGTTAATCCGTAAAGATATGCAGGCGTCTTTAGATAATGTGAAATCCTTAGAGGATTTGAAAAAATTTACCGTTGGTCAAGGTGTAGGTTGGGATGACTCTAAGCTATATACAGCCAATGGCATAGAAGTTATCGAGGCCAAATACAGCAATTTGTTTCGCATGCTCAGCTACCAGCGTTTCGATTTGTTTCCACGTGGGATAGGCGAAGTATTCATAGAATTTGAAAAAAATCGTGCTGCGAATCCCGACTTGGCAATTGAAGAAAATCTGCTAATTTATTATCCGTGGCCTTATTATTTTTTCGTATCGAAAAATAATCAAGCTTTACAAAAGCGACTTGAAACCGGTTTGCGAAAAATGATCAAAGACGGTTCTCTCGACGCCATTTTTTGGAAATACAACGGCAAAGCGATAGAGTCCGTCAATTTCAAGAGACGCCGGGTGATACAGATACAGAATCACCTGCTACCGAAAGAAACACCACTGCAAGATGAAAGTTTATGGTTCAAACCTAAAGTGAATTGATCACGTCATGAAACATGTTGTGACAGCATCCAGACTTCAAAAAATTCCAGTTGCAATACGCTTTGCATGGAGCTTGCTATTGGTCTGCACTAACCATGGCTTCGCACAAAGCAGCAATGCGAAAAAGGACGTAGAAAAAAATGCAGTCCAGAAAGTGCTGCAGGAATCTAACAACGCTACGTCACCGTCTACCGCAACTACTGCCCCAGACAACTTACCAGCGGTCGTCATACAAGGGCAAAAAAGTCGCTCTGCGCTTGCCCTGCGCGGCACTAGCCTACAGTCATTATTGCCCGGCATGAATCCCCTGAAAGGTATGCATCAATTAAGTGGCGTAAATTTCCAATCGGCTGATCCTTGGGGGAATAATGAACAAAATTTTTCCTTAACAATCCACGGCTTCAGTGCTCAACAATTGGGCTACACCTTAGACGGTGTGCCACTCGGTGACCAGCAGTACGGCAACTACAACGGTCTGTCACCGCAACGCGCTATCATTAGTGAAAATGTACGCAATGTGGTCTTGAATTCTGGTGCAGGTGATCTAGCGACAGCCTCAACTAGCAATCTCGGCGGCACGATAGAGAGTTTTTCTACTGACCCACGTCCGCAGTCCGGACTCTCGTTTGCCCAAACCGTGGGTAGCGATGCAAGCAGCCGTAGCTTCATACGCTACGATAGCGGTGAACTTGCTGCAAATACCCTCGATACGGATGCTAGATTATCTACTGGCTCACAAGCCTATTACCTGTCATTTGTCCGGCACCGTGCCAAAGCTTGGGATTTCGAAGGCGAACAGGGTGGGGAACAATTTAACGCCAAATGGGTTAAACATTTCGCACTAGCCAAACTCACCGCTTATTACAATTTTTCGGATAAGGCCGAACCCAACGAAGATAGTGTCGTGCACAATGCCGGGGTCGTCGCCCTCCCCTATACCAGACCAACGACTTACCCAGATTTTGACTACGCCAAACGCTATCTGACGGCAAATGGCGAACCACCGCGCCACGATGGCCCCAACTATCGTAATTACTTTGGCGTGGCACAGAGACGCGATCATTTAGCTTATCTAAAATTGGACAGCCAAATTGATTCAAATAATGCGTGGAATAATCAAATCTACGCTCATTACGATAATGGTTTAGGTGCAGTCGCCGGCCCCATAGGGGTGGCGGGTTTACCCAATTTATTCAAAGTATATTTTCCCGAACAGGATTTAAAACAAACTTTTGGTGACTCTGGTTACGCAGTCAGAACGACTGAGTATCAAATTCATCGCAGCGGTTTGATTTCTCAATGGCAGGCCAATAGCGGTGCCCATCAGTGGCAAACCGGCATCTGGTTGGAACGCAATCACTCCAGCGCCTACCGACGCTGGTATGGACTTGATGCCAATGATCCACTAAGTCCGTATCAACGCCCAGCCCATCCTTTGATCACACAATATGGTAGCGAAATTGAAAACCAGGTCGTGCAATGGCATTGGCAAGATGAATGGAAAATTTATCCCAACCTCAGCCTGCAGACAGGTCTTAAATCTAGCTTGCAATTTGCTGATGGGCGCTTTCCGGTGCAACCAAAACTAGGAGCCATCAATGGCGGATCCAGCGCGCTCCCAGAAGGAAAGATCATCACAAAAAAATGGATGTTGCCGCAATTTGGACTGCTATGGCGCACGGCAGAGCAAGACCAATTTTATGTCAATTTACAAAAAAATCTGCGCCAGTTCATTACCTATGGAGCGGTGGGTGCTTCTCCCTGGAGCTTAAATAATCAAACTGCCTTCGATCTGTTCAAACGCACTGCGGAACCAGAAACGGCGATCAGCATTGAAGGTGGCGTGCGTGGTCGCCGTGAATTTTCCAATGCGCTGACGCGCAGCACAGGACTGACAGGAATGGAAGCGCAGCTCAGCCTCTATCACGTGAATTTTCGAGATCGCTTATTGCAGATCAGCCCAACACCGGTGATTTCTTCTATCGTCAATGGCAATCCCATACTGGCAAATGTCGGTAGCGTAAAAACGCAAGGCATTGATATTTCCATGAACTTGCAGTGGGGTGCGCAGTATTCGCTTTTTAATGGTCTATCGTATAACCGCTCTACCTACCAAGACGACTATTTAAATGGCAACAATCGCGTCAATACTAGCGGCAAGCAAGTTCCCGTCAGTCCCAATTGGTTAAACAAAACCATGTTCAAGGCCAATTGGAATGCGCTGGAATGGCAGTTAATGGCTGATTATGTTGGCAGACGGTATGCAACTTACACGAATGACATGGCAATTCCGTCTCATCTTCTCGTCAATTTTTCACTGCAATATCGCTTGCCATGGGCTTGGAATAGAGGCCAAAACCGTTTGAATTTTCAAATCCTGAATTTGACGCAAAGACGTGGCGTTTCAACGCTGGTGGTCGGTGCGGCGAATGGAACTTACAATAGCTTTCCGATTGCGCCACGCCAGCTATTCGTCGGCTTGAGTAGTGGTTTTTAAGCAGTTTTTACACCTGCCCGAAACCAATTTACAACAAAATCAAAGCAAAAATTTGCTCAATACTTGGATATTTCTTTTCGGAATTATTTCCTAGTGATAATGTTGTACGCGTCAGGCGTCTCTCTCAGCCTATAAAGAACATCATGTATTCACAACAGGAGTGTGCCGAATGAAAAAATATCTCTTAGCAAGCAGTCTGCTATTCATGGCTTGTTCCGCTTCCGCTGGCGTCTTGTCTTGTGACGATCTCAAAGCCAAGATAGAAAAAAAAGTCACTGGGAAAGGTGTCAAAGACTATGGCATGACCGTGGTCAGTAAAGACACAAAGCTAGAAGGTCGGGTACTAGGTACTTGCGATAAAGGAAGCATGAAAATTATTCATGAAAAATCAAAAACAAATCCGAAACCAGAAAAGACTTCCTGAAATTTCGCTATGGTAAGTAGCGTTCACAGAAATCAATACCCATCAAAGAAAAATGGTGTTCTGCATTAAAAACAGAACACCATTTTTCATTTCTATCGCTATGTATCGTCGAACATGAAGTCGAACATGAAGTCGAATACGAAGTCAAATACGATGTCGATTATTTTACGTAGCTAAAATGATTAAGGTTGCATACGTTTATCTTCCAGCACTTCACCAACCGCCAAAGCGGATTTTTCGTGACCTGGCTCCCGCCATTTTTCACGTAAAGCTTCAGTCTGCCATTGCTGCATAGTTGGTAAAGCCAACATACGTTTTACATAGCCGCTAGCTTGTTCATTCATCTTCAAACCATAAGTCTGAATCCGGAAAATCACCGGCGCAAAAAAAGCATCGACTGCAGTGAATTTTTCACCAGCCAAAAATGGTCCACCGAAACGATTCAAACCTTCACACCAGAGCTCATTCAAACGATCAATTTCGGCTTGCAAATCCACTGCAACTTCTTTCAATCGTATACGTAAACCCACATGCATGGGGCAAGTGCTGCGAAGTTGATTGAAGCCAGAATGCATTTCTGCAGCGGCACAGCGCGCCCAGATTTTTGCTTTTGGATCTTGTGGCCACACGCCAGTATGGCGATCGGCCAGATATTCGATGATGGCTAGAGAATCCCAAACAATAGATTCGCTATCGTGCAGGCAGGGGACTTTCCCTGCAGGAGAAAATTTACGGAAATTTTCCCAATTACTACCGGTGCCAAAGGTCACTAACTTTTCTTCAAATAATAATTCCATCTCGCGCATCATGATCCACGGACGTAATGACCAAGAAGAATAGACTTTGTTAGCGATAAAGAGTGTATACATACAATTATCCTTTACTTGTTGAACTGGTTTCTAGCTTAAATGCTCCATTATGACCTAATTCAGGCATCCTTATTTTCCAAAAAATTGTTTTCTATATGCCATAGGGCTGGTACCGATCACCCGTCTAAATTGTCGCCGAAAAGTTTCTTCTGAGCCAAAACCGCTTAATGTCAATACCTGACTCAGAGCCGTGTTAGACGACTCCAGTAAGTCCTTAGCAATAGCGACCCGTTCGCGAATAATCCATTCGTAGGGAGAATAGCCCGTAAATTCGAGAAACTGCCTTTGCAATGTGCGCTCGCTCATCGCGACTCGGGCAGCTAGCGTTTCCACCGTATGCGGCAAATGTGGATTGATCCTTACCCAATCCAACAAAGCGGACAGCCTACCGCGCTCATCTTGGGCTACCGGACGTGGAATATATTGCGCCTGTCCACCTTCACGATGTGGTGGAATCACTAAGCGTTGAGCAACTTGGTTCGCCACTTTGACGCCATAGTCTTTTCGCACCAAATATAAAAGCATATCTAATCCTGCCGCGGATCCAGCGGAACTAATTACCTGACCAGCATCGACATACAGTGCATCGGCTTGAACCTCAATCGACGGAAAGCGCTTGGCTAACTTATCTGCATATCGCCAATGCGTCGTGACAATTTTTCCATCAAGAATGCCGGCTTCTGCTAGCACAAAAATACCTGAACAAATCGTACAAAAACGCGCGCCACGTGCATAAGCACGACGAATTTTCGCAAGCAACTGCGCTGGCGGACGCTCGTCGACATCACGCCAGCCAGGAATAATAATCAAATCGGCACGATCAAGCATACGCAAAGTGTAGGGTGCCTCTACGGTGATACCGCCAGCAGCTCGAAGCTTACCTGGCTCTGCGGCGCATACAGCAAAGCGATACCAATCAACCCCTAACTCAGGACGCTCTAGGGAAAACAACTCCACCGCACAAGCAAATTCGAAAGTGCAGAGTTGATCGTAGGCGAGAGCTACAACAAGCGGAGTAGTCATTGGAGATTAAAAATCATAATTTACAAATGGCAGAATACGACTGTTAATTGGCTTTCCCGCCACTATACCGCGTTTTAGAAACGGCGCACAATCTCTCTACCTTAGGTCGCACTCGATTCTTTATCTCATCTCAACAAGGAAACATGATGTCTATCTCAACACTCAGCCCTGTTCTTGCTGTATCCGCCGCAGGTAGTGAAAGCGCCTACCAACACTTTGCCAACACACTACAATTTGAAACCGATTGTTGGGATGTCAACCACGCCTTCGAACAGGGCGAGCCAGGCTTTATTTTGATTGATGTGCGCAGCCCTGAACAATATCAGCGTGGTCACATTCCCGGTGCCATCAATATGCTACGCGGTAAAATGATTGCATCAAGACTTGCTGAATACCCTGACAGTACCTTGTTTGTCACTTATTGCGCTGGGCCACACTGCAATGGCGCGACCCGCGCCGCAATGGTACTTGCCAAACTAGGTCGCCCAGTCAAAATCATGCTCGGTGGAATCACAGGTTGGATCGACGAAGGGTTTAACTTGACTCAAGGATGAAGTCAGTAGCAACAAGATAGGCGGTGTTGAAACGCCGCCGCTTTCTCGTCAAGGCATTAGGTCGATTTAGCTCTATACACGACTATTGAGTTCGCCAGAAAAACGGCGTTTTATTGGCATGATTAAATGCCGTATTCCTATATCAGATTGAGTGGCGCTACTTAACTATCCGCGGTCATCTCAAAGGGCTCATTTCCGGATTCTCACGCCGCGCACATGCTTATCATTTACCCCAAATAATGGCGGTGAAACGATGTCCGGCTAATCTAACGAGTCAATTATTGAATTACTGGAATTTTGCATTAATTATTCCTCGTTGATAGAAGGACTACAGGGCATCAATTTACAGATGAATTTGCATGCGCCAAGTCTTTCAACAACAATACTGAAATCAGATCTGCAGTCGGACTTGTTAACTATTGGTCACACTAAGATTCCAAGACCGACTCACTACCATATTCAAACGCTATATCGAAACGCTGTATAAATATCTCGGCTCCAGGCAATATTACGGCGACCACTAACTAAGCGACTGAAGTCCTTCAACATCTGCCAACGCGCATTACCGCTAGGGTAACAATTGAGGTAATGTCGATTTTCTTTTTTACCCGAGCGCCATGGCGTGGAGATCAACGTTTGTTTGTCAGTGCTAGTAATACGTTTCAAGGTCGGCAAGTAATGCTTGGTGTAGACAGGATCAAAATAGGGCGTTCCCTGCTTCACACCGCCATACACAAACGGCACATTCGCTGCCATCGCAATAATGTATTTGATAGGCATGGAGCGTAACTCCACCAGTTCAGGTGAACAATTTTCATTATTCGACAACACCAATAATTGCGCATCTTTATGCTTAGCCAGATAAATATGAATATTCGATGCAAAATGTGAAAATGGTAAATCAACAAAGTCACCAAACATGTATTCCAAAGAGGCGATGAGGGGCTGAGTCGAATTAAATGCGGACTGCCCGGTCAACAATTTAGCGATAGATCGCAGGCCAGAAAATGTACCCGTATGATGTTGATCGCGGAACACTTTCTCCGCCTGAGGATGGCAAAGTGTATCGATACTGACGCGGTTTTTACCTGTTGAAAACGCCATAAAACCAAACAGTGCGTAAACCGAACCTGAAAATGCATGAATCTCATTGAACGCCTGTAGACGCTCGAGACCAATCGCATTCAAAACTATATATTGCCGGGTAAAACTAGGTCCTGTGCTATCCAATAGCAAGCATGTCTCTGCAGGGGTATGCGATGCAAAATTTGCGTCAATCTCGGCGGTAACACGTTTTTTTAAAGACAAAATTGTAGGTGGGACTTGCATAATGACTAGCTCCTCAGAAGATCAAAACAAGTTCAGTAAATGCCAACGAATTCTTTTTTAGACTACCAAAAAAACTGTGATCTTTTCCGCGGAAAAGATCACAGCCAAACACCCATTTTGTAGAATCGGAATAACGAAAATTCAGTCGCGGCCGCAATACAAAATCGCCATCACGAAAATTATGCATACCGACGATTTCATAATCTAACTGATCATTCATTAAACGTTGTGCAAAACGCACGGTAAAACCATCCTGCCAGTGATGTAACTGATTGTTCGCAAGCTGTAATTTATCCAGTGGTGTACGCCACGCATCGGGCAGATTTGCAAAGTGCGGGTCTTGCGCAAAACGTCGAAAAAAATATTGCACACCAAAAGTGGCGTTCGACACGATATGAGAAAAATGCGCCAGATTATTCTCTACCCCAAACACCCCATACCAATGCGAGAGCCGCCCCGCATTTTCTGCATTTTCAGGCTTGAAACGTAAATACGCCAATTCACCACGCAAGCCCCAATTGCCGCTGGTCGTCGCGGCATCCGCTCCCACACTTTGCAAAGCCGCATAACGCCGTTGTACGCCCAACAAACGCCCGCGCTGCTGTAGCAATTCCAACGAGCGTACTTTTTCTACACCATCAAAATACGAAACCGACCAATCAATAGAACTCACGGATTGATCGAGCCTAAGCGCATAATCATAGGTTCGTGATGTGAAGGCTAGGGGAAAACCTGCTTCTATCCTAGCGCTCGGTACTTGCCCCTGCTTGCTTCCATCAGGTACTCGTTGCACGACGAACTGCAAGCGTGTATCTGCATTCAAATCCAGACTCAGGCTGCTTGCGACACTCCCTGATTTTTGTTCCTCATCTGTGACAAACGGGCTAGTAAAATCACGCGCACTTAAATTATCCGTAGGATTAATTCTATCGGCACGTCCCCAAGAAAATACCTGAGTTCCTATCCGCCATTCCGCACGCTCAATATCCCACTTCAAATAGGCATCACGTAAATAACTATGACGCTTTGGAATACTGGTAGATTTAGCGGAATCAGCAGAGTCATCCTTTGAACCGAGATAACTCACATTGGCATTGCTATGAAAGCTCCAGGCACTATCAAATTTAGTCGCAATATTCAACTGCAACTGCGCAACACCAAAACTAGTTTGATCGTTTAACCAACGATCACCAGACCATGCCCCCAAACTCAAATTGCCCCGCAAATCTAGCCAAGTTGGCGATATGGATTCGATCTTGGATTCAGTCTTGTCTTGTACCGATGGTTTAGCCTCACCAACCACTTCTTGGGCGTGAGCCTGTAGTCCTGTCAAACACGCGACGACAAAAGCAAAGAGAAACAAGGCCGACGGCACAGGCCTGCGTAACAATTCTGGATTCTGCATGTGCTATTTAATTTACTCTTCGCGTTCCAAATAGCGTTGCGTGAAATAGTCATCCTTCACACCTTGATTCGCCTTAAAATTTTTCCACTCAATCACAGTTTTGTGGCCTGTCTGCACATTCTGCACTTCCATCAACATCGGCTGCCAACGATTCTTTTCTTTATCAACATTCACAATTTGACTCAAGATCGATGTCTTTAATAGCTGTTGATTGGTATTGAAAAATTCCGTCTTCAATGCTAGTGCAGATTCATTGTCTACCCACAAAATACGTTTTGAATATCCAGAACTATCGGCGATTGCTTTGGAATTCGGTACGGATTCAATCACAGTACATGTGCGACCTTGAATATTTTCAGTCGTCACGATCTTGTGTTGCCAATCATGGACTTTATGTCCGATGACATCGCCGTACGATAAATCGGTACCAACAAAACTTTCGCTTTTATTGGATGAAGCAATCCGACGTACTTTTTTTAAGGCTGGCAAATAAATCCACATGTCATCGTCACCGTCGCTATGCTCAACCAATAAAGTAACGGTATTTTTGATATCGGACGGAGACATAAACCGTGTCATGCGCTTAGTGTCTAAACCCTTACCTTGCAATTTTGTTGTTCCGAAAGTTTCGCGAACACGACGATCACCGTTTTTGTTGATCAATTGAAAGCTGGCATTGGCGCTGGAATCATCGAAGCGATTTGCAATGAAATTACGCTCCATCATTTTTTCAGCATCACTAGTCGCCGCCTGCACAGGCTCTGTGTGCATCAACATAGCGCCAAAGATACCGGTGGCAATCAGCCCAACACAAGAAGCCACTGAGCCGCGGATAGACGCACTTTGATTCGTATGTACATGCAAGAATCCAGGTTTCAGCCATTTAATCAAAGCTGGCAACAATAACAAAGTCGTGACCACACTCACCAGCATAGACAACACGATCAAAATGCCAGACCAAATATGAATATTGAATCCACGTGACAACATCAACACGGAATAACCACCAGCAATCGCGGTGCCTACATAGAGGATAGCGCGACCAGCGGATTCCAACGCAGCATCAATCGCCACGTCATAACTGGCGTGAATTTTTAGATCTTCTCGAATTCTGTACAAGAGATAAATCGCATAATCAGCGCCAATCCCGATGGCCATTGGTGCAGTAATCGCATTTGGTGTATTCAAAGGAATGCCCGTCAATCCCATCACACCAAAATTGACCAAGGCAGTAATTGCCAGCGGTGTTACGATCAGGAAGGCAGCGATAAGAGAACGGAATAGCAATGCCGAGACCAAGAAAATGACTGCGCCGATTTGCATCACGTTTTTCAATTTTCCTTCTACCAAGGATTCAGACAAGGCAGTCGATTGCGGCACGCTACCACCGAAGTGTATCGTAATGCGTGGATCGTTATTTGCCTTCAGAAATTCTCGTGTATTAGCGATGACTTTTTGAATTTCACGACTATTATCGTGTTTTACGAATGCAGTGATATTCGCATTTTGATAGTTATAGTCAACATAACGATCAAAATCTGCTGGCTCACCTGACATCGAGTACAGCAACAAAAATTGCGATACCAGATTCCTGTCTTCCGGAATACGTAATTCAGTCGATACGTCGGCATGCATGGCTTGATTCATGCGCTTAATCAGATCCACGATAGAAATCGTCTTACCTATGCCTGGCTGCGTTTCCAAAAAGCGCTGCGTTTTCTCCATCAACTGCAAGACTTTAGGGTCTTTGATCACATCTTGTTGCTGACCTTCAAACACCAAATACAGGGTATTGGTTCCCGCCATCTTGGCGTTGATCAACTGATCATCAGCTTGAAACGGCAGGTTTGCAGAGAAGAAACTCTTATTCGAGTTTTCGACTTTCAATTGTGAAAGTCCAAAAGCGGCAACAGCAACCACAACGACAAAGAAAGCGATTACCTGAGGAATACGCGCAGTGCTCGTCGCTTGTTTAATTCCTCTTACCACCGGACTCAAAATATCAAAGCGCATAGGCTGCGTACGCAGTTTAGGTGGTTTCAACCATGAACGTACTGCGGGAATGAAGGTCAGTTCTATCACTAAGCCAGACAAAATACCGAGACCAGTAAAGATACCAAAATTGCGTATGGTCACGATATCAAACGACATCAAGGACAAGAATCCCATCACCGCGACCAAACCAGCAGCAAGCATCACTGGTCCCACTTTAGCCATAGAATGTACGACTGCTTCGCGATTCGCAGTCACCGCATCATTGCCGCGTTTAATCGATAATTCAAACTCTTCGTAATACCGCTTCAGTAGCTGCACCGCATGTCCGGCGGTGACAGCCAGAATCAAAATCGGCGTACTCGCATTAAAGGCATCGATTGACACCTTGGCGATACCCATTAAACCTAAGCCCCACAATACCGATAAGAAGGCGGTGACCAGCGGTAAAAAAAAACCTTGCCACGTCCTGAATGCTTCGAGATGAAGCAATCCGACTATGAGCAAGGCGAGTGGAAACAGGATCGCCATACGTTGCGTATATTTCTCAACGTAATACACGAATACAGGCGTGCCGCTGACAGCAATGCGCACCTCGTCATTCGCTAATGGTTGTATTAATTTGTAGGCCGCTTCCAAAGTTGGCGTGAAGCCTTTGGGGCCTTTCTCAACAGCAATCGTGATTGCCGCCATATCTTGATTTTGCGACAGTACAACACCGCTATAAATCGGATTACGCGCTAGAGAAGATTTCAATTTGTCAATGGAATTTTGATCAATTGCGCTGCCATGCAACAGAGGTTTCACTTCTAAACCCTCTGCTTCACCCGCAATGCCTTTGGCACGTTTCGCAGTCAAACTCATCAAGGTTTCTGCTTTGACGTTCGGCAATTTTTGTAATTCATCAGAAATAGTCTGCACACGTTGCAACACATCTTTTTGATAAATATCACCATGTTTAGGTGATACCGCAACGACCAATACGTAATTCGAACCGAATATCTTTTCTGCCAGATTAGTACCGATCACATACGGATGTGCTTGCGGCAGCATTTGATTTGGATCGATGATGACTTTCAGGTGACGCATTTGTGACAGCATAAAAACTGTCATTAACAAGGTCATGCCGATAACGACAAATCGCCAGCGAATGATCTTCTCTATATATTGACTGAACACGATTATTTCCCTTCGTTGACAGTGTGGAATGCATTAAAAGTTCGGGTAAACAACGACAAACCGCTTGCCAAGTTTGCCTGCTGAGCTAATTTCTTTTCTTCTGGTGAAGCAGAATGCAGATCCCATTGATGTAATTGCGGCGCGGCAAAGCGATGCCACCAAAATGGAATCAACGCGACCACGATAGTGCTGATATAGCCGTAATGAAGTTGTAGACTGGTATCAAAAGTCTCCAATTCCCAATAGGGCTTGTGTGCGTTCGCATGGTGATCGGCGTGACGTGATAGGTTAAGTAGGGCATTTGAAGAAATGCGAGCATCACAATCCCAGCTGTGATGAGGCAACACCTTGGTGCCTGGAACTCGCACTACACCATAGTGTTCAATGTAATTAATGGTTTCAAACAGGAATTTCGCGTTGATGATCACCAATGTATAGATCAAAACGCCGATCCAAGTTGCTGCCAGATACCAAACTACATACAGTGCCAGTGTCATCAACAAACCGGTCAACACGCGATTATGCAAAGACCAAATCGCCACACCACGATTGATTAAGCGCTGACGTTCTATGTCCCAAGATTCTTTGTATTGCCCTATGGTAGAACGTATGAAGAATCGATACACAGATTCACCACGTCGGGCAGTAGCCGCATCCAAGCTCGTACCTACGTTGGCATGATGCGCATACACATGCGAAATCGAAAACTGTGCGTCTCCAGTCATGGCTAATAGCCAGCGCCCGGTCAACATCGCAAACTTATCGGTAGTACGATGCACTAATTCATGTGCATAAAGATGGTTCGAGGACAGCACATACCCAACCGCAAAAGTTCCCGACAACAGTCCACGTAAACCCGCCGCCGTTTTAATCTGAAATAGATCGACACCTAGTTGAGCCTGAACCAAGGCTGAGAAGCCTAAGAAGTCCCCAGGAGAGATCAACCACATCAGCGTGAACATATAAAAACTGACGATAGGCACGTACAGGTAGACAAAGCCATCGAGTATCCACAACTGACTATATTGAGGAACACTGCGATCCGGAGAAGTAAAGTTATCGCCAATCATGTTAATCAGGGTGATGACTATAGGCACCAAGAAGGACCATTGCGGTGCCAGTAGCACAGTGAGTGCCGCACCGGGAACGATGAAACAAGTCAGAATCGAATGTTTGAGATATTTAAACATGGCCACTTAAAAACGGAAAAATGAATTCGTCGCGAATCGCTTGCGTGACGACTCCTGTGATGGGTTCCATCAAACTACTGCTGCGCTTTGTTCGTATTTATCAAAAGCCATTTGCTGCGCCTTCAGGCCACATTGCTTCAAGCTATCGATTGAACTATCAACCATGGGCGGTGGACCGCATAACAAGACTTTCCATGCATCTTGCGTCTGCTGAAATTGTTGATCGTACGAAGCCGCATCCGCCAAAATTTGTTGCAAATGCTGAGCAACATAGCCTCGTTTTCCTTGCCAATCGCTGCCAACTGGTTCGCGATCTAACACCACATCAATGTACAAGGGCAGACGTATCTGCTGCGCTAGATCACGTAGTTCTTGCAAGCCATAAATGTCGGTACGTTGTCGCGCCCCCACGACCAATACTACGGGAGCGACCTCGTCATTCGGTTGACGCTGCCGCTGTGCATGGCTGGCAATAATGCCACTAATAGATCCAACACCACTGCCACCCGCAATGCATAACAGAGGAGATTTAGCTGCCGCTTCGCTAGATAAGTGCTGACCAAATTCACCAAACGGCAATTCGATTTGTACCGACTTGCCCAGATTCGCTGTGTCAGCCAACCAAGACGACACTGCTCCACCCGGATACAGCGTGATATCGAAACTAATCAAACTTTGATCTTGCGCACCAAACACCATCGAATAGCAGCGAGGCTCCAATTGCAAACCTTGCGGCAAAATTTGTGCAAACTGCCCAGCAGTCCAGCTCGCGGCTTTTGAGAGTCGCAATTGAATCCGGTATATACGCGGAGTCATTGCCTCAATGTGCTGCAACACTGCGCTCTGTTTTTGCGTGGACGTCGTTTCCAATAATTGCGGCCAATCAATCAGCAAATCCGATTCAACTCTGGTCTGACATGCGAGATACATACCAGCAGCGATTTCCTCGCGATTAAAGACATATTCACGCTCGATCAGCGATTTTGCTTGGCCTTCTAAAACTTTAATCTGGCAAGTCTTGCATGCACCCACACGACAGTTGTATGGCACAGGCAATCCCTGCGCAATTGCCGCATCTAATAAATTGCTACCCGATTTCAAATCGAGCACGGTATTCCAGGGAGCGATTTTGACGCTGCATCTGGTATCGAGTCTGTCCTTCTTGCGAAAAAAACCTAACATCGATTCTCCATACAAAACAACACGTGAACATCAATGCCTATCTGCATCGATGCATTGATAATGAATTAGTGAAATGTTCAAAAGTGGCGATTTAAGAATCGGATATTTCATCAGTCCACACATTGAATAGAGGCGAAGATTAGCTTTGCAGAAGCGACAACTCAATAAGCCGAATGGCTCATGCCATGGGTACCAGTCACACGGCAATGGTCATCTTCACTATAGCCAGCGATTGGCACATCCTGAATAATCGAGCCTCGCAAAAGTAGTAATTTCACAATTCTAAAAATTAAGTAAATTTATCAAATATATTTGATTTTTCGGATTGAATTTTCTCTCATATTTTTCTCTCGTCTTTGGAGCTCAACGTGAAAACAGTGCATATCAATCTGCCCGTACCTTTACGCAAATTTGCGAAGGGAATTGCTCAAATTTCCATTCAGGCAGAAACCGTATTAGACGCGATCTTGCAACTCAATCAGCTCGATCCATCGATGTCGGAGCGCTTGCTGGAAGCCGATCACAGTGCACCAAAAAAATATATCAACATGTATGTAAACGGCCAGAACATCCGCCAAACCGGTGGTCTGAAAACAGCATTAGGCGAACAATCGCGCCTGGAAATCATGACTGCATTTGCAGGAGGCTGAGATGAGTTCTTATGAAAATCGCGCCGCCTACTTGCGCCAAACCTTGCAAGAAATTTCACCAGAACAGGCCTTGCATATGGTGCGTCATGACGATGCCATCTTGCTAGATGTCCGTGATGCCGACGAAATTAAGGATGGCTTACCAACACCAGCGCATCACTTGGCACGTGGTCAATTAGAACTGCGGGTTCATCATGTCTGCGACGACAAACAACGTCCCATTGCCGTCATGTGCGCAGGTGGCTTACGTTCTCTGTTTGCGGCAGAAAGCCTGAAAAATCTTGGCTACGAAAATGTCTACAGCATCCGTGGCGGTTACAAACAATGGAAAGAATCTGCACTGGAAAGTCGCATTCCGCAACAACTCAGCGCGCAGGCTAAAGAGCGCTATGCTCGCCATTTATTGGTGCCAGAAGTCGGTGAAGTTGGTCAGCTCAAATTGATGAATAGTCGCGTGCTATTAATTGGCGTCGGCGGCCTCGGCTCTCCCGCCGCCTTATATTTGGCCGCTGCTGGCGTTGGCACCATAGGCATCGTTGACGCCGATGTGGTCGAAAGCAGTAACTTGCAAAGACAAATCATTCACGGCGAAGATCAGCTAGGAAAACTCAAAGTGGATTCAGCCGCCGCCGCCATAGGCCGGCTTAATTCTATGATCAAGGTGAAGACCCATCCGCACTATTTGGATGAAAGCAATGCTCTCGAAATTTTGAGTCAATACGATCTGGTCTTGGATGGTTCAGACAATTTCAAAACACGTTATCTGATCAACGATGCTTGCGTCAAACTCGGTATTCCGAATGTACATGCAGCCGTTTATCGTTTTGAAGGCTATGTCACGACATTTGGCAGCACGCAAGACGCGGCTTGCTATCGCTGTATCTATCCTGAATTGCCTCCACCAGAAATGGCGCCATCTTGCGCAGAAGCAGGTGTTCTAGGCGTATTACCGGGTGTGATCGGCGTCATGCAGGCAGTCGAAGCACTGAAAGTATTGCTCGGTATAGGCAACAACCTGATCGGGAAAATGTTGCGCTATGACGCCTTACATAACGAAGTATCGATACTGCAATTGGATAAAGCGGATGACTGCTTATGTGGACAGGCACCTGAGGATATCCATTTGAAACCGATCGAAGCCTATGCCTGTGCAATTTAATACTAGCCACGATACACGAATTAATTAACTGATCCGCGGTTTCATCGTTTGCCAATTCACACTCTAGGTTTGATTGAATGCTTAATTTACTGAATATTTTAGTGCTGGTACATGTATTTGCCATGCTGTCTTGGTTAGGTGCCATGTACTTTAATCTGGTATTGCTTTTTCCCATGTATCAATCCCGGGGTGGAAATGGCTACGCCGAATTAATGCAAACACAAGGCACCCGCGCGGCACCTTTGTTGTACTTGTTAATTGCTTTCACTATGAGCTCTGGACTGGGATTGGCCTGGCAAAGCGGCATAGGGATAGACAATCATTGGGCACAAATCAAATTCGCTTGTCTGGTCTTGATGCTGGCTTGCCATCTGTACGGCAGTTTAGTGATCTGGCCACGTGTGTTCTTTGCGCTTGATCGTGAAAAACCACGCCTATTTTTTATCTACAAAATTTCCATGCTGTGCAGCGCCAGCGCTGGAACTATCGCCGTTGTCCTGAGCTACCTGAAATGATGAGTAAGATTATGAAAAAAACTGGTCTCTGCAATCTCAACCCAGAACGGGCTTTTCTGCTTAAACATATACAGTTCGACAAAACCATGGTGAAAGCCGAAGGCGTCTATCTGTATGATGAGCAGGATAATCAATATCTGGATTTTCTGGCGCAATATGGTGCCGTTCCCTTCGGACATGATCCGCAAGACTTACGCCAGGCAATCATTGATTGCGCAGGCGAACCATCGATGGTGCAGCCGTTTTACACGCGCGGTGCTAAGGATCTGGCGCGTGAATTGGTTAACTTAGAACCTGAATTCAATTTTGCGTATGCCGTGCTCAGCAATAGTGGTGCGGAATCGGTAGAAGCTGCACTTAAAATGGCCCGTGCTGCGACTGGACGACAAATTGTCGTCAGCCTCGAATTAGGATTTCATGGTAAAACTTCCGGTGCCTTGGCCGTAACTGGTAATCCGCTCTACAGCGAAGCATTCTTAATCAATACATCGCAAAGTATCAAAGTAGAACCGGAAAATTTCGCCCAATTAGAAGAGGTATTCTCGCAACACGAAGTTGCTGGGTTCATTTTCGAAACCGTATTGGGCGAAGGTGGAATGCAGCCATTATCTGATGACTATATGCAAGCAATTGCAGCGCTGTGCAAACAACATGGTGCCATGTTAATTGTCGATGAAATTCAAACCGGCATGGGGCGTCTCGGCGAATTCTTTTCGATTAAGCGTGTACCGAATGTCAAACCCGATATTCTATGTTTATCTAAGGCGCTAGGCGGTGGCTTGATGCCTATCGGTGCCACTCTATGTACTCAAAATGCATGGACAGAAGAGTTTGGCTATTACCATAGTTCAACCTTCGCGAACAATCAACTGGCGAGCCGAGTTGCCTTAGCTACGATAGAAAAATTGCGTGCGAATGACCATGCTATTTTGCGTCACGTAGATGAAATTTCGCCTTACTTGAGCGAAAAATTAGACGCCATCGTAGAAAAATATCCCGATGTATTTAGTCAGCACCAAGGTCGTGGTTTGATGCACAGTTTACGCGTGAAACCTTTTACGGGTGCAGAAAGCTATTTCCTCGCCCATGCCAGCGTACAGGGTTATATCGTGCCATTGATTTGCGGCTTTCTCGTCAATGTCTCCAAAATTATTGTGGCGCCGCTATTCAATCGACCTGACTTATTGCGGATCGAGCCTTCACTGATCATAGAACGAAAGCATATCGATCAACTCGCTAGTGCATTAGAAGAATGCGCATCGCTGATACGCTGCAAACAATTCTCTTCACTGTTCTCTTACTTGATCGCCAGACAGCCGGAAGAATTAAGTTACGCCAGCAAGAAATTATCTGAAATCACATTAGTCACTTCACCCACTGCGCTTACCCATCCAACCCAAGAAAAACTGGGTAGCTTCGCATTCCTGATTCATCCGACTTCTGATGAAGATTTGCTAAATATTATGCCGCGCTCCATCATTGCCTTAGCTGAGCCGCATAAAACAGAATTCCAAAACTGGATGCAAAGCTGGTTCTCTAAACGCTATGAACCGGCGCCGGTATTTCATGCTGCAAAAATACAATCTGCTTTAGGTGGTTATGTAGAAGGCTGGTTAATCGCCTGCCCACTTCCACCAGAACGTATGATGCGTCTGAGCAAAAAGAATCGTCAACGCTTGCTTAGTCAATACATAGAATGTGCAAAATCAGTCGGTGCCGACATTGTTGGACTGGGCGCTTTTACCTCTATCATTTCGCGTGGTGGCATGGACATCGTTGATGCAGGTATTCCGATCACGACTGGAAATAGTTTTACCGCTATCGCCAGCGCAGAAAGTTTGCACAAAGCGTTACTCGCCACTGGACAGCGGCATGTCGACACTAGTGTTGCAGTCATCGGCGCGGCGGGTTCGGTTGGTCGTCTGTCTGCAATTCATCTGTCAGAATATTATGCAATGCTAACTTTGGTCGGCAATTCGAATAATACGCAAGCGCTCGACGCACTGGCTGCCATTGCTGGTGAAATCTATGCGCAAGCCTTGTTGCAAATGCAGCGCGGCAGCACTATCGGTTTAGCTCAGTACTTGCGTACGCATTTAAATTCTCCATTGACGGTGGTAAGCACCTGTAATCAAGTTTTATTGCGAGATAGAGAAACCGATTATCGTGAAATCAAAGACATCGTGGAAGCCTGCCTTGCTGGCGAGCCACCGATCACCATCTCAGTTCAAATCGAAGAAGTGATACGAACCGCACACGGCGTATTGTCTGCGACCAGCCAAGGTAAAGGTTTTATTGAACCAGCGTGGCTAAAAGAAATGGCCGTAGTATGTGATGCCGCACGTCCGCCAGATCTGAAGAGCAGCGTCCGCAAGGATCGTCCCGATGTACTGGTATTTGAAGGTGGCGTCGTCAAATTTGTTGAGCCTTATCTGTTTGGCCGAGCGAACATTTTAGGCTTTGATCAAACTCTCAATCTGGCGTGTTTATCCGAAACCGTTACTCTCGCGATGAGTGGTGTAAAGCAGTCCTATAGCCTTGGAAATCGGATTTCTTACGAACAGGCTTTGCGCGTGTATAGACTAGCTTTGTCACATGGCTTTGCCGACTGCATCGCGACTACCGAGAGTGAATTAGATCTGGAAGCAATGGGCTTCACCGAGACACGGAGCAAGAACATGGTGGGCTTAAATCCATGAAATCCTTCACCTCAGATATTCGTGCAATTCGCCTAGCCTATTGGTCAGAATACAGCGTGCTGTTCTATGCAGCACTCTGTCTGTTATTGCTGGGTTCGGCTGCGGCTCAACTAACATGGATGCAATTGGTCAGTCTGATGGCATATGGTTGGCTCATCTATTTGGCAGAAGAATATTTCAGTCACGTCACCTTCTTTCATGGAGTAATGCCAAAAGGTAAGACAGCTTATCGTTTTTTGTACCGTTTGCATCACGGTCACCACGATAAACCGCGTCGTATCGATTTATTGTTCACACCGATGTGGTACACCTTTCCAGCTTTGCTGTTAAACGCCATATGTTTTGCCTTGGTAACGCAAGACCTGGTGCGCAGCCTAGCTCTGACTGCGGGCTTGATTCTCGGCTATCTGATGTTTGAATGGTGGCACCTAATAGTGCATTCACCAGTAGAGCCTGGCCCCATCCTGCGCTATGTCAGGCATCAACACATGGGACATCATTATTGGAATGAAAGGCGCTGGTACACGATTTCACCTCCAGCCCTTATTTTCGATGTGATTTTTCGCACTTCAGGTCATGTTCAACAATCCCCTAGAAGCAGCAATCCCACGACTGCGGGTTTAGATCAAGAAGACGAACGCTTGCTCGCGGCGCGTGAGTATTACCGCGGCAACAGCGACTGGACCGAAGATGAATCTTCGATCTGGAAACAAACAGAAAATGAAACCGTGCAAGAGCGCTAATCTGCGGATAAAGCACACGTTCAAATACTGCGTTAAAGGAAAACCTCATGTTAGACGTATTAGAAAAATTTCAAGCAGACGTCAATACGAATGCTCACATTCAAAGAATCGTCAAAGGCTGGAATACAGATGTCCTGTTGGAGGAAAGTGATAGCGAAGACAGCTACCGCCTGTTAATCAGTGACGGCAAGATAGAACAAATCGTCTATTGCACGACAAATTCGAATGAAGAAGCGCCGATGAAAATCGTCGGCGATGCGGCAATCATGCGTGGTCTATTCGATGGAAAAGTGAACGGCATCCGCGCCAATAATGAAGGTCTGATCGCAATCTATGGAGCCATGGGCGATCAAGTCAAACTTGACGCGATTGCGCTCATTTTGTGGGGTATTTGATTTGAAACATGCGCAGGAAATTCTGAAACTGAGTGCCATTGCAATTGGTATGGCGATCACCATTAGTTGCAACACGATTTTGGTTTCTCTATTCTCGTTTGCGACAGGATCGCAATTACTACTAGCGATTGCAATTGCGGGTGGTTGCATGGCAATTATCGCTCTATGTTTTGCCGAACTTTCATCGAAGTTTCCCGGTGCGATAGGAATACGTGCTTTTACTAAAGTCGCGTTTGGTAATCAATTTTCACTCGCAGTTAGCTTGTTTTATGTCCTGATGGTGGTCTTAATCGGTGGACTAGAAGTGTATCTGTGTCATCTGCTACTGCAACAATTGCTGCCCCCTGTACTGGCCTTGGGACTATTGCTAGCTTTGGTATTGGCGGTCTTGTATATCAATTTACGTGGTTATGAATTGTCTTTGCGTTTACAGATTTTTATGACTCTCAGCGTCGCTAGCATGATGCTCTTATTGTCAGGTATGGCGATGCAAAGCTCAAAACTGCTTGATCATCAACTCGTCGCGAATGTCGTTGAATCACACGATTTACTAAACGCAATTCCACGCGCTTTGTTTCTATTTATAGGCATAGAGTGGGCGATTATGCATGTCACCAAACATCAGAGTTTCAAACGCATCGTGCCAGCCGCATTGTTGTTTGCAGTCTTAATCATCGCCATCTTATACACGAATTTTGCAATGGCTCTGGCGCATAGATTTGAAGTACAGAGCTTGCAAGGTGACTTGTTGCCGCACCTTTCATTGGCACGCGTGATGCAATCAGAATCCGCCAAATTATTGGTGATTGTAATTAGCTTGCTAGCCGTTCTCAGTTCATTCAATGTCGGGCTCTCAGGCGCTGCGCGAATTGTCTATAGTTTAGCCAGAGAGCGTGAACTGCCTAGCTGGTTTGCGCAACTCCATGGCGACAAATTTATACCTCGCAATGCGATGCTGGTGATCGCTCTAGCGGTGCTGTTCATAGCGCCCTTGATGCAAATCCAGGCATTGAACAATTGCCTGAGTCAATTGTTGAGTTTTCATTTAGCACTGGTATATGCCTGTGTTTTGTTCGCTTGGTTACAAATGCGCCGTCGTAAAGATCAGCGTGGTGTCAAGCAATTGGTACATCCTTTGTTGGTGTTGCCATGTGCTGTATTTTTGGTCGTGATCAGTATCGGGGTTTTACTGGATCCAGCCAATCAGGTCATGCGTTGGATAGTGTTTAGCGAATTGGCTGCATTGACCGGTGTATGCCTCTATTTGTTCCGTTTACATTTCAGAAAAGTCGAAGGATAAGTCATGAATGATGCAGTTACAGTAGCAGCGCCTTTAGAGCAGCTTATTGATCAGGTTCCGCAAGCGCAAAACAAATTTGTCGCTGAAGATTGGGATCCTTCACGTTTCGATATTCAACACTGGTTAGGACGTGCACCATGGCGCACGCTCAAAGACACCGAATACGGCATAGGCAAAGATCCGGCACCAACACATTTCGCAGTGATTGACGACAAATTGGTGAATCAGATTTATAAGCTCGATATCGCCACCTTCTTAACGGCGGAACGGGTTTCTTATACTGGCATTGCTAAACTGATGCAACATGCACCGGATGAAGCTTCGCAAATTTTCCTGGCGACGCAGGCCGTCGATGAGGCTCGTCATTACGAAGTGTTTTGCCAGCGTTTAGCGCAGTTTGGTGTTTCACCGGAAGATCGCGACCAAATGATGGAAGACATGACGACCAAAGAGTTGCGTGCCTTCTATGATTTGATCAAGGAGCAGGTGGATCGTGGCGATTTTGCCGCTGCAATGATGGCGCATAATATTATTTTGGAAGGCATGGCCTACCCTATCTATCGCTATGAATCAGCATATTGGTCGGTATTTGACCCTAGCTTAACGCAATTGATACGCGGCGCTTTCGCCGATGAAGTGCATCACGTACGCTATGGCGAAGCCATCATACAACGCTATAGCAAACTCGGGGATGACTCACGCAATACGATGCAACGTCTGGCACGCGAGTTTCATTCTTTGATGACGTCGGTGTTTGAGTCATCCATCCGTCATTACATCCACTTGTATCAATTGGTCGCGGACCAGTATATGGATGTTATCGGTGATATTGATATTTTTCCGGGCAAAAAAATGCGCGATGTATCAGAAACAGATCAGGTGCATATTTTGTTGGGTCAAATTCAAGACGAACATGCACAACGTATGCAGCGCATAGGTTTGTAAGCAAAACGGATGCAAGATTGATTCGTTCTGCGCTCTAAATCAGATTTTTCCGTTCTCACTTTTCAGGATTTATGATGTCACGGTACTTCGCTTTTTTTCTACCTGCAATCGTGCTTTATACGACGTTTCTGTTCTGGTCTAAGAATGCCGGTGATCTGATTTTTGTTTATGCGACGCTGGGATTTATTTTTGTGGTCATTCCCCTGCTCGATCTGTTCGCCGTGCGCACGCGACTATTTACATCCGCGAAAAATTCAGCTCCCTTAAGTGAGCTAGTAATAGTCCTGTTGAGCTTACCGTTACAATTGCTCAACATCTTTTTCTTTGCATGGTATTTGACCAATCACGATCTCCTAGCCTATCAAGTAGTTTTATTGGTATTAACGGCCGGTATATTTTCAGCCTTGTACGCGCAAAATCCTGCGCATGAGTTGATTCACCACGGCAGTCGCTTTGAACGCGTCATTGGTTTGAGTCTATTTTCCACTAGTTGCTATACCGGTGCGAAATTGGCGCACGTACATAGCCATCATTTATTGGTAGCGACCGACCAGGATCCGACCTCGGCACGCTTTAATCAATCACTGTATGAGTATCTGCCAGGTGCGATTGCGGTGAATTTGTTTGGCTGGTGGGGACCAAAACACAAGACGGGAACTTTCAGCCTCTTACGCCGAAAGATACTGTTAGAGAATTTGCTTGGTTACGGACTCAGCGCAGTCTGGATGCTGGCTATTTTTATGCAGTTCGGCGTTTTTGCTTGGTGCGTATTCTTAATTCAATCTTTCATCGGTATCTTGGTGTTAGAAATGATGAATTACATTGGACACTATGGTTTGGAACGTCTTACTGACAGTAATGGTCGACTGGAAAATGTATCTGAACGTCATGCTTGGGACTGTGATCTTCCTTTTAGTAATCTGGTATTAATCAGCGTTCAGAAGCATGCCGATCACCACATCAATCCGAATAAGGCCTATGGTGAACTGCGTTGTGTCGAGAACAGTCCACGCTTACCTATTAGCTACCCACTCTTATTTTTATTGAGCTTGGTACCGCCATGGTGGCGCGCCGTCATTCATCCGTGTTTGCAGCGTTTCCGTTCTGGCACGGACGCCGGTTATCGTTCAAATGCACTTTAAGCCTAGAGTTATTCCATGACTTCAACTTTTAGCACCTCGCCAGTGGCAATGAGTTTTCCCATTCCCAATTTGGTATTCGATGACTGCAATCCACAACGTTGGAACGGTGGATCTGTTGTGAAGAGTCAGTTTTGGAACAGTATGTCTAGCTTATTACCGAATATTGAATTTTGCGCGATTCGTAGCTTAATGCCGTTGATGCCGCAAATTGATGATGTGAAACTGCATGAGGAAGTGCTGCTATTTTGCGATCAGGAAAATGCTCATGGTACCTTGCATAGTCGCTACAACCGCGAACACTTGCACACCAATTATCCCTACTTGAAAAACATAGAATCATGGGAACGTCACTGTTTTTCCTGGATGTCAAAATTTCTTCCGCGACGGCTGTTCTTGAGCCTGTTCGTGGCAGTTGAACATTGGACCGCTGCATTTTCTCAACATGGATTGAGCAAGCCTGAGGCATGGTTTGCTGAGAGCGACGAGACGATGTTTCAACTTTGGGAGTGGCATGCGGTGGAAGAATTGGCGCACAAGTCCGTGTGCTACGATGTGTTTCGGTACTTCAAGGGGGGCTATTTGACGCAGGTGGCGGGGATGCTATTGCTACTGCTATTCATCATGCTACCGGGAATCTGCCTGCGACTGGGGTACCTCTTTGCGAAAGACAAGGTGTGGTGGCACTTACGTACCTACCGCGAACTCGCTATCTACTTGCTGGGAAGGGACGGTGTGCTACGTTGTACGTTCAAAGATTTTCTTAGCTTCTTTAATCCACGATTTCGACCGTGGGATATTGATAGTCTGCCTTTGATTAAAGCGTATCTGACACAAATCAGTGCTGTGTAAGATACGCCATTAGCTCTGCGGAATTCCCTGCCTAACTATATTTAGAAATTGCCTGCGTACGATTATTCACTTGTAACTTAATGAGTATTTTTTGCACGTGATTTTTGATCGTTGAAAAGGAAATCCCCAAGATGCAGGAAATTTCAAAATTAGTTTTCCCTTCCTTGATCCATTGCAAAATCTCGTTTTCACGCGGGGTGAGCTTGCTGATTTTATCGTCTTTTTTCGCTAGTGCTTGTTGATACTCTAGCTGGGAAAGGACGTTATGCAGAATCGGCGCGATGATGGCGAAATGTTTCTGGAATTGCGCTGTGTCTAGTGCAACGCCTCTTACCGTAGGATCTGTCATACACAAATAGGTGGTGTACCCATTGCGTCTATCCATGTTGACGGCGACCGCGACTTTTTGAAAGCCTTTTTGCCTGAACATCGTTTGCCAGAGCAAATCATGCAGACGATCACCGCTTAGGTCACCGATCACTGGTGTTCCGGTATGACGCCACTCGTCCAACATAGGAACAGCCAAATGAGGGTCATTAATATCAAAGGTTTTAATTAGAGACTTGGGAAAATTGCTTGAGACAAAATACGGGACCATAGCGAATTCCGATTGCATTTTGCCATACCCGATCAATATGCTACTCGCGGAACAATGTGTCATTAAGCATTGATCTACCCAGGTTTCCAATTGCGCTTTACTGCTAACTTGCGTTAGCTGCTCTATCATATTCAATACCATTAAGTCGTTCATTTCCCATTACCTAAATGTTAGTTTCCCCCTGACGAGGTGAATGTTTTATTGGTTTGGTGTGAATTTACAGATCTCAGAAGAGTAGTCCGGCCAAACACTTCGTCTAAGTCATTGAATTGGCACTTCCTTTGAATAACCATTACACCAAAGTCGCAAACCCTTGGGCACTGGCAGTGAGAAGAGAATCATTGGACCCGGAAGTTCGCAATTTCACTTTAAAATTTCTCATGTCTTGCTTTACCTAAATTATCAGTTCCGAACTAAAGCAAAAATGATATTTTTCTCTTCTCGTTTTCATAATATCCCCTAATTGGGGCGAGCACCTATTCTTTTGTGTGTCTTTGAAACAACACAGCGTTGTCGTCACGACGCTGGTTTTGCCTACTTAGCAAAATCAATTTAGGGTTTTGGCGCGGTCGGATTCTTTGTATCCGCAATGAGTTCTCTAGAACTTGGCAAGAGCACTTCTGTTTGCGCTTGATTCGATTTTGCGAGTTCTTTCTTCGGCAACTGGTATTGCGCAACTAACTCATAGAAGTCGGCTAAGGGGCCATGCTTCACGTCTTGCAGATCCAAACGTGGTGCGGAACTGGTTTTAGTTGACTCGGGTAATGCCTGATTAGATTGGGCAAATCCATGGGAGGATAAAGTTAATGCTGCGATATAAAAAGGTAAATATTTGATCTTCATTTTTATGCTCCTGATCGACGATTAGCTAGTGATAGTCCAGCGCAAATTGAATGAAACGGTTTCTGATATCGCGCTGCTGTTTAAGTAACTTGCAAAAAACAAGTCACAACAAATAGTACTTCATAGACTTTCATTTTGCAAGCATGTAAAATGAAATTGTTTTCAGCCGGAGCAAATGATCTGCTCAATTACAGGAAAAAAATAATGCCAAATACCTCCCTCAAGGCTTGTCCAATTGCAAGGGCTGCTCAATTAATAGGCGACGAATGGATATTATTAATCTTGCGCGAACTGTTTAAGCGCTCGCATAAATTCGACGAGCTGCAAAGAGCCACGATGGCAGCCACCAATATTTTGACGAATCGTTTGAAGCGCATGATAGAGGCTGGCGTGGTCATCAAACTGCCGTATCAAGAACGGCCAGTACGCTACAAATACCGCTTAACTGAAGCTGGCTTGGCACTCTTGCCTATGGCTTTAGAAATGATGCGCTATGGAGAAAATTGGTTGCCATGCTCCCTGCCATCACCACTGCTATTACGCCATTTAAGCTGTGGTCAAATCACCAGACCAGGCCAGATTTGCTCTGTCTGCGGCGAACCATTAACGGTCAAAACTTTGCGCATGGAAGACAATCCTGAAACGCTTCCGCAGCCACAAGTAGCGGCTTAATGCGAGATTATCCAACTCAGATGAATTAAAGATTTTTTTGCGCTTCACGCACTGTCAATGCTGACAGTTTCTCTGCGTTTGTCGCGACAAAACTGCGTACAAGTTCGGGATTCCATTTGGCGAAATCGCGTAATGCCCAGCCTATCGCTTTGCGGATAAAGAATTCGTCTTCGCCAGCCAATTGTTCTGCGTAGAAAAACAAACGCTGCGTATCAGTCTGCAAACGCCAGCCTAGTTGATGAATCATAGCTATCCGTCTGATCCACATCGAAGAGTCTTGCAAGGCGTGATCCATGCATACTTGTGCATTGGAATTGTTACTGTGCGCAGCGAAAATAACATCGCCAATCACCGATGCTAAGCCATCGACACTATCCCACCATGCTTGCTGTTGCGCCAAAGCCAATAGCTCCGGAATATGCTCAAGAGTGAGGATTTTTCGATGCTGCGCGAGGACGTCAATCGCGACATATTGAAATTCACGCTGTGGTAATTGCCATAGCGCTTGCGCCAACTGAAGTAGTTCGGTGGCGCTGGCGGATATTTTCCCAACGTCTTTCAATAATTGTCGACGCAGCGGTGTTTTGATTCCTAAGAAATCAAAATGCGAACGCATATAGGCACGCATGGGTAAGGCGTTTTCTGAATTGGCGTGAGCCAATAAGACTATTTGTATTTGCTGAAAAAAATCGCTGACGTGCATAAGAACCACCGACAATATTAAGATGAACTGCAACTACTTCCACAACTTGACCCACAGCTAGAGCCGCTATCACCACTGCTGCTATCACTGCAACTACTATCACTGCTACTGCTACCAGCACTATCACAGCTGGCACTATTCGCAAACAAATCGCTACTACTTACTGAGCTGCAAGAGCTGCCCTGCTGTGCATTGGCATATTGTGCGCGCCGTTCTTGGCTTGCGTGAAATTGCGCCAAGGTGCTGGCATTAATGAGTCCGAAGGCTAACAATTGATCAGGCAAGAAATAATCAGGATAAACCATTGCACCACTACCCAGACCAAGCAAACTCATGTGCTGAAAACCAAGGCGCTGCCCATCTGAACGATAGCTATAGCCGCGTGGCATTTTTAGGCGCCGATCAAGTGTAAATAGGGCAGGGACATAGTCACTGAGCGGATCTTCCTTCGCCATGCGCCGTAGCTGCAACAGAGACACCGCGAGAGCACCACTGATACTGTCTTCCATCTGTTCTGCCGCCACATGCGGTATTGCTTTTCCAAAATATTGACGGCAAAAACTATCCACATCCTGAGCCGTAAAATACTTCTGCGGCAAAGTGAGCCACGCATGCCACACTGAGTCAGCCGCTTTGGATGGTAATCCGCATGCTCTATCGGCTTGACTTGCGCAATCAAAAAACATCATCAAACCTTCTGCGGCTTGAATAAAGAAAATGATGTCGGTAGGAATTCCAGTAAATTCTTGCTTAGCGTGAGTTTGCCAATGTTTGCACAATTCAGGTGGCAATTTACTCAAAGTTTGGCGATATGCCGATTGCTGAATAAAGCGCCGATAGCGCCCTTGTTGCAAACTGTTTTTAATTCGGGAGTGGATTTCACTCAAGTTCATCAGAGTCTCCGATATTTTCTCAAGCCCAAGCCAATGCGAATACGCAAGCGAGGATTAACAACAAACTACCAACAGCAGCCAATCTGGTTTTGCTGCCTATCGCTGCCGCCCCCATAATTGTTGCATTCTGCGCTATCAATAATAATGCTAAAACGTGCAAAGGCAATAAAACCGCATTCACCACCTGACTAGAATAAATCAGCGGAATTAAGGGCAAGCCTGGAATTGACACTACGCTCGCAGCCGCGACTGATAAGACGATAAATGCCGCATAGAAAAACTGAAAATGTTTTGCGTCTAAATCCAGAGAGGCGGGCGCACCTATCCCTTCTGCAATTGAATACGCGGTTGCAATAGGGACTATCGCTGCAGCCAATAATGATGCGCCCAGCAAACCCGCACCAAACAAGATCGTGGCGAAGGAGCCCGCCAAAGGCCGCAAAGCCATTGCAGCATCGCCCGCATCTTGGATGTGTATGGCTGATTTGTGTAAGGTTGCCGCACACGCGACCGCAATCGCAATACCTATCACTCCAGTTAGCACCGAACCAATCACCACATCAACTTGTTCCCAACGTAAATTGGCCACCGAAATCTTTTTATCCACGGCATAAGATTGAATAAATGCCAGCCCCCACGGTGCCAGCGTCGTGCCCAAAGTTGCAGCGATGGCGATCCAACCTAAATGGTCGTCCGGCAGATGCGGTACGAAGGCGTGATGCAAGACTGCTGACCAATCCGGTGCCGCCAAAATACCGTCTACAATATACAAGGCCAAGGTCGCAGAAATCACCAATAGAATTTTTTCTATCCTGTGAAAAGAACCCAGGACAACGACCAGACAAATTAAGATCGCCGCGAGCGGAGCGCTAATCCAGGCGGGTACACCTATCATTCCCAGAGCCGCCGCGATGCCTGCATATTCAGCGCAGATCGTTCCAAAGTTGGCGAACAGCAAACCTAGCACTGCCGCATACGCCCAATAGCGTCCCCAATGCTGACGAATCACCGCAACAAATCCTTTCCCTGTCACTGCACCTATGCGCACCGCCAACATGTGAAACTGCACCAGCAAAATCGTTGAGAAAGGAATAATCCATAGCAGGCGATAGCCGTAATCCGCACCCAATATGGAATAAGTCGTGATGCCCGCCGGATCATCATCGGATAAACCAGCTAGTAGACCGGGCCCTAATACCGCCATAAACGCCGCCAACCAGCTTAATCCGGTTTGTCGAAATTCTGAAAAGCGAGCGGCGATTCCTCGCTTATGATGCGCGACCAAATGTGCAGGTTGTCGCAATGGTTTGCGCATAGATATTCCAGATAAATTGTCGGACTAAATGAAAAGCCACGACAGCCCTGCGAACGCTGGGATGTCGTCGCGATGTCTTAGGTTTGATTGAATAAGCTCACCTATCAATGTGCTTTCTTCTGCACCAATGCGCTACCAACACCATGTCGCGTAGGTTCGCTAATCGCGGTCACCGTGCCATCAGCATTAAATTGAATTGCGTTCGCAGCGCCAATTTCTGAATCCGACTTATCCATCGTCCATTGATGACCGAAGCGGGCTAAACCTGTCGCTTGTGCACCGCCAATAAAATCAGGTTCTACCTGCGTTTGCGTGGCGTTGCGCTCAGACATGCGCGGCGCAGCCAAGGAACGCATCAAGTCCATTCCCAAATCAAGATGATTCACGATGGTTTGCAAAACGGTCGTAATGATCGTTGAACCGCCGGGACTACCAACGGTGAAAACTGGCTTGCCATCCTTCAAAGCGATGACGGGCGCGATACTACTGCGTGGACGTTTGCCCGCCTCTGGAATATTCGGATGCGGTGCAGAAAAATCAAAATCGGTTAATTCATTATTCAATAAAAAACCATGCCCCGGCACCACCATCCCGTTCCCACCCCAATCTTCTATGGTGTAGGTGTAAGCCACGATATTCCCGTGCTTATCACTGACGGTCAAATGCGTGGTGTGGGTGCTTTCTTCTTTGACTGGTGTCTTAATGACGGCTGGCGCGGATCCTGCAAACAGGCGAGGGCGCAAAGGAATACTAGGATCGTTTTGGAATGCATACGGATCTCCCGGCAATGTAGCGCTCTGACGACTAGCAGCCTGATCCAGTCGAATTTGTTGTGCACGAAGTTTGCTGTAATCTTTACTCAATAGTCCTTGCACCGGTACATCGACAAATTCAGGGTCGCCAATGTAAGCGTTACGGTCGGCAAACACCAGTCTTGAAGCTTCCAGAAATAAATGTTCGACCTGCTGACGCGACATTTTTTTGGTATCAAAATTTTCCATCAAATTGAGTGCCTGAGCGACTGTAATTCCGCCGCTACTAGGCAAACCTACGGCATACAAATCATAGCCGCGATAGGTACTGTGAACTGGCAAACGCAAGCGTACTTCGTAATTCAGTAAATCGGCTTGTGTCATGTTGCCAGGTCTGACTTTGGCTTGCCCTGTCACTGGAGGATGATTCACAGTCTGTAGCAGTGCATCCGCAATTTTGCCTCGATAAAAGGCATTCGCACCACCGTTCGCGAGCGCTTGATAGGTCTTGGCTAAATCAGGATTCTTGAAATGATAGCCAACGGGTAGGGGCTGACCATTATGTAAATACAAGGCTCTGCTAGAGCTGAACAAAGCGAATTTTTTCGCTGCGCCGCTGTTTAAGTGATGAAAGATCGGCGTTATCGCAAACCCTTGCTCGGCAGTTTGTATCGCGGGTGCCAGCACCTGCTTAAACTGCATCGTGCCATAACGCTTTAAGGCTTCATCCCAACCGCGTACTGTTCCCGGTACCCCAACCGCTCTGCCGCTACTCACGGCATCGTCCCACTCTAGTACTTTACCATCCTCGATAAAATTGTCGGATCGCACACCGGCTGGCGCAGTCTCTCTGTGGTCGAGCGTGATAAAGCGTTTTTCTTTTGCCAAATAGATCAACATAAAACCACCACCGCCTATACCGCAACTGAAAGGATCGGTGACGCCCAATGTTGCTGCGGCGGCAACCGCAGCATCAATTGCATTCCCACCCTGATTGAGAATTTTTAGCGCGGCTTTCGAAGCTGCTTCACTGATCGTCGCGACCGCACCGCCGGTTCCCGTCGCGATCGGGGTTTTGTTGGGCGCTGATTTAGCTAAATTGCTTGCTGCCCATACAGGCAGCCCAGAGAAACTAAGATTAACGAGACTGGCGATCAAACTGACAGCTAAGGGGCGCGCGATACTTTGACGATGAAGAAGCATAGATAGACGATCCGCTTGATGAGTTAGTGGGAAGAATCATGAACGACAAATCTGACTTCCCATACCTTAGCGGATCATGCAGGCAACAGGCAAACCCTAATCTAGTGCCTGTCGCATTTGGACAAATGAATTCAAAGGAGATAGATATGTATTTAGCCAGCGTAAGCAGTGAGCGCTTGTTTGACTATGCGGCTTACACTAGCGCTAGATTTCTTCTGCAATACAATGACTTTTTCGCCATCCATCACGACGATGACTTTGCTGACCAATCCACCTTGTGAGGGCCCGTTTTGCCCTTCATCTTCTGCAGGCCAATAATGAATAATCAAGGCGAGGCAAACCAGCCCTAATAAAATGGTGGCAAATCTTTCGGCAATTTGGCGAGCTAGCATACGGAATTCGAAGCGCTTTTTCATAATTTCTGTCCTTCACATTCGATGATAGGAATCCTTATGCAGAAATTGTGCCAGCTATACTAGGCACCGGTATAGAAGATAAGTATTTGATTTGATTAAGTTTCTTTGTTTTCAATTTTCTTTACTTTTTGTACGGGCAGGACTATCCGTACAAGTTCGGACATTTTGCACAACATATTTTGTAATTTTGCTCTGCATTGAGGGCGTTGCTTGTTAGAATGCAAGTATTCACATTTTGCCAAGATCAGGAATCCCCTTGTACTTTCGTCCGGCAGCTCATGATCAGCTTGTCAGCCTATGCTAGCCATTGATCCACGCACGGTGCTGGTGGTCTGGTCGGCATTGAATATCCTATTTGCGGCTATTTTGGCATTGGTCGGGATGCAAGCTCGCAATGTCAAAGGCGTACGCCAATGGGCGATGGCCGATCTGTTGGTCGGCATTGCGCTCGGCCTTATTAGTCAAGTCACTTATCCCACCTCACCACTCGTCACCGTTTGTGGTGCAATCTTGCTTGGTCTCGGTTTGGGTCTAATTTACAGCGGGATTGAGGCCTTTGAAGGGCGTCGTTGCCGCTACTGGATACCAGTCCTGCTGGCATCGTTGATTCTGCTGAATAATTATTTTTTCGCGCATATTTATTTCTCGCCTAAGATTCGCATCTTTACCAATTTCCTCTTGTTTGGCAGTGTTCATGCGCTGTGCGCACGCGCCTTGTTTATCCGTATAGAACAACCCTTGCGAACTGCCTATTGGCTGGCCGGAACTTCGGTCTTTTTAATTTGCATGTTGACATTGGCGCGTATGATCAATGTCGCCTTAACACCAGCACATGAAATCGGCATGTTCACGGCATCAGGCGTCAATTCCGCCGTGTTTCTATTCGCGGCCTTAGCTCAAATGTCGATGTCATTGGCTTTCATGCTGATGATTAACTACACCTTAGCCAATCAATTGAATATTCTTGCCGCCACCGATGCATTGACGGGATTATTCAATCGCCGTAGCCTGGAATTGCACGCGACGCGGCAACTAGCACATAGCAAGCGTACCGGCGAATGTCTGAGTATCATGATGATAGACGTCGATCACTTCAAACAGATTAATGATCATTATGGACATCAAGCAGGTGATGAAGTATTGCGTCGCTTATCGAATCTGATGCAATCCATCGTACGCGGCAATGACTACCTGGCACGCTACGGTGGTGAAGAGTTTTGCATCTTACTACCTGGCACAAACGAAGCGCAGGCCGCTATATTGGCCGAACGTCTGCGCCGTCTGTACGAAGATCTGCTCATCCCCTGGCAACAACATACTTTGCGCAGTAGTATCAGCATAGGAATTGCAGATACCGAGCATGCTGCCAATGATGTTGAGCGCCTGATCGAGCTTGCCGATATCGCCTTATATCAGGCGAAACATGAAGGTAGAAATCGCATTGCTAGATTTTCGGAACAATCTGCCGCGCCTGCTATAGCGGAACCGACCAGCACAAATTAACTCAGCGGTATTCACCAGATCTCCCGACGCATGCCTATGATATCGGGGATCTACGCCGCGCACTACTCGCTGCACCGCTATTAATTCCGCTATTAATTCACCGGATTTAATGCGCAGACAAACTGGCACGTGCATGTGGCTTACCGTGCAAAATCACCTGAGCGATACTGTCGTAAGCCTCGACACTGAGCAGAGGATTGCGGTCGAGCAGCAACAAATCTGCGCGCTTACCGACTTCAACACTACCTATCGATTGCTCCAATCCTAAGGCGCGCGCATTGTTGATCGTTAATGCACTGAACAATTGCGGTAAGCTCATCCCCGTCTCCAACCATCTATCCATTTCCCAGCGTCCATTAACACCGGGAAATTGCGTATAAAAAGGACCACTCGGCGTATCGCTACCAAACAATAGGCGCGCACCATTTTTCTGCAATTGCTGGGTCATTTGGCGCACCGTGTTTAAAGGTTTGGCATACATTTTTTGAAAGGCCTGATAACGTTCTGCCGGGCTATTCGTCGAGCCTACTAATTCCTCTGCCAATAATTTACTCATCCATTGGCCAGCATCGCTTTGATACCAGCTTGCCAGTTGTTGTGGAATGGCATGATCGACCTGCGGATTTTTAAAGAAATCCGGATTCATCGCTTCTTGCTCGCCGTATAAGACTTGTATCGTCGGTTGTATAGAAATATCGGCGGTTGCCAATTCCCGTGCCATCGCTTGCAAACGCTGTTGATTCATTAGGGGATCGACCTGCTTGGTCTCGTGCCACATGCCGTGCACCAAGGTTGTCACGCCCGTTTTTAAAGCAAATTCATAAGCAGCTTGTGAATTGCCATGCAAATACACAGGCATTTTCAAACTCTTGGCGTGAGCAACAACCGCTTGTATCAACTCTGGCGAGGGCACGGGTAAATTCTTTTTCGCGCCAAATCCGGTTTCATAAAAAACCTTGATACAACTAGCACCGTCTTGTTTGGCTGCGGCAACTACCGCCTGTGGCGTATGCGCCTCAGGTTTAAAATTGGCCGGATAGACTGTAGGCTGTGCCGGATCGAACAGCATATATTTCGTGCCCTCTACCTGAAATTGCAAATCCTTATCCATCCACGATGCGGGGTAGCCATTAGGAATGGTCACTGGCGCACAGAAATAGGCTTGCGGACCTGCAGGCTGAGAATTCCAGTCAGCAATAAATGATGGATTACCCGTCAAATCCAGTACGGTAGTAAAACCAAAGTAGGCATAGCTACGTGGCATTTGTAGGCGCGCCTCCTTCAACATGGCCTCATCTTCTGGACGCTTACCAGCATAACCGGGTACGCCATCCAAATGGACATGCGTATCGATCAAGCCTGGGACTAAGAATTTTCCGCGTCCATCAATTTGACGATCTGACTTGGCTTGCGACTTACCCAAATTTTTCCCAATCGCAACAATCTTGCCATCACGAATCAAGACATCTTGTGGTGCCGATGCCTGCGCCTGATCAGGCTGAACAATTTTCGCCTGTTTAATCAATAAACTATCGGCGTACGCTGATGGACTGAGAACAGCAGTGAACAAACCTAAGACAAACAAAGAACGCAACATAATCAAATCTCCATGACTAAATAAGAACTTCAGTCTGACCATTAAGTGTCTCAAAAGCGACCTAAAACACGATGCAGGTCGTCCAAAACAGCATCTAGGACGTGAATTTGCGCTAAATCTGTCGCTAAATCAGAAAAAAATCAACCTAGACTCACAATCTGCCCTGAAAATTTCAATTCGCTTGAATTCGCCACTCACTCAATTTGATATCTGCTTTTTTCGAATCGGCCGGATAATTTCGTTTATGATGGCAAATATGACATCGACAACATCCCTCATCAGCCACTTACAAATTGCCAATAGCGTACTTTGCCTGTTAATGGCAGTACAACTTTTGAGCATGAATTCTATGCGCCCCTTACCCAAGCGCTTGCTCGCGTTCAATTGCTTGTTATATGCGCACCAAAGTCTGGCGCTGATATTTATCCTCAATACCGACCACCAAACCACTGTCACATTGTTCAATGTCAGCCGCCCTTTATTTGCAATGTGGTTGGGACCCGCTTTGTACATTTACTTTCTAAGCGTGCGCCAACAGCAAGTCACACTGCGCTGGCAGCAAGCTTTACATTTTTTGTGCGGCACGCTTATCTTTGTGTTGCTAGCCAACATAAAACCGCTACGCGCCTTTATTGATATCGCTATCAGCACCAGTTTTGTTGGCTACTTCATCTTGATCGCCATCCAGATGCGTCACGGTCAGCAAGTGCTTGCTCACCTCGGTAGCTATGCAGCATCAGCACATCGCTGGCTGCTCAGTTTGATGGTGATGGCCATCATCAATATCTGCCTGGAATTTGCAGTGAATATTGAACTGGAATATGGCGTCGCTTTGCGCGATTCTATCTCGCTTCTGATTGCCAGTATTGCATTCATGCTTATTAACGCCACGATCGTGTTGGCGGCGTTAAAGCGCAGCGACTGGCTGGAATGGATGTACCAATTTAGCGAGCAAAGCTTACACCAAGCGCCATCTACATTGGATACCGACATTGCCAATAAGTTATTTCAACGCTGGGAAACACTGGTCAACACCGCACAACTCCATCAGCAAGAATTCGGCATCACCTTGCCGCAAGCGGCAAAAAAACTACAAGTCCCGGCGCGCCAATTATCGAATGCAATCAATCAGGTTTATGGCAAAAGTTTCTCGGTCTATCTCAATGATCGCCGGATTCAGGAAGCACAAAACCTCTTAATCAGTCATCCCGAAATGACGATCATCGATGTCATGCAAGCTTCTGGTTTCAGCAGCAAATCCAATTTCAATAAAGAATTTTTGCGAGTAACTGGGACCTCGCCTTCTGGGTTTCGGGAGTCGAATACAGCGCAGATTTGAATTCAAGAAAGTCACTAGGGATATACTTTCTTCCCCATGGACGACCATGAACAACCATAAACGACAAGGCTGAATAAATTAATTTACCCTAAGGGGCATTCATGTACTGGATCATCACAAAATATTGCATCACAGCCGCGATGGTGGTGTTGGTGTCTGAACTGGCCAAACGCAGCGACAAATTAGGAGGCTTAATTGCCGCATTACCTTTAGTCACGGTGCTCAGCCTGATTTGGTTATATCTGGAGAAACAATCTTCAACGACGATAGGGAATCATGCTTGGTACACATTTTGGTATGTGGTGCCGACTTTACCGATGTTCCTATTATTTCCCGTTTTACTGCCACGTATCGGTTTTTGGTTAAGTCTATTGGCGAGTGCCGTATTTACCATAATCTGTTTCGCGCTCTTTGCGATGCTTTTGCGTCGGTTCGGAATCACGTTGATGTGAATGAAAATGTGGCTGACTAATCTAGCGCATGCACTAAGCGAATCAGTTCACCACTTTTCATACCACGCCGGATGGCGACATCAATCTTTTGCATTTCTTTGCCAAAATGCCCTCTAGCTGCCGCGAAATGGATGGAATCATAAAATAACGGTACGCTGGAGACATAGAATTTTTTTCCCAATAATTCGGGATCACGCAGACTGGGCAGATAAATTTTATGCAGATAGTCGAGTAACAAATCCTGACGGTCAAACTGGACTAAGCCCCATAGCAAAACGTCAGAACGTTTCGCCAATAATTTACGGAAACGGGCAGAAGATTGTGCAGTGTCTTCATCCACTTTAAAGACCTTATTCTTAGCCAGTTCAAATTCCATACCATGGCTAACACCGCGTTCTACGCTCAAGGTTTTTCCCTGTAAATCAGCAACATTCCGCAAACGCTGCTGTGGTTCACCATAGGCAATCGCCCAAATCCGCGAGCGCAAAACGGTTTCGGAGAAATCAAAGCGAGCGAGGCGTTCTGGCGATTTAGAAAATCCCCAAATTAGACCTTTCCCTTCTTGCGTCATTAATTTCGCACGATTCCACGGCATAGACACGGGAACAATTTTCAAGCCGGTTTCCCGTTCAAAGAACTGAAAAAACTTCACCAAACCCGGTGCGATGACTTGAACTTGCCCCTTTTCATCGAGCGCTTCTTGTACGTACACAGTCAAGGTGGTTGCTGCTGGTGGAGTTTCGTGAGCAAGCGCGGGACATGCCGAGCACAGTGCCAATGGCATTAAAAGGTATGCGAGGAAACGTACTCTTAACATCGTGACTGTCCATCAAATTGGCGAAAATTCTGAACTTCACCATACTTCACTAAGATTCACGGCATTTAATTCAGTTAATTTAAGCTGGGCTAAGCTTGTACCAAGATACTAGGGTCTGCACGAGCGAGCAAGAAAAAAGCGCGACTATCTCAATGATCGCCGCGCTTGGGATGTTGATTTACACAGTAGGTGGCTTATTGCCCTGGATGATATTTGCGTTCCGTATGTTTCGCCAAATCTTCAGGGTAAAACAGCACATCTTTAAATTCACCTTTGCTATACATTTCACCCTGATCATTGAAATGCGGCGACTTGGGATCGCTATTCACACCGCCCGCCAAGATACTCTTAGCCTGAATCCGCGGACCAAAACTAACGACGGCCACAAAACTATTACCACGATCACCGTAGATACGCTTTGTAGTTTGCTTGGCGACCATGCCAAATGAGGCAAGCGAACCCCAATTGCCCGACGCAAAAGCGACAGGCCAACTCGGCTTATTATCATCATACTTGGCATCAATTTCACCAGTCAGACGCTGAAAACGATTAATCTCGCCCCATGGCGTTTGCCAGTTACCGAAGTCTGTTTGCAAACGCGCGCTGGCGCGCTGCAGAGCTGCTAGCAATGCAGATGCAGGCAAGCTCGGTAAATAATCTAACACAGCAATATTTTTATTGCGTGCCTCGGCAGCATGCGTTTGTACCAAGTCCTGCGCCCAATAAACTGCCAGTGAAGTCGCACTGGAACTCAAAGTTGCACGCTTATCCCATGCACGTAGACTTTTAACTTGCTCGGATAAGGCAACATCTGGCGCGCCGTCATAGGCTGCAAATAGAGGTGGGAGTAATGTTTCAAACGCCGTCAACTCACTGTCATATGCCAGCTTAATCATACTATCAACAGTCAGGTTCTTCGCGTCTTTTAAAATTTTTACCGCATGGATGCCACGTGCATTCTCGCCATTCGTCCACATATAGTGCGGATAATCTTGCTGACGCGGACTGGCATTTCCAGACCCTGTACCAGCTGCGGAAAATGGCCAGTTATTCGTATTTTGCACCCAACCATTAGCAGGATTATGCAATTGAATGATGTCTTTGACAGGGTGCAAGCCTTGCCAATCGGCAGTGCGTGAACTGCCGTCGACTGGCTGCGTCCAATCCAATTGTGGATTACGACGCGGGACAAAATTACCATGGAAGTAAGCGATATTCCCATCGCGATCAGCATAAACCGTGTTGTTAGATGAATTCGCCCGTAAATCCATGACCTTTCTAAAGCCAGTGTAGTCACGTGTTTTGGTTCGCAAATAGGATTGCATTAGGGCCTTCATAGGCTCATTCATTAGCTGCACCGCAATCCATTTACCATCGGCAGCACGCACAACTGGGCCATGATGACTAAAGTAAGTCGTGATCTTGCGACTCGCCATTCCGGCTGCCGTCTTATAAGGCAAAGTTTGTTCTACAACTTTAAGCGGTCTTTGTTTTCCTTCATACAGATACGAATATTGACCCGCTTTTTGGGAGACAGTCAGCGCAAATTCATCAATCACATCGGCGGCGTTCGAGGTATGCATCCAGCCGTTATATTGATTAAAGCCTTGATACACAAAAAACTGACCCCAAGTCACTGCGCCATACGCATTCAATCCTTGTTCGCTACTCACTTGCACTTCAGGGCGGAAATAAAACGAAGTATGCGGATTAATCCATAACATCGCTTGCCCATTCGCTGTGCGACTAGGTGCAATCGCAAACCCATTTGAGCCGCGTGGTTCTGGCAACAACGGACGGCTATCTTGCAGCGCGAGTTCCGGACGCTTTCCATACAGGGCTTCTAACTGTTTGAGATTCACAGACTCAATATCACCGCCAATGCTGCCCTCACTAAATGCAAGTGCCATCCACGGTTCAAAATGCGTAATCAAGCGAGGCTTCACTTCTGGATGCGTATGCAAATAATAATTCAAACCATCTGCAAAAGCGGTCATCAATTGCTTAAGCCAAGCCGGGCTTTTGGCGTATTGGGCTTTCAATTGCGCCGGTTGTATGAAGAGTTTCATGCGCAAATCGCGCCAGATTTCGGCTTCACCTTCCACTTCAGCCAGGCGTCCAAGCGCATTGATGTAATTGAGCTCAACGCGTTTAAAATCATCCTCGGCCTGCGCATAGAGCAAACCAAACACCGCATCGGCATCGCTCTTTCCACTCACATGCGGAATTCCCCATTGGTCACGTGTAATCGTCACTTTTTGCGCGCTTGCTTGCCAGCGTGCCAGCTCACTTGTAGTCGCAGCTGATGCACTCTGTGCGAGTGCCAGAGTAATCGTCGTACAGAATAAGAAACTGTATGCGGCAACTTTTTTATTAAGCAAAAAAATGCGCTTATCTGATAGCTTGAAGGTGAGTTTAGCAGTGTGATAGCTTGTGATCATGATGGCTCCTGAGTATGTTTTTATTGCCTGCGCGAAAGACTAACACAGCTAGCACCAACTTTTCTTCATCAATTCTGTACAAGTTGATGTGATTCTTCGTGACAAATCCTAGTAAGAAGTACAAAAAATAGGCACCACATTATTCGTGGTGCATATTTTCGGGACCGACTGAATTTTCGCTCAGTCAATTCAATGCCATTACGGTTGCGCGGTCCAATTGGTATATGTATCTTTGATTTCGTACTTCACCTTCTTAAACGGGATCTTGATGTTCAATTTAGTTTCGGCATCTTTAGGAAGACTCTGTCCACTCGCATCAGTCACATAATTGGTTGTTAGATTTCCTTCCATCGTAAGTGGAACGCTCATTTCTACCACGCGCTTTTGTAGTGCACCGCTGTTGCCGTCGACCCAAATTTTGACCTGGGCTTCAGAATTCGTTACTTCAAATAAGACTACCGCTTTGCCATTGAGTGTTTGACCATCGCTGCGTTTAACTGTCGCTTTGCTTGAAAATATTTCCGCTTCAATTGGTGCGAACAGTTCAGCTAAATCAAATGGCTTCGAGGTTTTAGCCGGATTTGAGGGCGGAGGTGTAATGCTCAAAACAGTGTAGTTAGCTTTATTCTTTTCCCAACCCGACAATTGCTTCTTGATATTGATGGTCTTGGAAGGATCACCGTCTTTAGTCGCCACGACAATCTGTTCTATATCTTTCGCTGCCCACTTTTTAATCGCATTATTTTGCGCTATGACTTTTGACCACAATGGATCAACATCGGCGGCATTGGCAATATTGGCGCCCAAGAAAGCAGTGGCCGTAAATAGGAGGGTAGTAATAAGACGTGTGAGCTTCATTGAGTTTTCCTAGCAGTGTATGAAAAATGCTTTTTCATTGTGGTTGAACTTTCAATCATTCAATAGAAAAGTGCATATTAATATATCACATCATGCATTGCTTTATCGTTAATTCCTCGCCTTACTGCCAGACCTTGATTGAACCGGGCAAAACTTACTAAGCCTCACATAGGCTTAAAGCGCCAGGCATAGGCTTGACTGACTTTCAGCACTTCTTTGCTGCCGCGCAGTTCTACCGTGACTTTGCCGAGTTCGTCGCGATGGGCCTTGGCGATCGCGTCGGCACGTACCACCACGCTGCGATGAATTTGCCAAAAAAGCTCAGGGTCGAGTCCGTCTATGATTTCTTTCAAGGGTTTACGCACGTGTGCTTCATCGTCGGCGCACACGACGCGAGTGTATTTTTCGTCGGAGGTGAAAAACAAGATTTTATCGATAGGAAACATCTTGATGGTGTCACCCACGCTGGCACTGATCCAGCGTATGCGTTCTACATTTTGAGGACGCAAACGCTTATCTAATTCCTGCATCAAGGTGCTCAAATCGGAAGGTGCAGCTTTGGTTTCCAAACGTGCTTTTAAGCGTGCAATTGCATCGACTAAGCGTTCGTTGGAAATCGGTTTCAGGAGATAATCAATGGCACCTGCGGCAAAGGCTTCCAGCGCGTGATTATCGTAAGCGGTAGTAAATACGGCATGACAACGCCCCTTGGTCGCATTCGCCACATCCAGTCCGGTCATGCCTGGCATACGAATATCGAGAAAAGCAATATCGGGCTGATATTGATGAATGGCTTCCAAAGCATCCGCACCATGTTCGCACTCGGCGACAATCTCAAGTTCAGGCCAGTGCTGTTGCAACATGCGGCGTAGATCTTTACGCGGTAAGTCTTCGTCATCGGCGATGATGGCTGTGGTCATATCTATCCTTATTATCTTTGTTCGCTGATCTGGTAGATGAACTTACAATACTTCTAAACATTATCCTTGAAGCTTGGCAGATTTAGCAATGAGTTAAGCAATAAGTGCGTTCTTGATCAAGCGATCAAAGGAATAATAATCGTTGCCACCACGCCGCCTTCGGGACGTGCTTTTAAGGTCAAGCTGGCGCGCTCACCATACATGGATTCGAGTCGTTCCCGGATATTTGCTAAACCTATGCCGGAACCGGAAGTCGTACCGCCAAATCCGACACCGTTATCACTCACGCTGACCTCCAATTTTTCTTCATCCCCCTCATCGAAATAGCGGGCATTGACCGTTACATGTGCGGGACCAATTTTTGGTTCAATACCGTGCTTAATCGCATTTTCAACCAACGAGATCATCAATAGCGGCGGAAAGGCGGCATCCTTTAATTCCGATTCCACGCTATACGTCAGCCGCGGTATTCGCGCTTGCATCAAACCTAAATAGGCACGTGCGGCTTCTAATTGCTTGGCTAAACGTCCTTGTTCAGTACTGCCATCGCCGCGCATCTGTGGAATCGTTGAGCGCAGGTAATCGACTAAATGATCGACGATCGCCGTTGCTCGTAAGGGTTCGGTCAAGATTGCTGATCGCACGCCTGCCAAGGTATTAAATAGGAAATGAGGTTCGACCTGAGCGACCAGTACCGACAAACGCAACTCAGCTTCGCGACGGGCATCTTGCGCACGTTGTAATTCTTGCTGACGCATCGCTTCAGCCAAACGCTTACGCTGACGGAAGAACACCAATAAATCAAAAAAGCTTCCCCAGTAAATACAAGCGAACGTCAGTGGAAACCATTTCAATACGGTGATAATGGCATTCACGACCGGACCACGTTCTTGTTCCTTTTGTTTTTCTGTCTTTGGTACTCGGTCGAGCTTATCCGCTTTGTCTGAACTTGCTGCTGTGGTTGCTTGCGCTTGTTCGTGATGCGCCAGGTCTGGTGCTGTAGCCGACGCTGATGCTGGTGTGGGTGTGGACGCCGACTTTTTTGGAACCGTTTTCATCTGCGCTTGCACGCTGATTTCGGTAGTCTTATCGGGTGATTTAAAAAAATAATTAAAGCCCAGATGTGAGCCATAGCCAATTGCGAAACTCAGTAACGCACCAAGTATCAGCGAAAATAAAATTCCTAAGGATTCACGTCGTTCAGGATAATTTTGTAAGCGTACCCAAACCGCCATCGCCTGCCCGATCAAAAATAGGCCGGTGGCAGCCACAAAAAAAGGCACGGTCCAAATCACAAACACACTGAAACGCTCGGAAGTCAAAAAGACGATACCAAACAAAACGACGAACATAACGAACAAAGTACCACCGAAGGCAATCGCCCGATGCCGGAACCAGGTGCGTGAGAACACCGGAAAATTACGATAACGATTAAGCCAGGTATCACTTTGAATAGAGACTTCTGCAGGCAGGGCCTGTTCAGACATCGTGGATTTAAGAGAAGTAGAGGTTTGCATAAGAAGCTCCTGGCGAATGAGTTATCACTGTATGCCAGATGATTTACAAGATGTAGAGATGCGACGAAATTAGCTAGACGCCGATGAAGTTAGTGCGTGGCTGGATGAATTATTCTGCTGCAGGCTGGTCAGACGGGTTAGATGAATTTGGGGGAATGGCATCTGTGCCAGATTCTTCTTTCTGCTTTTGCCGGCTTTGCGAGGCAATTCTCAATATGGTATTGCGAATCGAGGTTTGAACGGCGACTGCGTTGAATGGCTTAACAATGAAGCCGACAACACCACGACTTTGTGCGGCTTGTATCAGCTCAGCATCGAGTTTAGCCGACACCAAAAAGATCAGTGCTTTGGGCAATTGTTCACGCAAATTATCTAACAGTGACAAGCCGTTTTGATCAGGTTCACCAATATCCACGCAGACTATTTGTGGTTGCAGTTTAACCATCTTCGCAAGATTGGTGCTGCTGTGGTTGCCATCACCAACTACTTCGTGCCCACCATTCATGAGCACGGTTCCCAACAAATTGCGGGCTACGGCTTGATTATCGAGGATGTAGGCTCTGAGCATAGGAGGCTAACTTGAAAATAATTTCTCTCATCATAATGGAAAAATATTGACTTGGTTCAACAAAGTCTGGGAAACAACGCTATTCAAAATCATACTGCCTAGCTATTTCTATTTTGGATTGCCCGGTTTCGCATTTTTTACATAGCGATTTAACCATTGATCTTGTTCCCACAACATATGTAAAAGTGACTCGCGGGCACGGTAAATATGACTTTCGTAAGGCAGCATCACCAAACGGGCTGGCGTTCCCAAACCTTGTAAAGCCTGATACATACGTTCACTTTGCATAGGGAAAGTACCGGGATTATTATCGTCTTCACCGTGAATTAATAGCAAAGGCTCATCAATTTCATCCGCATAATTGAATGGCGACATTTCTTGATAGGTATCGAAGGCTTTCCAATAGTTGCGATCCTCGGCCTGGAAACCAAATGGCGTCAAACTACGATTATAAGCACCAGAACGCGCAATCCCTGCTTTGAATAAATTAGTATGCGCAAGTAAATTTGCCGCCATAAACGCGCCATAGCTATGCCCGCCGATAGCGATTCTATGGCGGTCAGCGACACCCAATCTAACCACTTCATCAACAGCTGCTTCGGCATTCATTTTGATTTGTTCGATGAAGGTATCATTTGGTTCTTTGCGCCCCTCGCCGATGATAGGCATGGCAAATCCATCCAGTACCGTGTAACCACGCGCCAGCATCACTTGCGGGCCTTGTACATTGATGCGGTTGAATTTATACGGCGAACCATTCACCTGTCCCGCACTTTCTGCCGATTTAAACTCGCGTGGATACGCCCACATCAACATGGGTCGCGGACCATCGCGCTTTTCATCATAGCCAGGTGGCAGGTATAAAGTAGCAGTCAGGCTCACGCCATCTGCGCGCTCGTAATGAATTTGACGACGTTGAATACCGCGAAATTTCGGGCTAGGGTGCGGGTAATTAGTCAAGGCTCTTGGTAGAGCATTGCTTGCCAGATTGCGTAAGAATAAATTCGGTCTTTCATCCGCTGCTTCACGACTGGTAATAATTTGATGCCCTTGATCATCCAATATCCCTAAGACTTCTTCGTAATACGGTGCTTTGGAACGCCACAGACGTATCGTTTTTTCAGTCGGTAAATAATAGCGATCAAGGAAAGGTCGATCTCCCTCGGGGCTAGCTCCAACACCGGTCAGGAACATCGATTGTTCGTCCGAGGTCAAGCGGATCACTGAACGTCCGTATTGATTCAACTCCATCACCGGACTGCCGTGGTGACTATATTGGTCTTCTATCTTACGACTAAACAACAATTCCGGCTTGGTGGATGGCGCACCCGGTTGAATTTTCCAAGTGCGGGTTTCGCGTGTTTTTGCCCAATTTTCTGTCACTAACGCGAGATGATCATTGCCCCATAAGATCTGATTGAAACGCCAGGCTAAGTCCATCAATCTTTGCGGCGCGGCGGCAAAAGGTGCGCCCTGCTGCCACAACACATCCGACACCCGCGTATTCGAGTCTGGGTCGCCACCGCCTTGCGCTTCTAGCCAGTACAAAGTTGCGGATTGATCGTTACGCCAAGCAAAATTGCGCGGCCCAGCCTGGACTGCGTCGTTCGCGCTAGGCAAGCGTTCACGCATCACGATTTCTGCGATGGTTTTAAGTTTTTTGCCATCGATACCCCAGACTTCGATTAATTGTCCAAAGCGCTCAAGCGGCAATTGATAAGAGTAAGGACGCTTTAATTGGGTGGTCAATACCCATTTGCCATCGGGTGAAGACTGAACTTTCGACAAGGTCATCACCGGGCCAAAACGACGCACGCTGCCATCGATTTGCACGATCGCTAGTTGGGTTTGCAATTGCCAATCCAACATATCTGCGTCATGCGGATTTCTTAATAAATCCGGATAAGTGCGGGTTTGCGCAAGTTTTCCACCGCGGGTTTCTTGCATATTCGGACCACTCGGCACGCGCGACTCACGTGGCGCTGCTTTTTGTCCGCGCGGTAGCAGTCGCACCATTAACTGATCACTACCATTGAGCCAAGAAAAGCCTGATCCCATCACCGCATTGAGTTTTTCCGAAATCAAGCGATGTGCGCTAGCTTGCTTCACGTCCAAGATCCAGAGCTCTATGCCATTACGTCCCCATACGCTAAACGCCAGCCATTTCTCATCGGCGGACCATGCCATATCCGCAATCTTTACTTGTGGGGGCAAACCAGTTACTGCACGAGTTTTACCGCTGGCGATATCGAGCAAACTTAGGCCATCACTAAATGCAGTGCGTGTAGCAGCGCGCAGAGTAGGGTGGACGCGCAAACCCGCCAATTTCAATTCTGGTTGAGCAACTTCCGCGATCGTGGGCACGCCTGGAATGCTGACCAATAAGCCAGTCTTATTCTTAGGCCCCAACCTAAACTCGGGACCACGCGGAGCATCAACCAATGCCTGCAATTCAGCAGCGGGAAATTGATAGCGGGTATCGCTGGCAAACCCTGTAGTTACCACTGCCAAGGACAAGCTAATTAGCAAAAACAGGCGAGAAGGGGAAAAACTTGACGACATTAAGCGTCCTTATGAATTCATCTATCTATTATCAATCTACGCATGGCACTAGCAAAATAGCTGAGCGAAAACGCAAAGCATGCATTATAAAGAGAATTGAGTCCACGATTTCTAAAGAGTGTGTTTGAGTCTCAATAAAAGAACTATTTGGCAATCAAAAAAGAAAAGTATTGATAGATCTCTCCATTCCCAAACAAAAAGTCTAGCACCCTGTTGTTTTGCCTGTAGCCGCTTAGCAAAAAATGCTAATCTTGAATGATTTACTCGGCTATAAGAAGTAGACTAGGCACAATTTACCTGCACTTCCCACATCAATGGATGTCTCATGTCTGAATTGAATCACGAACAAATTGCGCAAAGGCTGCAACATTTAACTGAGCTCAGCGTAGCCCTCAATGGCTTGGAAGACACTGAAGCCCTCTTAGAGCGTATTTTAAAAACCGCCAAAAACTTGACCAAAGCCGACGGCGGTACCTTGTATCGCCTGAATAAAGACAAGACTCACCTTGAATTTGATATCGCTATCAATGACACCTTGCAATTGCATGTGGGCGGCTCACATCCGCATGCCAAAGATATGCGCTCAATCGCCTTATTTGACGAGCACGGCAATCAAAATTTGCATGCTGTCGTCGCGTATGCGGCCAATCTCAAGCAATCGGTGCGGATTTCGAATGTGTATGAAGCGGATTTGTTCAATTTTTCAGAAATGCGCCGCTTCGATGAACTCAATCACTATCGCTGCCAGTCCTTGTTGACGGTACCGATGTTAAATCACGAAGCTGAATTAATCGGCGTCTTACAGTTAATTAACGCAATAGATGCAGAGAGCAATCAGATCACTTCATTTAATGAAACTGACCAACGCTTCATTGAAGCATTAGCCTCCCAAGCGGCAATCGCTCTAAGTAATCAAGAACTCATTTTTCAACTCGAAAATCTGTTTGAATCGTTGGTCAATTTAATCAATATCGGTATCGATGAAAAATCACCGAATACAGGGCGGCATTGCCAGCATGTTCCAGAGCTGACGATGATGCTGGCCGATGCAGTACATCGCAGCGAGGTAAAACCGTTTCAACATTTCCGTATGACTGAGCGTGACCGCCGTGAATTATGGATGGCGGGTTTGCTGCATGATTGCGGCAAAATCACAACGCCGGTGCATGTCATCGAAAAATCGACCAAGCTAGAAACTATTTTCGACCGCATACATTTAATCGACGCGCGTTTTGAAATTCTGCGACGTGATGTTGAAATTACCCATTTGAAAAACGCTGCCCAATCTGGACACGATCATGCGCAAGCACAAGTCGCGCTGCAAGCCGAACTGGCACAAATCGAGAGTGATCGCGCCTTCTTAAAGCATGCGAATATCGGTGCTGAACGCATGAGCGATGACGATCAACAAAGAGTGCAACAAATCGCGCAACGGTGTTGGATCGACAGTGACGGTATGCAACACCATTTACTCAATGCCGAAGAAACAGAAAATCTGACGATCAAAGGCGGGACGTTAACTTCCGAAGAACGCAAGATCATCAATAATCACATTGCGGTCACTATCCGCATGTTAGAAGCGCTACCGTGGCCTAAGCATTTGAAAAATGTGCCGGAATACGCTGGCGGTCACCATGAACGCATGGACGGCAAAGGCTATCCACGCGGCTTGCGTGGCGATCAAATGTCGGTGCAGGCGAGAATTATGGCAATTGCCGATATTTTTGAAGCCTTATCGGCCAAAGATAGACCATACAAAACGGGAAAGACCTTGACCGAATCTTTAGACATACTCGGCAAATTCGCCCTCAATGGACACATCGACCCTGACTTATTTCAGGTCTTTGTGAAAGAAAAAGTCTATTTGCAATACGCACAAAAATTCATGGATAGTGCGCAGATAGATGACGTTGACGAGTCAAAGATTCCGGGTTTGCAAAACTAAGTTAAGTTGATCCTACGATCTTACCAAATTCAAGTACCGGAATATGACTAATCGCGGACACTTCATCCACCTTTTCAGCTTGCTGTTTGTGCTGCTGACGGCGTTCGAATTTCATTATCTGAATTTATTCAATAGTCTCGATTTTCGTTTATCGGACTACTTGGTCAAACAACATGCGCGCCAATTGCACGCCGACCCGGATATCGTGATTGTCAATATTGACGATGCCAGTTTAGCGAGCATGAATGATAGTGTTGGCAATTGGCCGTGGCCACGTTCTACCCATGCAGAATTAATCGAGGGCATTGCCCGACAACAGCCAAGCGCGATTGTTTTTGATTTGACGTTTGATCAAAAAGACGTGTACCGGCCTGAAAGTGATGCGCGTTTCAACGAGGCTATAAAGACTCTAACGCAAGATCATCAGAAAATATTTTTTCCCATGATACGTCGTCCTTTGGAAAGCGATAAGCATGGCGATTTAGTAGCAGACATTGCAGCACCGTTGGGATTAATCAAAACGGATCGTGCACAGACAAATGCACGTGCGGCATTTCAACCACCCTTAGCGATAGCCTCAGATTTATGGCAAGTCGGGACAATTAATTTTCATAAAGATGAAGATGGCGTGGGGCGGCGCTATGATCTGTACACCGACGTCTATGGTTGGCTGGCGCCATCCTTGCCAGCCAAAGTAGCCGCTGCGCTGAACTATCCTGTGCCGCGACAAGGCAATATGCTGCTGGCTTGGCGTGGCGAGAAATTCCCATTCAAACGTATTTCTTACGCCGATTTATATCATGATTTTGAACGCGAAAAACCGCAGCGCGACCCGCTAGAGTTGCGCGGGAAAATTGTCGTAATTGGCACGGATGCCTCAGCCTTACACGATATTCGCGTCACGCCTATCGATAGTTTGTATTCTGGCTTAGATATACTCGCGACGGCCATCGATAATCTAAAAAATCAACGCAGCATGCAGATGCCGCCACGCTGGGTGTCGCTCGCCATTTGTGTCAGCTTACTACTCGCAATTTACCTGTGTTTTTGGCGGCGTATTAATGCTTTATATCCGGGGCTGGCGTTAATCACCATCACACTGTTAAGTATCGTTGGCAGTTATTTCGCTTTGTCGTCCTTGCTCTTAGTACCTGTTGTCACGCCCCTACTTTTGATCTGGACTTATTACTTCGCATTAGCCTTGCGCGAGTATTGGTTAGAACGTTTGTCACGTCAAAAAACTGTCCAGCTATTTAGTCGCTTCGTCAATCCACACGTGGTCAAAGAGTTAGTCTCGTTCGAGGGCTTAAGCCGTGCTGGTGAAAGCCGTGAAATTACTGTGTTATTTTCAGATATTCGTGGCTTTACTAGCTTGTCCGAGAACCGCACACCACAGGAAGTGGTGAGTTTGCTGAATCGATATTTTTCATTGCAAGTTGAAGTGATATTCCGCCATGGTGGCTCACTCGATAAATTCATCGGCGATTGCATTATGGCGTTTTGGGGAGCACCACTCGATGATGCAGAACATGCTTTGCACGCGGTACAAGCAGCGCAGGAAATGGCAGTGGTCTTACAGCAATTCAAGCGCGAGCTAGGTGATCTGGAAGCAGATTTCGATGTCGGCATAGGCTTACATTCAGGCCCGGCGGTGGTTGGCTTAATCGGCTCTGAACAGCGCAAAGAATACACTGCGATTGGTGACACGGTTAATCTGGCTAGTCGTATTGAAGGATTGACCAAAGGTATTTCGCGCATTTTGGTCTCACGCGAAACCATGTTGTTATGCAGAGACAAACTTGACTTTCAAGCCTTGGGTTCCTATAAGGTGAAAGGTCGAGAACAAGAAGTTGAATTATTTGCCCCCGTTTCACCTACTCAGGGAGAAATCACATGAAGCAGAATAGTAAACTCACGCTAATGCTGGTGGCCTTGCCGCTCTGCTTTAGTTATCAGCTATGTTCGGCTCAAAGTAACACTAGTAACTCCAGTCAACAAGCAAGCCTGGTTCGCCCGACCGAGCTCAAAGCACAAGCGTTTAGTGATGCGGCAACTCTCAAGGTCTTGCCTGAGAATCTAAAGATCGATGTATTGTCACGCAAAGCGAGCTGGATGGAGGTCAAAGCGCAAGGCACCTTGGGCTGGGTCAAGATGCTGAGTCTGCGCTTTGATAATAAAGTAACGAGTTCAGGTGGCATCGGTGATGCGGCCAAGAGCCTGTTTGATGCCGCTAAGACTGGTGGCAATAGTAGCGTCACTACAGGTGCCAAAGGTTTCGACAAAGATAAATTCATCAATCCGACACCGAATCCCGAAGCTTTTGCGAAGATGAAGCAATTCACAACGCCAAAAACGGATGCAAGCAATTTCGCAAAGCAAGAGAAATTGAATGAACAACAGCAAACTTATCTCAAAGCACCAGGAGATAAATCATGAAAATGCCTACTCTGTCTGTGATTGCATTGGCGGTCGTCAGTGCATTAACGATTAGCGCCTGCGCTAATGTTAGCGGTTTAAAAATTAATAATTTTGATCTCGGCAAGACCTTGAACGCTGCCAATAGCGCCAAAAATGCCATTGTGCCACTGACCGAACAAGAGGAAATCGCCTTAGGCGAGGGCGTCGCCAGCAATCTGCTCGGTTTGGCACCCTTACATACAGATCGAGAAGTACAACGGTATGTGAATACTGTCGGACGTTGGGTCAGTATGCATAGCGAGCGCCCTGATTTACCTTGGACATTTGCCGTGCTCGATTCCAACGAAGTAAATGCCTTTGCGGCACCTGGCGGCTACGTGGTGTTGACCAAGGGCATGCTAATGAAAATAGGTAGTGAGGCAGAGCTTGCTGGCGTATTGGGACATGAAGTGGCGCATGTCGTACGTAAGCACCATCTCAATGCCATGCAAAAAAGCAGCGCCATGAGTGCGGTCAGAGATGGATTAGATGTTGCGATTACTGCCAAGAATGGCAATCCAAATGTATTAAAAGTCTTATCAGTGGGCACCGCGCTCTATGCGCGTGGTCTAGATAAAGAAGATGAATACGAATCCGACCGTATGGGCGTGGTATTAGCAGCACGTGCTGGCTATGATCCGTTCGGCCTACCCGCAGTCTTGCACTCGCTGCAAAAGGTGAACAGTAGCGATGAGGGTATGCAGCTTTTGTTCCAAACCCATCCCAAATTGTCTGATCGTTTGGCGCAATTAGATGGAATTATGGGTAAGGACTTTGATCGTTACGAGAATCTGCCTAGCGTACAAGGCCGCTTTGAAAAGGTGATGATGCGTCTGAAGGGCACTAGCAAGTAACTATTATTTGCCAACGAATCTCCTCCAAATTGCTTTTACATTACTTTTGCATTGCTTGGCAATGAATCATCTCTAGAGAATCTAAAGTACCATCCATCACATTTTGCAGCGAACCCGATCACTTCAACAATGATCGGGTTTGTTCGCCCACGCTAGCTCTTGTCCCACCTTCAACTTCAATCCAGTTCAAGAAGATTTTCTCGCTTAAAATTTACATGAAAGAATTCTTTTTTAGCACGTAAATTTTAAGCAGTATCTCTGCTTTGCCTGGCATTACGAGACATTACTAGGCTCACAGCCATATTTTCCAAGGCAATTTCTAACAATTAGTCTGACAATTAGTTTAATAACTAAGACTGGCATACTTTTAGCTATAGGTTTAGTTAGAAGAAAAAATGATTTCATATTTTTATATGAAATCTCCGATTCCTTTCTTCTAAACAAAACTCACTATTGCGTCCCTAGTGCCCTCACCACCTAGTCAAAATAGGTGATGGCACTGAGATTCACTTATTTATTTCTGGAGAAAATAATGTCTACACCTATCGCAGCAGTCGCTTCATCCGCAGGCCCACTGACTGGCCAAAAAGCCCGTGCTTCCAATAACTTTACCTTACTAAATGGCGGTCAACTGGTGGTCAGTGCACCAGTCGGCGTGGTTTTTAGTATCAGCCAAGACAAATCTGGCTCAGACCCTACGCCAGTGTCTGATGCGACCAATGGCACAGTCATTGAATCAGGCAAGTTATCCACCAATACGAATTACTACATTGCGTCTCCCAAAAATGCTGCGGGTAATTTTGTGGTGACTTTATCGACGCAATAATTTTGCGCGCGCTATTTGATCAGACTTTTGATCATCATCAGTGGTGAGGTAGGGCTAGGCACTTTCAAGCCACCTCATCACTTTGCGTTGGCCTTTTCCGCTCAACAATCTTGCAGACTGAAGTAGAGAAATATCTACTTGAGTTCTCGGATCTATATTTCTCAGAATCCCGTTTTGACTGAGCCACTTTCGGCATTGAGGATTTATCGGAATGAGTTTGTACAAATTTGGCCTAAGGAAAAGTGCAAAAACAAATTTTTTATTTTCTTAGTTTATTTGATACTATTAAGAATTAGTGATAACTTAATTTCATTTTTTCTCATGAAGACTCTTAAAACTATTTCGGTTTACCTAGTCATTATTGGTGCAGGAATTATGATTGGCTACGTGCTTCCACGATTGCCAAATTTATTGCAAAAAAAATATACCGAGGGCGAATATTCAAATTTTTTCCCGAATCAATCCAAGACCGTGATTTTGTACGGGACTGCCACTTGCAGCTTTTGCCGTAGTACGCGCGAATTTTTTAAGGCCAACAAAATCGATTTTTTTGATGTCGATGTACAAACTTCTGAACTAGCAGCGAAAAAGCACGCAGAACTCGGTGGCGGCGGTGTTCCGGTCACCATCATTGGAAATCGACTGATCCGGGGCTTTCAACCGGATGCCTTTCAAGATGCTCTGAAAGCACTGAACAAGAGCAAATAAACCTAATAGCTAATAAGAATGGACAAGGGTTTCTGGGCGCCCTTGCTCTTGATTTTCGTTTAGCCCATCATTCTCAGGAGACTTACGATGTTTAAATCTACTACAAAGAAATTGGTTGCTTTCTTATTAGCCGTTGGCTGCAGCGCAGCTTTTGCTTATCCGCCACCATATTATTTCTGCAATAAGGAATGCTTAGCCGAAGGCTTTGTAAAAGGTAGTCCAGAATACAAAGAATGCATGACATCTTGCCTGGAAATGTGGGGTCAAGCACCGCAGTAATTAGACGATGTCTTAGGTAGTACCTAGGAGAAAAAAAATCCCTGCAGTTCGTGAATCGATTCTGATCGATTCACAAGCTGCAGGGATTTTGATTTGAGACGATGAGCTTAACGTTCTATTGCCAACGCCACACCCATACCGCCACCGATACACAAACTCGCCAGACCTTTCTTGGCATCACGACGTATCATCTCGTGAATCAAGCTGACCAAAATACGGCAGCCAGAAGCACCAATCGGATGGCCAATCGCAATTGCGCCGCCGTTCACATTGATCTTACTGGTATCCCAACCCATTTCACGATTCACACCAATCGCTTGAGCAGCGAACGCTTCGTTGATTTCCATCAAATCGACTTCTTCATGCGTCCAACCAGCTTTTTTCAAACACAATTGCGCGGCAGGTACCGGACCTAAGCCCATAATAGTTGGATCAATACCGGCAGAGGAGTAGGCCTTGATCTTAGCCAACACTGGCAAGCCCAATTCAGCGGCTTTTTTGGCAGTCATCATAATTACTGCAGCTGCGCCGTCATTCAAACCAGAAGCATTGCCCGCGGTGACCGTACCCGCCTTGTCAAATGCTGGACGCAAGGCAGCGAGTGAATCTAAAGTACAGCCATGCTTGACGAATTCATCGGTATCGAACACGCTAGTGCCCTTTTTGCTGACGATTTCGTAGGGAATAATTTCATCGACAAACTTGCCAGCTTTTTGTGCAGCCTCGGCTTTATTTTGTGACTCCAGCGCGAACTGATCTTGTTCTTCGCGCGTAATGCCATGCTTTTTTGCGACGTTTTCGGCAGTGATCCCCATGTGATATTGGTTATACACATCCCATAATCCATCAACGATCATCGTATCGACTAATTTTGCATCGCCCATACGGAAGCCGTCACGTGAACCAGCCAATACGTGTGGTGAGGCACTCATATTCTCTTGACCACCAGCGATGATAATTTCAGCATCACCGGCCAAGATTGCTTGAGTTGCCAAATGCGTGGCCTTGAGACCGCTACCGCAAACTTTATTGATCGTCATGGCTGGCACCATTACTGGCAAACCTGCGCGTATCATCGCTTGACGTGCTGCATTCTGACCAACACCCGCAGTCAAGACTTGACCTAAAATCACTTCACTAATTGCATCTCCGCTCAAACCCGTTTTTGCCAGCAAGGCTTTGATCACATGCGCACCTAAATCGGATGCCGCAACTTTAGCCAATGAACCACCAAATTTACCAACCGCGGTACGTCCAGCGGCGACGATGACGACTTCTTGCATGTAAAACTCCCTAAAGGTTAAAGTCAAGCTTGCAGTGAATCCATAAGATTACACCAGTCTGTAAAGCTTGGCGCACAATTGCCGTGGAAAATATTGCGCCGCATCAGAATTGCTGAATTTTTATGCAATTATTTTGTGTACCAGGAAAATTTGGACGAAAAAAAAGCTTCCTTTTCAGAAAGCTTTTTTCATTGAAATCGCATTTATTTCATGCAAACAAGTTTAACTGCACTTGTGGTCGAAATTTGCGACTTCTTAGTCGTTTAGCGCTTGGCTTGGCCGCGCGCTGATCGGCTAAATTACTTCTTTTTTGATGTTGTCGTTGCTTTTTCAGCAGCTTGTGTGAATTGCTTAGTGGCATTTGCCAAGTTGTCTTCCAAAGTCGCAACAGCTTGTTTGGTCGTTTTTGTCAATTGCTCGTAGCCTGCGTTGATGTTGCCAACAACAGATTTCAATGCTGTTACAGCTTGTTCGGAACCAGCTGGTGCATTTTTTGTCACTTCGTCGATCAAAGAAACAACTTTTGCATTTGTTTCAGCGATATGAGATTCCACTGCTTTCGTGAATTCTTGTTGTGTTGCTGAAGTGATAGTTGCCAAATGACGGCCATATGCCAAGGCTTTTTCTGCACTTGGTTTAGCTTGAGCAGATGCCAAAGCGATCAATTCTTGTGCGTCTTTTGCGTTCAACAATTGTTGAGTCGCTGCTGTGCCTTCTTCGAAAGTTGCTTTAGCAGCGTTCACGTTCAAAGACACGAACTGTTCCAAGCCTTCAAATGCTTTTTGGTTCAATGCTGTGATAGCAGCAAATTGCGCTTCCAAGTTAGTCTTAGTAGCAGCGATAAATTGTTCTGGTGTTGTGTACATGGAATTCTCCGGTAAGTTGACGAGTCAGTTTGACGATTCGGTTTGATTCAAAATGGCAGTGAGTCCCAAAACATCTTTAACATGGTGCACCGCAACAATTCGCATTCTACTGACTATTTTTTAAGCGTCAAGCTTTTTTTGTGCATCGCATCAAAATAATTGGTCAGCCACGGTTTTTATTGATTTTGAACCAATATTTCTCTTGTTTTTCAAAGGTTTAGCATGAAATTCTTATATGGGCATTCGCATTAACTGATCAACTTATTCATCAATTTCCTACCAGATACGCTTACAAATAATTTTCCAATGCTAATAAGCGACGCTTATTCTCCAATCCACCAGCGTAGCCTTGTAAATCTCCATTCGCAGCGATAACACGATGGCAAGGAATGACGATCGATAATGGATTGCGCCCATTCGCCGCACCTAGTGCACGAATCGCCTTCGGTCTGCCAATTTGCCGTGCTAAGGCGGCATAGCTACACACACTGCCATACGGTATCGTACGCAAGGCTTGCCAGACTTCTTGTTGAAATGCTGTGCCTTGCGTGCAATCTAGCGGTAAATCAAAGTTTTGCAATTCGCCCGCAAAATACGCGTCTAGTTGTTGCGCTGTGCGTCGTAAAACACCGTCGTTTGGATCCAATTGCCAGGCAGGATCAAACTGCAAATGCTTATGTTCAGGAAAATACACGCCCGCCAGACCTTGTGCGCTAGCGACCAAACGCAACACGCCAAGAGCACTGGGATGTAATAGATATTTCTTCATCATCAAAATTCCTCCTTAAATTTATTTAGGACAGTCAAGCAAAGTTGCAATCTAGGCCGATAAAGATTGCCACAACAAAAGTGCAGCATAACTACGCCACGGTGACCAAGCTTCAGCGCGCAACAATAGTTGTTTCTCATTGCAACGTGCGCTCGGATCCTCACTGACTGCCTTCTGCAAACCCAAATCACCAGCAGGAAAAGCATTTGAAAAACGTAAAGCCCGCATCGCGATGTATTGCGCCGTCCATTCGCCTATGCCGGGCAAGGTTTTCAAACGCTGAACGATCTCATTCAATGCCAATCCAGGTGCGAGTTGTAATCCACCTGCAGCTGCAAAACGCGCGAATGCTTGTATGGTGGCAGCTCGGGTTTTCGGCACGCCTATGGAGGCAATTTCCTCTATGCTCAAGCTCGCCAACTTTTCCGGCGTCGGGAAGTGATGTGAGACGCCTGCCCATGGTGTAATCGTCGGTTCGCCAAATCTTTGCACCAAACGGCCAGAAACCGTGGTCGCCCCCGCCACACTGACCTGTTGCCCTAAGATCGCCCGAATCGCTAATTCAAAAGCATCGAAACTACCCGGTACCCGCAAACCCGGTGTGCGAGCGATTTGCTGTGCCAACAGCGGATCATGCTGTAAATGCTGGGCGATCAATACAGGATTCGCTTCAACATCAAACTGTTGACGAATTTTGGCTAGTAAGGGCAACAAGACGCTACTTAATCCCGCGGAAATGTCCAAGCGCAATTGCTGTTTTTCTACGTCATGACTCACTTGTATCCAGCCTTGTTTGTCATCAATTCGCACGCTGCGGCGATAACAGCTTTGCTGCAAATCCACTTGCTCTAGCCCAGCCATTGCGCGCCCATTTAGATAATTGAGCAAGGCATCCCAAGCATACGGCGGACGATAGGCGAGTCGCAGCGAAATCTCTTGTTGCGTTGTCAGGCTTGCCTGTAAGCGCCGAATTGAGCCAGGTGCCATGCTGTAACGGGATTCAAATAGCGCATTAAACCGACGGACACTGCCAAAACCCGCGGCAAAGGCAATATCGGTCATACTTAGCTGCGTCTCTTGGATCAATTTCTTGGCAAACAATAGGCGCTGGGTTTGTGCCAACGCAATCGGGCTAACACCAAACTCTTGTAAGATCACGCGGCGCAACTGACGAGACGACAATCCCACTTGCCCCGCGAATACTTCAATACTATGCTCATTAAGAGCGCCTGCACTGATCCTTTGCCATATCGCGTGCGCTAGATTTTGTTGTAAGTTATAGGGCGCTAACTCGGGCCGACAACGCAAACATGGACGAAATCCAGCCGCTTCCGCTGCCGCTTGTGAACTAAAAAAGACACAAGAACTCTGACGCGGTGTTTTCACACGACAAATTGGGCGACAATAAATTCCTGTTGTCGTAATGCCGGCAAAAAAGATGCCGTCAAAACGGGCATCTTTCGCGGCAAGTGCGCGATAGTAATCTTGCCCGGATGTGGAAATTGACTGCATTGTTTTTGTCATTTTTTAAGTTCGTGTAAATATGTCCGTAATGTAATCATCGAGGTACTCAATAAACTAGCAATTGAGGACCGGTAAGCAACAATTAGCAACGATGAGCAGCGATAAATTGCGTACAAAACTGACAAGATGAAGAAGACATATGGTCAGAACAGCGCTGAATATGTGACTAGCTTAAACTGGAATGCAGGCCAGTATCTAGCCGTTTTCGGACACATAAGTGTGCGAACTAATCATAAAGAGTAAAACACCTGGCGGCTGAATATAAAAATGAACGAACTCATCCAGCGCATAGAACGCTGTTCCAGACGACATCCACAACAGGCTATACAGCTGTTTCATAAACTGGAGCAATCTGCGTACCGAGAAAAGCGCCTGTCAGTCGCTTTGAATGCTTTGGTGCGTCGATTCTTTATTTGCGAAAGGCTAGGTCATGCCAGTAATCTCAATGATGAATTGTATAGCGCCTTACAAAGTGCCGAAAATAGCGGACTAACCTACCAAGCTGGCCGACTCATGCTTTGTCTGGGTCGGGTGCGCTACACCGAAGGAATCTATAACGAATCTATTCGATTTTGGACGCGCTGCATCGATTTGTGCCAAATCACACACGACACGGAAGTTTTAATTGAGGCAAGAATTGGCCTCGGTCAAATTTATGATGCGCTGGGCGACTGGGAAGCCGCAGCACGAATCTTGCAAGATATCAGCCTCTTGCTCGATAGCTTTGATCGCCCCTACCTGAAAAGTAAGCTGGCAATCAATTTGGGGGTCAATAACCTCAACATCGGCAAGCACGCATTGGCGAGCGAATTATTCAAAGAAGCCTTATCGCATGCTCAACGGGGAAATATCACCGAATACATTGCAGAGGCACATTGGTATCTAGGTATTTTGGCACAACACGAACAAAATTTTGATCTGGCTTTTCAAGAGGTGCGTTATGCGCTGCGCTTGGCAAAGGCTAGTCATTATCAATGGTTACTGAGTGCTGCGGCGAATACCTTGGGTGAGCTGTATGTGGCTCAGGATCAAACTGGCCAGGCGATTACCATCTATCTTGAAGGCTTGGACTACGCTGAAAAAAATGGCTCTCGTGCGCAACGCAATTTGTGTTGTCAGGCCTTATCGAGGCTCTATGAGAGTAGCGGCCAAACGCAATTGGCCTTGAATTTTGCCAGAACGCATCACCAGTTAAGCAAAGAAATCACTGAACTGAGTACTAGCGACAAATTTTCTCAATTAAGAGAATATGATTTGTCTAAGAAACCACCGGTGGAGTTGTTACTTGATCTGTCTTCCAACAGTCAGCTAGAGGAGAAAACTTTAGATGAAGCCTTACGTTATGTGTGCGAACAAGCACTGCAAATCTTACGCGTAGACTGCATTTGTTTGTGGCTGAAAGATCGCCAGCAATTGCGCTGTGAGATGCTGACTAGCTCTATCCCTTTGCCGTTTGAAATTGGCAAGCGCTTGCGTCAGCAGGATTTTTTGAAGTACTTTCAAGTCATCCAAAATTTGCATACGCCGATCGCTACACATGACTTAAGAATTCATCCAGCAGCAAAAGAACTTGACACGCTTTATCAAGACGCGCAACTGTGTTCACTCCTAGAAATTTCAGTACGTCTGCACGGCAATCAAATCGGTGTCATCAGTTTCGGCAAAGCGCTGCAGAGAAAAAACTGGACACGCGAAGATCTCCTATTTGGCAGCCACCTGGCAAACCTGATACAACAAGTTCTGAGTCTGGATGAATACAGACAAGCACAAAATCGTCTGGAAAACCGGGTGCTAGAACGTACTCAGGAATTACAAGCTCGCACCGAATTACTGCGTACCGCACATCAGAATATCTTTATCTTAAGTGAAATCGGCAGAGAAATTACTTCCCAGTTGGATAGGGAAAGCATTATCAATACCCTATACCGACATGTGAATAAATTGATGCCCGCAGAGCTCTTATCGGTAGGTATCTACAAGGCCGAGCAGGGGATGATCGATTTCCCTTGTAATATTTTGCGCGGCAAAAATCTATTGCCGTATCACCGTAATTTACAAGATCCAGATTTACTCTCGGTGTGGTGTGTTCAACATAAGAAAGCGATCTATATCAACGATATCCATGAAGATTATCTCCACTATATTGGTATTGAGGGTCTGGATAAATTGGTCGCAGCAGAATCATTTGATGCAGATTCTGACAGCTTCACGCCGGTGTCATTGATTTACGTTCCCTTAATCATTAAAGACCGATTACTGGGATTGTTGTCGATGCAAAGCAGCCATGCCTATGCTTTTGAACGTATGCACGTCGATATGCTGACGACGTTGGCCGCCTACACAGCGGTCGCTTTTGACAATGCCGATACCTATCAACAGCTTTCATCGGCGCAGCAATTGTTAATGTCAAAAGAAAAGCTCGCCGCGCTCGGTGCTTTGGTTGCAGGTATTGCGCATGAAATCAATACGCCGCTGGGTAATTGTTTGCTCACCGCGACCACGCTAAAAGAAAGTTCGGGGAAATTCATTCGCCAATTTCAAGAGGGCAGTTTAAAACGTTCTGAATTTGTTCACTTCACTGAAGTCTTGAATGAAGCAAATGACATGTTGATGCGCAATCTACTCAACGCGAGTGAACTTGTCAGTAGCTTTAAGCAGGTGTCGGTGGATCAAACCAGTCAACAGCGACGCTCTTTCAATTTGTTAAAGACCAGTCAGGAAGTAGTGCGCACTATGCAAAGTCGCATTAACAAACAAGGTCATCAACTACAGATCGATATTCCAGAGGCCATTGTGATTGATAGTTTTCCTGGGCCCTATGGGCAGGTGATTACGAACTTCATCAATAATGCTCTCTTACATGGCTTTGAGGACAGGCATAAAGGTGTGATGCGCCTGAGTGCCAATCAAATCGATCATCAACACGTGAAAATATGTTTCAGCGATAACGGTGCAGGTATTTCAGCAGAACATTTACGGCGCGTATTTGACCCTTTCTTCACGACAAAACTTGGGCATGGCGGCAGTGGCTTAGGCATGAATATCGTGCACAATATTGTGACGGATTTATTGGGCGGAACGATCAACGTAGAAAGCGCCATCGGTGCTGGAACCAGTATCACGCTGATACTTCCCATACGTGCCCTGACTGGCTCGGACACAAACCACTAACTAGACTGAGATTTTACTTTTCACATAAAAAAACGCCTCTCATTTAACTGAGAGGCGCGAAGTCCCACCAAGAACCTTTGTACTATAATTTTTTTTATGCAGCGAAATTGCCTGCGAATTTCCTCAATCGATTAAGAGTGGTAAGCAGATTCACCATGACTAGTGATATCCAAGCCTTCACGTTCTTCATCTTCTGGTACGCGTAATCCTATGACCAGATCGACTAATTTGTAAGCGATCACAGAAACCACGGCTGACCATAATATCGTTACACCAATCGCAGTCGCCTGTGTCGTCACTTGACCAACAATACTATAAGCATCAGCGGACATTTTGTTCGTTACGTAGTCAAAGATCCCCTGTCCACCCAAAGCTGGCGATGCGAATACACCGGTCAACAATGCCCCAAGAATACCGCCTACGCCATGTACACCAAATACGTCTAAAGAGTCGTCAGCGCCCAGCATGCGTTTCAAACCATTCACGCCCCACAAGCAGACTATCCCGGATGCCAGACCAATCAATAAGCCGCCCATAGGTCCAACGAAACCGCAGGCTGGCGTGATCGCCACCAAGCCAGCGACAGCACCAGAAGCCGCACCCAACATCGAAGGCTTACCTTTACTCATCCATTCGCCAAAGACCCAAGAGACAGTCGCGGCAGCGGTTGCTAACAAGGTATTGATAAAGGCCAGTGCAGCAATATCATTTGCCTCATACGCAGAGCCTGCATTGAAACCAAACCAGCCCACCCATAACAAGGACGCGCCTATCATCGTCATTGTCAGAGAATGTGGCGCCATGGCTTCTTTACCGTAGCCGACGCGCTTGCCTATCATGAATGCACCGACCAAACCAGCGACCGCTGCATTGATGTGAACTACAGTACCACCCGCAAAATCGAGCGCACCCATTTGGAACAAGAAGCCTGCTTTTGCGGTTTCTGTTGCCAAAGTTGCGGCATCTTTAATCGCGTCTGGACCTGTCCAGAACCACACCATGTGGGCAATCGGTAAGTAGCTAAAAGTGAACCAAATTACGACGAAAGCCAAGACTGCTTTGAACTTAGCACGCTCTGCAAATGCGCCAATAATCAAGCCACAAGTAATCGCAGCAAAAGTGGCTTGAAATGCGGCGAACACGAATTCAGGTAAGACCACGCCTTTAGAAAAGGTCGCTGCGGTCGTAAAAGTCGCCTGCACTGGATCCCAAATACCTTGCAACAAAACCCGGTCGAACTTACCAATAAAGCGACCGCCTTCGGTAAATGCCAAGGAATAGCCATAGATACACCAGAGCACGATAATCACTGCAAAAATCATAAACACTTGCAGCAAAACGGACAGCATATTTTTGGCGCGAACCAAACCACCATAGAACAAAGCCAAACCTGGAATTGCCATCATCGTGACCAATAAAGTCGCGACTAACATCCAGGCGGTATCGCCCTTATTCGGCGTTGGCGGCGGTGTTGCTGGCGCTGCTGGGGCGGCCGGAGTTACGGCGGTAGTCGTGACAGCAGCAGCTTCAGTCGCACTGGCAGCAACTGGTGCAGAAGCACTAGCGGCGTCGGCTGCAGCGCTAGCACTCGCTGAGGCACTCACAGATGCACTGGCTGGCGTATCTTCTGCCTTGGCTGTTGCACTTTGGGCCATCGCGAATGCCAATGCTAGTGAGCAGGCAGCTGCGGTGAAAAATTTCATTAATTTATTCATGTTTTGCTCTCGTCGATTAAAGTGCTTCGTTGCCAGTTTCACCGGTACGGATACGCACGACCTGTTCCAGGGAATATACGAAAATCTTGCCGTCACCGATCTTGCCGGTGCGCGCCGCGGTTTCGATAGCCTCAATGGCACGGTCAACAATATTGTCTTCGACTGCTGCTTCGATTTTTGTTTTTGGCAAAAAATCGACGACGTATTCAGCGCCACGGTACAGCTCGGTATGTCCCTTTTGACGACCGAAGCCTTTTACTTCGGTCACAGTGATACCTTGCACGCCTAATTCAGAAAGCGCTTCACGCACTTCATCTAACTTAAAGGGTTTAATAATTGCCGTAATCAGTTTCATGATGGTCTCGGTGATATTTTTAATTCGGTCAAAGAAAATTAGAAGGCTTTTACTGCCGACAAAACCAGACCAGTTTTGCCAGTAAATTTGCCTGCCGGAGTGACATACAACTTATCGCCAGCGCTGGTACCGATGACTGCTAAGCTGAAATTAACGCCAACCAATTCTTTGGTGACGCCGAGTTTCCAATCGTTATACGAATAGGAAGTATTGTTTTTGACGGTTTGACGACCGTAATGCAAGTTCAGGGTAAAGCCTTCACTCATTTCAAGATTCGCACCTAGATCGAGATAGCCACTGTTCTTACTATCAACAAAACCAAACAGATTTGTGACTGAATGTGAGTATTTTGCATACACTGGACCACTGCTGATTTGACCGTAGATTTCAGTCGTATTTGCGTCCGCAAAACCAGCGATATTCTTCAAACCGTTGCTAGGGTAAACATAGGACAAGACCCCGAAGTCGTAACTCACATCTTTGGTAATCTCACCACGTTTGCCTGCATATAAATCCATCTCCAGATTGCCGTCACCACCAGCATCTTTGGTCCATTTGATCGTCGACAGCCAGGTGCCCGCATAGAAGCCATTGCTGTTATTGACGTAGTCAGCACCGCCTTGCAAAGCTGGTTGCAAACGTGATTGTGAAATCCCGCGATAACGATAGTCACTGACAGCGCCGAGATTAAAACTCACTTCATGTTCTGGCTTTGCTTCCTGCGCGCTCGCAGTGCTAACCAACATGCCATTTGCAAAACAACTACTGATGAGTGCACAAAATAAAATCTTTTTCATGGCGATCTTCCTGTTCTTCGAGATGGTTTCAAAATGGGTTTATTACGTATTGTTTATCGATGCTGATGCTTGCTATTTTTTGCTGGTTTTTACTGTTTTTTATAGAAATTACTAGCGATTCCTAGAGCTGTGCGTTACGCGGTTTGCACTGAGTTTTTACTTAGATGCGCAGACGTTTTAGTTAGCTACTAGCAGAACTCGTGCCAGCTTTATTGCGGTGCGCAAAATCACGATGAAATGACGCGAAAAAATGATAGTGGTATGCTCGTATAGGCCAGAGCACCCAGTGAACACGGTAGTTTTTCACGAAAATCAAAATATCAGATCGACTACACAAAACACCGGAATTACATATATAATTTACATTTATTTATATTAATTACGGTTTTTTTGCACTGAAATGACGCAAAATTGATTCGAGAAAAATCTATAATGCACCGGAATCGCTCTTTTCCAGCAAACAATTTGCTGTTAGGCAAGACATTACCAATTCACTATAGGAAATTTTTCATGGAACCGAATCAATTTTTCAATGATATGCAAACCAAAATGCAACAAGTTTTGGAAAACTCACCCGCCAAAGATATAGAGAAAAACGTCAAAGCCTTTATGAGTCAGGGATTTGCAAAACTCGACTTGGTAACCCGCGAGGAGTTCGATATTCAGGCGGATGTATTGGCAAAGACGCGCACCAAGTTAGAAGCCTTAGAGACACGTGTGGCGGAACTGGAAGCAAAATTAAATACTCCTTAGGAGTTTTTCACCAACTTTTACCATTTGTAGGCAAAGGCAGACTCAAGATCATGGCATTAGCAGTTCTTAAAAGTCGCGCCTTAAATGGCATGGAAGCGCCAGAAGTAACGGTTGAAGTTCATCTGGCAAATGGCTTACCCGCATTCACCATCGTTGGCCTACCTGAAACTGAAGTCAAAGAATCTAAGGACCGGGTACGCGCAGCCTTACAAAATGCTCGCTTCGATTTTCCCGCCCAGCGGATCACTGTTAATCTTGCGCCGGCTGATTTACCCAAAGAATCAGGGCGCTTTGATTTGCCGATTGCGCTAGGGATCTTAGCAGCGTCAGGGCAAATTCCTGCCGATACCTTGGATCAATATGAATTTGCCGGTGAATTATCGCTCTCTGGCGAACTTCGACCGATACGCGGCGCCTTGGCCATGACCTTTGCAATTTGCCAAAGTGCTCAACGCGATGCAATTCCTGCGCGGGCTTTCATGTTGCCCCAACAAAATGCCGACGAAGCGGCCTTGGTCGGTGAAGCACGTATTTTTCCGGCCATTTCATTGTTGCAGGTATGCGCACACTTCGCTGGAAATGACCCAGACTCAAAGATTCAACAACATCAAAGTCGCCCTCATAGCGGTCAAGCTCACTACCCCGATTTCAGTGATGTCAAGGCACAAGCACAGGCGAAACGCGCATTGGAAGTCGCGGCGGCTGGCCGCCATAGTGTTTTGTTAATGGGTCCACCTGGTACGGGAAAGTCCATGTTAGCGAGCCGATTTCCCGGAATATTGCCGGGTATGACAGATCAAGAAGCTTTAGAATCTGCCGCGGTACAGTCGCTTAGCAACGGCTTTGGATTAGCCAAATGGAAGCAAAGACCCTACAGAAATCCGCACCATACGGCATCTGCGGTAGCGCTCGTCGGCGGAGGTGTAAAAATTAGAATTATTTGAGAATAACAACAATAAATGAGACTAATTAAAAATAAATGAGAATAAGAAAATCTACGATTCTTAAGTTGCAGTTGGCCAATTAAGAAACTCATTGAGTTAGTTATTTCCCGACTTAAAGATTTGCGTACAAAGTAAAGAAATGTTCGCGATTTTTAAGTTAGACGATGCCTACGGAATTAGGGGAAATCCAGATATCAAAAGTAGCGTTTCATAAACCGTCTAGTGGAACGGATATTAACCAGGCGAAACTTATCGTCTCCTTGAACAATGACAACAAACGAAAAGGTCAATCAAGAATGCTTTCAAAAATTGAAATGATGTCTATGAATCACACAACTTAGAGAGACAAAAAAGTTAATTTATTCCTCTATACGCACCAAATATAGGGATAAAGAATTCTCTCGGTGTCGCTTTTGCTGCGATCACAATTTATTCGAATATTCGTTTCATGTTGAAGTTTTTGCAATAAAATAAACCTTGATGAAGTGCCGAAAACAAAAGAGCAACTTGCCCCTGTTCTATATCAAAAATCTGGTTAAAATCAAAAAAGTGGCAGTGATATCAAAATCACTGCCACTTTCCTTTAGCTAACTTTTTCAATTTTTAAACCACTATGTAATTTAATCCAACAAAACATACAATTTGACAATGACTCTGGTATGGAGAGCAAGAACGCATTAGACAACCGTGCTTTTTCTATTTCAGTTGTTACCCCCGCTAAATCTCTCTGATATAAAGCACAAGAGTCAACCAACATTGACGTCAACCGCTTACTAAAATACATGTCAGACAACGCCAATACACGCTCTACTCCCGTTGTTTTATTTGATAGTATTGATTTCAAAAAAATCAACCTCGAGCAAAAAATAGCGATTCTAGCAATAACCAAAGTTGATATATAAAAGAGGTAAAAACTCTTTGCGAGATAATTAGACTTCCGTCTTAATTTGAAATAGATTCCAAGCAAACGTTTTCTTAAACACCACGAATATTGATAATCGAAACTTGAGTAACTCCTACAACGCTTACTCAAATTGCAATAAATTACTATCACAGCAATTCCTAAATAAACCCCAACAGTGTTCATGAGTTACCCCTTTAAAGTTAAGTTTTTAATCTAGTTGTCGTTGTTTACCATCAAAATTTCGATGACCAAAGATTTGTTTAGTATCAAAACGATTGTAAAAAGTTTTCAATTCTACTTCCGTAGTATCAAAGTAATTGTAAAGGGCGTTCATTTCTACCTCCTTAAAGTGCTGATAAAAGAAGAGATTCTTCGCATTTTGAAGACTCAGGCTGTTTCAATTTTCTATATACATTAAGCATTAATTTTCCATTCGATGTAATCGTGTATAAACGTCTCGGTAAAGTAAAATTTGATTCTTCCTCAAGTAAAGAAATTAGATAACCTTCGGTTTCCAAAAATGATAATAAAGCAAAAATTGCACCTCTTGAGATCGCTTTATTGCTCGCCCTCAAAATATCTCCTGCACAACATGGTTTCTTTCCAATTGGTCCATCTAATATATCGAGAATTAAAAATTGCTTTTCATTCAGTGATAATTTCATTTACGCTCCGTATCGGTAAATTGTACGTCGAAGCCAATCTTCGGTTTGTACACTTCTTATGTTAGCACACAAATTTAAATTAACTAGTAAATATTAGTTAACTCGATTAAATTTTTCCAGTTAAGTGTTCATTGTTTTATGCGAAACTTCAAAATTGATTGGAACGAATAATTTTCTTTTATTCAATTGTAAAGATTGGAGCTGAATGAGAAAGTTGGCGATACGTGAGAACAATCGGCGATAAATGAGAACATTTTTTAGCTCAAGATTTACTTCTTTTTCTCGGCAAAACAATTCATTTCTTGAAAAGTCTATCAATGACGTGTATTCCGGCTTCCATCTTTTGCCTAGCAGAAGAATTTGCTGAGTGAACACCCATCCTCGGTGGAATAAATCCATGGAGTGCAACCTCTTCCTCTATCCACAGCACTACGTCGTAGCCAGTGTCACATTGATCATTTGTGAAGATTAGAAAAAGTCCAACCGCCATTCGAGCAAGATATTCCGGGTGAAAAAATTCTAGCCAGTGACTTTTGCAAAAAACTCGGCTAAAATTTAATCATAGGTCATGACGCTGACCTGCACGCCCGCGCGGCGAAGTTGATGCCGACAGCGCTCTCTTAATCGACCATCGTTTTCTACGATCGTTATCGGTGTATTTGCGGGCGGATGCATCGACGATCATGGAGAACGTTATGTCATCAAATCGTATTCATACGCCGCAACAAATTGCTTATCTTAAACGCTTGGCTAACAAGCAAAAGAAGGCAAGTCCCGGACTAAAGCACGCATCAGCGCTTGATCAGCTTGCAATTGAAGCTGGCTTCTTAAATTGGTCCTTACTTAAAAAGGCATCCGGGTCGAATTCAACGATCAATCCCTCTTTAACAATCTCAAGAGACTTTAAGGTTCGCATATCAGGATGGGTTCTAAACCAAGAAGTAGGTGGAAATCGCGTTAAAGAATTCTGGCACACACACATCCCAACTCGATATGAAGCAAAGCACTACGAATCGTGCAAGCGCATTCCAGAGTACTGGGACGTGAGAGGCTTTTCTGTCGAAAATACAATTCATCGAATGGAACAATTAAGAATGAACATTGCTTTCATGGACGCAACAGAGTTGCTCCCCTCAAAGGCCTATGCTTCACTTTTCCCTGATTATCGCTCAGATGCAAGGCTTGACCACTACTGCGTTTGGCGAACGACTGATAACAAATACGTTGTCTCAAACGAGCCATACAGCGGATCCGATAAGTACGACGGGACCAAGAACTGGTGTGAGACAAACGGATGGACGTGGATTGAGCTTCCAAAAGGAATTGGCATGCACAATACCTGTTCGATGAATTGCCCAGATAACTGCACTACCCACACTGCGTTAATTCTCATGAGTCCACCAAAACGAGGTACCGATTTGAAACGACTTGCTGAGCTCTTAAAATCGAATTTTCATGATTTGAACAAGACAGACGTTGGCCCTAATTCGAAGCAACAAATCTCATAGTCACTTCGGAAATCGCGCAGTTGTCCGATATTGCAAGACTGGCTGCGCTATTTTATGTCAAAGAATGGTATTTAGATATTCAAATTGCTTTTCCTGAATATCAGTACTGCAAAACCGATCCCAATGTAATCACACTTGCCTTTGCCAATTCCTCTTATTTCTCTCTCCGTCATTAGAAATTCGCAGATAGGCATGGTCAAGAATTTGTCCAACATCTTCTTGAAATCTTGAAACTGATCCCCCAAATTGAGTTGTAATGATTTTCGTTACAAATCTATTCGTTTTTTCTTTGAGAGGTAATTATGTTTATTCACCCTGGACCAAAACCGAAACGCGAAGATGGTAAAGATGATAGAAGACATCATGTAAATCCCCCGAGTAAGTCCAAACATCCGTCACTTCCTGTACATCAACCGAAAAAGAAATAGTCTTATACTTTGTATGATATGCGGGTGCAGCTATACAAATGCCGTACCCTCATTGGAAAGATCGGGGTTAAGTGAGAACATTTTCTGCCCGAGTCCTACTTCTTTTTTCTCGGCAGAACAATTCATTTCTTTAAAAGTCTATTGATCGCTTGTATACCTGCTTCCATCTTTTTTCTTGCTGAAGAATTTGCTGAGTGAACAGTCATCTTCGGTGGAATAAATCCGCGGAGTGCAACCGCTTCCTCTATCCACAGCACCACATCATAACCAGTGCCACGCTCATCATTTCCCAAATCATGATCAAGACTAATCTCGGAGACCGCTTTGGTTTCCAAAAGATCGATAGCTTCATCTGGCCAATACACACGTACCCAGCCTTCTGGCGTGGTGCGCTCATCATCTAAGAAAACACGAAGCGCCAACGAAGCCGGATCGGCTGATGTGCTTGCTGCATAAACCAGATTATCGTGTGCCATTAGGCGGTCGTAATCCTTACTTCCAAATTCTCGACCCACTGGTGCCATATTGAGCCAATCAAGATCTTCCTCCTCCAATGCACTACGAGAAGATGGCTGATCGGATTGGTCTTTAGCTGCTTTTTTCATTGAGTTCATTTTGAATTAGTGGAATTTAAGTTTTGGTCACAAAGTTGGAGTAAGCCCAGAACATCCATACAAAAATATCGTGCCATATTTACCACAGTAGATATCGGTTAGAGCATGAACTCTAAATCTCTAACTAAATCCAAAACGCTACCATCGTCAAAAGGCCGCCAGGCTGAATTTCTCTCCTTACTAAACTCCCGTTTCAAAATCGCTCTCGATTTTGTAATTGAATTGTCATATCGGTGTGTCAGGCTTCGAAAGTTTTCAAAAAAAACATCAAAAAAGTATTGCTTTCAAGAAAAATGCATCTTCCTCAGAAGCGCTAAATGCAACCCTAGCAATACGAAGGTCACTATTTTATAACTTAGAAATGCTGATTAGGTGCAGTGAGTGAGCACAACTCACTTCCGGCAACAAATTGCTTTTCGCAAAAACCATGTTTGGTGCGGGCGGCATAGCTCAAGCCAAAGCATGTGGGAGAGAAAACCATGATTCAACTAAAAAATAGCCGAATTAAATCCGGAGTAATTGGCTTGTTCGCGCTCAGCGCACTGACGTTCACCGCTAGTTCATCTGTCTATGCGGCCGTTTCAGATCATCACGAATTTGAAGCGAGCTTGCACGTACCTTATCGTGCGGCGTCAGGCGCACGCCTCGGCGATGAGTCTCGCACCTTCACTTTGGACTTCAGTTTTCCGCTGAATCAAAAAGAACAAACCGTAGCTTGGAAACTCGAACTGGTCACACCTGGTGGTCGCGTTGTGCAAAGTTGGAATGGTACCGAGAAGTTATTGAACAAACCAATCTTGAAACAAATCTATTGGGCGGGCCGTACTGCGACAAATGCCAATGTAATACCGGATGGTGTGTACCAAGTGCGTTTGACGGCAGCCGCTGTCGATACCAGAGAAATCGTTAGCATCATCAAAAAACCTGCACCGCAATTGGTCAACGAAGTCTTACTTCACAATAAAGCAGAAGTCACTGAACAATCTTGGCCTATGCAAATTGGTGTTGCCAACCAGGTTGTTATACCTGCCTTTGCTGCGTTAAGTACGAGCAATAGTCCGCACAAAATGAGTTCGCCACCAGCGACCAATACAATGGTGGCACTGGCCGCACCTGCTACCAATGCACTGCCTTACACCGTGTACTATGGCAATCTGCACAGTCAAACCAACCATAGCGATGGCGGTGGTAATTTGAGCTCCTGCACGGGCGCGCAGAACCCACAATCAGCGGCGTTTGGACCGACTGACGCTTACCAATATGCCTTCAATCGCGGTCTCGATTTTTTGATGACGTCAGAACACAATCATATGTACGACGGTTCTGATTCCACTAATACCAACGCCAATCCGGTTACTGCCAAGAATCTCTACCAATCAGGCCTGACAGCCGCGAGCAGCTTTAACTCCAGTCATCCTAACTTTCTTGGTATCTATGGCATGGAATGGGGCGTGATTAATAATGGTGGACACATGAATATTTTCAACGCCAATGAATTATTGGGATGGGAATATAACAGCAGCAATCAATTGATCGCCGACACATTGACCACCAAAGGCGACTACGCTGCGTTATACACGTTGATGCGTCAACGCGGTTGGATTGGTCAATTCAATCACCCTGCAACAAGCGGGCAATTTCAAGTTAATGGTGTGGCGCTCGCATATACCGCGGATGGTGAACAAGCAATGGTCGCATGCGAAGTACTAAATACATCTGCATTCTCCACGAATACAACGGAAACAGAAACGGGGCGCAGTAGCTATGAATCCGCTTGTAATAAAGCTTTAGAAGCAGGTTATCACGTGGCATTCACGACCAATCAAGATAACCACTGCGCAAACTGGGGTGCTTCCTACACCAATCGCAACGGCGTCTTGATTCCAAACGGTTTGCCTCTAAACGGTGCCAATTTCATTGCTGCATTAAAAGCACGCCGTATGTTTGCGACTATGGACAAGAATTCGCAATTGGTATTGATGGCCAATGGCCACATGATGGGCGAACGCTTCAGTAATTCTGGTTCTTTGACGCTGACAACGAATTTCGCGAATAGCAGTGGCCGCACAGTGAACACGGTTCAAATTTTTGAAGGCGTTCCAGGACGCAATGGCACGGTAACTCAATTGAGCAATACAGCTGTCACGACCGTTACGCCAGCATCAGGGGAGCATTTTTATTACGCGAAAGTCACACAGGATGATGGCAATATTTTGTGGTCTGCACCAGTTTGGGTGAGTCAAGGTACTAGCACGGGTGATACAACACCCCCGACGGTCGGTGCAAGTGAGACAGGGACTAGCGGCACCATCACGTTGAATGCATCAGCAAGCGACAACGTAGGTGTCAGCAAGGTCGAGTTCTACATCGACAGCGTACTGAAAGGCACAATAACAGCCGCGCCTTACAGCCTGTCTGTCAATTCAAACACGTTGGCAAACGGCGCACACAGCTATGTGGCAAAAGCCTACGATGCGGCCAATAATGTCGGCACCTCTAGTACGGTCAACTTTAATATTAATAATGTCGTGGTCGATACTACACCGCCAACGGTAAGTGCGAGCGAAAGCGGCACTAGTGGCACTATCACCTTGAGCGCTACAGCAAGCGATAACATAGGTGTTAGTAAAGTGGAGTTGTGTGTCGACGGCACTTTGAAATCGACACTGTCCAGCGCACCTTACAGCACAACACTTAATTCCACAACGCTGACCAATGGCAGTCATGCGCTGGTAGCAAAGGCCTACGATGCAGCCAACAATATAGGTACCTCAACGACGTTGAACTTTAGAATCAACAATACGGTAACGACGCAGTTGATCGTTAACGGTGGTTTTGAAAGTGGTGCAAGTTCATGGACGGCAACAAGTGGCGTAATTAGTAACGATACGACACAAGCTGCTCGCGCAGGTACCTATAAAGCCTGGCTCAATGGATACGGTGCAACCCATGTTGATAGCTTATATCAACAAATCGCTATTCCTAGCACTAGCACTTCCACTACTTTAAATTTCTGGTTGAAAGTGGTGTCCGATGAGACTACGACGACTCAGGCCTACGACACGTTACAAGTTCAGATTCGTAACAGCGGTGGTACGGTACTTAGCACACTCGCTACTTATTCAAACCTGAACAAGGGCACGAGCTATATCAGTAAGTCTTTTGACTTAAGTTCGTACAAGGGACAAACCATTCGTATCTACTTCCTCGGTACTGAAGGTTCGATTACCGCAACTTCATTCTTGATTGATGATGTGAGCGTGGTAAGTCAATAAGTCATAGTACTCAATATTAAACAGAAGGCTCGTCAGTCCATTACGAGCCTCTATTATTTAGAAAATTCTGCTCATAAATCTGCTTTTTTCTTTTAAGCCTTTGAGTATCCAAGATACCCGTACAAAAATATATTCAGCCGCATTCGACAGTCCGTAGTCCAAGGTGTTTCATCACAAAATAAACATTGACCGCGATCTGGTGAGGTACTAGGCTTACCGTGCGCAATTACGTTACGAATACCCACGAGGCGCTTAAAGTTACTAGCAGCAACTATGAATGCTTCTTTTATAGCAATTTCTCTTTATGCAGCAAACCAAATTGCAACAGCTTGTAATATCGCCGCAACACCAGCGGCGCTTGCCGCACATGCACTCCAGAAATTAGCATGCACAAGCGAGGCGAGTATATCGTTTCCGTTGCCATCACTAATAGATGAGCCAATAAAGCCGCTCTCGTCAGGTATATCGTTTACTTTTACTCGAACAACAGCGGAATAGAACCACAGAAGAGCAGCTATTCCAGCAAACATAGCGGATGCAAGATTTATCCATGTAAGCGTATTTGGTTCCATAATAAATTTCCCGTTCAAAGAGTAAAAATTTTGCAAATGTCGTCAAATATATGCCTCTAACAGCTACGATAATAGCCATGCACATAGGTACCATTTTTTCTGAAGTAGCCATTGACATAACACTGCTTATTGGTACTAGGAGTAATAGGATGTTCTAATGCTTTATCATTTGCCTCACAAGGCTTACCGTCGTGATCACGATCGAGATAAGTGTGTCCCTGTGAGTATAATAATCTGGCCCATTCATAAGAAATGGAAGAGCAGCTGTAAACCCCGGAATCAGGAATAGGATTGACAACAACTTCAATCTGATTGGCGGTAATAGTTACAATGCTTGGCAAACTACTGTTGATGCCATCGCTAGCGACCAATGAAACCAAATATTCCCCGACTAAGTCGGGCGTAAAGCTAACCGTCAATGCAGGAACTGACGAAAGAGTCGCTTTACTATTTGTCGGCTTACTCACGATAGCCCAAAGATAAATAAAGTTTGATTGCACTAATTTTGAGGTGGCGGCACCTTTCAAGGTCACTATCGCGTCCACCGGCACGATTTGTGAGTCACCTGCATTAGAAACTATTAGTGAACGTGTATTTGTTGCATACGCACTAGCTTTTTTTGTGGCTACTAATACATCAGTTGGCGTGACAGCACTGGCAATTTCCATTGACTGCTTAATTGCCACTTGTGGTGAATTAAATGAAATACCTTTAATGTTCGCAATGTAATCCCCAACGATAAATTTATTATCAAGTAAATCAGCCACCCAACCGAAAAGCTTGTCCCCTTTAAAGGTATGTGCGGAATTTAGCATCGTCACTACAAGGTATCCTTTTGTCTTTCCAGATACCAGTTGATCGACCCAATACTTTACGTCTGCATCAGGTGGTGCAGACGTGCCCGACCGACCGAGTACATTCTTATATATAATACGAACAAAAGTGTCGTTCGTCATCGCTAAAGTAAATCCTGTCAACTCACTGTATTGCAGCGCTGCGTTATAAAAATTGTCGGCAAGTTGATCTAACGTCATCCCATTTTTGATTTGAGTAATCCAATAGCTCAAGCCATCGGCATCAGGAACCCTATTGAAAAATGCGATGTAGAGTTCAACCAGATTTTGATAGTCTTTCTTGGAAATCGAATTGACACTTTGATTCATGTTTGCGGTGATGATTACGTCTGAGAAGATGAGCCGATCAACATGAGAAATATCCAGCAGACCTGCATTACCAACCATATCTTGAATATAAGTTATGCCGGACTTTTGCCAAATCACATAATCGGAACGCGGCCCCAAGAACGTCATTGACGTGTTAATTGGCACCGGAGAATATGCCATTGTAGAGGCGCTATTTTCTTTCTGTTCAACCGATCCACCACCGCATGCATTGAGGAATAACACGACTAACATAGTCGCAAATAAACGCAAGATTTCTTGGAAATTTTTCATACGATTTATTATTTTGCCTTTTGAGAAATTACCAAATCTAGTAATTCGAGTTGATACACATAACGTTGCAATTGAAAATTCATAAGAACCGCACCGAAGGCAATACCTGCAAAAAATGCCATCACATATTGTAAAAATCCATATCCAGCTAATCCTCCGCCAATCGACAAAATCACGGTGGCATCTTTGGAAAATAACTCTTTAAGGGCTAACCAACCGACCCCAGCCAAAGAAAGTAACGCAACCTTATCTGGACTACCAAAAAATAATCCAATCCTATTTTTTATACGTGTCGACTTAAGCTGTATAAATTTCTGTACCAGTTCCAATTCTTCTCTCGATTTAGACATCAGTACATCAACATGTTGATTGTCATTGTCGATCTCTACTAAGAATCTACGTAACTGATTCTTACGAAAATTTAAAATAGTCCACAGACTAACTACTATATTTACAAGCCAGGACATAACCGGTAGTAGCATGGACGCGATACCAAAACCTAAAGCTACAAACTTTGCTTGCTCAGATAAACCTCCAATAAATTTGTGCCAAACGCTAAACACACACAAAATAACAAAGGTTATGGCGGCACATCCCATAATCCAATTGGCGATTTGTTCAGCTTTTCTTTCACTTCGAGATTGAGTTGTTGCGGAACCTGCCGGAGTCATTGCATCGAGCAAATGGACAATTTCGGAAATATCAGATTTATGTTTTTTCATAGAACCAATTTAATAAAGCTTTAGGCTATGAGAATGTGCTCATCGTCGCAATAGTCAGCGCTACCAATATCTTTTGTGACGACATAAATTTCCTATGTGTTTTTGAGGGTGCCGAAGTAGCGGTAAAGAACATCTTGAGAACATTCTTGGTGATCAATGAACCGAATACTTTCAATATCTTGAGAAATTCGATCTGAGTCCTATTCTTGAGAAATAAAATAAGAGGCAGCAGCTTTCTTTGCGCCAAACTTAACTTCAAGACTTACCATGCTCTTTGTAAAAGCGTTTAACAACTTACGTGCCTCCGCTTCACCTCTTGCAGCGCGATCATATCCAGTCGCTGTAGAGTAAATCGATGCGAAAGCAGTCCAAACCATCACTTCTTGTCCATCCCAACGTCCTCCACAATTTTGTTCAAACCAGAATTGAATATTTGAAAGTCGTTCAGCCAATTTCTCTTCGGAAACTGAAGAAATATCAGCTAAAACTTCTTCCCATTTTTTGCTGGCTTGCACAAAATACTCAGGAATATTTGCGTTGCCAGCCATTAATTTTTCGATATTTTTGTGCATTTTGCATTTTCTCATTAGTTAAATATTGTTTGCCAAATCAGGGAAAGTCCAACTTCGCATTGAAAATTAAATTGAATCTAGGCTTATTGGGTTTAAGTTTGAGTACCCTTTTCGGCACTTTCGCGTTCAGTATCTCTGTGAATATTTTTTCCCGGTGTATCACTAGACTCTTTACCCAACAAATAACCAGCAATTGTCCCGAGTAAACCCATTACTGGCGCGATCTGATTGCTACTATATCCAGCAACAACGAGAAAAACGGCTGAAATAATAATCATGATTGTCCCAAAGACCCTCAGAACTGATTCTGCTTTTCTCCCCTTTAAGATCAGAAAACTTGCCATTGCCAAAACCAACGCTCCAAAAACTAAAACTACTGCGCTGATTGTCATTGCACTTTCCGTCGTCCACCACGCTTCAGGCACGACTTTGTTTTGCAATACAACAGAATTTGTACTTGATGCCATTTTTTGCTTCAAGGCTTCGATTTGCGAATTGTTCGACTCCAATTGTCGCGAATTTGTCTCCACATCAGGAGTTTGCATAGACTTTGTATTCATTTTTTCAGTTTTTTTAGTTCGGCTTCGAGGAGATCGATTCTTTGTTGTTGAAGGTCAATTAGCTTTTGCTGATCTAATATTCTCTCTCTCAATCTGAGCTCTAAAATCGTACAGTTCATTTGAATTGCTTCGCTGCTCTGCATCAGTTTCTGGACCGCATCGCTGTACGCGTCCCCCTTCATTTCCTGAGATTGCTTGACTAGTGGTTTGTTGAACTGAGTCCTTATTGTCTCAGGTCCCTTTGGAACCGACGAACCTTGCACAATCGTATTTCCAACCCCATTTTGTGCGAGCGAACAAAATGAAAAACAAAAGGACACAAGAATGCCAATTACATAATAGTATTTTTTTTTAGTCGAAAAAAAATTTAGCATATTCACTCTTCTTGGTTGATGAGAACTTCTACAAAATAAGGAAAGGATTACACTGCGAATCAATAAAATTTCAAAATGTAAGTTTTAGTTTCATAACTAACGGCTCCAACTGATCACTTCCAATATTTGGAGCAATGCGTTCTGACACAACTAAGGTGGAATGTTTCTAATTGGCATGAGCAATTTATATACCAAGTAACTTGGGCGAATTCTCAGGAGGGATAAGGATCTAAATAGAAAAATTGCTCGACAGATCCAACAAATATTGACACGTAAATTACACGTAAAAATTTCGAAAAGTAGTGGATCTGCCTCACTTTTTCATATCAAACTAAAACGACAGCGACATCAAGGGCGGCCGCTTGAGCACCAAATTGACTTTAATACGCCAAGAAATGCGTAGCTAAATCGTTGGCTGCGAAACCTTCGTTACATTTATATCCGTGCTTCACAAGTTCAGGAAATCACAACGAATTCCCGCAACCAATGACGGCATCAAAATTGCTTATTTTCAAAGCAATCAAAGTCAATTTAATTTGAAAGGAATCGTTATGCCTAAGAATTTTGTCAGCTTATGGATGCTATCTAATTCTAGATCTGCCATTGCAGTCGCGCTGGGTTTCTTAGTGCATATTGGGGTCGCAACAGCATCAGATTGTATAGCGCCATCTGGAAGTGCCGTGGCCGCGGTAACACTGCGCACGTCACCTACTGCAAAAAGCACGGCAAACGGCAAACTTGAGTCTGGTCAAACATTACCGCTCATCGCATCTATGCCTGGATGGTACGAAACTCAGCTAGCAAACGGTCAAACAGCTTTTGCGTCTAAACGCTCAACTGAAGTTATTGCTTGTCCAGAAGGCTCTGCGAATGTATTAACAGTTCCTGAAGTGCAATACGAGTTGCACGCAATTGATGTCGGTACCGGGTTATCCGTGTTGGTTCGCGGACCAGACTTTGCACTTCTTTATGATGCCGGTAGCAACGATGATATGGCACGTGGGGACAATAATAGAACACTGGCCTACCTCAATACGTTGCAACCACCAATACAGAAACTCTCCCACGTCATCCTCAGTCACCCACACCGAGATCACGTCGAATTACTACCTGATGTAGTCACTCGATTGAAGCCTAGTAATGTATGGAACTCTGGTGCCTACAACGACATCTGTGGCTACCGGAATTTTCTGTTTGCAATTGCCGCAGATCCTTCGATCCAGTATCACACCGCGACACAAGATGAAGGTAATGAATCCATCGAAATGGCAGCAAAGAACTGCTATGGCGACAAACAGCCGTCACAGACTTTGACACTAAATCACGGTAAGAAAATCACCAACGAGAAAATCTCTCTTGGCCAAGGCGCCTCCATGACATTCTTGTTTGTGGATGGATCACCTAGATCGAGCCTTAACGAGAACAGCCTAGCTGTACGACTAGATCTAGGTACTCACAAAATACTTCTCATGGGAGATGCAGAGGCTGGCGGTAGAAATTTGCCTTCGACAACACCGAAAGAATCGTCTATCGAAGGAAAGCTTTTGGCTTGTTGCACGGAAGAATTGAAGGCAGATATTTTAGTGGTAGGGCATCATGGAAGTAAAACTTCATCTAGAAAAAAATTCCTTGATGCGGTGGGAGCAAAAACTTTTATTGTTTCTGCTGGCCCGACTAAGTATGCAACCGTTGTATTACCGGATCAGGAAATCATCACCGAATTAGAAAAACTTGGACAAGTTTTTAGAACTGATCTTGAAGATGCATCATGTCTAATGTCACCAGATAAAGTCGGAGCCGATTCAGACGGCAAACCAGGTGGCTGCGATAATGTATTTGTAAAAATACCTGTGAGTAAGTCAATCTCGATAAATTATCGTCGGATATCGGATTGAGTGAACAACTCATTTACTTAGGTTGCATTTAACTTTATTTTTGTCCCTCTGATTAAGTCAGTATGTCTATTTTGAAATTACGGAATAGCTTTATGGGAAACGGTTATGACATAAGTCATGAAAATACTGGTGGTAACTTTGAATGAAAGATTGTGACTAGCTAAGCACCTAAATCCGCGAGTTAAACTTTTGAAGAGCAATATTTTGACATGGCGAATTAAATATAGCTAATCTGACGAGGAAGTTAAAACAAAGCGCGAGTGGGGGATATCTTGCACGCATCAGTCCAAAGTTTATTTGCTAGCGGATGCCTCGACAAGAGACAAAGATGATACATAGTGGATTCTTTGCTGTTCTTCACCGCGTACATTGAGTCGCACACCGTTAGGCCAGTACCCCTAATCAAAGAAAACCAATAGTCCAAAAACGTCTTCCTCAAATCTCTCTTAGAATTTACTTTTAGTATCGCGTTTTGCCAACCAGGAGCAAAGTTATCTAACGTCGACTTACCCGATAGGAGCCCCTTCGCCAAGTTCCGCTGAATATCCCCCGTACTTAGGTGAACAACAAGATCTATGTTCTTAAATGATGCTAGTTTTTCAATGATCGAAAAATGGAGATGTCCAGCATTGAATGGATCTAACAAAGCCAAATGCAAACTATTTTGTGGTAAATCATTCAATATATTCTCAACGGTATTATGCGCGAATCCGGGGTAAAAACTTCCAGTTACCCCGACCTTGGATAACCGTAATTGCGCGGCATTTAAATATTCGCGAGATGCATCAGCTACAAAAAAATGGGTAAATGCTCCTTTGTAGGCTTGGGATATTCTCCAGGCCGCCAAGACGCCTCCATCAGAAAACGAGTTATTGTGCCTCGTGTAGACACGCCCTGGCCCAGAAAATAGGTCTATATAGGTTCGGTTAGGCCATTTGTTTCGAGCCGCAAATGCTGAATGAATGTAACGCTTGATAATTTGATGCTTTTCGTCTGTAACCCATCGACCTACGATCATCGCGGGAAGACTATCAATTGGATCTAAAATGGTGTTTAAAGAGGCTGACATAGTTATCTAAGAGATAGGAATCTAAGCAACATTATGCAATAGATCATATACGGCTCTACGGATATTCGCTTGATCAGGCCGAGATATCTTTCTTTTTATTAGTTCAGAAAGCTCTTCTGGTGTAACGTCCCTATCATTCACCATTCCCAAAATATGCATACAGCGCATAAGAAAATGTTCAGGAGGTGCTGCCTTATTATGAATGTATTTTGATAGATTGTATTGCTTAATACCATTCTCCATGGAAAACTGCGCTTGAGTTAAGCCGCTTTTTATCCATGCATTCTTAATTATTTCGGCGGGGGAGGAAAACATTTACTCTGAGTCACAGTTAATAAATTATGCCAATTATATGCTTTACATGCATAAATACAATACCTATAATTAGAGTTAAGATATAGCTCTGGAGAGCGACATGGGTAAAGAAAGTAAAATTGAATGGACACATCACACTTTTAATCCCTGGTGGGGATGTGTTCGTGTTTCACCAGCGTGTAAATTCTGCTATGCGGAAACATGGGCGAAGCGTTTAGGTGAAGACTTGTGGGGCGGCAAAGCTGATCGTCGCTTTTTCAGTGACTCACACTGGAATGAACCGATTAAATGGGATCGTGAGGCTGCGACAGATGGGAAAAGACGCAGAGTCTTTTGCGCCTCTATGGCTGATGTCTTTGAAAACCGTAAAGACCTACATGTTGCGCGTGAGCGACTTTGGCAACTGATTGAAGCAACACCACATCTTGATTGGCTACTTTTAACAAAGCGCATTGAGCACGTAAAGAAACTAGCTCCTTGGTCAGGAAAATGGCCGCGTAACATATGGCTCGGTGCCAGTACAGAAAAACAAAATTGGTTAGAAAAACGTGTTGATCATCTGCTCTCACATGACGTGTCAGTACGATTTGTATCAGCCGAGCCGTTACTGGGACATTTGGAAATCGCACCGTGGCTAGCAAAGCCGAACTCTAAGGAGGCGGGAATAAACTGGGTTATTGCTGGAGGGGAAAGCGGCGTCAATGCAAGATGGATGAATCCCGCTTGGGTAGAGAGTTTGCGAGATCAATGTCGCGAAGCTGGCGTTCCATTTCACTTCAAGCAATGGGGACACTGGGGGCCAGAAGAAATTATCAAAGAGGGGATCTCCGCTCGTGCTCAACGAGTTGAAGTTGTTGGGCGCATGGGTGAAATGATACGAATGGTAAAAGTTGGAAAAACTAAATCTGGTAGACTTTTAGATGGATCAACTTGGGACGAATTTCCGATTGTGTTGTAATTACTTGGAAGTGATATGTCAAAAAAGCATTATGAGTGGCAAGATGGACCAGCAAAATTAAAACAACACAGCATCGCTAAACATAATCTTTTGAGAAGCTACCTTGCTTCATATTTTCCAACGCTCGTTAGCGCTCCTGGTCAAGAAGAGCTTCGTTTGACTATAGTAGACGGTTTCGCTGGCGGTGGCGTCTATCATCACGAAACTACTGGTGAACGCCATTTAGGTTCACCATTCATATGCTTAGAAGCGGCAAGAGAAGCTGAAGCGATGATAAATCATCCTGAACGCGCAAAAAAAGTTCACTTTAATGTGGACTATTTTTTTGTGGAAAAAGATAGAGATGCCGCGAATTTTTTGAGCAAGAGCATGGTGGAAGAAGGTTTTTCGCACCGTGTTGGTAATGATGTTCACCTGTTGAAAGGTGACTTCAATATTCATGCCGATCAAATTATCTCCCATGTACTTAAGAAAACCCCACGATCTGGGAGGTCTATTTTTGTATTGGACCAGTATGGATACAACCAAGTACCAATGCCGCTTTTAAGAAAGATTTTTCAAAAATTGCCTAGAGCCGAGGTAATACTCACATTCAATGTAGATTCCTTTAATTCCTTCGCCACAGAAAAAAATGGAAACTCGCCACTCGAAAAAATCGGCCTTCCGAATATTTTTGAGGGCCGCAAGCTACAAGATATAAAAAATCATGAATGTGATTGGAGGGCTTTTATACAAAGCCAACTCTATCCGCACATCGTTAAATCGGCGGGATCTCGTTTTCATACTCCATTTTTTATTCGCTCAGCCAAAGGACATGGGGACTTTTGGCTAATGCATTTGTCGATGCATCCAAAAGCACGCGACGTCATGACGGAAGTTCATTGGAAGCATAGCAATACCTTCATTCACTACGGTGGTGAAGGTTTTGATATGTTTAAGATCGGCTATATAACGAGCGCAGACGAGCGCTTCTCACGACAAGGAAAATTGGGCTACACCTTCGATGACGACGCGGAAAAACGCACGATTGAAAGACTGCACGAAGATATTCCACGGGTGATATATGCAGACGAGGATGGGCACAGCTATGAAACTTTATATGCAACTACTTGCAACGATACGCCCGCAACGTCGAGGATATACAAAGGAGTCCTTGGAACGCTAGCCAAGCTAAAAGAAATCGAAATTATTTCTTCTGATGGGCACTTAAAAACCTCTGCCAATCAAATTAAAGACAGCGACCGCATTCGACCATCAAGGCAGGGGAAACTGTTTATATAGTCATGCGGGGAAGGCCGGTCGCCAAGATTGCCAACCGACTGGCGCTATGCTGCCAGAGCTCCGGACGAATAAACCCAAAAGAGTGCGACTCGTCTATCAATTTCTCTTTGTCTACAAAAAAGACCTCGTACTCTTGGCAATTTTACTGATAGGCTAAGCTAACATAATCAAATTTCATGACATAATTTAGAAGACAATGGGATTCGTTTTTACAATTCAAGAGCTGAATATTGATTCAAAATTTTGGCGAATTGACTGGTTTGGATCAGTATCTTTTTCAGAGAACTATCGGCGCTCTAGTCAACCAAAAGTCGAAGTGCAACTCTCTCAAATTCTAGATCATGAGATCGATACGTCCGTCAATTTTGATTTGGAAAACATCAAGAAGGCGCGAAAACGAACTGTAAGGCTCCCGGTCGGTCTTTTGTCCGCCCTAAAGATCGGTGACATTTGGAAAAACGGGGCGCTTTCAATGCAGCCCGAATATGAAGTAATGTCGTTCAATCAGTTAAAAATTACCCGCGACACTTCATCATTAATAAAGGCTGGACTACCTGATCCAGAAACAGGGGAATATTTTCTCCCGATGTCGCACCATCCACAACATATGGAGCACACACAATCTTACTGTGTACATATCAAGACAAATGCCTGTCATATCATTGTCCCCTGTGTGGAATTGATTCGCTTCTATTTCGGTTCCTCTAGTACAGTTCTCGCAAAAATTTTTGACGCACCATTTGCTCAAGAAAACTTTTGGATGAGCACCGAAAATACTTCATCAACAAAGCCAACGATCCATCTAGCACCTGGTATACCAGGATTTTCAGCACCTCACATTGGGCGAATTGCGTTTTCAAAAGTAGCTCGCTCAGCAGCTGAGTTGATTGGTAACTCATGCATTACGGCCACTGCTCGGAATGAACCCGCTTTTCCTAAGGCAGTGTTTCCCTTTGAGGGAGAAACTGACTTAGTCGTTTCGGGAAAGTGGCTTCCATTCAACGGAAATAGTAAAGGCGTGTTTCTGGTATTCAGCCTTATTTCTTGCTCACATCCATTTCCATTCAAGGAAATCAAATACACCTCTACAAAAAAATCTACTTCAAAGTCAGGAGAGGCTCCTAAAACTGATTTAAAAGCAAAGCAAGAGAAGAGTGAGCTTCAATACTCAAAAGCCCGTCAGACGAACAATACGGTTATTGATGAGGAGCCAGATAAGAAAAGAGTCGCACAGAAAATCAGCACGCAACATTCAAGTGCTCAATTTCCAGATCTAATACGCAAGTCAATTACAAAAATTGAAAATGAGCACGTCCCAACCCTAATGCTACGCAAAGAAGGAATATCAGTCGTTGACGGACTATCTGTTGGTGATGAGGGGAACCTATCCACGATTCACCCAATTGAATTCTCTGATTACGATGACGAAGATTTCCAAATTCCAAAATCTACAAACAAAAAAATATCTTTAACTTCCTTAGTATTTTTCGAGTTACTCAAAAGGATTCGTCGGAACTACCAGCACATGCCAATTAACTTGGTTCGCTTAGACTCGCGGCAACGATTTAACTACCTTTCGACCATGCCCAGAATCGTTAACGAGGATGGAGAACTGCTTTCGTCTTGCGTAATGTCATTTCCAGAGTCTTCCAACAATTCAAAAGCATTTACTCGAAATCGACAAATTTCGGTTGCTCGGATTATTGATGCCTGCAGCTGTATTTATCTCATCGTTCCGGAGATGTCTGAAACCACGAAAGAACTCGAATTGCACGTCATCCTTGATAAGTCAAAGACGATAAGAACAAACCAGGATTTATTGGCCGCAATTGGGATCCATTTTTCGAAATATGTCGAAACAGAATCCAATTACGAACTCGGTCAAGGTGCGATATCGACCGTGCATAAAGCAGAATTATTGGATGTTCAAAATAGCCACGAATTAATTGCCGAAATTTTTCATTCAGCGGTAAGTGGAATGTTGACACAAGAATTTAAAAATGCATGCAAGGATTCTTCATCCACTTTGATCGACAAAAAGCTTAACGCACTGACTTTGAATTAAAAGCACCTTTCAACCAATCCGCTCTTACTCAGCCTCAATAGGCATAATTAATTCCACCACATCGACACCTAATGCGATAGCCAGTTGCTCTAAGCCATCGATGGATATATTCGTGATGCAACGTTCCAATTGCGAAACATACGTGCGATGAAAGTCCGCAGCCTCGGCCATGTACTCTTGACTCCAACCACGCTCTTTACGCAGACGTTTCAAATTAATGGCAATTCGATGCCGTGCATTCTCTATAGGTTTTTTTCTTGCATTCATACACGCAAGGTTGAACCTCTACCGCTTTTGAATCTACAGCCTATAACTCTACTGTTTTTAAATCTCATTTTCAGGTAAGATTAACGAAGTTGCATCGTCAAATTCAACAAACTATTGAAAACTGAGGATACCGATGGCGAATACCTTAAAAACAGCTGGCACTATCATGGCCGCGTCTCTTGCAATTCCCATCGCAGGGCTCTCTGGGCTCGGTGCACTTGGTTCAATGCTAGGCTGGTTGTTTATCAAAGGTAATCGAACAAGTGGTGTATTCCTTTTCTTTGTCATCGCTTCTGCCATTTTTTACATCACGTTTCGCTTTTTAATCAATCTTCAAAAAAAGGCACATAACCTCGTGATAAAAACAAACGAGGAAACAAACTTCAAATTCGACAAATCCAACTTGCTTGGCTACCCCAGTCCAGTTTTCTTTGCATTTGATCGAGCAAATCGAAAAATGGCTTCCTTCAATAGTGTGGATGGATCCTCACAAATATATGAACTCTCGTACCTATTAGCGTGGCAAGTTGAATGGACCAATAAGAATAGAATGGAAATTTCCGGGATGGGGAATCAAATTGATGGCACCAACATGCGCGTACCAGCCTTCCAGAACACGACTCGACGAGAGAGCTTTTGTCTCGCCATTGAAGTAGCCAATATGGACAATCCGATTCTCAAATTTCCAATGAGTGAAAGAGCGGCAAACGAATGGTGCGCAAGACTCAACGCCATTGTTAATGGCTAAATATTTTCAAGAATAATGATTTGTATCATCTAAAAATGAACGATCTCTCAAATTAAGTAAAAAATCTAATGTACTCTGTTAAAGATTTAAAAGCTGCATCCAATGACGTCAAATTAATTTGCTTAGATGCGGTAACCAAATTCGCCCATCAAAATCCCAATGTACCAGCACACGCGGTCATGATTGGTGTTGGTGAATTACTCATTCAATTTTCCGTATCACATACGGGATGCGAAAAAACCATCCATTTACTTAACTCACTTCGAGATGCAGTCGTTCATCTAGGCTCAAACGAGGAGTCAATTTAACTTTTATATGTATTAACATATGAAACACATACAAAGTTGTAAATAACTACGTTTCGACTTTTTTTAGACACTCAACGATGCTAAACATAACGGCATAAATTGGATGATCCTTTTTCTTGATTTCGATGGCGTGCTACATCCTGACGAAGTTTATCTTGTTCGCGGTCGACCTATGCTACGCGACGAAGGACATTTATTTATGTGGGCACCGCTATTAGAAGATGCACTAAGTCCATTCCCAGACGTTCAAATTGTTTTGAGTACAAGCTGGGTTCAAAAATTAAATTTTAGGCGCGCAAGCAATTTCTTGCCTGAGGCCTTGCGTCGGCGAATAATTGGTGCAACTTGGCACAGTAAGATGGCCGAAGAAATCGATTATTCACATTGGTGGAACGCCGCCACACGCTACCAACAGATTCGACGCTACGTGAATCGTGCAGAGCTTACCAATTGGATTGCGATCGATGACGATGGCGAGGGATGGTCAACAGGAGATGCCAATAAATTGATATTAACTGACAGCCAAAAAGGATTATCTGACGCCAAGTTACTGCTGCAATTGTCGATCAAATTGAGGCTACACGATGATTAGCGAAAAAATTAACAAATGGATACTCAAGGTAATCCAAGACCGAGAATCTCATGATTTGATGATTGAATTACCACCTGATCTGCTTAAGTCCGTAGGCTGGAATATTGGCGATACACTAAACTGGGAGCTGAGTGAATGACGTACAACTTATGAAATATTTTCCAATGTTTGACGCACTGAACCCGTTGAGATTCGTTTAGCGATAATTTTCCATAGCTCTGTCTTATATGGCGTGTTTTCGTACTTTATCAGCAATTGAAGCATCGCTGCTTTCTCCCCTTCAGATGGCCCCACTGGCAAATATTTTAACTCTTGAACGGCGTCGAAAAACCAGAATGGTATTTCATCGAAATCACGTATTAATTCTGAATGACGTACTTTGAGTAAAGTACATAGTTCTAGGAGCCGATTTGGCCAGTCTAGAAGAAACCAAGTTCCTATTTGCAGCAAGCAATGCCGCTCTGCCACACCATAAAATTCAAATGCTTGTCTATTGACGATTTTCAGAGACCTAGTCACAGGAAATTTCTCTTGAAAATGCTCAAGTAACCTTGATGTGGTCCAGTTCGAAAGCAATTTATAGATTAGATTCCGGAGAGCCGAAAAATAGAGATGTGAGTACAGAAAATTTTGCCCGGGAATAAATGTCCATCCATTGTCCAAGAAAAATAATTGTGATTTCAAATTGATCCAAGAGTGAATCTCTATTACGGGGGCTTGAAAAGCCGGTGATCTCTTCAAATCAAAACCACATGTGGTACATAGCGTAATCGAGAGCACCTGATGACGCCATCGATCACCAAGCTCCTGCCGATGAAACACGACCGGTGCTTGGCATTTAGGGCAACAATCATGCAGCAATACATCGTGTTGATCACAAAAAGTATGAAGCGCGAGCCGCCACTGTTTTCGAAAGTATGGTACTTGATCCATTGCAAGACACAGTGGACAAAATTGCATACTGCGCCTACGCCGTTTTCGATGAAATACGCCGGCTGGCAAAATCCAATTAGTATTACCAGTTGTCGTTATTTTATCAAATAGCAGTGTTTCAAAACTTCGAAGAGTTGTGTCGCGTGCACGATCAATATCAGTCGCACAAATCGAAGCGACTCTCTCTAAAGTGGGCTCGTCAATTGACCTATCGATGTCTCGAGTCCAAATTTGTTTGTCTCGACCAAAAAGTTGCACCTCAAGCGTATGCAGTTTGATTCCATTCTCTTGCGCGATTCGGCAATACCATGACGAGAATATCTCGTCAGTTTTTGGTTGCGGGTGAATGGGAAGAACATTTCCGGATAAACCCAACGTCATCTCAATGATCCTTCAGCGCCTTTCTTCTGGCGCTAGGTTTTTCATATCCAGATTTGTCGAGCACGTCGATATCGATTTTTTCGATACCATTACTTATCGCGTACCGAGCCGATGCTTTCAACAAGGTTACGGTCTCTCCGATGGTTCCCTCCGCTCTTGCCCAGATGTCATGAGCTAAAATTTTTTCAGATAAATTCGAAGGATAGGATAGGGGTAACATTTGTTCATAGCTAGCTAAGAACCGACGAAATTCAGTATCAAAACCCCACTTAGGAAGTATCATCGGATTAAATCGATTTTCAAGCTGCCGATCCGTCTTTATCGCTCTAATCGCATCTTCTGTACCAGCAGCTACAATAGGAATTTGCAGCTCATTGCTTAGATGTTTCAAGACAGTAAGAAACTGCCTCTGTCTTGCAGACGAACCAGACAATATGCTATTTAGCTCGTCAATGATCAACATACGTACGCCAATACGGGAAAATTTGTCCTTTACATTACTCAGCAACTTGTGCGGATGGTCAGATACAGAATACTTTGCAAACAAGGTATTCAAGATGTCTGCATACAGTCTTTTTTCATCAGGCACGGCAGGAGCTTGAACGTAGACAACTGGTACACTGATCGCCTCTTCTCCCAAATTATCATTTCCAGGATGTAGCTCCCGAAACCTCTTCAAAATTTGGGTCTTTCCATTGTTTGTACTGCCAACCAAGAGCATATTTGGCATGCGACTGATTCTAGGAAAATTCAGTAGTTCTTCCATTCTATCCAATATCATTCTTGCGTGAGAATACCCAACCCATTGATCTTGATTCATGAGAAAAATACGTTCATCCCGCGATAATCTCATCCGGTTTTGGGTTTCTGCATTGAGATGCGGAAAATCACTCATGATCTGTTCACCACAATGTCTTCAAACGGCAATATCAAATCATCGTCGTCCAAGAATCCATCACTTGAACTGACACTGTCTTCAGACGAATTTGAGTTATCTTGGTAATCTAAAATTGCTGTTGGTAATTGCATTTTTTTTGCGGTCACATTCTTTTTCCGTTTATCTTCATGATCTTGGCGTTTTTGTTGATTTCTACGTGCTGTTTTCTTCTTTTCAGCTGCTAGTCTTTCTACCTCTCGCATTTCTAGAATGCCTTCAAAAATAATATTTTCGTCGACTTGCGAATTTCCTTTTGCGTTCTGCTCTCGAACTATAGTGCGAACTTCCCAAAGAGACGCCGGTGGACGCCCCAGATGTGCATATGGAATTTCACGATAGTTCTTTGAATCAGGATCCCAAAAATAAATCACGCTAACATCGACAGGGTCACGTCGAAAAATAAATTTCCTGGCGTTCTTTGGGTTTTCAGGATCTGGCTCATCAACCCTCATTCGCAAAACATCATCAAAATAATAGATATGATCGATTAAGACGCCGTATCGTTGTACCGTTCTTTCATAGAATGGGAGGAAATCTATTCTAAAAGTTTCTGGATCCGCAAAAATTTCAAGTTCCCCAACGCCAGGCTTATCATCAGTGCCACCAATGCCTTCCTGAAATCGTGCCAAAGGTGTGGTATTGATACCAGAGTGCTTTTTTTGATGATAAATTTTGGTGATGTACACTGTGAACCAATACTCAAACTCTTTGAGAGTAAAGATCGCTTTTCCTTCAGAATCATAATCAAATTTGGATTTAATATTTGAAAAAGTAGTGCCTGATGCTGTATGGGTCCTACGCATGAAAGTCCTAAAGCTGCTCTCGACAGTGCCTCCATAATTCGGTGAACCACGCGGCCGTTGCTCTAAATCTATCCCGTAATTTTCGCAGGCTCGACCAAGAACGGTACCACGAAATTCTTTTGCGTTATCTGTGTGAATTTTTCGTGGGCGCCCATAGCAAGGCCAACTAATATCGATCCCTAAGTCTTTTAGCCATTTGTCTTTCGGCATAAGTGCATGCATCAAACACAAGCCTGTGCTTGCCACACTCGGTGCATCCAACCACAAATTGAAACCCATGAGTACCCGTGAATTCACATCAATTGCTATGGTAAGAGATGGGCGCCCGATGGGCTTTCGATAGACGTCGTCTACAATAATAATATCAGCTGGCGTGTGGTCAATTTGAATGACATCTAATGGGTGTTCTGCGCCTGGAAATTCTCCCAAAGTTGGCATAAATCTTTGTTTGGAAGCCTTCTTGCCTTGTCTACTTGAAACTCGCTCTTTCTCAGAAATTTGGGAGAATCGATTACGAATAGTCGAAACACTCGGCGCTTTAATGTTTTGTTTTAGACATGCTTGCTTCACTTCAAGATAGACGTCACCAAAGGTACCAAACTCTCGTTTCATTAAAAGTCGCTTGATCGCTTCCGCAATAATGGGTTCAACTTCGGGCACTAAGCGGGAGCTACCTTTGTCGATTCTCTCTTCTTTGAGAAACGTCCTTACAGTCGAGTCCTTCTCGAACTTTGCTATCCACCTATAAATCGTAGGTATCGATCGATCAAACTCTTTGGCGATCTTTTCCACTTCATCGCGATTTTTTTGTCGTCGCCCCATTTCAAAGAGCGCTTTTACCTGCGCCATTTGCTTTGTTGCTAGACTCCATTCCTCAGAATTCACTGCACCCAGATCTATTTTTTCTTTACGCTTTTTCGATGCTTTTTCCGAATCCCTCTCAAGCTCGACAATAAGTAATTTCGTCGTTTCTCTACTCGATAACTTTCGACACAAAACAGACTCTAAATCAATAAGACTCACAACAATATAGCGCTCGCCTTGATGCCGAACGAAAATACCTGGCTTTAATTTGAAGATAGTATTCATTTAGAAAGGCTAATTTGGGAATTCATTGTGAGCGGTGACAAAAGATCGACCGTGATCAACCCGTTTGCAACAAGATTCCATAAACAGCTTATTAGCTCAGCTTGCCTTATCGAATTTTCACTGACAGAATTTATCAATATTTTTGGAGTGACCATTTTGTCGGTTGCGATTAGCTCTAGCAAAAGCTCTCGATCAGATTGTGAGACCAATCGTTTTTTATAGCGAAATAAAAATTTCAGATTAGCAAATCGAGTTGTTCTGATTCGTCTCTCGGTAACAACTTTAAATATCCATCCGCGTTCTCTAGCAAAACGACGCGCAACGAAAAACCGCTCTCTGAATTTATCAAAATCGTTTTCAAGTTCTTCCCGATACTTTACTTCGCAAAGGATAGGGCGACGGGGTGGTAGTCCTGCTTTAAGTGATTTGAAATGTACCAGTGCATCCGGTGTATAGCGACGTAATTTGTTATCGGTAGTTAAATACTGAATCTTCACAGGCTGTGCTTCCAAGCGGTCAAAGTCTGGTTCCATCATCATGCACTCAAAGAAATCTCGCTCAAGTGAGGACTCATATCTTGCTCCGGTACCAGCGTGTAGACCCGTCACCGCACGATTACTAATTGGAATTTTACGCACCGGCATTTTGATGTTCTCCTGATTGCATTCCTTTAATTTCCCAAAGAACACTTTAAAGATAATTACTGTTTATGTGGCTATTTTAGTAAAATCTAGTTCGATTAGACATCATTAATTTCTTACACGAAAAATATTTGTAATCACTATTGATTGGAGTTGTATGGCTGAGACATCCGCTACAAAAGTTCCGTTATTCAGCATCGATCTTGGTTTTAAAGGTGGAATATTTTCTCCTTCGGATATAACTGAAATTATTAATTGGATAGCGGAGGAGCTATCTTTTTGGTCTTGGATAAATCCTTTAAATTCAAACTATCAAGACCAAGCTATTCGACAAGCCATAGGGCGGCTAAATGAATCAGCGGACTACATACGCAGAGCATCTGCAAACTTAACTTCTAATCCTAACGAATCTACAAGATTAATTTTGGAAGCTGAGAGATCTCTTAAAGAAGCTTTTATTACTCACGGGCTACCACACAGCTCCTCGACGTTAGGGAAGAGAATCGCAGATTATCGAAAGGAAAATGATCAAGTTAGTGCACTTTATTTCGCTTCTGTTTTTATTCCTCCGAGCATTGGCAATCATTTTCAGCCTCAGGATCTGAACGCTTGGCGTGGCTTGGTGGAGGGCTTGGTTGACAAATACTCGATGGGCTCGAATGGACAAAAAGCGGAGCAAATCGCGGCTATTCAATCGTTTGAGCAGCTGAAATCCAGAGTCGATGTCTTGCTCAACGAGAAAACGGGGCAATTGAACACACTACAACAAGAATATGATGCGATTACTGGTGATATTAATTGGCAGAGAACCGAACAACTCACAAAATTCGACGAAACCCAAACTCAGCGAAATTCTGATTTTGAAAAACTACTACTGGAGCACAAGTCCGAAATGGAAAACCTCCGAAAAATTTTCAAGGAGGAGATTGCGCTACGCGCACCAGCTGAATATTGGACTAAAAAGCACTCTAGCCATCTTTGGCAATCTGTCGGATTGGGCATAGTTTCATTTTTGTCGATGCTTGGATTTGTATTCTTTGCTAAAAATTATGTGCATGACTTATTGGGTGAGGTCAAATCAGGAACCCTTCCAGAATCTTGGAAGGTCGCGACACTGGTACTCATCGGACTTTTCTCTGTTTGGGCGGTAAGAATTTTGGTACGTATGTTTTTGAGTCAACTCCATTTGGCTACCGATGCATCGGAACGTGTTGTAATGGTTCAAACATATCTATCGTTACTAGAAGGTGATCAGCTCATTTCAAAAGAGGATCGACACCTTATTCTACAAGCGCTTTTCAGGCCTGCATCTGATGGAATAGTAAAAGATGAGGGGCTTCCGCCATCGGTATTTGAATTCATGACACGAACATCAAAAGCTTAAGAAAATTGAGTGGCATAAAAGAAAAAACAAATAGAATTCACGACTCAATGAAACTCGCGTCCTTCGAAAAATTTATTGTTTCACTTGATAATAGTCTCATTTAATTCTGTTGTTTTAGTCAAAATTTCTCGTTAGGATCTGTTTTATTCTCACTTAATTCTGTTTTTTTAGCTAAAAATCGCATCTTATTCTCATTTAATTTTAATTTTTACAGGAGGCGGGACACCGCGTCCCGGTGAAATTTCACTGGCGCACCATGGCGTTTTGTTTCTCGATGAATTGCCCGAATTCGACAGGAAGGTATTGGAAGTATTGCGAGAACCCTTAGAATCTGGCCACATTCACATTTCACGTGCTGCCAAGCAAGCTTGCTTTCCCGCTCGATTTCAACTGATTGCCGCGATGAATCCTTGTCCCTGCGGGTATTTTGGGCACAACAACGGCAAATGTCGTTGCACGCCCGATGCGGTTCTACGCTACCAAGCGAAGATTTCTGGGCCCTTGCTTGATCGAATCGACATGCAAATATCGGTTCAAGCCTTACCTCAGGAAGATCTGTTTGCACCGAGTCAAGGCGAAAGTAGCGTCGCAATACAAGCAAGGGTTGATGCAGCTTACCAGCGGCAAATGCAAAGGCAGGGTAAGGCGAATAATTTGCTCACGACCAAAGAGATAGACCTACATTGCTTAACCGATAGCGGCACCGAACAACTATTGCGCAACGCTATGCTCAAATTGAATTGGTCCGCCCGAGCCTATCACAGAGTATTAAAAGTGGCACGCAGCATTGCCGATCTGGCGAATAGCGCGCAGATTCAACAAGCGCATGTGGCAGAAGCGATACAGTATCGTCGTGCATTGCGTGAACCTTAATTTACCGCAATAAGAGTTTCGCATTTTCTAAAACTTTGGCTTACACTGTTACCTAGCAGTAAGTACTTTTAGGCAGACATTACTGCATCAAAATTAGCCTTGCTTACATCGTCATTTACTTTTTCTCTATCTAAGTTCTTTTATTAGATTTCTGAGCTTTCACGAATCTTTTACGAATAACAAGTCAGCATCCGTTTGCTTAATGTCGGAACGCATTGAACTCCGACCTGTTTTTCTCAACAAAAGGCGAGGTTTTTAGATGAGTATCAAACGTAGAATTTGGGCTCTCCCCATCATTGCAACCGTGATTTTCGGCGTAGGAATCGCCGCGAGCGTGTACTTTTCAACGACCGCGATGAATTCAATTAAAACTACCGAAAAAATTGATTACCCGGTTTTAGATCGTGCCAAAAATATTCAAGCAGACGTACAGGGTATTGTCGACGCCTTGAAGCAAGCTGTTGGTGAAGATGACAAAAAGGGTATCGATGCCGCAGGTGAGCGCGCCAAAAAAGTGAAAGAGAAGTTTAAAAATCTCAGTAGCTTGCCAGGGCAACAAGCGCTCGGTGATCGACTGGCAAAAGAATTTGATGCCTATTACACGCCCGCAATTAGCGTCGCCAAAATCATGCTGGGTGTGGATCAAGGCGATCCTCAGGCAGCCATTGGACAAATGCAAACCTCACTCAAAGTTTTAGAGGATGACTTAAAGAAGACCGTCGATACTTCGCAGGCGCAATTTACCGCGGGGATTGATCGTAGTGCCGACAACGTAAGTCGGGTCTTATGGACTGTTATCGTCGCAGGTTTGATTGTGACTCTGGTGTTGGGAATAGTCTCGTATTTCATTATCCGCACGGTATGGGCACAGTTAGGCGGCGAGCCCGAATACGCACAAGAAATTGCCTCAGCGGTCGCGTCTGGCAATTTGACTATGCAAATAGAAGTTGAATCGGGTGACACGAGTAGTCTATTGGCCGCTTTAAATGAAATGCAAACCCGTTTGCAAAACATGGTGTCCGAGATTAAGACTTCCGCAGAAACGATCAAAGTCGCCAGTGCGGAAATCGCTTCTGGAAATACCGACCTCTCATCGAGGACTGAATCACAAGCAAGCAGCTTAGAAGAAACTTCTAGCTCCATGGAGACGATGACCGAAACCGTACGCCAAAACGCGGACAATGCGCGCCAGGCAAATAAGATGGTGCAAACCGCTTCAGAAGTTGCTGTCAAAGGTGGGGAAGTCGTGAGTCAGGTCGTCACTACCATGGATGAAATCAATCAATCATCGAAGAAAATTGTCGACATCATCAGCGTGATTGACGGCATCGCGTTTCAAACCAATATCTTGGCATTGAACGCGGCGGTTGAAGCGGCTCGTGCGGGTGAGCAAGGACGAGGTTTTGCGGTTGTAGCTTCCGAAGTCCGCAGCTTGGCACAGCGTAGTGCAGCCGCTGCAAAAGAGATCAAAACCTTGATTGGCGATTCGGTCGACAAAGTGAGAACAGGTTCAACGCTGGTGGATCAGGCAGGTCATACCATGGAAGAAATCGTCGCTTCTGTCAGACGTGTCAGCGACATCATGTCAGAAATCACCGCCGCCAGCCAGGAACAAAGTACCGGTATTCAAGAAATTGGTTCTGCTATCAACCAAATGGATGAGATGACCCAACAAAATGCCGCCTTAGTGGAAGAGGCCGCAGCTGCAGCCGAGTCACTGGAAGAACAGGCGGACTTGCTAACGAAGGCCTTGGACGTCTTTAAATTGAATGCCGTGCATGGCACACCAAGAGCAGCCAGTCGTCCGCAACAAAGTCGCTCCAATTCAAAACCAGTAGCCAGAATTAGTGCTGCACCAGCGCCTAAGCCTGCCACCAAACCAGTGACAATGCAAAGTGAAAAACCAACGGATGATTGGGAGGAATTCTAAGTTTCAGTTGCACGAATCCGCTGTTGAGGTAGGCACATCATCGAGCGGTTCTGTATTTTTGTTCTTGCAAGCCAGATCATTGAGAATCTCAAGATCTGGCTTTTTTGATTGTTCGTTTTTCGTTGTTTTGCGTATTTTTAAGTCGCCAATTTAAGCAGTCCTGATCATTCAGAGGACTCGGGCGACTCAATCCTACTCAACTACAGGGCAAATACGCCTGAACTAAGCGCACCCAATAGCTGGCTCCAATCGGCAATAAATCATCGTTGAAGTCGTAACTTGGATTATGTAAATTGCAGGGCCCCAAACCATGCCCAGCACTGCGATGATGGCCATCGCCGTTACCTAGAAATACATAGCAACCTGGTTTCGCTTGCAGCATAAAGGCAAAGTCTTCCGCGCCCATCGTGGCTTCAACCTCTGCATTGACCTGTTCTTTACCAACCAGATCGCGCATCACCTCAATCGCAAAACGCGTTTCATTTTCATGATTGATCAAGGGTGGATAGTTGCGCTTGAATTTAAAATCGACGTCAGCATCAAATGCGTTCGCGGTGGAGCGCGCTATTTTTTCCATTCTGGATTCGATGAGATCCAGCACTTCGGTACTAAAAGTGCGCACAGTACCAATTAATTTTGCGTCATCAGGAATTACGTTGGTGGCACTGCCAGAATGAATCTGCGTTAAGGACAAAACTGCTGGCTCTAAGGGATTCACATTACGGCTAACAATGGTTTGCCAGCTTTGTGCGATTTGTACCGCAATCATGACCGGATCTATGCCTTTTTGTGGTTGCGCAGCATGCGCACCTTTACCACGTACGGTCACTTCAAACTCATTAGAAGAAGCCATCATACCGCCGGTTTTCACACCAAAAGTCCCGACCGCCAAACCCGGCCAATTGTGCATACCAAATACCGCATCCATAGGGCATTGCTGAAACAGACCTTCTTCTATCATACGGCGGGCACCGCCACCACCTTCTTCCGCTGGTTGAAATATCAGATACACAGTGCCATCAAAATCTTTGGCCTGCGATAAGTAGCGCGCCGCACCCAATAACATCGCAGTATGCCCATCATGTCCACAAGCATGCATTTTTCCGGCATTTTGGGAAGTGTGCGCAAATTGATTGATTTCTTGCATGGGCAAGGCATCCATATCTGCCCGTAAACCCAGTGCTCTTGTACTACTACCGCGCTTGATCACGCCGACGACACCGGTTCCAGCTAAACCCTGAATCATGGGAACTCCCCATTCTTCTAATTTTTTAGCGACGACATCCGCGGTTCTGAATTCTTCAAAACACAATTCTGGGTGAGCATGGATATCACGACGAATTGCTTGTATCTCTTGGTGAAATTCTAAAATAGGATCTAATAGTTTCATTCTTGTCTCCAAACGGCACTCACTACGTGTCAGAGCTAGAGTGTAAATCATTTCCATAGGCAAAGTCCTGACTATAGAATCACGGCCTCAAATGCGTCATAACACTGGATTATTGAATGACAATGGCGATTTTCACACCGAACCAAGATATATATTTGCTTTATATCTGGTATACGAAAATGCAAGGAGACTTATTTGCTGCACTGCGATAAAGTTACACCTGTCTCCTCCAACACCTACTAAGGTTTGGACTTAACCCGCAGCTTAGGCTAGCGGGTTTTTTTTGCCCAAACACTTTGTTGCCTAGTAATACCGACGAAAAAAAACAGCGCGATCAGCGCTGTTTGCGTAGAAGACAATTCTCTTGTATATCAATGCAATAGAACTGACTGTCCCATATAGGAATCGAATTTAGCTAAAAATTCGTCTATTTCTTCTATGCTAGGCTCGTTGGAAATCAATTCTTGCACATCTTGTCGGAAGGTTTCCGCTTGTATGCCACCAATGAAGCATTCACGACGCACAGATTTATCGGTGATTTCATATCCGCCAAAACGCAGCGTTTCATGATCTGTCTGGGCACCAAATTCGACCACACTGTATTGGTCGCTATTATAAATAATATTCATTTTGTTCTTCCTCAATCTCGTGGCAATTCATGTTCAAGAACAAACCAGGTGCTTTTGATCAATCTTCGGGACTTTGAGAGTCGCTATCCCGTATGAATAGTTACGGCAGAGAAAGGGTTGAACTTTAGGGCCTGTTTACATTTAAATCTGGAGTGCGAATGTGGAAAAACGGGCACAGGGCTAGGCTATCGCTGTAGAAAAGCATCCTTGCAAGGATGCTTCGTTGCGTCAGCGAGCAGCATGCTGCTCGAAACCCTGACTTCACCGTCAAGGCGCGCCGCAGTGCGAGCACTGTAAGCGACTTGCAACAACGCCATGTGCCCGCGAGTTTACCCAATTCGCCCATTCCCGAAGGGTTCAAGCCAAAACGCGAGATGGACTGCGCGAGGTCTATTTCTGCTCTTGCCGAGGCACCAGCCTCGGCGACGAACTACGCCTTGCCATCCCACCTTTTGGCTTGAACGCATCTCCAGATTTAAATGTAAACAGGTCCTAGCTCAAATGATTATTTCATTTTCAAATGTCAGTAATTGCGCATACTGAGGCTGAGAAAGCGTATCTTTTAGGGACGATAAATGCTGTGCATCATTGATAGCGATGTATAAATGTGCAAGTTGTAAACGCAATAGACGATGAAAAGTCACACGCATGGCGATTTGTCCTATGCAACAAAAACAACCTGGTGCTATTCGTTCTACGCTTAAGAGAGGGGAATTTTCTAGTATCAGTTGACCACTAGGCAAGCCTTCTAGTAGTACACCTGATTTGTTGAGCGATGGTTCTGATGCTCTGTTTGCTAAGGCAGTAGCTATCCAAGCTTCACGCTCTGCATAACTACCGCCCGCAATTAAGCTTACTCCGGTGAGTTTATTCGCCGCGCTTACCATACTTAACAGACTCAACCCCAAGCTGTTTGAGCTTGCGATACAAATGGGTACGTTCTAAGCCTGTCTTTTCAGCGACACGTGTCATGCTGCCGCCTTCGCGATGCAGATGATATTCAAAATAAATTCTTTCAAATGCATCTCGCGCTTCACGCAATGGTAAGTCGAAAGATAAATTATTGAAGGAATGCTGATTATTTTGCAGCATGTGATTTCCCATGGAGAAATCACGGCTTTCGTAAGTACCTGGTGTCGCCGCAAATGGTGCGCTGCTAACCACGCTCGAAGACGTATCTGAGACGTTAATCCTCGCTACGGGAACCACCGGACGAGGTGCTTCCACATTACGGGTCAAACCTTGCTGTACCGCCTTTAAAAGCTTTTGTAAGGCAATTGGTTTTTCGAGAAAATTCAAAGCCCCGATACGGGTAGCTTCGACTGCGGTATCGATAGTGGCATGACCTGACATCATAATGACGGGCATCGTCAATAAGCCATCACGCTGCCATTCTTTCAATAAGGTCACGCCATCGGTATCTGGCATCCAGATATCGAGTAAGACTAAGTCAGGGCGCGATTGCGCTCTGGCTTCACGTGCTTGTTGTGCATTTTCAGCTAATTGAACGACGTGTCCCTCATCGCCCAAAATTTCCGAGAGTAACTCTCGAATTCCCATCTCGTCGTCGACGACTAATATGTTTGCCATAAATCTACCCTAAACCCCTACTCCGATATATACGTGATGTCATTCTTCTCTAAGGAAGCTCTTGATCTTGATGAGATAAAAACCCGAATCATATAGGACTTATGCAAAACAGACGCTTGCTTCGTTGTGTTCCCTTGCAGGGCGCGACAGCACAAATATGTGCTATCTGCTCCGTGGGCAAGCAGCATGCTGCTTAAATTCCCCACTGCGCCCTCGCCGTACGTTGTACTGTCTTCGGCTCACCGCCTCGCCAGCGCAATTTTGCATAAGCCCTATCATGCGGTATTTACATCCGGTGCTAACTTTAACAGCAAAATCGAAACTTTGGCACCGTTTGAATCAGTTCGGTTCTGAATATCGATCTTACCACCGTGTTCATCAACTATTTTCTTCACCATCGCCAAGCCTAAACCGGTGCCACGTGGTTTGGAAGTGGCGTATGGTTCAAATGCGCGTGCCAATATTTTATTGGAAAATCCCGGGCCATTATCGATTACCGACAAACGTACCGCCAATCGCTCGGTTTTATCAGCACCGACATAATGCACAATCTCGGCAATCACATCAATCCGTGGCGCCTGACCCGCTTTTACGTGCTCGCTCACCGCGTCCTGAGCATTCTGTAATAAATTATGTATGACCTGACGTAATTGCGTCGCGTCACCCATGATCAAAGGCAATTCAGACTCAATCTGCAAATGAATAATATCGCGGCCATCTCCCGATAAATAGAGATGTAAAACATCATCAATCAAGGCGGCCAGATTGATTTTGGATAAAACGGCTTGTGGGATTTTTGCATAATCGCGGAAATCATCAACCATGCGCTTCATCGACGTTACTTGATTGACTATGGTAGTCGTGCTCTTGTTCAAAAATTGCGCGTCAACCTCATTTAATTTATCCACCAGTTTCATTTGCAAACGCTCTGCCGAGAGTTGAATTGGGGTTAAAGGATTTTTGATTTCATGCGCCAAACGGCGGGCTACTTCACCCCAGGCAATCGAACGCTGCGCGGAAATAATATTCGTAATATCATCAAAAACAATCACGTAACCAACCTGTGAATCCACTGGTAAATGTGAACCACGTGCGAGCAAAGTCACGCCTTTATCTTCTTCGGTATTAAAGCCAACTTGATTCGCTTCACCTATGCCTTCAAATACCGAACTCGGCAATTCGATTTGTTGTTGCCAATGCTCTTGCTCAGGTCCGCCAGCAGATTGTGCGTGTTGTTCAGAAAAGGCTTTATCAATAGCGGCGGCAAACACTTGTAGTCCTGGAATTTCTGACATTGGCCGGCCGATTTCTTTCTCTAAATCGCGTCGCAAAATTCGTCCTACCGAATGATTACAACTGACCAGACACGCGTTCTGATCCAAGACCATCACACCTGCCGACATATTTCCCAACACCGACTCCAGATAAGCTTTGGCATTTTCTAATTCATTGCGGTTTTGTTCGACCGCCGAACGGGCTTCAAATAATTGATGCGTCATCGTATTAAATGACTGCGTCAGGCTGCCCAATTCATCCGAGGTCGTGGTAATAGGGCGCGGAGATAAATTACCTTCAGCCACCGCCTTGGTACCTTCTGCCAGCAACAATAAAGGGCGGGCCAATTCGCCGGAAATAAAGAATGCTGCGGTGATCGCGCCAAAAATGGCAAACAATAAAAGTAAGGTCAGCGTCACTAAGTACATATTCTTCAAACCATTGCGACTCGATGAACGCTCGCGATGTTCGGCAATCGCGTTGGTAAATACTTTGGCCTGGGTATCCAATAAATCCGGCACCGGTTGTATCACTTGCAGGTAATGCGTTTCTTTTTGAAAGCGCGAATCGACTCCGGTCGATTGCAGGGGAATAATCACGCGCAAAAATTCTTGGTTACCGTTTTCAGAATTCGTATTTTGATGCGCTTCGGTAAATAAATTACGCGTTGCGTCTTCACCAGTATGGTCAACATGACTGCTATATTGCGAATATTTACCTTCGGCACGTGCGGTTTGTATCATGCCCGCCGTAGGTAATTCTGGTACCAATACGCCGGGAAATTCATTCGTAGTAGCCACTACCCGGCCACGGTTACTAACGATAGTCGCTTCTTTAACCTGCATTTGCTCACGCAAGCGCGACAGTCTGATCGGCAAGGAAGATGACATCGCATTATCAGCCACATCGGCTAGTTGATTCGCCATACTGCGCGCTTTACCTTCTAAGTCCTTCAAAGTGTAATCTAAGGCTGTGTGCCCGAGATTCACACCGGAATTAAGTAATGGATCAAGCTTAACGATAAACCAGGAGTCAATCGAACGCGTCACAAACTGGACTGACACCAGATAAATTAATGCGCCCGGCACAATCCCAGTTAAGGCAAACAAAATTACCAAGCGCGTCATAATTCGCGAGCCAAATTCGCGCTGGCGATAACGGCGTATCAGCTGCCAGAGCAGAGCGGTAACCATTGCCAACAAGCCGAAAGCAACCACTGCATTGGCCATCAACAGTAAAGGAAGATTTTCATTAATGGCGCGAAAACGACTGGAGTTTTCAGTCGCCGTCATCAAGATAAATAAGAGGACGCTCATCAGAACGCCACCAATGACTAAACCTTGCCGCAAAAATCTGGTCACTTGTCGTCAGCCTTGAACGTAAATCGTTTCCACTCGGAGGCCAGACGCCAATCACTATTGCTGAACGAGGTTATTAACATAGGTTTTGATAACTGATTACTGTCTAACTTTAAACGTACACCGACGTTATAAATTGCGCCGGGATTTAGCGCATTTTTTTCCGCGACCAGCCAACGACGTGGGCGCCAAACCAAGGCCATGGCCTCGTCTAAACTATTAAAATTTTGCTTAAGACCACCATTTACCGCAGCCGTATATTGACGACGCCAGAGATCATATTGAATTTTGACGGTTTGCGATGAACGTATGGTTTTCTCATCAAACCAGTACCAGCGTGGACGATTGATTTCAACTTCAGCAGTAAATGAAACCGGTATGCCTTCATTGATAGCACTTTTTAAGTCGGGCCCCAGTTCAAATGAAAACGACACGAAAACCCGGTAACCTTCATCCGTGCTTTCCAATCTTGCATTCATCACTTCCACCCCGTTCGCTTGTGCAGGGGCGGATGAAAACAGCATGGGCGCGAAACACATCAGCGCCCATGCAAATAAAAACGATCGCGAAAACTGGATCAAACGGGTGAACATTGAAAATACTAAAAAGCCCTCAATCAAACCAAATAAGCCAAATCTAAACTATGTCAATTTCTATTGCTTTCGTTAATGAAACAATAGCAAAAGTGAATCGAAAAAATTTTTATAGGATTTACGCAAAATTGCGCTGGCTAGAGCCTGCCCTCGAATGCTTAAATCGGGGGCGTGGAGCCGAAGACAGTACGATAGTACGGCGAGGGCATAGTGGGGAATTCTAGCAGCACGCTGCTTGCCCACGTAGCAGATAGCACATACCTGTGCTATCGCGCCCTGCAAGGGAACACTGGGCTTCTAAAATCGCGTCAGCGTCTGTTTTGCGTAAGTCCTATGTTATTGACATCATAACGTGAAACAAAGTTCACACTGCTGGTTTTTGAAATAAGGCGTAAAACAAACCATCATGTTCGTTGTTGATTTCCGACGTTGGTAGTAATTGACCGGGCGCATCAAGTAAGATTGCACCATGTTTGCTTGCAAAGTCTTGTGCTTGCTTTTCTGACTCTATAGGCCAGATTGAGCAGGTTGCTAAAAGTAATTTTCCACCTGGTTTCAACATCCGCCACAAATTATCCAAAATCTTATTGGATGTGACCGCTAATTGAGCAGCATCAGTCTTACGACGTAACCAACGAATATCGGGATGACGACGCACTACGCCAGACGCCGTACATGGGACGTCGGCCAGAATACGATCAAATTGTTGACCATCCCACCAATTTGACCAGCTTGCATCACCTTCTTTAATCGTCGCAAATAACTGTAAGCGCGCCAAATTCTCATGAATTTTGTCTAAACGCTTAGCATCAACATCCAACGCCAATAAATTGACTTTGGCCAATTCTAAGATGTGACTGGTTTTACCACCGGGCGCGGCGCACGCATCCAGCACTTTATGTCCGTCTTGCACATCCAATAGAACCGCAGCGAGTTGTGCTGCAGCGTCTTGAACTGACACGACGCCACTAGAAAATCCGGGAATATTCTGGACTGGCACAGGCTTATGCAAACGTACGGCAAACGGCCCTATCTGGGTCGATTCAATTTGTTCTTGCTGCAATAACTGTAGATAATCTTCAACTGTACTTAAACGCTGATTCACTCGTAAAGTCATCGGTGGTGGGGTATCAGCCGCTGCCAAAATCTTTTGCCAATCTTGTGGATAAGCCGTTTTGCATTGATCCACCCACCATTGCGGATAATTCCAACGCGCTGCAGCCTGCTTTAACACGACAGGTAATAGTTCTGCTTTTTCACGCAAGAATCGACGTAAAACAGCATTCACCATACCTTTGGCAAACACCATGTTAGTAGACGATGCAGCAGCATTCACCGCCTGATCAACCACCACAAAATCATCATACGGCGCTTCATCTGCATTTTCTGTGGCTAACAAAGTGAGTGCGCAACACATTAAGCCATACAGCAATGGTGGCTCTGGTGGTTTGCTGGTCATCAGAGCGATTAAGGCATCAACTCGCCCGACTTGACGCATAGTTCTATACGCAATGTCTTGCATCGCTCCTCTGGCCTGAGGACTGGCATCCATTTGAGTAAGTACTCTGGATAGCGCCTGAGGTAACGCAACACCTTCCAATACATAAGCAACTGCTTGTGCAGCGCCAACCAAGCTAAATGCTAATGAATCTGCTTTGATTGCTAAGGTTTCTGGCTCGGGGGCTTTAGATTTTACGGATTCTTTAGAATGCACTGAGGTGCTATTACCAGTGCGTACTCGGGTTTGATTTTTATTGACGTTAGGCTTACTTTTCTTAAGCTCGGGTAGTGTCAAAATTTTTCTACTGGATTCAACCATCACAATTTCCGATATTAAATTTATTTATAGTTGTCACTATTTAATTCTTATCAATTTCGTTTTTCTTATTTTGTTCTTCTTATCTTGTTATGATTATTGCCGCGCTGCAGGCATAAAATCATTTTCTTCTAACCAAATTCTGACGTCTTCAAAAACCTGTAAGGCTTCTAATTCATTAAAAACTTCGTGATAGAAACCCGGATAAATTTGCGTTTTCAGACAAGATCTATGCGAACTTGCATTCAATTTTGTCGAGAAATTTTTAGCCCCTTGTGGGTTCACAACCAGATCTCCATCCGCAATCAGTAGGAGCGTCGGTGTCTTTAATTCTGTCGCATGCGCTTTGACATACTGCATTGCATCTAACATGCTTTGAAATAAACTGGCACTAATACGTGCGTGCACCAAAGGATCGTTTTGATAGGCTGCAACAACTTCACTGTCGTGTGATAAATACCGACCATTCGTGCCGTGACCGACACCTAAGTGCGGAATCAATACTCGGCTGATCTTAAATAGAAATTTTTCTATACGACTAGTACGAACGGAAAAAGCAGGAGAAGATAAGATCAATCCACTTAATGGTGTTAATCCTTCCAAAGCAAAACGGGTAGCAAATAGACCACCCATACTATGCGCCACGACAAACGGTGGTTTCTGCAATTGTTTTGAAAAGTCCGTAATCACTAAACGTGTATCACGCAAAATTGCATCGGTATCAGGAATATCGCCACGAGCACCAGATGATTGTCCATGTCCACGTTGATCAAAACTTCTGACCTTAAAGCCTAAGGCATTAAAGAATCTCGCAACGTGAACATAACGTCCTGAATGTTCCCCCAAGCCATGCATAACAACAATACCAGGCGCATCGCTTCCATCTTGCACTGGCCAGTCGCGAACAAACAGAGAAGCGCCGTCCAAGGCTTCTAAGAAAAATTCTTCTGTATGTTCTACATGCGCAGTCATCGTTTTATACACCCCACAAAATTTCAGTTTGTTTTTTGTTCGCTGCCTTTAGCATTTCCAATAACGGAAATAGACGCGCTGATAAAGTCACCGTATTAAATTTCTTTTTCTTTTCAAATTCATCCAAGTCTTCATCTTCTTCAATTTTTTCCTGAAGTTTTCTCTGTAACTTGTCGTCTTCTATCAGTTTTTCTATTTTTTGAATGGTGTCAGGTAGTTCGGCTGATGTAATAACACCTCGGTCTACACTTTTACCCAAGAGTTCTAATACAGCAGCAATATGCTCTTTATACATAATGACTTCAGCAGCTGCTTTTGATTTAAAAATAATTAACATAAAGACTCATTAAAAATACGAACTAAATAGTTTTCAACATTTTTGCTGCGTTCACCATTTTTAGGACAACACTTAATTAAATTTTAGTGAACCAAAAAACATATCCATCACTTCAGGTGTAAATGCTTTCTCATCACCAAGCATGATCGCTTGAATAATCCAAGGTCCATGCTGTGTAAAACGCGCTACCAATTTTACGCTCTGTCCGTTTTGTGCTTTACCTAGCGCTGTAATAGTATTTTTTGGTGCATCTGTAGGCGATGGTTCAACTAGCTTCGCTTGAATATTTTTGAGCATTCCTGCTTGCATCGCATTCAAAGCACGTTGTTGTTGCGCCAACAGTATCTTTTGATCTACAGATTTATCGTCAACTTTGGCATAGGCGATGGCAAAACTGATTTGATTCACATCCGTTGCTGTCATCTGTAAAGTCACTTTGATGCCATCTAAATCAACTTCTCTACTATGACTAGCGGGCTTACCTGGAAACAGGGCGCTGATAGGCGCATCCTGACTTCTAAATTCACGCCAATCAAATTTAGGTGTACAGGCATTGATTCCCAGTAAAGTAATGAGTATCAGTAAAAATCTAAAAATCTTCTTCATTTCCTTCTCTCTTTATTCTTCTCTTTATTCTTCTCTACCATTTTTGCAAACACGTTTCAGACACTTATATAAGTGCAAAGTACAAATTCATGATTAGCCTCCATTGTAGGTCAAGCCTGTCGCTAACTCATACCAAAATCCCGTGCAATCCGTATTTATCCTTGTAAAAGCACAAAAACAGGCTTTTCACACAAAAAGCGAACAATCTGACTGCCACTTATCGCGTGAAATTACCTTTGAGCTATAGCTTTATGCGCTTAATCGCAGAGCGCTAGAGCTAGTTTTTCGCCGATGCTACTGTGTAGTCATACAAGCAGTAATTCAAAACACAAAAACTGCAAGACAACACTAAGAGGAGAACAACATGTCAGAGCCAGAACAAGAAACACAACAAATAATGCAAGAAATTTCGTCAGACACAAGCACTACAACTTTTACAGAAAATACGACAAATAATTCATCAAATACAAGGAGCAATACCATGAACTCAACAACTAAAAACCCAGTCCTCGAATTCGTTTTGAACGTCGCAGATACCGCTAAATACATCTGGCAACATTATGTCGAATGGATTATCGATGTCTCATGGGGAAAATTGTTTCTCGCTTGTTTATTAACTCTGATCGCTGGTGGACTTTTGTCTGTACATGCGCTGGCTAACTGGTTAGTGATTGGTTCCTTGTTGTTGAAATGTTTTATTGGCAAAGAAGACCAAACTACTCAGCACCAAACAACGCAACAAGCTACACAACAAACTTCGGAACAAGCTACAGAAAAAACAGCAGAAAAAAAACCGGATGAGGAGAGCTAAGATGGATGCGGGCGATAAAAATAAAGTTCTTTTGTTCATGCTGGATGTAGCAGAAACAGGTAAAGAATTTTGGTGGAAATTTTTTGACTGGTTAGCAGTGATTTCCTGGAGTTACCTGGTTTTTGTTTCTGTCTTGGCGATGATCATCGGTGGCATTTTAGGTTTAGGAAGTTTGTTGCCTTTGTTGGTATTCGCTTCCATCATGATCAAGAGTTTGGCAGGTGGTAAACGTCGTGCGGAAATTGCTGCTAGTGACGCATCCACCAGAGCCGATGTTGAAGCTTTAGAACGTCGCGTGTTAGAAGCGGAAATGGCGACTTTGCAAGCTCAGATAGAACCTCATTTTTTATTTAATACCTTAGCTTTAATTGGTCAGTTAATTGAAACCGATCCGCATCAAGCTTCTATCGTTCATACCCATTTAATCAAATATTTGCGTGCCGCTTTGCCACAAATACGTGAACAAGGTGGTGGAAAATTAGGACAACAATTAGCTTTATCGCGTGCCTATTTGAATATTATGCAAGCACGTATGCAAGAACGTTTAACGTATCAAATTGAATGTCCTGCTGCACTAGAACATGTCGCCTTTCCATCCATGATGATACAAACCTTAGTGGAAAATGCGATCAAGCATGGCTTAGAACCGAAGACCGATGGTGGCCACATCAGCATTCTTGCGCGCCAAGGTGAAGGCGAAATTCAAGTAGAAGTATATGACAACGGTATCGGTTTTGATTTACATGCTGACGATGGAATCGGCCTTAGCAATATTCGTGAACGCTTAAAAGTTTTATACGGAGTCAAAGCGAGCTTGGTGATTGAAGTACCAAAAACCGGTGGTGCTAAATTGACTTTGCATATTCCTGATTTTCAGTAAATGTATTTTTTGAACCTAAAGATTCTACTAATAATCAAATTTAAAAAAATAAAATGATTAACCAAATTACCGCCATGATTGTCGATGATGAAGCCCCTATGCGTGCACATCTGCGTAGCAAATTAAAACAAGCTTGGCCAGATCTCAACATCGTGGCAGAAGCAGCGAACGGCATTGTGGCAATTGAAGAAGCCAAACTACATCATCCGCAGATTATTTTTTTAGATATTCGTATGCCTGGTAAAAATGGCATAGAAGCTGCTAGTCAATTAGCTAAAAATGCGCTCATTATTTTTGTGACCGCTTACGATGAATACGCAATTCAGGCTTTTGAACGTGGTGCGATGGACTATTTATTAAAACCTATCGACACTGAACGTTTACAACAAACTTGTCTGCGCTTGCAGGAAAGATTAGCCAAAAAAAATACTGAATCGTCGACTGTTTCTAGTTCAAAAATAGTTTTATCGGATAAAACTGAGCAAACTCACCATGTTGAACAATCACATCAAGTCGAACAATTGCTAACGCAATTAATGCAGCAACAACAAGCTCAACAGAGAGAATATTTACGCTGGATACAAGCTAGTGTAGGAAATAGTTTGCGCATGATTAGCACCAAAGAAATTCTCTTTTTTAAATCGGATGAAAAATATACTTTAGTACAAACAGAACAAGCTGAATTTTTAATTCGTAAAACTTTAAAAGAGTTAGAGGATGAATTAGATCCTAAAGAATTTTGGCGTGTTCATCGATCTACTTTGGTAAGGGTTAGTGCTATTGCAGAAGTAACGCGGGATTTTCGTGGTCGACAAATGTTAGGTTTAAAAGGATCTCCTGAAAAACTCGAAGTGAGCCGCAATCATACCCATTTATTTCAACAAATGTGAATTATTTCAGCAGTTTTTTTTGAGTCGCCAAAAAAAACTTTTTTCTTTTAATTGAATAAGTTTATATATATGAATAGTAATAGTTGTTAACGACAAAGAATTTTGTGGATAAGCCTGAATTAGACTCTAAAATCAAAGCTCTAGAGAAAATATAAGTAGGCTGAAAATCTTTGTATGAGAGCTCAACAATTTTTGTATAAGTTTTTTGGCTTGAATAAGTAAGCGAGTTCTACACAAAATCTGCAAAGCTTATCCACAGCTTTATCCACAAAAATATTTTTTAATTTGTCGAAAATTTGTTGTACGTTTATTGTGAACTGATCACCGATTTACTTTATTCGTTCTTATTTTCAAAATAATTCTTCAAAATTCCCAAGGTATACGGTGCGGCAACGTTTTTTACAAAACTTTGAAAATCATGATGCGCCGTTTCATCCGCACTATCCGAAATTGTTCTTAAAATTCCAAATGCGAGGTTATGTTCTTCACAAACCTGAGCAATTGCCGCTCCTTCCATTTCTACTGCGAGTAGATCCGGCAAAGCTTGCTTTAAATGATTCAAAACTTGCTTGTCATGAATAAATTGATCACCACTAGCGATTAAGCCGGTATGCATTCGCACGTTTTGCAATTGAAATTCTTGAATTTGTTCGGCGGAGAGATGTTGGTGTATTTCTTGGATAAATGCTTGCGTCGCTTTTTGAAGGTCTAAAGATAGATCTTGTTGGGCTGAAAAACGAGATTTTCCGCTTAAAGGAATTTCAAAACGTGGAAATAGAGGAGAAGCATCCATATCGTGTTGTAGCAGCTCTTGAGCGATGACGATGTCTCCCACCTTTAAACTTGCATCGGCAGCGCCTGCTACGCCACTTAAAAGCAGTTGATTTACTTGAAAATGATGAATTAAGAGACTAGTAGTGCTGGCAGCAGCAACTTTTCCTATTCCAGCTAAGACCATTACTACGGGATGTCCCCATAAATTACCTTGTATGAAACTTCGTTTAGCAATGTGATGTAGTTCTTGGTCGGTAATCAATGTTTGCAATCCTTCTTGTTCTTCACGCATAGCAAAGATTAAGCCTGTGGTATTGGGTTTAATTGAAATAGACATAGGGTTTTGAAAAATGAAGAAGAAAGAAAGCAGCTTTGTTTTGTATACATAAGGTATATATATACATAGTAGTAGTAGTTAACGTCGCTGATTTTTGTGGATAAGTAAGTTTACTAAAATGAAATCAAGGATTTAGGTCAAGGATAAAGTCTAGGACAATGCTTGTACAGAAAAAGAATAGATTCTGCATAAGATTTGGACTGTGGAAAGCTTAGGCGGTTTTACACATACCTTCCTCAAGATATGCAAAGACTTATCCACAGATTTTTGTAGTGTTTTTGTATTCTGTTTTTATTTTCTGTTTCTATTTTTTATCTAAGACAAATAGAGAGCCGTATAGAGCACATCGATCTTTACTTTGTAATTCTTGATTACGCAAGGCATTGGTTTGCCAGCTTGCCTGCTCAGATTGAAAAACGACTTGTGGTAGCGGCAATTGTGTTCCCAGGCTGCGTATTAATACTTTAGCACCAGGTGCTGCGCAGCGATTGATTTCTTGCCACAGGCTTTTAATTTCTTCTGAGCTTAAATAATCGAGATGATCCTGTAAGACAAAAGCATCGATGGACTGTGGGCTTTGCTGTTGTAGAAAATCGATTAGACGATGTTGATGTGGGTGAATACGATGTGCGTATTGACGTAATTGTGGAAAAACATTTTTCTGCAAATAGAGCGGCAAGCTTTGTTGTAGCTGGATTTGGTAAGTGCTTCCTATTACTTGCTGTGCGAAATGGTTTTCAGCAATGCTGAAATCACAGAGTAGACGTCGTAATCTTTGTATTAAGAGTTGCGACAATTCGGCTTGATTTGTATCTCGATTTGCATCTTGTTTCGTATTCTTAAGTTTGTTGATTTGATTTTGATTAAAGCCTAGTTGATTCAATATAAATCGACGTCGCATCAAGAATAGAAAAGTTTTGTTTTGTAGTGCAGGCAGAATATCTTGTTCAAAGATGTGATTTTGTTGCGCTAAATCTTTTGCTAGTGGTAACTTATCAAAGCGCGCGCCCAATTGGATCAAGAGAAAACGTAAAAAACGTAAGCTGGTGTTGTAGTAACCATGTTCTTGTAAATTATTACTGAAGGCGTAGTAGCGTGGGCGACCAAGTAAATTGCGCTTTTGCCAGTAATGACTAGCTGCCTCTGACAAATTGGCGCGTAAGTGACGTTGATAGCGTTTGAGATTGTCGCTCTGATGTGGTTGTGCCAAAAATTTGAGAACCGCATCGTAATCGGGTAAATGAATTAGCGCTTTGGCTTTGATTTCTAACAGCGCTAATTGTGCAGAGTTTTCATCGACGCAATGAATCGCAGCTGGTTTGCAACTGAGGTAGGCTAAGGCATGGCAAGCACCGGCGGTAATGGTGACGATATTCGCAGCTGGTTTGAGATCTAAGGCTAATAAATCTATATGACTGTCGGCCCAAGTTTGGGATTGAATCAGCGTATTTTTTTTCTTAGGGCTAGAAATATATTGGCGCGCTAAAAATGCATCGAGCAAAGATGTTTTGAACGCTGTGAGATTTGTCTTGCTATGGAAAAAGGCTTTCGCATTCATGAAGTGCACCTGAGAGTTTGCTGAAAATAGACTTACTCTAGGCTGATCAGGTGACAGGTTTATGACAAAATTATTGATGTAAGGGTGTTTTTTATTTTGTTTGAATTTTGTGTGAATTTTAGTGGAAGGAGCTTCCATGTAAATTCTATAGTTGCCCGCAGGTCACAGGAAGCGGCGGTGGAGATAGTTCTAATTTTTCTCCGGCTTTGGGATGGCGAATACAATAGGTGCCGTATGGTGTTTTAACTTTACTGACAGGTCTGCCATCGTAGGCAAATTTCTTTTCGATAATGACACCCTCTCTTTGGATTTTGGCTGCATCAGCCATCGCATTCGAAAATTTCTTCATGTTTTCATTCAGACTTTTGCTTTCTGGCCGAAAGTTTTTTTCTTGTTTTAAGAAGTCATCTTTCAAGCTCATACTTAAATCTCGGATATTTTTTTCTAAGGGCGGTGCTGCAGGTGCAGGTGTTGGTACTGGCACTATTTCAGGTACAGGATTGTTGGCTGCCGCATGCTCGGGAAGCGTGATGGCTGTTGAAGTAGGGAGACTTTTTTTCTTACTAGCTAATGTGAAGGTTTCTGATACCGTAGGCTTTGTTGGTGTGTTGGGTTTTATTTGACTGACTTTGATAGCTGGGCGAATTTGTGGAATGTTCACTAACAGTAATACTTTGTTCGCTTTGGTGGAGCTAAGCTTATCGAAAGTTGATTTTGTGTTTTGCCAAATCAAAATTATCGCGATATGGGCTAGCAGGATAATTAGTAGTGTGAAGAATCGGCTAAAACGATTGATTTGCATAGAATTTTGAACGCTGTGAATTTTGCTATTTGTCTTGTTTAGGTGAGATTTAAATATGGAATCTAAGTCACTATTAAATTTATAGAGTGGTTTTATTATAAAAAGTTCTAAAAATTGCATTGAGAGCGTTACCCAATAAAAAATGGCGAGAAAGCTTACACTTTCCCGCCATTTTTTGTGTCAGATACTACGAAATTTACGGCTGTTTTTCTGCGACAGTTTTGAGATTTTTTAATCCATCTTCAAAATCAGGACCGACCATTTTATCCATGAAAGGGGCAAATAATTTCATCATAAAATTGCCTTCGCTACTGCCTACCATAGACCAAGTTACTTTAGTCGATGCGCCCTCTGGTTCTAGTGTTAATGCTCCATTGGATGGTTTTCCCATACCTTCGAAATGCAGTTCATAATTAATGACTTGATTCGGTGCGACCCGGGTAAATTTCATGCCGCCATTGCCCTGACTTTTACTTTTCCAATCCCAGCTTGCCCCTGCACCGGTTTCAGGTCCGGCATACAGCATTTCCATTTGAGGATCACGTTGGTTCCAGATCGACCATTTTTTCCATTCTTTGGGTGCTGCGATTAAGGGATAAATTTTATCGGGGCTGGTATTGATGTGAATGCTACGTATAACACCATAATGATTCGGCATCAGGTAAGCTAATCCTATCATCACGACGATGAGAAATAGCAGGCCAATTAGGATACGTTTTAAGACGCGCATGGCAACTCCATAATATTGATAATTAATGACCATTTCATTGTGCTTGACTAGGCCGCTTTAAAGCAAGCGGGCGACCGCGTTTTTCCAGATTTGCAGGCGATGATCGGCTTGAGTTCGACTAATTTGTGGTAAAAATCGCTGTTGTTCTTGCCATAGAGCACTGCATTCTTCGGGATTACTATAAACCCCAGTCTGTAATCCCGCCAGATAGGCAGCGCCCAATGCTGTGGTTTCCAGTACGCGAGGGCGTACCACAGGAATCCCTAATAAATCGGCTTGAAATTGTAGGAGCGTCGTATTGGTCGCTGCACCGCCATCTACCCGCAATTCTAAGATAGGCGTAGGGCTGTCTTTTTGCATTGCCATCAATAATTCTGCGGTCTGAAAAGCAATCGCTTCTATCGCTGCGCGGGCAATGTGAGCGGCGCTGCTGCCGCGATGTAAACCCAGAATTGCCCCGCGCGCATTGGCGTCCCAGTAGGGGGCACCTAAGCCAGTAAATGCTGGTACAAAAATTACGCCGTCACTATCCGGGACGCTGCTCGCCAGCGCGTCAATGTCCTTGGCGCTCGGTGCTAAATGTAAGTAATCGCGTAGCCATTGCACGACGGCGCCACCGATAAATACACTACCCTCTAAAGCATATTGCGGATGTTGATCAATTTGGCAGGCGGCGGTACTGATTAAGCCATGTTGCGAATGACTACAAAAAGCACCGGTTTGTAAGAGGGCGAAACAGCCTGTGCCGTAAGTGTTTTTAGCCATACCGGTACGGAAACAAGCTTGCCCGAATAGAGCTGCTTGCTGGTCGCCAGCGATACCTGCAATCGGAATCGCACTGCCAAATAAATGGCAATCACCAAAATAATAACTGGAAGGACAGACCTCGGGTAACAAGCTGCGTGGAATATCAAATAAGGCGAGTAATTCTTTATCCCACTCGCGTGTATGAATATTCCACAGCATCGTGCGTGAAGCATTCGTCACATCCGTGACATGTAATTGTTGGCCGCTGAGTTGGTAGGCTAACCAGCTATCGACCGTGCCAAAAGCCAATTCACCACGTTGTGCTTGTGCCCGGGCGTCTGGAATATGTTGCAATATCCAAGCGATTTTGCTGGCGGAGAAATAGGGGTCGAGGATTAAGCCGGTTTTTTCTTGGATTAATTTGGCGTAGCCTTGTTCGCGCAAATCTTCACATTGACGTGCGGTACGACGGTCTTGCCAAACGATGGCAGGGCCCAGCGGAAGTCCGGTTTTACGATTCCAGAGTATCGTGGTTTCACGCTGATTGGTGATGCCAATCGCGGAGATTTGTTGTGCCTGGAGACCGCTTTGCTGTAAGACTTGTTGTATGGTGGCGCGTTGGCTGTGCCAGATTTCCATCGCATCATGTTCGACCCAAGCTGCTTGCGGAAAATATTGAGTGAACTCTTGTTGCGCTGTACTGATGATATTGCCGCGCTGATCGAAGATAATAGAACGAGAACTGGAAGTACCTTGATCAAGTGCTAGTAGGTAAGCCATGAGTGTCTCCGCTGGCCAGGTTATTCGAGCGCTACAAAAATCAATTTCTATCGATGTCAGTATTCCATACTTCTTCACCAAGTAAGTCGATTTGTGTCAGATACAGGCGGCAATCGAGTTCATATTGGTGATAATTTTCTTCCATGTAGGTACATAGTTGATAAAAGGCTTTGTCGTGTTCTTTTTCTTTTAGATGCGCGAGTTCATGCACCGTAATCATTTTGAGGAATTCTTCGGGCACTGATTTAAACAGGCTGGCGATACGAATTTCATTTTTGGTTTTTAGCTTGTTGCCTTGTACGCGCGACACATAAGTATGTGTGCCCAAGGCGTTTTTGATTACGTGTAGTTTATTGTCGTAGATGACTTTACTGATTTGATCGCCATTGCGTAGTGAAGCATTTTTTAAGTCTTGTACGTATTGATACAGTGCTTTGTCAGTACGTATTTGGTGTACCTGTGGATACTTATTGCGCAAGTGGTTCGCGAGTTGATTTTGCGCGAGCAAAGCCCGAACCTGCGCTTGTAGATGCGCAGGGTAGGCAGTCAAATACGTCAATTTTTGTGATGTGATATCCACAGGGGTTTTTGCTTATTTCGCGTTAACTTTGACTTTTAATAATTCAACGTCAAACACCAGATCTGAATTGGCGGGAATTAAACCATTCCCAACTTCACGTGCACCATACGCGAGTGCTGCAGGAATAATCAGCGTACGCTTGCCGCCAATTTTCATACCTTGCACGCCCAAATCCCAGCCGCGAATTACTTCACCGCCATTCACTGTAAAACTAAAAGCTTCGCGTTTGCGCGAGCTGTCAAATTCTTTACCTTTTTGACCTTTGGCTTTGGGATCGCGCAACCAGCCGGTGTAGTGAACCGTGACGGTGTTACCGCTTTTAGCCTCGTCACCTTTACCGATTTTACTGTCGATTTTTTCAACTTCTGGCATGTTGATGACATCGAGTAATTCGATATCGAAAATCAAATCAGCATCTGGTGGAATCACGCCACGACCCGCACCACGTGGACCATAGGCCAATGTCGACGGGATCTGCAAAGTCCGTTTGCCACCGACTTTCATTCCTTGTACGCCTTGTTCCCAGCCGCGAATGACGCGCCCTTCACCTAAGTTGAAACTAAAAGGACCGCGACCAACTGAGCTATCAAAAGATTTGCCGTGTTGGTTTTCGGCTTGTGGATCACGCAACCAACCTGTGTAATGTACGACCACCGTTTTGCCTACGACAGCTTCTTTACCGGTGCCAACTACGCTATCGATTTTTTCTAATGTAGCGAATGGCGGAACCACGGCGACTGTTACTGGTGCACTGGCAGCGCTTGCAGCAACTTCTTGCTCAGGTTTTTGATCTTGTGCGCTTGCCTGATTGATGCAGAGATGACTGCTTAGTGCGAGGCTGATAAACAAAGCTAATTTCATGAAGTAAATTCCTGGTTAGATTAGTTGAATTAATGAGAGTGTTTCATACTGTATTACACGATTAGTTGCGTTTCAATTTAGCTTCAAACGCGATATCAAGTTTGCTGGCTTTACGCGGTGCTTCTTTATTCACGCTATTCACGAAGCGGACAAAGTCATCGATTTCTAGCGGTGCGCAGAGTTTTTCCTGGGTATCTGGATCATGTCCCAACACCAGATAAAAATGGCCACTGGCGGTTGTTACCATAGAGTAAGGAGCGTTCGCACTGCGTTGTTGCAAACGCAATACAGCGTTACTGGCTTTGGTTGAACGTGCCATAAAAACCTTTATCAAAAAACTGCTTAGGAAAATCATCAATATCGCTTATATCATTTAGCCGATACTGGTATCGCGATGCTGCAACATGATAATCTAGTCGCTGGCTCAGGAGAATAGCAAAATCGCAGAAGGTACAATATGTCTAAGGCTTTACATTTCACATTACATCAACGGTGGCGTGACTACAGAAAACAGTGTTCGTACGCAATCCGTTTTCAACCCGGCCACCGGGGCGGAAATAGCGCAAGTGGCTTTAGCCGATCCTCGTCAAGTGGATGAGGCGGTGGCCGCTGCCAAAGCAGCTTGGCCTACATGGTCAGAAACTGCACCCTTACGACGGGCGAGAGTGATGTTCAAATTTAAAGAATTACTGGAACAGAATCACGTCAAGTTGGCGAGCATCATCACGCGTGAACATGGAAAAATATTGTCGGATGCGATGGGCGAAGTGACACGCGGGATCGAAGTGGTGGAATTTGCCTGCGGCTTACCTCAGCTTCTAAAGACGCAGTTTTCTGACAATATTGGTGGCGGTATCGACAATTGGAATATTCGTCAATCATTGGGTGTGACGGTCGGCATCACGCCCTTTAATTTCCCTTTTATGGTGCCAATGTGGATGGCACCCTTAGCGATTGCCTGTGGTAATACCTTTATCTTGAAGCCTTCAGAACGTGATCCTTCTGCATCTTTGCTGATCGCAGAACTATTCCAGCAAGCGGGATTGCCGGATGGGGTTTTCAATGTTTTGCAAGGCGATAAGGTTGCGGTTGATGCCTTGTTAGCGCATCCTGATGTGGCGGCGATTTCTTTTGTCGGCTCGACCCCGATTGCAGAATACATTCATAGTGAAGGCAGTCGTTTTGGTAAGCGCGTACAAGCCTTGGGCGGCGCGAAAAATCATTTGGTCGTGATGCCGGATGCGAATCTGGAGCAAGCGGTTGATGCCTTAATGGGCGCTGCTTACGGTTCGGCTGGAGAACGTTGCATGGCAATTTCGGTGGCGGTTGCAGTCGGCGATATCGCGGACGAATTAGTCGCCAAGTTGGCGCCACGTGTGCGCGCTTTGAAAGTCGGTGATGGGATGGCGGCGGAGGTCGAAATGGGACCGGTAATCAGCGCTGTACATCGCACTAAGATAGAGACTTTGATTGCCAGCGGCGTGGAGCAAGGCGCGCAATTAGTGGTGGATGGACGTGGCTTGCAGGTGAGCGGACAGGAGCAAGGCTATTTTATCGGTGGCTCCTTGTTTGATCATGTACAAGAAGGAATGCGGATTCATAGTGAAGAAATTTTCGGGCCGGTGTTGTGCGTAGTACGCGTGCCAGATTTTAGCGCGGCGCTTGATCTGATTAATCGCCACGAGTTTGGGAATGGCGTTTCTTTGTTTACGGCGGATGGAAATACGGCACGTGAATTTTCACGTCGGGTGCAGGTCGGTATGGTTGGTATTAATGTGCCGATTCCAGTACCGATGGCATGGCACTCATTCGGCGGCTGGAAGCGTTCTTTGTTTGGGGATATGCATGCCTATGGCGAGGAGGGAATTCGCTTCTATACGCGCTATAAATCGATTATGCAGCGTTGGCCGGATAGTATTGCCAAGGGTGCGGAATTTACTATGCCAGTGGCGAAATGAATGAGGGGTTGAATTGATTGACGGATGAACCGCTGTGTGCATCGCGCACGTCATTTAACAGAGTTGGTTCGCGAATAAGATGGTGCGCATGGCGCACCATACGGGGAAATAATTTGATTATAGTGTGCGCGGAGTTTTCGTAGGGTGCGCCGTGCGCACCTATCGATAAACGCTGTGAATACTGTCAACGCCCCAATTTCACTCAGCACGCACTGTATTTACCAGGCTCCACACCAATCAGGCGCGTGATTTTCAAATAATTCTGGATGCGCATTTGCTGTTGTTGATAGCCGATATTCGCTGGTGGTTTGCTGCATTCCAAGTCACCATTAATGCTGCGCACGGTTTCGCCGAAGCCCAAGTTTTGCTTGATGGCGACATGGCTAGGCAGTGGGCCTGATCCCTTAATTTCCATCCAATACCAGAGTGCAGTTTTCCAGGCGACTGTCGCATCGCGTGACACCATATCCGGATCATTTAAGAGATCTAAGCCTAGCGCTTTTCCGGCTAAGGCGTAATTAAAATTCCAGCTGAGTTGAATTGGACCACGACCAAAATATTGCTTACCCTGGGCACAGGGTACGCCTTGCTTATCATTGCAATAGTGATCGTGAGTGCTAGTGTCAACTTCGGTGATGGCGCGTAATTCGAGTGACTCGTGCATGATATTGGCGAGAAAGGCGGCGACTTCACGTTGGTTGTCAGCGCTACTGCCAAAGTTGCCGAATTCAGGATACGCCTTGATCGCTGCTAGCAAACCTGCATAGGTATAAAACGGAATTCGTTGCGGAAATAGCTGTTCGAATTGTGCTTCGCTAATCATGAAGGCTTTGCTGCTTGGTTGATCTGCGGCACGCAATTCAGGTGTCGTAATACAGGCAGTGAGGGCGAGTACGAGCGTGCTGGCACCGATATAGGAAATAATTTTCATTAAAGCTTTCTGAAGGATTCGCGATAATTTAGCTGTAACTAACAGGAGTTTGAAGCTTAATCAAAGTCGAGTTTGAAAGCAAAGAAGTGGTATTGAATCCGAGAAAAAAATGTAGACGAAAGGACGAAAAAATGGCGAACCGAAGTTCGCCATTTTACTGACAAGGACTAATCAGATTAGAACTTGATCGTTGCGCCTACACTAAAATATCGACCAACTGCATCGTAGTTTTGTGGGAAGGTGTTGCCACTATTAGTGCCTGTTGAACCGATGGTGGAACCAACGATAGGAGGTGCCTTGTTGCTGGCGTTGTTGATACTGAGGTTAAAGCGGACATGCTTGTTAAAATTCCAAACAGCACTTAAGTCGATATAGTTGTAAGCATCAATTTTTGCATAGGCTGGCAAGAAGTTTGTTCCGCCTGGCTCTTCCGTTACAGCACTGACGTGACGCCAGTTATAACCGACTACAAATTCACCAAATGTCCAGGCTGTACGTTGGTTGAATTTATTTTTGTAGTTAGGAGCGCCGCATGCGACTGAGTAATAGCCGAGACAATGTCTTGTGACCGAAATTGGAGATGCTTTGATCACGAAAGAGTTGACGATATTCATATCAAAACCGAAGTCCAATTTCCCATATTTTGCATCTAATCCAAGTTCGCTGACAGGCAATTGATATTTCATGCTGAGATCATAGCCAGCAGTATTTTGTTTGCCAGAGTTCGTGGTGGGTGTAACAACGCCTGGCGAATCTGCACCGTTGAAAGAACCGTCAGCCTTGCTTCGCAAAATGGCAGCACAATTCGAATTAAATGCCATGGTTGGATTACGTACTGGGTCATAGCAATCATCTAATACATCTGTGACGCTTGGCGCGGAAATCGCATTTGTGATTTCTATCTTGTAATAATCCAAACTAATCGACAGATTTCGCAAAGGGGTTACGACGAATCCTATCGTATTCGTTTTAGCTTTCTCTGGTTCCAGATTAGGATTACCACCGAATTGATTATTGATTTGGCTAGCAGATGGTTTTGCTAAAGAACCAATGACACTCAATGGCACTCCAGTTTGTAAACAAAGATTCGATAAGGTTCCTGCTTTATTAGCATCCGTTTTATTAATTAAATCTAATTGGCAATGATCTTTTGATGCATTACTGAGCCCTGTAATGACAGGAGCAAATAACTCATTGACGTTAGGTGCTCTTGTGGCCAATTGTGTCATCCCACGAATACGCAAAGTCTTAATGGGTTCCCATTCTCCACCGTATTTATAGCTACCGTAGTCTTGTGCTTTTTTTGCTGTTTCAAAAGTGGTTTGGCGATAACCCACTTCTAAATTGAGTCTGCGAATGAAGGGTGCGTCTTTCACCAATGGAATCAGCGATTCAAGCGCATATTCTTTTAATTTGAAAGTTCCTGAACGATCAGGTGTGGGTGCACCTGTTCCTAATACTTCACCTTGTAGTTGAGAAGCAGCATCTGAACGGGTTAGTGCAGTGACTTTACGTTGTTCTGCACTTACAGCAACGTTTATTGCTTGTTTTGCCCATGGACTTTGTATATCGCCAAGTTCGCCAGAAGCGGATACGGCGGCTACGTCTTGATCCACACCTTGCATTAAGATGGCACTCTGATTGATAAATGCGAGTTGATCAGCTGTGATAGAACCTGCTGCTCCCCAAACGTTCAAAGGAACGCAACCGTTAGATGCGTCAACACACTTGCCTGTCGCAACAGAATTCAAAGCTTGCTTTACTTTAGAGAGAGAACCCCAGTTTCTACGCAATTGAGTCTGGTCTGCTGATCCACGACTCCAGTATCCATCATAGTTCCAGCTACCAGCAATTTCACCCTTTAGACCTAATGTATATTGGAGTGTTTTATTACTAAAATCATTGAATCGAGGTCCCATTTCTGTAAAGCGACGGCCAATGGAGAGTGGAACGATAGTGGTGTTTCCGACTACACAATTTGCTGCTGAGATATTACGTCGTAGACATAATTGTTCACGAGCCGCGGCTGGAATGAATGGGTTTCCAATAGGGACACTAAAAGTGTTATTAAAGGTGCCAGATTCAGCTAAAGTTGATGCGACCACACTTGATGTATAAAACATCTCTGCGTAGGCTTCAAAATTTTCATTGATTTTATAGTTTGCTAATGAGGTTGCTTGTGAACGATCCAAACCAGTAACAAAATAATTTAATGGATTGAAGTTGTAGAGTTTAACTGGTTGAATTAATTTCCCTGTTGCCGGATCGATTTGCCAGGCGTCGGCGGTCTTATCGGTCGCGCCGTCAACTGGTAAAGTATTAAAGCGTCCAGGAATTGTGGTGGAAGAACCATCTGCAGCGCCGGTTTCAGAGTTGAGTGAACTTAATCCAAATGAGCGAGTTCCTTGCGTTAATGGATCCGTTTTTGTTTTACCTAAACTCAATACGACATTACCGCGACCTTGGTCTAAGCTAGCGCCCATTGTAACGTCGGTACGATGGCGTTTGGCATCTGCTTTGCTGGTAGATCCGTATGATGTGTTGACTTCAAAACCCTGAAAGTTTTTCTTCAAATTGAAGTTGGCGACACCGGATACGGCATCTGCACCATAAACAACAGACGCGCCACCGGTCAATAGATCGACGCGACTAATCAGTGCAACAGGAATGGAATTGGTATCAACAACACCAGCGAGGTTGAATGGTACCAAACGACGACCATTGACCAAAACCAAGGTGCGATTCGGTCCCAAGCCACGTAAGTCAATTGTTGCTCCACCACCTGTACCATTGTTGGTGCCAGGACCAATTGCAGGAACTGCCGCTGGTAAGCCTTTAAAAAATTCTTCAACAGCAATAGGTTGTGAGGATTTGATTTCTTCGGCGGTAATAGAGCCAATCGGGCTGTTTGAGGTCGTGCCTGGCGATGTAATTCTTGTACCAGTGACGACAACGGACTCCACCTTATTATCCTGTGCCAATGCTGGTAAAGCCATGACACCCATACTTGCCACGACACTACCTGTAAACATCATGCGCATTGAGCGCGATAGGACTTTCTCGATCATTTAGTACTCCTCTATTGGAAATAATGGTTTTTTTAAGTACACCATTGTGGATAGCGTTGAGATTTACAAATCCCTCAGGAATTTTCATCCTTTTAATGCACGTTGTTTTTAATTGCGTGTCTGACTTGCCAACTATTGGGGAACAATTGACGCAAGTGACATCAAAGCATTTTCTTAAAGACAATGTCAATGGAAGTTCTTTTTCTGTTTATGGGATACAACGAAACATTTCGATTCAAATTGCCGTTCGTTGTATTTGATGTTGTCTTGTGGAAATGCGCTTGATTTTCTGCGACTTTCGTGAATGAGCTTGTTATGCTTTGTTCTTGTGTATAAATTGGACTAGATGTGACAGATTATTTGATATTAGGAATCGCGGGCTTTTGCGCTGGTTTTGTTGACGCGGTAGTTGGTGGTGGCGGCTTAATACAATTGCCAGCTTTGTTTTCGGTATTTTCTGCTGCAGCACCCGCGAGCCTGTTGGGCACCAGCAAATTTGCAGGTGTGTGGGGAACTTCCGTAGCGGCGATGAACTATGTCAAGGCGGTGCGCTTGCAGTGGCATATTATTATCCCTGCTTGCATAATGGCTTTTGTTTTTTCGTTTATCGGTGCTGTGACCGTAACGCATATACCTCCGACTTATTTGCGCAAAGCATTGCCATTTATTTTGATTGCGATTGCGATCTATACTTTCTGGAAAAAGGATCTTGGTGCGAAATCGGTATTGTTGCACTCTGGACGCAAGGAACTAATTCTGGCGATGTTGGTTGGTGCCGGGGTAGGGTTTTATGATGGCTTTTTTGGACCTGGTACTGGTAGCTTTTTTATCTTTATTTTTGTGCGCATTTTTGGTTATGACTTTTTACAAGCATCAGCCTCTGCTAAAGTATTGAATGTAGCCTGTAATGTTGCTGCCTTGATCTGGTTTGGATACAGCGGGCATATTATGTGGTTGATGGGTTTGGGAATGGCGGTCTGTGGGGTATTGGGATCAATCGCGGGAAGTCGGATGGCGATTAAGCATGGCAGTGGATTTGTGCGGGTGCTCTTTTTGCTGGTAGTGAGCGTATTAGTGATGAAGACCTCTTACGACGCATTCTTTAAATGACCACGTTCCACGTGAAACAATTTTGAATTGAAAGTGCTTGGGGATAATTTTGGATCAGATGATAGACAAAATATTTCAGCGGACTGAATTGGGTGAGGCAGAAATCCGTCAGCGCAACTTGCCATTAAGTAGAGCGGAGCAAGTAGTTTTGTTGGCTATAGATGGGCAGTTGAGCTATTCCCAGTTGCAGCTTGAATTCGTTAACGATTCTTCCATAGAGTTTGAAAAAGTCATTGAGAGCCTGTTGAGGAAGGAATTGGTATGCGCTGTCAAAGAGAAATCTTCGCAAGTGTCGTCATCAGGCAGTATTCAGACGACTTCGTTCGAAGTCCCTAGTTCCGCTGACGATGATTTTTTCTCCTCCTCTATGGATCCCATGAATAGTGGTTCGGGATTAGTCGTAGATACCAAGACTAAGTCCATGCGCTCAGTCAATTTGAAAAACAAGAAGCAAGAGAGTGTCTATGATGTAGATATTCCGCTTTCGCTTGAGTTAGATACCAAGTTAAGGTTGAAGAAGGACAAGCGGAAGAGTAAATTGGTGCAAGTGTTTCCCGAGCCGGAAAAGCCAAAAAAGCGTCGGCGTTCTAAGCGTCCTGTCGCTCCACCTGCAAGTAAGTGGCCTATGCGCATTTACATGGGTTTGACCGCAATTGGCATTTTGTTGGTGCTGGTGGCCGTCGCGGTGAAGATGTAAAACTGTTTCACGTGAAACAGTTTTCTGAATTTTTACAGTTTTTGGAGTGGGATTCAGGTTTTGCGACAGCAAAAGCATCTATAATCGTGCCTCGTATAAGTTTTACCGTATCGTCACCAAGCAATTCCTCCTTGAGCTATCCACATGTTTTATCCAAATGAATTCGATGTCATCGTCGTTGGCGGCGGTCATGCCGGTACAGAAGCCGCTTTGGCTTCCGCACGCATGGGCCAAAAAACGCTATTGCTGACCCATAATATTGAGACCCTAGGACAGATGTCTTGCAATCCATCGATAGGTGGAATTGGTAAAGGACATCTGGTGAAAGAGGTTGATGCCATGGGTGGTGCGATGGCGATCGCGACAGATGAGGCTGGCATACAATTCCGCATTTTGAATTCATCTAAGGGCCCTGCAGTACGGGCAACCCGCGCCCAAGCTGACCGGATTTTGTATAAGCAAGCAATCCGCAGTCGCCTTGAGAATCAAGAAAACCTGTGGATTTTTCAGCAAGCCGTCGATGACCTGATGGTGGAGGGTGATAGAGTCGTCGGTGCTGTGACGCAGGTTGGCCTGAAATTTAAGGCGCGTGCTGTGGTGTTAACAGCTGGTACTTTCCTCGATGGGAAGATCCATGTTGGTCTAAATAGTTATTCAGCCGGTCGTGCTGGCGATCCACCAGCTATCTCTTTGTCCAGTCGCCTCAAAGAATTGGCGTTGCCGCAAGGCCGTTTGAAGACGGGAACCCCACCACGGATTGATGGTCGCAGCATCGATTTCTCCCAAATGGAAGAGCAGCCGGGCGATCTCGATCCTATTCCTGTCTTCTCGGTTATGGGTAATGTCGGTATGCATCCACGTCAAATGCCATGTTGGATTACCCATACCAATGCAAAAACGCATGACATTATCCGTGCGGGTTTAGACCGTAGCCCCATGTACACGGGTGTGATTGAGGGTGTTGGCCCACGTTATTGCCCGTCGATAGAGGACAAGATTCATCGCTTTTCAGGCAAAGATTCACATCAGATTTTCCTTGAGCCAGAAGGTTTGACGACGAACGAATTCTATCCAAATGGCATCTCCACCAGCCTGCCATTTGACGTGCAATTAGAGCTGGTGCGTTCTATGCGTGGTATGGAAAACGCTTATATTTTGCGCCCCGGCTATGCAATCGAATACGATTATTTTGATCCGCGCGGTTTGAAAACTTCGCTGGAAACCCGTTCTATCCAAGGTTTGTTCTTCGCTGGCCAGATCAATGGCACCACAGGATATGAAGAAGCAGCAGCCCAAGGGATGCTGGCAGGTCTGAATGCCGCATTGCAAACACAGGGCAAAGAGGCCTGGGTTCCACGTCGTGATGAAGCCTATCTGGGCGTATTGGTCGATGATCTGGTCACCAAAGGCGTGCAAGAACCCTACCGTATGTTCACCAGCCGTGCCGAATTCCGTCTGAGTTTGCGCGAAGATAATGCCGATATGCGCCTGACGGAAATAGGTCGTCAACTCGGTTGTGTCAGCGATAAGCAATGGCAAATGTTCGAAGAAAAGCGTGAAGCTGTTTCACGTGAAATGGAAAGATTGAAATCAACCTGGGTCAATCCACGTATCGTCGAAGATGCTGAAGCAGAGCGTGTCGTCGGTAAGGCTCTGGAGCGCGAGTATTCTCTGGCGGATTTATTGCGCCGTCCGCAGGTTACTTATGATCACTTGATGACGCTTAAAGGCAAAGAAGGACAATCCCTAGGCGGTGAAGTTGTCACCGATCCGGCAGTCAAAGAACAGATAGAAATTCAAATCAAGTATTCAGGCTATATCGGACGTCAGGCCAAAGAGGTAGAACGTCAGGCGCATTATGAGAATTTGAAAATGCCAGAGGACTTTGATTATCTGGAAGTAAATGGCCTCTCAATCGAAGTGAAGCAAAAACTGAATGCGCAGAAACCAGAAACTTTAGGGCAGTGTGGCCGTATCTCTGGTGTGACGCCCGCGGCTTTGTCTTTGTTGCTAGTGCATTTAAAAAAACGTGGCTTTAAAGGTTTTGCCAATGCAGCACCTGCCAATGATGAAGAACTGAATGTCAAAGTGGTAGGTGAATAAGCGATGAGTCGTTTTGATAAAGAAGCTCTGGGAAATGAGCTCAGAGATGGTATTGCCTCCTTAGGTCTGCCCTTAAATGAAGAGCAGGTAGAGAAGATGTTGTCCTACCTGGCTTTATTGATCAAATGGAATTCAGTCTACAACCTGACTTCCATCCGTGATCCGCATGATATGGTTAAACAGCATTTGCTCGATTCTTTGTCAGCAGTACATGCTTTTACCCAAGCGAAGAATATTCTTGATGTCGGTTCTGGCGGTGGTTTACCGGGTATCGTTTTGGCGATCGTTTTTCCGACGGCTTCGGTCACGATGATCGATATCGTGAATAAGAAGACCGCGTTCCTGACGCAAGTCAAAGCTGAGCTCAAACTCAAAAATGTCACCGTGCATACCGGGCGCGTTGAGCTCCTGAAAGTCGAGCACAAATTCGACGTGATTACGTCCCGCGCATTTTCTGAGCTGAATAATTTCATCAACTGGTCGCATCATCTGTTGACCGAGGATGGTCGCTTTTTAGCGATGAAGGGTGTTTCGCCAACCCAGGAAATTGAACGTCTGCCCGAAGGATGGGAAGTCGAAAGTATTGAACCTCTGCAAGTGCCAGGTCTGGATGTGGAAAGACATCTGGTGCATGTGAAGAAGCTTGCTTTAGCAAATTAAGTTACACGTGAAACAGCAGTTCCGGGATTTTCTTTTAACCGCAATTATTCTAAAAAGTGTCTATGGCTAAAATTTTTTGCGTTGCCAATCAAAAAGGTGGTGTAGGAAAAACTACTACAACGGTCAATCTGGCTGCGGGTTTAGCTAAGCTTGACCAGCGGGTTTTGCTGGTGGATTTGGATCCCCAAGGTAACGCTACCATGGGCGCTGGCGTCAATAAAGCGAAGATAGAATTGTCTGTTTATCAAGTATTGTTGGGGATGGCAGATGTGAAATCTGCCGTGGTGAGATCAGAATCTGGTAAATTTGACATCCTTCCAGCGAACCGTGAACTCGCAGGTGCCGAAGTTGAAATGGTCGAGTTGGAAAACCGCGACAAGCGCCTGCGCTCAGCCTTAGACCAAGTGGGCGCTGACTACGACTTCATTTTGATCGATTGCCCACCGGCTTTATCGATGCTGACACTGAATGGTTTGTGCGCGGCGAATGGCGTGATTATTCCTATGCAATGTGAATACTATGCCTTGGAAGGATTATCGGATTTGGCGAATACGATTAAGAAGGTGTCCGCCAATTTAAACCCTGATCTGAAAATTGTCGGCCTGCTGCGTGTGATGTTTGATCCACGCATGACTTTGTCGCAGCAAGTTTCGGATCAGTTGGAACAGCATTTTGGCGACAAGGTATTTAAGACTGTGATCCCACGTAATGTACGTTTGGCCGAAGCGCCATCCTACGGCATCCCTGGCGTGGTGTTTGACCCATCGTCCAAAGGCGCGCAAGCCTATATTGCCTTTGGCGCAGAGATGGTGGAAAGAATTAAAGCTTTAGATAAGAAATAAGAAGTAAACATTTAAGATAATTATGGCAACTAAAAAACAAAAAGGCTTGGGGCGTGGCTTAGACGCTTTATTAGATGGTGCGGGCGATTTCGCCGAAGCGGTACCGACCGTGGTCGGCGCTCCAACCAGTTTGCCGGTCACGCAAATGCAAGCGGGTAAATACCAGCCGCGCACTCGCATGGACGAGGGCGCATTGGCTGAATTGGCCGCGTCAATCAAAGCTCAGGGCTTGATGCAGCCCATCCTGGTGCGTCCTATCGGTCAGGCTAATGGGGTGACTAAGTACGAAATCATCGCCGGTGAGCGCCGCTTCCGCGCCTCGCAGATGGCAGGTCTAACTGAAGTCGCCGTGTTGGTGAAAGATGTTGATGACCAAGCCGCCGCAGCGATGGCCTTGATCGAAAACATTCAACGCGAAGATCTCAATCCCTTGGAGGAAGCGCAGGGCATACATCGTTTGATTTCCGATTTCACCTTCACGCATGAACAAGCTGCCAATGCGGTAGGGCGTTCGCGTAGTGCGGTATCAAATCTGTTGCGTCTGTTAAATCTGGCGCGTCCGGTACAAACCATGCTGATGGCGGGGGATATCGACATGGGCCATGCTCGCGCCTTATTGGCCGTTGATGCGGCCACCCAGATTCAATTGGCGAATCAAGTCGTGGCAAAACGCATGTCGGTGCGTGACACAGAAAAGCTGGTCACCAAGACTACAGCTGAATTAGCGACACCCGCCAAACAAAAAGATAAGGCTGAAAAATCACGCGATATCACCCGTTTGGAAGAAGAGTTGTCAGATTTGCTAGCAACCCAAGTGACTTTGAAGATGGGCAGCAAAGGTCGCGGTCAGATGCTGATTGATTTCGCGGATCTGGATTCTTTGGATGGCGTGATATTGAAGATTCGTGGACAGTAATTTCTTTCATTTTGCTACCAAGTCAAAATGCGCAATTTGCGGTCGCTACACAAGTTATTAAGAGAAAACTTCACACACTTTAACGCCAAGACGCAGAGTCGCCGAGGAGCGTAGATAAAAGCGAAGATTTTACTAGTTTGCTCTGTGTATCTCTGCGCCTCAGCGTCTCGGCGTTGAGGGGGTTACGTTTCGGCTATGTGTGAGTGACAAAATAGCAATTTGTCCGATAATCCTCGGCAAACCTGCTAAATGATCGAAGACAATTGGGTAGATGACTTGCAAAACGAAATTTGTTGCATTGCATCAAACGTTTGACCTTGCTTATACATGCACGTATAATTCCGTGGCTTTGGAAAATCTGCCTCATTGTCATCGAAAATTGCACTGAAATGACACAAAAGCAGCACCAAAATAGACCAAATATAGCACCAATGTAGCGCAAACTAAGCACGAACTTAGTCTATAAAAAGAAGAAAAATACATATCGCGCATTGGTGGTAAACGAACATTTGTTGTAAAACTGGGGAGTGGCATGGCGCGCATCATCCTGTTGCAATTTGCAGCAGCTTTCATCGCGGCGCTGGTGGCGTTGTTAGTGTCTGGTCTCTCTTCCGGTATATCCGCTCTACTCGGCGGTCTATGTTGCGCGCTCCCGAACGCGTTTTTTGCTTTGCGCTTACTCAGTAGCGCGCGAAAACCCGGCGGTGCCAACCCGATGAATTTTTTCGTCGGCGAGTTTATAAAAATTGCACTGACCTTCGCTCTCATGGGTGCGGCGGTTATGTTTTACCCCGAATTGAATTGGATGGCGTTCCTCGCTGCATTCATCGTGGTAATGAAAAGTTATTTAATACTACTCTTTAGGCATTGATTATGAGCGCAACTGAGCACGCCCCAACCCCGTCGGAATACATCGGCCATCATCTCGGTCACTTAGCCAATTCTCATGAACAACAGACAGCCCTGGTTGACATGTCGTATATCAACTACGACACGATTATCTGGTCTGTGGTTTGTGGCTTGGCTGCAATTTTGTTGATGTACTTGGCATCACGCAAAGCAACTTCTGGTGTTCCAGGTCGTTTCCAATGTGCAGTTGAAATGGTCGTTGAAATGGTCAACGACCAAGCCAAGAGCATCGTGCACGGCAATGTATCTTTCATCGCGCCGATGGCATTGACAATCTTTGTTTGGGTTTCTTTGATGAACGCGATGGACTTCTTGCCTGTCGATTTGTTCTCAGTCTGGTTGTTCCCACTGTTGGGTTTAGATCCAGAAATGCACCACCGCGTAGTTCCTACTGCTGATTTGAATGGCACCTTGGGTATTTCTGTAGGCGTATTCGCCTTGATGATGTACTACTCCATCAAGATTAAAGGCGCAGGCGGCTTCATTAAAGAATTGTGTACAGCACCGTTTGGCCCAATGATGTTTCCAGCAAATATCGCATTGAACTTAGTTGAATACGCAGCGAAAACTTTCTCACTCGGTATGCGACTGTTCGGCAATATGTTCGCCGGTGAATTGTTGTTCTTGTTGATCGCTCTGTTAGGTGCTTACAGTCACTTCGGTGGAGTTGGACAAATTATTGCTGGTTCGGTTTGGGCTATCTTCCATATTTTGATCGTATTCCTGCAAGCCTTTATTTTCATGATGTTGACTTTGGTGTACATGGGTCAATCTCACGAGGCGCATTAATCAGTAAGGTAGTTCAGTAATATTGGTTTTGAATTGAATCAGATTTAAGTTCTCAGTTTTTTGGTTTTAGTTTTTGGTTTTGGTATTTTAATTTTTTAACTTTTAGGGAGTTTTCTCATGACTAACGTCGCATTTGTAGCTTTGGCTTGTGGTTTGATCATTGGTTTGGGCGCTTTGGGTGCTTGTATCGGTATCGCTATGATGGGTGGTAAATACTTGGAAGCGTCTGCTCGTCAACCAGAATTGATGGACAAGTTGCAAGGTAAAATGTTGTTGTTGGCTGGTTTGATCGATGCTGCGTTCATTATCGGTGTTGGTATCGCAATGTTCTTCGCAACTGCGAACCCATTCAAAGGTTAATTTAATTTCCTTTTCTACCGCGGTGTTGGTCATAGGATCAGCACTAGCGGAACGATAATTCACACAAGGAAACGACGATGAATCTTAATCAAACCATGTGGTACCAAGCAGGGGTGTTCTTCATCCTGGCTTTGTTTACCATGAAATTCGTTTGGCCACCATTGATTGGTGCCATCGATGCACGTATGAAAAAAATCGCAGACGGTTTATCCGCTGCGGATCAAGGGCAAGCCGCCATGAAAGAAGCTGAGAAAAAGATTCAGCTTGAATTGGCAGCCGCTCATGATAAAGGTATGACACAAATTGCTAACGCTGAAAAGCGTGGTCAGTTGATCGTAGAAGAAGCCAAGAATGCTGCGAATGCAGAAGCTGCGCGTATTATCGCTGCTGCTCAAGCGGAAGCTGCAAATCAAGTCACAAAAGCACGCGAAGAATTGCGCGACCAGGTTGCTACATTAGCAGTCAAAGGCGCAGAGCAAATTCTGAAACGTGAGGTTAACGCGTCTGCTCACGCAGATTTGTTGAACCAATTGAAGACTGAGCTGTAATCATGGCAGAACTCGCAACGATCGCTCGTCCATACGCAGAAGCGTTGTATCGCGTTGCTAAGTCCGGCAACCTGTCCGCCTGGTCGGAACTGGTTGCTGAGATGGCGCAAGCCGCGGCGCACCCAGATGTAGTAGCTCTTGCACATAACCCCAAAGTCTCCGCAGCGCAAACTGCTGAGGCTTTCTTGTCCGTGTTGAAGTCACCTGTTAATGCTGAAGCGAAAAACTTCATCACTACATTGACTGAATATGACCGTTTAACCACGTTGCCAGAAATCGCTGTGCAATTTCACGCTTTGCAAAATGCCGACGCTGGCTCTGCAGACGCTGAAATCACCAGTGCATTTGAAATGACTGAAGCACAGGTTAAAGATTTGGCCGTAACACTGGAAAAGAAATTTGGTCGCAAACTGCACCCAACCGTGACAGTGGATTCGTCCCTGATCGGTGGTGTGCGTATCGTGGTTGGTGATCAAGTGTTAGATACTTCGGTTCGCGCTAAGCTGCAACAGATGCACAACGCTCTGACGGCCTAATTGGCAGTCAAAAGGGAGCCTCTATAAATTCAATTATAGAGATGCAGCACAAGGTGACTTAGTTGAAAAACCTTGGAGCAATACGAAAGTATTGCGAGGAAAATCAACGCAGTGATGCGCTCTAGAATTGGATTTTAGTGGTTCCCGAAAGAATGAAATAATTTTAGGAGTTTGTATGCAACTCAACCCATCAGAAATCAGCGAGTTGATCAAGAGCCGTATTCAAGGCCTTGGCGACGGTGCTGAGATTCGTAATCAAGGTACGGTTATTTCCGTTACCGACGGCATCTGCCGCATCCACGGTTTGTCCGACGCGATGCAAGGCGAGATGTTGGAATTCCCAGGCAATACATTTGGTCTGGCTTTGAACTTGGAACGTGATTCCGTTGGTGCCGTTATTCTCGGTGACTACGAGCACATCTCTGAAGGCGACACAGTGAAATGTACTGGTCGTATTTTGGAAGTTCCTATCGGCCCAGAATTGCGCGGCCGCGTTGTCAATGCATTGGGTCAACCAATCGACGGCAAAGGTCCTATCAATGCAAAATTGTCTGCACCAATCGAAAAGATTGCTCCAGGCGTTATTGCACGTCAATCCGTTTCTCAACCATTGCAAACTGGTTTGAAGTCTATCGACTCCATGGTTCCAGTTGGTCGTGGTCAGCGTGAATTGATCATTGGCGATCGTCAAACTGGTAAAACAGCGGTAGCGATTGATGCGATCATCAACCAAAAAGGTCAAGACGTTACATGTATCTATGTAGCGATTGGTCAAAAAGCCTCTTCCGTTAAAAACGTCGTACGTGCTTTAGAAGCACACGGCGCGATGGAATACACGATCGTTGTTGCAGCAACTGCAGCTGAATCTGCAGCGATGCAATACGTATCCGCATACTCCGGTTGTGCGATGGGTGAATACTTCCGTGATCGCGGCGAAGACGCATTGATCGTTTATGATGATTTGTCTAAGCAAGCTGTGGCTTACCGTCAAGTTTCCTTGTTGTTGCGCCGTCCACCAGGCCGTGAAGCTTACCCAGGTGACGTGTTCTATTTGCACTCACGTTTATTAGAGCGCGCAGCACGTGTTAACCCAGACTACGTTGAGGCTTTCACTCAAGGTGCGGTAAAAGGTAAGACAGGTTCTTTGACAGCATTGCCTATCATTGAAACTCAAGCTGGTGACGTTTCTGCTTTCGTTCCAACTAACGTCATTTCTATTACTGACGGTCAGATTTTCTTGGAAACTTCTTTGTTTAACGCCGGTATTCGTCCAGCGATTAACGCGGGTATTTCCGTGTCTCGCGTTGGTGGTGCTGCTCAAACTAAAGTTATCAAAAACTTGTCCGGCGGTATTCGTACTGACTTGGCGCAGTATCGTGAATTGGCTGCGTTTGCGCAGTTCGCGTCTGATCTGGATGAAGCAACACGTAAGCAATTGGATCGTGGTGCACGTGTTACTGAATTGTTGAAACAAGCTCAGTACGCACCATTGTCAATTTCTCTGATGGCTGTCACTTTGTTCGCAGTGAACAAAGGCTTCTTGGATGATGTACCTGTGAAGAAAGTTTTGGCTTTCGAAGCTGGCGTACACAACTTCATGAAAACTAGCCATGCAGCCTTGTTGCAAAAGATTGAAGAGACTAAGCAGTTGGACAAAGATGGCGAAGCTGCCATGGCTGCCGCAATCGCTGATTTCAAAAAATCCGGCGCGTTTTAATTACTTATAGCTTGAAGGAGTTTACTCATGGCTGTAGGTAAAGAGATACGTGGCAAGATCAAGAGCGTAGAGAATACGAAGAAGATCACGAAGGCGATGGAAATGGTCGCCGCTTCTAAAATGCGTAAAGCGCAGGAAAGAATGCGTGCGGCTCGTCCGTACAGTGAAAAGATTCGTACGATCACAGCTAACTTGTCACAAGCTAACCCAGAGTACACGCATCCTTTCATGGTTCAACAAGACCAATCCAAGAAAGTTGGATTGGTTGTTGTGACGACAGATAAGGGTTTGTGCGGTGGCTTGAATACCAACGTTTTGCGTTTGGTCACCAATAAAATGCGTGAACTTGAAGCTCAGGGTTCAAAAATTGAAGCGGTCGCAATTGGTAATAAAGGTCTTGGTTTCCTGAATCGTGTAGGTGCAAAAGTTGTGTCGCATGCGACGCAATTGGGTGATACACCCCACCTCGATAAATTGATTGGTCCAGTGAAGTTGTTATTGGATGCGTATCAGGAAGGCAAAATCGATGCGGTTTACTTAAGCTACACGAAATTCATTAACACCATGAAGCAAGAGCCCGTGTTAGAGCAATTATTGCCTCTGACAGCGGACAAGCTGGAAACAAATAAAGCCCAACATTCTTGGGACTATATTTACGAACCAGATGCGGCTGCGGTGATCGATGAATTGTTGATACGTTATGTTGAAGCTTTGATTTATCAAGCGGTTGCAGAAAACATGGCGTCTGAACAATCGGCACGTATGGTGGCGATGAAGTCAGCAAGTGATAACGCAGGTAGTGTGATTGGTGAGTTGAAGTTGATTTACAACAAAACTCGTCAAGCCGCTATTACCAAAGAGCTTTCCGAGATCGTCGCCGGCGCGGCAGCGGTCTAATTAGCGGTCTAATGCAGTTTAGCTCCTCCCCTCGAATTTTAATTTTTGGGGGAGGTTGGGAGGGGGATGGGTTTATTTTGGGGTACTAAAAGTCGCGTTTAATTTTTTCTTAGTTACTCGCGGTTTACCCCATCCCCACCCCGGCCCTCGCCCAGAGTGAAAACTCGGGGGAGGGAGTTGAAGTGAAGAATCTATTTTAATATTGAAGGAACGAACATGGCTAATGGCAAAATCGTTCAGTGTATCGGCGCTGTTGTGGACGTTGAATTTCCACGCGACGCGATGCCTAAGGTTTACGATGCCTTGAAAATGGAAGGCTCTGACCTGACGTTAGAAGTACAACAGCAATTGGGTGACGGTATTGTCCGTACGATTGCTTTGGGTACTTCTGATGGTCTACGTCGCGGCTTGATGGTTAGTAACACAGGTAAACCAATTATGGTTCCAACCGGCAAAGCAACACTCGGCCGTATTATGGACGTATTGGGTAACCCAATTGATGAATGTGGTCCGGTTAGCCGTGAAACACAAGCATCGATTCACCGTAAAGCACCTGCTTACGACGAACTCTCTCCATCGCAAGAATTGTTGGAAACCGGTATCAAAGTTATTGATCTGGTTTGCCCATTTGCGAAGGGTGGTAAAGTTGGTTTGTTCGGTGGTGCCGGTGTTGGTAAAACCGTTAACATGATGGAGTTGATCAACAACATCGCGAAAGCACACAGCGGTTTGTCCGTGTTTGCTGGTGTTGGTGAACGTACTCGTGAAGGTAATGACTTCTACCACGAAATGGCTGACGCTAACGTTGTTAACTTGGAAAAGCCTGAAGATTCCAAAGTAGCGATGGTGTACGGTCAGATGAATGAACCACCAGGTAACCGTTTGCGCGTTGCTTTGACTGGTTTGACCATCGCTGAAGGTTTCCGTGACGAAGGTAAAGACGTGTTGTTCTTCGTCGATAACATCTATCGTTACACATTGGCTGGTACTGAAGTTTCCGCGTTGTTGGGCCGTATGCCTTCCGCGGTAGGTTACCAACCAACATTGGCTGAAGAAATGGGTCGTTTGCAAGAACGTATTACTTCCACTAAGACTGGTTCTATTACTTCTATTCAAGCGGTTTACGTTCCAGCGGATGACTTGACTGATCCATCCCCAGCTACTACGTTTGCTCACTTGGATTCCACTGTTGTTTTGTCACGTGACATCGCCTCTTTGGGTATTTACCCAGCGGTTGATCCACTCGATTCAACTTCACGTCAGTTGGATCCACAAGTCGTTGGTCAAGATCACTACGAAACAGCACGCGCTGTTCAAGGTACTTTGCAACGCTACAAAGAATTGCGTGACATTATCGCGATTTTGGGTATGGACGAATTGGCACCTGAAGATAAGTTGATCGTTGCTCGTGCACGTAAGATGCAACGTTTCTTGTCTCAGCCTTTCCACGTTGCTGAGGTATTTACTGGTTCTCCAGGTAAATACGTTTCACTGAAAGATACAATCAAAGGCTTCAAGATGATTGCATCCGGTGAACTCGATCACTTGCCAGAACAAGCGTTCTACATGGTAGGTACAATCGACGAAGCGATCGAAAAAGCGAAGAAAATGGCAGCGTAATTAGCCAAGAGGAGAGAGCGACTTCTATCATTTGATGGTAGGAGAATCTCCCTCCCCTTCAAGGGGAGGGTTGGGGTGGGGATGGGGTAAAGTCTGAGTAACATCAGACAAAGTTAACAACCTCATCAAGCGAACCCCCTCCCCCTCCCAGCCTCCCCCTTGAAGGGGGAGGGGCAAAACAGAAAAGGTTAGCACATGGCACATACTATTCACGTTGACGTGGTTTCCGCAGAAGAGTTGATCTTTTCTGGCGAAGCTGAATTCGTCGCGTTGCCGGGTGAATCAGGTGAATTGGGTATTTATCCAAAACACACACCATTGATCACACGTATCAAGCCAGGCGCAGTACGTATTAAGGTTGCAGGTCAAGCGGAAGACGAATTTGTATTCGTTGCCGGCGGTATCCTGGAAGTTCAGCCTGATACAGTCACTGTATTGGCCGATACGGCGATTCGTGGTCATGATCTTGATGAAGCGAAAGCAGCAGAAGCTAAGAAATTGGCGGAAGAAGCTTTGGTTAATCGCGATGCAGGCATCGACTACGCGCAAGCGCAAGCCGAGCTGCAATCAGCGATCGCGCAATTGGCAGCGATACAGAAATTACGTTCGAAGCGTTAATTCTGCAAAGATTTTACTTTGTAGAAAGCAGTAAAAGTTAGAAGATATTGGTTTTACGATATTAGTCTTAAGAGAAAAGAGGCAGCTACGGCTGCCTTTTTCTTTTTCCACATGATTTTTGTAGGGAGTTGAAATATGTCAGAAGGGTTGATTGATCATCTCATTGACGATCGCAATAATGATCGTATTAATGATCGCATTAATGATCTGCTAGGCACCGCGAAGACTATTGCCATCGTCGGCATCTCGAATAAACCAGAGCGCGACAGTTACAAAGTGGCAGAGTACTTACAAAAGCATGGCTACAAAATTGTGGCGGTGAATCCACACCAAGCGGGCAATACCATTTTAGGTGAGCACTGTTATCCGAGCTTGGAAGAAGCGCAACGACAAACAAGTCTCAGCATCGATATCGTTGACTGTTTCCGTAAATCAGAAGATATTCCTGCCATACTGACAGAAGCGATAGCAGTCAAAGCTGCAGCACTCTGGATGCAGCTAGGCATCGTTAATGATACTGCCGCAAATCAGGCACGCGCCGCCGGATTAGAAGTGGTGATGGATAAATGCACCAAGATAGAACATAAGCGTTTGCACAATATCGTCGAATAGATCAAGCGGGAGTGATTAGGCATGAATATCTCAGCACAATTTCTGGCTTCAAACAAAACGCTCTTGCAAGATAAAGATGCGGGATTGCATGCTTTTTCTTCTGACAGCAATAAGACCTTGATGAAAGAAAAGACGCTGGAGCTCAGTGCGCAAATCGCCGAGTTTCAAAATATCCTGTACGCCCAACAAAAACATAAACTGCTGATTGTGCTGCAAGGTATGGATACGTCGGGCAAAGATGGTACGGTCAGAGTCGTTTTCGGCGCATCCAATCCTGCTGGTGTACGTAGCGTTAGCTTTAAAGCGCCGAGCAGTGTTGAACTCGCCCACGATTATTTATGGCGCATCCATCAGCAAGTTCCCGCCGCCGGTGAGTTAGTTATCTTTAATCGCAGTCATTACGAAGATGTCTTGATCACGCGTGTACATGGCTGGATCACCACTGAAGAAGTCAAACGACGCTACGCGCACATCAATGCCTTTGAACGTATGTTGAGTGAAACGGGAACGACCATCCTAAAATTCTTTTTACACATTTCTAAAGATGAGCAAAAAGAGCGACTTGAAGAGCGTCTCAAAGATCCGCATAAACATTGGAAATTTGATCCGCAAGATCTGACAGAACGTGCGTCTTGGAAAGACTATCAGGATGCCTATCAAGCGGCGATCAGTGCCACGCATACCGAACAAGCACCTTGGCACATTATTCCCGCCAATTCCAAAACTCAACGTAATCTCATCATCGCCAGCATCGTTGCCGAGACACTCGCGAGCTTGAATCTCAGCTACCCAGATCCACATCCGGAATACTTTAAAATCAAAGTTGAATAGCTTAAAAAAGCAGCAATAATTTGTTTGAAAAATATCTTTATCCACAAAATAATAAAAGAAATTTATCCCAAGAAATTATTTTGTAAAAAATCAACATGAATTAAATTGTTTATTTTCAATGAGTTACGAATGCAATTTAATTCAAACTCTGTCGTCATGCCGTAGCGCACCAAATTATTCATTAATTACCCACAAAGTTATCCACAGATTTTTCGCTGCAGTCTGAGTGTTAATTAGTTGGATATGCGTTTGACTATTTCCTCGTCCATCAACGCCCATTGGAAGCTAAAGAGGTGATGCTTTTTCGTCTTAAGTCGAGGACGTGACTCCATTTCCTGTGCACGGCAAAGTAATGCGATTCTGCTTCATCTATGAGCTTAACTATCGCCTGAACAGGAGTCCGCTTCGTTGTGCTCGAAAGCCTTGCCAACGCACGCTTGAAGCTGTCCACAAAAATTCGTAGCGGAAACTGAAAAGCAAAACCAATGATTTCAGAAGCACCTAAATCATGAGCATGATTGAGATGATGGAATAGCTGAGTCAGTTTAGATACGCAAAATTGCTTACCAAAATGTCGCAAAAAAACACAAATTGGGAACGTTTCCAAAAAAATCTTGACACTAATTTTTAATGAGTGCTATATTCCAAATCACAAATGGAAACGATTCCACTTAAAGCGCCAAATTCGAACAATTGATCTTATTTTTCGAAGCTGCCGATCAGCAAATGAGTCAGACGCTCACATTGAGGACGCAAAGAAGCGCTTAGCTTAGCCGTAAGGAATAGAAGACTGTGTAGAAAACTAGCGAGCATTTGAAAAGTATAGCGATCGCTTAAATACTGCATGGAGATTGCATAGAGATCGAACCGAGCGAAAAGCAGTGAAAATGAGATCGACCATGAAGTACGCATTGCAAACACAAGCTTGAATAGAAATAGCAAAGAGTAGAAGCAAAACGGCCGCAGTGAAATAGGCAAGGAATCGCAAGCAAGGAATTACACAAGGCCAGTAGAGAAGTTGAATCAATTAGAAACAAGCTCAAAAATGCCGACTATGTAGCAAACATTCGGCAAACAATTGGCGAACATATCGCCTGATAATAGCGAATAAAAGCGGGTAGTGCGAAAAGCCTATCTCAACAAGGAGACAAAATGTTTCATCTGAAAACGAAAAGAACCCTCATGAGCGTGGCAGTTGCAGGCGCATGTGGATTGATGACCGCACATGCACATGCACAAGCGCAACAAGTAAGCGAGCAGAGCAAAACTAACGAGCCAGTTAGTGGTAAGAAAGCAGAAAGCAAAGAAACCGATAAGATCCAAGAAGTCAACGTAACCGCGACCCGCTATTCAACCTCACTGTTACGCACACCGTTGGCAGTCACCGCCTTCAATCAAGAAAGCCTGGCGCGCATGGGCGTCACTAGTGCCAAAGATTTGGCGAACGAAATTCCTAACGTCACCATCGTGCAATCGAATGACTCCGCGATTCAGGTCACTATCCGCGGTATCACTTCCAGCAACACGACCGAGATTGGCGATCCAGCGGTTGGTTTCCACGTCGACGGTATGTATTCCCCACGTCCACAAGGCGCACAAGCTTTGATGTTTGACGTTGCGCAGGTTGAAGTCCTGCGCGGCCCACAAGGTACTTTGTTCGGTCGTAATTCTACTGGCGGTACGATCAATGTGATTTCCGCTAAGCCTGATTTCAGTGGCAACTACGGTAGCGCAGAAGTTGAACTCGGCAACTATAACAAGCGTCAGGTTCACGCGATACAAAACATTAAAGTCAACAACGAGTTGGCTTTGCGCGCAGCGATCATGAAAGTGACGCGTGATGGCTATGCAAATCAAATGCAAGATTTCAGCGAAGCGAATTTGCCATCTAAAGGCTGGATACCTGACGGCATACCAGACAATATCCAACGCTGGAATCGCAAAGTAGATCCTAGCGACTACTACACAAATCAAAATGAATGGGCTGCGCGTTTATCCGCTTTGTACAAAGTGAATAAAGATTGGAAATTGCACGCGACCTATGAAGAGTTTCAAGATTCCAGCGCGGGAGGTACTGCGTTTAAAGACTGCGAATCGACTAAAGGTACACGCTATGCTTGCCCAGCGGGTTGGGGACGTTTTGATCTGAAAATTAACGTGCCGGGTATGACCGACATGAAGATACGCACTTTGCGTGCCGGTTCAAATTGGAATATCAGCAATGACGCTAGCTTGGACTATAACTTCGCTTTAGCAGATCAACGCCGTAGTCAGTTATATGACAATGATAAAGGTAATCAAACTGCATTGCCGTTCCAGATCACGCAAGATCATCCACGCATTGCGGGTGGTAATAACTGGGGTACTTGGCCTCTAGCAGACCAATATCAACAAACGGTCGATTCTAAATATGTGTCCACGGTGCACGAGCTACAGTTGAAGCAACGCTTAGGCGATCTGCAATATGTGGCTGGTTTGTTCTGGATGCACGAGAAGAATCAAATTAACTATGAAGTGGTTGATTTGTATCGCGCACCAGTGGGTCTCGCATCTGGCGCATTCTATGCGCAACCGGATCGCCAAGTTGACGCCAAAGCGGTGTTTGCCCAAGCCGATTGGAAGTTTGCACCAACTTGGACTGCGACTGCAGGTCTGCGTTACAGCGTGGACAAAAAGACCGATAAAGACGGTTTAAACCTCGGCGGCTGGTGGGGGCAAAAAGAGTTCTACAACGGCGGCTTTGATCCGGGAACACCGGGCACGCCTGGCTACCACCTGCCACAAGGTAATGACTTGAATTACGGTCCGGGTGGTAGCGCAGCAGCTTATGCAGGCTATGGCACACCAAGCAAAAATGATCATACCGATTCATGGCGAAAAATGACTTGGCGTTTAGGTTTGCAAACGCAAATCAATGAAAATCAAATGGCGTATGCAGCACTGGCGACAGGCTACAAAGCTGGTGGTTTCGGCGATCGCACTTTGGCCTGCGGTGGTTCAGCATCCGGCCCAGACGCACGCAAATGTGCGGATGGTAAACCGAATGTTGAGACTTTCTTGCCTTACAAACCAGAGTTGGTCACCAACTTTGAATTGGGCTATAAAGGCAAATTCTTAGACAATACTTTGAGTTTGTCCGCGGTCGCTTTTGCGATGAATTATAAGGATCAACAATTAACCAATACCTATTTCGTCGCAAAATACATTACGCCTGTACCTTGTACGTCCGATCAACCAAAATGCGACGTGTACGAAACCTGGCGCACGATTAATGTCGGTAATACCAAGATTCGCGGCTTAGAAGTTGAATGGGATTACAAACCATGGCCGGGTGCAAAAATTGGTGGCGCTTTCACTTTGCTCGATACCAAGATTCATGACTACGGTTCTTACAGTGATGATTACAACTGTGATGCGCGGGTAGAGTTTGGCGACACACCATGCCCTGCACCTTACGCTGGTTTAGGTCCTGATAATGGAAAACGTCTGTATGACGTTACCAATAACAGTTTGCCAAATGCGCCGAAACGCACCTTCATGCTGCATTTCTCACAGAAATTTGATTTGCCTAGCGGTTATAGCATTACGCCGTACATCAAAACGAATTGGCGCGATAAGGCCTATTTTGACGTGCGTAATGATGAGTTCAAACATATAGGACGCTATCAAAAAGCCTATGCACTGGTCGATGCTTCGGTACGCTTAGATGCGCCAGAAGATAAATGGCACGCCGAACTGTTTGTACGCAATGCGGCAGACAGCAAGGCCGTGTACTGGCGCGGCTCAGGTGTTGGCGCGCAGATGAATTCGGCACCAGTCGAACCGCGTATGTTTGGTATCCGTTTCGGTTTTAACTATTAATATTCCTGGGGCGTTTCTCTCTATGTCGTGTAATCTTGATGATTGCACGACATAGATTTTTTTCACCCGAATTAGAATATAGAATCAAACCAAAACACCGCATGGAACACAAATGACAGAACGCCGAATACAAGATATCGTGATCGTTGGTGGTGGCACTGCCGGTTGGATGAGTGCCGCAGCTCTCGCACAATTGCTGCCGAATCATTATCGTTATCGTTTGGTTGAATCAGATCAAATTTCTACCATTGGTGTCGGTGAGGCAACCATCCCCAGCATACGCAATTTCAATATGCATCTGGGTATAGATGAAAACGATTTCATCCGCCACACGCAAGGCACGTTCAAGCTAGGCATAGAATTTGTTAATTGGGGCATCAATAACAGTACCTATTTTCATGGCTTTGGTTCGGTCGGGCGCGATCAACCGACCGCTAATTTTTACCATTATTGGCTCAAGCTCAATCAGATGGGCATGGCAGGTGGATTGGAACCTTATTCCATTAATACGGTTGCCAGCATGCTAGGGAAATTCAGTGTAGGACGTCCTGATTTGCCTAATTCGCCTTTATCCGATTTATCGTATGCCTATCATTTTGATGCTGGTCTCTACGCAAAATATTTGCGCGCCTATGCCGAGCAACGCGGTGTAAAACGCACCGAAGGCCGCATTGTGCAAACTTTGCTGCGTGAGAGCGATGGCTATATCGATGCGCTGGTCATGGAAAATGGTGAAAAAATTCATGGCGACTTCTTTATTGATTGCTCTGGCATGGTCGGTCTGTTGATCGAGAAAGCATTACAGACCGGTTATGAAGATTGGCGTCATTGGCTCCCATGCGATACTGCGATCGCTGTGCCGTGTAGCTTGGCTGGTTCAGCGCAAGCACATACCCGCTCAACCGCACACAGTGCAGGTTGGCAATGGCGAATTCCCTTGCAACATCGTATTGGCAACGGACATGTGTTTTCCAGCAATTTTATGGATGTGGCGCAAGCACAAGACATCTTAATGAATAATCTGGACGGCAAAGCATTGGCAGAACCACGTCAGATCAAGTTCATTACTGGCAAACGCAAAAAGGCCTGGAACAAAAATTGTATCGCCATCGGTTTGTCTGGCGGATTTATGGAGCCACTAGAATCGACCAGTATTCACATGGTCAAAACGGGCTTAATGCGCCTGATTACTTTCTTTCCCGATAAAGATTTTGATCAGGTCGATATCGATAATTACAATCGACTCACCGACAAAGAGTACGCACAGATTCGCGATTTTCTGATTTTGCATTACAAAGTTAATCAACGCGATGACTCTGAATTCTGGCGCTATTGTCGTGAGATGGACGTCCCCGAGAGTTTGCAAATCAAGCTCGATTTATTCGCCAGTCACGGACGAATTTTGCGCGAAAACGAAGAGCTATTTCCTGAGGACAGCTGGCTACAAGTGATGCACGGACAAGGACTGCGACCACGTCGTTATAGTCCCGTAGTCGATCAACGCAGTCCAGAAGAAATCGCCGGTTTCCTGCACAACACGCAGGCAGTGATATGTAAATGCGTGGATGCGATGCCATCTCATCTTGACTATATACGTGCCAATTGTATGGCCAAGCCTATGGCTGATTCCAGCCCACTACTTCGTACTGGCTAGGCAGGGAAGTTCAGGCTCACCATAACCCATCCTTTCCGCTGAGGAAATCCAAAAGCTCGCCACCGTTAGGGGCGGGCTTTTTCTATGGATTTCTTGTTTTCGTCCTTGTTTTTGAGTTTGTGCAAAGAAGAACGGCTATATAATATTTGTTGAAGTTTCTATTTGAAGCGAATCTTGTCACGGACACCAATGTAGACATCGCTATCTTTCACATCTTATCCCATTCACTTATGCGTCTATTTTCCATCCTGCTGGCAATTTTTTTGACCGGCAGCACTGTTGCACAAGCTCAAGTCACCAAATCTTCATCACCGACTTCCAAAAAAGAAAGCGCTAGCTTTAGCCGAAAAACGGCTCTACCACAGTGGACCCAGGGTTTAGCCGACATTCCAGCAACGCTAAGCAAAGAACCTGTCGTCGTTCGATTAAATGAAACGCAGGCCTGGGCTGGACCTTCACCTTCGGTCTTGATTAATCGTGCAATTCAGGTCAATGATCAAAATGCCCTTGGTTCTATTGGACAATTTGGCATCAATTATTTCCCTAAGTATCAACAATTAAATTTGCACAAAGTGGCAATCTTGCGCGGTGCTCAGATTATCGATAGAACCGCGACTGTGAATACACGCCTGTTGCAACGCGAAACCTCCATCGAAATTGGCATGATGGGTGGCGCCACTACGGTGCAGTTGCTGCTTGATGATGTGCGAGTCGGTGACACCTTATGGATTATCTACAGCGTTGATGGAGAAAACCCTGTCTTTGGGAAACGCTGGACCAGTGATTTCTACTGGGACGGAGGTTCATTAACTGAACTCCGCCGCGTTACCGTCCTGCATCCGCGCAATCGCCCGTTAATTTGGCGTCAGCTCGGAGATTACATCAAAGACGAGCTTAAACCGCAAATTGATGTGATTGGCGATATTGAGCGAATTCGCTTCGAAGGTAAGGCCATAGAAGCTCTCGACAATGAACCGTCGATCCCTAAGAGTTACATGCCTATTCGGATTTTGCAATTTTCTGAATACAATAATTGGCAAGAAGTCGGTGCATGGGCTGATAGTTTGTTTCCGAAAGTGACTAAGAGTGCGGAGCTGAAGAAGCTGGCACAAAGTTTTGCCGGCAAGACCGATCCTATGGCACAAGCCAGTGCAGCCTTACAATGGGTGCAAAATGAAGTGCGCTATTTTAGTGTGTCGATAGGAGAAAATTCGCACCGCCCGCAAACACCAGAGACCGTCTTAAAGCGACGTTATGGCGATTGCAAAGACAAAAGTTATCTGCTCGTGAGTCTGTTAGCGGAATTAGGTATAGAAGCACATCCCGTTTTGCTCTCAGCACAGGCACCAAAAAGCCCGGCAAAAATGCAAGCCTCTCCCGCTGTATTTGATCACGTCATCGTCCAGCTAAAAATAGCGGATAAGACCTATTACGTTGACCCAACCCGCACCAACCAGACTGCGATGATTGATAAGTTGACGCCAGCGTTTCCAGAAGCTGCAGGTTTGGTCGTGGATGCAGCGACCAAAGATTTATTGATGCTGCCTGCACGCAATGAAACCACGGTGCACTATGAACATCGTGAAGATATGAAGATCTTGAATTTGGATGGTGAGGCGATTTTAGAGACACGTGAAGTTTACCGTGGCAATTATGCCGAATGGGCGCGCCAGAAATTCCAAAGCTATACAAAGTCCGAATTCAAAAAAGCGATGCTGGGCATTTATGAAAAGTTGTATATGGAGATTTCCTTAGACAAAGATCCCAGCTTTCAAGACTATCCTGAAGACAATCGCTTTGAAATCAAGGCGCGCTATAAATTGCTTAACGTATTGACGCATAAAGATGGCAAATACAGCGTCGAATATGATACGCAAATTATTTATGACACTTTAGGCATACCAGAAAAAATCATTCGTAATTATCCGTTTGAATTGCCTGTAAATCGGTTTCATGGGCGTCATTATTTCAATCTAACTTGGCCAGAGACGGTGCGCGAGTTTGAATTACCAAGTGCGAAGAAACTCGATAATCCTTACTTTAAGTTGCATGAAGAAATGTCTGCTATGGGCAACTCTTTCAATTTCATCTCTGACTATCAAGTGAAAGCGAAGGAAGTAAGTGCTAAAGAAATGTCGGCATTTCAAAAACAGGCGAAAGAGTTAAGCAAGTTCACCAAGGGAAGTTTTCAGGTGTTTGAACGGCGCTTGATTAAGCCAGGCCTGAATGCTTTGACGATGAGAGAGCTAGAGGCGGTTAGAACGATAGGTGAAATCGAAGTCGCTGCCGAAAAATTACGTAAAACTAAACAAGAAGATGCCAATGTGTCAGAGCTTTGTGACATGTTGTTGTCCGCCATTCCGGTTGCCGAAATGGGCAGTAAATCAATCCAAGGTGCGAAGGCTGAAGTGGAAGCTATGTTACTGACAGATGAAAAAGTAGCAGGCTTGAAGCTCTGTCAGGCGAGGTTCTATTTCGCCGCAGGCAAGTACGATAAGAGTATGAAATTGTTTGAAGCCGAAGCGGCCTTGGGTGAAACTAGTACCTCTTTGAGGGACTTTGCGTGGGCCAATTTTTATGAATCAAAAACAGATACCGCAATCAGTTTAATCAATAAGTATTTCCACGGAAAAGCTAAGAGTGAAGATCAGTCAATTTCTGCACTGGATCTCGCTTATGTGGTGGCCCTGTATCAACGTGCGGGAAAAGCACTACCCGCCGAGATCCTCGCTGCCGCGACGGATATGCAAGATGGACCTTGGCCTCGACCTTTGCTGGCATTTCAATTGGGTAAAACTACTGAAGAAAACTTAGCCTCTTACCTCAAACGGTTTTCTGAGGATACGCAACAGCTGTATGCCAACGATATGTGGTTTTTTATCGGACAAAAACATCTTGCAGAAGGGCGACAAGATGAGGCAAAGGCGGCCTTTTCGTGGATAAAGAATAATGGCACGCGTAATCAATCCACTTATATGCAAGCACTTGCCGAATTGAGTCGTTTGCAAGCCAATGAAAAATTTTACGTGGAGGGTATCGATGCGCTATATCGTGGAGATTTCAAAGTCGCCTATGAAAATTTTAGCCGCAGTGCGCAACTAGGTTTTGCTAAAGCCAATACCGAATTGGGTGTAGCTTACTATCGTGGATATCGCGATGTTGTTCGGAAAGACAATAAGCGTGCATTGGAATTTTTTACTCTTGCCGCGAATGCTGGCGACGCCGAAGCGATCAATTTCGTCGGTAGTATGTACCTCGACGCAGCAGGCGTCGCGAAGGATGAAAAGATTGCGTTTGATTGGTTCTTAAAAGCTGCCGCCAAAGGTGATAAACATGCTTACTACAATCTTGCAAAGAACTACCTGAATGGCAATCTGGTGAGCAAAGATGTGGCACAGGCTGTGAATTACTACAAACTATCTGCGCTACAAGACTACGATGAGGCACAACTAGCCTTGTCTAGACTCTATTTTGGGGGCACAAATGTAGAGCGAGATTATGCACAAGCTTTCCGTTGGGCTTTACTCGCTACCTTCCATGGAAATACCGATGCAATGGTCATTCTCGGTCGTCTATTTTTGCGCGGCAACGGCGTTGCTCGCGACGGTAAGTCGGCATTGACTTGGTTAGAACAAGCAGCGAATCAGAAAAATTTAGATGCCGCCTTTTTTATAGGTCAAATCTACGGGGAAGGTATTGATGTTCCTGTCGATCAAAAATTGGCCGCAGAATGGATGAAGAAAGCTGCAGACTATGGGAATCAAGATGCAATCGCCGCCTTAGGTTGGATGTATCGAGAAGGGAAAGGAGTAACAGTTGATGTGTCCAAGGGCCGGGAAATGCTGGAACGCGCTGCGAGCTTAGGATCGGAAGTTGGTCAGGTTCAGATGGGGTATATGTATCAACAAGGTGTGGGTGTGACGAAGAATGATACCAAAGCAGTTGAGTACTTCCGTTTAGCCGCACTGCAAGATAATGTTCATGCGCAAAGTCAATTGGCACTGCATTTGCACTTTGGCTATGGAGTACAGAAAAATCTGGACGAAGCGGCAATTTGGTATGAAAAAGCCGCAGCAAGTGGCGACGCATTTTCACAAAATAATCTAGGCGATCTCTATGAAAATGGTACAGGGGTTAAGCAAGACATCGCGAAAGCCATCAGCTTGTACGAGCAAGCTGCAAATACGTCTTACTTTATGGGTTTTGTTAGTATAGGAAGTTTGTATGCGAAAGGAATTGGGATGAATAAAGACGCCTATTTCGCCTACTTGTACTACAAAATTGGAGAGAAGCTTGGGAAGCTCGACAGTACGCGTAGTACGGCAATTGCCATGAACCTGAGCCCAGCGGAAATTGAAAAGGCTGATCGCATCGTGAGTGAATGGAAAAAAGACATGCCTTTGCCGAAATAATTACTTCATGGCAGAGCTTCAGTTAACTTAAGCAAGATTTGCCGGGACTGAGAAAGCACGATAAACCAGTATTACGCCTTCTCAGTTCCAGTTTTAGTTCTTAGGCAGTAATTCTTAAGTTCGCACTTCTGACACATCCTCTTATCCTACTGCACCACCATCTCCACCCTTCGATTCCGTGCGCGGCCTGCTTCATCGTTATTGCTTGCAACTGGCGCCAGATTGGCGTTGCCTTTTGCAGTCATTCGACTCGCATCAATCTTATACGGAGCAGCGCTTAAGGCGGCTACCACGGCCAATGCACGTTGTAGTGACAGCGTGAGATTGCTATCAAAGTTGCCGACATTGTCGGTGTGTCCGACGATGAAATATTTTTGTTGGGTTTGCGCTTGCATCAGCTTTGCCATCTCATCTAATTGCGCCTTTGAATCGGCTTTGATTAAAGCTTTTCCCGTATCAAAAAATAATCCGTACAAGGCGATTTCCCCCTCGGTTTGCAAAGCCGCTTTGATTGCATTCGCATCCACACTAACCTGTCCGGTCTGCATCGCTTTTGGTTCTATGATCTGCAGAAATGTCGCCGTCAAACCAGTGACGTTGTAAGCCGCCACTGAGGTGTACAGCAAGACGTGCACTTCTTGCCCGGCATTCTTGAGCGTGCCATACAGCATTAAACCCTTATCTTCGCTTAAGGCCGAATAATGACTATAGCGACTGCCATCCGGCGTATAGATACTGCCATTTGCCCACTGCAATCCGTCGGTCGGTTTGCTTAATTTGCTCCAGGCTGAATACAAACTTGAACATTGATTCTCACAACTAAAGCCCGTTTTCAAGCCCGCCGATTTCAAGGCCTGTTCATAGTTACGATAGACTTCCAGCGGCACTTTGCCGCGTGGTGCCAGATAAATCAGGCGCGTTATTTTTCCTTCCAGCGTAAGGCTGTCTTTGATTTTCCTATCCTTATCTAATTGCGCACTGACAGGGATTGTCGCCGCATTCCATTCGTCTGACAGATAACCCGTTAACCATGAACCCGTGAAGCGCTTGATCAAAGGATGATCTTGCCCCTTGGCGACATCTTTACCCCATTCTTTTGCTTCATCGGCGTGACCCATGTTGGCGTGGCTACTGAGTAGAAGAAACAATGTGCTGCTGAGTAGTGTAATGAAAGTTTTTTTCAACATGATTTCCTTGTTGCGGAGCTTGGCGAGTTGCTTGAGGCGGATAGGTCAACAGAACCTAATACATGCCCGATTGAAAATTGACAGCGAGTCAGTGAATCAGCGAATTCGCTGCGCTGACAAAAAATAAAGAATTGTGAGTATTCCTGAATACCTGCTCGAATGCAAACGGAGCTGAAGTTATCTTGATTGCCGCTTCGATGCATACGGCATACGTTGCCTTCCTTCTTCGCTGTTTTGCGCACGTACTATCTATGACAAATGTTATGAATACTTTTAGATAAAATTAAAATTAATCTGATCTCACAGATCTTAACTTGATAAAATAAATGATACAAAACAAGGAGTGCCACCATGATGTTTCGAAACGCGATTGCTGCTGTGAGCCTGATGCTTCTGAGCCTTGCCTTATCGGCGCAAAGTCAGGCGCAACAAGTCATCATCCAATGTGATTCCAAAGCCGGAGAAATGAATATCCGCTATCGCGCTTCGGTAGAGCCAGAATCGCCGGGCGTTTCAGACCCATCACCTGGTACGCAACGCATAGATTTTAGTTCCTTGGTTCGCCCTACAGTTTGCCCAGAGTCTGGAGTGTGCATGATCACCGAGCTTAAAGAAGCTAAGCTCACTTGCCAGTTACCGGGAGCGATTTACGGCCTGACTTTCAAGCCCGTTCCCGGGAATTCAAACCGTCAGGGCATGTGCGGTGGAGTCATTTCTGGCACAGTAGAAATTAAGAAAAATGCTCAGCCTTTCATGCCCAAAACATCATTTGATACAGCCATGTGTAGCGACAAAGAGGACGCCGTCTTGGAATTCATTCACATCGCTGTGAATAAGAAAAGTCCTGAATTGCGTTGGCGGAAACTGCCTTGACTAAAATAAAGGTCAACAGACCCTAGGCCTGCATTTTTTGCTTTTCTTGCGGCGTAGAGTCACTCAATACCGATTGAACACTATGCAGCGGTAATCAAGCCTTACGGAAAAACCATTTTCAAGTCTATTTGTTTGTTCAAGTCGCATTCAAGGAAGTCCTAAGCTTTACTTTCGCTACAGAATTCACTGTGAGACAAGCAGATCAGTATGTACTTAATCTTTGGCGGTGAGATGACGAGTTGGCACCATAGTCTGATGTAAGATCGCCAAAACGATTAAATCGGTTTGAACTAGTTGGTAGTAAATCATATGACTTCCTTGAGGAAAGCTATATATTTTTGTACCCAGCTCTTCACTACGATCGATGCCGAGTAATGGATGTTTGAGTAGATGACGTAGTGCGGTGCGCAGTTCAACGATATAAGTTTGCGCTTGTACGCGGCCCCAATTCTTGAGCGTATATTGACGAATCCCAAGCAAGTCTTGTTTGGCTTGCTCGGTAAATATTAGACGTAGCATTTGAAAAAATTAAGTATTGTTGTCATCGAGTAGCGATTGCAACAATGCTTCACCATCATGTATTTTTCCGTCGTTAATATCATTCAAAGCGTGCTGGATTTTGTCTTGCAGTTGCTGTAATTTGAGAGTCTCCAATGCGGCGTAATCTTCGATCGATAGCATAACCGCCACCGCCTTACCATTGCGACTGATTTCAACAGGAGCTCGTTGCACCTTCAATAATAAATCGCCGAATTGCGTTTTCGCTTGATTAGAGGTCAGAGTTTCCATAATGCATATTCCTGATGATTAATTCGTTCGAATCGAGCGAATTATCTGATTATATGCCTAATTTGTGGGCGCGTTAACTGTCTGAATTTGTGAGATTAGGCGCATTTCTTAAATTTCAAAAAACCATTCAAAGCAAGACGCGCAGTACTTGGATCATCGTTTAGCAGTGTTGGCTGCGCGATTTGCGCGGCGTGAAAGATCGTTCCTTCGTAGAACAGTGCGCGATTCGATTTGGCTTCGACTGTGTGCATCAGTTCAAAATACGCATTGCTAGCGTGTAGATAGCTGGCTGGTGCTTGTAGCTTCTCATCGCAGACCTGCGTGGATGCGTGCTGTAGATCAGTGAGTAATTGACGTGTGTCGTCGATGCCTAGCTTGGGTCGATAAAAACTGGTGCCGCCTAACTCGGGGCGGTCGAACAGATAGACCACTGCGGCGGCGATGCCCATGCCGGGTGGAGAGCTTTCTGCATCCCGATGGCAGAGCCTTTGTAAGGGGTGTAACTGTGGTGGCTGTAAAGTCGTCATGGACATGCGACATGCAACACCGAGCTGGCGTCGAGCTTGGAAATACGGTCGTAATTGCAGCATGAAAAATTGTTCTAGGGCGAGCGCAAACTGGCGTCCCATATTGATTTCCACGCCAGGAAAATAGTTATCGTTGTCGTAGCGAAATGCATAGCGCTGCTCTTGCGCAAAGTCGACGAGTGCTCGCGGTTCGCGCAAGAAATCATCGATCACCAGACAATCGTGTCCATCAAATAAGGGCAGTCTTTGTATCGTTGCTTGTGGGTTAAACAGGCTTGATGGATTGCTGACGACGTAGCCTGTCGGATTATTCAGGGATAGGTTCATGCGGGTTATCGATTATGCTTGACTATGGCTAATTATGGTTGATTACGGTTGATATACCCGCACATAATCGATTTCAAATTTGCTGGGAAAAATGCTGTCATCGACAGTTCCACCGAGATCGCCACCGATGGCTAAATTCAGAATCAGATATTGCGGCTGATCGAATGGCCATTTTTTGTAATCGCCATTTTTGGGATTGATGAATTGGAAGTAATACTTGTTGTCGACGCCGATGGCGACTTGTTCTTGATTCCAAAACAGTTGATAAATATGGAAAGCATCGCAGGCATCATTGACCACCGTCTCTTTGGTGTTGCCGGTGCCGCTAGGCCAGTTGTAGAACGCAGAATACGCGCTACCCAAGATTTTTCCCTTGTTCTTGCCTACGTGTTCCATGATATCGATTTCACCGTCATCAGGCCATACGCCTTTGCTGCCCAAAGTCCAGATGGCTGGCCAAGTGCCTAGCCCGCATGGGAGTTTCGCACGAATTTCAAAATAACCATAAGTCCAGCTGGCTTTGCCGCGCGTTAGCAGGCGGGCTGAGGTGTAAGCTTGGCCACCAAAATCTGGTGCTGCGCTAAGCTGTTCTTTGCGTGCGGTAATCGTCAGCAAGCCGTTTTCTACCATGCTATTTTCTAGCCGATCTTTTGCGTAGTATTGCGCTTCATTGTTATACCACCCAGCCTTGTTGCGCTCGGTGTCAAACATCCATTTCGATGCATCGGGTAAGCCGCTACGATCAAATTCATCGGCCCACACCAGTTTCCAATTCGTCGGTACGCCAGCGCCCGGCAAGGCAGGGGCACTGACCACAGGTGTGGAATTGCCGTTGCTAACAGGTGTGCTTGTAGATGTCGCCGAACTGGCCGTACTGGCTGAACTTCCACCGCAGGCGCTGACGATACTGCACATCCCGATCACCGCAAATGCGCGCCCCAATTGCCACCATTGATGTACGAGAGTAGGGGGATTAGTGCTTGATGAGCAGGGGTGGTCGTCGAGAAATTGCATGCACATGTCTCCGGTGTCGTCTAGTTTTTAGGGCTTTTGTTGCATTCCAGTGGAAAAATATGGAATCGTTTCCAATTTGTTGAGAAGTATGGCATTATTCATTTTTAGGTGTCAACAGAAAAAAACGATACAGGCGCATCAAAACACACAGACTTAGCGGTATTGAAAACGACGTATTATCTAAGTGAGCAAGGGTGCTCTCTAGGTGTCGAATTGTTTGACAGTAAAAAATGAAGGGTGCTATAGTTCAACGCCAATGGGAACGTTTCCAATTGGTTGAAGTGATAGAGATTTAGACCACGACTATTTTGGGCAATTGCCTTGGATGAATAAGCTAATCGCTGGCTTAGGTAATAGGTGAGGTACAGTCGGGTACTAACTAAGGTGTTAAGCGATGCGTTTTGTAGGGCGGGTGCAACCCGCGCCGCCCGTCCATCGAGCACCTGAGCTGCGAGGGCCGCACCCGTCATACAATTTTCATTGAACACTCATGGCACCAGAGCTTTGCTTTCATGAGCGACTCAAAAAACACAAGGCCGGCGATATGTGAAGATACATTTGCAATCGTCGGTTGAATTATGAGTATGTATAGTGCAGACAAAGTATCTGCATTGATAGGAGACAAGATGTTGTTATTATCGAGCACAAGACTCGCGCTGGGCTTAGCGATAAGCATGGCAACGTGGACGGCAAGCGCTTTAGGCCTTGCGGCAGAATCAGGAAAAGTGGCACCGCAAGCAGCCAAACCACTACCCGCAGAAAAGGCTGAAATCATTCATTGGTGGACATCTAATAGCGAATCCGCAGCGGTAAAGTTGATCGCCGAAAATTATCGTAAAGCTGGCGGGATTTGGGTCGATACCGCCATCGCGGGTGCCGATCAGGCGCGTGCTGTGGCGATCAATCGCATCGTTGGTAGTAATCCTCCTACAGCGGCACAATTTAACACCACCAAGCAATTCCTCGATCTGGTCGAACAAGACATGTTGAACAATGTCGATGACGTCGCGAAGAGTGAAGGCTGGGAAAAAATTCTGCCAGAACCTATGCTCAACGTGATTCGTATCAAAGGGCACTACTACGCGGTTCCGGTGAATATTCATATGCAAACTTGGTTCTGGTATTCCAAAGCCGCCTTCAAAAAAGCTGGCATTGCCAAAGAACCTGCCAGCATGGATGAGATGTTTGCTGCTATGGATAAACTTAAAGCGGCAGGAATTATCCCGCTCGCCCATGGTGGTCAAGCCTGGCAAGAAACCATCGTATTTCAAGCGATGTTGACGAATGTTGGTGGTAAGGACTTGTACTTGAGCGTGATCCGCGACCGTGATCAAAAAGCGATCAACTCAGAAGCCTTCAAAAAAGTCCTGATCGCCTTTAAGCGCATGCAAAGCTATATCGATCCGGGCTCACCGGGACGTAATTGGAACGATGCCACGGCACTTTTGATCAGCGGCAAAGCTGGCGTGCAAATCATGGGCGACTGGGTGAAAGGTGAATTCGCTGCAGCCAAACAAGTGGCGGGTAAAGATTTTGGCTGTATCGCAGGCTTAACGCCTAACACACCGTATCTGATTCAAGGCGATGCTTTTGTATTTCCGCGCACGAATAATCCTGGCACTGTGCAAGCGCAAAAGTTACTCGCCAAAGTTCTGTTGACACCAAACACGCAGTTGGAATTTAACAAGCTGAAGGGTTCTATTCCTATCCGCAGTGACGTAGACACTTCTAGTATGGATATTTGTGCCCAAGCTGGCGTGGCGATTATGAAAGATAAATCACGTCAAGTCGGCATCAGTGAAATCTTCCTCACGCCGGATCAAAACGGCGCGCTGCAAGATATTTTGACGGCATTTTGGAATACACGTATGCCGGTAGAAAAAGCGCAAAAGAGTATCGCCAGCGCACTGAAGGACTAACAGGATTTCGCCGGAATGAAACTCAAACGACTGACACGCCGCCTCTCACCCATCGTTGCCATAGTGCCGATGGCGTTGGTGACTTTGGTCGCCTATTTGGGAGCGACTTTGTGGTCGATTAAAGTGTCATTCTCAAACTCACGCACCATGCCCACCGACACCTTTGTCGGTTTTGCACAATATGTGAAATTGTTTGAGAATGACCGCTGGATGCTGTCGATAGAAAACATTGCGATTTACACCGTGCTCTTTATTCTGATCAGTATGCTGCTGGGATTTTTGTTAGCCGTGTTTATCGATCAGAAAGTCATGGCCGAAGGCGTACTGCGCACCGTGTTTCTGTATCCGTATGCGATGTCGTTTGTGGCGACTGGTTTGATCTGGCAATGGATGCTCACGCCCGGCATAGGCATAGAATACGCCGTACGACAAATGGGATTTCCCGACTTCACGTTTGATTGGATTATCGATCAGGATAAAGTGATTTACACCGTCGTCATCGCGACTGTCTGGCAAACCGCGGGTCTGGTGATGGCACTTTTACTCGCTGCGCTACGTGGTATCGACGAAGAGATCTGGAAAGCCGCACGCCTGGATGGTATTCCTGTCTGGCGCGTCTATGTGTCGATTGTGATTCCTATGTTAGCCCCAGCTATTGCGACGGTCTTTCTGCTGCTGTCGACGGCCGCTATTAAACTTTTCGATTCGGTCGTGGCGATGACGCAAGGCGGTCCTGGTACTGCTAGTGAAGTCCCAGCCAAATTTATTATGGATCACTTATTCGGGCGTGCGAATATCGCTTTAGCTTCCGCTGGAGCAGTGATGCTGCTGGTTCCCGTGATCGTTATCTTGGCACCCTATGTGTACGCCCGCAGCCGGAGGAAGCATTGATGTCGACTCCGATCAGCCAAGGCGTATCACCAAAGCGAGTTGCATCATCGCCGCGTCACAAAAAGTCTATCAGCAAGAAATTCACAACACCTGCCCGGCTCGGTATCTATGCCTTCTTGCTCAGTGCTGCGATTTTCTTTTTGCTGCCGCTCTACATCATGTTGGTCACTTCGGTGAAAAGTATGGATGAAATCCGTCTTGGAAACATCTTTGCCTTACCTATGCAATTTACGCTAGAACCGTGGATGACAGCATGGAGCAGCGCCTGCACCGGTATCGCGTGTGAAGGCATACGCGGCGGCTTTATGAATTCAGTCGCGATCGCCGTGCCGAGCACCATTATTCCCATCTTGCTTGGCGCCTTGAATGGATATGCTTTGTCGTTTTGGCGACCACGTGGTGCGAATATTTTATTCGGAATTTTGATGGTCGGCGCTTTTATCCCTGTGCAGGTGATGATTTTTCCCCTAGTGCGGATACTGGCTAGTGTAGATTTGTATAGCTCGCTCCCAGGAATTGTGCTGGTGCATACGGTGTTTAGTATGCCGGTGATGACCCTCTTATTTCGCAATTATTACAGCACCATACCGCATGAATTGTTTCAGGCGGCGCGCATCGATGGTGGCGGTTTTGTCCGCATCTTTGTGCAACTGGTTTTGCCGATGTCAACGCCGATGATCGTTGTCGCTGCGATCATGCAATTGACTGGCGTATGGAACGATTACATCCTCGGCCTAGTGTTCGCTGGACGTGAGCATTTGCCAATGACAGTGCAACTCAACAACGTGATTAATACGACCACCGGCACTCGTTTGTATAACGTGAATATGGCAGCGACGATCTTGACATCGCTGGTGCCGCTGACCTTGTACTTCGTCTCAGGACGCTGGTTTGTACGAGGCATTGCAGCAGGCGCAGTGAAGGGATGAAGGATGAGGCAGGATTGCCTGATCTAACAGTTTAAGTTGTAGCAAGAATTTAGAAAAGTAGAGAAAACAAAGGAAACATAGTGGCGAATGTCAGTTTGCAAAACTTGGGCATCAATCTGGGTGGAAATCAGATCATTTCCGAACTCAATCTCGCGGTCGAAGCGGGTGAGTTCCTGGTCTTGCTTGGCCCTTCCGGTTGTGGCAAGTCGACCTTATTGCATGCGATTGCAGGCTTAATTGATGTCAGCGCAGGTACGGTGGAAATCGCTGGGCAAGATATGACTTGGGCCGACCCTAGCGAGCGTCAAATTGGCATGGTGTTCCAATCTTATGCGCTGTATCCCACGATGACGGTGGAGAAAAATATGTCCTTTGGTTTGCGTATCAACGGCACTCCGAAAGATGAAATTGCCCGCCGTATTCATAAGGTGGCCGAGATGTTGCACTTGACTCCTTTGCTCAAACGCAAACCAGCTGCACTCTCCGGTGGGCAACGTCAACGTGTGGCGATAGGGCGCGCTTTAGTGCGCGAGGCGGAAGTATTTTTGTTCGACGAACCGCTGTCGAATCTGGATGCCAAACTCCGTACCAATTTGCGGCGTGAGCTTAAGCTTTTGCATCAACAATTGCAGTCCACCATGATTTATGTGACGCATGATCAAGTTGAAGCGATGACCCTGGCAACCCGCATCGTCGTCATGCAAGGGGGGGAAATTCAACAAATCGGTACGCCGGAATGTGTGTATGAACGACCAGTCAATTTGTTTGTCGCTGGATTTTTGGGTGCTCCCGCGATGAATTTCATCAGTGGTCAACTTGATGCGCAGAAACGCTTTATGTCGAATTCTCTGAATATGGATTTATCTGCGTACTCCTTTACGCAGCCGTGGCTCAGTACCGCAGAGGTAATTTTAGGCGTACGCCCAGAGCAGATACAAATTCGCGAAGATGGTCAATTTGTCGGCTCGGTGGCCTTGGTTGAACCTATGGGGAATCATCAAGTCGTGTGGCTACAAGCTGGTGCACAGACGATTTCTTGTATCGTGAATGAGCAGCGCCCGTTTGCGATTGGCCAGACCGTGTTGTACAGCATCGACACCCGTAAGATTTCCTTGTTTGATCCACAAACCGAACAACGACTATAAGCAAAGCCTATGAATATCGCTTCTGAAACAGATAAAGCAATACGAGAAATCGTCATCGTTGGTGGCGGCACTGCGGGCTGGATGACGGCGGCGGCACTGTCGCGCATGCTGCCTCAGGGCAAACGTTTGCGCTTGGTCGAATCAGATCAAATCTCAACCATTGGTGTCGGTGAGGCGACCATTCCCAGTATTCGCGCCTTCAATCAATTATTGAATTTGGACGAAGATGAATTCATCCGCGAAACCCAAGCGACATTTAAACTGGGCATAGAGTTTGTGAATTGGGGAAATCAGGGCGATTCTTATATCCATGGTTTTGGTCAGATTGGTCGCGATCAGGTGGTCGCTAAATTTTATCAATACTGGCTGAAGATGTATCAGGCCGGGAAAGCGCCAGATCTCGAAGCTTTCTCTATCAACACCGTGGCACCGCGTCATGCCAAGTTTATGCGCCCGCCGAAAGACATGCCAAACTCGCCGCTGTCAGATATTTCGTATGCGTTTCATTTTGATGCTGGTTTGTATGCTCGCTATCTGCGTGGTATCGCTGAGCGTCAGGGTGTGCTCCGTACCGAGGGGCGTATCGTTGAAGTGGGCACCCATCCAGAGAATGGGCACATCGCCAGCCTGCGGATGGAAAACGGCGAACAAATCGAGGGCGATTTGTTTATCGATTGTTCCGGTTTGTCGGCACTATTGATAGAAAAGACGCTGCATACTGGCTTTGAAGATTGGAGTCATTGGCTGCCTGCGGATAGCGCAATTGCGGTGCCCTGTGTGCCAGCCGGAGCCCTGCTCCCCTATACCCGTTCCAGCGCCCATCAGGCTGGCTGGCAGTGGCGGATTCCGCTGCAACACCGAACCGGCAACGGTCATGTGTTTTGTAGTAAGTTTATGAGTGCAGATGAGGCGCAAGCGATATTGCTGAATAATTTGGATGGCGAAGCACTGGCAGAACCGCGCTTGATCCGTTTCACCACCGGAAAGCGCAAGCGTGCATGGAATAAAAACTGTGTGGCGATAGGGCTTGCTGGGGGATTTATGGAGCCTTTAGAATCGACCAGCATACACATGATACAAACGGCGATTATGCGCTTGTTGAGTTTGTTCCCAGATCGCGCATTTAGCCAGGTCGATATCGATACCTATAACGCCCAAAACGATGAAGAATATCAGCGCATCCGCGATTTTCTGATCATGCATTACAAATTAAACCAACATCAAGATGCCGATTTCTGGCGCTATTGCCGTGAGATGGAAGTGCCAGCAGAAGTCCAGCATCGCATTGATTTGTATCGTAGTCATGGGCGAATTTTCCGTTTGGGTGAAGAATTATTTGCCGATGCCAGTTGGCTGCAAGTCATGCATGGTCAGGGTTTGCGGGCGCAGAGTTATCATCCGCTGGTCGATCAACGCAGTGAGGAAGATATCGATTATTTCCTAACTCAAGTACAAAAAACGATACAAAAGTGTGTGGACGTCATGCCCACACATGCGGAATTTATTGCGGCAACTTGTGCTGCGGAAAAAGTACAGCTTGAAAGAACAATGAATAAACCGCGCTACGGCACTTGAGCTTGGAGCTTACGTGGTGCTTAGGTGTCGTAGTGGTAAAGCTGTAGCACCTGCGTAGTGGAATGAACGGAAGGGCGGAAGAGCGCGTTACAATAGCTCTTTCTGAGCATATTTTTCAGCGCACATTCTTCACATGAGGAAAGCGAGAGAATAAGAGATTATGGCAACCATTAAAGATGTAGCCCGCCTGGCGGGAGTGGGACTAGGAACGGCCTCACGTGTCGTGAGCGGCAAGGGCTCGGTATCGCCCGCTACTTTAGAGAAAGTCAAAAAAGCGATAGAGGAATTAGATTTCCGACCATCCCACGCGGCGCGCTCTTTGCTGTCTGGCTCTACCCGTATGATAGGCGTATATATCCCGCTGTTGAAGGGCACGTTTTACATGCCGATTTTACAGTCGATTGATAATGAACTACGCGCCGAGGGTTTGCACATGGTGGTCGCGTTCGGTGTTGGCGCTGGCGATTTGCGCGAACAGGCGATCGATGGGATCAATTTTTTGATCGAGCGCGGTTGCGATGGTTTGATCGTGATGAGTAATGCACTGCAAGATGCCGATCTCGAAATCTTAGGCGCGAAGAAAAATAAATTGGCGGTCTTAAATCATCGCTACGATTGCATCGCAGATCAATGCTTTACCGCTGATCATAATCTCGGCGGTCGGATGGCGGCACAAGCTCTACTTAAGAATAAGCATAAAAAAATCGCCGTGATCGCTGGTCCTGCCAGCGCACCAGATAACGTGGATCGTATCGGTGGCTTCATGCACGAGTTGGAACAGAATGGGATTGATACTAGCAAAATGTGGGTAGCCGAAAGTAACTTCGCCCCCGATGGCGGCTGGGCATCGGCACAAGAATTAGTCGAATCGGGCTATGAATTTACTGCTGTGTTCTGTGCGAATGATGAAATGGCGATTGGTGCTTTATCGTATTTCCAACATGCAGGAATTAACGTGCCGGGAGACGTCTCGGTGGTGGGTTACGATGATACCGAAACCGCGGCATTCTCCGCACCACGTCTATCTTCCGTGCACATCGCGTGGCGTGAAATGACGATGAATGGATTGAGTTTCTTGCTGAATCGCTGCTACGATTTAGAACGTCCGGTGGAACGCAAATTCCCAGTCAGTATGACTTGGCGCAGCTCGGTAGAGAAGGCACCGCGTAGCTCTTTCCGTAAGCGTTTGGCGGAATAGATATAGTAAATAATGGTTTGGTGAAGAACGTATGAAGAAATTGATGTTCGCATTCGTGCTGTGTTTGAGTAGCAACGCAGATGCTTGTTTTGGCAGACTGATACCGAATCAAGATTTAGCGAAGTATTCGCAAATATTTATCGGACAAATTTCCAGTAGTCATTTTCTTAAAGTGGCGCTAGGACCAGCTTCTGCAGATACGCAATCACAAAATCTGACTGTGGTCGTGACCAAGGTTTTTGTGGGAAATCCGAAGGCGTCGCTGAAAGTGCGACCAGGTGATTGCCTTGTCGACCAGCCAAAACCGATGACGTCCGGGATTTTTTTCGTCAATAAAGAAGATGGTCAAATCATTTCGATTTTTGAGAGTGAAGGCGAACGTTACCAAGAGTGGGTAGCGAAGGCTAGCAAGCTAGCTAAATAGGCTAGAGCGATAGGTTAATGCGGTAGGTTAATGCGGTAGGTCAATGCAATAAGCAATTATTAGGTTTATGCAAGACCAGAAAATTTTGAGCAATTTTAAAAAAGAAAAACATGCGATTGAGCGTGTTTTTTTTGAATGTTAAATGGAAACGATTCCATTTGTGAGAGTGAAAAAGCAAAATCGTAGGGCGCGTACAACTGCCCTACAAAGTGGCAAAGAAATGCAGGATCACCAAGAGCTAAGCGGCGACAAAAAATGCAGTTGATAGAGCGGATAGAGAGGACAAGATGATCAAGATAAAGAATGCAATACGCTTAACTCGCGCAGCATTACTTTGGCCTGTTCGCGTGCTGTTAGCGAATACCTTTAGTGTCTGTATCTCCGTCTGCATCTGCATTTTCATCAGCGCCTGTGGCGGCAGCAGTGCCAGCAGCACAGCCAATACCAGCACCACGAATTCAGTGGCGAACCCCGTCAGCACCGTCATCGTCCCTATCCCACAAGCTATAGCGCGCGAAAAGCCTGTGATGCTGCATACCGAGGGTAGCCGCTGGGTACGTACCGATGGTAGTCAAAAAATTCTCAAAGGCGTGAATCTTGGAAATTGGCTGATACAAGAATTTTGGATGATGGGGCAGGGTTCGAATGGCATCGATGATCAATGCAAGCTCGAAGCCGTGTTGGACCAACGTTTCGGTTATGTTGAAAGAGAGCGCCTATATCGTCTATTTCGACAAAATTGGATGCGTAGTCGTGATTGGGATTTGATAGAAAAATTTGGACTCAATCTGGTGCGCCTACCGTTCATTTGGAGCGTGGTTGAAGATGAAAAACATCCCGGGCAATTGCGTACCGATGCTTGGGAGTATCTGGATGATGCGATCAATCAGGCCGAGCAGCGCGGCATGCACGTGATCCTTGATTTACATGGTGCAGTTGGTAGTCAGGGGTGGGAACACCATTCCGGCTGTGCCGGTAAAAATCTGTACTGGAGCACACCAGAGTTTCAACAACGCACGATCTGGCTGTGGCAGCAAGTCGCAACGCGCTACAAAGACAGGGCTGCGGTGGCGGGCTATAGCCTGCTGAATGAACCTTGGGGGGCTAGTCCCGATGTGATGGCGAAAGAAGTAGCACGACTGTATCAGGCGGTTCGCGCTGTTGATCCGAATCACGTGATCATCTTACCTGGGCATTCCAGTGGGATCGATGCTTATGGCAAGCCAGCTGATCAGGGTATGCAAAATGTCGCGTTTGAAATTCACCCCTATCCCGGCTTTTTCGGATGGGGCGAACCGAATCTGCAAGTGCATAGAGACTGGTTGCGCTGTGGCGGTTTGGGAAGCACGGGCAACACCGGTGTGTGCGAATGGAATACCCGTTTAAGTAAACTCAGTAGCGCTTTGTTTATCGGCGAATTTCAGCCTTGGGCTGGCTTGGGCGCTGAGCTAGGCGGACAAATCACCCGCGTCACTTATGACACCTACGCCAGCTATGGCTGGGCTGCAACCAGTTGGTCGCACAAGCTCCTGTCAAATAATGGTGGACAGGGCAACGGTACTTGGGGCTTGGTGACTAATCAGAGCGGGCAAAAAATTCCCGCACTTAATTTTCAGACGGCCAGTTTGGCCGAGATCGAAGCCTTGTTCAACAGCTTCGGCAGTATTCCCTACGACCCGCAACAAGCCGTGATGGCGTGGATGACAAGTTCTGTCGCACCCGATCCGTTTGCGCGCCCCTAATCATTATTCTCTCTCGATTATTTTCTTATGTCAGATACGTCAGATATGTCAGATAAGCCCGTGAATGCACAAGACACTTTAGCCTTAGTAGCACGCACCGATTTCCCAGCAGATTTTGTGTGGGGATGTTCAACTTCGTCGTTTCAGATCGAAGGTGCGGCAGCTATCGATGGACGCACACCATCGATTTGGGATCAATTTTGCCAGCAACCGGGCAAGATCCGTGACAGCAGTGATGCCACAGTCGCTTGCGATCATTACCATCGCTGGCCCGAAGATTTAGATCTGGCCAGTCAGTTTGGGATGAATGCCTACCGTTTTTCCATTGCTTGGCCACGCATCTTTCCCGATGCGAGCGGCGTGCCAAATCGACTGGGCTTAGATTTCTACTCACGCTTGGTTGACGGCATGTTAGAGCGTGGTTTGACGCCTTGGGCCACGCTGTATCACTGGGATTTGCCGCAGTATTTGCAAGACGCTGGCGGTTGGGAAAATCGCGCGACCGTCGATGCCTACCTTCATTATGTCGACGTGGTGACACGCCATTTGGGCGACCGCATCAAGCATTGGATTACGCACAATGAACCTTGGTGTACCGCCATGCATGGCAATTGGGATGGCATGCACGCACCGGGCAAGCAAGACTTCAAAGCCGCTCTGCAAGTCAGTCATCACGTAATGCTGTCGCATGGTTTGGCGGTGCCGGTGATACGCGCGAATGTGCCCGCGGCCAAGGTCGGGATCGCGCTGAGCCTGCATCCCTTGCGCGCCGCCAGTGACAGCGCAGCCGACCTGCTTGCCATGCAAAGACACGATGGTTTGCGCAATCGCTGGTTTCTTGATCCGCTTTTCGGGCGCGGCTATCCAGCGGATGTGTTGGCGCATTGCGCAGATTACCTGCCACAGATCACTGCAAGCGAAGTGGATTTGATCGCAACGCCTTTAGATTTCTTGGGGGTGAACTACTATTTCCCTGAAACGATCGCCGCCGCGCCAGATAATCCGCCTTTACACACCAGCTTGAAAGAAGTCGCCGGTCGCGAACGTACAGGATTTGGCTGGGAAGTCGCGCCCGATGGCATGCGCGAACTCTTACAAAGAATCGCGCAAGACTATCCTGCAATTCCTATCTATTTGACCGAGAATGGCTCCAGCTATGAAGATCAGGTTGAGGCCGATGGAAGCGTACAAGATACCGCCCGCCGTGATTACTTCATCCGGCATCTGCATGCGCTACAGCAGGCGCGGCAACAAGGAGTCGATGTACGCGGCTATTTTGCTTGGAGTCTGATGGATAATTTTGAATGGGCAGAAGGTTACTTGCGACGCTTTGGCATGGTCTACATCGATTTTGCTACCCAGCAAAGAACGGTGAAGCAAAGCGGCCATTGGTTCCGAAACTTTTTACATCAAAATGTAGTCTCACCACTTGATATGACATAGTCGCAATTTGCGGCTACCCGTTTTGTGCACTACTTGTCCCGGGGGGGAGAAGTAAGCAAGAGTGGAGGCGGATGGTCGTCAGCGCCAGCTGATGTACTGTTCGCCTCGCATTCTGAATGCTGTGCATCGCTTTTCTACTAGGGTCTGTTGACATATATTTTAGTCAAGCGTTTCACTCAAAACGCAGGATGGCAAGGCGCATCTCGCCGCTGCGGCTGGCCGCCCCAGCAAGAGATGCAACGCTGTCCATCGTGCGTTTTGATTGAAACCCTCCGGGAATGGCTCAAATGGGCACATGGCGTTGTTGCAATCTGCTTATAGTGCCTGCACTACCGCGCAGCTTGCGCCTAGCCCTGTGCCCGTTTGCGCGCATTCGCTTGCCTAAAATATATGTCAACAGACCCTACTTTTCTCCATCTTTTCGCCTCGAAGTTGTTTCCATTTCACATCAATACGCACGCACAAAAACATTTTTTAAAAATAATTGGTAACGTTTCCAAAATTCATTTAGAATAAAACGGAAAGCTTACCAATTAGCGCAAAAGCAGTTCAAAAGACAGCTCAAATCGCTAAGCTCACTATTGTCAAATTAAAGTCAAATTAAAAATTGTAGGACGGGTGCAACCCGCGCCGCCGGAAGCTAGTGCAGGGGAGGTCGACCTATGAACTGTGTGGATTGCATCTACCCTAAGAGATCGCCGTAAAAATTGTAAAAGCTAACACCCCTCAACGCCGAGACGCAGAGGCACAGAGGAGCGCAGAGAAAAACTTAGATACATCTTCGCTTCTTCTCTTTTCGCTTTTTTCAGCGTCTCAGCGCCTCGGCGTTGAGGGGTTTTAAAGTCGAATAACGGCTGTAAGTGCTTAATGGAAAACTAGTACAAATTGCAGGACGGGTGAAACCCGCGCCGCCAGAACGTAGTGCAGGGGCGGCCGACTTATGAACCGCGCGGATTGCACCCGCCACGAAATTGCCATAAAGAATCGAGCCTTAAAACTAAGGCCTTAGAAAAATCATCAGAGAGACAAAAAAAGTGAAACTTACGATAAAGAAAACGACCAGCTTACAGCTCGCTTTAGCCGTACTGTGTAGCGCAGGATTAGCTAGTGCAGCAAGCGCTGTCAGAACAGACGCCAACATCAAAGACTGGCCACACATCAAAAGCGCGATCGCCAAAGATCCTGCGATGGAAGCGAAGATTGCCAAGATGGTCGGCAATATGACACTGGCTCAAAAAATCGGGCAAATGACGCAGCCAGAAATCAAATTCATTACACCCGATGATGTACGTAAATATTATTTGGGCTCAGTGCTCAACGGTGGCGGTAGCTGGCCAAAAATGAACAAGTACGCGACCGCAGCCGACTGGGTTAGTCTGGCAGATCAATACTATGCAGCATCCATGAGCACCGACATGGCAGACAAAGTGCCGGTGATCTGGGGTATCGATGCGATCCATGGCAATAGCAATGTGGTGGGTGCCACTCTGTTCCCACATAACATCGGTCTTGGTGCAGCGCGTAATCCTAAACTAGTCGGGAAAATGGCGGAGCAAGTCGGTAAAGCCGTGCGTGCGACCGGCATCGCTTGGGTTTTTGCACCGACGCTCGCGGTCGGACGCGATGCTCGTTGGGGACGTTCTTATGAGAGTTTTTCTGAAGATGGTCGTCTGGTGAAAGAGTATGGCGCGGTCTACGTGAAAGCCTTACAAGGCAAATTTAAGGACGATAAGAATGTGGTCGCCACCGCCAAACATTTCATCGGCGATGGTGGCACTTATCATGGCGTTGATCGCGGTGTGAATCAATCTAGCCTGAGTGAAATGATTAACAATCACGCGCAGGGATACTACGGTGCGTTTGCCGCCGGTGCACAGACCGTCATGGCTTCATACAATAGCTGGAATGATGTCGGTGCCAAACTTAATTACGGCAAAATGCACGGCAGCAAAGCACTATTGACGGACGCCTTAAAAGACAAATTGGGCTTCGATGGCTTCGTGGTATCAGATTGGGATGGCATCGCCGAAGTCCCGGGTTGCAGCAACGATAGTTGTCCGCAAGCGATCAATGCCGGTATCGACATGGTGATGGTGCCAGATAACTGGAAATCCTTTATCGCCAATACCATCGCGCAAGTCGAACGTGGCGAAATTCCTATGGCACGTATCGACGATGCGGTAAGTCGCATTTTGCGTGTCAAATTACGTGCTGGTTTGTTCGGTAAAAAACCATCTGACAATCAATACGCAGGCAAACAAGAAGCGCTGCAAGCACGCGACATCGCCCGTCAGGCAGTACGCGAATCCTTGGTGCTGTTAAAGAACAATGACAGCGTATTGCCACTGACACGCGGCAAGAAGATACTGGTCGTCGGCAAAAGCGCCGATAGCTTGATCAATCAATCCGGCGGCTGGTCTATCACTTGGCAAGGTACTGAAAATAAAGAGGGCGATTACATGCCGGGCGATACGCTATTAACTGGCATCAAAGAAGCCGCTGGCGCGGTCAACGTGCTCTACAGCGCTAACGGTGATGACGTCGATGTTGCACAATTCGATGTCGTCCTCGCGATACTGGGCGAAACACCGTATGCCGAAGGTTTTGGCGACGTGGCAGCTAGTCGTCCGCTCGCACATAGTCAGTTATTTCCAGATGATCTCGCTGTGCTGAAAAAAGTGGCAGGCAAAGGCAAGCCCGTTGTGACGGTATTGGTCAGTGGTCGCGCCGTATATGCCAATGATTTGCTGAACTTGTCAGACAGTTTTGTCGCCGCCTGGTTACCGGGAACAGAAGGCAAAGGTGTCGCCGATGTCTTGTTCAAAAATGCCCAAGGCAAAATCGCACATTCTATCAAAGGACGCTTGTCATTCTCTTGGCCAGCGAAAGCATGTCTGTCACATGTAGTAGCAACAGGTGGTAGTGAGACTTTGTTCAAGTACGGTTACGGTTTGCACTACGGTAAAACCTCACGCATGGCGACTTTACCAGAAGACACCAGCACCGCTTGCGATCTGGCATCCAGCCTCATCATCTCGAATCCGCAAGACCTGACCAGCTATCCGCTCTCAGTGATCACGGGCAAACGTAAAGTCACGTTAGGGTCGGATTTGGCTTTAAGCAAACCTGACGACACCGTTGCAGCCAAAACAGTCCAAGTCGGCGCGGTCAGCGGTAAACAAATCAGCTGGAGTGGCAAAGGACGTTTTGAAGCGGCCGCCGCATTTGCCACGCCTATCCCTGCCAATTTGGTACCCGAAGGCGCACTGCAATTCCTAGCCCAAGTACAAACCGCCCCGGCAGGCAGAGTCGGCATGACCATGGAATGTGGTGATACCTGTACCGCGAGTCTTGATCTTAGTTCTACTTTCAAAAACATAGCTGGTGCCAAGACGGTGAAGATTCCTTTAACCTGCTTCAGCGCCTTAGGCGTCGACATGCGCAAAGTCAAAACACCATTTAACGTCAGCACGGATGCGAGTTTTGTGGCAGCTTTCGCCGATATCAAAATCGTCGCAGGTGCCGCGAAAGATGCAGATGCTTTGTCGTGTGAAAGTTTGAAGTAAGTGATGTTTTTACCCTCTCCCGCAAGCGGGAGAGGGCAAGGGTGAGGGTGGTTCAGTAACCGCATAAGAGTGACTTAGGTAGGGCGGGTGCAACCCGCGCCGCCAGAACGTGGTGTACGCGAGGTCCGCCTATGAACCGCGCGGGTTGCACCCGCCCTACATTTGGCACGGAAATATTTTCAGCAAACCAAACAACAAAATAAAAATAAGGAGACACAACATGGCAAGTCAAATGGGCAGCAATACCATCCCCAATCACATCAATAGCGAAGTGAGTAGCTCAGTCAAGAACAATAATTCCGCCTTGGTAATCGTCACCTTATTGTTCTTCATGTGGGGTTTGCTGACATCGCTGAACGATGTCCTCATCCCACATTTGAAATCCATCTACACCCTGACCTACGTACAAGCAATGTTGGTGCAGTTTTGCTTCTTCGGTGCCTATTTCATTGTGTCTTGGCCAGCAGGGATTTTGATTAAGCGAATAGGCTATCAAAGTGGCGCGGTAGCGGGTTTGGTGATTGCCGCGATCGGTTGCGCTTTGTTTTATCCTGCCGCCACACGCGGCTATGGTCTGTTTCTGTTGGCATTTTTTGTTCTGGCTTCGGGCATCACGATTTTGCAAGTCGCAGCGAATCCTTATGTCACGGTATTAGGCGATGCAAAAACCGCGTCAAGTCGTTTGACTTTAACGCAAGCATTTAATTCTCTAGGCACGACGATAGCACCGGCTTTAGGTGGATTCTTAATTCTTTCCGGTGTCGTGCTGACGGCCGCGCAGTTTGATGCCTTGCCTGCCGCCGAACAATTAGCACACAGAGCAAAAGAAGCTGCCGCAGTACAAGGACCTTATCTCGCTTTGGCAGCCGCGCTATTAGTTCTGGCGATTCTGTTTGCATTGGCACGCCTACCTAAAATTTCCCATGAAGAAGAGTTGGTCATCAGCACATCTGCACCAAGTCAGCATGTCTCAGTTTTCTCGCATAAGCATCTGGTCTTAGGCGCGATTGGTATCTTTCTCTATGTCGGCGGCGAAGTCAGTATTGGCAGTTTCTTGATTAACTTCCTTGGCGAAAGTCAGGTCGCTAACTTGAGCGCCGCCGATGCCGCGCATTATGTCAGTTACTACTGGGGTGGTGCGATGGTCGGGCGTTTTCTGGGGTTTGTGGTGATGCGTAAAGTCAGTCCGGGTAAAGCGTTGGCGTTCAATGCCGCGTGTTCGATAGCTTTGATTTTGGCAGCCATTTTCGCCAGCGGCAGCATAGCGATGTGGGCAATTATCGCAGTAGGTTTATGCAACTCCATCATGTTCCCAACCATTTTCAGCATGGCGTTAAAAGACTTAGGCAAGTTCACAGGACAAGGCTCCGGTGTTTTGTGTATGGCGATAGTCGGCGGCGCGATTGTGCCTTTCATCCAAGGATTTTTGGCAGATCACGTCGGTTTGCAATGGTCGTTCTTCGTTCCAGCCGCTTGCTATGTATTCATCTGCTATTTCGGCGTGAAATATGCGGGCATGTACGACAAGCCTGTGTTCTGAAGATAGATATCGCTAACGGTTGTCACGATGCGATCAAGTTGATTGGCCGTGATACTGGTTTTGAACTGACATTTGTGTGGAATGATTTTCTTGACTGTTTAAGTTGGAAACTAAGTTGGAAACTCCCTTCTCCCGCAAGCGGGAGAAGGGGCGGGGATGAGGGGCTTTCAGATTTGAACATGGCTATTCGAAGCAGAAATTTTCTGATTACCTTGCTGTTTTGTGTCCGATGACGATTTTAGTAGGTGCTGAGCCACCCTCACCCTAGCCCTCTCCCGCTCGCGGGAGAGGGGAATTTAGATGCGCGGTTTACTGAGCATTTTCAGGATGAATGGGGCACCGCACGAAACAAAGCACGCGATGTTTGCGTCACCATTACGATAAAGAGCCTTAATAAACAAAGGACAGAAGCATGCCGGAACAAACAAGCTTAGCTCAACAATTCCCAGCCGGATTTGTGTGGGGTGTTGCCACCAGTGCTTACCAGATTGAAGGTGCGGCCAACGAAGGTGGTCGAGCACCCTCGATCTGGGACACCTTTAGCCATACACCAGGCAAGATACTCGATCACAGCAATGGCGATGTCGCTTGCGATCATTATCATCGTTACGCCGAAGATGTAGAACACATCGCTAATCTCGGCCTCGATGCGTATCGCTTTTCGGTCTCATGGTCACGCGTGCAACCTGATGGCAACGGTGCCTGGAATGAAGAAGGCATGGCTTTCTATGCGCGTCTGATCAGTGCATTAGCGCAAAAAAACATCAGCGCCCACATGACCTTGTATCACTGGGATTTGCCGCAAGCCTTGCAAGAGCAGGGCGGTTGGCTTAATCGCGACACCGCCGTCCATTTCGCCCGCTACGCACAAGAAATGGCAGCACGTTTTGGTGACCAACTAGCCAGTATCGCCACGCATAATGAGCCTTGGTGTACCGCCAATCTTGGTTATGGTAATGGCCAATTCGCTCCCGGCATTAAAGATGAAGTTGCCGCTTTACAGGTCTCGCACCACCTCTTGCTATCGCATGGTCTGGCGATACAAGCGATGCGCACCCAAAACAAAAGCGCCAAGTTAGGTATTGTTCTCAATCAATGGACCGCCGACTCCGCTACCGAAAGCGAAGCCGATCGCGCAGCCGCAGCATGGGAATATGCGCGCTCAGTACAATGGTTTATGGACCCGATTTTTCGTGGACATTATCCGGAACTCGCACTCGCCAAAATCGATCAATCGCGCTTTGTCGTCGAACCCGGCGATCTGCAAGCGATACATCAACCTTTAGACTTTTTAGGCATCAATTACTATTTCCGTGCCTATGTCAGCACAGAAACCCCTCCACGCCTGCCAGAAGCAAAACTAGGCTTAACCGACATGGGCTGGGAGATTTATCCAGAAGGCCTAAGCCGCCTCTTGATTGGCATACACCAAGAATACAAAGACCTAGGATTACCACCCATCTACATCACAGAAAACGGCATCGCCGTCGCCGATCAGCTAGAAGGCGAACAAATCCACGACTCAGCACGCATCGACTACATGCAGCGCCACTTTCAAGAAGTCGCCAAAGCCATAGCAGCAGGCGTGAATATTAAGGGATTCTTCTACTGGAGCCTGCTCGATAATTTCGAATGGAATTCAGGCTACCTACGCCGCTTTGGTTTGATTTATGTCGACTATGTGAGTCAGCGTAGGATTTGGAAGGATAGTGCGATTTGGTTTAAGGAGTTTGTGCGGAAGTTTCGGGGTGGCTGAGTTGGGGCTCACGCCCGCATACCTATCCATATCACCGCCTCGGTAGAAGCTTCAACCACTGGCGAGAGTAGTCGTGACCAAAATTCGCCATCATGCAAATGCGATGCCGAATGATCGTGATGCCGACGCTCGTCTTCGATGATAGACGAGATAGCCAGCACCGCAGCATCGTCTTTGTCTCGCAGTTGCGCTAATTGATGCTCAAGGTGGCGCAGCACGACGCGCTCAACGGCAACGGTAGTCGCAGCAATTGCCTTACGCCCGAATAGCCCAGTCCCCAGACCAAGCACAAATCCACCTAGCGCACATAGCCAATAGCTGTGACAACGTCGTTGTCCACGGCGCTGTAACTCAGCCCAAAAAATGGCGCGGTGTTTTTCTTCGTGTGATTTGAATTCGCTAAGCTCGGCTATCATGTCGCGCGCAGTGAGTCGGGCGACAAGAATTTGCCCGGTGTAGATACAAATAGCACCATGTTCGCCGGCATGGTTGACTTTGAGGATGCGTGATCCTAGAGGGAAATCTTTATGCAAAGCCGGGCGATTTATCATGCGTGTGATGTTGAATCGATAGTTGGGAGGAGTCTGGGTTTAGTTTAAACCGGGCGGAAATTCTGCCGCAGTTTCCGATAATCTCGGTAAGAAATTGTGCATGAGTTTCGGCGGTGCGGCTTGGGGTGAGTGTACGAATGCTCAAGCCAATGCTCTGAGAACCGCTTGCGGCTCTTTTGATACAACATGTAGTAAAGCTAAAGCTGGGCCATGTGGAGAGCGATCGCCGCGCTCCCAATGACGTAATGTACCGACACTAATACAAAATTTGGCAGCAAATTCCACCTGCGTTAAACCCAGGCTGTGGCGTAACTGCGCCACATCAATTGCTTCTGGGCGATGAGTGCGTGCGGCGACAGCCTTGCCTTGGCTGTGCGCAATTGCTTCCTGCAATCCTTGCTTAATACCTTCAAATGCTTTTGTCATGATAGATTTTCTGTTGAACGATTAACTATGCGATCCCACCGTCGCCTTAAGAAATGACCAACAGTATAACCAACACAACAATATAAATTCATGATGCTTGATGCTTGACGCTTGAATTGATGGATGGCAATGCGTAGCATTGATTTCATTGTTGAATGACCTGTGACGTAGCATTCTTAGCGAATAATCCCAGTGCCCGGACTTCGGAGGGCAGTAAGCCACTTTTCTACTCCATCGCGCTCAACTGCTTGAATTGAGTAGCCTCTTGCATGGATAGTATTCTTTGCGGCGGGACTAAGTTCTGACGTCGTTACGATGACACCGTACTCTGCGCCCTCGTGCAGGACGTCTGAATGCAGACCTTTGATAATGACTCGGTCTACTTTTTTCTTTTGTCGCTTGCATTGAGCGATTAACAAAGGCTGATCGTTTGTTGATGAGTCGGGATTCCAAGCCCGCACATCAACGCCATCATCATTCGATCCAGGGCCAATTTCAACTTTGTAGCCCTCTCTGTGGAAAAATTCGGCAGTCAGTTCTTCGAACTTTCGCCAATGTATTTCTGGAAGACGGTTAGTGTTGGCTGATAAATAATCGAGGAAGCGTTGATCAATGAATTTTCCGACCTCGGGGCTATCGCTGCAGCCCGAGAATAGTTTTTGAAGTTCAATCGGATTTTGCCACTCAGTCGCTCGACAGACAGAGTGTGGGTCTAAAGTACTCGCTCTATGAATTATCTCAATTCGCGTCATGGCGATTTCAAGTCCAACGGATCCGAACTGTTTTCGGCATTCAAATATGATTTCGGATGGATCAATTGATTTAGATTGTTGCCTCGATGTTTCTTGTGTACATTTCATCCACAGCTGGTTGAATAGTTTAGATGCTTCTTCAAACTCACTGAGCTTTCCGATTTTTCTGTATTTGTGGAAAAGTTTGGCTGACTCGTAGATCATCCCGTGATACTCCTCCTTCAAGTAGCCAATGCGGTGTAGCAGCTTGTAAAAGAGCTCTTCGTAGTCTTCAGATCGAAGTCGGGTGCCATGTATTTCAGAATCAATAATTATGTCGGGGTACTCTGTTCCTGACAGATGGTCGCAAAGTTCGTCGATAGATAGGGCAAGACCTGCCTTATAGCCAGCAATCTCAGAAAGTCCATCCGCGAGGGCCTGAGGCCCAAAGTTCATTCCTCCCATATCTCCCCCATGGATATTCACCTTCAACAATACGATGGCAACTTCTACACTACTAAAAATTCCCCGAAAAACATAATGAATCAAGCGGCTGATTCTATCAAGCTTCAACAACGAGGTAAGAAAATAATCTTTGTCTAATTTCAGACAGTAGCGATATCCGCAATTCTGATAAATTCGCTTTCACATTTTCCTCTCCAAAAAAACTCAACACCCCTGCCGAGACAACTTAGCCACTTCATTCACATGCTTCCCAGATTTCGCTGCGGACGACAACAGCAACACCGTATCCGAATTGTTGTATCGCGATTTTTCGATGATGAGGTCGATTTTGCCGTCGCGGTCGATGTCGCCAGCCCACGAGACACTGATCGTCTCGGCGAAATCGCTCTCGTTACTTTCCATAGTATCGCCTAACCATTGCTTAATGCTCTTCCCGTCACTATTACCAACGAGATAGACTTTGCATTGCTCAAATTCCTCACTCCTAGCTTTTTTCTTACATTGATGCTCGACCGTGTATACCGTTTTATCGAATGTGATGGTTTGACCTTTGTCGCTGGAAGTAATGCTGGCTTGTTTGACGATACCGGTCTTCAGACCCTCTCTTCTGATGAGCATGAAGGGGTCCGGCCCTTTCATCTCGACTTGCTTGCCCGAGTACGAAGCTTTGTCTTTTTCATCGTCCATGATGCCGTCAAATACTGTTTTGATTTTGGGCGCGGCGGTCTTCAGTTCTGCATGTTCGCCATCGACCATTAAGGCAAACCAATTTCTACCCGCGACATTGGGTACCTCGCCACTATGAAAAGTACCGACTTGCATGATCTCGGTAGGAATGGTGTCTACTGCTGAGGCCATGGGGATTACCAAGCCGAGAAGTAAAGATGTTAAAACGCGATTTGCTAAATGCATGAAGTCTCCAACAAGTTTTTTGCCGCTATTGAAAAATTTAAGCCTGCCAATAGAACTTAATTTCCTGTACCAAAACGTGCAGCCTCAATCGCTGCAATATTGATTTTCGTCATCTCCATCATCGCCTCAAAAGCGCGTTTAGCAGCGGCATGATCGGGATCAGTAATCGCTTCCGACAAGGCGACTGGCGTGATCTGCCATGACAAGCCCCATTTATCTTTGCACCAACCGCAGGCACTTTCGCTGCCGCCATTGTTGATGATGGCATTCCAGTAGCGATCGGTTTCTTCTTGATCGTAGGTCGCCACCTGAAACGAGAATGCCTCGTTATGCTTAAATGCCGGGCCACCGTTCAGTCCTAGGCAAGGAATGCCCAAGACTGTGAAAGTGACAGTCAAAACATCGCCTTGTTTACCGGACGGATAATCTCCCGGCGCGCGATACACGGTCTCGACCGAAGAATCAGGAAAGGTTCGCGCATAAAAATTCGCCGCTTCTTCCGCGTCGCCGTTATACCAAAGACATATAGTGTTTTTTGCGTGTTTCATGTTTAGGTTTCTCCGCGTTGAAGATGATTGAACGAAGTGGGTGATACGGATAGATTGGGGAATTGTTACGCGCTAAGTGAATCATTCTATCAAGCTTAGTCACCGCGTCAAGACAACAATTTTGAATGAGATTGAGGGAGCTGGAGCAAGGTAAGCTTGTAAAGTCGGCGGGGAAGAATGTGGCGTCGTTGAATGTAATTATCGGGATTTCCTAGTTGAACTAGACGAGTCTAAAAATTGATGAGGCACTTCCAATGAAGCAAAGAAGTCAAAAATGGCATGCGTTTGATTGTGCATTTCATGGAAAACCCTTGGGACAAAACATGAGGAAATGCGCTCACTAAGCAGATTTGACGTTTGAAGGCTCGTAATACCAACGCTCGGAGCGACCATCGTAGTTTTTATGCCCATCTATATATGCTCGATTGGCTAAATCTGGCGCGATTGAATGCAGTACTGGGAAGATAGTATCTAGCATCTTCCCTATTTGTATTTTTATTCCTGTGAAGGCAGAATGTCGGATCATATAGGTGATCAGCGATGCTGCTTTCTCACCGTTCAGCTCGCAAAGTTCTCGAAATGCATTTGTGAGGAGCTGTTGGGCTTGGTTACCTATTTCCTCTGTGAGCTTGACTGTGAAGGTATCCCTTTCTGCCGCTGTTTCCAATGCATAGCAATGCAGTTCGATGTCCGCAGCATTCAAATACGCAATCATTTCTCTATAAGCGATGACGGTTTCTTCAATTAGTTGTCTATTCATTGGTTCTGAGCGCGAACAATTGCGCGTAATTGGAAACTCCACGTTGAGTGCAAAATCAATCAATTCCAACATCGATTTGGTATGGTCAACCACACTATTGATGCTTAACCAAGATTTAGTTTTGTAAATGTTTAGCCATTGTTGATAAGATGCTTGAACCTCAGAGAGAAATGAAAATTCCTTCCGCGTATTAATCGATACGATCATATGATTCCTGATCGACCAAAAATCTTGTTCAGATTTATTTCTTTCTATGTTCCACAAGCGTTCGTGTAGTTGAGGGTACCAAGCAAAATCAGGACGTGCACGGAGAATCAATCGTCGTAAGATTTCTTCAAGGAGCTCTGTCGATATATCCACATTTTTTTGAGATATTTCATATAGTTCGTTACAAGCGTTTTTGCGCTTGTCGATACTAATTGGGTAATCGAATTTTTTCCCATTTCTTACATCTATTAAATTTATCAAGGCATGTACCAAGATTGGCGGCCGCAGATGGCAAACGTTTCTAGCGAAAAGTAAGATGTCTTCCGGATCTTCATGGAATTCATTGAAGATACCCTTACCTGCCCAGTTTCGTTCAGGGATACTGTCGTAGATACTTAAAATGAATTCTGGATTAGTGCGAGACTCTTCTATGAGTAGCTGTGATAGCGGTTTGATGAGTTCATTTTTCGAATAGTTCGCAAGCAGGTTTGGCCAATTTTTCCAGCAAAACATACCCCACTCAATTCTCATTTGCCTTGGTAATGCATCGGATAAGAGCCAAGTTTTTAATGTGGGATAAATAGTTTCGCCAAAATTATCTGTATAAAGTGTGTGCCCAAAATCACAGGCGAGTAAGGTCATGATTTTCAATCCCAGGATCGGATTTCGGCGGTTGATGGAATGGATTTTGTTTAATAGTTTCCTAGCTTGAGGACTTAAATCCTCCATTTTTTGATCATATCCTCGTCTTTCTGGTAGCGCGGAAAGTTCTACAGCTAAGGCAGAGAAGTCATAGTCTGGTGTGGATTCTTGTATAACAACGATGAAATTTTCTTTTTCGATGTTAGATGGAATGTTAAACGCGCCAGTCGGTGGCCGACTATTTTGTGTTCGATTGACATATCCAGTAAGAATTTTCCAAATTTTCATGCAGCCTTGCTTTCAAAGTGTTGCGCTTAGTATCGAGCATAGTAACGCCCTAGGCTTTTCTTGCAACCATGGATCGCAGATGACTAATTAATTTCAACGGTAAATGATTTTGATTTTAAGTCCACGTCAAGCGAATCAGCAAGCACCGCCACTTCGCGCAATCCCATACTGCACGGCGAGCTTCAGTACATCCACATTGATATCTTTCAGCGCCTTGAACTTGATGCAATAGCCAGTAACACTTGCCTTACCTAGATCTTTTCCAAATTTTTGCGCCAGGTCGTTTTTATCCTCTATCCCAAGAATATAGACGGATATTCCCACTGTATTGGCGCTGACACCGATTTGATAAAATTCCCGGCTCTTTCCATTGGCATAGTTGATCGTCTGAAATCCATAACCTATGTTCGGATTAGAAACCACTTTACCATGCTCATCTTTACCATCCAGAAACCACAATCGACATTGCGGCATCAGCGCTAACATGAGCTCATGCAAGGTCTGCAGATCGCTGCGTTTTTGATCCGCATGAGTAGCGATGTATTCCTGGATTTGATTTTGGGTGTTCATGTCAAATTTTTCATCTACTGCCTAGACTAGGCGGCTTGGTAACAAATCATAGCCTAATTTATTCAACGGTAAAGAGCAAATATTGTCTGAGTTTGCTGCCATGATGGCGTTGACTACCGCGGGTGCTAGTGGTCCCACGGCTTCTTCGCCGACGCCGCCAGGTTGTTCACTATTTTCTAGGATGATGACTTTGATCGCAGGCGTTTCAGCCAGCGTCAATAAGCGGTAATCGTGGAAATTTGATTGTTGAACCGCACCGTCTTGCAGTGATATTTCGCCATAGAAGCAGGCGGAGAGCGCGAAGACGATGCCGCCTTCCACTTGCGCTGCGACGCTGTTGGGATTGACCGCAATACCGCAATCGATGACGCAGGTAATTTGGTGCAGACGTATTTGCTTCTTCTCGTTGAGGCTGAGTTCAACTACGTGCGCGATCACGCTGCCATTAGCAACGGACATGGCAATACCACGATGTTGTCCTGAGGTTACGGGGCGATGCCAGTCGGTCGCTGTAGCGATGGCTTCTAACACTTTTTTCTCGCGACTATTTTCTTTGACTAAGCGCAAGCGATATTGCAAGCCATCTAGCTGCGTTTGACGCGCGAGTGAGTCGATAAAGCGTTCATAGGCGAAAACGTTTTGCGACGCCGAGACCGAGCGCCAAAACCCGACAGGTACGCCAATATCCACCGTGCTGACATGGGTAGTGATAGAGTCGATTTGATAGTAATCCGGTTGACGACCGATAGCGGTGGTGTCGATTGGAATCGCTTCTTGTTTGTATAGCCCCATGCGCGAGTAGGTCAACAAAGACTCGCAGGCGATATGGGTCTGCAGTGACAGCGGCATGCCATGTTGATTCAGTGCGGCACGGATTTTGATGGCAGACGCTGGTCGGTAATAGTCGTGTTGTATATCTTCTTCACGACTCCAGATGAGTTTTACCGGCTTGCCACTGATGCGGGATAAGGTCGCAGCCTGTAGGGCAAAATCAAACTCCTCGCGTCGGCCAAACCCGCCGCCCGCGAAAGTCGTATGAATGGTGATTTGCTCGATAGCTAAACCGAGTGCATTTGCCAGATAATCGCGGGTTGCCGATTGCGTTTGCGTCGGTAACCAAAGCTCGGCATGTGTCTCTGTAACATGCGCTGTGGCGGTCATAGGCTCCATGGTGGCATGCGCCAAAAAGGGGAAATGATAGACGGCATCGACGAACTTGGATGCGCCTGTTTGAACCCGCGCGCGGTGCGTTTCCACTTCTTGTTGTGTTTTCCCTTTCGCTACAAATAAGGGGCCAGCTTGGGTCAAGGTTTTTTGCAATAAGGCGCGGTAGCTTGCCGAAGAATGCTTGCTCGCAGCTTTATCATTCCAAACCGGCTGTAAACTATCAACGCCACGTTTCGCGCTCCAATAGCTATCGGCGAGTACTGCGACCGCGTTCGCTAATTCGATCACTTGCTTAACGCCGTCGATTTTGAGCGCTGGTTTCGTATCAACTTTGCGCAGGTTGGCGCCGAACTTCGGGCTGTGGCGTAGCGTTGCGACTAGCATGTCAGGCACTTGTACATCAATTCCATAGATGGCAGTACCATTGACCTTGGCTGGCAGGTCTAACCTGGGCATGGGTTTGCCTATACAACGCCAATCGCTTTTGGATTTTTGCGGTACGGGCTCGCTTACTGCTATGGTGGAGGCGGCTAATGCGAGCTCGCCATAGCTAAGTGTTGCGCCAGTTTGCAGATGGATGACCGTACCATTCTTTGTTGTGCAATGTGAGATGGGCGTTGACCAAACTGTACTCGCGACGGCCAATAGTTTTGCACGCGCGAGGGCACCTGCTTGGCGTAGCGCGATAAATTGCTTGGCGACGCCACTACTGCCATAGGTCCCATATTCTTCGAGCTTGGCATTAAAAAAACGCATCTCTAGCGGTGCCATCTGCAGTTGCACGTTTCGCCAATCGAGATCCAATTCATCGGCAAGTATTTGCGCCAGCGAGGTTCCTGTGCCTTGACCTATTTCACTGGTATTTGAAAATATCGTGACCGAATTGTCGGTAGCAATACGAACCCAACCTAAAGTCGCATCGCCTGTTTGAGTATCCGCCGTGAGCTTTGCTATAGGCTTAAGAGTGGCGGCAGCGGACTTGGTATGCGCAAACGGAATAGCGATCAATAATCCGGTGTTGCCAAGATGGCGCAAGAAGTCGCGGCGCTTCATTGTGCACCTCCGCTGAGCGTCGCGCTCACGGTTTTGATGGCGCGTCGGATACGCACATAAGTGCCGCAGCGACAGAGATTAGTCATTGCTTGATCGATCTCGCTATCGTTCGGTGTGGGATTTTTGGCGAGTAGGGCACTAGCTGCCATCAACATCCCCGATTGGCAATATCCACATTGCGGTACTTGCTCAGCGATCCATGCCTGCTGTAGCTGACGGAGTAGATCTGAGGCGGGGTTTTCTATCGTGTGGATGTGTGCAGCGCCGACCGAAGCCGCGGGCAAAACGCAACTGCGTACAGCGAGGCCATCAACATGCACAGTGCAGGCACCGCACATTCCTATCCCACATCCAAATTTCGTCCCAGTCAAACCAAGGTTTTCACGCAGCACCCATAACAAGGGCTTGCTGTTGTTGACTTCGATATTCTTGGTTTCATCATTCACCAACAAGCGGATGCGCATATAGTCTCCCGTTCTTTTGTCTGAGCCAAATTGTATGAGGCGTACCTGAGTACTGACAAATGAGACTTTTTGTAGTTCAAATTAGTTTTGCTTATCTGAATATTTTTTGTTGAATGTTTGTGTGGTTATGACTATGACTATGACTATCACCGGCAGTGCTGAGTGCTGAATGGTGAAGTCATCGATCAAAAGTGTTCATATTGCCGAGTATGGATTGCAATACATTGAGAAACTCTGTATCTAAACTTAAAATATCTTGCCACTGAGCAGCGGAGAGATTTACTTGACTATACAATGTACTATTACAACTTGTTCTTTCAAAAAGTGCGGTTTCTCTCCGCATAAACAGATTTAATCAATTCTGGAGTCCAATTGTTAAAACAGGTTTTGTTCGCATGCTTTTCTTTACTGCTGATGTCTATGCAGTATGGTTTTGCTGCGTCGGAACCAGTCTTAAAAGTGGTAACAGGTGACATTAATTTTCCCTATAATTTTGTCAAAGACCAGCGCGTGCAAGGCTTGAGCGTTGATGTGGCAGAAGAGCTTGCGGCACGTCTAGGTATGCAATTAGAGATTGAAGTGTTGCCGTGGACACGTGCTTTGCACAGTGCGCAGACCCAAGCATCGGTGATGATCTTTACCGTGGCCAAGACACCCGCGCGTGAGAAAAATTACTACTGGATAGGCCCCATCACACATAGTGAAGAATGGCTGTACAAGTTGAAACGACGCACCGATATTAAAGTGCGCAGCTTGGAAGATGTGCGTCAGTATCTGGTCGGCGATGAAGCTAACAATGCCAGTATTCCCGTATTTGCGCGACTGGGTATCAAAGTCGATACGGCACCATCTATGCAATCCAATTGCCGGAAATTTAAAATGGGGCGGGTCGATCTCATTCCGTTTGATCCTGATGGTGTGGAAAATTTTGCCAATGGCTGCGAGCTCAGCATGGCAGAGATTGAAAAAACCGTTCAAGTCCCGCGCGATACGGCGCTTTATTTTGCGTTCGGTAAAAGTACACCGCCGGATTTTATTCGCCGCGTTGAAGCTGCTTTTGCCAGTATGGTCAAAGACAAGTCATTGCACAGAATTAGTAAGACCTGGAAGGCCGATGCGGATAAGAAGTAGCGACGCTGACGTGTTAGGTCGTGAGTTAGCCTTCGCCAAATAGGCCTCTAGCTAGTTTCGATAAGCTTAGCTATGACTATGTTTATGTGCAGGTCGCGAGATTAATTCGCGCCTGATTTTCGAGTCGCTGATGAAAATGCGCCGTGCTGTAAATCTGCTCTCTATCCACAAAACCGCGCAACACCGCCTTGCGCTTCATGCGATAAATAAGCCCCGGAACCCAGCTATATTCTGCACCTACTTGCCTATCATATTCAGCAAAGCGTGCTGGACTTGCGCCCAATATCGCTAAATCAATGTCCACCAACAGCTGTTGATCTGCGTCTATCGGCACCGCATTATGGCAAGTCGCCATGATCAATTCTTTGACGCGTTGCTGCTGCGCTAAAGTCGCACCAGCTTGCTGCAATACGTCCTGCGCCCAAGCAGCACTGCGACTCTCGTTATCATGTGCCTTCAACGCATACACCGCATCATGAAACCACAAGGCAAGCTCGACTTCGCCGGGGTGTGCGGCAAGATGCACAACCTCAGAAAAATGCATCAAACATTCATGCAAATGCTGCGCCGTATGATAGTGCCGATGTGCTTCATCATAGGCCGCGACAAGCTGTGCAAAAACAGCATCGGGCGCGGATAAACGAAGATGTGTCCAGGCGCGTTGCCAGGATAGTGTAAAGAGATCTGTGCGGTCGTGAGGCATGAGCAGATGATTCCTTTGGTGTGGCTTTTACTGTAGTTATTTTTCATCGCGTGCCCTTGCTGATACTGCGTAGTCTAAGGTTCACAGCCTGATAGCCTCAAAGCATCATAGCCCAAAGTGCTATCACAGCCAGAAAATTGATGGTGAACACCAGCCCGCGCACACGGACGTTGTTGCTGAGGATCTGCACCAGACTATGCACTACGCGTCCGAGAATAAACACCCACGATAGGGTGACTACTTTGGGATCGCCAGACCCGCTTACGATGAACAACAAACAAGCAATATGAAAGAACAGCGGCCATTCAAACTGATTCGACAAATTCGCACTGATGCGCGGCTCAAACGCCGCCCACGGATTAGAACCATCCGCGCGCTTTCCTATCCCCCAAATCTTAGGCGCCCGCGCGACGGTCAGCAATACGTAGAGGAATGCTGAGAGTAGGACGTGGGTTGCCATTGGTAAGATAAGTGGATGGTGCATGGTTTTTTTGATTGGGGTGAAGGGTAATTATGATTTAGTTTTGTCGTACAGCCTAGTCTACGTGGGCAGCGATTAGTCAATTTCCACTGCACCATATTCCCGAAGAATATCTGCAATCACAAATAACTCAAAATCATTTTCTGCATGCCAAAGCGGTGTTGTTGATGGATCATCTTGTTGTGCAAGATTTGGGTAAACTGTGTCAGCTTGAAAAGCCCGACCGACGTGCAAAGGACAGCGCCGATCACATCTCTGATGACCGCGAACGTGCCCAAGCAAGTGCCACGATGGCGCCGCCAAGACACATGCCTGTGCCGATCAGATGGATGAAATCCACCACTCGAATGGTGGCGAGGGTCGGGCGGGTGAGCATGCTGCAAAGGCCTAGCAGACCAAAGGTGGCTAGGACAAAGACAACTCGAAGAGATTCGCGGCGTGAACTCATGGATTATCACCTGTTAAGCATTGTGGTTGAGGAGTGGGCTTTACGTAGCATCGACCCTGAATTGAAATGCGCGCGCCATTTTCAAATAAGCTGTCATGCATTACTTTTGCGATGCCTTGTTCTTTAATTTCATATCAAAACCTAATAATGCAGCTGTAAAAAAAATTATCGGAAAACAAACTGCGATAATGATATATGGACCAAACCAATAGGACATTATTTGATGTAGAACACCATCAGGATTCATAGTTCCGATAGTGAAAAGAGTAATGCACAATAAGCACGCCAATAGACTAACTATCACTAAGCTAGTAGTTATTGATTTTGATGTATTTTGAGTTTTCTCTTGAATGTCCAATTTGGAACTCTGTTCGATGTGAACTTGATGTTATTGATGCGTAACGCTGAAATGAAAGGCGCAAATTTACGTCCTTGTCGATTGTTGAGTTAATCATTTCGTTTCTTGCTACTCCGTTAATACATGAATATAGAGGTGACAAGGATCGACCGAGCTTACAACTACATAAATGTTATCGATTGTCGGTTGTTTCGTCACAAAGTGCGAACCGCGATTCGTAATCAAATATACAGATCGATCGTGATTTTGCGCGATATGTGTAACCACACCACGAAGAATTAATTTTTTCGCCTCTTCCCAAGTTACCTCATACGGTTTTTTGTTTAAAGGGACAGGCCAATCATTCGCTTTTAGTTCCTTTTGCCGCTCTTGCCAGAGAAATTCATCGACAAATAAGTTTGGCGAACGCTTTAAATTGCCTCGCTTTGCTTTCTGCTCTGCGTTTGTTGGCTGAGTCAAATTCAATCTATCACTTTGGCATTCAAGATACTCGAGCTTTGATTGTGCAAATACATCTGCTGAATATAGCAGCGCCATACCGACTAAGAAAACTGTAATTTTCATGATGATTAACGCAACGGTGAGCGGCACGCGCTTGCGCGTCCGGTGGAACGAAGTGGAGCGAACTCGAATGTCATGTTAGGTAATTGCATAATCATTAGGAACGTGACGCATAACGCTTTTCATACAATTCCCTTCAAGCCCCCATGAATACTAGCGCTTCGTTAATCCCTGTAATTTTCGGCGGCAATAAAATAACTATGAAAAGCGTCGCCAATAAAGATAGCCATTCTATCAAGCGCGATCATTGAGTCAAGAAAACAATATTGACGGTCATGCTATGTCACATCAGAGAAGGTTTGTTGCGTTGGAGGAGGAAGGTAAATTAGAGTTTTTTAGGCCGAACTTGCCAGCGACTAGTCACTGAATCATAGGAAAATCTTCCACTTCGCCGCAGTGCTTGATTACGCACAGCAGCGACTTCCCTGATTTCCTCCAACCTTGACGGGCGTTTGGCGAGGGCGTCAATAATTGAAGAGCCTAGGGAGGAAGAATTGGTTTTCATAGAGAGATGTCCGCTATCACTCGTGGCAAAATGCAATGCGTCGAGCTGATCGAATCACGGCCATAAAAAATATCTAGACGGAAAACCTCAATCACCATTTATTTTTTCGGCCAAAACACTTCATTTCCAACCGTGCCATGAACTTGTGATTCAGACTGCGCTACAGCCAGCGGATCCGCGGCGACCCCTGATACTCTTCCCTCTGGCGTTAGGGGAAAGGTGAGCCACCTTGTATGAAGCGCGCCTTCCTTTTCAAATGCCATTTCATCAGGGAAGAGTCGCTTCAGTAGTGTCAGCGCTTCTTCTTTTGTCTTGCCTCTAATTGCGTCAGATGCGATTACAGTAGCGGCAACCTGACGGTTCGCGCTTTCGTAACCTTGCTGACTCTGAAAAGCATCAGTGGCATGATCGTTGAACTGGCGATACAACCAAAATGTGTTCGTTGCCACTAGTAGAACCACAAGAATTGCAATGATGATTTTCGTCATTCCTCTATTCTCCAAGTTGGGTAAGCGAAATGTAGTCCCTGTGCTTCCCAATGACTGATGATCATATCAAACGCTTCCAAATTAATTGTTGGAGGAACATCGATGGAATAATGTGAAAAATTTGGTAGTCCTTCAATTCTGCAATTGAGAGATTCAATTTCTTCACTGAATTTGGTGATATCCAAACGATCATTGTTCAGCATCCAGACTACAGAATGTCCTGATTCTTCGATTACATCAAATTCGAAAATCTGGCCATTAACAACATCCGGTACAGCAGAAAATATATCGCCGAAAGCAAGTCCCTCAATAAAAAAAGGAGTATTTTCCAGTCGATAGTTTCCATCTAGGCGTTCACACCAAACGCCCTCCGTTTCTACCGGTGGCCAATCGTTCTCGATATCAAGACCAAATAGTATTTTTTCCATGTCGCGATTTATTGAAATTTAATGCTGAATTGGCAGGCGCGTAGCATCCGGGTCGCTTACAAAGTTAAGGAGTTAGTTCATATCGGTCTGTATTAGTCCCATATTTTCCACCAAGGCTTCTTCTTCCATTTAGCCCGTTCTCTCGCATTGGGAATTGGTGGAGAACCAAAAAGCAATTGGATCGAGTCTTTTGTTGAAAGTTGCGACAGCTTCTCAGGCACTGCCTGGTCGAACCTAGCTACCTCTTCACCATTCACGATAAGCTTTAACGTACTTCCAGCCCAACCATATACGGCAGTGCGCTCAGACGTTTCGTCAATTTCAAGCCTGCCTTCAATTTCCGATTGTGCGTGCAATTCAATCGTCATACCAGCAGGAAAAGCTAATCCCTCTGCCCAAGGCTCGAACCACAAGTAAAGTGGCGCGTCTTTGGGCGAGGCTAGTCGGTCAATAGTTTGATACATGGATTGTACTAGGATCTAAGATTAGAGGAGGTACCACACTTGCCGGGTGATATTCTCTCGATGGAATGGTGGGATGTCATGGTTTTGTTTCCGCAGCTTACTCGTCGTCGAACAGCCACGGGAACTGGTGTGCATTCGCCCGTGATCGCCATATTTTCAGATGAATCTCTGTTTGCCAGTCTTCGTAGCCAAGGAGACTGCCTTGCAGACGTTCGAGTTTGAGATTCCAACCCGCTTGAGCCAGTCGCAGTTGCATATCGATGTAGGTGTCAATACGCCATGTTTCTGAAGGCAGTGCATAAAGGACGTTCCTAATACCTTTGACATGCTCGTAGCCCGCATGCGGTGGCTTAGTCAGCAACTGCACATACTCTAGTTTTTCAATGACTCCACTAGTAACGAACGGTGCGAACGCTTGCTCAAGAATGATCTCTTCACACGGTTCAGCAGGATATTCATCGTAAGTGACGTGGTTCCACGCAGCATCAGTTCCAGCTCGCGACCTGTGTGGAGTTCATAGGGAAGTTCTGCAGCGTTAGTCATAGGATGAAATTTCTAACGTTAAAAGTGCTCGGTGCGAAATGTCGGAGTCGATGTCGCGCTAAATGGAATGGTTAGCATTCGGCATACAACTCTCAAAAGCATTCAAACAAACATCTTGAAGCTCTTTGGATTTTCCTTCTGCACTAAGCCAAGATGCTAACGCCTCAGGCGGAAAAGATTGTTCACTGCCCAATGTGAGGCTCCTGATCTGAGAATATATACGATGGTGAATTTCGTTTAAATCTCGAAGCAAACGCGGATTCGTGACACCAGAGCCTTGAAACTCATACGCCTCTCTCGCGACAACGGTCAGAAAATGTCCCAGCTGAGCAAGAAAAACCGACTGCTCTGATGCAGGCATGTTCGCAAGCATCTTTTCGCAATCTTTTTTAGTCAGTGCCATAGATATTTAACGCCGAATTGACTGGCGCAAAGCGTCGGTGTCGAATGTCAACTTAAACGCCATACTCAAGATGACTTTCGAAATACAATTTCGCTGTAAAAACCGAATTAAGCTTCGCTTTGTTGCAAATACCTGAACAATCATATCGATTTCACTTCTTTTCTCTTTATAACAAATATCAAGACTCCGCACGAAATTAAGAACGCGATAAATGGAAATGTAATTTCGGACGAATATCCTTCGAATTGCTCTGTGTTGTAATCATTTGGAATATACAAAACGAATACTTGTTCACCATTTCTAAATTTATTCAGAACATCGCCTGTTATTTCTCTTTTAAACGTAACTTTTTTGATGCCGTCATTGTAAGTCATAGTAGCCCATTGACTTTTTGAAACGATTTTAGAAAAAAATTTAGTCGAAGTTCTTGTTTCTTCAACGAAATCTTTAATTGGATCAACAGCAGCTCTTTTCCCAAATTTTTTAAGGTCGTTCTCGCTGATATATACAACTAAAGTAATTGCGAAGAATGTCACTGTAAAAAGAGTGAGGCATAGGATCTTTAACCATTTGGACATAAGTTACCCATATTGTTTGAAGTGAAAGGTTTAAGGTTTTAGTCGTGCGACACAATGTCGCCTAATAATTCAACGTGACGCATAACATCTTTCATCTGTTTCCCTTCAAGCCCATAAATACTAGCGCTTCGTTAATCCCTGTAATTTTCCGCAGGAATAAAATAACTATGAAAAGCGTCGCCAATAAAGATAGCCATTCTATCAAGCGAGATCATTGAGTCAAGAAAACAATATTGACTGACCTGCCAGCCTTGTCAGTTCTCCCGCAATCTGAAAATTTGTTTTTTTGACCCAAGAAGCCACATTTCACACGCTTTTGTTGATCAAATAATAAACAGCGTTTAGTATGACTCGCGGTATTTAATTTGAAATCATTTTTGTTTTAAATATGGTTGTAATAGCGTTTGAATGTGTCGTCGACTAATTTCGCTTGTTCGATGAAGTACACAACACCCGTCAGCGTTTGCATCAATATTTTTTCAGACTTTCATAAAGGAAAAGCATGGAACTCGAAGCACAAGTCAATGGCCCGAATACGTATGGCCCTTCTCGCGAAAAATTTATCGCTAAAACTTTTAATCATCTAGGCGGCTCTATCGTCGCTTTCACCGCGATTGAAATGCTGTTTTTTTCCACAGGTTTTTCGGAAAAAATTGCACGCGCTATCTTCCAATTACCTTGGCTCGCCATCTTGGGCGCGTTTATGTTGATTAGCTGGTTAGCTTCACGCGCTGCCCACACGGTGGAAAGTAAGGCTATGCAATATGCAGCCTTGGGCGCTTTTATCTTGGCGGAAGCTATTATCTTCGTGCCACTGCTGTATATCGCTGACAATTATGCACCGGGTGTGATCACCAACGCAGCAGTGATCACCTTGATCGCTACGGTTGCTCTGATTGCGATTGCTTACACATCGCGCAAGGACTTTAGTTTTCTGGGAACTGTCTTGAAATGGGGCGGTTTATTGGCTCTGGTGCTCGTTGTTTCCAGTGTGTTATTTGGATTTCAACTAGGCATGTTTTTTAGCTTCGTCATGGTCGCGTTTGCCGGTGGCGCGATTTTGTATGATGCGTCTAACATCATTCATCACTACGATGAAGAACGTTATGTGGGTGCAGCCTTGGAATTGTTCGCGTCGGTCGCTTTGATGTTCTGGTATGTATTGCGCTTACTGACTTCTTGGCGTGATTAATATTTGGATCGCAGCATAAAAGACGGCGGGCTTGCTCGCCGTTTTTTTATGCGTTGAAATCGCTGAATTTCTATTACGCTATCGCGTCAAAATTTCCCGCACCCATTCACTTTGCGCACATTCCAAAACGGTCTGGCATTTGCCATCGCGCAATTCGATACTGACGCCATGTTGAAGAAAGGCTTCGATAATGTGTTGTTGTGCTTCTTTTGCTTCTGGCTTCCCCGATCCACCACGTCCCGTGGTTTGAACGGCCAGATGAAAGGCACTAGACCCAGAGGTGTTGCGCAGATAGGGATCCGCTCCTGCGGATAATAAAAATTTGACGGCATCCGCACAGCGGGTTCTGCTTGCCCGGTGCAGGGCGCTCGCGCCATTTTTATCTTGAGCATTGATGTGCGCACCTGCGTCGAGGAGTAATTTGAGTGTAATAACTTGTTGCTGCGCATCGTAATCGGGCCCACTGATAAAGCCATCGCATGCATAGTGCAAAGCTGTACCGCCGCGGCGATTACTAGCGTTGGGATCTGCTCCTGCACGTAAAAGCGCCTGAATCAAATGCACACGGTAACCGGCCGCCGCTAGATGCAAAGGCGTATCACCGATATAAATCCAATGGAAGATTTTTTCATTAAAAAGCTGATCGCTATTAAAGCGTTGACTTGCTAAGCTAGGGTCATCCCGGAGCAACTGGCTTAAGCGAGCTGCATCGTCATCGATAATCGTATCGCTTATATTTTGCACGTCTTATCTCCTATCGGCAATTTGTACCTTGTTTGATCGTGAATAAAACCGTAGTGCTTGATTTTGATTATTGATACTCGCGTATTAATGTAGCGAAATTCTATGACGCTATCGTTGGAAAACAAATGACGTAGGCAACAAATTTCTCTTTACGAATTTGCTCCCGCTTTACATAACTAGTTTCAGTTGACTGGTAATTCTTTGAAGCCGAATGCTGAACGAAACGTGTTTGGCTAAGACCGTTCTTTGCTTTTCGCGTCATACTCGAGTTAGTGGCCATGAGCTAGTCGAAGTCGCCATTCTTTAAGTGTCATGGCTTCAAGCTTGCCGATGTCCACGAACAAGATATTGTTGGTTGAGATGTTCACGGCAAACACATAAGACAAATGTAGATCTTTCGATTCCATGATTGAGTAGACATAGATGGCTTCGTAGCACTTCCCATTGATGCGCGTGCGCTTGCCAGTATCAAAGACAGATTTGTCTTTTGTCCATGTGGCAAGTTCAGGCAATCGTTGAACCATTTTTGTGGCAGTACGCAAGTCGTTCTTGGTGCTCTCAGATGGTTGGCATGCGAAATCGACCTGACTGACGCTGGCCGATGTGAGAAGGAGTGCTGCAATTTGTAACATAAGTGTCGAGTCCTAATGTTTAGATCAAAGGGCGTGGGAATGTAGCGTATTCTGTTCTACCCCGAAGCTAGACAGCCGTCTATGTATGCGTTGGTGGTGCATAGGCGGCCAGCGTGCTAGTGCCACACGACGAACAAGATGTATCGGAATTGATTGCTTCACTATTTGGGAATGCTTGCCGACATATGACGCACAAGAATTCATTGACTGGCGACCTATCTCTAGCCGGAACATAACGGATACCAAGCTCGTCAAATTCAATGATCCACCACTTGCGGTCTGGATCATATTGAGCAGTTCCATGAGCTTCGAGATCTTCAAGCTCGTCAGACTCATCGACCGCGATAAGGGGTAAGCCTTCGCTCAGAACTAGACCTGCATTTGATAGATCACGAAGTGAGCCGAATGTGTCGAGAACGACCGCATCGCGATCTGGGTTCTTGATCCCTGAAACGATGCCATTGAAATCTGCATAGATGCGGGTGACTGACATAGTTTGCTCTGGATGTTTAGGGTTGAGCTGAACGAAGAGTTGCTGATTGCTGAAAATAGCGTGACGTCATCGTTGGCGGTTCAGATGGTGCCATTTAGGCATTAACTCAGGCGGCGATTAAGTTCACATCGACAACTCGTCGCATTATTGAGAAAAAAATCTAAGCGGCTAGCTGGTCCGATAACTACCATGATGTACGCAATTATTTGAAAAAATGAAAGCACAAAATAAGTGGCGTGAATTTTTTGAAATGGCCGCAAACGAAACCAAATGTAAAAAATGCGGCCTAAGGTAAGTAGGGCAAAAAAGCCAGCGATAAACAGCCATGCAAGAATCCCATCTACCACAAATAAATTGACGGTGCCTGTTAGCGCAGTATGAATCTCGGTAGTAGGAATGATTACAAGAACAGGAAATGCACAAATGAGACACCCAATAAATGCCACAGGGAGAAATAGTGTCTTATCAACGAGAGTGAGATTCATGTCTTGACCGCAACCGTAAAATTGAAAGGCGTGCTGACCAATCAGTAAATTGAAGAAACTAAGTATATGCGATTAGAAATGTTTTACTGCGAATTATTCCGGCATACATGCGTGGTTCTAGCTTCTTTCGAGCGCATCTGACCTTCGTCGAAACCAAGCATGTGCGGCAAAGTAAGTGCCAATAAGGGCGAACATAAATGCAAGCCATGGCCTTAACGAATGGTCTGATTTCCATTCATCCGCGGCTTCGGCCCACGACCGGATTAGCTTGTCTCCCACCTTGATTTCCCAAGCATCAAATACCTCGCCATCACCAAGCAAGGATCGGTGAGCTTGGGGATTGAATCGAACCGTGACTGATTGCTTGGAGGCACCAGAAAGGGCGGTCAACACCATTCCACTTTTGCCAGCTTTCGACGGATAGTCGAAAGTGCGAGGATCTTCTGAAAATTTGAATTTCACACCATACTTGTGGTTCCCTATCCAAGTGACTTGACCGGTAGCAAAAGCTAGATTGGATGGATCCTGAATTCCTGCATCCGTTCCCAACCATGGCGCAGTTAAACACGCAAAAAATGCAGAAAACACCGCGTAGATCCAGAGCCTCATTTGACTATAACCCGGTGGGAACGCAAAGAAATTTCTCATGATGCCGAAACTCGAAATCGAGCCACGGACATCGGCTGGAGCGACTGGTCAGTTTTCACAGACGAAGCCATGGTCTTTCTTGTAGCGTGCGACTTCTGCTTTCGGCATTGTTTTGAACAGCGCGCAGACGGTAAAGCTGCCGATCTGTTTTCCGTTTAGTTCGTAACCCCAGTCGGTAATTTGCTCGCGCTTAAAAGCGTAAGTCTTGCCCGCAACCACTGATCCAACCACTTGCGGATCATTTGCGAGAACGCCGGCAAAGCCATCTTTGATTTCTTTGAACGGAATAAACCACAAGTGTTCAACGCCACCGTCATCCGACAGCATTACTTTCAATTTGAAGTTGGAAGCACCGTCGGGCGGCTTCTTCGATAGCGCCAAGAAGTCGTCAAGGGTTCTTTTAGCTTCGGCGATAGCAAGGTTCATATTTTTGTCTTGTTCACTGACCTTCACGGTTCGGTCGTTAATCTTGTCTGCCGCCGCACAAGGATAAGAGGCTAGCAAAATTGCTGCGAAAATAATTCTTTTCATTGAAATCTAGAGCTTAAGTTGAGGGATACGATGTAACTACAAGCCGCATTGTACTAAATGGACAGATCGCGGCACGACCTTTTGTGAACTAGCATTAGTCCGAGCCAGGGACTAAGCTCCATCTTGCTTATCATTGGTATGAAGTATGTCATCTCGCATCGAATATGGTTGTATATCTATTTCTGGGAAATCAGTTTTGTATATACCCCAGTCCATGTATTCATCGTACTTGGTCATCGCTTCAAAGTGGCTGCCGGCATCGACAGTCCAAACGCAACGGGCACCCGGCTCAAGAAGCGCGCGGGCAGCAGCACCGTTTAGACCAGCGAGACAAAATGTTTGCCCAGACGATTCGACCCAAAGTTCGTGCAGCATGTTTGCAGTTTTCTATCCTTGAGCTGATCTGGACTGCACACAATGCGCTGAAACTGAAAAGCAGGTGATTGAAAAAAATCGAATTTTGAAAGTGTGGCTGGCAAAGAAGTGATTGCAGATCAGGGTCCAATTAACTCAACAACCGCGTTACCTGAAACAGGATCGGTGACACCAAGCCCATTACCCAAATCTTCCAACATCCCGCGCAATCGATCCAACTGTGCAATCATTCCCGGGCGGGCGCCAATGAGGCTTTCCATATCATCCCATTCGCCAATGACGCAATACGCCTGATCGCCGGTTTTTATAAGAGTGAATTTGCGCATGCCTGAGAATTCGGCTTTCATCTTCCGGTGCTCCTCAATGAAAGCATCGTCAAATCCTGGTTTAACTTTGAATCGAACAACGTTATATGCACTCATATTGCCTCCTGATTTGGTACGATCCATCATGCTAAGCATTCTATAACGTGATTTGGATGCGTCAAGGAAGTTCAGTGGGGTACCGTAAGTGGGGCGAAATAGCCATAGGTGTATGCACCGTCCGATGAGCGTTCGGTTATCGGTAAAGTAATTGATTTGTTGGTTAAATGAAGTAAAGAAAACAATGGTTCGCTATAATCAAACTTCATACGGCGCAATCTATTTGTGGTTATTGCCCTACGAAGTGATTGTGCTTACGACCTTAAATAGTCAAATAACAGGCGACACACCACAGGAACAGGTGTTCCATTGCGCTCGGCAGGACTAGCCTTCCAATCGCGCATTGCGATGATGGCATGATCTGCAAACCACTTGTTCTCCGCCTCAGCACCGATAGGTTTGACTACGCCTTCCGTCGAGACTTCGAAACGAAGTATTGCACTGCCAGTGCGCCCCACCAAGTTCTCGCCGACTGGGTATAGCGGGCGTGTTCCAAATAGCAAACGCGGAGACTTGTTAATGGGTTTGGGCGAGCAGCCCTTCAGTTCAAGCTCTTGCATCATGTTCTCTGAGCTGTAAGGTCGGCTGTAAGGGTCTAGTGTTGATTTTGTCGCTGTGCAGCCAAATAAGTTTGCCACAAGTAAGAGTGTTATGCCGGGAAGAATTCTGGTGAGATGCATGAAGTTGCGCTTAAATTTGATTTAATTTTACAAAATAGAAAGATACCCGAACGTCAAACAAAAAACAATTCTATTTGCTCTCTCGGATTGTATGGATGCTGGCTATATTTCAATTCATCGAAACGACTTGTTCAGATGCGTAGTCATTTTTTATAAGCTTCACTGAATCGTTAAGGCAAATAGTCCGACAGGCGTTCGGTTAACGGCAAACCATTTGATTTGTCGATTAAACTTCATGCGATGTAATACACCTGTGACTATTGACGCCTTGCCTTACGAAGGGATTGCAACTTACGACTTTAAATCAAAACCTAATCCGATTCTCATTCGAGCGGAACATCATCGATAAAGAACATTGGGTGTTGGGATATTGCATATTTAGACTTATGCATTCCTGCAGATATTTGATTTATGTGGCAATTCAATTTGGGGCCTAACGCCGAGTTCAACTGCGGTCTTAAAGTTGTAGTGGCGCGCAGCGGAATGATGCTGCTACGACTTGTTAAACAAAAATGTTTAGAACTCTAAAGCCATATGATGGCAATTAAGCTGAAAGCCTTTTGCTAAATATACGCGATGCGCCGCGTGACGGGCATATCCTGTATCTAAATGAACGGCATTACAACTAGAAGATTTGGCGTATTCGATTAACCAATTTAACAAAGAATCTGCAAATCCATTACCTCTAGCATTTGGTAGCGTCGTAAGATCGTCGATATAAAGAATTTTCCCCCACGCTAAAAACTCACAAAACCTAAAGCCCGCGGCACTTTTAACAATGCCATTTTCACGGAGCGCAAGTATTTTGTATGATTGACTCTCTTGCCTTCTAATTTGAGCAAGAAACTCTTCAAAATTTAGCTTTGGCCTTAACTCTTTAAATGCAGGAAAACATAGATTAATGTCTTCATCAGAGTTTGCAATAAAGATTTCATGTTCCAATTTAGCTGTCCTTTTTTGCTTAACGTTGAGCTGACCGTAAATGCGCATGTTGCACAAGAACCGAAGAGCAATTAATTGAAAAAATGCTGGCCGTCGAAATGCTAAATTGTGCAGCTTCTGCGTCGAGCGTTATGTTAAGCATGTCTTTCATAGGCGCTGGCTCGTAGTTCTGCTTCACCTGTTACCCCAAACCACATTGCAAAGCGAGGGAGTGTCAACTCTGAAAATGATATACCCAACATGTTGTAGTTGACTCCGCTTTACACATGTTAGCTCAACCCGATGAGAGGAAAACCAGTTACTAGACGCACCAGCTGTGCCAACCGCTAGCATGAACTTGCCCCAGCGATCTTCTGTAAGATGGGGATGAAACTCAACGGTGAAGGAAGACGATTTCATAAGATGCTTAACGCTGATTTGAAAGGCGCGTGCGCAGATCAATAAACTTAAGGGAAACGCCAATTCGCGGGTCATTTTCGAATGTTATGTTATAGATCATCACTTTTTTCCTCTACTCCGAAAAAAATATTTTAACCTCGAAATAAAAGTGGCATTGTCGCAAAGGTTGGGGTTTAAGCGCGCTAAGATTTTGGGATCTCTCCCACCATATCTTAACGCATCAACACAACACACCTCTAGTGCGTTACAAGCCGACTCAATCTCTGCTTCCGTTTCTGGCTGTCGAATAAAATAAGTCTCGGTACATTCATTGGTCCATTGAGCTAGGAGGGTCGGTGCCTGATCTTCAGGAGCGCCGCATGCTAGGCATTCACCCCACCATGTTCCGTCTTTGCTTTTACACCCAAGAGTATAAAACGCGCCTTCAACATTTTTGGGCAATCGACTTGGATGTATGTAGTAGTCACGGTGCATGGCTATGATCTATAACGTTGAATTGAAATGCGCGAACGCAATTAGTAAAAATTAAATTTGCGTAAATTGCCGCGTCATTTTCGAATGCCATGTTAGCCATCGGTGGCACCTGACTTCGGGAGTTTCTCGCAAGATTTGTTGTCACGATCTTTAGACCATTTTATCAAGATATAGTCAGCACCAAACAACTTCCGTTGTTCTGCATCTTCAATACGGTTAACCGTAAAAAGTCTGAAACTCGCTTGGGCTTCGGGCTTATACTGAACACTTTGGAACGCTGCAGCAAAAATTCGATCCGGCACCTGATCTCCATCTAGAAGCCGATCAATCTGTAGTTCCCAACGTGACCAACCTCCAAAGCAGACTGAATTTTTGGGGCAAGACACATGAATGTTTTCTAAGTTCTTTTGCTCCAGCGAACGCCCACAAAACAAGGATTCGGAAGCTTCAGCGCTTCCGAATATGCCAGAAGCTACCAACAGCATGAGCAACTTTGTTTTCATGATGGCAAACTAGATTTAGGCGACACTATGCCGCCTAATAATTTAACGTAACGCACAACACTTCTCATGTAATCCCCTTCAAACCCGCGTGAATGCGTACTTTTATTAAATTCGTTTCAATTTCAGCTATATTAAAAGATCTATGAAAAGCGTCACTGATAAAGATGGTCATTCTATCAAGCTGTTTGGTCGAGTCAAGCAAACGATTTTGCGGTGCGCTTAGTGTGGTCGCTCTGTCTTCTCGTAGTCTTCAGCCCACCACCAGCACGTCCTTTGACATTTTACGTAGGCGCTTTGCGCTGAGATCGGGGATAATAGCGGATTCCCTATTTCGCACTACGAAAGCACGCTATGTCTAATCAATTTGCTCCGCTGAAAAACGATACTTTTTTACGCGCTTTGTTGCGTCAAGAAACTGATTACACGCCACTGTGGTTGATGCGTCAGGCGGGGCGTTATTTGCCGGAATATCGTGCCACGCGTAAAGGCGCAGGCTCGTTTATGAGCTTAGCCAAGAATCCTGACTTTGCGACTGAGGTGACGATACAGCCTTTGGATCGCTTTAAGCTCGATGCGGCGATTTTGTTTTCGGATATTTTGACTGTGCCGGATGCGATGGGCTTGGGTTTGTATTTTGAAGAGGGTGAAGGCCCTAAGTTTGAACGTCCTTTGAAGGATGAGAAATCCATCATGGATTTGAAAGTGCCGGAAGAAGGCAGCTTGCAATATGTGTTTGACGCGGTGACACAGATTCGCCGTACGCTGGATGGTCGTGTGCCTTTGATTGGTTTCTCCGGTAGCCCGTGGACTTTGGCTTGTTATATGGTCGAAGGTCAGGGCTCGCGTGAGTTCCATGGCATCAAGACTTTGATGTACAAACGTCCCGATTTGATGGATAGAATTTTGCGCTTGAATGCCGAAGCGGTGGCGACGTATTTGAATGCGCAGATCGATGCTGGTGCACAGGCAGTCATGATTTTTGATAGTTGGGGTGGGGCGCTGGCGGATGGTGCGTATCAGCGATTCTCATTGAAGTATATGCAAGACGTGGTTAGCAAATTGCAAAAAGAAAAAGACGGCAAGCGTATTCCTTGCATCGTATTCACCAAAGGCGGCGGCTTGTGGTTAGAGCAAATCGCGGATATCGGTGCCGATGCCTTGGGTCTGGATTGGACTGTGAATCTCGGTCAGGCACGCGCCCGGGTTGGTGATAAAGTCGCCTTACAAGGAAACCTTGATCCGGCAGTCTTGTTTGCCGAACCAGATCAAATCCGCAAAGAAGTGACGGCGGCTTTGCATGCTTACGGCAAACCGGGTGCGGGTCATGGCCACGTGTTTAATCTGGGACATGGCATTTCACAATTTACCTCGCCTGATGCGGTGACGGTATTGGTCGAAACTGTGCATGAAGTTAGTCGCCAGCAACGTCAGGCTTAAACTTAAACCTGATTATTTAGTAATCTACTTAGCAATCTCAGAGTGGCTTTTTCTGTCGTTCCCGCGTAGGCGGGAACCTAGTGTCGTAATGGTGCTCAAGGGTGAAGTTTCTAGATTCCCGTTTACGCGGGAATGACAAACTTAGGGAATTTAGTCCTTTCTGAGTTTTGTAACTAATCAGGAACTCAAATAATGTAGTGTGCTGGGAATACGGTTGTCATACAAATTAGGCTGGCTGACCTGCAAGTGACTGGCTCGTTTCCCGTCAAAAATTGCCGTGAAGACTAGTCATAAATACCCAGACCATTAGTTCTGCATTGCTGATTCGTCATGTTGCCATGCAAAACATAAGAGGGCTGCGGCTTAGCGGTCAAAAGCGGGGATAAAGCCATAAGGGTAGCGGTGGACAACTCTGGATTTGTACTAGATTTTTTAGTAGTTATTCACAAAAAAAGTCACCCAAAAAAATAATATGCAAATTTGTTTTTTGCCTCAAATGGTTTTTTGTAAGTCTTTGTTTTAAAACGAGTTTTTTTGTGCATCGCAAATGGGCATTCTGTTGAAACCCGCATAGAATCTAGGCTGTAGGCTTGTCAAGATGTGTTTGTCCACAAAGTTATCCACAGTTATTGTGGATAGAGTAAAAAGAGCTTATGAAACCGATAGTTAGCGCATTACCTCAAGCCTTACATTAAGTTCGTGGAACCTATTTACCTCACTATTGCTTTAGATACCCCCCTTGACAGACTCTTCGATTACCGTTGGGAGCCAGTCGCGGACGTAGCCTTGCCGCAAGTCGGGCAAATCGCCTTGGTGCCTTTTGGCAGGCAAGAGATCGCGGGTCTCATCGTCGCTATCGCGCATCAAACCGAAGTTCCTGCCGATAAAATTAAATCGGTGATCTCGGTGCGTTATCAGTGCCCAGCTTTGTTGCCAGACTGGATTAATTTATGTCGTTTTGCTGCTGATTATTATCAGCGCCCTTTGGGTGAGGTGGCGATTCCTGCCTTGCCCAAAAATCTGCGCGTGCCGAAAACCACGTCTTTAGAACGTAATTTGAAGAAGCTCGCCAAATTGCCCACAGCGCAAGATGCGAGTGCTAGCCAAGAGCCGCTTCTCAACACTGAGCAACAACATGCGGTCGATACTATATCGGCAACTAGCGGCTTTGCTGCCTATTTATTGCACGGTGTTACTGGCAGCGGCAAAACCGAAGTTTATTTGCAAACTGCTGCCCGCGTATTGGCACAAAGTGAACAGACGCAGGTTTTGATTTTGGTGCCAGAAATTAATCTGACACCGCAATTGGAAGGCAATATTCGCGGTCGTTTTCCGGGTTTGCAAATCGCTACTTTGCATAGCGGCATGGCTGAAGGTGAGCGCCTGCTTCACTGGTTAGCAGCACACACAGGGCAGGCCAGAATTATCCTAGGTACACGCCTGGCAATTTTGTCATCTCTGCCGCATTTGAAAATGATCGTCATTGATGAAGAGCATGATCCGTCTTATAAGCAGCAAGAAGGCTTGCGCTATTCGGCACGCGATCTGGCGGTGTGGCGTGCACATCAACTGGCGATCCCCGTGGTGTTGGGTTCGGCAACGCCGTCCTTAGAAACCTGGCAACACGCGAAAGCCGGGCGCTATCAGAAGTTGACGCTACAAGAACGCGCCGTCAAAGCGGCAGTTTTGCCCATCGTCAAGATCATTAATACCGAACGCGAAAAGCCATCTGAAGGCCTAACCCAAAGACTAATCTCCGCAGTACGCCTGCGTTTGGAGAAGGGCGAGCAATCACTACTGTTCTTAAATCGACGTGGTTATGCGCCAGTGATCCATTGCGATGCTTGCGGTTGGATCAGTAATTGCACAAGATGTACGGCACATTTGGTCATGCACAAGTTGGACAAGAAACTGCGTTGCCATCACTGCGGTTTAGAACAACGCATCCCGCGTGCTTGCCCCACGTGCGGCAATATTGATCTGCAACCTTTGGGGCGCGGTACGCAAAGATTGGAAGAAGGTTTAAAGACGATCTTTCCAGAAGCCAGAATTTTTCGCATTGATGCTGATTCGACAAGGCTCAAAGGTAGTGCTGAAGCCGCTTTCGATACCGTGCATCGCGGCGAAGTGGATATTCTGATCGGCACGCAAATGGTCGCCAAAGGGCACGATTTTAAGAATCTGACCTTGGTCGCGGCTTTGAATCCTGACAGTGCTTTGTTCTCACAAGACTTTCGCGCTAGTGAACGCCTGTTCGCCCAATTGATGCAAGTGGCGGGGCGCGCCGGTCGTGCGGCACAAGCCGAAGGCGGCAATGCCAGCGAAGTCTTGATCCAAACCCGTTATCCCGATCATCCGCTTTACCACGCCTTGATGGCGCACAATTATCAGGGCTTTGCCGATGATTTATTAGAAGAGCGCCAGCAAGCCGCGATGCCGCCTTTTATTTACCAAGCATTACTGCGCGCCGAAGCCAAAAAGTTGGAAACCGCGATTCTGTTTCTAAAAGAAGCCGCCACTTGCACCGCGCAGCAAGGCATCACCATCAACGATCCCATCCCCATGACTATGACGCGGGTTCATAATGTCGACCGGGCTCAGCTATTAGTCGAATCTACTTCACGCCCGGCACTGCAAGCCTTCTTGAAAGAATGGATCGCCACTCTGCGCAGCATGAAAAGCCGGGTGAAGTGGGGAGTGGAGATTGATCCTGTGGATATTTAGTAATTTTCTAGTTTTGTATTGCGTCTGTTAAAAATAGCTGAGCGATTGAAGTATGAAAGACATCGCAATCAGGAAGAGTGGTTTTTCCAACGCAGCTTGAGCGTGAGACCTTAAACAAATTGTTCTTTCAGGTGCAATCGGTTATCTTTTATTCCCATTGTTCGAGTATTCTTTCGCACCGACCTTATTCGGATATAGCCTTGTTTGTGCTCGACTGTATCACCCTAATTTTTAGGAGTAACCATGAACGTCGAAGTAGAAGTCAGCATCAAAGCATCTAAACCGGCGATCTGGGCGGCGATTTCTGATATTGAACACGCGACAAAAATTATTCGCGGTATCGAAAAAATTGAAATCGTCAATAAACCCGCTAACGGTTTGATCGGTCTCAGGTGGCGTGAGACGCGTATTTTATTTGGTAAGCCTGCAACCGCAGAAAAATGGATTACCGATGCCGTGGAGAATGAGTATTATCAAACTCGCGCGGAAAGTGATGGTTTCATATTCTTATCCACCACCCGTATTGAAGAACAAGAAGGACAGCAAGGTGCTATGCGCTTAATCAGCGTACATGATTCTCAGCCACAGACCTGGATGACTAAATTGATGGTGATTCCCATGCGCTTATTTTTCAAAGGCGTGGCGAAAAAGGCGTTGATGCAAGATTTGATCGATATTAAAACCGCTGTTGAGCGCGCATGATTTAGTTCTCGATAGTAGGCCTAGGTTCTGGCAAGATAGAGCACATATAGCCCAGGCGTAGTAACAATCCCGTAAGCTGCAAATTAGCATTCACAATGTGAAGTACATCAGGAGACAAAAATGAAAAGAGTTACAGGCATAGGTGGGATTTTTTTTAGTGCTAATGATCCAGTCGCGATGCGCGCTTGGTATAAACGCCACTTGGGTATTGATGTACAGAATTGGGGCGGTACTGCGTTTAGTTGGGCTGATGCCGAAGGTAAGCCCACTGCGGGAACGACGGTATGGTCGATAGGCGCCGCCGATGGTAAGCACTTTGCGCCTAGCACGGCGAGTTTTATGATTAATTATCGGGTCGACGATTTAGCCGCTCTATTACAAGCGCTGCGCGACGAAGGTTGTCAGGTAATGGACAAGGTCGATGATTCTGAATACGGAAAATTCGGTTGGGTGATTGATCCTGAAGGCAATAAGATCGAATTATGGCAGCCGCCTGCGGGGCAGTGAGTCTAAGGTTTTTTGTCTATGAAAAAAATCATACTGCGCGACGCAACACCCGAAGACTTTGAACACATCCTCGCACTCAATGATGCAGAAGTGCAGCAAACCAGTGCGATGGATTTTCAAAAGCTAAGGTTATTGGCATCGCTATCGGCTTATCATAAGGTCGCGTTGGTTGACGACAAAATCGCCGCATTTTTATTGGCGATGCGAGAGAATACCACGTACGAGAGCGAAAATTATCGCTGGTTCGCGGCGCGCTTCCCGCACTTTATTTACGTCGATCGCATCGTTGTCAGCGCTGAATTTGCCGGGCTTAAAATTGGTAGTTTGTTGTATAGCGATTTGTTTGATTTCGCGCGTGCGCATCAGGTCGCTATGGTCACTTGTGAATACAATATTCAACCACCGAATCCAGCGTCTAAGAGCTTTCACGACAAATTTGGGTTTAAAGAAATCGATACGCAATGGGTGGCGAACGGAAGTAAGCAAGTGTCTCTGCAAGTCGCCGAAGTCAATTGACTAAGTGGTCAAATGCGTAGCCGCGATTAGCATAATCGCACAAATTGAAAGTAACACGTCAGACTTACATGGCCGCTACCAAAGCCTAAAACTTCTATCCAAATTCCGACCACATCATGCCACCTCACACTATTCGCCCTGCCATAAGTGAAGACAGTGCGGCACTATCCCGCCTCTTGACTGAACTGGGTCATCCAACTAGCGATGCCGACTTACGTCAACGTTGGCCAGCATGGGTGGAGCAAGGTAATCATGCTTTGGTGGCGGTGCAATCGGATGGCGGCTTGCATGGCTTGATTACTTTGCATAGCATGATTGTGTTGCACCGACCTCGGCCAGTTGGGCGAGTGACTTCTTTGGTGGTGGATAGCACTGTGCGTGGGCAGGGCATAGGGTGTGCTTTGATGGCCGCGGCAGAATCTTACTTCTTGCAGGCGGGATGTGGTTTGGTTGAGATCACTAGCCACCAATGCCTAGTCGATGCGCATGCTTTTTATCAGCAGCTGGGGTACGCTCGTACCGGCATACGTTTGGCTAAAGAATTGCCAGCGACGTAAATATGCAAATACGTAAATTTAAGTACGGTATTTATTCAGGGAGTTCAGTATGAGCACAACATCCGCATCTCGGTCAGTCGCGCAGTCAGTTGCAATCGTCGTTGGACAATTGCAGGCTTTGGGTCTTGAAACTTACCGCAATACCATTCGCAAACATGGTGCGCAAGAGCCCGTGTTTGGCGTCAAGATCGAAGAGATGAAGAAATTGATGAAGCCGTATAAGAATGATGTGGCCTTCGCTTGCACATTGTTCGATACCGGGATTTATGACGCGCAGTACATGGCGGGCTTGTTGGCGAACGGACACCAGATGAGTGCCGCACAACTGCAACACTGGGTGACAACGGCGAATTCACATGGCATACGTGAATATAGCGTGGCATGGGTCGCGGCGGAAAGCCCGCATGCAGTTGCATTAGCCTTGGATTGGATTGCCTCTGGCGATGAAGCGATTGCCGCAACTGGTTGGTGTACCTTGAGCAGTTATGTAGCGATTACTGACGATGCACAGCTCGACCTGGGATTACTCAAGAAATTGTTGAAGAAAGTACAGGCCGAAATTCATCAGGCACCGAATCGGGTTTGCTATTGCATGAATGCCTATGTGATTGCGCTGGGTTCGTATGTGACAGAACTGAGTGCTGCGGCGCTGCAGGCTGCACAGAAGATAGGTGAAGTAACCGTCGATGTGGGCGATACGGCATGCAAAGTGCCATTTGCACCGGATTACATCACCAAAGTCGCGCAGCGTGGAAGCTTGGGTAAAAAGCGTAAGACCGCTAAATGTTGAAGTAGTGTTAGTTTGATTGGTGGATTCCACTGCAATTATTCCACGGTGAATCTAGGCGCTCGTCTTATTCGTTCCATTAAGTGGCTTAATTAGCGCTTAATTTTAGTTCAACAATCGGCTCAACAATCGGCTCAACAATCGGCTCAACAATCGGCTCAACAATCGGCTCAACAATCGGCTCAATAATCGGCTCAATAATCGGCTCAATAATCGGCTCAATAATCGGCTCAATAATCGGCTCAATAATCGGCTCAATAATCGGCTCAACAATCGCGCAACATTAGCGCAAACTAAGTGCTCAAAGCGCGCGTATGCCTTCCACTAATTGTTGCGTGACTTTTTGCCAGGTGTAGCTTTGCCTGACATAAGCTGGACCTGCTTGCTTCGCCTGACTTCTGAAATGGGTATCGTGCAATACTTTGTGCATGAGTTCTACATAGGCGGGAAATACGGGTTGCAGTGAGTTGCCTTGCCATATTTCGCTCGTAATTTCTTTCGTGACGCTCGGAATCCGCCAAGCAAAATCTCTATGGGTGGTTTCATCGGTTGGCCCGCCTTCGGTACACAGAATTGCTAAACCGCAAGCAGCAGCCTCTAACACCGGCAAATTAAATCCTTCGGCTCGATAGGGAGAAATCAACACATCGGCAGCCTGATAAAACTGCGCGATTTGATGCATGCTCGTTGTCGCACCTATGTAGCGAATTTGATGGCGTATGCGCTCCCATTCCGCCGGAGTCAGGCAAGCAATTGCTTTCTGTAAGGATTGCTGGGAACTGTAAATGCTTTCATTTCCTTTGAATACCAATAGCGCATGCGGATTGTCGGTGGCGATTTGGGCAAACGCCTTGAGACTTAGATCTATACCCTTGTGCCTATACATAGAACTGACTGACAGGTAGACAAAATGATCGTCCCATCTGAGCTTTTGTCGTAAAGCAGTTCGCTCTTCATCATTTAATGGAAAAAACAAATCAGGATCAAAACCCAAAGGCACGGTGAGTATTTGTTCTGCTGCGGCACCACTATTGATCAAAGCTCGTCGTGAAAATGCAGAAGGCGTGAAGAGTTTAATACGATGATCGTGGGCAATTTCCGCTAGTTTGGTCGCACCTAAATAAACTTCTGGTAAGCGGTCTATTTCAGAGATAGCGAAAACTAAAGTCTTGCCATGTGTTGCAGCTTGGAGTTCAAAGGGTGCGCCTATGCGTAGCGTGTAGTCTGGTTTAGCATGCGGATCGGCGCACGTAGGAATGCTGCGGATTGCCTGATCTTTTGCGCTGCCCAAAATATGTTCAGCGGTCTCCCAAGCCGAAGTGCGATTGAATAATTTCTTAAAGGGCGGTTGCGGCAATTCTTGATGAAACACGCTGAACTCGGGATACGCTAATAATTCAAATGCATAATTTTGAAATAGTAATGATAGTGATTGCGTGTATTGGCGCCAGCCTTGCATGTGCAAGATGCTTGAAGATGGACTCTGCATAAAATTTTTAGTGTTAGCCTTATTGTCAGCTTTAGTGTCAGTCTTAGGAGCAGCCTTAGAGTCGGCCATATTGTTAGCATCAATGTCAGTGCAATGAGATCGCTTGCTAGTGAGCAGGTATTGTCAGATATTTTTGATGACGGCGGGTCACATTTCATGTGATGTGTTTGATTTTGTTGGTATTAATTTTATTGTTGCGCAGCATTACGTGAAAATAAATTTCTCAAACTAGAAAAATAATTCTAGAAAAAATCTTCTAGATGGTCTATGCTATCCGTATTGAATAAGGAAATAGCATGCGTACCATCAAAAATTCCGCTACCGAGCTCGCCACATCCCATGCCCGACCTGTTCAGGCCAGCCGGAAACCAACCGCTGCCGAACTTGCCCTGCTGCGTGTCTTGTGGCGTGATGGTCCTGCAACCGCGAAGCAAGTGTTTGAGCGGGTACAGGCTGACCGTCCTGAAATTAATCAAGCCACCGTGTTGCGCCAATTGCAGATTATGCACACTGATGGTTTGCTCAGTCGCGATGAAAGTGCGCGTTCACATGTCTATGCAGCCGCGCAGCCGCAAGAAAAATTGCAAACCAATTTGCTGAAAGATTTTATCCAGCGTGCATTTTCTGGTTCGGGTAAAGAATTGATTATGGCAGCGTTGAAAGAGCATGTCAGCGAAGAAGACCGCGCCGAAATTCAAGCGTTTTTGCATGAGGATAAACCATCATGAGTCATCTACAAGAATGGATCGCCGTATTGGCGATGGCTTTGCTGCATTTTGTCTGGCAAGGATGCGTGATCGTCGCGGTGAGCGCCGTCGTATTGCGTCTCTTGCGTCGCCACACAGCGCAAACGCGTTATGCCTTTGCCAGTTTCGCTCTCTTACTGTGTTTGTTGTTGCCGTTGCTGTATTTGTTGCAGCATGCACCTACGACGCTTGATACGGGCAATCCGTCTATCGACCAGGTTGTCAACACTAGTGATGGGTCCGTTCAGTCTGCGCAGGGCTTTAGTGCAGAATCTGTGGAGGGATCTGCCAAAGCGTCTGTCGATTCCTTATGGAATTTTGTGCTGCGGTTTGGCTTGCCTGGCTATCTTCCCTATCTCGTCATATTTTGGCTGTGTGGTGTTTTGATTTTACTGGTGCGTATGTTGGCTGGTGTGCGCTGGGTTACGCAGCAAGTACGGCAGGCGGCTCAACAGCCGGATCCAGTCTGGCAAGCAAAATTACAGCGCATGGCAGCAGCGATGGGCATGACGAAGACTTTGCGTTTTGGCTTGTCGGATAGTCTGGAATTTCCTGTAACGGCAGGCTGGTGGTGTCCGATAGTGATTTTACCGAGTGCATTGTTGAGCGGTATGCCGGTCGAACTGATAGAAGCTTTACTAGCGCATGAAGTGGCACACATTAAGCGCTTTGATTACCTGGTGAATTTGTTGCAAAGCTTGATAGAGATTGTCCTGTTCTACCATCCAGCAGTATGGTGGTTGTCCCGTCAAATCCGACAAGAACGCGAACAAATTGCTGATGATTTAGCCGCAAGTTTGTTAGGCGAACCGCGGCGCCTGGCACTTGCATTATCCGAGCTGGAGCGATACCAGTTCACCCACCCTCAACTCGCCCAAGTGGCACATGGAGGAAATCTTATGTTACGTATCAAACGTCTGGTTCAACCCGATTCAACAGTCAATACCGCGGCTTGGAAAATTGTCTTTCCGGGCTTAGCGCTAGGCGCAACTTGTCTCGCCTTGTTCGCGCAAGCGCACACTGTGAACACCAATTTAAGTACGCCGCTGAATGCTAACCCAACTGCAGTTGTGAGCCCGAATGTGCACGCTGTTTCAGGGACAGTATTAAGTACAATTCCCGCTAGCGCCGATCTGAATAAATCCGCTGCCATCACACCAAAATCTGTCAAAGCCTCCGATAAAGACACCAATTTTGCACTCGTGAAGCCGCGTGGTGAGCACAATACTTTTGTTCACACTAGTCGAAGCGGTATGGCAGAAATTGAAAAGCTCAAGCGCCAACATGCTGAAGAATTCTTATGGTTTTCTGAAAAAGGGCAATCTTATTGGATTAAAGATCCAGAGATATTAAGCCAAGCCGAAGCTGCCTATAAGCCCGTCGAAGAGTTGGGTACACAAATGGAGCAGCATGGCAAAAAGATGGAGCAGTATGGCACCGTGATGGAAAAGCTGGGCGCCGAAATGGCAGCCTTGTCGGTGAACGAACGTGAGATTGATAGAGCAGTGGAAGCGAGTATGCATGGCTTTGAAAAGAAACTAGCCGCTTACGAAAAGAAACTCGAAGCGGCAGCTGCCAAAGTAGAGCAAGCCACGACGCCACAAGCCCGTCAGCACGCTTTAGAAAATTTGTCACAGCAACAGGCAAAATTCCAGGCGGTGGCAGCAGAATTGCAAAAGAAAGATCAGGCGATGCAACAGCAGCAAGCGCAAATTCAGCAGCAATTGGAGCAGTCACTGCGACCTGTGCAAGACCTGAGTAAGAAGATGGAAGAAGCCGCTAAGCCCATGGATGAATTGGGTAAGCAAATGGATCAATTGGGCAAAAAAATGGACGCACTTTCGCAACAGGCAGAGAAACAAATTTTGGAGTTAATCCAAACTGCCAAACAGAAGAAACTAGTCTTGCCAGTTACACCAGCCAGTGGTGCCTGAGATTGTCTACTTTAACTAAGTTGATTCATTGAGCTAAGTAAATTAGCTCAGCAAATTAGCTCATTGAATTAGCTCATTGAATTAGCTCAGTAAATCAACGCAGTGAATCAGTTCACTAATCAAGATCGTCAACAAGTTTGTTAGATTTCACCACGGCTACAAAGAATCTCGTAGTCGTGGCGCAAATCATTTCAACCTAGTTCAACCTAGTCTCCCAGTTCGGCGAGTTTTAAATGTGCTTGAGTTTATGCATTTTCCTCCAGCACATTCAGCGGTAATTCCATCGTGAAAACGGTGCCGACACCCATTTCACTATCCACTCGTATATGCCCGCCAAGTAGCGAAGTGACGATATTGTAAGTGACATTCAATCCCAGCCCTGAACCGCCATGGCCTAATTTCGTCGTAAAAAATGGTTCAAAAATGCGATGCAGATTAGCCGTCTTAATGCCGACACCATTGTCTTCAAATTTGATTTGAACACGGTCATTGGTGATCAACTGCGCACTGATTGTCATCTTGCCTTGCTTGCGGCTTTCAAAGCCGTGCAAAATGGCGTTTTGTAAGAGATTGATCAGCACTTGCCCATAGGGGCCCGGATAGCTGTGCATTTCTATATTCTCGAGTATATCGATGTCGAGCTGATGTTCCGCGAGTCGAACCTGGTTCATCATGGTGGCGACAATTTCTGTCGTGGTTTTTTTCAAGTTAAAACTGCGTGCTTGAGCACTGGCTTGATCAACCGCAACTTGTTTAAAACTGCTGACCAGATTGGCACTGGTGTGTAAGCTGCGCATCAAGAGGGTGCAGGCTTCCAGGCAACGCTCGGCAAAATTCTTAAAGTCTGAACGTTTGACCGGACCAGCATCAATTTTCTCGGTAATCTGATGCACATTGTCTTCAATCGCGCTGGCGATTAATAGACTGTTTCCTAGCGGCGTATTGAGTTCATGGGCGACACCAGCTACCAGAGAGCCAAGTGCAGCTAATTTTTCACGTTCCACCAATTGTGCCTGGGTTTCTTGTAACTGCTGATAGGCATGGGCATTGTCGAGCGCAATGCCAACGTAAGACGCCAGCGTTCTGAGGATATCGAGGTCAGTGGCTTCGTACGCGTGTTCACGATAACTTTGCACATTGATGATGCCGCGAATTGCACCTTGTACGAAGAAGGGAACATACAAAGAAGACAGGGGCACATGATCACTGGCACCGTCTTCACGGATGGCACCCCATTTTTCCGGGTTTTCGGTCAGCGCGAGGTTATCGATATAATCCTTATATTCCTTGTAGAGATTATTGATAAAAACTTCTTTTTGATGCTCGATACACCATACCGCAAGTTGGTTTTTGTCGGAAAAATTGCGGGTATAAGGGGCATAGCGCTTGCCTTCTTCAATCACAAACGGAAAGCGTATCAAGTCCGCTTCACTATCATAAAAACCAATACCGAAGATGGTGGCATCCATTAATTCATTTACTTTTTGGTAGAGCAAATTAATGATGGATTCGATGTCGAGACTGGCGGTGATTTCTTTACCGATTTCACTCAATAAAGAGATATTGCGGTGCGCATGTTCTAGGGTTTCCTTTTGTTTTTCTACCGCCAGATTTTGATCTTGCAGCTCTTGTGTTCTGTGCGCGACTTGCTCTTCCAAGATCATTTTTTGTTGCACCAACTGGCGCACGCGGAACAAGAAAAAACCATACACAAGGCTGATCAATAGCATGACTAAGAGCAGTCTGAACCACCAAGTTTTCCAAAATGGTGGCGCAATATTAATCACCAGTGAAATACCTTCGTCATTCCATATTTCATTTTTGTTGCTAGCTTTGACGCGAAATACATAGCGACCCGGATCGAGATTGGTGTAGGTCGCGTAACGCTTTTTGGCATCGGTTTCTACCCAATTGGGATCGAAACCGACCAATTGATAGGCATAGTGATTTTCTGAGGGATCTGCAAAATGCATGGCGGCAAACTCGATAGAAAAAATCGAATCAAGATAATTCAAATTGATTTCTTTTGCCTCATGGATCGAACCCTGTAAACGTGGTACGCCGTCGCGTGTCAATAGCGCGATGGAATGGTTAGACAATAAAAAATCAGTAATGACGACTTTCGGCGGTATCGCATTGTCAGAAATATTTTCGGGCTTAAAGCGGGTAATGCCATTCCAGCCACCGAAATTCATCGTGCCATCGTCTGATAAATGAACGGCACCAATTAAGAATGAGCCTTGTATCATGCCGTCTTTGTCGGTGTAGTTCTTGAACTTACCAGTGTCGACTTCGAGACGTGAGATACCCGCTGTACTGCTGATCCAGATATTGCCAAACTTGTCTTCTAATATGCCACCTACCGACTCGGCGGAACCATCTGCTTTGGTAGGATAAAAATGAAAGCGAAATGTTCCATCAGCTTGCGGTTCTAAGCGGTTTAAGCCGCCAGAAGTGCCTACCCATAATCGTTTTTTGCTATCTTCAAATAAGGCATGAATGCGATTATGGCTGAGACTATTTTTCTTCTTGTCGTCGTGGCGTAAATGAATAAATTTTTCGTTTTCACGATCAAAGTAATCGAGGCCATTCATACTGCCAACCCACACTGTGCCACTTGAATCTTCAAACACGGCCAAGGCCCAATTATTCACCACGCTATCGGGGTCATTTGCATCATGCCGGAATGTTGTGAAGTGTTTATGCCCGACTAGTCTGCGATGTAAGCCGCCGCGACTGCTAACCCATAGTGTGCCGGTGTGATCAAGGATCATCCGCTCTATGTAATTATCATTGGTGTCGTCACTAATATAGACTGGCGTGAAACTGTTTTTTGCGGGATCGAACAAGGTCAAACCCGAGCGCGTTCCGACCAGAATACGGCCTTCTTTTTCTGCTAAGAAGCTGGCGATTTGATTGTCTGGTAAGCCCCACTTCTTACTCGAATCTTTACGCCACACATCGACTTGCCGATTCAGCAAATTCATCTTCAATAAGCCACCTGCATAGGTACCTAACCACAATTGATTCTTACCTGCTGAAGCAATGGCGCGTATCCGGTTATCACTGGTGCCGGTAGCATCATCTTGAAGTTGGACAAAGCGATCAAAACCGCCGCTGGCGAGATCTACCCGACTTAGACCAGAAGAGCGCGCACCTACCCACAATACGCCCGTTTGATCTTGAAAAATTTTACTAACGTGATTATGTAAAAGGCTATTCGGATCTAAGGGGCGATGTCGGAATAGTTCGAATTTTTCGCTTTGTTTGAGATAGCGCATCAAGCCTTGATTGACGGTGCCTATCCACAGCGTGTCGTTTTGATCGTGATACAAAGTCTGTATGTGCGAAAGATCAAAGCCTTCCTGTTCACCGACTGCGATTATTTCTCTTTTACTGTCATTCGTGTCTAGCCGTGCTAAGCCAGCATCGCTGCCTATCCATAGGTGTTGATTTCTGTCGATGGAGAGCGAAATAATATTATTTTGTCGCAGCGTAGAGCGATTATTCAGGCGGGTGTTGATGTGCTCAAATTTTTTGCTGCGTGGATCAAATTTGTCTAAGCCAACCGGTGTGCCTATCCACAAATGATTGTTTGCATCGCGCGCCAAATCGGTGAGCAAGTCATCCCGCAGGCTATTTTCATTGTCTTTATCATGTCGATAATCTGTAAAGCTTTGCTGGCGTATATTGAAATGCATGAGACCATAATCGGTCGCTAGCCACAGACCATCGCCGCCGTCATTGACGATGGCATAAATTTTGTAATTACCGGTCAGTGCAGCGTTCTTGCCGCGTCGTAGAAAATTGGTAAAGCGATTGTGCTGGGGATCGTACAGGCTTAAGCCCGATTGTGTTCCTATCCATAGACTACCGTCATGATGTACATACAAGGCGGATATAAAGTTATCACTAATCGATTTGGGGTCTAGCGGATCGTTGCGAAACACCGCTGTGCGGTAGCCATCAAATTTGATCAAACCTGCCTGAGTGCCGACCCAGATAAAGCCTAATTGATCTTGCGTGATGGCAGAAATGGATTGATGAGGAAATCCTTGTTCTGGGCCTATATGTTCAAAGCGTAAAGAACCTAAGGAGGCGGCGAAACTGAGTTGCACTGGGCATTGCAAAGCACACGCACACACGAGCAAAGTTAACAGGCGGCGCCACTGAGGTAGTAACTGCGTTAGTAACTGAGGCAGCAATCGAAACAGTTTGACACTTATCTTCATGAAAAGTTGTACAACGTGAATGTGGATTGAGCTAGGTAGCGCCAGGTAGCTTCAGGACAAGGTATTGCAGGAAAAAGTTGTCTATGAGTATCTTAGACCACAATTGCGGGTGATGCATCTGCATTTGTTGAATCGTGGCTTTTTCGAGGAAAAGTGCGGTGTGCCGCCGCTGCCAGATGTTGAAAAATAATGGCAATTTGAAATGCTTTGATTGTTCAATTTCTGTTGGCGAGGGGTGAGGTAAGGGTGAGGGTAAAGATCAAGGAGAGAAGGGGGACAGCATGAGGAAGATCTCCCTCTCCTGTGCTGTGGTGCAGTGCAGGAGGGGGAAATTTAACTTAAGAAGTAGATCCGCCACTTGATGAGATCGCAGCAGGCATCGTTTTTCCTACCTGATACCAATCGACTTTGCGCGTTACCAACATGATGGCGGCTAAGACACAGAACAATAAAATACTACCCAAGATCAAGGCATTATTTTCTGATTGTAATAAGCCAAACAGTGCTGCATATAACAAAGTTAAGGCTGACCCAAAACCAATCCCACGTTGCCAACTGCGGAGCGCATAGCATAGATAAAAACTAATCAGGCTTAAGCAAGCGATACTGGCGATCAGGTAGGCCCACACAAATTGCATATGCTCGGATAGACTGACTAACAATAAGAAGAACATCACGAGTGCCAAACCGACCAAAGCATATTGCACAGGATGGATAGGAAGTTGCTTCAAAATTTCAAATAAGAAGAAGGCAGAAAAACTCAGGGCAACAAATAACAAGCCATACTTAATCGCGCGGTTTGATTGGCTATAAATATTCACGGGTTCTATGAACGCGACGCCAAAGCTATCGATTTGACCTACGCTTTGTGCCGGTGCAACGATGCCATCTACATTGGTTGGCGCTGGTTTTTCGGCTGCTTGGCAGCATTGTGTGTTTAAGAATTGTTGTTGTGCATCGCTGGATAGAGACGAGATATTCCAAGTCGCATTAAATCCATTCGCATCGATTTTACGTTCTTTCGGTGACGGTAAAAAACGACCAAAAAATTGCGGATGCTGCCACTTGGAGCGCAAGGTGATCTGATTATTTTTGGCGATAGGAATTAGGGCAAATTGCTCTATGCCATCGATGCTAAGATTAAATTCAAAATCGATGTTCTTGCTGATACTGAGATCAAGTTTTTCCAAGGGTGCATGTAAGCCCTGCTTAAAATATTGCAACTGGCTATTTTGTTGAAATTCATAGTTGTGCCCATCCCAGCTAATCGTTGGGACATTTTTTAAACCACGGGTATCGCTTAAACCCAAGCTCACAAATGGTGTATCAATTTGCAAGCGTGATGCAGGTTTTTCGCGTACAAATGCGGACTGGTCGGGTAAATGAAAACTGCCATTGAGTGTGTGCAGGCTGTTATACACCAGCACTTTATGGATGCCCCGATAGCGTTGATCTGTATCGACATTTGACAGCATTTTTAAGGTATTCGGAAACACGAACAGGCGCTTGTTCAATACGCGTTGTCGTATCACACTGCGCTTGCTGGGGGCGTCGATCACTTCTTCTTCCTCATAGTGCTCACTGTATGGAATCACTAAAATCGGTCCTAATAGACTTTGTTGACCGACCGAATCTGCGGCAATACTGCGTACCGCCTCGTTCCGAAAACGCAAGCGTGCATCTATGGTGTTTTCTATCATCATTAAAGGAATACCGATAATCAACATCAGCAAACCAACCGTCAGGGATTTCATGAATAGCGTTTTTTGCATCTTAAGCTCCAGGTTGAAGAAGAGCTTCTAGTGTAAAAAATGTCTGTGCGCTAAGAATGAAGAGATGCGCCTTGATTGTGTGCTGAATGTGAAAACTTAAGCAATTCAGCGGGTTAGCATTGTTAAATATGTTCAAGTTCGCTCTTTCAGCTTGATGTGCAACTTGGCGATCGTGTTCAGAAAGCGTTATGATGGAATTATTGAATGTTGTAATTGATAACGATAGTTTCTAGCCCTGATATGCATAGTGCAAACGCCAAATCTGATTCTGAACTTCAAACTCCGTCGGCCGCACGTCGTGTGCTTTGTGCGCTCGCCTATTCCTGCGGCGTGTTTGCCGGGATTTCATTACTAGGTGCTTTGCTAGTCAGCGTTGATTGTCAGTTGGATGTAAAATGCAGCGTGCGCGACAGAATGATTGATACCACTCTGAGTGGAGTCTGGATCTTCGCCACTATCGTGCTGGCCTATAAGGCTTGGCGTGCAGAATTGCCGGGCTGCCGTAAGCAGGCTAGTAAGTAAGCTAGTAAGTAAGCTAGTAAGTAAGCTAGTAAGTAAGTTCGGAAAGTGCGTTGACGGCACTCAGCTTCTCCATCGCTATCCACCGAATTAGAAGCCATGCTCGAATTGACGATGTCAAATTCCATTAAGATAGGCGCGCCTGGTGTGACAAACCGGGCTAAATCGATAAGAGGAGACTATCAAATGAGTATCGCAAATTGGAGTGTGTTGGCCGCGTGTTTGTTACCAGTTGTGACTGTCGCACTGGCAAAATCCAGTGGTCGCAAACTCTCACGCCGCAATGGTGGCTACGACAATGCCCAGCCGCGTGAATGGGAATCTAAGCTGACCGGTTGGCAACAACGTGCGATTGCTGCACAAAATAATGGATTTGAAGCCTTGCCTCTGTTTATCGCTGGTGTTTTGCTGGCACAACAAGCACATGCAAATCAAACTAGTGTCGACGGTCTGGCAATTGCCTTCGTGATGCTACGTTGTCTGTACGTGGCGGCATATTTGAGTAATCGCGCTACTATACGATCATTGATCTGGTTTGGTGGTCTTGGTGTAAGCATCGCTTTATTTTTTCAATAATTGAAACCTAGACAGAAGAGATCGACTGCATGATGAGCAAAGAAAAGAAACAACAACTGAGCTTTGCGCTCATCATGTCTATGTTGATGGCATTTTGTATGTCAGGCATTTTGACAGCTCTTAACACGGGGTTTGAGGGAGGCTTCATATTGCGCTGGATGCGCGCCTTTTTGGTGGCTTGGGCTTGCGCTTTCCCGCTAGTCCTTTTGTTTGCACCGTTTACGCGCAAATTGGTTGCGCGCTTGCTGCCTTAGTGGTTTGCTGCTATGTATCGTTTTGATTTGTTCGTTTTTGTTCTTGGTTTCTCTGCAGTTTTCCTCCGTTGTTACCTCTGTAGTTTCCCATAAGTGACAAGTCTGGTTTAGTATCATAGTGGGCGTTTCTTTTTGTGAACCCCAATTCTCCAAGGACGCCCTCTATGATGAATGAAGAAGCACTACTAGCCGAGCTGATCGGCATGCTACCTAGCCCCACCTATATCGTTATATCGATCATCTTTGGCGTGATCGGGCTTTACTGTTTTCAGTATGGTCGTAAAAAACCTCATCCACATTTGAAATGGGGCGGGCTGGCGCTGATGTTCTACCCCTATCTGATCGGTAACGACACACGCCTGTTAGTGATCGTTGGCCTTGCATTGTGCGCGCTGTTGTTCTATTGGCGGGAACGCTAATTTTTTTGTAAGACGACGATCAAACTTTGCACCTCATGTTGCGCTTCGCGCCGTCCGCTGTGATGACTAAAGTGGCGCAGCCGTAAGCCGTAAGTTCTTGCTAGTTGGCGGATATAGCTTGCGGAGTGCGCATAGCGTTGCGAAGTTTGCAGCTTAGATTCATCAGTCGCCGATTCTTCAACTGAAAATGCAAAATGTGCGCCGGAAGTGAGTTTGTTTTTGATCAGTCCGAATAAGTCATCCAATCGCCCAAAATACACCAACACATCAGCCGCCACGATCAAATCGTAGCTTGGTGTGGCCTGCGCAAGATAGTGCAAGATATCGTCGCAGATTAATTCTTGGTAGACGTTGCGTCGCCGCGCTTGAGCCAGCATATTTTCTGATAAATCAACACCCGTCAAATGCTGCGCAACCGTAGTCAAATAATCGCCACATAAACCCGTACCGCAACCCAGATCAAGTGCCCGTTCGATTTGGGTGAGACCACAAGATTGAAGAGCATCTTGTAATAGGCGCGGCACCTGATACGACAATGTTTGCAGATGCGCATCAAAGTGCGCGGCATATTGATCGAATAATTCTTTCACATACGTCGCGGGTGCCGCATGTGGCGTTGGTGCCGCACCCAAGCTGGCCAGGTAATATTCTATTTGCGCTTGTTGCGCCTTATCCTGTGCCAGTGCTAAAGCTGTTTGATAGGCGAGTATCGCTGCTTCATGTTCTTGCAAGCTGCGATAAACATGCCCGGTCTGTAGATAAGCATTAGCAAAATCTGGACGCAATGCCTGAGCCTGTTGCAGATCCACCAGTGCTTCTGCATAGCGCTGCAATTTTGCCAACACCATGCCACGATTGCAGTGTAGCGCCGCTAAATTGGCTACAGATGGCGTAGTCTGTAGGGCTAATGTGTAAGCATCCAGGGCCTCCCCATAAAGCCCCAATTGTTGCAAACTAAAGCCACGCGCAAATTGGGCTGCGGGATACGTCGCACGCAATTTGATGGCGTCCTCAAAATCCGCCAGCGCTTGTGCGTGTTCGCCAAGTTCTTGTAAACAGATGCCGCGGTTTAAGAATGCTTCGGGATAATTGAATTGAATTTCCATCGCACGGGTAAAACTATCCAAGGCCTCTTGATAGCGTTTCAATTCGCGCAAAGCATTGCCGCGATTATTCCAGGCCAGCGCATAATCGCTCTGCAAACTCAAGGCTAAATCATAGCAAGCGAGTGCCTGCGCGGATTCACCGATTTCCTGAAAAGTGGCACCCAGATTGCAATGGACTTTAGCTTGTTTCGCATCGACAGCGATGGCTTTTGCAAAAAAATTCAGCGCGCTTTGCGTGTCGCCACGCTGCTTGGCAATCACGCCGATCAAATGCAAGGCATCAAATTGACGTGGATCGATTTGTAAGACTTGCACGTAGTAATCTTCAGCCTGTTGCAAGCGCCCTTGTTGATGGTGGCTGATGGCTTGTTGTAGCAAGCTGTGTAGGTGAGGAGACATGCGCATAATGAGAATGATGAAGCCAATATTAGATCACAGAGCGAGGACTGTTTTACTAATTCGCGTTAAATGACGCTAGAATAATTGATCATCCTACTCACCGTGATCTCATCATGAACCAACCTAAAACTACCGCGATTCTATTCGTCTGCATGGGCAACATCTGTCGCTCGCCTACCGCCGAAGGTGTTTTTCGTGGCAAGGTCGTGGCAGCGGGTTTGCATGATCAGGTGCAAATCGATTCGGCTGGCACGCATGCCTATCACGTCGGCGAAGCACCTGATTTGCGCTCGCAGGAATATGCTTTAAAACGTGGTTATGATTTATCAAAACAACGTGCACGCCAGGTGGCGATGAGTGATTTTGAACAATTTGATCTCGTCATTGCGATGGACAAAGATAATTTACACAATCTGCAAAAGCTATGTCCAGCGCGGCATCAGCATAAATTGAAATTGATGATGTCGTACGCCAGCCATAGCCCATCCGACGTGGTGCCCGATCCTTACTACGGTGGGGGACGGGGATTTGATACGGTGTTAGATTATTTGGAAGATGCGGCTGAGGGTTTGATGCGCGTGCTTGATAACTGAATAAGATCGCCCAAGGCAAGTAGGTGATGCCAGCAGCAATCAGGATCGCACCTAATAAGAGCAGAAATTTGTGTAATATCGTTGGCATGCACAAGGTTCACAAAGATGCGTGGAAAATCTAGTCGCACAAGATTTCTATTTGTTGCGAAACACATTTAATCAAACTTCTCTCAAGTCATGAAGGGCGAATGCGATTCGCGCCGTGGTTGACGCTAAACGATACCTCTTGGACACGGTGTGCTAAGGTGACGTCAACTTTTTGGGGAATTCTCAAGCGACTGTCGTCGCGCGTTGCACCTGCCCTACATGGCTAGCGAGAACGTAGGCAACGATGGCGTTTGCATGACCGTGCCCTAGTCCGTGTTCAGACTTGAGCCATGCAACCATTTCCATGTGTTTCATATCTTGAAGTTTTTCGACGAGTGCCAACCAATGATCGATGGGCTGTCCGTATTTCTTTTCGATCGATGGAAAGTATGACGCTGGGCCTTTCACTTTTTGTTCAGTTGGCATGATTTTCTCCATTGAGTTAAGGTTTATGTTGGTGGCAGACATAACAACTAGATTCACTGGCGCCACAGATGTTGGTATGTAACGACGAGTTCACCAGCGTGCTTAATGCGGCATCATTTTCGCTCTTTCATTTCAGCTAGCTCCACAAGTTCGGCATCGCTTGGGATGGTGCTTCCGGCCCAAAATAAACATTCAGGCGACTTCCTGCATCTAGCCACTCTGGGGACCTTGAGCTGCGCATGTCGTAATAGTTTATTTTCTCCATCCACCAAACGACCTGCGCGTAAGTCCTCGATTGCAAAACGCATTACATACAAATCGAAAGCGTCTTCAGAACCAGCAGAGATTTCCATCACTTTCGCAGTGCGTGCATTTGCTTCGCGCTGTTCGCACCACTGACCAAAGTAAAATCCGCTGACACCTGTTAACAGGGACGTTAGCACAGCCATTAAGAAGCCGCGGCGAACACCACGATGGAGTGCGGAATTAATCGAATTTTTGATGCTCATTTGAGAAACCTAATTAGTTATGTAAGGCGGGTGCAACCCACTTGGTGGTTGACGCTAAACAAAACCTCTGGGATACGGCGTACCAAAGTGACGTCAATTTTCTTATTCTCAAGCGATTATCGGCGCGGCTTGCACCCGCCCTTGGTTGATTAAAAAAGCTACCAGCGCCAAGGGGGACATCGGATGTTTTCAGTCAATAAATTGGAATGAAATCTCATGCAGCGAATGTGTAAAACGATCGCCAAAACAACAAGTGACTGGCTTCATATTAATTCATAGTCATTTGAAGATAGAACGGCGCTACTGGCGGCTTTGGAAATTTTATTAATAGGATTTCACAAAACAATTTGTTTTTTTATCGTCGCTTTTTGTGATGATATTTTCAATCACCCCGTCACCATTTTGAATCAGAATAAATTTCACAGGTTCTTTGCCATATTTATAGCACCCGTCTTTCGTATCTATTTTGTTTTCATTGTTGTATTTGTTCCAAATACTAAAGTGTTCCTTATATAGCGGGTTTCCTCGATTCTCTGTCGATTGTTGTTTGGCAAGAGCTAGAGCTTTATCGTAGGCCATTTGATCTGAATTGTTGTTTGTGGCGCATGCCGATAGAAGTACCGAAATTAAAATAGCTACTTTTTTCATATTGTTTTCCATTATTCACAACGTTGCTGTTCAGCGGCAGCCGAAGACTGTCCGCTGGAGAAAATTGTTAGTGGCTTTAGCATTCGAGCTTCAGTTTTTGATTCTTGATGCATAAATACCCCTGAACTTGTTTGTTAATCTTAATGCTCCAATCCGAATCATCACCATTGTCAGAAATTGTGCGCAAAACGACACCGGTCGACAGGCTAATTTCGAGCTCGGCACTCGTCGCAATAAGTTCAATATTCCGAATGACAGCTCCTTGGAGTTTTGACACCAGCGACTCCCACTCGATCTCATTAGAATGAAAATCTATACGGGACCTTTGAAGTCCGCCAGATTCAGCATTCCAGTCGTATCCGAGGAATATCGTGATCTCGCCAGACGGGCTTCCAATCCGACCATTCGGAAGTTTTAGACCTGATCCAAGCGTGCCCAATTCGAGATAGCAAATCGAATAGTCCGAGAACCAAACAAGGGAAACAACTTCCGCAACCAAAGATTGAACCAAGGGCAAGTGTTTCAATGATTCGACCTAACGCCAAGTTAACCGGCAGAACGGAGCCGGCTTGCCGGCGGAGTGGTTTGCAGTGGGGCGTAAAATTTGCGAAGCAAATGCCCCGCTGCAAACTGTCCGCGTTGAACGCCTGGTTAGGCATATGGATCGTAGATCGTAGCATCGTATTTAACAGCCAATTTTCTAAACTTATCTCTTTGCTCTGTGCTTTTCTCAAGCCCTAGCTCGCCATCGCTATGTAACCTCGCAATTGTCATACAGGCGTTAGCAGCGCCAGCATCAGCAGCGCTTATTAGTAATTTCAAACCCGATTCCGTAGATTTCGGAAATGGTCCACTACCCCAAATCAATTCACAGGCATGAATCCACATGCATTGGGGGAAACCCAGATCAGCCAACTCTTTAAAGATGTAGGATGCTCGGATTTTATCTTGTGGAATATCGTACTCACCCAAATCGTAAAAGATACCTACTTGGTATTTGGCTTTCAAATCACCCAATTCCGCTGCTCTGAACATACCCTCAACATAGATACGATCACACTCTTCATCAGATGTTCCGGCTGCGAAGAAGCTTGAGCTTATACGAATTGCAGCTGCGTTATTCTGCTCTATTAGAGGAGGAAGAATCTTCCTTAAGAGTTCAAGATCCCTCTCCTCGAATGCTCTTTCGGCTCTTTCGATTTCGACTTGATGTTCGTTCATTGAATTTGCCTAACTAGATATAGGCGACACAATGTCGCATAACAATTTAACGCGACGCATAACACTTTCCCTTAAATTTTTCGAAACACGCATGAATACTCACTCTTAGAAAAATACGACGGAATTCAAGGTACTAAAAATTTTTACAAAAGCGACGCTCAATAAAAGTAGTCATTCTATCAAGCCATCTCATCGCGTCAAGCAAACAATATGAAGTTCTCCACCGCGATGTAAGCGATTAAGCACATCGACAATCGTACGTCGTGTTTTGTGTCGCAGAAGAAACTAGGTCCGCATCAAATCAAATAACTCGCCTTGCAGCACTAATACGTCCCCAATTTTTCCTACTTGATCCCAACCCAGATGCATTTATCCCTAAGTCGTGGCAAGCTGTGGCTTTCATTCATCGCTTATTCCCCTACGCCCATGCAGGCTAGCTTCGACCAATCTCAATTGACAATCGCGCGCGATACCGACTGCTCTAAAAAGGGTTTGTTGCGGTCGATTGTGATTGTCTGGTTGTTGTGGACGGTTTTACTTTTTCTGGCGACGTTTGCGAATCTGTATGATTTGCGTAATGTGGGTGTGTCGGTCAATATTCAACGCCAGTTGTTCAAATTTTTTGTGATCTTAGTGCCTTGGCCTTTGTTGAGTACGGGTTTGATGCTGTATTTTTCCACGTTGCGATCTGGTATCCGGTGGCAGCTGGCGCTGAAGATTTTTACTGTGCTGATGCTGGTATTTTTACCAGTGCATATCATCTATGAACACGCATTCTTAGCGTTTCGTATCAATAAACGCGAACCCAGTTGGGATGATATTGTGCAAATCCTTTCGCCCATGCAAATTTGGGTGGACGTGATGGTTCTCTTGTTTACTTTGTCCGCGCATTTGGCTTTCAGTTATTGGCAACGTAGTCGTCAGCAATTGATGATCGCCAGCCAATCACGGCAAGACGTACTCGCGCTGAAATTGATGCAATTACGTTCGCATCTTGAGCCCTATTTTTTGTTCAGCTCACTGGAGGGTATAGAAAATCTGCTGATCAATGCAGAAGGGCCGATGGCAACGCGTGCCTTAGCTCGTTTGAGTGATTTGTTGCGCTATGTTTTAGAGTCTTCACAAGAGACTGAGATTAGTATCGATAACGAAATACGCTTCATTCGAGATTATTTAAATTTGCAAAATCTGCGTTTCGCCGATCGCTTGCAAACTGAGTGGGTGCTAGAAGAACGAGATTGGTCGGCGCATCAAATTCCGCCCTTATTACTGTATCCCTTGTTTGACTATGCAGTGCGTAATATGCAAGCGGATTTGCAGCGTACCAGTGGGCAGCTACGCGTGCAGGCAAGTGTTGTGCAAAATGTTTTGCATCTGTCGCTGGATTTCGGCGCCGATCCCGAACAGCTGCCAGTGATGACCGAAGAATTACAAGCGGCGCAGCAGCGTATCGCGCTATTGCAAGGTAAAGACGCTGCGATTCGCTTTGTGCGTCACGCTGCTTCAGACGCATTGGCTCATGGAGTGACACTAGATTTTCCTTTGTCGGAGCTCAGTGATGCTTAATGCGGAAACCACATCACCTATTCGTGGAACTGGCAGCTACCAATCGCTGATCGTGGTTTGTGCGCTCTCATTTAGTCTGTGGACTTGCATTGCCTTGTTTCATGTATTGGCCGTTTTTTTGGATGCAGATACGCAGGGGCTGACACAATCCAAAGCGTCGACACTGATTCAATACTTGTTGATTTTTTCGCCGCTATCTTTGGGAAATTGTTTACTTGCGCTCGCTATTTGGCTTAAGCCAGATCAGATGTTGAAGCCGCGTTACATGATAGTAAGCGCCTTGTTGTTGGTGGTCTTCGGGCTGCCACTTATTACAGCAAATAAGGTGATGATTACGCTGCTGTTCGCTGATAAACCACTGTCACTTTTTTTACCTGAATTAAAAAAATCCTCGGCCTTCATTTTGTGGATAGATTTGTTTTTGATCTTGTTCTCCTATTTTCTACAGGCAGGTTTTGCCGCCTGGCAGCGCACAGTTGCGCGTGAATTAGAATTGATCACTACGCAAAATGAAAGTATGGAATTACGCCTGCAGCTTTTACAAGGCCAGCTTAAACCGCACTTTTTATTCAATGCACTCAATAGCATCAGTGCATTGGTGCGTGGTGCAGACCGGCAGTTAGCGGGCACTGCGTTGAAGCAGCTCAATGCCCTGTTACGTTATGTACTCGATTCGAGTAAACATGAATGGTTGAGTGTCGCCGATGAATTGCAATTTGTGCGTGATTATCTGAACATGCAATTGCTACGTTTCGGCGACCGCATGCAGATCGTTTGGCATATCGAAGATAGAGATTGGCATGCAGTTCCTTGTCCACCACTATTGATGCAACCCTCAGTAGAAAACGCAATACACCACGGGGTAGAAACGCACCATGAGCAGTGTCGCATTGATATAGAACTGCGCGTGGTGGATCGTAAAACCATTTTTCGTATTCGCAATGCAGTGTTTGCATCGCCCAAGGCTAACTGTGGACATGGATTAGGCATTGCCTCCACGCGTGAACGTTTGCAGATACTGTACCAGGGGCAAGCCAGTTTGGTGACGACGCAAACGGAAAGTGAATTTATTGCTGAGATCAGTATTCCTCAGTCGCGTAGGTTCGGCAAACTCGATCAAGCGCCTTTTGCACAATATTGCGCCTAAATTGAATGCCAATTGAAAGCAAACAGCAAGCAAACAACAAGCAAACAGCAAGCAAAAAATGGATACGCAAAAATATAAAGTCATGATGGTCGATGATGAGCTACCAGCTCTGACCAATATGCAATACGCCTTGGCCGATCACACAGATTGGATGTTGGTCGCTAGTTGCCATTCTACGGCGCAAGCAAGCCTTATTTTGCAAAACGAAGCTATCGATCTGGTCTTATTAGATATAGAAATGCCGACGCAATCCGGCTTGGATTTCGCACGCGAATTGATCCAATATCCGCAACCGCCTTTGATTGTCTTTATCACGGCCTACAATAAACATGCGGTCAGTGCATTTGAAATTTTTGCACTCGACTACTTACTCAAGCCCTTTGATGACGAACGCTTTGCAGCAATGTTGGTACGCGCCAAGTTGGCGTTACAGACCAAACAACAATTAGCGCAAAGCGCGGTGATGCAAGATTATTTCTTAGAGAAAGATGCCGAGAAATCAGGTGCTGCGACACCTAGTTTAAGTCATGTAGCGGTGCGCTCAGTCGGTAAGATAGAGCGTATCGACATCCATGAAATTATTTGGTTAAGTGCGGCGGCCAATTATGTGGAATTGCATTTAGTCGATCGCGTGATTTTGCATAGAACCACGATCTCCTCCATGGAGCAACGATTGCCGAAAGCACAGTTTTTGCGTTTGCACAGAACCGCCTTGGTTCGCACTGATGCGATTCGCACCTTAGAAATTTCTCATGATGGCGCGTATGCGGTTTTGTTGAGTAATGGTGATACTGTCAGAGTGAGTGATAGTCATATTAAGAAGGTGAAGCAGATTCTAGCGCGTTAAGACAGGTTTTTTTCCTTCCCTGTTCCCCTATTTTATGTGGAAGATTGGGATGGGTGTTGGTCGAAATTTTAGAGACTTCCACGCATAGCTGAAACCGATCCCCACCCTAACCTTCCCCTTGAAGGGGAGGGAAGTTGGTACCGGCACATTTTCATGTCAAGTTAGCGTCTTCCGTTGATCAACAGACGACGCTGGATTCCTGCTAGAAGCATGCAGGAATGACGACGATTACTCTGTTCTACCAACGGCATTACTGACTTGTGTTACTTTGAATTTCCCTAACGAATTTCTTCGAGTTGGCACTAGCAGGCTGCACCTATATCTGCAAAAAAACTCCGTGCAAAAACACCACAAATTTTCACACTTCGTCCCCCCATTTTTTCGTTTGATCCCAAGCCGAAAAAGATTATCCCAAAGTTATTGATGTTCATCCCGCCAAGCTGGCGAGATGAAATTTCCTATGTCAAAGTTCACATCGCTGGACGACATTGAAGTTTGATAGTTGAAAAAAATCGCGGACAAAAAAGTTGATTTATCAAGGGGCGAGAGCCAGCTCCACTGAACTTTTACAGGACATTGTTATGTACAAAAAACGACGTAGTGGCGGCTTGGCGCGAGTTTCTTTTCAATCTCGTTCTGCGAGTATTTTTGAAAGAGATTCTTCTACCGAGAAATTCAGTGCAAAGGCAAGCATCTTGAAGCATCAATCTTTGCTGCAAGCGCTGCTCAAAAATACGTCGAGCAGATACGTCGAGAAAATACCTTAGGCAAACACACTAGTCATTCGCGTCAATAGCAAGGTAACCACAGCACATCAAGGAAAAATATGCAGAACCAGACTCATAGCTTTAAAAAAACTTTATTGGCACACGCCTTAGTCATGGCATTTGGTGTGACCTTGGCGTCGGTTGGCGGCGTTCAATCCGCTTACGCACAATCGAATGCCAGCGCGACTATTTACGGTAAAGTCGATAGTGCAGCCGGGGCGTCGATCTCATTGCAAAACACCGATACAGGCTTAAAACGCTTGATGACTATCGATGCAGAAGGGCGCTACATCGCGACTGCTTTACCGCCTGGACATTACAAAGTGGAATTGTTAAAAGGCGGCAAAGTCGTCAATACGCAAGAGCTCGATGTGATTATTGGTCAGGGTGTTGAAGCTTCGTTTGTAGGTGCCGCTACACAGACCGTCACCGTATCTGCAGTACGTTCCCGTATTGACGTGTCCAACACTAATAATGGTGCGATTTTTACCGCCAAAGATCTGGCGCGTTTGCCGATACAAACTAACTTAACTGCGGTCGCTCTCTTAGCACCCAACACCACTAAAGGTGATGCGGCGTATGGCAATGTTGCTAGCTTCGGTGGTGGTGGCGTTTCTGAGAATTCTTATTACGTGAACGGCTTCCCCGTCACTAATCCTTTGTCGCAAACTGGCTCCACCGCTTTGCCTTGGGGCGCGGTACAACAAACTTCCGTCATCACAGGTGGCTTCGGTGTTGAGTTTGGTCGTTCTATCGGTGGCGTGATGAATATGACGACCAAGAACGGCACCAACAATTGGGAAGCAGGGGCTACATTTAGTATCAGCCCGAATTCTTTACGTGCTAAGCGCGCAGATATTTACTACCCATACAACGGCACAGTCTCAGCACCGGATGGGAAAATTCGCCTGCGTAATTCCTCACGCGAAGACAGCGTTAAACAATACGGCCTGACTTTAGGCGGCCCGATTATTGCGGACAAATTATTTGTATTTGGTGCGGTGGAAAAAGTCGATAGCTACACCGGACAAGTGAATGGCGATATGGTTGCCAGCAATTCTTTAAAGGACAATGGCTGGGCAAAAACCAATACCGAGACAGTGCGTTTCTTGACGAAAATCGACTGGAATATTACAGATGATCATCGCCTGGAATTAACTTCTATTGGCGACAGAACCAAATCGGTGGTGGGTACTTATGGCTATGACAAAGTCAGCGATACGCATAACCAAGTCAAGTTCACTGAAATCACTGCGACGAATCCCGCAGCGTTGGGCGCAGGTGCGCAAACCAATATGCTCAAGTACACGGGACAGCTGACGCAAGATTTGACTCTGACAGCGATGGGCGGCCGTTTGAAAGCACCGCGCGGCGTCACCTACGTCGGCGGCGACCCTAACAACGGCAGTATTCACGCTGTCTCATCGACAGTTGATGGCCGTCAGCCGGATTTGAATAAACTCGGTTTGTATAGCATCAATGCAAATCGCTACGGCGGTAATTTGAGTCGCCCGGGCGAAGATCAGTTAGATTCTTTGCGCCTTGATCTTGAATACAAATTGGGTGCACATACTTTGCGTGCAGGCTTGGATCGCAATGCAATTGAATCCGGCATGGTGGGTGTGAAGAGCTCGGGCAACGGCACCTGGAATTACCTCAAAGTAGATGGTGATCCAACCAAGCCAGCCGAAGTATCGAACGGTCGTCAGGCGATTGTTGCTAACTACGGTGGCTACGGTACGCAAGGCTATTATGTGAACGAATTCATTTTTAATAGCTTGACCTCCGCTAAGGCCACGCAGTCTGCACAATATTTGGAAGACCGTTATCAAGCCACAAAAAATCTCTTGATCGTTGCGGGTTTGCGGAATGATCAGTACAGCAATTTGAATGGTGACGGCGAAAAATTTATCAACATGAAAAACCAGTTGGCACCGCGTCTGTCTGCATCTTGGGACGTCAATGGCGATTCAAGCTTGAAAGTATTTGGTAGTGCCGGTCGTTATTATCTGCAATTGCCAACCCAAGTAGCCGCCCGCGCCGCGAGTCGTTCTACGTATATGAATCAAGACTTCACTTACACCGGCATCGATAGCAATGGTCAGCCTACCGGTTTGAAAGCGATCAACGTCGCGTCCTCACCCGATGGTGAATCCGGTACGCGCAAAGATCCACGTTCGATTGCATCGCGCGATCTCAAGCCCAATTTTCAAGATGAAATGACTTTGGGTTTTGAAAAGGCAGTGAACCCCAGTTTAAATTTGGGCTTGAAATTCACTTACCGTAATCTTGGTGCGGGCATTGATGATACTTGCGACACGCGTTTGATTGCTGATTACTCCAAAAAAGCCGGTCTCAAGCAAGACGGTGCGGCACGTGATTATTTGTCGTGCTGGATCTTCAATCCGGGCGAGGCATCCACCATTTGGGTAGAAAGCCATAACGATCAGGGCGACGCTACGGGCAATGGCCGTTGGGTGACTTTTAGCGCGAAGCAAATGGGCTATCCAAAAGCCGAACGCAAATATGCCGCGATTGATATGTTTGCCGAGCATCCTTTGAGCAATTCCTGGTACGGTAAATTCAACTACACCTGGTCGCGCAGCAAGGGCAATATGGAAGGTCAAACCAATTCTGACACTGGTCAGCTTGATGTCGCTGTGACTTCCAATTGGGATTTCCCCGAGTTCATGACCTTTGCTAATGGTGTGCTGCCTAATGATCGTACCCATCAGGTCAAAGCATTCGGTTTCTATGAATTGAATTCTGAATGGAATATTGCCGCAAATCTCTTACTGCAATCAGGTCGTCCTAAGACTTGCCGTGGTACGGATCTGGTGTCTGAACATGGACAAAATCCAAATTATCCTATTGGGGTAGAGTGGGGCGGTCCGGGTTACGGTTCTGCTTATAGTTTTTGCGATGGCAAACCAGCACCGCGTGGCTCTTTAGGTCGTATGCCAGCAGAGAAGCGTTTAGACCTGAGCCTGACTTACCAGCCGCTACAATTCCAGGGCATGGTTTTGGGTGTGGATGTGTTCAACGTCTTGAACGATCAATCCGCTTTAACTCGCAATGAAACCTATGGCAGTTCAAACGCAAAAATAGGTTCAACGTATGGCGGCGTGCGTCAGTATGCTGATCCATTAACGGTCAAATTGCGCGTGGAATATAACAAGAAGTTTTAAGTTGGCTTAGTTTGGCCTAGTTCGGCTTAGGTAGGCAGAGGTAGCCTAGTTAGGTTTAGTGATTTTAATGAGTTTAGTTGTGATCGGTAGCCGAGGGGGTGTCGGCGATCATTTGAGAGCTGTTTGTACTATGTGCAAACAGCTCTTTTTTTATGAAATTTTAATGACGGACATTGATTAGCGATTTTAGATTTCAGGTCTCTTTAAGGTATAGGTAATGATATAAATCCAAGAACTCATGCACGTGCTCCTTCTCCCGCAAGCGGGAGAAGGAATTTTATTCAGCTCTCAACTTGTGTGGTTACCCATACCTGTTTTTGTATTCGTCTTTTAGTCGTTGCCTGAAGTCTGTCATTGTCACTGAAAGAGCACCACCAGGATCGTTTTTTCGCCAGCGGCCGATTCCTTTTGGCCCAGCTACTTCGTCATGCCCAAGTACATAGTCAAAGTTAAACACGGTCGGATTATTTGCTTTTGCCCACAGCAAAAACTCAATAAGTGCTTCTTCTTGAGCCTTCGTGTAAGGTAGATAGGCGCCTGCAAGGATATTGTCCGTATCTTTATCGATTATGCGCACGTCGCTGGGATCGATTGGCCTAGTTTTCTTTTTATCCCAGTAGGTAAAATATTTTCCATTGTGCAGATCCAGTCTTCCGGGATTCGTGATTTCGATTCCCACTAAGTAATTTGACACGCCGTTGCGTTTTTCGCCCTCGATTACCCACGCACTTTCTCCTGCATGATAGCCCCACTGGTTCAACGGATTGGCTTGAACGAATTTGCCGTCAGTTCCAATACAACAAAAGAAATAAGGGCTATCCGCAATAGAATTTATGGCGTTCTCGACACCTTTAGAATATTGGCCTGCAGTGAAGTGAACGATGGCTCCCAAAGGGTAGCCTTTTGGGTATTCACCTTTAGCAGGGCGTTTTAGATCTGTTCGCATAATTGCATCGGGATACCACAATTTCTTAGCCCCGACTGGGTAAAGCTTTTTTCCCAGTTGCCCCCCATCCGACTGCTTACTTGGTCGATCTGGCTCTGAGGGCGCGAATTCTTCGGGAATCGACTCTCCAAGCAGTTGAGAAAGAATTTCGATTTGATTTAATGCGAGTGCGTCGATCTTTGAATCGGACGATAATCTCGCAATCTGCATTGCCGACCATCTAAGTGTGTATAGCTGTTCTTTGCTCATAGGATCTCCGTAGGATGTGTGATTCTATAAATGAATAAGCTTTTTGGTAAAAACTTATGATATACACGAAATAGCATTTTGCAAGAAATGGTTTGCTATTTCGTAATTTTTCCTATGCAAAGCAAAGGCAAACCCTACGACTTTAAAAGTGACATAAATCTTCAGTAGCGCGCATGGTTTTGTGCTTTTGTTTTACATCAAGCTCACCCGCGCTATTCACTGGCCTTACCACCTGCCTATCGCAAACAGAGATAAACTAGCCCCACTTTGCCAGGTGGTATGGTTTCTGTAAGTTTCTCACGATGAATCCACACTCTGAATTTGTCATTCCTCCTCGAAAGGAGGATACTTGCAATATGGGAATTTCTAGAGATTTTCCACTAATGTTGATGGAGCCGTTTCTTACCCAGAAATGGCGTGTTGTCAGACATTCAAAATGATTAGGACTTACGCAAATGCGAGCTAGTAGGGTGCGCCGTGCGCACCATGACTGTCGGCATTATTTATCACCAGGGCGGTGCGTATGGCGCACTCAGCTTCACTTGCGTAAATCTGAATAATTACAAATTGGCACTTCTTGAACTTTAAACAAGTAAGGAACAAGCATGACCTCATCCCATTTTGCCGAACTCATGGCATATGCCCAAGAACATTCTGGCTCAGCCAGCAAACGTCAAGGCGGCTTCATTGCTGCCTATTTTGAAAACACCGATCCCGATGAAATCACCACGCGTGGCGCGGCGAATTTGTTTGCCTTGGCGAACGCGCATTGGCGCTTATTAGATTCGCCCCGCGCGGCGAATAGCCCGAAGATTCGCGTGTTTAATCCTAGTTTGGCGGAAGATGGCTTTGTCAGTGAACACACGGTCGTGCAGATCGTCAATGACAATATGCCTTTCCTGGTCGATTCCGTGACGATGGCGATTAACCGCAGCGGTCGTACCGCGCACTGGATCGTCCATCCTTTAATGAGCGTGGCGCGCAATGCTGATGGCAGTATTGATACGGTCAGCACAGTCGCTGCAGCGAAAGCCGCAGGCCGTAATGATGCGGTTGAATCTCTAATCTTGGTCGAATGCGACCGTATCGTCAGCGCTGCCGAACAACAAGCTTTGGTCGATGAATTGACGCATATTTTGGCGGATGTCCGCGGTGCTGTGGTCGATTGGCAGCCGATGTTGAGCCGCGTCAAAGAACTGATCACCGCCTCAGAAAAATTCACCGGCACGCACCAAAGTCATGGTGAAGGTATCGCTTTCTTACGCTGGCTAGAAGATCGCCATTTCACATTCCTCGGTGCGCGTGATTACGAACTCAAACGTAATGGCAACCAAGTCAGCCTGGTCGCGTTAGCAGATTCTGGTCTCGGTATTTTGCGCGGCAAAGTCCAAACTAATGAAACGCTCTTGCCACCCGAAGTCGTGGCCTTGATCGATTCCGAAGAAACCGTCTTAGTCACCAAAGCGATGACACGCGCCACCGTGCATCGCCCAGCCTGGCTCGATTACATCGCGGTCAAACGTTTTAATGATGCAGGTGAAGTCATTGGCGAATCACGCTTCTTAGGCTTGTACACTTCCACAGCGTATTCCGCACCCGTCAGCGAGATTCCACAAGTACGTCAACGCACAGCAGCCGTCATGAGCGCAGCAGGCGTCGTACCTGAGAGCCATGCCGCCAAAGCTTTGCAATCGATTCTCGATGACTATCCACGTGATGAATTATTCCAAGTCGATACCGCTACTTTGACTGATCACGCAATCGGCATTTTGCGTTTGCAAGAACGTCAGCGTGTACGTTTGTTCTTGCGTCGCGATCCGTTTGGCCGTTTCACTTCCGCCCAAGTATTCGTGCCACGTGATCGTTACAACACCGAATTGCGCGTCAAGATCAGTACCGAATTGATGAGCGCATTAGACGGTCATTCGATTGAATTCACACCAATGCTGACCGACAGCCCTTTAGCGCGTATTCATTATCTGGTACGTGCAAAAGCCGATGCGCCATCAAATGTCAACGTCTCGGTACTCGAAGCACGCATCGCCAAACTCGCCCAGCGTTGGGAAGACGATTGCAGCAACGAGCTCCTGCGCACGCATGGCGAAGGTCGTGGTCTGGATTTAGCCAATCGTTTCGCCAATGCTTTCCCTAGCGGCTACCGTGAAGATTTCACACCACAAGGCGGTGCTGAAGACGCTGATATTTTGGCGCATCTATCTAAGGCATCACCGCTGGCCGTTAAGTTATATCGCCCATTGGATGCAGTCGCTGGCTTGTTGCGCTTTAAGATTTACAACACCTCTAAAGTCGCTTTGTCAGATTCCTTGCCAGTGCTGGAACGCATGGGCGCACGCGTGCTCGACGAACATCCTTACCACGTGGCTGATGGCGAGAGCGAATTGTGGATCCATGATCTGGGTTTGCAATTACCTGTTGAAACGGATCTCACCGCAGTCAAAGCGCGCTTTGAAGAATTATTCTGCCAGGCATGGCGTGGCGAAGTCGAAAGCGATGATCTGAATCGTTTAGTCCTCAACACCGCGCTCGATGCACGTTCCATCGGCGTACTGCGCGCATGCTCACGTTACTTCAAACAACTCGGTTTTGCCTACAGCCAAAACTATATCGAAGCCGCTTTGAACAAAAACTGCGGCATCACGCAATTGATCGCCGAATTATTTGGTGCACGTTTCAAGCCAGATTTTGTCGGTGACCGTGACGCGGCGCAAAAACACATACGCGAACAAATCGAAGCCGCGATGAGCCAAGTCGCCAGCCTCGATGAAGACCGCATCTTGCGCCAATTCATCGCGACCATCTTGGCAACACTGCGTACTAATTTGTGGCAAACCACAGAGACCGGCGCGTTCAAGCCTTACATGAGTTTCAAACTCAATCCACGCGAAGTACCCGGCGTGCCAGAACCAAAACCGCTGTTCGAGATCTGGGTCTATTCCCCACGTGTCGAAGGCGTGCATTTGCGCGGCGGCAAAGTCGCCCGTGGTGGTTTGCGCTGGTCGGATCGTCGTGAAGACTTCCGTACCGAGATTCTCGGTTTGGTGAAAGCCCAGCAAGTCAAAAACACCGTCATCGTGCCAGTCGGCTCCAAAGGTGGTTTCGTCCTCAAAAATCCACCTGCAATGAGCGACCGCGAAGCCTATCAAGCCGAAGGCGTAGCGTGCTACAAAATCTTCTTGTCGGGTCTGTTAGACGTGACAGACAACATCGTCAAAGGCAACGTCGTCCCACCGACCAAAGTCGTGCGCCATGATCCAGATGATCCCTACTTGGTCGTTGCTGCCGACAAAGGCACGGCGACTTTCTCTGATATCGCCAACGGCGTCTCGGCTGATTATGGCTTCTGGCTAGGCGATGCATTTGCCTCCGGTGGCTCAGTCGGTTACGACCATAAAAAAATGGGCATCACCGCACGCGGCGCATGGGAATCGGTAAAACGTCACTTCCGCGCATTCGGTCACAACACCCAGACCACGCCATTCACGGTCGCAGGTATCGGCGATATGTCGGGTGACGTGTTTGGTAACGGCATGCTTTTATCTGAGCAAATTAAATTGGTCGTAGCTTTCGATCATCGCCATATTTTCATCGACCCAACACCCGATGTCGCCAAATCATTCGCCGAACGTCAGCGCATGTTCAATCTGCCGCGCTCCAGCTGGGAAGATTATGACAATAGCTTGATTTCCAAAGGCGGTGGCGTGTATCCACGTGGTGCCAAATCAATTAGTCTGACACCCGAAGCACGCGCCGTCTTAGGCATAGAGACCGAAGAGCTCACCCCTGTCGAATTGCTCAAAGCGATCTTGCAAGCACCTGTCGATTTGCTCTACAACGGCGGTATCGGTACCTACGTCAAAGCGACCTACGAAACCCACGCCCAAGTCGGTGACAAATCCAGCGATGCCTTCCGCGTCAATGGTAACGAGCTGCGCTGCAAAGTTTTGGCAGAGGGCGGTAACCTAGGTTGCACTCAAAACGGTCGTATCGAATTCGCACAAAAAGGTGGCCGCATCTACACCGACGCGATTGATAACTCGGCTGGTGTCGATTGCTCCGATCACGAAGTTAATATCAAGATCTTGGTCGGCGCGATCACCGAAGCAGGCGACCTCACGCTCAAACAACGCAATGACTTGTTAGCCTCGATGACCGATGAAGTCGGCCACTTAGTCTTAACCGACAACTACTACCAAGGCCAGGCACTCGACATCGCTTGCCACCGTCCTTTGTATGTACTCGATGGTCAACAACGCCTGATGCAAACTTTAGAGCGCCAAGGCCGCTTAAATCGTGCGATTGAATTCCTCCCCTCTGATGAAGAAATCGCCCGTCGCCGCGCGCACAAACAAGGCCTCACCGCACCAGAAAACGCCGTCGTCTTAGCCTACGCCAAGATGGCCGTGTTTGATGAATTGGTCGCCTCCAATTTACCAGACGACCCTTTCTTCAGCCGTGCTTTAAAAGCCTACTTCCCACAAGTCTTGTCTGAGAAGTTTGCCGATGCCATCGCCAATCATCAATTGAAACGTGAAATCATCGCCACCTTTATCACCAACACCGTGGTCAATCGCACCGGCGCTACTTTTGTGAATTTCATCGCCTCAGAAGCCGCCGCTTCCGCCGCCGATGTGATCCGCGCGTTCACGCTGGCACGCGAGATTTTTGATCTGGAAGCACTGTGGGATCAAATCGATGCGCTCGATTACAAAGTCGATTCTAAATTGCAGTTAGACCTGCTCAGCAAATTGACCGCCATCGCGCAACGCGCCTCCCGCTGGATGCTACGCGCCCGCACCGCCAACGCCGACTTACCAACGCTGATCCAACGCTATCAACCAGGCGCACGTGAACTGCGCGCCAACGTAGCGACTTGGTTACCAGCCGCAGCCTACGCCAGCTTACAAGAAGCCAGCGCAGCTTTGGTCAAAGCCGGTGTCGAAGCAGGCCTGGCAGAAAACTTAGCCGCGCTGGAATTCATCTTCCCAGCTTTGGACTTAGTCGATCTGGCGCAAAGCACAGGCAGTGATTTAGAAAAAGCCGCCCGCACCTATTTTGGCGTCGATGCCGAATTAGGCTTAACCGGATGGCGCGATCAAATCAACCGCCTGCCAACCGACACGCTATGGCAAACACAAGCCCGCGGCAGCGCCCGCGACGACGTGTATTCCATCGCCAGCCAAGCAACCAAAGCCCTGCTGTCACGCCAGGAAGAAATCGCAAGCTGGCGCGAACAACATGCGGCAACGATTGCGAAGCTGAATCAATTGCTGGCGACGATTACGACGCAGGGTGCGGATTTGGCACCGGTGTCTGTGGCGTTGCGGGAGTTGCGTAGTTTGGCTTGAGGTTGTTGAAAGTTGGGGGGCGAACGCGGATTTTGTGTTCGCCCTTTTTTATCTGAATGACCCGTCCTGAAATAGATTGACAGTTTTCTTCGTAATGGAAAGGAACGTCAATGAAATCGACAGAACGCAGGAGTCAAAGAGATTACACCTTAGCCTTTAAATTGTCAGTGGTTGATCAGGTAGA
>NZ_JACOGA010000059.1 GCF_014284175.1 Affinundibacterium flavidum
ATACCAGAACGCACTCCTTTCACCGTTTTGGAACATCAACGCTCACAGCATCGTGTATATGACTCAAGGCCGTGCCCGGGTTCAAGTTGTCAACAACAATGGAAAGACAGTGTTCAACGGCGAGCTTCGCCGTGGACAGCTACTTATTATACCACAAAACTATGTAGTTGTAAAGAAGGCACAAAGAGAAGGATGTGCTTACATTGCATTCAAGACCAACCCTAACTCTATGGTAAGCCACATTGCAGGAAAGAGTTCCATCCTCCGTGCTCTCCCAAATGATGTTCTAGCAAATGCATATCGCATCTCAAGAGAAGAGGCTCGGAGGCTCAAGCATAACAGAGGAGATGAGTTCGGT
>NZ_JACOGA010000060.1 GCF_014284175.1 Affinundibacterium flavidum
ACCATGGGAGGTTTCCCGGATGCCGCTAGACGCTGGCGGAAAGCCTTGCCCCATGTTGTTTTATACAAAGCCACCATGGCAGGCATGTAGAGCGCTTTGCGAATAAAAGTATGTCCCACTTTGGACATGCGCGTCTTGCCACGCACACTACTGCCAGATTCATAGTGACGCGGATCGAGTCCTGCAAATGCAATTGCTTTCTTCACTGAGGTAAATCGCTCTGTATCAGCATAGTAGGAAAGCAAAATTGCGATGGTGCGTTCTCCTAAACCAGGTATGCTATCCAATAATTTCTGCTTATCTTTTAAGTCCGGATCGTTCCGAGTATGGTCGTTAA
>NZ_JACOGA010000061.1 GCF_014284175.1 Affinundibacterium flavidum
CCCCTCGTCTAAAAATCGGACAGTATCTTTGGCCCAGCATGCTGGCAGCCCGTATTCACAAGGTAGATTATCAGAGGATTTGTATGCAGGAGTTTTATTTAGGAATTGATGTTGCGAAGGCTAAATTGGATTGCACTTTACGCCTCACGACAGGAAAATTTCGTCACAAAGTGATTCAGAATAATCAACAAGGATTTAAAGAGTTGAGTATTTGGCTCGGCAAACAAGGCGCTTCTATCGCGCATGTTTGTATGGAGGCGACAGGCATTTATTGGGAAGCTGTCGCGTACTATTTTGCAGAACAAAAGTTTCCCGTCAGTGTCATCAACC
>NZ_JACOGA010000062.1 GCF_014284175.1 Affinundibacterium flavidum
GCACTCGTCGGTTGCCTTGCTTGCTGATGCCTTGGTCGATTCGCGTTGTACCACTGTCGTACGGTTGCGGTACCAATCCAACACAGGAGCCAACTTGTTTTTGATTGTCAAACCGTCGCCAAAATAATTCCGTCGTAATCCGTATCGCACCAGTTTCACCTATCGCTTTGAGCTTGGTGAAGCTGGCGACCTTCTCTTGCACCGCTTTAGACAGTTGCGAGACCTGCGTTTTGGTGAGTGCCTTAAATTGTTCTTCAACTAGCGCTAGTCTCTCGCATTCTCGCAGAAGTCGCGCTAGCAATTCGGCCGGCAACATACTGCCGTCGT
>NZ_JACOGA010000063.1 GCF_014284175.1 Affinundibacterium flavidum
CTCTGGCGTTGTAGCTGTAGTACGTACTATCACTGCCTTGGGTCTTTTGGCTGAGGTTGCCTTGGCTGTCGTAGCTTAATGTGGTGTTGCCTGCGGCTGTGTCGGTGATGGCGGTGAGTTGGTTGCGGCCGTCGTAGGTGTAAGTTTTTGTGATGCTTGTTGGGCTGCTTGTGCTGCCTGTGCTGCCTGTGCTGCCTGTGCCTGCTGGTTTGGTGCTGATGATTTCTTTGGTGCGATTGGCGACGCCATCTAAGGTGTAGGCTGTGGTGACAGTTTGGTTGACGTCGATGACCTCGGTTTGGGTCAGGCGGTCGGCTTTGTC
>NZ_JACOGA010000064.1 GCF_014284175.1 Affinundibacterium flavidum
CCAACCAGTCAATGTGATCAGTAATTCCTTGTCGAATCGCCTCACGTGCCACATCGAGCCTATTCAACTCTTGCGTACGCATGTTCTGCAAGGCATCTAAGCGCAGAACCAAAGCACGTAAGGTTTGCTCCGCCATGGAGGGGGCGATCCATAGTTCTGGGCGACGTTCAAAGCCAAATTCTGCGATCAGTTGCGCATCGACTTTATCTGTCTTTGTTCGAACTAAGCGTGAAGCACCGAAAGCCTTAATCTGTGCTGGGTTGATGACACTGACGGGAAATTTTTGTTCTGCAAAGTAGTGCGCAACCGCTTCCCAATAAA
>NZ_JACOGA010000065.1 GCF_014284175.1 Affinundibacterium flavidum
GGCTGCCGTCGGTGCTGCTCCACAGACTGACGGTGTGGCGTCCGTCGTTTTCATAGCGGCTTAGGGTGTTGCCGCTGGTGTCGCTGTCCTGGAAGGCGTGACGGCCGTTCCAGAGGGTGCGGAAGATGGCGGGAGGCGCGTTCGGTTGTAAGGGGTCTTTGGCTTCTTTTTCGACACGCAGACCTAGGTGGTTATTGCTGTAGTTGCCGAGCACCGTATTGTTTTTGCGAACGCTGATCAGGTTGTCTCTGGCGTTGTAGCTGTAGTACGTACTATCACTGCCTTGGGTCTTTTGGCTGAGGT
>NZ_JACOGA010000066.1 GCF_014284175.1 Affinundibacterium flavidum
GCCTGTCAATCAACGACGTCACCGTCAACGAAGCAGCCGGCACAGCGACCTTCACAGTCACCTTGTCCGCAGCCTCTGGTCAAACAGTTTCTGTCGGTTACAACACCAGCAATGGCACCGCCACTGCCGGCAGTGACTACACAGCAGCAAGCGGTACCTTAACCTTCAATCCTGGTGTCACCACCCAAACGATCACGGTCAATATCAGTAATGACAGCGTGTTCGAATTGTCCGAGAACTTCAACGTCAACTTGGTCACTCCAACGAATGCGACGATATCCGACAATCTGGGCATAGGCACGA
>NZ_JACOGA010000067.1 GCF_014284175.1 Affinundibacterium flavidum
GGCCAGTCGTCGGGTTCCCAGGATAACCCAGCCAGTAGCAGACACCACCTATGCCGTTGGGGATGTCCACGTTGCAGAACGCCGGGAGGCTCGCCGCCGCGCGCTCGATGTCCCCTCTCCGGCAGCCGCGGAACACCTCCGACATGGGGTGCCCGACATCGGGGGCGCCGAGCTCCCTGTAGATGCCTCCAAGCATGTGGTTGAGCGCCTCGCACCTGCACCAGCTGTCGTCGATGGCGGCGAGCTGACGGCAGCAGTCTCGCCGGACCTGCTCGGCGGCGGCCGTGCCATGGACAA
>NZ_JACOGA010000007.1 GCF_014284175.1 Affinundibacterium flavidum
CCAATTGATCCGGTGAAGGGGCCGAGTCATACGGGCGAAACAAAATCACGTCCGCGAAGTCGGCCAGTGCTTGAAGGAAAGCCGATAGATAGACCGGACGCGGATTCTGGCGTTCTTGTGAATCCGGTCAGCAAGCCCGAGGGAAATAATATTATTGCGACGCCGATCCAGCCGCATGTTGGGCTTGGTATAGTAATGTCTGAGAAAAATGAAAGTGGAGAGGTTCTCGCAAAAGTGAATAAAGGAAGAAGTCCAAATTCAGAAATCAATGCCACTATTGCTGAACTAAACGGATATCAACAAAGTATTGAAAATGGACGTCTTGGGATTATTAAGCCTGGCAAAGCCTCAGCGCGAGGTGTGGACTATGCAACATATGACCCAGAAGAGGGAATTGTCTATATTACCGACTCAAAATATAGAGCTTCTGGTGGTAGCTTTCCTCGTACTATTCCACAGAAGAAAGTGAAGTCGTGGACTGAAGAAGTTCAAAATACGGTTCAGAACTGGCCTGACAGTCCATATAAATCGAAAATATTGGAGACGATTAAGAATGGTAACGTCAGACCCGAAATATTTAAGTGGCCGAAATAGGGGAAACTCATGAATTGGAATGACATTTTAAACTTGCGTGTTTGGACGCCACTTTCGGCTATTGGCGATTATGGAGATCCTATTATTGACGGTATTTTTGAAATTGAAACTAATACTTATGTGAAAACACAGACACATAACAGAAATTTTGAGCTAGGAGATCCAAATGCACCGTTCATTACGAAAGTCTTCTGGGCAACTAACTTAGACGCTCTAAAAAGGCATTTATTTGGAGACCCAGCCTTAGGAAAGGATGCTCCTAAAAATGTACCACCTAGTAACTTACTGAATGGCACAACTGGAAAATATGTTGATATATTGAATCAAACACGACAAGAGGGGAAGGTTGCCATTGAGCGTGCTGTCTATTCAAATAGTGGTGAATTTCTCTATAAAGCAATAAGTATCGGACGAGTAAATTATTGTTTTCTAAATCCACAAGAAGATGAGCAGGAACAAGTTTTTTTAGTCGATTTAGCTCTTGTTAGATAGCAATCTTATCAGTAGTCGGATACGTATTATGGACCTTATCTTTCATCCACCGTCAAGATTTGGGAAGCTTATTGCAGGAATGCCTAGGTCTAATGCGAGAGCTGTCATGAATCTCGAATTTAGAGAATTTAAGAAAACTGAAGATTCAATCAATACGACTGATGCATTCAGATCAGTGGGAGTTCATATTTACCACGACGCGAACGATCAAGTGGATGGTGTTGAAGTATTTAGGCACAGTCAAGTTTTTTTGAGTGGGGTGCAACTTGTTCGCAGAGTTTTATCTGAAGTTGTCAGTGAGTTGAGCACCATTGGATTAATACCAAAGCTTGAGGACTGGGGATATAGTTTTCTTGATGATACGCTTAGGATTGGATCAGAAGATTTTGGAATTGATCCAGATCCAGTGGTTAGTTCCATATACGTTGCTCTGAAAACACCGAAAGACTTCTAAGCCGTTATTGAAAGAGCTTGAGGAAGCTGGAATTCTTTTTAAAGTGGGAAAATAAATATAAATGCTAGTTATCGAAAACAGTGATAAGTTTGAATATTGGCTCGCGGATAAGGGTGTTTTTCTTTGAATGTGTCGATAGTAGGTCAACACGCCCTAGATACTGAAAAAATATTCGCTCTTAAATTGGTACCGCGGCAGATCAGCGTGGGATAATTTACGCTATGTACTCTGGCTTGACGATACCCGATTCGTCAATGACACACCTGCTATCACCAGCAATCCACCCAGCACCATAGAAATCAACACAGGTTCGTTCAGCATGATGCTGCTGAGTGCAACGCCGAATACTGGTACCAAATTATTGAACACTGCCGTGCGTGCAGGGCCTATGGCTTTGACGCCTTCGTAGTACCAGACAAAACCGATCACCGTGCCGAAAATGCCGAGGAAAATGATTGCGCTGATGACTTGCCAAGTCAGTTTGCTGGTATCTAATAGAGGCAATTGATTGAGTGCGCCCATGCTGAGTAAGAGTAATCCCCACAGAGAAGCATAAGTAGTTGCTGCAATCGGTGTCAAACCCTTGAGCGCGTGCTTGCCGAGTATGGTGTAAGCGGTCCAGGAGCCAACTGCACCTAGCATGAATAATTCACCCACACCCATAGAGCTGGAAATGTCATGAACAACGGCGAATACATCGCCACGCGTCAGCACGATAGTTGCGCCGACGAAGGCGATAGCAATGCCTAACCATTTAAGTCCACCTAAACGCTCGCGAAATAAGGCTGCCATGCTCAATGCAGTGACGATGGGACTGAGTGAAACAAATAGCGCGCTACGACCTGCGGGCATGCGCTCTAAGGCCGCGAGAAAACAAATGTTGTACAGAAAAATACCAGTTGCACCGAGGCCAAAGGTCGCATGTTTTTGTTGTCTCGTGAGTTTAGGCAAGCCACCTTCTACACGCCATGCGAGCAACAATAAAAACACGCAGGCGACCAGAAAACGTCCAGTGGCTGCGATCATGTGTGGAATTTCAGTCGACACGATGCGACCCGCGATAAACGTACCACCCCAGAATAGAGCGACACAAACGAGCTTCAGGTAAACCGATAAAGGTGGCTTGTTCATAGTGTTGCCAGATCAGTTAGTCGAACTGCGAACAAAGCGATAGACATCATCAGCATCTAAACGGCGCTTCAATTTGCCTTCAAACCACAGGTGGTGGCAATGTGCCAACGCCTCGCCCAGTGCGAACGTCAGCTGATGTGCATCGAGCGGGCGTTTGAACATGATCGGTACGATATCGTGCGCCGACAAAGGTGTGGTGCAGGCATCCAACACTTCTTGCAAACGTTCCGCGTGATGATCTCGCAATTGTTGGATGCGTGTATGGAGGCCGGTGAAAGGCTTGCCATGCGATGGCAGCACTAAGACATCTGCTGGCAGATCCGCGTACTTGCTTAAAGAATCCAGATATTGCTTTACTGGGTTGGCTTCTGGTTCTGCAGCAAATACCGAGACATTGGTTGAAATACGCGGCAACACCATATCGCCTGAGATCAGGCAATTTAACGCTGCGCAATACAGAGATACGTGTTCGGGCGAATGTCCAAAACCGGTAATGATGCGCCACGCATGTTGGCCTATCGTGATGTCCTGTCCATCTTGCAAGCGGTGATAGGAAGTTGGTACGGTCGGTACTAAGCGTGTGTAATAAGTTTTGCGTTCTTGAATTTTTTCCTGCATGTCGGCAGTGACCATGCCATGTTTGCGGAAGTGCGGGAACATCGCTGAGCCATCGACCCCCGGCAAGCCAGCTGACATCATGCGTGCAAAGGCGTATTCACCCGTGCTCATGTAGAGCGGTGCATTCCACAAAGTGCACAGCCAATCTGCGCTGCCGACATGGTCTGGATGGCAGTGGGTGGCGATCACACGCACGATCGGCAAACCTTTGAGATGCGAGGCAAATAAAATTTCCCAAGCATCGCGCGTGGCATCGCTATTGATGCCGCAATCGACCACAGTCCAACCGTGCGCGGGACCCGCATCGGTTTGGTAGATGTCTTCGATCAACCATAAGTTGATGTGATTGAGCGCAAACGGCAAGCCCATTCTGATCCACAACACGCCGGGGGCAATTTCTATGGTTTGACCCGCCTCTGGTAGTTTGTCATTGAGAGGGTAATGCAATGCTTGTTCTTGATGATTCATGGCTATGTGTATGTGGCGCAACAGTGTATTGAACCCAGATTTTCCATTAGGCGCACCTACGGTGCTATTTGCGTGCTGACAGCGCATTTTCGGCCATTTTTGTTGCTCTTCGTTGCCAATAGCAAGCTATTGGCGCCTCATTCGCATCAAAACTGTCTCGAAAAGTGCATCTGTCATCATCGCAAATCCTAATGGAAAATCTGGGTTGATGCAGAGTTTTAGGCGCATAATGTAAATTGACGTTTACGTTAACTGCGTTTCAGGTAAGATTCTAAGTTCAAAACGCAATTGATGTTGGTCTTATCGCGATTTTTGCGAGAATTCACCGAGATTTTTTGGGTGTTTTTAAGATAACTTTCTTGTGTCGCATACAGAAAAAACTTTGAAAAAATTCTAGCAATGGCAACTTATACAATTACCGAATTGGCAAAAGAGTTCGATATTACGCCCCGTGCAATTCGCTTTTACGAAGATCAGGGCTTGATCAGTCCTAGCCGTGAAGGTCCCAGTGGACGCAATCGCGTGTACTCAGCACGTGAGCGCACACACCTGAAATTGACTTTACGTGGCAAGCGTTTGGGTTTGAGCTTGTCCGAAATCAAACACCTGGTGACGATGTATGACTCACCCAAAGACACCGAAGTTCAGCTTAAAAGTTTCTTGGACGTATTGGCGAAGCACCGTGCTTCTTTGGAGCAACAGCGTGAAGACATTGAAGTCATGCTAGACGAAATCACCGCGCACGAAGAAGAAAGCCAGCGCTTGTTGGGAATTGTTAATAAGACAAAATCGAGCTCGCAATAAGTAATTACAAATAGTTTGAATTGACGTTTACGTTAACGTCAATTAGAAGTATCATTTTTTGTGTTTGAAATTATCAATATTAATCGCTTTAACTTATCGCAATAAATAGTACTGCGGGTGTAATCTAAAACCCCTCAACGCCGAGGCACCGAGACGCTGAGTAAAACCTTAAAAGAGAGGTTTTCTCTGTTTTCGATTTTTCCGCGTCTCTGCGCCTCGGCGTTGAGAGGTTTTAAAATGCATTAAATCTGCGCTCTATTTTTTCTACAAATCGAGGACACTATGCTGCACTTACTAGGTTTAACTTTTGATCATGGCGAAGACATCGCCGCTTTGCGCGAAGCTGTTCAGCAATTTGCTGCGGCCGAAATCGCACCACTCGCTGCGGAAATGGACAGAACCGATCAATTCCCTATGCATCTTTGGAAAAAAATCGGCGACATGGGTTTGCATGGTATGACGGTCTCCGAAGAATACGGTGGCGCGAATATGGGTTACCTCGCGCACATCATCGCGATGGAAGAAATCTCCCGTGCTTCTGCTTCCGTTGGTTTGTCATACGGCGCGCATTCTAATCTATGCGTGAATCAAATTAACCGTAATGGCAATGCAGAACAAAAAGCGAAATATTTACCAAAATTGATTTCCGGCGATCACGTCGGTGCTCTCGCGATGTCTGAGCCAAATGCCGGTTCTGACGTAGTTAGTATGAAGTTACGCGCTGATTTAAAAGGCGATCGCTATGTTTTGAACGGTTCCAAAATGTGGATCACGAATGGTCCTGATGCGGATACTTTGGTGGTGTACGCGAAGACTGATCTGGAAGCTGGACCACGTGGCATGACAGCGTTCATCATCGAAAAAGGCTATAAAGGTTTCAGCATTGCGCAGAAACTCGACAAGCTAGGTATGCGCGGTTCCCACACCGGTGAATTGGTTTTCCAAGATTGCGAAGTGCCAGTAGAAAACGTATTGGGTGGCGTAGGCAAGGGTGTGAATGTATTGATGTCTGGTCTCGACTTTGAACGTACCGTCTTGTCCGGCGGCCCACTCGGCATCATGCAAGCTTGTATGGATGAAGTGGTTCCCTACATCCATGACCGTAAACAATTCGGTCAAGCCATCGGTGAATTCCAATTAATGCAAGGCAAACTCGCGGATATGTATTCCACCATGATGGCATGCAAGGCTTACGTCTATGCAGTTGGTCAAGCTTGTGACCGTGCGAAAACACCAGAGGCAGTACGTGCTTTGCGCAAAGACGCGGCTGGTGCGATTTTGTATTCAGCAGAAAAAGCGACTTGGATGGCGGGTGAAGCGATTCAGACTTTGGGTGGTAATGGTTACATCAACGAATATCCAGTTGGCCGCTTGTGGCGTGATGCGAAGTTGTATGAGATTGGTGCCGGTACGAGCGAAATTCGCCGTATGCTGATAGGTCGCGAGCTGTTCGCTGAGACACTTTGATATCGATATATCCGATTCTCCGATGCATTCCGTTGTTGCCCCGTCCTCGCAATATCGACATATTGCTGCGGGTGGCGCCTAGGACTGCATTCGGATAATCGAATATCTCGACATCAAAGCCTAAATGAATACGTGTAGTACGTTAAAAAGAATCGCCGAACCGGTGATGTCGCTAGTTTGTATTGAGAGATTTTGAAACGGTTGACGCGCATGCCCCAAATCGCCTTCCCTAAATTATTGTCTTCGCAAATTGCATTCGACATTGCAAGGACGATACTCGACGGCTTCGATAAGCACTATCGAGTATTTCGGGCGACGACGCAGGCGGCAAAGCAGCGTTTTGAACGTGGTGATTGGAAAGCGGCGCAAGATGATGCGCGTGAGCGGATTGCTTATTACGATACGCGCGTTAAGGAATGCGTACTAATTCTGGAGGATGAATACGAAAGTGAAGATCTGACCGATGAGGTGTGGCGTGAAGTGAAGCTGCATTACATGGGTTTGCTGATTGATCATCTGCGTCCCGAGTTGGCAGAGACATTTTTTAACACCGTCTGCACCAAGCTCTTGCATCGTACTTATTTTCACAATGACTTTATTTTTGTGCGTCCGGCGACAGCCACAGATTACATAGAACGTGAAGATACGCCAGCGACTTATCGCGTGTATTACCCCTCCGCTGATGGCCTGAGTTTTAGTCTGAAGCGCATAGTCACGAACTTTCAATTGCAAACACCGTTTGCGCATCTGGATGTGGATATTGCCAAAGTCGAAGCGCGTTTATTGGAACAGTTTGGCGATACGCGCTTTGAGCCGAATCACCAATTACAGGTGTTGGCGAATTTGTTCTTCCGCAATAAGACCGCTTACATCATCGGCAAGAGCATCAACGGCAATCAAGAAATGCCGTTCGTGATTCCTATCATTCATAATAAAAATCGTGAATTAATTTTGGATACTGTGCTGTTTGATAACATGCACATCACGGTCTTGTTCTCATTTACGCGTGCCTACTTTATGGTTGATATGGATGTGCCTTCGGCTTACGTCCAATTTATCCGCAGCATCTTACCGCGCAAGCCGCGTAGTGAAATCTACACCATGCTGGGTTTGCAAAAGCATGGCAAGAATTTGTTCTACCGTGACTTCTTACACCATCTAAAGTATTCGTCAGACATGATAGAAGCGGCACCCGGTATTCGTGGCCTGGTGATGCTGGTGTTTGCACTGCCGTCTTTCCCGTATGTGTTTAAGTTAATCAAAGACAGCTTCCCTCCACCGAAGGAAACCAGCAAAGCTTTAATCAAAGAAAAATATTTGCTGGTGAAAAACCATGATCGCGTAGGTCGCCTCGCAGATACTTTGGAATATTCTGACGTGGCGTTTCCACGCGCTCGTTTTTCCGAAGATTTACTCGCAGAAATTCGTCGTTATGCGCCGTCGATACTTGAGGTGAATGAAGACGAAGTCATCATTAAACATCTGTACATAGAACGTCGCATGACGCCTCTCAATATTTGGCTGACTGAGGCGGAGCAAAGAGGTGATGACGCCGCGCTGGAACACGCGATAGTTGAATACGGCAATGCGATCAAAGAGCTGGTTGGTGCAAATATTTTCCCCGGCGATATGCTGTATAAAAACTTCGGCGTAACGCGTCATAAACGTGTCGTTTTCTATGACTACGATGAGATAGAAACCATTGTTGATTGTAATTTCAGAACGATACCTTTACCACGCAATGAAGAAGATGAAATGTCGGCAGAACCTTGGTATCCAATAGGGAAGTACGATGTATTTCCTGAACAGTTTGGTACCTTCTTATTGGGCAATGCCAAGGTCAAAGAATATTTTATGAAACACCACGCCGACTTGCTGACAGCGCAATATTGGCAAGAGCGTAAAGAAAGAATTGTGAGAGGGAAAGTGGATGATGTTTTTCCTTATCCGCAGAATATAAGATTTATGAACATGTAAATTCGTTAAAACCCCTCAACGCCGAGGCGCCGAGACGCTGAGTAAAACCTTAGAAGAGAGGTTTTCTCTGTTTTCGATTTTCTCTGCGCCTCTGCGTCTCAGCGTTGAGGGGTTTAAAAAGTATTTTCGATAAACAACAAGTAACTGGAGAAAACCATGAATGATCCTATCGCAATCGTCGGCGCAGCTCGTACTCCTATGGGTGCGTTTCAAAGTGATTTCGCTTCTTTAACTGCGAGTCAACTCGGTGCAGTTGCCATCAAAGCGGCAGTTGAACGTGCCGGTGTGAAACCAGAACTCGTCGAAGAAGTGCTATTTGGTAACTGCTTGATGGCAGGTCAAGGACAAGCGCCAGCGCGCCAAGCTTTGTTGGCAGCAGGTTTGCCGTTTTCTACTGGTGCCGTCACTTTGTCTAAGATGTGTGGTTCCGCGATGAAGGCGACCATGATGGCTTACGATTCACTCTTGGCTGGTAGTAACGAGGTCTTGGTGACTGGCGGTATGGAGTCAATGACGAATGCCCCTTACATCATCCCGAAAGCTCGTGGCGGTTATCGTATTGGTCACGGCACGATCATGGATCATATGATGCTTGATGGTTTGGAAGATGCTTATGACAAAGGTCGTTCTATGGGCACTTTCGCAGAAGACTGTTCCGCTAAGTATGGTTTCACACGCGAAGCGCAAGATGCATTCGCCATCGCCTCAGTCACCCGCGCACAAAACGCAGCCAGCAGCGGCGCATTTTCTTGGGAAATCGCTCCGGTAACGGTTTCAGGTCGTAGTGGCGATGTCGTGATCGACAAGGACGAAGGTCCATTGAAAGCCAAGCTCGACAAGATTCCAAACTTGAAACCAGCCTTCAAAAAAGACGGCACGATTACAGCAGCATCATCTTCTTCGATTAACGACGGCGCAGCAGCATTAGTCTTGATGCGCGAATCAAAAGCCAAAGAATTAGGCTTGACCCCGATTGCAAAAATCCTCGGCCATGCAACCCATGCGCAAGAACCAGGTTGGTTCACCACTGCGCCAGTTGGCTCTATCGAAAAACTCTACAAAAAAATCGGTTGGACGACAGCGGACGTGGATTTGTTTGAAGTCAATGAAGCCTTCGCAGCAGTACCGATGGCAGCTATGCACGACCTCGGCATTTCGCACGATAAGATGAACGTACACGGTGGTGCATGTGCATTGGGTCATCCAATCGGCGCATCCGGTGCACGTATCATCGTGACCTTGATCGGTGCCTTGAAAGCACGTGGCGGTAAGCGTGGCGTGGCTTCTCTGTGTATCGGCGGTGGTGAAGCGACTGCGATGGCGATTGAGTTGGTGTAATTGCCCTTAGTTTTTTAGGGCGAAGTTATGCAAGACGGTATATGTCGGCTTCCCCTCCCCTTCAAGGGGAGGGCTAGGGTGGGGATGGGTGTTCGTTGATAAAGCTGCAAAGTTAATCGACCGAAACCCATCCCCATCCCAACCTTCCCCTTGAAGGGGAAGGAGTGAACAGGGCGTCACGACCTGCAGAAAATGAATAAAGAACAGCGTGTAATTTGCGCTTTTGGTAGAAGTAGATAACGGAGCAAAAGCAATGCCCACAGCCTTAATCATCGGAGCCTCGCGTGGTATTGGCCTCGAATTTGCGCGACAGTACAAAGCGGCAGGCTGGCGTGTAATCGCCACCGCACGCAAATCCGACGACCTCGCACAATTGACTGCTAATGGTTGTGAAGCCCTGCCTTTGGACGTGAATAGCTTGAACGATTGCGCGGGTTTGGCATGGCGTCTTGATGATGAAAAAATCGATGTCGCGATTTTAAACGCCGGTGTGTTTGGCACCAGAACTAGCGGTTTGCAGGCGCCAGAGCAAGGTGAATTTGATCAGGTGATGCACACCAATGTGCTAGCGGCGATGCGCTTGTTACCTTTGGTATTGCCTATGGTCGAAAATGCAAGTGGCAAGTTAGCGGTGTTGTCGTCCGGTATGGGTTCGATAAGCCTGCGTGAGAACGCCGTAGCATGGCTGTATCGCGCCAGCAAAGCGGCATTGAATTCCGTATTGAAAGATGTGTCGCTCAGTACGCAAAAGGCGACATGCATTGCCTTTCATCCGGGATGGGTGCAAACCGATATGGGCGGCGCAGGTGCAGAGATTAGCGTCGACGTCAGCGTGGCTGGAATGCGCGAAGTAATTGCGGAAAGTAGTCGTGCGCAGAATGGGCAATTTTTGAATTATGACGGAGAGTGCTTGGATTGGTGAGCGAAAACCCCTCAACGCCGAGACGCAGAGGCGCTGAGGAACACCTTAAAGAAGAGGTTTCTCTGTTTTCGATTTTCTCTGCGCCTCCGCGTCTCGGCGTTGAGGGGTTTAAAAAAATTTTTAGAAACGAGTAAGACATGCAACTAACATCAGAACACGAAATGATCCGCGACGCTGTGCGCAGCTTTGTGCAAGAGCGCATCACGCCAAATGCTGCACGTTGGGACAAAGAACATCACTTCCCCGCTGAAGAACTTAAAGAGTTAGCCGCGATGGGCGCGTATGGTGTGGCGGTGCCAGAAGAGCTCGGCGGCGCAGGTATGGATTATTTGTCGCTGGCTTTGGTGTTGGAAGAGATCGCTGCAGGTGACGGTGGCACCTCAACTGTGGTGTCAGTGAATAACTGCCCGGTATGCAGCATCGGTATGATGTATGCCAATGCAGAACAAAAAGAACAATGGCTGCGCCCATTAGCGCAAGGCGAGATGCTAGGTGCGTTTTGCTTAACTGAACCGCATGCAGGCAGTGATGCTTCTGATTTGCGTACGACTGCCAAGCGTGACGGCGATGAATACGTCTTGAACGGCGTGAAGCAATTCATCACCAGCGGCAAGCATGCTGACGTGGCGATCGTGATGGCAGTGACCGATAAAGCCGCAGGTAAAAAAGGCATCAGCGCATTTTGGGTTGATACCAAAACGCCGGGTTATATCGTCGCCAGCCTCGAACATAAAATGGGGCAACACTCATCCGATACCGCACAAATCCTGTTTGAAAATTGCCGCATCCCCGCTGCGAATTTGATAGGTGAAGAAGGTCAAGGCTACAAAATTGCTTTGTCTGGCTTAGAAGGTGGTCGTATCGGTATTGCTTCCCAATCCGTTGGTATGGCACGCGCCGCATTTGAAGCAGCATTAGCTTATGCGAAAGACCGCCGTACATTCGGTAAAGCGATTTTTGAACATCAGGCAGTGCAATTTCGCTTAGCGGATATGGCCACCCAAATCGAAGCTGCACGCCAATTGATCTGGCATGCAGCGAGCATGAAAGATGCTGGCAAACCATGTCTGAAAGAAGCGGCGATGGCAAAATTGTTTGCTTCTGAAATGGCGGAGAAAGTTTGCTCAGACGCGATACAAATTCACGGCGGTTATGGTTATGTCAGCGATTTCCCGGTTGAGCGTATTTATCGCGATGTGCGTGTGTGTCAGATTTATGAAGGTAGTTCGGATATTCAGAAAATTTTGATTGGCCGTGGCTTGTTGGATTAGTTTTGTCGTAAAACCTCTCGACGCCGAGACGCAGAGGCGCGGAGTAAAACCTTAAAACAGAGGTTTTCTCTCATCTCGATGTTCTCAGCGTCTCGGCGTTGAGGGGTTCTAAATCAATCGTATTTTTACTTGAGAACGAATATGAGCAATCGCATCGAATACTGGTTTGACTACGTTTCACCGTACGCCTATTTGACCACGCAAGTGATAGAAGAACTCGCGGCAAAATATGGACGCGAGATTGAGTGGAAACCTATGCTGTTAGGTGTCGTATTCAAGTCGACTAATTCCAGTCCATTAACGATGCGGCCACCTGTGATGGCGAATTATCACAAACATGATATGGAACGCTCAGCGCGTTACGCAGACTTGCCATTTGTGTTGCCGGAACCGTTTCCCATCAATACACAAAATACAGCAAGAGTCTGTTTGTGGATGAAAGAAGTCGCTCCCGAACGCGTCGGCGAATTCACGCGCGGTGTGACCAAAGCCTATTTTTCAGAGCCTTCAGGTTTGAATGATATCGCATGGTTATCCAATTATGTAATGCAGATGGGACTCGATGGCACTGCCGCAGCGGCGGCTTGCAATGATGAGCGTTACAAAGATCAACTACGTTCGGCCTGCGAAGAAGCAGTTAGCAAAGGTGTGTTTGGTGCGCCTTGGGTGATTGTGGATGGCGAGCCATTTTGGGGTAATGATCGCTTACCGCAATTAGAAAAGTGGTTAGCGAACGGCGGGTTTTGATTGAAAAATAAAACCCCTCAACGCCGAGGCGCTGAGTCGCAGAGAAATCTAAAACAGAGAAACCTCTCTTTTAAGGTTTTCCTCCGCGTCTCAGCGTCTCGGCGTTGAGGGGTGTTTAGAAATTGTGATAGATCCGCAGAGCTTGAAATTACTGAGATACAGAATGAAAAAAGGCTACAAACAATTAGTCGATGAAGCGACAGCGCAGATCAAAACTTATAGTGTGGCTGAGGCGCAAGCGAAATTGGGTGATCCGAATGTGCAATTTGTTGACGTGCGTGATATTCGTGAACTCGAACGTGAAGGTATCATTCCCGGCGCATTTCACGCACCACGCGGCATGATCGAATTTTGGGTTGATCCTGATTCGCCTTATTTCAAACCGGTGTTTGGCGAAGCTAAAGAATTTATTTTGTTTTGTGCAGCGGGTTGGCGTAGTGCGTTGACGACTAAGACTGTGCAGGATATGGGTTTGGAAAATGTGGCGCATATTGATGGTGGCTTTGGTGCTTGGAAAGCGGCGGGTGCGCTTACGGCGGTGAAAGAAAGTAAGAAGGTATAAGAATAATGGATGAAAAACTTCAGGAATTGCTGGGATTAGTTGATAGTGAAGAGTCGTTTGTGCGTTTCATTGAAGGCTTGTCTCAAGATTGGTACGACGCCGAAAGAAAAGAAGCTGAATCGCCGAGTTCGCCATATGGGCGTGGTCATAATGGATGGGAAAATGGAACGATCGGTGGATTTTTAGACTCCGCATCGGCTTGGGCTCAATCATCTAAGAATGACGCAGAGCTTTACAAGAAATCAGAAAATCCATGGCGTCGAGCTGCAGAGATCATTTATATGGGAAAAATTTACGAGTGAATCGAGTCAGCGTAGTCTGATTTGGTTTTAACTCCTTCCCCTTCAAGGGGAAGGTTGGGATGGGGATGGGTTTCAATCAATTTGCTAAGTACACTACTTGCTCAGCCAAAACCCATCCCCACCCTAGCCCTCCCCTTGAAGGGGAGGGAATGTACAGGTGCTGCACAGTTAGTGAAATAGGTAAAGTGTGAGTAAAACAATCTGCCCTTGTGGCTCAAACAAAGAATTTGCCAACTGCTGCGAGCGCTACATCAGCGGTAGAGATGCAGCGCCAACAGCAGAAGCCTTGATGCGTTCGCGTTACACTGCTTACACGCTCGATGACGAAGCCTATTTGCGTGCAACTTGGGATGAGCGCACTTGCCCCAAAGAACGCATCGTCGATGGTGGTGCGACGAAGTGGTTAGGTTTGGAAGTGAAGAAACACGAAGCACAAGAAAAAGAAGCGACAGTCGAATTCGTCGCACGTTACAAAATTGGTGGTAAAGCACATCGCCTACATGAGAAAAGTCGTTTCGTGCAGTTTGATGGAAAATGGTTTTATGTTGATGGAATTTATGAATAAAAACCTCTCAACACGGAGGCACAGAGACACAGAGAAAAAACGGAGAAGAGCGATTTCTTTTAAAGATATTTGATTTTCTCTTGTCTTTCTCAGTGTCTCCGTGTCTCTGTGTTGAGAGGTTTAAAAAATTGAGCAATTGCGTAGTAAGTAATCTGGAAAAATTATGACAACCCTAGAATCCAAATTAAACCCTCGCTCTGAGGACTTCAAAGCCAACACTGCAGCGATGCAATTAGTGGTTGACGACCTCAAACAAAAAGTCACTAAGATCGCTTTGGGTGGCGGCGAAGAAGCGCGCCAAAAGCATTTAGGTCGCGGCAAACTCTTGCCACGTGATCGCGTGCAAAACTTGCTCGATCCCGGCACACCCTTCCTTGAATTCTCGCAGCTCGCGGCCTTCAATATGTACAAAGAGAAGAACGATCTCGATGCAGCACCGAGCGCAGGCGTGATTACCGGTATCGGTCGCGTCGCTGGGCAAGAGTGTGTGATTGTCTGTAATGATGCGACGGTGAAGGGCGGTACCTATTATCCAATGACGGTGAAAAAGCACTTGCGTGCGCAAGAAATCGCCGAACAAAATAATCTGCCATGTATCTACCTGGTCGATAGCGGTGGTGCGAATTTGCCGAATCAAGATGATGTGTTCCCCGATCGTGATCACTTCGGACGTATTTTCTATAATCAAGCGAATATGTCGGCCAAAGGTATCCCGCAAATCGCTGTGGTAATGGGCTCCTGTACTGCTGGTGGTGCGTATGTGCCAGCGATGAGTGATGAGTCGATTATCGTCAAAAACCAAGGCACAATTTTTCTCGGTGGTCCTCCGTTGGTGAAAGCCGCAACAGGTGAGGTCGTGAGTGCCGAAGACCTTGGTGGTGGCGATGTACATACGCGTTTATCTGGCGTGGTCGATCATTTAGCGCAGAACGATACGCATGCCTTAGCGATGGCGCGTCAAATCGTGTCGAATCTAAATCGTCAAAAACCGCAAACCGTGGTGATGAAGGCGGTGGAAGAGCCGAAGTATCCAGCCAGTGAATTGTATGGCGTGATTCCGGTCGATACGCGTAAGCCATTTGATGTGCGTGAAGTGATTGCACGCGTGGTCGACGGCAGCCATTTTGACGAATTCAAAGCGCGTTATGGCACGACTTTGGTGTGCGGTTTTGCGCATATTCACGGTATGCCAGTCGGCATCATTGCCAATAACGGTATTTTGTTTTCCGAATCTGCATTGAAGGGCACGCATTTTATTGAGCTGTGCAGCCAGCGCAAAATTCCTCTCGTATTTTTGCAAAACATCACCGGCTTCATGGTGGGACGTAAATACGAAAACGAAGGTATTGCACGCAATGGCGCCAAGATGGTGACGGCGGTTGCAACTGCGAATGTGCCGAAGTTCACGGTGATTATCGGTGGCAGTTTCGGTGCTGGTAACTACGGCATGTGTGGTCGTGCTTATTCCCCACGCTTCATGTGGATGTGGCCGAATGCACGTATTTCTGTCATGGGCGGCGAACAAGCCGCAAGCGTATTAGCAACCGTGCGCCGCGATGGTATTGAAGGTAAAGGCGGTAGTTGGAGTGCGGAAGAAGAAGCTGCGTTCAAGCAACCGATCAAGGATCAATACGAACATCAAGGCCATCCTTACTATGCGTCTGCACGCTTGTGGGACGATGGTGTGATTGATCCTGCTGATACGCGTATGGTGTTGGGATTGGGATTATCGGCTGCGTTAAATGCACCGATACCAGATGCTAAATTTGGGATATTCCGCATGTAACGGTCGTCGCGCTAAATCCAATTCTCGGGCGCATTGCGGCGTCGCAAATCCTCGCAATATCGACATATTGCTCCGGTTTGCTTCTTGCACTGCATCCCGATAATTGAATTTTTCGCAGTGACCTTACCTCCAGAGAAGTTGTAGAAAATCGTAAGAAGGAAGTCTCATGTACCAAACCCTAACACTAAGCCGCGAGAACAAAGTCGCAACTGTGACTTTAAATCGCCCTGACGTGCGCAATGCGTTTAACGAAACGACGATTGCGGAGATCACGCAGGTGTTTAATGAATTGAGTAAGGATAGCAGTATCCGTGCAATTGTACTGGCAGCCAACGGCCCAGCATTTTGCGCGGGCGCTGATCTCAATTGGATGAAGAAAATGGCGGACTATACGCATGCCGAAAACCTTGCAGACGCAGGGCAATTGGCGGCGATGTTAGCGGCGATTTATACCTGCGCTAAACCTGTGGTGGCGCAAGTTCAAGGTGATTGCTATGCCGGCGGTATGGGCTTGGTCGCAGCTTGTGACGTGATTGTTTCGGTAGACACGGCGCAGTTTTGTTTGAGCGAAGTCAAGCTTGGTTTGATTCCGGCCACGATTTCACCGTATGTGATCAAGGCCATGGGCGAAAATGCCGCACGTCGTTATTTCTTAACTGCCGAACGCTTCGATGCCGTGCAAGCTTTGCGTATCGGATTTGTGCATGAGGTCGTGACCGCCGAGGTTTTGAGCGCGAAGGTTGCGGAGATTGTTAAGGCTTTAGTGACAAATAGCCCGAATGCAGTAGCGCAAGCCAAAGTATTGGTGCGCGATGTAGGTGGTCGTGAAATTACCCCTGAGTTGATTGCGAGTACCGTCGAAGGTATCGCTGTGATTCGTGCTTCAGAGGAGGGGCGTGAGGGCGTGCGTTCTTTCCTTGAGAAGCGTAAGCCGAGCTGGTTGGGGTGATCAAGTATAATGGCGGGTTTTGGTAAGATTGCAATTTTTGGGATTTTTACTCCCTTCTCCCGCAAGCGGGAGAAGAGCAGGGGATGAGGGGCGTTTAGAATACTGCTCTCGTAAATAGAGACTGTTTTTGAAGAATTAGCAGTTCAAATAAGCATTGCAGCTATCTCAAATACCCTCACCCTAACCCTCTCCCGCTTGCGGGAGAGGGGATTAAGAGCAAAATCGTAGGGCGGGTGCAACCCGCGCCGCCTAACGGTCGAACAACCGCGCGGGTTGCACCCGCCCTACAAAAAATGCGAAAAGTGGATCTCGTATCAGGTTCAATTTTTTATCAAGAATATTATGTGTATGAGCCAATAAAATGAAGTTGTATGAATTCGAAATTGGTACGCAACCCGTTCAATGCGGATGCTGTGATTATTATTCACTAGCAGAGCGAGGAAAATGCTTGGTGTGCCCTGTTTGCTTTTGGGAAGATGATTTCGACTGTGTTACTGATGAGGAAATTTATCTAGATAATCAGTCAGATATCAACCGAGATTTAACTCTTAGAGAAGCAAGAAATAATTTCAAAAAATACGGTGCATGGCTCAATGAATTTCGCGGAGTAGTTATAAGCAAAGAAGAACGAGATTCTTTGAAGTATGAGTCTAGAAACATATAACAAGTCAAATAACTACGCGCCTTCGGCGCCGGCCGCAGCAAAGCTGCGCCGGTAATTGAGGCGTTGAACTAAATTTTAGAATCGAATTGAACGCAGTGAATACATCAGGTAGTACATCCGATTGGGTAAATCGTAGTCTGCAAAGCGTGTGGCATCCGTGCACGCAAATGCAGCATCACGAGACTATGCCTTTGATTCCGGTGAGTCATGGCCGTGGTGCCTGGTTGGTGGATATGGATGGTAAACGCTATTTAGATGGCATCAGTTCATGGTGGGTTAACTTATTTGGTCACGCCAATCCGCGCATCAATGCGGCATTAAAACAGCAACTGGATCAATTGGAACATGCGATGCTGGCAGGTTTTACGCACGAGCCTGTCATTCGTTTATCAGAAAAACTTTCGACATTGACCGGCGGCGTACTCGGTCATTGTTTCTATGCTTCAGATGGTGCTTCGGCGACGGAAATTGCTTTGAAGATGAGTTTTCATTTTTGGCGTAATCAAGGTCAAACTGAAAAACAAGAATTCATTTGCCTCAAAGGTAGTTATCACGGCGAGACTATAGGTGCGTTGGCAGTAACGGATGTGGCTTTGTTCCGTGATGCCTACGGTCCAATGATACGTAATGCCCATGTAGTGATGTCACCTGATGCACGTCAGGCAGCCGAAGGTGAATCCGCTATCGATGTCGCGCGTCGTGCGGCTGCAGATATGGAACGTTGTTTGCAAGAGCGTACAGGCAAAATTGCCGCAGTGATTTTAGAACCTTTGGTGCAATGTGCGACTGGCTTCGCTATGCACGATCCAGAATATTTGCGTTTGGTGCGCGCCTTGTGTGATCAATATCAGGTGCATTTGATTGCCGATGAGATTGCGGTCGGATGTGGACGTAGTGGTACTTTCTTCGCCTGCGAAAATGCACAAATCTGGCCTGATTTCATTTGTCTGTCGAAGGGTATCAGTGGTGGTTATCTGCCCTTGTCTTTGGTGATGACGCGCGATGATATTTATCAAGGTTTTTATCATACGGATGTACGTCGTGGTTTCTTGCATTCACATTCTTATACCGGTAATCCTTTGGCTTGTCGCGCCGCATTGGCGACTTTAGAAATTTTTGAAAGCGATGACGTGCTGCTGCAAAATCGTGTGAAGGCAGCAGCCATCACGCAAGCTTTGCAACCGCTGGCGCAACACGCTCAAGTTAAACACTTCCGCCAACAGGGCATGATGTGGGCTTTTGATGCGGTGTTTGATAATGAAAAAGATGAATCTGCGGCTAAGACTTTTTCACGCCGCTTCTTCACTCAAGCTTTGCAAGAAGAATTATTGTTGCGGCCTATCGGTAACACCGTGTATTTGATGCCGCCGTATATTTTGAATCAAGAAGAGATTAGTTTAGTCGGTGAACGCATGCTGAAAGTCTTCAATCAGGTGATGGGAGAAACAGTGTGATTTTGCTCGATCAAATTCAAAACGAATTAGCAGTATTAGATAGCAAGAGTTTGCGTCGTCGCCGTCGTCATGCCGAGAGCCCCAGTGCACCGCGTGTCAAAGTCGATGGACAAGCCATGCTGGCGTTTTGCAGTAATGATTATCTCGGCCTGGCTGCACATCCTAAGATCATTGCGGCCTTGCAAGAAGGTGCGGATTTGTATGGCGTTGGTAGCGGTGCTTCGCATTTAATTAGTGGCCATAGTCGCGCTCATGCCATCCTGGAAGATAGGCTCGCTGAGTTCGTATCGCCGCATTTAGTCGATGCTCGCGCCTTGTATTTTTGCACTGGTTATATGGCGAACCTTGCGGTGTTGGCAGGCTTGGCTGCAGTGTCGGGTAAAGAAACAGAATTGTTTTCGGAATCGCTGAACCATGCTTCACTGATTGATGGTGCAAAACTCTCACGAGCGAAATTGCAGGTGTATCCGCATGGTGATGTGGCGAGTCTGCGAGCAATGTTGCAAGCATCGACAGCCGCCACAAAAATTGTCGTCAGCGATAGCGTATTTAGTATGGATGGCAATCTCGCGCCTGTACCTGAATTGCTCGCTTTGTGTGAAGAATTTAATGCATGGTTGGTCATCGACGATGCGCATGGTTTTGGCGCCTTGGGTGCATATGGTCGCGGCGTGTTAGAACATTTTGATTTGCATTCGCCTAACATCGTCTATATGGGAACCCTAGGCAAGTCCGCTGGCGTTGGCGGGGCCTTCGTTGCGGCGCATAAAGATGTGATTGAGTGGTTAGTGAATAAGGCGCGCCCTTACATTTATACCACCGCAGCACCACCAGCTTTAGCGCATGCTTTGTTGACGAGTTTGGACATCATTCAAGGTGAAGAAGGGCAAGCACGCCGCGCCCATCTGCAAATCTTGATTGCACAGTTGCGACGTGATTTAAAATTGAAGCGATGGACCTTGATGCCATCGGATACTGCTGTACAGCCTATCGTCATTGGCGATAACGCAGAAAGTTTACTAGCGGCTGCGAGCTTGTATGAACAAGGTTTTTGGGTGCCAGCGATACGTCCGCCGACGGTGCCTGTGGGAACTGCACGATTGCGAATTACTTTGTCGGCTGCGCATACAAGTGAAGATCTGGCTATGTTGATTGATGCTGTGAATGGTTTGGAAGTTTGATGTTGAATCTGAAAAAAATTGCAATGCAGAGGTGCAGAGTGAGGTTATTGACCCCTTCCCCTTCAAGGGGAAGGTTGGGATGGGGATGGGTTTTAGTCGATTATGTATGAGTATGACTATCCTACCGAACTGAAACCCATCCCCACCCTAGCCCTCCCCTTGAAGGGGAGGGAACGTAAAGATTGAATAGCACAGGTTGAAATCCGATGCAGTTTTAAGAAATTAGAAATCAGATGAACGAAAGAACAAACGACTATTTTATCACCGGCACTGATACCGAAATCGGCAAGACCTTCATCACGTCAGCATTGTTGCGTGCCTTAGGTGAAGCAGGTAAAAGCACTCTGGGCTTAAAACCAATCGCGTCTGGTGCAGATGAAATCAACGGTGTTTTGCATAATGAAGACGTAGATAGTTTGGTCGCTGCATCGACGGTAAAAGCACCACAAGAAATCGTCGTGCCTTATTTGATGCGAACGCCAGCGGCACCACATATCGTCGCAGCGATGGAAAATGTGAAGATGAACGTGCAGCACATTGCTAGTTGCTATCAACAGGCACAACATTTAGCAGATGTGGTCTTAGTCGAAGGTGTAGGTGGATTTTGCGTGCCCTTAGACGATGAAACGAGTACGGTAGATTTAGCGCAGGCATTGTCTTTGCCGGTGATTTTAGTAGTCGGCATGCGTTTGGGTTGCATTAATCATGCACTCTTGACGGCACAGGCTATCGCCGCGAGTGGATTGCGGTTGGCGGGATGGGTAGCGAATACCGTCGATACAGAAATGAAATTTTTTGAAGAGAATGTGCAGGCACTCAAGCAACGTTTAGACGCACCTTGTCTGGGTGTGATGCCACGTTTGGCAGCGGTTGATATCGTGCAAGCGAGCCAGTATTTAGATTTGAATTTATTGAAGTAAAGGGAATGAACATGGAACACATAGAACACGTGGCCGATAAAGATAGAGGTCAAGTTCAAGGCATACAATTTCACGCACCAGTGAAAGCCATAGAGGCAGAAACCTGGCCGATCGATGATGTAATGGCATTGTTCGATTTGCCTTTCAATGATTTGCTGTTCAAAGCGCAGGTTTTGCACCGCGAAAATTTCCCGAATGCGGATGTGGAATTAGCGACTTTGTTGTCGATTAAAACCGGTGGCTGCGAAGAAGACTGTGGCTATTGCCCACAAGCGGCACGCTACGATACTGGTGTTGAAGCTAAGAAATTGATGGATGTGCGCGAAGTCTTAAATGCCGCCAAAGCCGCACGTGAAAGTGGTGCTACGCGTTTCTGCATGGGTGCTGCATGGCGCTCGCCGAAAGATCGTGACATGGAAAAAGTCGAAACCATGGTGCGTGAAGTCAAAGCCATGGGTTTAGAAACTTGCGCGACTTTGGGTATGCTCAAAGAAGAACAAGCACAGCGTTTGAAAGACGCCGGGCTCGATTACTACAACCACAATCTCGATACTGCGCCAGAGTTCTACGACAACGTGATTTCCACGCGTGATTATCAAGACCGTCTCGATACGCTAGGTCACGTGCGTACCGCAGGGCTCAAAGTCTGCTGTGGGGGCATCGTCGGCATGGGCGAGACCCGCCGTCAACGCGCTGGCTTAATCGCGCAATTAGCGAACCTCAATCCTTATCCAGAATCGGTACCCGTCAATCATTTGGTACAAGTTGAAGGCACGCCTTTACATGGTCTAGATCCATTAGATCCTTTGGAATTCGTACGTACGATCGCCGTGGCCCGCATCACCATGCCGAAAGCACGCGTACGTCTATCCGCAGGCCGTCGTCAAATGGGTGAAGCAGTGCAAGCGATGTGTTTCTTGGCTGGCGCGAACTCGATTTTCTATGGCGATAAATTATTGACGACAGATAATCCAGAAGCAGAAGACGACAAAGTCTTGTTAGAAAAATTGGGTTTGAAAACGCGTGGTGTGGTGGAGAAGAAGGCCGGTGGTTGTAGTTGATTTTTTGGATCAAAACCCCTCAACACCGAGACGCGGAGACGCCGAGCAAAACCTTAGAAGAGAGGTTGGTGTGGAGTGGGAATCTTATTATCGACTTCGGAAGCGAAAATTTGTTGATTTTGCTTCCTCTGTTTTCGCAGTCCTCAGCGTCTCTGCGCCTCTGCGTTGAGGGGTTTAAAGATTTCAAGATTTTACAAATAGAAAGACAAAAATCATGTTTAGCAAAATCCTCATTGCCAATCGTGGCGAAATTGCTTGCCGTGTTGCTGCTACTGCCCGTCGTATGGGTATTAAAACAGTAGCGGTATATTCCGAAGCGGATGCCAATGCCAAGCACGTGGCGGTGTGTGATGAAGCGGTCTTGATTGGCCCTGCGCCAGCGAAAGAAAGTTATCTGCGCGCCGATAAAATTATCGAAGTCGCGTTGGCGACGGGCGCACAAGCGATCCATCCTGGCTATGGTTTCTTGTCCGAAAACAGTGAATTTGCGAATGCTTGTGCCAAAGCGGGGATCGCTTTCATAGGCCCACCAGCTTCAGCGATTGAAGCCATGGGTAGCAAATCTGCCGCGAAATCCTTGATGGAAAAGGCCAATGTACCTTTGGTGCCTGGCTATCACGGTGATAATCAAGATCCTGATTTCTTGCAAAATGAAGCGGATAGGATCGGTTATCCAGTGCTCTTGAAAGCCAGTGCTGGCGGCGGTGGTAAAGGCATGCGCGTGATTGAGAAGTCCGCAGATTTTAAAGATGGTTTGGCCTCGTGCAAACGCGAAGCGATCAATTCTTTTGGCGATGATAAAGTGCTGGCAGAAAAATATCTGCAACGTCCACGTCATATTGAAATTCAAGTATTTGCCGACACACATGGTAATTGCGTGTATTTGTTTGAACGTGATTGTTCAGTGCAGCGTCGTCATCAAAAAGTATTAGAAGAAGCACCAGCACCAGGCATGACACCAGAGCGTCGTGCAGCGATGGGCGAAGCGGCGGTTGCAGCGGCGAAAGCGGTTGGTTATGTCGGTGCAGGTACAGTTGAGTTTATCGCCAATCAAGATGGTTCTTTTTACTTCATGGAAATGAACACGCGTTTGCAGGTCGAACATCCAGTGACAGAAATGATCACGGGTACTGATCTGGTCGAATGGCAACTCCGTGTCGCAGCCGGTGAACAACTGCCTTTGCAACAATCTGAATTGCAAATTCACGGACATGCCATCGAAGCACGTGTGTATGCCGAAAATCCAGAAAAAGGTTTCTTACCGTCGATAGGCACTTTGCGTCATGCACGCACACCAGATGCGGTGAATTTTGAACTCGGTGGTTCGCCAAACCCGGCGGCTTTCCGCATCGATAGTGGCGTGCGTGAAGGTGATACGATTTCGCCTTTCTATGATCCTATGATCGCGAAAATGATCGTCTGGGGTAAGGACAGAACTGAAGCATTGGCACGTATGGCGCAGGCCTTGTCGCAATACCAAATCGTCGGCTTGAATTCGAATATCGCTTTCTTGTCACGTTTGATTACAAGTCCAGCGTTTTCCACTGCGGATTTGGATACGGGGTTAATTGAACGTAATCAAACCGCTTTGTTTCCGACACCTGCGCCAGCAAGCTTGAACGCCCTATCTTTTGCCGCAGTGTCATTGATGAGTGCAGAAAATACTGGTGGCAGCGACCCTTGGCAAAGCAATCAAGGCTGGCGTATGAATACGCAAATGCAACGTGGTTTGCAATTTGTGGAAGAACATCAAACGCATGCCGTGCAAGTGACTTATGTGCAGGATGCTTGGACGATTGCTGCAAATGGTGTCAGTCATGCTGTGCGATTGGTGCGACAACAAGGTAATGATTTTGTATTGGCAATCGCTGATCAAACGGTCACAGGAACAGTGGTGCGTGATGGCGAACACTTCCATGTATTTAGTCAGGGTGTGCATACCGATTTACATTACAACGACGTGTTGGCCCATGCCGGTGAAGCGGAAGCCGAAGGTGGCCGTTTGACCGCACCGATGCCAGGTAAGATTGTTGCTGTGTTAGTCAAGAACGGCCAAGAAGTTAAAAAAGGCGAGGCTCTATTGATCATGGAAGCGATGAAGATGGAACACACGATTTCCGCTCCGCATGATGGTGTGGTGGAGGAAGTGTTGTATGCGGTCGGTGATCAAGTGACCGAAGGTGCGCCTTTGTTGAACTTTAAGCAGTAAGTACTTTAGAACCCCTCGCCCGCAAGCGGGAGAGGGGCAGGGGTGAGGGTAGCTCAGATTAGCTGCATAGAATTAAAGTTAGATTAATTTTTTGAATGATATAAGAATTTCATATGATGTCCTTATCCAATCACCCTCACCCCCAACCCCTCTCCCGCTTGCGGGCGAGGGGAGTAACAGTGGAATTACTATGATGTTCATTTCTCCCCACCATCCGCAAAAGATCCCAGAAGATCTGAAAGCGTATGCGCGAGAAATGCGCAAGAAAATGCCAGATGCAGAGGAACTGCTTTGGTATTTAATTAGAAACAGAAAGGTAGCGGGAGCAAAGTTTCGCAGGCAGCATCCCGTAGGTCGTTATATTCTTGATTTTTATTGTGTTGAAAAAAAGCTAGCTGTAGAGCTGGATGGTGGTCAACATAGCGAGCAACAGACATATGATCAGACACGTGATGCTTACTTGAGCCAACAGGGCATTCATGTTTTGCGTTTCTGGAATAACCAAATGCTCTTGGAAACTGAGGTCGTCCTTGAGGCAATATACTTAAACCTATCGGATAATAACCCCTCTCTCGCAAGCGATGAGTTTCAAATGTTGGGCAGGGGTGAGGGTGGTTGAGTAAAGCTTCAATGATTTCTCTAAATTGGTAGATTGAAAAATGAACATAATTTATTACGCAGCAGGTGCCAATCCCGAAGTCTGGTTGAACGCTTTTCACCACTATTTACCCGAGGCGAACATCAGAATCTGGGAAGAGGGCGACAACGCACCAGCCGATTATGCGCTGGTGTGGAAACCACCAGCTGCTATGCTGCGTGGACGTACTGATCTGAAAGCGATCTTCAATCTTGGCGCAGGTGTCGATGCGATTTTGCAGTTGGGTGACGCGCTGCCAGCGGGTGTACCATTGATCCGTGTCGATGATGCGGGCATGGGTGTGCAGATGGCGGAATATGTTAGTCACGCAGTGTTGCGCCACTTCCGCCGTTTTGATGAATATGATGTTTTACAGGCTAACAAGCAATGGCGACCATTGCCGCCACATCGTAAAGAAGATTTTAGTGTGGGCATTTTGGGCCTCGGTGTTTTAGGCAATTGCATTATTGATGGTTTGCGTAGTTTTGGTTTCCCTTTGCTGGGTTGGAGTCGTTCTGCAAAACAAATTGAAAGTGTGCAGTGCTTTCATGGTGAAGATGGCCTCGATGCTTTCTTAAGTCAAACCAAAGTTTTGGTCTTGATTTTGCCGCTCACCACAGAGACGGAAAACCTGATGGATAAAACCAAGCTGGCAAAGTTAAAACAAGGTGCTTATGTCGTGAATGTCGCCCGTGGCGCACATATTGTGGAAGAAGATTTGTTAGCGCTGATTCAGCAAGGCCATATCGCTGGCGCCACGCTTGATGTGTTTCGCGAAGAACCTTTGCCACTCACTCATCCATTTTGGAGTGAAAAGCGTATCCATATCACACCGCATATTTCAGCATTAACTGTGCGTGAAGAGAGCGCGAAACAAATCGCTAATAAGATTGCGGCTTTACAGCGTGGTGAGTCAGTCATTGGCGTAGTTGATCAAAGTAAGGGATATTGAAAATGAATACGCAAGCGAACATACAAGCAAGCTTACCTAAGCAAGTCAAAATAGTCGAAGTCGGTCCACGTGATGGTTTGCAAAACGAGAAAGAAACGATCTCCGCCGAAGTCAAAATCGAGTTGGTGAATCGTTTAACGAATGCAGGGTTTGTCAATATAGAAGCTGCCTCGTTTGTCTCACCGAAGTGGGTGCCTCAAATGGCGACTTCGACAGAGGTCATGGCTGGTATTAGTCGTAAGCACGGTGTGATTTATTCTGCCTTAACACCTAACATGAAAGGCTTTGAATCTGCCTTGTTGGCAAGTGCTGATGAAGTGGTCATTTTTAGTTCAGCATCAGAAGCTTTTGCACAAAAAAATATCAACTGCTCGATTGCAGAGTCCATAGAGCGTTTTCGCGATGTGGCAGAAGCTGCGCAGCAAAATCAAATCCGCTTACGAGGCAGTATCTCTTGTGCGTTCGGTTGTCCATATCAAGGCGACGTTAGCCCAGAACAAGTCGCCGAAGTGGTCAAACTCATGCGTGATCTCGGCTGTGACGAAATCGATATCGCAGACACGATAGGTGTCGGCACGCCACGTCATGTGCAAACTGTGATGCAGCGCGTTGCGCAAGAATTTCCTATCGCGCAAATTTCTGGTCACTTCCACGATACTTACGGTCAGGCCTTAGCGAATATCTATGCCAGCATGGAAGTCGGTGTCAGTATTTTTCATTCCTCGGTAGCAGGTCTCGGTGGTTGCCCGTATGCCAAAGGCGCGACAGGCAATGTCGCTACCGAAGACGTGCTATTCATGATGCAAGGATTAGGTATTGAAACTGGAATTGATCTCAACGCCGTGGTCGATGCTGGTCAATTCATTTCACAACATCTGGGACGTAAAGCCGTCAGTCGTGCCGGTAACGCCATCGCTGCGAAACGTCTTGCATAAAATTTGATGTGCTGAAGTTTCTTTCTTCCTCTCCTACGCTGGGCGAACTCGCGGTCGGCAAAGACAATAATTTCAATTTATTGCGCTTGCTGGCGGCGTTCGCCGTCTTATTCAGTCATAGCTTTGCCATGCTCGGTCAACCTGAGCCTTTTGCCGCTAGCGTCGGCAAAAATTTGGGGGCGATGGCGGTCGACGTATTTTTTGTCACTAGCGGCTTCTTAGTTTGCGCGAGTTTGATGCGTAGTCGTAATGCCTTGGATTATTTGCGCGCCCGCGTACTTAGAATTTTTCCGGCGCTGTGGGTGATGCTAGTGCTTACCGTATTTGTCTTGGGCGCTTATGTTAGCCGACTTGATTTCGTGAGCTATTTGCGTGACGCGCAGACTTGGCACTATTTATTGAAAAATGCGCTGTTGATGGGTGACATAGAATTCTACTTGCGAGGTGTATTTGAACGTAATCATTTGAACGGGATAGTCAATGGCTCTTTGTGGAGTATGGTGTACGAACTCAATATGTATCTTATGTTGTTGCTCAGTTATTCAGTCTATTGCTACGTCGCGAAAATTCGGTCGCAAGTCATTGCATTGACGGTTGCTCTTGTGGTGTTAGTGGGCGCATGGTTCTTGTTGGATCGCTACTATTTATTGGTACATGCCCAGTTGTTGCGCTTCGTTTGGTTCTTTTTTATTGGTAGTTTCCTTTACTTGATCCGTCATCGTGTGCCGATGTCGGGCAGAATTATGACTGGCATAATCGCAGCTAGCATAATTGCCTTGAGTATCAGTGGGCATGCATTTCTGATCGTGTATTACCTGACCTTACCGTATGTGCTTTTTTATTTAGCCTACGTGCCAACAGGAAAAATCCGTGCATTTAATCGCCTTGGTGATTATTCCTATGGCGTGTATTTATATGCCTTCCCTTTGCAACAAGCTTTGGTCGCTAGTTATTCTGACTGGACGGTTTCTATGCTGGTGATTGGCGCTGGCGTCTTAACATTGATGTGTGCTATCTGCTCCTGGCATTGGATCGAGCGCCCTATACTAGCCCTCCGCAAGTAATCTTATTTGCCTACTTCGCTCGGTATTCACAGAAAATTTTTACCGGAAAAATTTTCTAATTTGTTGGAAAATTCTGGTTAAAATGCACAGCACTTTCTGCAATTTAAATCAATTCAGCAGAACTCTTTCAATCAAAAACAGAGGGAATCATCATGGCAATGGATGTAATCGATTATCAAATTTTTGGCGACGACATGCAATTCGTAGAGATCGAACTCGATCCGCGTGAAGCTGTGGTTGGTGAAGCTGGCTCTATGTTTTACATGGAAGACCAGATCCAGATGGAAACCATTTTTGGTGATGGTTCCGCTTCACAAGGTGGTTTGTTAGGTTCGTTGATGGGCGCCGGCAAACGCTTGTTGACTGGAGAATCTTTGTTCACCACGGTGTACACAAATCAAGGTTCGATTAAACGTAAAGTCGCGTTTGGTGCGCCCTATCCAGGCAGAATTATTCCTGTCCATTTGGATCAAGTAGGTGGCACTTTATTGTGCCAAAAAGATGCATTTCTGTGTGCTGCGAAAGGCGTGTCTTTGGGCATTGCATTTCAAAAACGTCTAGGTGCAGGTTTCTTTGGTGGCGAGGGTTTTATTCTGCAAAAACTCGAAGGTGATGGACTGGCGTTTGTACACGCAGGTGGTGCTTTGATAGAAAAGAATTTACAGCCAGGTGAAACATTGCGCGTCGATACTGGTTGCGTCGTCGCGTTCACTAGCAATGTCGATTTCGATATTCAATTTGTTGGTGGTGTGAAAACTGCTTTGTTTGGCGGTGAGGGTATTTTCTTTACGACTTTACGTGGTCCAGGCAAAGTGTGGTTGCAATCTCTGCCATTAGCACGCATGGCAAACCGCATAGTCGGCGCATCGAAAATTGGCGGTAGTCGCGGTGGAGAAGAAGGTTCGGTGCTCGGTGGATTAGGCAATCTGTTTGAGCGGGACTAAGATCTTCCAATAAAATTCTTTTTTTCGAATGAACAAATGGCCAGTCAAAAAAGACTGGCCATTTTTATTTCAGATGAGAAAATGAATCAAATTAGAAAAGATGAAGCGACTATTTCTGTTTGTACTCCAGTCAAAGTCAGGTCCAAAGACGTAAGAACCAGCGCTTGTACGTCAGTCACAGTATGGGCAGCATGTAAGGCATTGAGTGAGGCTTCAAACGCCTCGTCAGTCGCATCCACTTTGCTCAATAATAATTTCGCGGCATAGTAGGCCGCATCCTGATCCGATGCAGTTTGTGGATTACTATTGACGCCAAATTTCTGTACGAACTCCAGACCCAGATCAATTCGGTTCAGTAGGGCATTTTGACGCACGCTGGCAGCCAGATATTCAGCATCAGTTAAAGCATGTGTCTTATGTGCTGATACCAGATCGGCAGTGATACTCGCTAAGGCGAATTCGGCCAACATATCAGGGCGCGATTGTCCCTGATTGAGTTTACCAGCCCAGTAGCCAATGCCGCTGGCATCGCCCTGATTGCCTAAACCTTGCTGATACATGGTTTCGACAAACTGTTGGTTGCTCATGCTGGCATAGTCCGTCATAAAGCGGGCATTGCCAGCAAATGCACGAGAAATATCCGTCATGGTCTTGCCGTGCGCCATTTCGTCGAGCCAGTAATTTAAGCCACCTTGATCAGGTGCACGGTGATACATCAGCGTGTAGAGCGCAGCGATTTTCTCGCTATTGCTACGCGTGCCTATCTGACTCTCAATGAAATGCGGCGCGCTGATATCTACCGTACCGACAAGGGCACCGGAAGCACTCACAATATCGCTGGTAGTCTTGTTCAAATCTAAGGCTAGGCTTCCATCGCCGCTGAGGTGGTCTACCAAAACAAGATATTCACTATTTGATAGTTTCTCGATACCAGAGATCACCCCATTCGCATTGCCGCTCTTGATAAGTTTGAAATCACTGATGTCGACATGACTGACCGCATCCGAAAAAGTTACCTTGAAGTTCAGGCTCTCTGCGTTGCGTGGTGCGACTGTCGCCAGCACAGCTTTATCGAGATTAAGAGCTGTTGATTGCAAGAAGCCCGGTACACCAGGATCGACAATGCGGCCGTTGGCCAGGCCATCCAGATCAAATCGATCGCCGTCGGTCAGCGTGAAGGTAATCAGCGTATTGTTACCAGATGTCGTGATGCTATCGGCGATATTGACCAGATTGCCATTCACGTCTTTTTTCCAATAACCATTGATTGGCTTCGTGTCATTAATGAGCAGAGAAACCGTGGTCGATCCGCCAACCGCAAGGCCTTCGAAATTGAGTGACAGCCAGCCATATGGGAAGTCAATACCGGATGCTTGTACATTTGTATTGGTCTTCACATCCGATTGTGATGAGTGCGTGCTATTCCAGACCGTCACATAGGTAGGGTGTTGGCTTTGATCGCCGAATAGTAAAGAACTGACGTCGTTTTGCAAACTATCTTGTATGCTATCACCATTCCCATCGCCTGTGCCTTGACCGTTGCGGTTGGGAACTTGTGACTCAATGAAATCGGACACTTTATCCAGATCGACGTCTTTGCTGTACAGAGAACTATTCGCACTGCTTGCGAGGCTTCGTCCCGACAAATCTTTGATGCCATGTTGCGGTATTAAGTTAAGTTGCAGATTACCATTGCCGCTGATATTGCGAATGGTAACTAGATAACTGCTTGTATCGACGCTGGTAATGCTGTCCAAGCTTGCATTGATATTGCCGGTTTTGATCAAAGAGAAATCCGTTAAATCGATACCTGTTACAGGCTCACTAAAGCGAATCAGATAAGAGATTTTGTCATCGACACTTTGACTATTTTCAACATTAAATGACAGTATCGTTGGCGCGACAGTATCGATTGCTTCGATATTGAATGTACGCTCAAAACTTAATCCCCCTGCATCTGTACTACGAATTGTTATTGGGTAAGTGCCCGCCGCTAGTGTGGCGGGATTAATCGCACGTAGATGATTATCGACAATGCCAAACACGTTGACATACTCAGCACCTCTTACTATCGAGTAGCGATGGCTGTCAGCAGGATTGATGTCCAGCGTGCTCAAGTCGCCTATTGTGAAGTTATCGCCGGCTGATTGCGCCACCGTATAGCTGCTGAGATTGATGTCCGTCGGCGCAAGATTGACAGCAGTGGCCGCAACGTGCGTGTTGTTGTCGGTGGTGAGCGCGTAGCCATCATTGACCGACAGGGTAAATGTTGTACTCTCAGATTGACCGACTGCAACGCGCCCTTTAGCAGGTTGAAAAACTAAGGCGCGCAGCGCAGTTTGTATATTGGCAGGTGTGGTCGTTGCATGCGTATAAGTCGCGCCGCCGTCCGTCGTCACGAACCCTGATGCATTTAGGGAAGCATTTGTGAAAAGCCCCTTGGCCGCATTGTCGATATTGATCGTGACAGTGGACACGGCACCGGCGTCAGGATCAGTAATGACAATCTGACTAAATGGTGAGATCGTTGTATTGGCTAAAATCGCTTGATTGTTGAGGCTGCCACTGATTACAGGTACTGTGTTGACCGTATTGAGTACAAAATTGGGTGAGTTGATGACGACCGTTCCGGCGTTACCTGCGGCATCATTGACACCGCTGGTGTCGAGTGTAATCAAATTGCTGGTGTCGGCAATGCCAAAGCTTGGCGTATATGTTGCGGTCCAGGTGAGTCCGCCATTATTGGAAGAGACAGGGCTCAAGCTACCATTCGGAATGCTTAAGTCGGCATTACTAAATCCAGAGACCGCCTCACTGAAAGTAAAGGTAATCAGGCTAGTGTCGCCGATGATTAAGTAATCGTCGCTGATCGTGATGGTGGCCGTTGGTGCTCGGGTGTCGATGGCATAGTTGGTCGAATTGAGGCTGCCTGTACCTGCATTGCCGGGGATATCCTTCAGACCAGTGAGGTCTAAGCTCAATAGATTACTGGTATCGTCGATATTCGTTGTAGGGGTAAGCGTTGCGGTCCAATGTATTCCACCATCTGAGGTTCTCAAACCACTCAAAATTCCATTCGCTACTTCCACATCTGCGGTCGTAAAGGCAGTTACTGCTTCGTTAAAGGTGAACCCTACCGTCGCCGTCTCACCAGTTTTTAAGGCTGTATCAGAAATCGTGATCGCTGATGCCAGCGTAGGGCGTATCGTATCTATCGAGTAGTTGGTGGAATTACTGAGGGTATTTCCCGCATTGCCAGCTAGGTCGTTGACAGTCGCAGTATTGAGCGTGATTAGATTGCTGCTGTTGCTGACGTTCGCTGATGGCGTGAAGCTTGCGGTCCACGTCGTACCACCATCGGAGCTCGATACCGCGGTTAAACTACCATTAGCAATGCTGAGATCCGCATTGCTAAAGTCGGTCACTGGCTCAGAGAAGCTAATCGTTACCAAGGCCGTGTCACCGATAATCAAGTTGTTATCAGACAAGGTAATCGTTGCTGTTGGACGCAGGGTATCTATCGTGTAGTTGCCCGAGGTACTGCTGTCTATTCCGGCATTGCCTGCAAGATCTTGGATGCCAGCCTTGTTGAGCGTGATGAGATTGCTGGTATCTGTCACATTGGCATTTGCAGTTAAGGTCGCAGTCCAAGTAATGCCACCATTGCCTGACACTGGATTTGAGATTGTCGCATTCTCTACCGTGAGATCGGCACTGGTGAAATCGGTAATGGCTTCCGTAAATGTGAACGTGACAGTTGCCGTGTCGCCAATCTTTAAAGCTGTATCAGAAATCGTGATGGCCGATGCCAGATTGGGACGCACTGTTTCGATACCATAATTGGGCGAAAATGCGAGGTTGGTACCCGTATTTCCAGCCGTATCGGTAATGCCAGTCAGATTGATCGTGATCTTGTTACTGCTGTCAATGATATTCGCCGTGGCAATTAGGTTTGCAGTCCAAGTGATACCACCATCTGTAGAAACGAGATTGGAAATCTGCGCATTCTCCACAGTGAGGTCGGCTGTCGTGAAATCAGTAACTGCTTCCGTAAATGTAAATACGACGGTTGCGCTATCACCGATCTTCAATGCGGTATCAGAAATCGTGACGGCGGATGCCAGTGTTGGTCGCACATTATCAATGGCATAGTTGGGCGAACTGACCGTACCGACGCCAGCATTGCCGGCAATGTCGGCGAGACCTGCCAAGTTCAGCGTGATGAGGTTGGTGCTGTCAGTGACGTTCGCATTGGCAGTGAAAACGCCTGTCCAGGTGAGACCGCCATTGGCTGAAGCCAAATTAGAAACGACACCATTTTCAACACTCAGATCGGCGGTCGTGAAACCTGTGATGACTTCCGTAAAAGCGAACGTGACTGTCGCTGTTTCGCCAATTTTGAGCATTGTGTCTGACATCGTGATGGCAGAGGCGAGTGTCGGTGCTGTGGTATCGATTTTGTAAGCTTGTGAAGTCGTTGGCCCGGCATTGCCCGCAGTATCGAACAGGCGAATTTTTAAAGTGTTATTGCCACTCAGAATTTGTCCCGGGAGAGACCAGGTGTTAAGTCCTACGGTCGTGTTGGCGGTATTCCATGTGCTGCCATTGTTGAGGGAAACTTGTAATATTTCACCACTGAGCATGGCGTTATTGAGTTTTCCTGAAATAGTTTGTGTAGCAATATTGGTGATGAAATCACTGCTGGAATTGCCGCTATCTGCAGAGAGCGCCAGACTGGTGTTGGCGCCGGTTGGTGCGACTGTGTCTAGCGTATAGCTTTGGCTGTAGACTGGACCGACATTGCGGTAAGTATCAACGACGCGTACTTTGAAATTAGTCGTGCCATTCGACAAAGTAGCGCCGCTGAGCTGCCAGGTATTTTGACCAATCGTCGCATTTGCTGTGCTCCAGGACGTCCCATTATTCGTCGAGACTTCGACGGATTCTCCCGTCACCAAATTAGCACTGAGCGTGCCCATAATCGTTTGGTTGGCCGTGTTGGTGATGTAGTCACTCGACGATGTTCCTGTATCGGCTGAGAAACTCGTGGCGGTGATGCTGGTTGTCGGGGCGACACCTGTGACCGTGATAGGGTTGCTGAGCAAATCAGCAATGGTGACGCCTGATTCTGCACCAGCATTCCAATCTTCTAGCATGCTGATATTGTAGATCGTGTTATCAGTCGCTGCGCTACCGTTTTTATTCATTCTTAACGCCAACGCCGCTTTATCCGCCGCACTCATCGTGATGGTGAAGCTGGTATTGGACGTGACATCGACATTTGGGGTGTCGGTCAAGGTATAGCCAGTCGCACCTTGTCCGAATAAACGTATATGGTTGGCCAGGATATCGTTGGTAGCGCCGTTTGAGCTCAGGAAGTTATTTCCACTTACTAGCAAAACACCAGTGATGATGTTGTAAGTCGCTGACGTTACCGTTGGTGCAAGGACGTTCGATACGGTGATGGGATTGGCAGTCAGATCTGCAATCACGATAGCGCCGTCTGCGCCACCATTCCAGTCTTCTAAAGCAATTAGATTATAGTCACTCAAACTGGTCGAGCGGAGACCATTACTATTCATAATGAGATTCGCATTTGCTCTGTCAGTCGCACTTAAGGTGAGCGCAAATGAAGTCCCTGATGTAATCTCGACGTTGCTGGTGTTGGTCAAGGTATAGGATGCGCCACCTTCACCTTGCAGGCGAAACTTGTTGGCAGTGATGTCATTGTTAGCGCCACTGAGTTTGCTAAAGCCGGTACCAGTGACGGTAAGGATGCCAGTGATTGCATCGTAGCTGGAGGACGTGATAGTCGGCACTGGCACATTGCTAACACTGACGGCGGCCGTTGTGACGGCAATATTCGTGTTGCCGATGACGCTATTCCAATCGTCGGCGGCTGCTAGATTGTAGCTAGTGTTGCCAGTGGATGTGAAACCATTTTTGTTGAAAATAGTTTCGACCTGTGCACGATCCGTCGTATTTAAAGTGATGGAGAAACCGTTCGTATCGGTGACTTCGACATCGTCACTAGTAAGCGTATAAACAGTACCGCCTTCACCTCTCAAGCTTAATTTACTGACTGTGATGTCATTGTTGACGCCGGAGATGCCCACCAGATTATTGCCACTCACGCTCAATACATGGGTACTTGCATTGTAACTAGCTGAGCTTATCGTTGGCGTTGGAAGATTCGTTACCGTGACAGTATTGCTGACGGTATCGGCTGCAGAACCTATAGTGCTATCCCAGTTAATGGTGGCCGCCAGATTGAAGCTAGTGCCATCTACTGCGGTGTTACCATTTTTATTGAGTAAGCCGTTGATCGCCAATTTATCCGTGGTGTTGAGGCTCACTGAAAAACTGGTCGTGCTGCTAGCAGTCACGTTATTGCTAGTCAGGGTATAGCTGTCGCCGTTTTGCCCACTCAGGCTGAGTTTGCTGACGACGATGGTATCACCACTAACCATACCTTTTCCTGTCACTACTAAGATGCCCGTTGTTGCATCGTAGCTGGCAGTATGAATGGCTGGTTGATCCAGGGTGTAGATTTGACCGCTACTATAGCCGCCAGCGATCTGATTGCTGGCAGCATCAAGGATATTCGTATTCGCAGAATTTAAATCCAGACGTAAAGTGCCATCGCCGCTAATGCCGTTGACCGTCACTACATAAGAACTTCCACTTCCTGTAATGCCGGAAATACTACCGGTTGTAGTACCGGTTTTGGTTAAGGTGAAATCGCTGACGTCGACGCCTGTCACATTTTCACTAAACGACACAGCATAACTGACCGTGCTTGCATTAGTAGTGGCAACATTGGGTGTTTGGCGTGCTACATTGCTGATTGTAGGCAGCAATGTGTCGCCACTGATAGTCACATTGATGACACTTGCTAAGTTGTCTTCAAGCGCCGCATTCGTAAAGGTATTGGCAGCAATACTAATGGCACCACTTAAGGATTGCGTATCGGCAGTCGGTGTAAAGGTGGCGGTATAGATTTGGCTATTGCCGCCGTCAACGGTGACGGTGCTGAGGGTGCCGCCAGTCAGGGTGATATCGGCATTTGAAAATCCTAGAGGCGCTTCACTGAAAGTAAAAGTAATCGTCGCGCTCTCACCAGCTTTAAACGTATTGCTGCTACTGGTAATGCTGACCGTAGGATTGGTTATCACGCTTAAGGTCACACTGGCAATATTTGAATCTAGTGCGCCGTCGTTCAGCGTTATATTGACTACGCGATCACCCTGTGTGCCGGTCGCATCAAAGGTGATGTTTTGCAATAAGCTCGATACTCTGGCAGGCGTTGCTTGTGCAGTCAAATTGAGTATAAGGCTATCGCTGCCGCTGCCATTACCGTTGTTTGCAATCGTGCCGATGATCTGGCCGCCAACGCTAATGTTACTGGCGACATTGGTGCCGTTAGAAAGTGTTACGCCTGCACCGCTGAGGATGGACAAGACATCGCCACTGGCACGTCCTGAGGCTAGTGCGATCGTTAATGTGCCACCATTAAAATTTGCATTGTCAGTATCGCTCACACTTGCCAGTGTGCCCTGATCAATCAAAACAGCATTCCCAATGGCTGCCACGGTTTGATTGTCTGCTGCGGATAAGTTACTGATGACAGGGGCTTCGTTGACATTCGTCACGGTAATCGCGATGGCTTGAGTATCGGTCAATACTCCATCAGATGTCGTGACGACGAGATCATAGATGTTATCGCCGCCGCTATCGGCAGGGCTTTCAAAATTCGGTGCATTCTTAAAAGTGAGTACGCCAGTTGTGCTGTTGATTTCAAATAATGCGGCATCCGTGCCTGAGATACTGTAGCTGAGCGTTGTCGATGCATCAACATCAGCCGCTACTACTGTCGTGACTGCTGTTTGATTTTCTGCCACGCTGACGGATGCACTTGCGCCACCGCCGTTACTGCTGATGACGGGCGCTTCGTTGACGTTAGTCACCGTGATCGCAACGGCCTGTGTATCGCTCAATACGCCATCGGATACGCTGATTGTGAGATCGTAGGTATTGTCACTACCATTGTCAGCAGGGCTTTCAAAATTCGGCGCGTTTTTAAATGTCAGCACGCCGCTGGAACTATTAATGCTAAACAATGCCGCATCGGTGCCAGAAATACTGTAAGTGAGCGTGCTGCCTGCATCCACATCAGCAGCAACAGCGGTCGTGGTCGCTGTTTGATTTTCTGCGACGCTGAAAGCTGCGCTTGCACCACCACCATTGCTGTTGATCACAGGGGCTTCGTTAACATTGGTGACTGTAATGGCGATGGCTTGTGTATCTGTTAGCGCACCATCGGATGCTGTGACAATCACGTCGTAGACGTTATTGCCGCCGTTATCCGCTGGGCTTTCAAAATTCGGTGCATTCTTAAAGGTGAGTACGCCAGTAGTGCTGTTGATATCAAACAATGCCGCATCTGTACCGGAGACGCTGTAAGTTAAAGTCGTTCCTGCATCCACATCCGCGGCTACAACCGTAGTAATTGCGGTTTGATTTTCTGCTACGCTGATGGATGCACTGGCGCCACCACCGTTGCTGCTGATCACCGGAGCTTCATTGACATTTTGCACCGTAATGGTTAATACCTGGCTGTCTGAGAGCGTACCATCCGAGGCTGTTACCGTGACGTTGTAAACATTGTCGTGATTGGCATCAGCAGGCGCTTCAAAGTTCGGAGTGCTGATAAAAGTCAGTTGTCCGGTTGACGTATTCAAATTGAACAGCGCCGCATCCGTTCCTGATTTACTGTAAGTGATGGTTGGTGCAAAATCAGGATCTGTTGCATGCACCGTCGTGACAGCAGTCTGATTTTCGTCAGGGTTAATCGAGGCGCTGACACCGCCGCCATTGCTGTCAATGACTGGCGCATCGTTAATAGAAAGCGCAGTTTCATTGGTAAATGTATTCGCACGTCCCGTCCGGATTCCATCACTTGGTGTGATCGTGAAGGTGGTCAATACTGAGGCACCGGGAGTTACCTGATTCGCCGTCGGGTGGAAAATCAGATTGTGCAAATTGGATGACAAGCTCGCAAATGACGCGCCACCAACGTTAAGAACGTAATTGCCAGCGACACCTGTCAGTCCCGTTCCAGTCAACGTGCCGTTTGCTGAATTGTAAGTAATCGTGAGACTACCATTGACGCTATCAATGTCACTGACTGTGAGTCCGGCAAATGGCGCCGCAGTTGCATTGTCGTTGAGACTGCCGTTATTGACATAGCTTCCTGCAATTGTCGGTGGCATATCCGCAGCCAATGAATAGGCTGCGCTATAGGTGACCGTAGAAATGGTACCGTCAGTGATAAAGCCATTTTCTTGTGTTGTTGTACTGGTAGCCCAGGCACCTGTCACATCGCCGTCCGCGCCCAATGTGGGAGCGACGACTAACTTCGTAGGATCGTTGACGATACGGCTGGTAGTACCAGCTGAAGGATTAAAACCACTGACAGAATAGCCGTCAAAAACACTGGAGTCAGCACCACCAACGACGAAATAATCTCCAGATAAAGACAATTTTACTGACTTGATATAAGCAACTGAAACGACAGCTGAGATGACAAGGCTGAGACTGCCATCCAGCGCTAGCGATTGCACATAATAAGAGCTAGCGGTATTTCCAACCCCGGAACCAATGTCATTGCCGAATAAATCAAAGCCACCGCCATACATAGCGGTAACAACAGGCGATGTTTGATAAAAGGCGGTGTTATAGGTTCCCGTCAGAGTGTTCGACGAGTTCCATAACATGACTTGACTATGGGTGTACACATCGTTCGTACTGACTGGAATCGCCAGATTACCATTCGCATCTACCGCTGCACCTTGAATATTTGGTGTAGTGCTGGTGAATGTCGTCGCGATGGTGGAACCTACTTTCGTGCCACTACTGTTGTAGCGTTGAAAGTCTAATTCCTGATAATTATTTTTAGTCCAGAGCAAAATAAAGCCACCATCAGCAGTGGCAATTGCATAGGAATTTGGGTTGACGGACGAAGTGTAAGTCGCTGGCGCGCTAATATTTTGGCTAACGCCAGAATTATTGTACATCTGTACGCCATAGCCATCGTTGGAATAGCTGGTGACGACAAAGCCATTAGTCAGCGCGACAATATTTGCTCCGTCGTTAGTCTGCGTAAAGGAATTATCGTGAGTGTTACCACCATTATTATTGATGACCGTGGCGACTGTTCCGCTGAGAAAACTGGTGCTGACATTGCCGAGACTATCAACTGAGGCGATTTGCAAATAATCCAGATTCGCCATGCCGTAGTAATCTTCATGGGTATTGGCCAGTAGCACTACCCGTGTACCGTTCGACAGTTCTACCGCACCTTGCACATTGAGTGGCGCGGTCGCCGGTGTCGCTGATAAAAAATCGTGACCAGTGGCGACGGTGACATTCGAAGTGGCTGAAATTGCGGCCGCTAACAACGCATCGTAAGATTGTAATTGTGCGGCTACCGGTGTCACCGCGTCCGATAGAGAATTCTGAATCAAGTGACCGTTCGCATCAGCAGTGACTTCTAAATCCCAATCGCCACCCAAGCGACTCGCGCCAGTGGCGTCGTTGGATGCAGATACATTCAAATGCGTTAGTTGCGCCAAATTCTCAACAAAACTTAAGCCATCGCTACCTTGAGCGAGATCGCAGGCATAGATGAAAAGATTGCTATTGGTATTCAGGGCCGCACCGATTTGATCGAGTGCAGTTTGGTTCTCACTCCAGTTCAGTGTGTTGATATTCAAGTAGGAGGAGCCTAGCTGTAAACTTGCTTCGCTTCCATGTGAGAAAAGATGAACCGCATCAAAAGCAAGGTCAGTGCCATTGGTGTTGTTAGCTTTCAATGCATTCAATATGGTTTGCAGACCATTTGCGCTGCCATCTAGCAATACAACTTGCATTGTCGGTATGAGTCCAGCGACGATAGTTTCATAATTGCTCAATCGGATGTCGACGAAGGCAATTTGATGATTCTTAGTCGTTTTATTTGATGTTGCTGGGCTAAATTCTTGATTCATTTTTTGTCCAATACCGACGAGATATGCTAGTGTTAGCGCTCAATTTTAATTTTTGTATGCTTAGTTTTGTTTGCTTAGTGATGCGATTTCGTTATCGATACGAAGCTAATTAATTGCACCCATCATTTGGCAACTGTTCCATTGTTAGTGCCTGCTTGAAACCTTCAGATGAAGCCCACCAAATGAATTACTGTCCGGTACCGAGAATAGATGTAAATCGCCATCGACAACCGTGGCATCGTTCGCATTCTTTGCGATACGGCGCTCAAGCTCTATCGTATTAGTGGCGGTCTTAATGCCAATGTTGTACTGCGTGCCGCTCAAGTCCAATTTATCGGGATTGGAAATAATCGCTGAGGCCGAGAAGCCAACAAAATTGCTAGGTGAAATATTTGCCGGATTATTAAACGCAAAGGCATATTTCGCTTCCTTATTGCCTGTGAATCGGATAGAACAATCATCCGCAGAAATCGTGACGGGATAAGTCACACCCGTGGTCAATGGATTTCCTGCACCTGCTGTGAAGGCCGTGTCCACCGTGCCGGTATAAGTCCCTTTGATCGCCACGAATAAATCTTTGACCGCGCCGCTGCAACTGAGTCCTGGCGTTGAGGGCGTGCCGCTAGTAGCAACACTTCCCGAAGATGAACTACCACCGCATGCGCTCAGCCCCGTTACCAGTAAAGTGAGTGCGATTGTTTTTAAAGTTAAGTGATTCATAGTCTTATAAAAAAGTTTTACGATGAGGGGCGATAGGGTTAATTCGAGCAGGTCACAATCTCAAGATTTTGTGATTAACGAGGTGGAAATATGCCTTGTAAAGCGATGATAAAAGTCAGCGTCAAATACGGTTGCATATTATTGTGAGGCTGACTGCCGCCGCTAACCGCTAGTGTAGAGGCATGCATGGTGTCTGGAGATCCACTCGCCGGACCATACAAAGGCGTTCCTTTTGCCCCAACCGCAAGGGCAGTGCCAGAGGGTGAGTTCGTCGTACCTACGGTATGGGTGGTGTAGAGGCGATGATTGTGGCTGGGTATTTCTGAACTTAACAGAGTCACAGATTCGGTGCCGCCGACTTCTCCTAAGTCGTGCAAAGAAAGCCCTGGACCTTGCCCTGGATGCATGATCGCACTGCCTTGTAAATTAGGTAGCGCAAACGTGGACTCTCCATCTCCACCATAAGTGGTTCCTAATAATGCAAACAGCGCAGTATTTTGTGAAATCGGCAGTAATTGCCCATCACAAAATGCCCAACCTGTTGGCGCAAAATTGAAGGGAACCATACGAATTTCTGCTATAAATGGATTTGACACGACAGCTCCTTAATTTTGCGAAGGAAAAACACCAAATAATGAAATAATGAAGCTGATACAAACATAGGGCATCATATTTGTATGTGGTTGGCTTCCTCCCGTACTGTCAATTGCAGCAGCATTCATGAGCACCGTGGGTGACGGCGATGCGGTTGCAAATGCTTTGATAGATCCACTTGCTGGCATATTTGCCACGGGTGTTTGATGGGTGGCATTCCCTTGCGGTGCTGCGCCTGTAGCGGCTTTCCCAGTTAAAGTGTGTGTGTGGTTGGGAATTTGATTAACGGTTAATGTGATTTCTTCCGCACCACCGGTCTCAGCCAAGACATAGCCACTGCCGAAATGAATCGGCAGACGGCCACGCATATCAGGTAGCGCAAAGGTTGATTCACCATCTCCGCCATAAGTGGTTCCAATCAAATTGAACAAAGTTTCATTTTCTGAAATCGGAAGTAATTGACCTTCACAGAACATCCAGCCTGCGGGGGCGAAATTACCACCAAAGAGCCTGATTTCTCCAACATACGGTTGCGACATAGTATGGTTTCCTTAGTTTGCTGATGGGAATATGCCTTGCAGAGCAATGCAAATATTGAGTGTCAAGAATGGCTGCAAATTGAGATGTGCCTGTGAACCACCTACGCTGGTGACAGAGTTCTGCATGGCGACCGTACTTTCATAGACGTTACCAGGTGTGGTATCCGAAAAATTTGGTGTTGATGCTTTGGCGATCAATGCGTTATCGCCGATCAGTAAATTGGCGGCATCATTTGATGCCCTCACTAGGTGTGTATGTCCAGGTATTTGATTGATAGCGAGAGTGTTACTTGCAGAGCCGGCTGATTCGCCCAAGCTATGTCCGTTTCCCACGTGGATAGGTGTGCGTCCTTGCAAATTAGGTAGAGCAAAGGTGGTGCGTCCATCGCCACCATAAGTTGTACCCAATAAAGAGAACAAACCTTGATTTTGGTTAATCGGCAAAAACTGACCATTGCAAAATGCCCAACCGCGTGGAGCAAAAGAAAAGGTGAAGATGCGAATTTCGGATAAAAAAGGTGAGCTCATGATTAGCTTCTTTCGAGTTCTGTAGTTGTATGTTGAGTCTGGTGATGTTGATCGTCACTCGTTGGAGTGGGATCCTTCACAATCAAAAGATAGGGGCCATGCTGTTCCACTTCTATGAACCCCAAGCGTTGGTATAAACGACGCGCTGGATTATCTAGTTCCACATGGGCGGTCAAACATTTTTGAGCTGCCTTCGCTTCATCGATCAATTTGCTTAATAGGTAGCTGCCTATCCCACGTTGACAATGCGTAGCCAAAATTAAGATATCGATGATCAGTATTTCTTGTTGCCCACGCTCCACGTAGAGTCTGCCTATAGCTTCATCGTCTAATACAATGAGATCGTATGTGGCATCTGGATAGTGCGTTTGATAATGCTGATGCTGCGCATTAAATTGCATTTGTAAAAATTGTGCGCTTTGTTCCGGTGTGAACGGAAAAAGCTGCATTTCTTTAGCTCGCGAATCGGCATACATGGTTCTTAAGTGCGGCATGTCATCTGCAGTGATTGCACGCAAGCGCAATGAATTCACCAACGTAGTTTGATGCTCAGGTATTGCTGGTATGGATGAAGATAAGGCGCTCATTTATCCAAATACAACTTCGTAATATTGTGGTTGATTTGCTTGTGCATTGCCTATTTGATTGACCAAGACCTTAAATGAACCCATTACAGGATGAAAAAAATCTTGAATTTCGGAGCGAATGTTGACCCCATTTTTTGCGGCAAATTGCAAGCTAAAAGGTTCTTGACGACTGTCTGGCGGACGCTTGTCCGCAGGCCGTCGATGCGAGATCACGCTAACCAATTTCAAATGTGATGACGAGAGAAATCCTTGAACCTCAAACACTTGACCAACTAATGATTGAAAGTCGGCAAGTGAAAAATTTTGTAGGCAGTGGTTATCACTCAAGCTTAAATCGCAGGCATGGTTAGCTGCTTGATTTTCTATCGGTGGCATAGTAGCGGTAAGCTTGCTGGTAACTGCAGCAACCGCAACAGCGCTCGCCCCTCCGAACAACAAGAAACCACGGCGGGTCGAACCCGGTGTGCTAGACATAAAATCTCCAGTGCTGAATTAATTAAATATGGCTTCGTAGCGCATTTGATTGCGATCTCGTTCCGGGCCGATGGGAACAATAAAAATTGCTGTCTCACCTAATTGTGCATGCAAAAATTGATAAGTACCTTGAGGCAAAAAATTTTGCATATCACCTTCAAAAATCAAAGAAAAAGCTTGTTGATTTTGACTAGCGCTTTCTGGTGCGACGACTTCAAGTGCCGAAACTGTTTTCAACACTAATGAGGTGTCAGCCCCAGTATTTGAACGTACTTTGAAAGCACTATTAATGCATTCAAGAAACATGTTGTAGCGTGGTAATTTCATAGGTAAATATGGCATGAAACAAAGCAAAACATGGTATGGGGGCGAATGATGCAAGTCAAGGAAACAAATGTACAAATCCCGGTAAAGCATCAAATTTCTCACGGCGATTTTGTAAAATAGAATTTAAAAATACTAGCTATTATTGACATTTTTTGATGTGTTCAAAAACGAAAAGAATAGTGAACCAGTTTTGCCTATTTTTTGTTCAAGAACCCAGGCCTTAAAAGCGCTAGTTTTTGTGATGACGACTCCTATTCTAAGATGGATTGGATGCGTAAAGGCGAGTGCCAGCACATCAAGTCATATGACTGTTTTCTTCAATCTCATCAGTGGTGTGAGCGCTGCTCAAAACAGAAATCAAGATGTATGTAAAAGGATAGGATGTTTCAGATCTTGAAGAAGATCCTTACATGTAATTTACATGGCAGCATGAGGAATGTGAGTTGATTTCCTGTCGCGAATGTCGTCTACTTAATTAAATAGGACTTGATAAAACAAGAGTGGCTCATTGTTGACGGTCACCGGAGGATTGCGTGGTGGCTGTACCGGAGACATGGCCCAATATTGCCTTCCTAGTTGCGGATGATCGATGTGATAATTGTCTTGAGTTAGTACAGGCGAAGCAGGTGCGGAGAAAATTAATACCATAGGCATGCGGAATTCAGTCGGGATACCGCGTCCTGGAAGTTCACTGGCTTCAATCAAGCGAAGTTCGACGGTACCGACCGAGGTATGTGCGATAAAACTGGTATTGAGGATTTGCTGTGCTTGTGTAAACGTAAGTGACATAAAACATCCTTGTGGTCTGAGCTTAATTTTATGGATAGTAACAAAAATATGCTGTAATGATATTTATTGTGAGACATTTCCTATGCGTTTTGCAAGACCTGTGCCATCTTTGTAGAAAGAATGCTTTTTATTTTCTTCGTGACCATTGAGCCGCGCGTCGTTATATTAATTTCTCTGAGCGATTTAAAGACCCATAGGCTCTGAAAATTACTTAGCTGCTGTCTTGACAGTTTTCTATGGCATAAAATTAGCGTGTACTGTTAAATGCTGTCGCTGCAATGGATGTCGGCATATTTGTGCAAGCAGTGTAGTGCAGACATCCGTATCGTGAGCATCCGTAGTGTAGACATTGTATGTCGCTTAAGTGTTTTTTAAGAAGGAATAGAGATTAATGTCATCCGCAACACATTTAAAATTACCAATGTCATTTGATGTACAGCTGCTTCAGAAAGATCTTGCCCGCGCTGCTGAAACCAACTGGATACGTCATTTCAATACCCGTGATTATGAGAAAGAATGGTCTTGCATTCCTTTGCGCTCGGTTGATGGGCGTGACGATCATATTCTGCCGCTGGACAATGCTAATTTTCAAGACACCGAGATATTGCGGCAATGTCCGTATTTTCAGTATGTGATCGCACAATTTGCCTGCGAGAAGACATCGATACGGTTGATGTCACTGGAAGCCGGGGGGGAAATCAAAGAACATCGAGATCAGGGAACTTCTTTTGAGGATGGCATCACGCGTCTGCATATTCCGATTCAAACTACATCACAAGTATTGTTTCGTTTGGACGGAACGGATGTGCATTTTTCGGCAGGAGATACCTGGTATCTGAACGCGAATTGCTTGCACGGCGTGCGTAATCACAGTCCTCAGGCACGTGTTCATCTAATGCTCGATTGCATCAGCAATGATTGGTTGCATCAATTATTTCTAGACGCGGGATGGGTTGCTCCCGCCGCACCGCGTTATCCTGATCCAAATATTAACGATGCCAATGTGGCCGATGTGATTGCAGCTTTGCGTCGCAGCAGTCAAGCTTCTGCACTGACATTGGCGAACGAACTCGAAGCTATTGCTGCTAACACCATTCTCTCCTGAGTCTCTTGAGTGGTATCACATATTCACCCAAAGTTTCCTCGTCATTCATTTCCAGAAAAAGCTGGCATATCAATTGCTTAGTAAGCATTACTAAAAATCACATCGGTATTTAAAGTCAATTTAAAAATATCTTTTTTATATAAAAAGACATAAAATAAATTGATGTTTTTACTTGTATTTTTAGAAGTTAATGGCAATCATAGGACTTACGCAAAATTGCGCTGACTGGTTAGGTGCAGAGTTAAAGACAATACGATTGTACGGCGATGCGAAAACAACGATGTCGATGTCAGTTTTGTGTAATTTCTAAATCATTTGCGCAAAGCGCTTTTTTTGTAACATCACAAACACTAAGGAGATGAAATGGAAGCATTTATGGGAACAGTATTGCCGGTGGCGTTTAATTATCCACCACGCGGCTGGTTGTTTTGTAATGGACAAATTATTTCGATTGCTCAAAATTCAGCGATGTTTGCTTTGTTAGGGACAATGTACGGCGGCGATGGGCAAAATACTTTCGCTCTCCCTGACTTGCGCGGGCGCGTGGTGGTGGGCTCGCAAGGACAAGGTCCTGGCATTGCGAATGTGGGTCAAGGCGAAAAAGCTGGCGCCAATAACGTCACCGCGATCGCGAACGGGAATGTGTCATTTACACTTAATACTGCAAATTTACCTGCACATAATCATCCTGCTACTGTCAGTTTCAATCCGTTTAATGCATCGACACAAATTACAGTAGGAACAACAGCATCTGGTGGTTTGCCTGCCGTTGCCAATAACGGAGGCTTGACCATAACAGGCGCCGGTGCAAATGGTGCGGCGATTTATCTGCCAGCAGGAACTGCTCCAACAAATCCGGTTAATCTGGGTGGTGTTACTACTTCTGTGACCGGTAGCGGTACGGTCGCAACACAAAATACTGGTAGTGGTGCACCAGTGACGGCGCCATTCTCTAGTTCCAGTGTAGTATCGGTGATGCAACCTTACCTTGGTCTGAATTACATTATCGCGATGGAAGGAATTTTCCCGTCAAGAAATTAATTCCGCGGGAATTTTGAGAAAAAGCCGATGTTTTACGACATCGGCTTTTTTAATTTTTATCCCCAATTTTTAGGAAAGCTTAAGGTATTGAAGTAGCACTTTATGAAAAAAACGTAGCGAATATTAATACTTTTAAAATATTTTCTAGATAATGCTATATTGTTATTGATAAAAAATGACAATGCTATAACGTCACGCAAACAAATGTAACTAGTTGTAACGGACATCATAGCAATGAATTATCAAGAACTAAATCAGACGTCCTTCTTTTGGGCACTACAAGGCCTCTGTGCCCTACACCGTAAGCCATTTTCCTTAGAACTCGCGCAACAGCAATGCGCAGCGCCTTATAGTAATCAGGCCTTGCATCATGCTTTGGACGAAACGGGTTTATCAGCCAGCACCCACAAATGCGCTGCCAAAAAACTGCACCAAGAATCCTTTCCGCTCATTGCCTGGTGTCGTGCGCCGATGTCGTCAGAACTTGATAGCTGTACGGAAGCTAGTTCAGCCAATCTCATCTCACCGGCCTTAATCTTGCAAGCCGATGGCACGCACGTGTTGGTGGTAGAACAAACCGACAGTGCTCCACAAACCATCACGCTAGAGCAATTTCAATTACGCTATACAGGTCAAATCACCCGTGTCACCCCAAAGATCGATCCAGGCATCGATGCCGACAGTGCAGAACAAGAACGTCAAGCGCGACGATTTGGTTTTAGCTGGTTTATCCCCGAGCTCTTAAAACACAAAAAACTCTGGCAAGAAATTCTTCTGGCCTCCTTAGTCATTCAACTCATCGCACTAGCAACACCATTATTCACCCAAGCCATCATCGACAAAGTCGTCGTTCATCGCACTCAAAGCACCCTGATCGTGATTGCCATTGGCATGTTGGTATTTATGATCTTCTCTGCAGGTTTATCATGGTTGCGACAATACTTAGTGCTGCACACTGGCAATCGGGTCGATGCTGTTCTAGGTTCTGCCGTATTTGAACGTCTGTTTAAACTTCCCCCACTGTACTTTCAGCACCGTTCCACCGGTGTGATTGCTGCCCGTATGCACGGTGTAGAAACCATACGAGAATTCATCGCCAGTGCTGCGGTGACGATCATTCTCGATCTGCCGTTCTTATTGATCTTCGTGGCGATCATGTTCTATTACAGCGTGACCTTGACCTTGATCGTGTTAGCCATACTCGCGGTAATCGTGACGCTCAGCGCCATCGTGGCACCGATGTTTCAAGCCAAGTTACAACAACAATTTCAACTCGGTGCCCGCAATCAAGCCTTCATGACCGAATACATCGTCGGCTTAGAAACGGTCAAATCACTGCAACTAGAACCCCAATTGAATAGCAAATACAGCGGCTATCTAGCCAGCTATCTGCAAGCTGGTTTCGACACCAAACAACTCGCCAATACCTATAACACCATCTCCAATCTGCTAGAGCAAATCATGACCTTGCTTATCCTCGCGATAGGTGCCTACACCGTCATGCACAGCACCGAGTTCACCATCGGGATGCTGGTCGCTTTTCAAATGTTCTCAGGACGTTTATCACAACCCATGTTGCGCTTAGTCGGTTTATGGCAGCAGTTTCAACAAGCCCGTTTATCGGTGGATCGTTTAGGTGATTTGATGAATGCGCCGACAGAGCCTTATTCCATGGTGCCAAGCCGTGATGGTAAAAAGAGTGGAAAAGTTCAGATAGAACAAATTGCCTTCAAATACGCCGAAGAATTACCCTTGGTCTATGACAATCTCAGCCTGACAGTAGAACCAGGTCAAACCATCGGCATCATGGGACCATCCGGTTGTGGCAAAAGCACGCTCGCCAAACTACTACAAGGCTTCTACCAACCCACTGCTGGACGCATCCTGGTCGACGGTGTTGATATTCGCTATTTGTCCGCCAATGAATTACGCAGTCATTTTGGTGTTGTGCCCCAAGAGACGACCTTGTTCTCAGGAACGATTTACGACAATCTACAGATGGCCAGCCCAGACGCCAGTTTCGAACAAATCGCTGCCGCCTGCAAAATGGCCGAGATCCATCAAACCATAGAAGCACTCCCGAAAGGCTACCAAACCGAAATCGGCGAACGCGGTGCAGGTTTATCGGGTGGACAAAAACAACGCATCGCCATCGCCCGAGCCCTACTCAAACGTCCTAGCATCTTAGTCTTCGACGAAGCCACCAGTGCTTTAGATACCCACACGGCAGAACACTTCGCGCAAACCATCAACAGCCTGCACGGCAAGGTCACCATGCTCTTTATTACGCACGGCCTACCCAAAGGTTTACATGTTGATGCCGTGTACAGACTAGGTGAACAAGGTGCTCAACGCGTCGCATTAGCGCCAGCGGTTGGCAGCAATCCATAGTGCAGCGAATGAATCGCCACGCAGATAGACGCAAAGAGCACAACAAACACAAGAATCAATACAGCAAAAAATGAATCAAGCAAATACCAACAACCCAGCACCAGAAACGCCAGCAACACCAAGCGCCCAAGTCATCCAACTACACCCACCCACGCGCTGGCACGACCCGCTACAACTTATTCAAAACAATCCCCCCAGCCAAACAGGTCGCATTGTCCTTTGGTCGGTCTCGATACTAGTCTTTATCCTCATCATCTGGGCAGCCTTTGGCAAGCTCGACATCATTGCCAGTAGCGAAGGTAAATTAGTCCCGCAAACGCTAGTCAAAATCGTGCAACCCGCTGAATCCGGCATCATTAAAGAACTCTTAGTCAATGAAGGCGACAGCGTTAAAGCAGGCCAAGTCATCGCACGCTTGGATACCACCTTAGCCAACGCCGATCAAAGCAGCATCAGCAATGACCTGCACACCCAACAAATGCAAGTGCGCCGACTACAAGCTGAACTCAATGATCAAGCTATGCAAAGCAAAGCAGGCGACGACAACGCTCTCTTCAATCAAATCCATAACCAATACTTAGCACACAGAAAAACCTTACGCGATAATCTCGATCAAGAACTCTCTCTACTTCAAAAAGCCGAACACGAACGTAAAAGCGCGCTAGAGATTTTAAGTAAATACGAACAAATTTTACCTTCTCACAAAAAAACTGCTGACGCCTATACCGAGCTAGAAAAAGAAGGCATCGTCGCCAATTCACAAAGTGCAGAAAAACAGCGCGCCGCCATAGAAACACAAAAGAACCTCGACGCCCAACAAGCTACAGTCGCTGCACTTAACGCCACCATCAATGCCCAACAAAAACGCCTCGCCCAAATCAAAAGTACCTATCAATCCGAGTTACAAAAAGAACTCGCCGACCTTCAACAAAAGATCGGACAACTCCAACCCACACTTGATAAGAGCAATTACAAACAAGGCTTAATGGAACTCAAAGCCCCCCAAGACGGCACCATCAAAGACATCGCCACCACCACGGTTGGTGCAGTAGTACAACCCGGCAGTGTCGTCATGACGCTCGTTCCCAAAGGCGAACAACTGTATGCCGACGTCAGTATTAAAAATGAAGACATTGGCTTTGTCGAAGTCGGACAAATTGTGCAAATCAAAGTCGCGACTTATCCGTTTCAACGCTTCGGCATGCTAAGTGGCAAGCTGACTCATCTCAGTGCCGATGCCACGGAAGTCAACAAACCCAACGCAGCAGCTAACAACTCAAATGTTTCAGGTGCGAATGAAAACAATGCCAGCGTGACAGCCACCTACAAAGCACGCATTCAGTTGGATCAACAGAGTTTGATCGATGCACAAGGCAAGAAACATCAGCTCAATGCGGGTATGCAAATCGTGGCAGAGATCAATCAGGGACGGCGTAGTGTCTTGGAATATTTATTGTCCCCTGTGCAGAAGGCTGTGAATGAAGCGGGGCGGGAGAGATAGATTTAGTTAATCGTATTAAGTTGAATATTTTAAAGAACGGAGAGCGTTAATGACCAAATTAAATTATGTAGTCGCAGTGATGTTGGTAGCGTTTGTAGTATTGTCGCCAACTCACGCGCAACAAGTGAAAAAGTGGACAGATAAAGACGGTAAAGTCCATTACGGAGATGCAATGAACGCTCCGGCTAAGAGTGAGTCCGTACGTGTAGCAGCAAATAGTAATGGCTATTCAACGGACGTACCAAAAACATCAGAATCCAGCAAGAAAGCTGCCCCTGATATTAAAAAGAAAGGAGGCGAAATAGATGCTAAATTTGGGCTTCCTGTAGAAGCCATCAATCAGTGTATCGCTTATGCGAAAGAGTACGCGCGCGTTCCTCGTCAAGAGGGGAAGCTAGGTGATAGTAAGGCTACAGGTTTGATAGCGCAAATAAGTAAGTCATGTCCAAACGTCGAAATTTCATGCACGATCAAAACTCAATCACCTCAGGATGATCGATGCGAAGCGATCAAGCCGACATCGAAGAATAAAGTGTTTAGTGGCACGGTGGATAATATTCCTAGGGGATACATTTATGGGCAGTAGTGTTGAAAAATCTGCGAACAATTCAACACCCATGTAATTTGATTGGACGTGAAAAATCAAAGATACGATGAATACTCGGTAGTGGTGTCAAGGTAAGGAATATCAGTTCAATGTTGGGATGCAAATTGTGGAGGAGATTAATCAGGGTAGGCGTAGTGTGTTGGCGTATTTGTTGTCTCCCGTGCAGAAGGCGATGAATGAGGCTGGGCGGGGGCGTTGAGTAAATAGTAGTTCAAAGGTAAAAAAGAAATCTAATTAATAGCCATGGTAAAGAGGGTAAAAAATGAAGACCGTAAGAGTAAATCGTTTCGTAAGCGCAGTGGCTGCGTTGGCATTGATAGTCGGTACCGGAGGATGTGCCACTGTGTATCAGAAGTCGGAATTTTCGGGTATGGATGGCTACAGCAGTAAAGTCATCAGTGACGATACGGTCGAGATTCAATACATGGTAAGTCAACCTTGGAACTTCAGTAAGGTGTTGAATTTTTCTTTATATAGAGCGGCAGAAATGGCGACAGAGCGTGGCTATTTTAGTTTTAAATTGTTGGTGTTAAAAGAATATTCCGTAGGAACTAGCAAGATCGCAAAATGTACTGTGCAGTTTATTGATCCACCTGCAGCGGAAAGAATATTACCAGAAACGGCGGATCAACTTGCCACTTATGATTTGGTTGGTTTGGGAGTCTTTAAGCCTGGTGATGCGTTTGTGGCTTCTGAGTTGAAGAGAATGATTGATGTGAAATTGATTGATGTTAAAAAATAAATCGTATCTCGTAGTAGCTGCACCAGGAGTAATAGTAGTTAAGAATAATCTTTCAATTATGAGTGTCTAAATTTACTTTCGAAGTTTGAAGGAGAAAATATTAATGAATCAAAAAAAATTAGCATCGAATGCTAAAGTTCGTGAACATGTTCAGTGGCTTTTGCTGGCATCGGTCTTGTTAATCGCAATGACCATGAGTATGGGTGTTTTTGCTCAGAAACCTGTGCCATCACCTTCGAACAATGGTACTGAAAAATCAAATCGAAGTGATACCTATTTGAGTAAAAAACAAATGAGAAAGTCGCCAGAATGGCGACTGCAAATGAGCGAAATTCTTCTGGGTGATGGGAAATCTGCCGATGCAGATTGGCAATTGGCCGCTGCACAATTGCGTGTATTAAAGCCTGAAGTTGATATGCGTAAATTTGAGCGCTTTGCCATTCAAAGAATCGTGGTTGGAGACGTCGATTTTTCTATTTTTCATTGGTTAGAAGATATTAGGGAGAGTATGGGGGTCTATAAAACTGATCCACACTTTTTTTCTGGGACACCTCATAAGTTGTTGATGACGCGAAAGAAGGGGGAACTTGTGTTTAGCAAATATTTTGACGACATAGAGACCTTCGAATTTCCACAAGAAAGAGATCTACCTGCCAACGAGTCAAGGTTTTATCAGACCAAAGATGTTGAGTGGGAGCAGAAATGCAAACGATCAAATATTCGAAAAAATATGAATATGCATTCGGATAATTATCGTATTTGTCCGAGCTTTCTATTGGCAAAAAGTCGAGGTTATGAAGTCATTCTTTTTTCCACAATTCATAGCGAGGATTTGAATGCACGGTACTACAGTTTTGATCCCAAGACTGGCTTACTTGGCTCCATTTTAGAAGTGCATGCAAAATTTGGAAATAGTGATCTCAATTATGATAGGGCGACCAATACCATTTATGTTGAAAGTCATACGATGGAGGTATTACCAAAGGAAGCTCAAGAGTTGCCTACACTGAGACAAATACAAGCGCTCAAGGCGTTTTTGCAGAGTGGTTTGGGACACAGATTTTGTGAAATAAGACGTTGCATTCCCGGTAGCAGTCCATTGGGAAGTAGATCGGAAACTGTCCACAGGGTGGAATTAGGTGTAGAGGGTAGGTTTTATGAAAATCTTAAGGCGTTTTTAGGGCCTTATTTCTTGGAGCAAAATAATCGAGATGTATTGGAATGGCTACAGGGTGAAGATAATCGAATTCAAGAATTGGAAAATGAGTCATGGGAGTTTCGAGCGATCTGGATATGCAATTTTATGGGCACTTTCTCAGCAGTCAATGAATCGCAGCGAATATTAAAAGCTTGGGAAAAAATCCCTGTCAAAGCGAGACAAGAAATCATTCCTAGCGATATCGCTTTGTATTGGGCAGCGCTTGGCATGGAGGGATTGCTTAAAGCTTTTCCAAATTTACTTTTGGAAAATTTAGAGTTCCGCAAAGAGTAAGCGAAGTGCTGGAAAAATCGGATTAAACAGATTTTTGATTTTGAGATTATGGAAATAAAAATGAAATGGAATTTGTTGAAAAATATGATGAAGAGAACCCCTTTGGTTGGCGATACGAGATTTTCTTTGAATTCGATTTTTGTTTGCTTTGTGATGCTGAGTTTAAGCTCGTACGCACAAACTCTACAAAAAATCGATAGTTCTAAAGCTGTCGGAGCGGATGCAAAGTTGAGTGAAATTGAACAGCGACAAAAACTAGAACAGAGTTATCGTAGTTGCCCTAGTGGTTACCACAACGGCCCACGATTGGGACGTGTACGTTACACCAAGGATCCCTGGATATGGGTGGTGACACCTGAATTTGCGGCCAAGTATTGTATGCCAGAAGCTTTCATCGATCCCGAATTAAAAGGCGTAGAGGCAGTTGCGGTCAAGGTTCGTGAAGAACAAGATGAGGAGATTTGCGGATGGGGTGATCGAGTTGAAGTCTGCAATAAAGCAAGGTCGTTACGGTTCGAGATTTATGTCAAAGGTGAGGTTAAGTTACCGAAAGAAAATGATCTTTCATATTACATGCCAGCAATTTTGCCTAGTAGATTTTTAGTTTCAAATAGTCAGCATGATTTGGAAAAGATCCGGGAAAAAATCAACAAAATCCAAAACCTGGCGTGAAGCCTATCTTTAAAATATCTCAAGTCGGCTTGTATATGTTATCTGAAGATAAAACTACGGTTCAGTTGAGCGCACTTTATAACGAAAGTTTTTTTAGAGATATATTTGATGGAATTGATTTTATGTCATTCGATAGTATTACGGGCGTGTTCAAAAAAGTGAAAACTTCTGATCAGAATAATTTGAGGTTGGCAATCGCTTTTCGCTCAGTGAACGACAAAATTCCATTTGCACAACAACGCAAACTTGGTGATTTTGAGCATGTAATTTATCTGCCAAATCAATTTTCTCGGAAAGTCGCGGAGTTAGATGCACATGCTGGCGACGACATTCAGGAGCTGGCGAAGCGGGCGCTTGGATTGAAAAAATAATCAATCCAAAATTTACTAAGATTATTGAATGGAAAGGAATAGATTGGCATGGATTACCAAAAAGCCATGAAATATTTGCCCTTCACTAAAGGGGTATATGGTACCGGTAATAATACGAGTGCACATGATGTCCTAGGTGCGAATAAAGTTGAGATGAGTTTTACGGTCAAGCGTTGATTCTGGCTGTGTTTATCTTGAAAGATGATTAGGGGCAATTGAGAAAGATTCGCGAAGTAGTTAAGTAAGCGGCGTGGTGGAAAAATTGGATTAAACGGATTTTAGATTTTGAGATTGAGGAAATAAAAATGAAATGGAATTTGTTGAAAAATATGGTGAAGCGAAGCCGTTTGGTTGGCTGTATGCGATTTTCTTTGAATTTGATTTTTGTTTGTTTTGTGATACTGAGTTTAAGTTCGCATGCACAATCGCTACAAAAAATCAGTAGCTCTAAAGCTGTTGAAGTGGATACGAAGTTAAGTGAAGTTAAAGAGCGACAAAAATTGGAACAGAGTTATCGTAGTTGCCCTAGTGGTTATTACAACGGCCCAAGATTGGGACGTGTGCGTTATACCAAGGATCCTTGGATATGGGTGGTTACGCCAGAGTTCGCTAGAAGATATTGTATGCCAGAAGCTTTTATTGATCCCGAATTAAAAGGTGCAGAGGCTGTAGCGGTCAAAATCCGTGAAGAGCAAGACGAAGAGATTTGTGGATGGGGAGATCGAGTTGAAGTGTGTAATAAAGCAAGGTCTTTGCGATTTGAGATTTATATCAAAGGTGAGGTCAGGTTACCAAAAGAAAATGACCTTCCTTTTTATACGATTGATTCCTTACCCAGTGCGCGACTAATTTCGAGCACTCAAGATGAAATGGATAAGGTAGTGAAAAAATACAAGCAAAATCCAAAGCCAGGAGTTAAACGTATTTTTCAGAGAACTCAAGTGGGGCTATATGTGTTGAGTAAAGATAGAGCTATGATTCAATTGAGTGAGATTTATAACAAGAGTTTCTTTAGAGATTTATTTGACGGTGTAGATTTTATGGCGTTCGATAGTATTACTCGAACCACTAAAGACATAAAAACTGAAGGTGGAAATGTAGTTAATCTGCTGATCGCTTTCCGTCCAGTGAACGACAAAATTCCGTATACGCAGAAACGCAAACTTGGTGATTTTGAACACGTTATTTATCTGCCAAATTCATTTACTCGCAAAGTTGCCGAGTTAGATGCGCGTGCTGGTGACGACATTCAGGAGCTGGCGAAGCAGGCGCTTGGATTGAAAAAATAATCAATCCAAAATTTACTAAGATTATTGAATGGAAAGGGATAGATTGCCATGGATTACCAAAAAGTTCTAAAATATTTGCCCTTCACTAAAGGGGTATATGGTACTGGTAACAATACAAGTGCACTCAATATAGGTACATTTACTACTGTTGATATCCTAGGTGCAAATAAAGCCGAGGTGGGTTTTATGGGGGCACTGTATAAGGATGCTTCCGGTAAGTATGTTATGTCATTGGCAGGAACGAATGATCTAAAAATTAATGGTGATTTAGGTGCTGATGGAATTTTGGCCATACAAGAATATGTGGGGGCATGGCATCCGGAATTTCAGGCGGCTTTGAATTTTGCAAAAAATGTAATCATATTTATTTCAGGTGAGTTGGAAGACAAGCTCGGAAGAACTCCTACAATAAATGAAATCCGTGAAAAATTGGAAGTAACAGGGCATTCATTAGGTGGTGCCATGGCAGAGTTAGTGGCGAAGGTTTATGGGTTAGGCGGCCTAAATCTCGACGGACCCGGAGCTGTCACACTTGCTACTTTGCCTGAAGTCTCGGCATATAGACGAGAAATACAAACGATTATTCCCGACCTTGCTGATAACTATGAACTTGGAGGCACAATCGAATTTTCAGCCGAAGCATACTCTGTTGTTGGTATGGCAGCACCACATCATTCTGGTATGAAGTTTGATTATTTGCCAAGTGCGTTCTTGGCATTTAATGCAGCAATTGATTTAGCCGCATATTCGATTGGTGGTATCAATCTTCCATCTCTTTTGCTAGGGCTTACCACAGTCGGTACTGATGCCGGTTTATATCACCCAAGCGGAAGTATTTTGACTTTGGTCGAACGACAAATATCTTTAGTGGATACATCTCAATTACCAACGATATCATTTGGTATTTTTTCGAATGCTAAGAATCTCGAATTCTACCGTGAAAATAGTGCTAGCCCTACCGCATATGCCACAGCATTAGAATGGTATGCTCAGGTTTTAGCATCTAATGTCGCAGATGGATTATCACCGCATGGCGCTATGATCAATGGGGGTGGTCAAGTAATTAATGGAGTGATGGTTTATGCGACGCGAGAGCAAGGGGCAAATAGGATAGTTGAGCGAACATTGCCAGTTGATCCGTTGACAGGATTGCCTATTGGGACTAATCCGACCATAAGTGAGTTCGTCGTTACTGCGGAAGGACAAGTTGGCATTGTCGACGGAGATAGTATTAAATTTATTACTCGGGTTACAAGTTCAATAGGACAGGGGCATATTGAAACTGCAGGAGTGGGAATTACTACGCTTAAAAGCGATGGTGCAACTTTTGATGCAGTTTTTTCAAATGTTGGTTCTGGTCACGTGAGCTTTAATGCAGATTCTGCAAAGTATTTTTCGGGTGGTGAAGACATCCTGTCTTTTAAGGCTGACATTGCTGATCGTATTAATTTTAGTGGTGATTTTTACTCGTCTATTCCGAATGCAAATGTCACAGTAACTATTGATGAAAATGATGTCGAGGTGAAGACGTATACCTTTGAGAAGAATAATAAGGTAGAGGTTTATACGATAAAACGCAATTTAGAAACTGGGGAAGTGGAATTTTCATCTGGGAGCCAAACGGAGACCAAATTTTCAGCCACGTACTCGAAGGTTAACCAAAATGAATTTGTTAGATTGCGAACAAATATTGAGAATATCGAATTTAGTGCAAAATTGGTTTCTGATGGTAAAGGCGGCCTTAAATTTCTTTCAGTTGATGAAATAGATGGTGATCCGGTTGCTGACCAAAATCTTTTGGTTGAAGCGCTCAATGCTTCCAAATTTAATCCATTTTTTACAAATGACGATACTTCAATTTTTAATATGTTCGTATTTTCAGGGCAAAATACCCTAGATAAATTAAAGAAAATTCGCGAAGATAACTCATCCGGGAACTGGTGGAATGACCCCGACGTCCAAAAAATTGGTAACTCCCTATCCAGCATCCAAAATCTAATCGCGGCATTAAAGAGTGGTAATAGCTTAGGTGTCGCAACCGCATCTGCAAACTTGGCGACGATATGGTCTGATGGTGCGACCTCTGGTGTGAGTGACGCCCTCAATGCGTGGGGGGATGTCGTTAGCTTGAAAGCCGCGTTGAAACGTGGCGATCATACCTCGGTCTTAAAAAGTGGCCTTAGCCTGTCAAACAGTGTACTCAAGGTTTACCGTGCCCTCCTAGAGGATGAAGTAAAGCAAATTGCTTCGACCGCCGGACAAGCAGCAGCAAAAGCTTCACAAGCAAGTACCGATCTCGCTAATGTAACTAGTGCGATGGACAATATTAATACCATCATTTCGGTCATTAATATCATTTCTGATCTAAAAGAAGAGAATTATCTAGAGGTGATCGCCTCAATCGCCGCTTTAATGGGCTACCCTGTCATTGGTTGGGTACTGTCGGTAGGGAAGATACTTGCCGCCTTAATTGAACCAGACAAAATTTATTACGCCAAGTTAACATTGGGTCGTGCCAGTGATGGAACGTTTAGTTATAACTTTAATTCCGCGACAGATAAAGAGGCAAAGGCTTCAACAGAAGCCATGATGAAGGGGCTGTTGACACCCTTGCAAGAGATGCTCACGCATTTACCAGATGCGCGAATGATCGTTGATCGTATGCCTGTACTTGAGCTTGATCGTAAAAAGAGCGATACCTGGTTTTTAACGTACGAGGACGCAAGTACTGGACAAACAATGCGCTCGTACTTTGATGCGAAGGGACGCTTGTTATCGACCGGAACGCTCGCACAGCAAATTCAAGCAATTGATTCGGATGATTTTTTTAAGGACATCGGTCAGTTATTTATTGATGCCACCTTTAAAGCTGGTGCGATTGCACCAGTATGGGAGGCGGATAGTATTGCTGAGAAAAATCGAGTACGTCAAGGGATCGTTGAGAGCGCGAGGGAGCGTTGGGAGGCTAGAAGAACTAACGGTAATCGATTTGTCGCACCCGAAAACAATACAACGTTGAATTCAGTAGGATGGGCAAAGCATGATGGCCACTTGATTCTTGGAGCTGTCACTGGGCCAACCCAAGTTCTACGCCCGATTGTATTAGATCTGAATGGCGATGGAATTAAACTATTGAGTCGCGATGATGGCTACGGAGTTCTGTTTGATGTTGACAACGATGGCTACGCAGAAGAAACCGATTGGATTGATGCGCATGATGGTATTTTGGTGTCAGATTACGATGCCAATGGCGTCATCGATACTGGTACCGAACTGTTTAATAACATCAATATTGATGCGTTGAAACGTGGTTTGTTAGGCTTGAAAGAGTTCGATAACAATTGGGATATGTACATTAGTGCTGATGAGGCTCAGTTTTCAAAGCTTCGTGTTTGGCGTGACTTAAATCTCGATGGTATTGCAAGCCCACATGAATTAAAAACCATGAGCGAGCTGGGCATCAGTATGTTGAATTTGAGGAATGGTACGTTTATTCGAAATGGCGTGACGCATCAGTTGGGACAAGTCGCTCTGACTGCAGATTCTCAAGGCGTACTGACCGACATGTTTGACAATGTTCTGGTCGTGACCAATGAAGATGGTTCAGTCGAAACATTTGCGGCGGCGGTAGAGGATCAGACAAAATTGAGTTCAGCGGGTATCCATTTCGCCAAGAGTAGTGATGAAAAAATGATGGCTGGATATGACCGGATAAATGCAGTGGAAGATACGGCGATCATCGTTAATGCCGCGCAGCTACTTCTAAATGATGGCATTGTTGCGGTTGGTCTTGATCATGCTTCATTGAAAATTACTGCATTGAAAGACCCGGTCAATGGCAGCGTTTCTTATGAACCCGAGACTGGAAAAATCATATTCACGCCAACGGCAAATTTTACTGGTGATGGATATTTTAGTTATACCTTATCTGATGGTAGTGACCGTACTGCAGAGGGCATAGTACGCGTCAAAGTGCTTGCCGTGAATGATTTACCGGTTATCGAAAATCAGATTCTCTCCAATATCGTTCGTGAAGTTACTGGCAAAGTAAGTGCTCATGATGTTGAAAGTGGAACAGAGCTTACTTATACCATCGCACATCAAGGTTTGTACGGCAATGTGACCATAGATGCGACTACAGGTGCATGGACCTATACGCGTAATGCGGATGAGATGTCGGTGACTGGTGGATTCAAGCCGGATGCATTTGCGGTGAAAGTAACTGATAAAGACGGCGGAAGCAGCCTGTTAAAGATTCTGCCGTATAACGTTAGTCCGCAATCGACTACGCAGGTCAAGGCTGTTTCTAGTCCTACGACTCAAGAGGGTTCTGCATTGGATTTCAATGTTGTGTTGTCAGAGCCTACGAAAGATGTGACAGAGGTGACGCTGACCCCCGAGGATAAGAGCGCGCAGTTTAATGTTGATACTGGTGCGGGGGCTGTTTCGTTTGATGGGGGCGTATCTTATGCGCCATTTTCGGGTAATAAGGTGCAGGTACCTCAGGGGATTGTGACCTTTACGGTGAGATATCTCACCGTAACTGATGCCATTGCAGAAAGTTCAGAGAACCTAGTATTACGTGTGGCTACGCAGTTGAATACGACACCTGTTTTGGGTACGGGAACGATTGCTGAAAAGTCGGTATTTAGCATTCAGGGGGCAACAAGTGTTGCGGAGTCTGCCGGCAGTGTTGAATATATAGTGTCGTTGAGTCAAGCTAGTAGTAAGCCCAGTTCCGTTCGAATACATAGTGTCAGTAATAGTGCTGGCAATGCAGACTATATAGGATTAGTGTCACAGGTCATTACTTTCTTGCCGGGAGAGACCAGCAAAAAAGTCGTTGTTGGGATCAACCAAGATCGTTTGGTAGAAGGTTCAGAGTCTTTTGGTTTAATTCTGTCAGAGCCGATAGGTGAAGCCTTAATCGGAACGCCTGATTTGCAAGTATTGATCGTCGATGATGATGGGGGAAATCCAGGAGGAGAGCCCGGACCAGATTCAGGTTCAGGCTCAGGCAGACATGGTAACGGCCCAACAGGGGCTGGCCAGGCTGGCTTATCGGGAGCGGTTCAACCGCGTCGAGATCCTCTGGCTCTGGATCTAGATGGTGACGGTATTGAGACGAATAATACGGGGGGGAACGGGCAACCGATTCTCTTCGATCACGATGCTGATGGCGTTAAAACTGGCACTGGCTGGTTACGACCAGATGACGCTTGGCTAGCATTAGATATTAATGGTAATGGGAAGATTGATAATGGTCGCGAATTATTTGGTGTTGATACGCTATTGAAAAGCGGTACGTTTGCACAAAATGGCTTTGCTGCTTTGGCCGATAACGATGTAAATTTGGATGGAAAAATTGATCAGCTCGATCCAATCTTTGCCAACTTGAAAGTTTGGCGAGACCTTAATCAAGATGGCATTAGTCAAGTCAACGAATTAAGTAGTTTGGCACAGAATAAGATAGCGTCAATTTCTTTGGGGGCAAGGCAAGAATTTATAAACTTAGGGAATGGCAATGTACAAACGGCAGCGGGATCATTTACCCGTGAAGACGGGAGTGTTCAAGCTGCCGTTGAATTAAGTTCGACCATTGTTAATCTTGACCTACTTCAGAATACATTTTTTAGTGAGTTTGTTGACGCATTGCCTCTTGACGAAGATATCTTGGCGCTGCCAAATCTTAGTGGAAGCGGACGAGTGCGGGATTTGTCTGAAGCTATCGCTTTGTCAGGGCAACTTGGACTACTTGTTTACGATTATTCAGTAAAGACAAATCGGGTAGATCAGATTGCTATGCTCGATGATTTTGTAAGTCTATGGGCTTCGACTTCGACTTTTAAATCATTGCAAGAACAAGCCACGGCTTTAGCTGGTGCAGGAGTATCTGTAAACTATGCGCTTCCAATTGCGGCAGGTACGCCTGAGTATTTGAGCTTTTTGAAGAAAATTCAAATAGTTGAGAAGTTCATGGGGTTTACTTATGGCACCTCCACTGGCGGCGTGAGAACGACGGCGCTGGATGCCTCTGCCGGAGTATTTACGGTGAGTTTAGCACGAGATCAGGTGGCTAATATTCAGTTGGCCTATGATCGGTTTAAATCCTATATTTATGAGTCGTTATTATTCAAAACCATTTACCGTGATTTTCTTTCGATTGAGATTAAGAAATTACCTAATGGCGACTATGACGTGTCTGGTATAGAGAAATATTTTGATTCCAGTTTTGCGTCCGACCCCAATGCCGCAATCAAGTTGATTGAAATTATTGGTGCATGGGGTTTAAAGAATGCTCAATTAGTTGGGTGGGATGTTCAAGCCTATTTGCATAAGAAATATTCAGTTGCATCAAATCATGAAGCTTTTGAAATGGAGACTAAGGACTGGTATGCAAAGTTGTTTGGTGTAACAGAAACAGATTATAGAGCGATCTCTGAAAATAACTTTATTGTAGGAAATTCTAAAAATAATTCTATTCAGTTAAGTGGAGGAGAAAATTCGGCGTTTGGAGCGGGTGGAGATGACACACTTTTTGGATCGGTTGGAGGTGACATTCTCGATGGCGGTGATGGCATTGATCTTCTTCTGGGGTACGGTGGCAACGATACTTTATATGGAGGGGCGGGAAATGATCGCTTAGTCGGTGGCGATGGAAGTGACGTCTATATTTTCTCAAGGGGGGATGGGCTAGATAGCATTGATAATGAAGACGCCGATATGGTTGGTGTCAATCCCGATATGATTTCTTTCGGTGCAAATATTCTTCTGTCCGATATATCTTTTAGTCGGACGTATGACGATCTCGTGATGAAAATAAAGGGAACAGCGGATCAACTGATTGTAAACCGATATTTTGCGCAAAATGTTACGAGTTCTGCCGCAGTCGAGATAATTAAATTTTCTGATGGCACTTTGCTTGGTATTGCGGATATTAAGAATCTATTGTTGCAACCGACTGACGATAGCGACAGGTTGGTTGGGTACGACTCAGACGACATTATCTTTGGTGGGGCGGGCAATGATTACCTCTTTGGCGGCAATGGGAGTGACGTGCTGACTGGTGGTAGTGGGGCGGATATTTTGGCCGGAGAAAGTGGCAATGATAGATTATTTGGTGACGATGGGAACGATACGCTTTCCGGCGGAGACGGGAATGATAATCTTGAGGGCGGTGATGGAAACGATTCGCTCTATGGACAAGACGGTGATGACTTTCTAAAAGGTGGGTTGGGTGATGATTTTATTGATGGTGGTGTAGGGCACGACATTTATAGCTACGATTTAAATTCTGGTAACGATACATTTACTAGTCGACCAGATAGCCTACTGCAATTTGGCGAAGGTATTTTGGCGTCGAATGTAACTGTAAGAAATGATGGATATAGTAATTTAATTTTATCCTTTAACGGTAGCGCGAATATATTGACGATTGGCAATTATTTCCTCGCGAACCCAAATGAGTGGGCATTTTCTGCCATTAAATTTGCCACAGGAGAGGTGTGGCGTTATACCGATATCAAAGCAAAATCATTAGTGGATGCCAGAACACAAGGGGATGACCTTATTTTTGGCACTAGCGATAATGAAATTATTAGTGGTGATGCAGGGAATGATCGTATTTATGGACGTGCTGGCAATGACACGATTGATGGCGGTATTGGTGATGATTTTCTAGATGGAGGCACAGGTAGTGATGTCTATAAATTCGGAAGACATTCTGGCAATGATATCGTTTGGGATATTACATCATGGCAGGACAACACGTTACCTGCGCAGAATATCGACACCATTTTGCTTGATGCGGGAATTACGCTATCTGACATAAAATTATCTGTAGAAGGTCAGCAAGATTTGCTAGTTCACATATTGGGTACTGCGGCGACTCTTAGAATTAAAAATTATTATTTTGGCGGTGAAGTATCTAGTGATACGGTGGAGAGGATTCAGTTTGCAAATGGCACGGTTTGGGGAATGTCAGAAATTAATGCGCAATTAAATAAGGCGACTGAATTGAGCGACATTCTTTATGGAACCGCCGTCAATGATACCGTAGATGGTTTAGGTGGCTCTGATCAAATTTACGGTAAAGATGGAAATGACACTCTCTTTGGCGGTGTAGGAAGTGATTTCCTTTATGGAGAAAATGGCGATGACACGTTAAGTGGTGGTGCAGATGCAGATTATCTGAGTGGAGGTGATGGAGGAGATACACTCAATGGTGATGATGGCGATGATTCATTATATGGAGACGCGGGTAATGACGTTTTGAACGGTGGCAATGGGAATGACTACCTTTACGGAGAGAATGGTTCTGATTCCTATAAATTTGGTAGAGATTCTGGATACGACACACTTTTTGAGCGTGGTGAGAGTGGTGCTGATGTTGATGTCATTTTATTCGATGCTGGAATTGCGCCAACTGACATCACCGCGTCTCGTTTGGGTAATACTGATTTGGTGCTCAGGATTAATGGTAGTGAAAGTAAATTAGAAATACGTGATTATTTTCAGCCGAATTATGTCGATGCAAGTTACGTTCGTGCTATCGAAAAAATTCAATTTTCTGACGGTACCATTTGGGATTACGAAACCGTAAAAGCTTTGATGCTCAAAGGCACGCCTGGGTACGATAACATTATTGGATTTAGTACTGATGATCTGTTAAATGGTGGATTAGGAAATGATAGCTTGGCCGGTGGCGCCGGTTCGGATACCTATAAATTCGACTTGAATTTTGGTGATGACGTCATTTTTGAAGAACCAAGTGCGGACGCCAATAGAATTATCTTTGGTGCGGGCATTCTGCCTGGCGACATTCTTGTTGGTCGTGATTTTAATGCGAATGATTTGTGGATGGCCTATAAGGATACCTCTAATATTATTCACGTGAAGAATTATTTTTCAAATGAATTGAATGCCGAGGTTATTTCGACTATCAAATTTGCTGATAATACGATATGGAGTTTTAATGATATTAAGGCGAAAGTATTGATTGGTAATTCAAATAATCCTAATGCATATGTCACGGGCTTTGCGACGGACGACACGTTAAGTGGCGGCTCGGAGACAAATTATTTCAACGGTATGGGCGGATCTGATACTTATTTGTTTGGCCGCAATTCCGGTGACGATAATATTATTGAATCTGAAGATTTATTGCCGAGTGTTGACGTATTGTTGCTTGACGCAGGGATCACGCCAAATGATATTTTTGTGAAAGGAAGTGGCGTCAATTTGGAGTTAAGGATCAAAGGTGAATCATCAGTTTTACGTGTCGCTAATTTTTTTAACGAGTCATTCATTCAAAATGGATTCAATTCAAGTTCACTTGAAAAAATTCAATTTGCTGATGGCACTGTTTGGAATATTAATGAAGTAAAACGACGGGCGGTGCTTGGAACCGATGAAGCAGATATGATCATCGGATTGAGCGGAAATGATGTCATCGTCGGTGGTAAAGGTGATGATTATCTCGCTGGTAAGTCTGGCGACGATATTTACTTGTTCAATCGTGGTGATGGTATGGATGCCATCGAGAATCGTGATAGTGTCAATGCGATTGATACACTTAGATTCGGCGTGAATATACTTGAATCAGATGTAGTCGCGTATAAGACGATGTCAGGTGCGACAGGCAACCTTAATTTCAGGATTCGTGGATCCGATGATCAAATCATCATTTTGACTTATTACAGCCCGGATGAAACGATCAATGGGGAACTGACAAATGCCAAGATTGATCTCGTCGAATTTAGTGATGGCGTTAAGTGGGATGCTTCGAAGATTCAATTGGCTGTCGAAAACAGTTTGACTAATCATGCGCCGACCATTGGCACCGTACTACCTGCGACTGTCTCCGCCGCAGCGAATACGTTGTTCAAGTTTGTTGTTCCCGTCAATGCTATGGTTGATACAGATCCTAGTGATAGTATTAGGTATAGCTTCGATGATCCACAGAATGGTGTTTATTTGCCCGAAGGATGGTTTTTCGATCGAGTAACAAGAACGTTGTCTGCGCAACTTCCTAAAGATGCTTCTGGAAGTATGGCGCTGACATTGATTGCTAAAGATGATTATGGTGTTGCGACTACGCAATCGTTCACGCTCAATGTGACGCCTTATGTTAATCATGCACCAACATTAGTAACGGCAATTCCTGACCAAAATGTTCGGCCTAATGTGTCATTGAATTTTGTGATTCCTAGCAATACATTTGCAGATGTAGATTTTGGTGATGTATTAACTTATAAAGCGACGCTATCAAATGGAAGCGCTTTACCATCATGGTTGAAATTTGATGCAGTAAACAAGGTCTTCACTGGAAGTTCAGGTGTACTTGGAACTACAAGTGTTAAGGTTACTGCGAAGGATCAAAGCAATGCCACTGTCTCTGATGTATTTGATATTGTTATTGGCGTGCCAAATCAGACTTTAGTTGGAACGGCGGACGCTGATACACTTATTGGTGATCTAGGTAATGACATACTGACTGGCTTGACAGGTAACGATGCCTTATCTGGAGCAGGGGGGAATGATGTTTATATCTTCAATCGTGGTGATGGGCAAGATACGATTGATAACCTTGACCTATTGACCGCGACAGATACATTACGTTTTGCAACCGGGATTATTGATACTGATGTGCTGGCATTCAAGTCCGGTAATCATCTAGCGTTCAAATTAAAGAACAGTACCGATCAAGTCGTCATTAGTAATTACTACGCGGCTAACACCACCATCAACGGACAAGCAGCCGATTACAAAATCGATAAAGTTGAATTCTCTAATGCGGTCAGTTGGAGTCAAACCATGATACAAACCATGGTGGATCGTGCTACGAATAATAAGGCACCTACTTTGGGAACCGCCGTATCGAATCAAATCAGCAAAGTCAATATGGCTTATAGTTTTACCGTGCCTGCCAATACCATTGTCGATACGGATGTGGGCGACAGTGTTACGTATAGTCTGAAGATGCAAGATGGCTCGGCGTTACCAAGTTGGTTGAGCTTTAATGCGACGACACGTGTGATCTCGGGTACACCCGCTGTGAGCAATTTAGGTACGTTAAGTTTGACCTTGTGGGGCACCGATAATTACGGTTTAGCCTTAGGTCAAAACCTTACCATGACCGTCAATCCTGCTAATCGTGCACCCGTCTTGGCTGTCGCTTTGCCTGATCAGACTGCCACTCAAAGCACCGCATTTACTTATACGATCCCTAGCAGCAGTTTTACCGATCCGGATGCTGGCGATACCTTAAGCTATAGCGCCACTTTAGCCGATGGTTCTGTTTTGCCCGTTTGGTTGAGTTTTAATGCGACGACCCGTGTGTTTAGTGGTACGCCGACCAGCGCAGGTACAATCAGCGTCAAAGTCACAGCTAAAGATGCGGGTAATCTCAGTGTCTCTGATGTGTTCGATGTGGTCATCAACGTCGCTAATCTAACGCTCACAGGCACCAGCGGAGCTGATACGTTAGTAGGCGGCGCAGGTAATGACACCTTAAGCGGATTAGCTGGGAACGATAAGCTCACCGGCAACGCTGGTAACGATGTCCTAGATGGCGGCGCAGGCACAGACACCCTGATCGGTGGTTTAGGTGATGACACCTATGTGGTCGATGTTGCCACCGATGTCGTCACAGAAAACTTGAACGAAGGTATCGATACCGTCAAGAGTGGCGTTACCTTGACGTTACCTGCGAATGTCGAAAATCTCATTCTCACCGGGACTACCGCCATCAACGGCACAGGCAATGCATTATCCAACACTATTACAGGCAACAGCGCCATCAATACCTTAGACGGTGGTGCCGGTGCTGATACTTTAATTGGCGGTGCAGGCAACGACATTTACGTGATCGACAATATCGGCGACCTCATTACCGAAAACAGTGGAGAAGGCACCGATCAAGTCAATAGTAGTGTGTCGTACACGCTCGCTGCCAACGTAGAAAATCTGACTTTGACCGGAACGACAAGCATTAACGGAACAGGCAATGCGTTGGCTAACATACTCACGGGGAACGCGGGCAACAATATCCTAGATGGCGGCGCTGGCGCGGATACCATGACAGGCGGCGCAGGGGACGACATCTATATCGTAGACAATACAGCAGACGTAGTCACTGAGGCGGTGAGTGCTGGTACTGACCTCGTGCAAAGTAGTATCAGCTACATTCTCGGCACCAACATAGAGAATCTCACCTTAACTGGCAGCGCAGCAATTAATGCCACGGGCAATACCGTGGCGAATATCCTAGTCGGTAATAGCGGCAATAATATTCTCGATGGCGGCACAGGTGCGGATACCATGTCGGGTGGTGCGGGTAACGATATCTACCTCATCGATAACGCTAGCGATGTTGCGACAGAAAATACGGGCGAAGGTAATGATCAAGTCAAATCCTCAGTGACCTACACACTGATCGCCAACCTAGAAGCTTTGCTACTGACCGGCACAACGGCCATCAACGGCACTGGCAACGCCCTAGATAATCTGTTGACGGGAAACGCTGCAAATAACATTTTAAATGGTGCTAGCGGTAACGACATTTTGCAAGGCGTCGCAGGCGACGATACCTTGACCGACACTGCCGGCAATAATATCTTCGATGGCGGAGCAGGAATCGACGTCATTACCGCCGGCGTTGGCAATGACTTCATCGTCGGTGGCGTTGGTAACGATACGATTACGACGAGTACCGGAGCCGATGTGATCGCCTTTAATCGCGGAGACGGGATGGATGTTGTCAACGCCAGCACAGGTAAAGACAACACGCTATCGCTAGGCAAAGGGATTAAATACGCCGACTTATTGTTCAAGAAATCGGGCAATGACCTGATCTTAGTCACAGGCACGAGTGAACAGGTCACGATGAAAGACTGGTACGCCAACGTCAACAATCACAGCATCGCCAATTTACAGGTAGTGATTGAAGGCACGACGGACTATAACGCTGCATCGACTAATAAACTGAATAACAAAAAAATTGAGCAATTCAATTTTGATGGTTTGGTGACCAAGTTTGATCAGGCCAGAGCGGCGAATTCTTCATTGACCAGTTGGGCATTGTCTGCGTCGTTGTTGGAGTTTTATTTGAACAGTAGCGACACTGCTGCAATGGGTGGTGACCTTGCTTATCAATATGCGAAAATGGGCAACTTGTCCGGCTTCACGATGGCCCCTGCATTAAATCTCGTGTCAAATGCACAGTTTGGAACAGTGAACCAAACCTTGCAGCCTGTTGCTAATTTGAAGGATGCGACGGTTAGTTTGGTTTGATTTTGATTGAATCCGTAGATTGCTTCGTTTTATCGAGGCGATCTACGGAGTGAAACTTTGTCGTTTTTGAATTAAATGGGCAAGCAGAGTTTCGATATCTAAAACTGCTAATTTTTTCAAATTGCATCGCAGTAATCTAAATAATCAGATCAATGCAGTATTATTTTTTCATGAAAATTACTCTCAAATAAACGTATTTAGAAAAGATTTTGGAAAGTTTTATGTGAATACACAATCAAGCTAGGATTAAAATAAACGCTTTTAGTTAATCTGGAGCTTGCATGTTGCCCGTCAAAATAATGTTACCTCGCGACCTGTGTCGCTGGTTTTTAGCAATGCTGGCAGTAGGCGCTTTGCTTAGCTTGGCAGCCTGCGGTGGCAATCAGGAAGCTGGAAACAAGACCGTATTCGCTGCTATGCCGCCACAGGCAGCGCCTGCTATGACCGATGTGCAGATTGTTAATGGTAAGCGGGAAAACTATACTGTTTCAAAAATTAGTATTGGCTACATCATCACGGATATGCAAAATAATAGCGATATCGTAGTCGCCAAAAATAAAAAACAATTACGCTTTACTGACCTTACGGTGAATCTTGAAATCGGCGATTTAAGTACGCAAGTCAATGCAAATCAATTGCGTTCAATTATCGATTTGTATGTGGCATTTTTTAATCGTGTGCCGGATGCGGATGGTTTAGCTTACTGGTTGCAACAACTGAAAGCGGGTACTAGTTTAGATCAAATTTCAAATAGCTTCTATCGCGCCGCCATTCTCTATTCAGCGCAGACAGGTTATTCGTCTGAGATGAGCAATCAAGAATTTGTAAAGATTATTTATAAGAACGTTTTGGGGCGGTCGGGTAGTTTTGCACCGAGCGATGCGGAAGTGAATTATTGGGCCGGAGAGTTGGTGCGTGGCGTCAGTAAAGGGAGCATGATACAAGCGATGTTGAACTCCGCACGAACTTTCTATAACGATCCCAAATGGAGTTTTGTTCCTGCCTTACTAGACGGTAAATTACAGGTCGCAAAGTATTTTGCAGTGGAACATGGCTTGACTTATATCAGCCCTGAAGACTCCATCGTCAAGACAATGGCGATTGCCGCGGCAGTGACGCCATCGGATACGAACAATGCACGTGCCTTGGTTCCGGTGAAAGACCTTACAACCAATCTCGCAGCAGCCCCGAGCTTTGAGAATGTTGCTGGAATTTGTACCCCAGCCGCAGAACGAGCCTGGGCGCGTGGGCACTTAGATGATGTCTATCTCTGGTACAAAGACATCGCAGAAACGCCACAAAATAAACTCATGGATGCTTCTATTTATTTTGATAGCTTGTTAGTGCGGTCTAAGGATAGATTTAGTTTCGCGATACCTCAAAAGGAAATCGATGATTACTTTCAATCGGGTACCAGCTTTAGTTACGGCTATTCCTTGCAGCGTGAGGGGACACGTTTGCGGGTTCTTTTTGTTCAACCAGGGTCTCCAGCTGATTTAGCTGGCCTGAAACGTGGTGCTACTATTGCCAGCGTAGACAATACGTCGTTAGCGCAGCCTGCCAATGATGATCAATATGCGGCGCTATATCCAAGCAAGGCCGAAACCCATACATTTAGCATTGTTGACTTGGATGGCATTACTGCACGTAATGTGCAAATGACGGCAGCCTCGATTGTCGACTCGCCTGTGCTTGAGTCTAAGATTTTGGTCGATCAAGGGCGAAAGATTGGTTACATAATGTTTAACGATCATATCCGCACAGCTGAGCAAGCACTAATCAATTCAATCAACTCTTTCCGTGAAGCGAGAGTGAATGATGTGGTACTCGATGTTCGCTATAACGGCGGAGGGTATCTCTATATAGCGAATGAATTGTCCGCCATGATAGGCGGGTACAGGACTGCCGGCCACATCTTTGAAACTCTGACGTCTAACGATAAATATCAACAAAATGCTGACGAGTCCACCTCGTGGTTTTATTCTTACGATACTAAGAGTCAAGTATTGCCATGGTTGAATCTGCCGCGTGTTTTTGTCTTGACCAGCAGCCGTACCTGCTCTGCCAGCGAGTCGATCATTAACGGACTTTCACCGTTTTTAGAAGTGATCATCATTGGAGAAAACACATGTGGAAAACCATATGGTTTCTTTCAAACAAATAATTGCAATACTGCTTATTTCGCAATTGCTTTTTCTGGTGTGAACGAACTTGGTAAAGGCGATTACGTTAATGGATTCGCACCAACATGTCAGGTTGCCGATGATCTCGATCATTTATTAGGCGATCCGAATGAAAGGCGATTGAGTGCTGCTTTGCATTACGCAAGGACGGGTAATTGTCCAGCCCCTTCAGGTTTTAGCCGCCTGGCGATGCCACCGTCACAAGCGGGCGAGCGCGATCCTTATCCATGGCGCAGGATTCGTTTAGTGCAATAAACGTAGGCCAGAATGAACGCGGAGTTTTGTCTCCTGCCAGTCTATGCACATCGCATATTCGTTGGAGAAGGTGAAGAATTGATAGCAACTTATCACCTTTGGTGAGATGTCTCTCTTGCTAATTAAAAAGTCGTTTCATTAAATTAAGGCCACTTATCGCGACTGTGTAAAAGTACGACGGTCGTGAGTTAGGGAAATAACTAGTTGTACTAAGATCTAAGAATTCGTGTAAATTCCAAGTTAAATGTGTGCACAAGTGCAATTTTATTTCTTGTGTTGATCAAATAGCATACTTCTCAATTCAATTGTGAGATGGAAAAAACAAGCTTTTCTATTCTTGGTTTGCTGTGCGTGGTCGCGCTGAATGAGGCGAGGGCAGATATTTTTCGCTGTACGAATGCGCAAGGTAGGGTAGTGACTTCTGATCGACCGATTCCAGAATGTGTCAATCGTGGCATGAAAGTGTACTCTAACACCGGAAGATTTAAGAATGATGTCGCCCCGCCTCTGAGCACAGAGGAAAAGCAAAAAAATGCCGCGGAAGCCGAACGCAAAAAGCGCGAAGAGTCGGAAGAGCAAGAACGTAAAAAAGAAGAACGTTACTTATTAGCGCACTACCAGAGTGAAGCAGATGTCGAAGCAGCTCGACAGCGCGCAGTGGATTCTCTCAAAGAGAAAAAACGACTGGCAACTGAGCAATTAGATAGCTTGAGTCAACTCATCACGGGTTTGCAAGATGAACTAAATAAATCAAAAAAGACGACGCGAGAATTTGATTCGATTCGGCAGCGTGCTGACGATTTGTCCGCAAACGTGAGTAATACCCGCAGAGCGATCGCCTTTTACGAACAAGAAATTACCCGTACAAATCGTGATTACGACGAGACGCTCAAGCGATATCGTACTATCGTCAGTCGATCTCGCCGTTAATCCCTTTTGCGTGGATTAACCGGCGCACTTTGAGTAAGCGTAACGCTATTTCCCTAGCCACCCAAGCCATCGCAACAAATTTGACTCGATGTACGTGAACGATAATCTTCGATGAACTCATCAAAGCTTCCCGTTTGTGAGGATTCCATGTTCGCTTGTTCGGCGATTGAATTGGCCGCCAATTCTTCAAAATATTGCATGGTTTTTTTATCCGGCGGATTGCTCTTAAAGTGTTCTGCGAAATGATGACTTTGCGCAAGGGCAAATTGCGAAAATGAATTCTGATGCTGGCGCATTTCCAGCAAAACACGTGCTGATGGTGTTAACGCGGGATCGTGTAATTTTTCACGTTGCAGAGCTAGGCTTTCTTGATGTTCTGTCGTATGACTTTGTTGATCAAGCAAAATCGCCAGCGGCAAGATTTTTTCGAGCAGGCTATCACCCCAATCACGTAAGCTGATTTTCTCGCCCTTATTCTGTAGCATCAAACCAGGCTGACGACCGTATTTTACTGTTAGTGAAAAATTGTCAGTGTTTTCTTCACCTTCAGCAGGATTGGTTGGATCGCTTTCTTCTAATGCGCAAAATAATAGGAATGCATCCAGAAAACGCGAAGTCGATAGATTAATCCCCAGTGCTTCAAACGGATCAACATCCATGCAGCGTACTTCTATATATTGCACACCACGGGCGCACAAAGCTTCGACTGGACGTTCACCACTCTTAATCACGCGTTTAGGACGTATGGTCGCGTAAAACTCATTTTCAATTTGCAGTACATTGCTATTGATTTGCATCCACTCGCCATCTTTTTTGATGCCCAAATCAGCATACGGTGGATATGGTTTGCGCACCGCTAAGGACAGGCTGCGCATGTAGTCGAGTAGGGTGTTGTAGGGCGCTACCAAGCCATCTTGCACATTATTTTGATATCCTAAATCACTCATGCGCAAACTAGTCGCGTAGGGTAAGTACAGTGTGTCGTCCGATAATGTTTCTAAGTTGTGCTGACGATCGCGCAAGAAACTCTTCGATAGCGCAGGTGAGGCACCAAACAAGTACATCAATAACCAACTATAGCGATGGAAATTTCGAATTAATGCGATGTAGCTTTCGGATTGAAAATCACGGCTGCTGCGAGTATCGCCTTCCGCCTGCGCGATGAGCTTCCACAAATTTTCAGACAAAGAATAGTTGTAGTGTATGCCCGCGATACATTGCATGCTCTTACCGTAGCGTAGCGCCAAGCCGCGACGATAGACATGTTTGACCATCCCTATATGTGAGGTGCCATACCAAGCGATAGGAATCGCTGCCTCAGAAGGTAACTCGCAAGGGATGGAATTATTCCATAGCATTTCACCCTCAAATTTGGTATAGCTAAAGCGATGGATAGCATCTAGCTTCTCTAATGCAATCGAAATATCTTGTTCTGCTGGCGTAATAAATTCCAGCAAGGATTCCGAATAATCGGTTGTGATCAAGGGATTGGTTAATGCTGAACCCAATGCCGGTGGATGTGGACTCAACATGAGTTTGCCGTGCGGATCTACGCGCAAAGTCTCTCGCTCGATACCACGCAAGCCTTGCTGTAACAGTGGCAGATTCTCCGGAGTATTGATTAATTCTAGACGTTGTTTGAGTAAATCACTGATAGGGCTAGTCAAGGTAAGCATCCTTTGCTTGTGATGTTCTGAGAATGTTTTGGCTTAGAAAAAAATACTTGCCAGAAAAAGTTTGCATAGCATAGCCGAAATTTCGAAAACGCATATTTTCCTCTCAAATTTTCGATTCGTGTGGACGCATAGAATTGTCTTGCGTTAGCGCAAATGTTGTCGCCAAAAGCGGCAAGATGGGGGAAGTTTTTCTCTGCATCGAAGCTGTTCGTAGTTGCTGGACATGACTCTTGTCCGAATCGCAAGAATTCGTTTTATTGCGCACACTCTGCACCAACTAGTTTAAGATCTCAGCTTCGTAAAAATAGCTAGCATAGCGGGATAGGATGTTGAATGAATAATGTATGTGGTTTGGATTTTGGTACATCAAATTCAACAGTAGGTTTTCATGATGGCAGTCAAGTTAGATTGCTGAATTTAGAAGACGATAAAGTGACTTTTCCGTCGGTCATTTTTTTTAATGCAGACTTAGATGAAGTCACTTATGGGCGCGCGGCCTTAACTTCGTATCTGGATGGATATGAAGGTCGTTTGATGCGTTCGATGAAGAGTTTGCTCGGTACTTCATTAATTGATGGACAAACCGAAGTGCAAGGGCGACGTCTGGCCTATAAACAATTGTTGACGCAATACATTACCGAGTTAAAGCAGCGCGCTGAATCGAACGCACAAACGCAGTTTGAACATGTGGTATTTGGGCGCCCGGTGTTCTTCATCGATGATAATCCGGCTGCGGATCAAAAAGCAGAGCAGACTCTGCGTGAAATCGCCGAAGATGCAGGATTCAAAGACATCGCATTTCAATTTGAACCGATTGCTGCGGCCCTAGACTATGAGTCGCGTCTGACCCAAGAAGAATTGGTTTTGGTGGTGGATATTGGCGGCGGTACTGCTGATTTTTCAGTGATCCGATTGGCGCCAGAACGCCGTCAAAAAATTGACCGGCAAGCTGACATCTTGAGTAATACGGGCGTGCACATCGGCGGTACCGATTTTGATAAGTATCTGAGTTTGCAACAATTGATGCCTTTGTTCGGCATGGGTGGCTTGCTCAGTAGCGGTATGGAAATGCCATCGGCGAATTACTTCAATTTGGCAACCTGGCATACCATCAATCTGGTGTATTCGCAAAAAGTGGTGCGTGAGATTTTAGACGTTTGTCGCGATATTAATGACCCGGAATTGCGTTATCGCTGCGAATGTTTCTTGCACCTGATCGATCAACGCGATGGCCATTGGCTGGCATTGAAGGCAGAAGAAGCAAAAATTCGTTTGAGTGATGCGGAATCTGTCGACATCGCGTTGGAGCGCATCCGAAGCCGCGACGTGCGCTCACAGCAACATGCGTTGAGCATGAATCGGACTCAATTAGATGCTGCAATTGCACCATTATTTGTACAATTAAATCAAACTATTCACAATGCGATTAGCAATGCCGGCGTTCAGCCTGCGCAGATCGATACGGTGTTTTTTACCGGCGGTGCGAGTGGTATTCGTGGCCTGCGACAAGACCTGAAAAGCCTGTTGCCGAATGCAAAAATGGTGCAAGGCGATGTATTTGGCAGTATCGGTGCGGGGCTCGCCTGGGATGCGCAACGACGATTTAGTTGATTTCAGGGAAACCCGTAGAAATGGAGCGTTGTTTTCTTTATTCTTTGTCGGGTTTTGTCCCTGAGTTAGCGCCACTTTGTTGTTGCATGGAAAGGTAGTTGCGATATACTGAAAGTACTTGTTACTGTGAGTTTCCATTGATTGGGGGCGGCATGTCAGAACACCTGGATGACGACGAGATACTGATCGAGGAAGACCTCGATACAGATGCTTTAGCAAATATCTCGCAACGTACTTGGAAAATCGCCATTGTTGATGATGACGAAGATGTGCATCGCGCTACGGAGTTTTCTCTGCTCGACGTAAAAATTCTGAATCGTCGCCTCGAATTCATCCACACCTATTCCAAAGCAGAAACTCACGAACGCTTTGCCGTTGAGTCAGACATCGCCGTAGTATTGCTGGATGTGGTCATGGAGACTGAGCATGCTGGTCTCGATCTGGTCTGTTTCATTCGCGATGAACTACAGTGGCGCGACACCCGCATTATCTTACGCACGGGGCAGCCAGGTTACGCACCAGAAGAAGATGCGATTCGTGACTACGATATCAATGATTACAAAACCAAGAATGAGCTGACGCGCAAGAAATTGCTGACGGCGCTCACTGCCGCGATCCGCTCTTACGATCAGTTACGCACGATAGAAGCCAGTCGGCGTGGCCTGCATCAAATTATTACTTCGAGTGCTGCCTTTTCTATGCAAGATGGCATCGAAGGTTTTGCCTCGGGCGTGATTACGCAAATTGCCGCCTTGTGTGGCGTCCCATCCGAAGGTCTTTTGTGCGCGCAATGTGATGAGGCGCTGCAATTCGATAATAGTTTTCGCTATAGCGTGATTGCGTCCGCCGGGCATTATCGCAGCCTGATGAATCGCCCTATCGATGAGATCGATAATCCGATTATTCGCGATTCTTTACGGCGCGCCTTGTCAGAGCGCATCTCCTTGTTCGAAGAACATAACATGACCTTGTATTTTTCGGGGCGTGGTAAGCGGGCGATCGCGGCATTCATAGAATTGCCCTATGCTCTATCGTCGATAGATCAACAACTGCTAGAAATATTTTGTTTTAATCTCGGCGTATGTCTCGATAATTTGGGCTTGGTCAGTCAGCTCAAGAGTTATGCCTTCCGTGATCAACTATTAATGCTGCCGAATCGCTTGCGCTTTATCGAGCAAATCGGTACTGCGATTGAAAACCGTACGCCGGATCAAATGGTGGTGTTAATCGATATAGATGACTTCGCAGAGATCAATGACGTATTGGGTCATCGTTATGGTGATTTGCTGTTGCGCGCAGTCGCCACTCGTTTGCAGAAGGCTTTGGGCGAACAAGCCTATCTGGCACGCATAGGCGGCGATGTGTTTGGCTTGCTCGGCAATAGCATGGTTTTGCAACCGGCAGATTTGCAGAAAATATTTGTCGACCCCTTCATTATTGACGACACGACCCATGCTGTTTCTATGTCGATGGGGATGGTGGCATTGGATTCCTATGCACAGTCGGGTGCAGATGTCTTGAAAGACGCCAGCATCGCCTTGAAGAGAACCAAGGGATATCAACGCGGCTCACATACTTTGTTCACGCGTGAAATGGGGATTGCGATTCGCGAACGTGCAATGTTGATGCAACACCTGCACAAAGCTTTTGATGCAGAGCGCCTGTATTTAATGTACCAGCCACAAGTTGAATTAATCAACCGCCGAGTGCTCGGATTTGAGGCCTTATTGCGCTGGCGCACTGATGATGGCCGTATGATACCGCCGACGGATTTTATTCCTTTGGCCGAACACTCTGGTTTGATTATTAGTTTAGGTGCATGGGTATTGCGTACCTCGTGTTTTATGATGCGACAGTTACTCGACAAAGGTTATCAATTAGAGCGTATTGCCGTGAATGTGTCGGTGATTCAATTCCGTCAGCCAGAATTTATTGAATTGGTGGAAAGTGCTTTGCGCGACAGTGGATTGCCAGCGCACTTTTTGGAATTGGAAATTACCGAATCGGTGACGATGAATGGTGCGGGCATGTTTGAAGAGTCACTCGCGCATCTGAAATCTTTGGGGATACAAATCGCGATTGATGACTTTGGTACCGGCTTTTCGTCTCTCAGTTATCTTGATAAATTGCCGGTTGATAGACTTAAAATTGATCGTGCATTTGTGATGCAAATCGATACCGCAGATGGACCAAGGATCGCCGAATTGATCACGCAATTAGGCAAGAAATTAGGTTTGAAAATTATCGCCGAAGGCATAGAAAGCGACTTGCATTGGAATGTATTACAGAAACTTGGCTGTGATGAAGGCCAAGGTTTTTTAATTGCACGACCAATGTTAGAAAGCGCCATCGAACCCTGGTTGCGTGATTGGAAAACAAGTTAGTGCTTGGCGTGATATCGCCGCATGTGACTCGCGGCGATGACTAATCGATGCTAGTGAATTCAACTGCTGTTTGCTTTAGCTTTTTGCGATAAATTCGTGATAGCCATTGGCGCGCAATTCACACGCTGGGCAAGTACCGCAACCATGTCCCCAAACATGCATCTGACCACGCTCCCCCAGATAACAAGTGTGCGTATCTTCGCGAATTAATTCTATGAGCGCTGTGCCACCAAGGCTGGCAGCTAATCGCCAGGATTCCGCTTTGTCTATCCACATTAATGGTGTTTCAATATTCAGCCGACTCGCCATACCTAGATTGATTGCTACCTGTAGAGCCTTCAGACTGTCATCACGACAATCGGGATAACCAGAAAAATCAGTCTCACACATCCCGCCAACTAAGACGCCAAGTTGACGTCGATACGCGAGTGTTGCGGCGACCAGCATAAACATCAAATTGCGCCCTGGTACGAAAGTATTCGGCAGGCCATTTTCTTGCATTTGTATAGCAATATTTTCTGTCATTGCGGTGTGTGACAGCTGCGAGATCAACGATAAGTCTATCATGTGATCTTCACTCAAACGATTTGACCAATCGCTAGACAATGCCCGCATCTTTTTCAATAACTGTGGACGCATGCTGAGTTCGATTGCATGCCTTTGCCCGTAGTCAAACCCGATGGTCTCGACGTGTTCATAGCGGCTTAATGCCCATGCCAGGCAAGTGGTGGAATCCTGACCGCCACTAAATAAAACGAGGGCGCGTTGATTGGCTACTGTCATTGTTTTGCTCGACTGAAAAATGAAAAGAACGGGTAATATTTGATGGTTATTTGATAGTTATTTAAGCGGTTTGGTGATGGAAATAATTTTTTGTTCTAACTGATCACCATTGCTATCCTGAAAGCGTATCCAGACCGGATAATAATCGAAATTACTCGCTAGCCAAAGTTCCAGTTTTTGACCTTGTGCGTCTGGCGGCGGTGCTTTGACGATGTGCAAGACATCGAGTTCACCCAGCGCGGTTTTGATTTTGGTGTACTCCATTAAAGTAAATACCCAAGGATCGGCGTCACGCTGGCCTGCTACAAACATTTTCCACTCACGCCCCACTTTGTTTTGTTCCGCATGATTGCGCACCAGTGCGACCAATTGCCAAGTCGCACTTAAACGATCTTGCTCACCGCCTTGAATTGGGTAAGTCAGGTCGGATTCAGAAAAGTGAATTAATTTTCTGTCGCGGTCGAAATACGTCGTCGATTCGGCACGGCGAAATCGTTTTTCAATAAAACGATCTGGTGCCAAGCCAAAGTCCATAATGCTGCCGTTGCTGCTGCTCGTCAGAATTTTGCCGAATAAAGGGACTTTGGTTTCGGAAGACAATCGATAAAGTTTCGCTTGCGATTCGCTCTCAATCACTTGCCAGTTAATTCTAGCTTCACCACTAACCGGAATGCCTTTTTGACTTGATTTTAGGCTGTAAAGTAAGTCAGCCGACGGTGCCAATTTAAATTTTTCAGCGTAGCAGGATAAATGCCAACTCATACCTGACACGAGGATCAAGGTAGTGCAGATTTGCCGTATTCTAAATAGATTATTTTTCAAGATTAACTTTTTGTTTGAGTGCAATGACACGTTGATTTGTGACGGTACCGCTACTTTCGGTATTTCGAATTTGGACAGGATACCAACCTAGTGATGGCGCCAACCAAATGTCTAATTGCGAATTATAGAATCCTGGTTTGGGCGGACGCGTAATATGTATAGTCGGTAATTTGTTGGATTCAGGATTTAGGGCGCTATCGATTTCTTCTTCTCCTACCACCCGAAATAAAAACGGCGTCGCATCCTTCCCTTCGGCAACTTGTATTGAAAATTCTTTACCCACTGCCAATTGAGTCGGATCGGCATAGCCTATCGCCGCCAATTGGATTAAAACACTTGCCGCATCTTGTGCACCATTTTCCATTGGCATGACTTTGTTTGAAGCAGAAAAACTGATGCTCTTATTTTCATAGTTAAAATGGATCGCAGTTGCTGCACGCGTCTTGCGAATATCATTGCTGACAATAGGCATTAAGCCATAGACATCGATATTGCCTTCACTGGTGATGGTCAACAAATTCAGCGTTGTGATTAATAAATTGACTCCAGCTTCTATCGAGACCTTGTACTTGCCGTTATAACTTTCCCACAATATCCTACCAACGCCTGTCGTTGGGCTGGCGTTGACTTTGGTATTGGTAATTTCCAATTGCATTTCTGCGGATTCGGGAACTCGCAAGCTAAATTCTGGTGCTGCTGTTGTGGTCGAGACATCCTTGACTTCGGTTGCGGTGGCTGGCGACTCTGTCGTCACTGGGGCTGCCGCGATTTCTGCTGGGGTTTCTTGTTGTTTGGCGGGTTCTTCTTGCTTGCTCTTGGGAGCCACGGTGTCTGTTGGCGCCGTGCTTATTACCGACGGGCTTGGCGGCTTGGCTTTGCTTGCTGTCGGCTTTTCAATTGTTGTGTTTGTCGGTGGTAGTTCCGAAGCGACTGGCGTTAAACTGACAGTAATGTGCGGTATATCCTCGATGATTGGCTTGGGTGACCAATCTTTCCATGCGGATGACTCTAGCAAGAAGATATGCAGTAAGATACTTGCCAGTATGAATAGCCAAGTGCTCCACTTGGTGAATGCGTGTAAGGTGGGGGCCGAAAAAGAATGCTTGCTCATAACGATAGTGTAATCGTTCTGAGTTAGTCTTGCGATAAGTCTTGTGATTGGTCGTCTGTGTCGGACTAAATTTTCATTGTTTGATCATTTCTAAATTGATACTGGTATAAGGAGAAGTGCATATGCAAAATCCCTTTCAACAAGCAACAGGTGCTAATTTGAATGATCCCTTAGCGTTCGTTAAGAAACTCTGGGGCGACATGCAATTACCCGGTATGGTGACGCCAACCCTATCGGTCGATGAACTAGACAAGCAGATAAAAGATCTGAAAACGGTGGAGTCCTGGCTAAATGTCAATATGAATATGTTGAAAGGCACGATACAAGCCTTAGAGGTTCAACGTGCCACGATTTCGGCATTAAAAACCATGGGCGAAAGTTTTGCGCAAGCAGGAAATGTTTCCTCATCTTCGGCATCTGCTGCATCGGCACAGGCAGCGAATAGCAATCATACGAGTTGGCCTATGCACGGCAATAGCCACAGTGCGAGTACAACTGCGGTACCAGAGCCCAGCGTTGAAGAAAATGAAGAAGAGGAACTGCCTGAAGATGAGGCGGAACCTGATGCGGAACTAGCGCAGGAGCAAGAACAAAGACCAAAACCAAAAGCGGAACCAAGAGCAGAACAGACAAATCCTGCCAGCACGACGTCACAAGAACAAAGCGCATTTCATAATCCAGCAGCGTGGTGGACAGTATTGCAAGATCAATTCAAGCAAGCATTAAGTCATGCGATGAAAGATGAAGAGACAACTGCCAGTGACGAGCAGCCCAAGCAAACACAGGCCAAGCGCGTTGCAAAAACTTCCACTGCTAAAGCCGGCACGGGTACCAAGCCACGTGCCACGCCAGCGAAATCAGCAGCTGTAAAAGCAAAAGCCACGTCGTCGCCTGCAAGCAAGGGTAAGTCGGTCGCCAAAAAGGCAAGCAAAGTACCGACAAAAAGCACTGTGAAAAATACCGCTAAAACCAGGTTAATTTAATCTAAATCGCTAAATCGCTAAATCGCTAAATCCAAATCCCTAAAACCAAAACAGGCCGACATATTTCAATGCCAGCCCGTTTCTTGAGGGCAGTTTCGAGAGGTTCAACAACGCAGCTAGTTAGTTGCCGAGCGCCTTTTCTATCGCAGCGACGAGACCTTTGTTGTCTGGTGTCGTGGTGCTCGCATAGGCGCTCAGCACTTTACCATTGCGATCGATCAGATATTTATAGAAGTTCCATTTTGGCGTTGTATTGGTAGCCTTAATCAATTGTGCATAAAACGGGTTGACGTCATCGCCATGCACTGAGGATTTTGCGAACATGGGGAATTTGACACCATAAGTGTTGAAGCAAAAGTCAGCGATTTCTTTAGCGGTGCCTGGTTCTTGTTTGCCAAAATCGTTCGATGGAAAACCTAATACGACTAAACCGCGGTCTTTGTATTTTGCATAGAGTGCTTCTAAACCTTCATACTGTTTGGTGAAGCCGCAATAGCTGGCGGTATTCACGACCAGTGTCACTTTGCCTTTGTATTGACACAGGTTTTGAGGGGCATCATCTTGCAAGCGATTAAAGCTATGTTGCAGAACTTCTGGACAAGCTTCAGTTTGCGCCTGTGCGCTCAAGGAGAAACAGGATAACAGGGCGGCAAACGTGAACAATTTAGATAGCGTAGACATGGTGACTCCTTCTGATGGGGTTTAAAATTTTTCTTTGAAATAGGAAACAAGGAATCATCTTAGCGCAATTTTTACAGACCTGCTGCCAGTTGCCGATTATGTCGTCGCACGTTAAAGTATTACCTATGCCTGCTTAGGTGACGCCGTTGTCATGAGCGTTTTATTTACATGAAAGTCATTGAGTTTTTATGCCAGATTTCGAATCAAAGTTGTGTGAAATAGATCAGTTGCCCGCCAGAGCAAAAGATTTGCCGCATCCAGTAGTGTTGACAAATGGTGTTTTTGATTTGTTACATCGAGGGCATGTTACCTATTTAGCGCAAGCTAAAGCGTTAGGGGCATCATTGATTGTGGCAGTGAACACGGATGCATCAGTTCGCCGACTGGGCAAGGGTGATGATAGACCGATCAATACTTGCGCTGACCGCATGGCGGTACTCGCCGCCTTGGCATCGGTCGACTTGGTGGTCGCATTCGCAGAAGATACTGCACTCGAGACAGTTGAGTTGGCACGACCAGATATTTATGTAAAAGGTGGCGACTACGATATGCATAGTATTCCTGAGGGGAAAGCAGTGCTGGCGTATGGCGGGCAAGTCCAGGCGATTAATTTTGAGCATGATCGATCGACCACGAAGACATTAAATAAATTACGTCAGAAAAAAATTGATAAGGACTGAAAAAAGATCAAGTAAAGCCGCAAAAAAGCCCGAAAAAAGCATGAAAAAATCCAATTCCCCGCATAGTTCAGTCGAATAAACAATTTCAATACAATTTGAAGAGTCAGCTATGGAAAAGGTAAAAGCACTATTAGCAGAACTACGCGAAAATTACTTGCGTGATCTACCTAATCATATTGACGAGATTGAGCAGCTAGTATTGGAGTTGGAGCGCACGGGTTTTCATTTGAACTTGTGCCAAGAATTATATCGTGAGGTACATAGCCTCAAAGGTAGTGGTGGTACTTATGGGATGAGTCTGATCAGCGATATTTGCCATCCTCTGGAGGATCTGTTGAGCCAGTTGATTGAACACCCGCAAAGCCTACAAGGGTTTGGTGGAAAGGCTCTGGCGTTTATCGATTTGCTACGCAAAGCTTGTTTTAGTTACACAGCACGGCTTGAGCCTTCGGTCGAATTAAAATCGGCTTTACATATTTTGCGGCAAAGTGTTTCCAGTACTTTGTATTCTGCACTTATCGTTGAATCTTCGGAAGTCGTTATCGGTATATTGCGAGATATCTTGGTCGCATCTGGTTTTCGGGTTGAAATTGTTCAAGATGGATATCTAGCTTTAGGTCGTATGTTATCTGAGCCGTTTGACGTGCTGATCACTAGTTTGGAGATACCGCGATTGAACGGTATTGCGTTGATTAGTGCGGTACAAAAATCGGGAAATCGCGGTGGCAAATCCCAAACAATTTTGTTGACGACTTCTGAACATTTGGATGACCAGGTGCATCCTGATTACGTCTTGCACAAAAATTCGGATCTGAAAAACAATTTCCGTGCTTGTCTTTCCGACGTGATTACCAAGCGACACCACTGATCGTACGATAGAGAAAACCTTTCCTGCATTATTTTTTTCCGTAACTCTCAATTAGACCAGGGATGGCCTCGAGTGGGACAATTTTGTCGACGGCACCTAATTTAACGGCCTCTTTAGGCATACCATATACCACGCAGGTCCTCTCATCTTGAGCGATAGTTTCGGCTCCTGCGTCATGCATGTCACGCATCCCTAGTGCACCATCATCACCCATGCCGGTCATGATGATGCCTAAAGAGTTTCTACCTGCGCACTTGGCGACTGATCGAAAAAGTACGTCGACCGATGGGCGATGACGATTCACCGGCGGTGCATCCAATATCTCCACATGATATTGCGCACCGCTACGTTTTACTTGCATGTGTCGACCACCAGGGGCTACTAAAGCTCGCCCTGGAATTACGCGATCGCCATTTTTGGCTTCCAAGACTTCTAGTGCACAAATACGATTGAGGCGATCTGCGAATGCTTCGGTAAATTTTTCCGGCATATGTTGCACTATAACAATGCCGGGGGCGGTTTTTGATAGCCTTGAGAGTACTGCTTCCAAAGCTTGCGTGCCCCCGGTTGAGGTGCCAATGGCGACCAACTTGTCGGTTGTGACCGCCATCGCACTTGTTAAACTCGCGTCGAGCGCTGGCATTACTTCATCGATTTTGAGTTTGGCTGTTGGAACGAGAGGTGCGACCCCCATATTGCGAATAGGGCGTAAATTTGCCGTTGCAGCCATTTTTACTGCTTGTACGATATCTCCAGCATCTGCCTCAAGAAAGTTTTTTAGCCCGGCTTTCGGTTTGGTGACAATAGCAACTGCACCTGAAGCTAAGGCTTGCATTGAGGTCGCAGCACCTTTTTCTGTTAATGTGGAGCAGATAATGACGGGGGTAGGGCGTATCGCCATGATCTGCTTGAGAAAGGTGATGCCATCCATTCTCGGCATTTCAACGTCGAGGACAATAACGTCGGGCCAATTCGAATTCATTTTGTCCATCGCAAAGATGGGATCAGAAGCGGAAGCGATGACTTCGATATCATTATCTTTGCCTAGAAGCGCAGATAACACTTGCCTGACTACAGCAGAGTCATCGACCAACATAACTTTGATTTTTGATTTCATTATTCCATAATCTTATCTACATGTTTAACCCACACGTCTCCAGACCACAGGTCAAACATAATATTGCGATGGCCGTTGCCGCCTAAATGCTCTGATTTAATTTTAAATCCATGGTGTGCTAATAATTCGCGGCCGATGTTTACATTTTGCTCTGACACAGAAAATACGCGACGATCTTGTCCCGGAAATTGATTGCCGCCACCAAAAATCTTGACTTCGTAATCATGGGCGGAAGTGTGCGCTCCTTTTATCTCATGTAGGAACAAACGTATAGTATCTTCCGCATATTTACCATCCATACCAGGATTATGTGGTGCGCGTTTATTTTTTGGCAGCATATAGTGACACATACCTCCTATCCGTTTGATCGGATGCCACATCGTAATTGACACACACGAACCTAAAATTGTGCGTATGCGTGTCTCATGATCACCGAAGTAGAATTCGCCCGGTTGCAAGAAAATATCTATAAAAAAACTGGGCTCACTCATACGATATACCAAGAAAAAAATAAAATGAGAAATTCATCTTGGTTTAGGTAGTTTTTTGATAAATGGAAGGTGCGACTAATTTAAGTGCAGAATCCAAGCCATTTAAAGTCTCAGAATGGCTAATAATCAAGTATCCCCCGGAACGCAATTTCGCACTGATTTTTTCAACTAAGCGCGTTTTCGTATCTCGATCAAAATAGATCATTACATTACGTAAAAAAATGATTTCAAACAGTCCCAAATCAGGCAAGGGATCGATGAGATTGGCAATGCTAAAGTGAACACGTTGGCGAATTGCAGATTCTAGCAAGAAAAAATCTTCGAATTCTTCGCGCCCTTTCAAACAGTATTTTTTGAGAAGCGGCGTAGGTATTTTTTCTGCAGCTAACATGGGATATAACCCGCGCTGCGCTTTTTCGACCATGCGCGTCGAAATATCCGTGCCAATGACTTCCCAGTCGTTGCTATGAAAATATTCTGCCAATGTCATCGCAATGGTATAGGCTTCTTCTCCACTAGAACTTGCCGCACTCCAGATGCGTATATGACGTTGTTTCTGATATTGAGGAAATGCTTTTTTTTGTAAAAATTCAAAGTGCTTAGGCTCACGAAAAAAATAGGTTTCATTTGTCGTCAGCAAATCAATTGCCACCGTCGTTTCGTTTTCGTAGCCAGGACGGCCGAGCAAAGCAAAATATTCGCTGTAGGAATTCAGGCTTCGACTACGCAAACGCTTGTCTAAGCGCCCCATAACCAAAGCTTGCTTTCCTTCATTTAACGCGATTCCGGTACGGTCATACAAGAAGCGTGATATCCACTCGAATTCACTTTTTTGTATCGTGATTGGATTCGTTGCCCGCGCCGCTTTAGTGTTCATGCTCCGACTCTGAAGTAAGCGCGAGTGGTTGATCGATCGATTGACCCAAGGCCAGCATTTCGTCGATGGACAGCACTTGGTCTAAATTTAATACGATAATAAAGCGTCCGTTCTTTTTTGCCATGCCACTAATGAAATCAGGGCGGATTTTTGCCCCAAACGAGGGTGGTGGTTCAATATCTGCGTTCGGAATTTCAATCACTTCATTCACTGCGTCAACCACAATCCCTATGCTTTGGGCTTCGATTTGATCGCTCTGTTCCATCTCGATAATCACAATGCTGGTGCGGCGTGAAATGCTGGTGGTGCCGCGATTAAAGCGCGCCGTTAAATCGACAACGGGTACCACACGTCCACGTAAATTGATGACGCCTCGGATGAAATTGGGCATCATCGGAACTTCCGTTAAATCACCGTATTGAATAATTTCTTTGATATTCAAAATGCCGAGTGCAAACATTTCCCCACCAAGAACAAAAGTCAAAAATTGACCTGACTCGGGTGACTGTTTGTCCTGCTTAGCGGCAAGTGAATTCTTGTTACTGGCTGTGCTGATCGCGCTCATCTCAGTCTCCTAAAACCTTTCGAACTTCGCTTCATCAACGCCATTTAAACTAAAATTTTGTTTGACGCGCTTAGGGGCTGAACGAGCTGGAGTCCGCTCGTTATGGGATACAGGTGCTACTGTTTGATTACTTTGTCCAAGATGGAAGAAACTGACGAGTTCGAGCAACTGTTCGGCTTGACTAGTCATTTCTTCTGCTGTTGCAGCTAACTCCTCGCTGGACGATGCATTTTGTTGGGTGATTTGGTTCATTTGATTCATCGCGGTATTGATCTGCCCTACACCAGCAGACTGCTCTTGCGATGCCGCAGCGATTTCCTGTACTAAATCCGAAGTGCGCCCGATGCCAGGGACAATTTCATCAATTAAATCACCAGCTCGTTCTGCAGTTTTCACGCTTCCACTAGCGAGATCGCCAATTTCTTTAGCTGCAATTTGACTACGTTCGGCCAATTTTCGGACTTCTGCCGCGACTACCGCAAATCCTTTACCATGTTCACCCGCTCTGGCTGCTTCGATGGCGGCATTGAGTGCCAGCATATTGGTCTGATAAGCGATATCGTCGATAATGCCGATTTTGGAGGCAATTTCTTTCATGGCGGACACGGTTTGTTTAACTGCTTCACCGCCTTCTATCGCTTCTTTTGAGGCTTTTCCTGCGATGCCATCAGTGACTTTGGCATTTTCCGCATTTTGATTAATGCCGGCAGCCATTTGTTCGATACTTGCGCTGGTTTCTTCGACACTAGCGGCTTGTTCGCTAGCCGCCTGCGACAAGGCTTGCGACGTTGCACTCACTTGTTCGGATGCATTTGATAGCGCATCTGTGGCATTGATAACATCGGTCACAATACTGGCGAGCTTATCGACTGTCTCATTGCTCGCGGTTTTAAGAGCGCCGAAGGTACCTGAATATTCTTTATCAATAGATTGCGTCAGGTCGCCCTGTGCCAGAGCGGCTAACACGCGCAATACTTCATTCAACCCTGTCTCACTTGTCTCCATCAAACGATTAACATCGTTACTGAGTTTGGCAAAGAAACCTGTCTTGCCTTCTTCATTGATACGGTTGGTGAAGTTGCCGTTCACCGCACCTTCAACGATAGCTCCTACTTCTTTTTCGACCACGACTTCTGCCGTGCGATCTGCCCATTCGACGACAGTGCCAACGCGCTCACCTTTGTCATCGAGTACTGGATTTGCGATCAAACCAAAATATAATGTTCCGACCTGAATTTGGGTACGATAGCTTGTTTTAAGTGACGCCAGCATGCTGCGTTGGTGGCTTGGATTTTTGTGAAATACGTCAATGTTCTCGCCGATTAATTGACGTGAATTGAAATTCGGAAGGACTTTACGTAATTCAGTTTCATTGCGTTGCATCATCGCAGTGACAGTTTCATTCATGTAGATAATGTGGTTGTTTGCGTCGGCGATCATCACATTTGTGGTGCACTTATCCAGAGCATTTTTGATCCGGGCATTTTCCGCTGCCGCTTTGACTTCGATTTCACGTGCAGCCAGCGCTGCCGTCATGTCCAACCACTCCACCACATAGCCTAAGCGTGCGCCTTTATCATCATTGATAGGATTAACGGTCAGACCAAAGGTGCGCCCCCCCAGTTTCAACTGGGTTTTATGGGTGCTATTCAAGTTTTGTAGCATGCCGCGTTGATGCGCAGGATTTTTATGGAAACCGTCTATGTTTGCGCCAATTATTTTGCTTGCGTTGAAGGCCGGAAGTTCTTTGCGAATATCCGCTTCTGCAATTCTCAACATGTCATTGAGCGAAGTGTTGGCATACACGATATTGAATTGTTCGTCTGCCAGCATCACATTGACTGCGACGTTTTCTAATCCGCCCAAAGCACGTAAGGTGAAGGACGCACGTACCGTTGCGGCAGTCACATCGGTGGCAAATTTTACGACTTTAAATGGTTTGCCATTCATATCCATAATTGGATTGTAGCTAGCCTCCAACCAAACCTCGCGGCCGCCTTTAGCGACCCGTTTATAGCGACCAGTTTCGAATTCGCCGCGCCCCAAACGATCCCAAAATTGACGATACTCAATGCTGGCACTTACGCCAGGTTCTGCAAACATACTATGATGTTTTCCCCTAATTTCTTCTAGGGTATAACCCATGGTTTGCAGAAAATTCTCATTCGCACCGACGATCGTGCCATCGAGCTTGAATTCAATAACGGCTTGGGCTTTACTGACGGCTTTTAGTTGCCCTTCATAATCTGCCGCACGAAGCTTTGCATCGGTGATGTCGGTCGCAAATTTGATGACCTTAGTCGGCTTTCCGTTGGCGTCGAAGATTGGGCTGTAGTTCGCTTCTAACCAGACTTCCCGTCCACCTTTCGCCACGCGTTTGAATTGTCCTGCTTCGAAATCGCCACGACCTAGTTTGTCCCAAAACTGACGATACTCAAAAGAGCCGCTGACTCCGGCCTCTGCAAACATGCTGTGGTGTTTGCCTTTGATTTCGTCCAGTGTATAACCCATAGTTCTCAAAAAATTATCATTGGCGGTGACGATGGTTCCATCCAGCTTAAATTCAATCATCGCCTGTGCTTTGTTCAGTGCATCAAGCTCAGCCTTGCTGGTTTGTAATTGCGATTGCAGATCGGTCATCGCAGCGACTTGCATGTCGCGTTCAGTCAGTTGGCGACGCAAGCGATTGATTTCTTCATTTTGTTGTTCTAACTGTTCACCGCTGAATATCTTTGAAAGAAAAGATGGTTGCTTTTGACTCATTGCATTACTCCTTGGTGGTAAGTGTGATGCTGATGCACGCATCATTGTGTCCGAGATAATTCCATAAACTTCCGTCCATGCGGTGCGCACAAGTGGTGTGAAAGCTGTCCCCAAACCTTGTTCTAAGGTCTTGAGCAACGCGGCACCGACTATCGAATAATGCGCATCTAAGACGCCATAGCTAGCATGACGTTGTCCTAGTGATTCTAATATGGGAACTAGGCTATTTAAGTCATCAAGTTTGGCGACTGCCGCACTGATCATTAATAGCAATTTTTTTCCCTGCGCCTGCATATCGCCTTTGAACAGATGTCTTAGTGACGGGTCTGCTTCAAATAGATTTTTGTAAAATAGCTGCGCGGCCTCGGGCCCAAGTTTTGCCACTTCTTTCCAAGAGCTCTGCACTAATTGAATCGTTTCTTGTTTCACTAATTTTCCCCTTGTCCTGATTGTGACCTTGGTAAAACTTGAAATGTCGTATTCGTTATGGCCTACGCTCGCAATCATAGATCTCGAACATCATGAGGATCTTCTGCAAAATGAATTGATTGACGATCAACTCGCTCCATTTGCATGAACCTGATTGCTCTAATTTGCTCAAATTAAATCATTATCTTCACTGCGCTAACTATGCTAACTATTGCTGGGATTGGCTAGTTGCAAATTCTGTTGATGTGCCCGGCGTGTACAGTTCTTGATGAGCGCATTAACACTCAAAATCAGCGCCACCTCGCCACTTCCTAAAATGGTAGAGCCGCCGATGCCTTCCAGATGAACAAATAATTTTCCCAGTGGTTTGATCACGGTTTGAAATTCTCCCAACAAGCGGTCCACCACCAAGCCAGCTCTGTATTCGCCGTATCCGACTACGACGACATTTTGGCGGCGCGGTACTTCACCCTGAATGTCAAACAATTCTCGAAGACGGATGAAAGGTAAGACCTCTCCGCGTAAATCCATAAAATCGTGATCGCCACAATTCGTTGGAAGTTCCAAACATTCAATCACGTTATCCAATGGCACGACAAAAGATGAATGTCCCACGCTGACCAAAAAACCGTCGATGATCGCTAGTGTTAGCGGCATGCGAATGCGCATCGTGGCACCAACACCAATTTCACTGTCAATATCAATACTGCCGCGCAAAGACGTGACATTTCTCTTGACTACATCCATGCCAACACCGCGGCCAGAAAGATTGGATACCTGGTCTGCGGTTGAAAATCCAGGCTCAAAAATTAAAGCATAAATTTCTTTGTCACTGAGCAAAATACCGGCCTGGACTAAGCCTTTTTCGATCGCTTTGGCGAGTATCTTGTCACGATTTAGTCCACCACCGTCATCACTTACCTCAATCACGATACTGCCCGATTCGTGGTAAGCGTTCAGTCGCAAACTACCTTGTGCTGGTTTGCCGCGCGCGAGTCTGACTGCCGCCGCCTCAATGCCGTGATCCATAGAGTTGCGCACCAAATGCATTAAGGGATCACCAATTTTATCAACGACGGATTTGTCCACCTCGGTATCGCCACCAGATATTTCCAACACAATATCTTTACCCAACTCGATACTGACATCACGCACCACGCGCTGAAAGCGGCTAAAAGTCGTGCCGATAGGGACCATACGTAATTGCAGCGCACTATCGCGCACTTCTTCGACCAAACGCATGACTTCACCCGTTGCCTCGAGTAGGGCGATGTCGTTGGATTTGTTGGCTCTTAAATTGGCGCCAGCGCCAGCAATGACTAACTCCCCGACTAAATCAATGAGTCTATCGAGTCGATCCGCATCAACTCGAATATTTTGTTTTTCTCGGGCTTTCGTATCCTTAACTTGTTGCTGCTTTTGCAGTGCTGCATTGAGAATGGGTTCCTGCAACATTTCTTGGCTGACTAAAATTTCGCCAATTGGTGCCTCATGATTTGTACTGTCTTTTTGGTCGTGCGTCTGCCTCTGCAACTTCAAACATGCATCTAATTCATGTTTCGTTAGCACTCCACTCTTGATGAGGATTTCACCCAGCAATTCGTCGTCGTCAGGAAGGTTATTGATGATGGTAATGTATTCATCGATTTTGCTACGCGGCGGCACAATACGAATCACACTGTCTTCACGCACAAATTCAAATACATTTTCGATGGATTCTTTGCTCGCGCTACTTTTCAGAACAACTTCAAATCCCAAATAGCAACTTTCCGCATCCATTTGCTCGATTGCTGGGATATTGTCAGTGATTGTAATGAGATGAATTACATCGCCCAATGTGCTCAGGTAACGTATGAAAGAGAGTGGATCCATACCGTTGCGCAAACAATCTTGACCAAATCGCAGAGATAAGTACCAGTTTCCTGAGTCGACCACGCCACCGCCAGAGGATTGTGCTTGGTGTTGGTCTTGCTGCGTAATCACGTCAGAGCGCAAATCGGCATGTTCACCTTGCATCAGGCTGTGCAATTGTTGATGAAGAAGATTGCCCGCTATTTTTTCTTCTGGTGTTTCTTCCATATTGCCAACGGCAATACCGTCAATCAAAGTACTGATGTGATCGCGACAAGGCAGGAGCACTGCGACCAATGCGGAAGAAACAGGGATCTCTTCGTTGCGCAACATATCTAAAAGACTTTCCACTACATGAGTGAATTGAACGATATGTTCGAGTCCAAATAAGCCAGCAGATCCCTTGATCGTGTGCGCGGCTCGAAAAATTGCACCGATAGAATCGCTAGGGTGTTCGTCCTGTTCCAAACCTAACAGTCCGTCTTCCATGTCTTGTAGTAATTCGCGGCTCTCAACGACAAAAGTGTCTAGCGCCGCTTTCATTTCGTCTTCGAAACTCATACCTGCCCTTCCGCTATTGCGCTGGGGAGAGTGATTCAGGTCAAGATGACCTGGTCGCCAAAAGCTGCCGTCAAGTTGCACATTTCCAAAACCTCCAGCACGGCTTTGCTGTGCATGGAGTAGCGCAATTTTTTATGTTGCCGCGCGGCTTCTTGTTTCATCAGGATTAGCACTTGCAATCCGGCACTGTCCATTTCTGAAACTTGTGAGAGATCGAGCTCCAGCTCATCGCCTGATTCTAGAAATGCTTGTAGCTGCTGTTTTTCGTGGGCCGCCGTGTAGATGGTCAACTCGCCAGAAATCGCATGTGCATTCACAGTCCACCTCTTAAGGTAAGATCAGTTTAGATACCGCAGCGAGCATTTGCGCTGGTTGAAATGGTTTGACTACCCAAGCTTTTGCACCAGCTGCTTGGCCTTGCAGCTTCTTCCCCTCTTGGGATTCGGTGGTAAGCATAATTATCGGTGTGAATTTGTACAGTGGGAGCTTCTTGACTTCCTGTACAAAGGTTATACCGTCCATATTGGGCATATTCACGTCAGAAATAATCAAATGCACTTTTTGGCCAGTTAGTTTTCCGAGTGCATCGCGTCCATCGACGCCTTCAATTACTTCATATCCTGCGCCGCGTAGTGCTAACCCAACTACCTGCCTGACCGATGCGGAATCATCTACGACTAATACTGTTTTTGGCATTTCATACCTCATTGATTAAACGTTCTAGAAAACGACTAAATAAATCAAAGAATTTTAGAAAAGGAATTGGTGCGTCAGGCGTCAATCAAGCTAGGAATAGCAACTTCGGTGAGTTGCTAAAAAATTGTGCTGATTGTTTGATTTGATTGTGGAAGTTAGGTGTCGCTGAAAAAACGACAGAGGCGCGGAGATAATTTTGCTTGCAATACAGTGAAGCGCGTTTGCACCACATGTGAAGCTTATACAGACTGAGGAATTGATAAAATTCATAGTCTTCATTTCTCCAGATTGACATCAAACAGAGTCTTGAATATCGCGAAATTCAAGCATGTCTTACAACAGTGTTGAGACCTCTTGCAGCTTTTTTGACTGTGACGCAAAACGCATTTTGTTGCCTTGTAGATATAGCTTAGCATGCTTCTAATCGAACTTGTTGCAATTATCAACAAGTCTGTGGTGTTTTTTAGCATTAAAAAAGTCAAACCAAGCTGGCAGAAATTGAGATCGCTTAGGAAATTGTCATAAACTTGATCTGGATCAATATTTTGTGATTAAGTTGGTGCCGCGGAAGCTTGGCTTCGAGTTTGTGAGTCACGTATTCTGCTAGACGTGAGTCCGACAGACCTACGCTCTGTTGGGCAAGTTCTGTTTGAATGCTATTGCTGATGGCGTGTTTCGATCAGTGGGCGTGTTCTATGGCCTGTAGGAGGAAATATTCGCCGTCGCTTTACTATTTTCTTGGCTTGTCAATTTCTACGCACCGCCTGCATAATCATTTTGACGCCAGGCTTCGTAAACCACGATCGCCACGGTGTTGGATAAGTTCAAACTTCGATTTTCGGGACGCATAGGCAAGCGTATGCGCTGATTTAATGGAAACGATTCGCGTAGTTCTTTGGCCAGGCCGCGAGTTTCTGCGCCGAAAACGAAATAGTCTCCCGGTTGAAACGCAATGCTGGAAAACGTTGAGGAGCCGTGTGTAGTCATGGCAAATAATCGTTCAGCAGGCGGTTGTTCGCTGTCAATAAATGCTTGCCAATTCTTGTGTACTTTCATTTTTGCGTATTCGTGATAATCGAGACCCGCACGCTTTAATTTGCTGTCTTCCAATGGAAAACCCAAAGGCTCTATCAAATGAAGTTGCACACCCGCGTTCGCGCATAGGCGAATGATATTGCCGGTATTGGGTGGGATTTCTGGTTCGACTAAAACGACGTTAAACAAAGCGATTCCTTGAAGTTGCGCAAATTGAGCATGATAGCGCAATCTTCTTCATCTATTCTCGAAATCCGTTGAAATCTTAGACGTAATTTTGCTGCAATTTTTTGGCCACCGTTTTGGCTGTATTTCGTCAGTTTAATGTCGATTGGTTCTGGCAAAGACAAAATTAGATACACGTGCCGCGCCGTAGCGTTTCAGCGTTTTTGCGATTTCATTCAAGGTCGTACCAGTCGTTATCACATCATCGATGACAGCGATATGACGACCATGGATTGCAGTATGCCAAACAGGATTGACGGTGAACGCACCTTGTATATTTTTGTGACGAGCATCGGGATGTAAGCTGCTCTGCTGTAAAGTCTCTTTGGTACGCCAAAGTAAATCTGCTTGTAGTGGAATGCCCAATCGACGGCTCAAAGGTCGACTTATTTCTAATGCTTGATTAAAGCCACGGTTGGCTAGCCGGCCTCGGCTCAGTGGCACTGGACAAAGGAGACTTGGCAGTACCGGACTGAGCGTGCTTTGGCGCAAAATAGCGTCTGCAAGTTGTTGTGCAATGATTCCAGCGTAATTCAATTTCGCACCAAACTTGAGTCCCAGGACTAGGCTGTCAACTGGCGCGTCATACTGTACGGCTACGAGTGTGGTGTCGAAGTCGGGCGTATCTTTCAGGCAGGTGCCACAGCGTTTATCACCAAGTGCAGTCAGTGGCAATGCGCATTGTTGACAACGATGCGCAGTGTTTAGCATGTAGTCCTGTAAACACCCATCGCAAATGCTGGTCTTCGAACGCATTTTGCAGAGCGCGCAAGAGCCAGGTAGCAGGTATTCAAGCAGTGTTTGCATAGTTTGATGTGTGTTCTTCGTCAGGATGTCGGCTTATCTTGGCTCTACTAATTTTTCAAAATTCGGCAAATTGTGTGTTGAGCGGTTAAACTCCCGCCAAAATCACATTATTTCAACCGCTCAAGCCAGTAAGTGTAAACTTGAAAATTCTTTTTTGAAACCATGCAAAGTGCTCCAATTCATTTGCCTTTAGTGCGCCGCCTGTTCGCAAGGCCATCTCGTCTGCAAGAAGCGGAATTCTTACGTCGTGAAATTGCCGACAGAATGGCGGAGAAGTTAGATCTGATCAAAATTGATGCGAAGCATATTGTCGATGCTGGTTGTGGTGAAGGCTCCGATTTGCCGCGTTTGATGACGCGCTTCCCTCAAGCTAAATCGATCATGGGGATGGATGCTTCGTGGCAGGCGTTAATGCGATCTGAATTTTTTGACGCACAAATAAAAAGTTCACAAAATTCACTATTTCAGCGTCTTTTCCATTTAAAGTCGTCTAATTCCGCAAGTGTGAATTTGTTGTGTGGTGATTTTGCAGCCATGCCCTTGGCGCCGAATAATGTCGACGTTTTATGGTCAAATTTGGCGTTGCACTGGCATCCTCAGCCCGATCAAGTTTTGCGTGAGTGGTTTCGGGTGTTAGCTCGCAATGGCATCGTGATGTTTTCCAGTTTTGGACCAGATACGTTTATCGAATTGAAACAAGCGTTTTCAAGAGTCGATGCTTTTCCTCACACTTTGCCTTTCGTCGATATGCATGATTTTGGCGATATGTTGGTAGCCGCGGGGTTTGCCACTCCAGTGATGGATGTCGAAAGAATTACGTTGCGTTATCAGGATGCCCGGCAATTACTGAAAGATGTACGTGCGCTAGGCGGCAATCCTTTGGCGACTCGACGCCAAGCTTTGCTGGGTAAAACTGCATTTGCGCGTCTGTTGTCGGAGTTGGAACAAATGCGTGGAAGTGATGGCCGAATTCCTTTGACAATTGAGGTTATTTTTGGACACGCTTTTAAACCTGTGCCGACAAAACTTGCCAGCGGGGAATCCATTATTCGTTTTGATTTCCCGAAAAAATAATTAAGTTTTTAAATATTTTTTATGTTCAAAGAAAAAGCAGACTCGGCTTTTTTCGCTAGCAAAAATCTTGCCTGTCAATATGATTTTACGCAGATGTACCATGATTTCTTCTTGATATAGCTCAGCTTTACGCTTTATACTCTCGCAGTTGTGGAAGTTGTCGGCGTAATTTTATGGCAACTTCTGTTGAAAATTCTAATAGGTTTTTGGGGAAATCATGAAACATGCTATGCGATTAAAGTCGAGAACGCTTGGCGCCTCTTTGGTGCTCGGTGCTTCGCTTTTGGCTGCTGGGATGCCAGCTTGGGCCATTAAAGATAGCCCAGGTGGTCCTGCCGTCAAGCAGTTAAACCTGCAAACACCCGTGACACAAATCGCGGAGCAAATCTACTCCATTCATAACCTCATGCTGTATATCTGTCTGGCAATTTTTGTCGCAGTTTTCGGCGTGATGTTTTATTCCATCTTGAAACACCGCAAGTCTTTGGGTCATAAGCCAGCTACTTTCCACGAAAGTACAACGGTAGAGATTCTGTGGACTATCGTGCCTTTCTTTATCGTTATTGGTATGGCGTTGCCTGCAACTAAAACTGTCGTGGCAATGAAAGATACTTCTAATGCCGACATTACGATCAAGGCGACAGGTATGCAGTGGAAATGGGGTTACGATTACCTCAAAGGCGAAGGCGAAGGCATTTCTTTCTTGTCGACTTTGTCCACGCCACGTACTCAAGTTGGTGCACCTGGCTTGGCTCCAAGCGAAGCACGCGGTGTGAACTATTTATTGGAAGTCGATAATGAAGTTGTCGTTCCAGTCAACAAAAAAGTTCGCATTATCACCACTGCAAATGACGTCATTCATGGTTGGACTATTCCAGCTTTCGGCGTGAAACAAGATGCGATCCCAGGTTTTGTTCGCGATACATGGTTCAAGGCTGAAAAAATCGGCACATATCGCGGTCAGTGCGTTGAATTGTGCGGTAAAGAACATGCATTCATGCCTATCGTGGTGCGCGTTGTTTCCGATGCAGATTACACCGCATGGGTCGATGGTAAGAAAAAAGAAATGGCAGCGAAAGCTGATGATCCAAGCAAAGTCTGGACCGTCGATGAATTGAAGCAACGTGGTGAAAGCGTTTACGCAGCAAACTGCGTCGCTTGTCATCAGGCAAATGGTAAAGGTGTTCCTGGCTCATTCCCAGCATTGGATGGCTCTGCAGTTGTCACTGGACCGAAAGCTGCTCAAGTGAATGTTGTCTTGAACGGTATTCGTGGCATGCCAGCTTGGAAAGCTACTTTGTCTGATACAGAAATTGCCGCGGTAATTACTTATACCCGTAATAGCTGGTCGAATAAGTCCGCAGAAAATATCGTCCAGCCAGCCGAAGTTGTGGCTGCGCGTAAGTAATTGAACAGGAGATAGAGATGAGTAATACAGCAGTTGATCACGCACACGATCACTCTCATGGTCATGACGACCACGCCCACGATCACCACGATCATCCGCACGGCTGGCGTCGTTATTTATTCGCGACTAACCACAAAGATATCGGTAACTTGTATCTGTGGTTCGCATTCACGATGTTGATGGCCGGTGGTGTGATGGCCTTGTTGATCCGTAGTGAATTGTTTCAACCCGGTCTGCAATTGATGCAACCAGAGTTCTTTAATCAATTGACCACCATGCACGGTTTGGTGATGGTTTTCGGTGCGATTATGCCGGCCTTCGTTGGCTTTGCTAACTGGATGATCCCTTTGCAAATCGGTGCTTCCGATATGGCTTTCGCCCGTATGAATAACTTCTCATTCTGGTTAATGCCACCTGCAGCGATCTTGTTGATGGCTTCCTTCTGGGTACCAGGTGGTGCGACTGCAGCGGGTTGGACTTTGTATGCCCCATTGTCAACACAAATGGGACCAGGTATGGATATGGCGATTTTCGCTGTGCATATCATGGGTGCTTCTTCCATCATGGGTTCGATCAACATCATCACAACCATCTTGAACATGCGCGCTCCTGGCATGACGTTGATGAAGATGCCAATGTTTTGCTGGACATGGTTGATTACTGCTTATTTGTTGATCGCTGTGATGCCAGTGTTGGCGGGCGCGATTACCATGACTTTGACTGATCGTCATTTCGGTACTTCCTTCTTTAATGCAGCTGGTGGCGGTGATCCAGTCATGTACCAACACATTTTCTGGTTCTTCGGACATCCAGAGGTGTACATCATGATTTTGCCAGCTTTTGGTATCGTTTCTCAAATCATCCCTGCGTTTGCCCGTAAGCCTTTGTTTGGTTATGCATCGATGGTGTATGCAACTGCTTCTATCGCGATTTTGTCTTTCATCGTTTGGGCGCATCACATGTTTACAACTGGTATGCCAGTTACGGCACAGTTGTTCTTCATGTATGCAACGATGTTGATTTCGATTCCAACTGGCGTGAAAGTGTTTAACTGGATTGCAACGATGTGGAAAGGTTCGATGACTTTCGAAACACCTATGTTGTTCGCAGTTGGTTTCATCTTCGTATTTACTATGGGTGGTTTCACTGGTTTGATTTTGGCGGTAACACCGATTGATATCCAGCTGCAAGATACTTACTACGTGGTTGCGCACTTCCACTATGTATTGGTGGCGGGTTCTTTGTTTGCCTTGTTCGCTGGCTTCTACTACTGGGGACCAAAATGGACAGGATTCATGTACAACGAAACACGCGGTAAGATCCATTTCTGGTTGTCATTGATTTTCTTTAATGTGACTTTCTTCCCTATGCATTTCTTGGGATTGGCAGGGATGCCACGTCGTTATGCTGATTATCCTGCACAATTTGCAGACTTTAATCAGATCGCTTCTGTCGGTGCGTTTGGCTTTGGTTTGATGCAAGTGTATTTCATGTTGTTCGTGGTCATTCCATCGATTAAAGGCGGTAAGCCTGCTGATGCAAAACCATGGGAAGGCGCGGAAGGTTTGGAATGGACAGTACCAAGTCCAGCACCATTCCACACATTCGAAGAACCACCTGTCGTTAAATAAATATGGAAATTGACCCCGGCGCAAGTCGGGGTTGCGCGAAAATGAAAAACCAAAAGAAAAGTAATCTCACCACAGCATTGATTTTGGCTTCTGTCGTGCTGGTGTTTTTCATTGGTATCTTTGTAAAGCAAACTTTGTTTCGTTAAGGCTGAATCGGATTACCATGTCGGATGAACTAAAGCAGGAAGCAAAGCAAAAAGCAGAGCAATCAGTAGCGCAAGAAAATAGTCAAGCAACTGTCGAAGAAGTGACCGAGAATAAAAAACTGAATTTCTTGATGTTAAAGAAATTACTGGTTATCGCGGTCATGATGTTTGGTTTTGGTTACGCTTTGATTCCGCTGTACAAGCAGATCTGTGAAATTACTGGCATCAATATTTTGACGCCCAAAGATATTTCTGCTGATGCAGTAGTGAATTCGCAAATCGATAAAAGTCGTTTGGTCACTGTTGAGTTTGACGCGAATACACAAGGACCATGGAGGTTTCGACCAACTGTGGCTAGCATGCAAGTGCATCCGGGTGAGATGGCGCAAGTAGTGTATGAAGTCGTGAATAAGCAATCCTATAAAATGGATGCCCAAGCGATTCCAAGCTACGCACCGCAACAAGCCGCGGCATTTTTCAAGAAGATGGAATGTTTTTGTTTTAAGCAGCAGACTTTAGAAGCAAATGAAGCACGTCAAATGCCCGTATCATTTTTTATTGATCCTGCATTGCCGAAAGAAGTGAAGACTATTACTTTGTCTTACACGTTTTTTGAAGTCGGCTTAAAGCCTGAGGCAAGCAAAACGGGTTCTTAAAGATTGGTAAAAATGGACGACCTAAAGCAAGCAAGTTTAAAGCATGCAGCAAAACGCAAAGCATCGTTTTTGGCAACAATGAAGGCGGTATTGTGGTCGTTCTTGGGAATACGCAAAAGAAGTGCTTATGAAAAAGATGCTGCGCAATTGAACCCTATTCATGTGATCATTGCGGGCTTGATAGGTGCGGCGATTTTCATCACGATCTTGATCGTGATTGTGAAAAACGTCGTAGCAAAATAAAGAAATTAGTTGTCAACTGAATTTAAAAAATTGTATCGGGAGATGGAAATGAGTTCTCACAACGCTAGTGCACCTTACTATTTCGTGCCAGGTCCTTCACAGTGGCCAGTTTTAGGTGGCACAACATTATTGCTGACTATGCTTGGCGCATCCGCATGGGTGAATGGCGCAACTTGGGGCGCCTACATGAATTTTGCAGGTATTTTCCTGACATTAGTTGTTTTGTATAAATGGTTTGGCGACGCGATCGCTGAATCAGAAGGTGGTAAATACAATGCTCGTATCGATACTTCTTTCCGTTGGAGTATGAGCTGGTTCATTTTCTCTGAAGTGATGTTCTTCGGTGCGTTTTTTGGCGCATTGTTTTACGCACGTAGCATTACTATGCCTTGGTTGGCTGATTTGGATCACAAAGTATTGTGGCCGGATTTCGCTGCGCATTGGGGCAATATAGGCCCAGCTGGTACAGTGGAAGCATTTAAGACTATGGGGCCATTCCCAATTCCAACAATCAATACGGCATTGTTGTTGGCATCGGGCGTGACTTTGACGATTTCACATCACGCATTGCGCGAAGGCCATCGTTCAAAGACAGCATTCTGGTTGTTTGCCACGATTTTGTTGGGCGCAGTTTTCATGGGCTTCCAAGCTTATGAATATATGCATGCATACAGTGAATTGAACTTGAAATTGACTTCAGGTATTTACGGTTCTACTTTCTTTATGTTGACGGGTTTCCATGGCTTCCACGTCACGATGGGTGCGATCATGTTGTCAGTAGTCTTGTATCGTTTGATGAAAGGTCATTTCACAGCAGATCATCATTTCGCATTTGAAGGCGCGGCTTGGTACTGGCACTTTGTTGACGTAGTGTGGTTGGGCCTGTACGTTGTTGTGTACTGGCTGTAATCGACTGAATTGAACTGAACAAAAAGCCGCACACAGTGCGGCTTTTTGTTCATTCAGCGAAATGCTTTGAATCTTAATGGGCTGCTGTCGGAGTAAGTTAGCGTATGCCAGTCGGTTGAATTAATCCATAATGGTTGGCGACCAAAATCAGAATAAACAGGCTGATAGAAAAGCCGACGCGAAACGCTAAAGCTTTAACTGTACGATTACTTTTTCCTTTGTCTTTCATTAAATAGACTAAGGCGGAACCCAAGCTGACAAAAATCAGGATGAAGGCAATGGCGACCAGAATTTTCATGTTAATCACTTATCTGCAAAAGAGCTATTGTAATGCTTAAGTCGATATTGACTCGCATCTTACCGTTTGTGGCAACGGCTTTATTGTGCGTTGTGGGAATTTTGTTGGGTAACTGGCAAACCAGACGAGCACTGGAAAAAGAGGAAATGGCTACGGTGATTCAGGAACAAATGCGCCAGCCTGCGCTAAACATCCATACACAAGTCGAATTTGCTCAGCTCAGAGCTTTTCACAAGGTCAAACTGAAAGGGCAATTTGTACACAATTGGCCGCTCTATTTAGATAACCGACCCTTGTATGGTGTTGCTGGATTTTATGTCTTGATGCCATTCAAAATGCTAGGCAGTGAACAAGCGATTCTGATCGCGCGCGGGTGGTTGCAACGCGATGTCGCGGATCGCACTAAAATACCGCTTTTGTTGACCGACGAGTCGGTAATAGAAATAGAAGGCGTCGTACGCGATCAATTGGATCGTACTATGCAGCTAGGGAAAGCCCCAGCCTTAAAAGCGGGCGCTATAGTACAAAGTGTATTGCTCGACGATCTGCGCCAGCAGAGTGGAATAAAGTTCGCCGATAAAATTGTGGAACAAACCTCGGATAGTGGTGATGGCTTGATTCGTGATTGGCCAAAACCATCGGCGGGAGCAGATAAACATCGAGCTTATGCATTTCAATGGTATGGACTGGCCTTAATGGCAGCCATCTTTTTTGTTGTTACAGGAATTCGTCGTGGAAAAAGTAGAAAATAAAAAAGCAGCAGGTCGTTGGAAATTATTTGCGGTGTTGGCGGTTTGTGCGTCGCCTATGATTGCTTCTTACTTCACCTACTATGTGATTCAACCGGGGGCAAAAAATAATTACGGGACTTTATTAGACCCGCGTAATTATCCTATGCCAAACCTGAATCTTCAAAGTGTAGACGGTAAGCCGTCTGAATTGACTGCACTCAAAGGCAAATGGGTCATGTTGCAAATTGATGAAGCAAGCTGTGCCGAAACGTGTCAGCGTAAGTTGTTGGAGATGCGTCAGTTACGTCTAGTACAAGGCAAAGAAATGGACAGAATTGAACGGGTCTGGTTGATCTCCGATCAGCAACCAGTCGCTGAGCAAATCAAACCTGGGATCGCAGGTACGCATCTGCTGCGCGCGGATAAAGCGACATTGGAGAAGTGGTTGCCTACTGATATCGCCGCGGGTACAAGCTTGTATGACCATATCTATTTGATTGACCCATTGGGCAACTTGATGATGCGTTTTCCCAAAGATGCTGACCCCAATAAAGTGAAGAAAGATTTGAGCCGCTTATTGAAAGCGTCGGCGATAGGTTGAGTCAAAATTATGCTGATCCAACTTGCTATTATCGGGCTGCTGTTTGCGGTGTTTCCGCTGGCCTTAGTACTCATTTCTAAAGAGCAGAACAAGTTTCGCAAGTTAATTGCAGTCACTTTGTTTTTGACTTTTGACCTGATTATTTTCGGCGCATTTACCCGCCTGACCGACTCAGGACTCGGTTGTCCGGATTGGCCGGGATGCTATGGCGAAGCCAACCCATTTCAAGCACACAGCGAGATCAAAGCAGCGGAAACTTTGCTACCGACCGGGCCAGTTACCGTTGCTAAAGCTTGGATAGAAATGATCCACCGTTATTTGGCAATGAGTGTTGGCGTGCTAATTATTTTGCAGATGGGAATCGCTTGGTGGAAACGTAAATCCATGCGCCATAGCCCTTGGCTTCCGACCATCTTGTTTGTACTGGTAGGAATTCAAGGGGCCTTTGGAAAATGGACTGTCACCATGAAATTGCAGCCCATCATTGTGACTATCCACTTGATGCTGGCACTGACGATACTGGGTATGCTGGTGTGGGCGTGGCAACGTGAAGCGACGCAGCTTGTGTTAAAACTCCCGCCATTGTTACCACGCTTATTGCCTTTTGCATTTGTGATCTTGGTATTGCAAATCGCGCTCGGGGGTTGGGTCAGCACTAATTACGCAGCGCTTGCTTGCCATGATTATCCTTTGTGTAATGGCGAGGTAGTTCCACAGCTTGATTTTGAACATGCTTACACCTTGTGGCGCGAATTAGGACGAACTGGTAGCGGCGATTTCTTGCCGTTTTCGGCCTTGATTACAATACACTGGGTGCATCGTAGTTTCGCATGGGTCGTGTTTGCACTGCTTGCCAGTGTTGCTTGGCTGAGCCGACAACAAGCTGAAACGAAGCAATTGGGTAATGCAATATTTGCCGTATTGTTAATGCAATTCATGACAGGCGTGGCGACGATCTACTTTTCTTGGCCGTTGGCGATTGCCGTTTTGCATAACGCCGGAGCAGCGCTGCTCGTGCTGATCTTGAGCGTGTTAAACTATCGGGTTCGCTCCAGCGCCGTTCCAGTTTCTTAAGCACATATAATGACCAAGCCTCGTATTTTGATTAATCGCCTCTCGCAGTATGTAGCGCTGACTAAGCCGCGTGTTACCCAGTTAGCGGTATTCTGTGCTGTGATAGGCATGTTTTTGGCGACTCCCGGATTGCCCGACTGGCGTATTGTGGTGGCTGCGACTATTGGTATCTGGTTATTAGCCGGTGCCGCATTTGCGGTGAATTGTCTGGTCGAGCGTGAAATCGATGCACGTATGGCACGTACGGCTCGCCGTCCGAGTGCGCAAGGTGAAATGACCACCCAGCAAATTTTGCTGTTTTCAGGCGTGATTGGTGGCGCTGGCATGTGGATTCTCTATGCCTTAGTTAATCCTTTGACGATGTGGCTGACGTTTGTGACTTTTGTCGGCTATGCGGTGATTTATACAATTATCCTGAAGCCGGCAACGCCACAAAATATCGTGATTGGTGGCTTGTCAGGTGCGATGCCTCCTGCACTGGGTTGGGCGGCGATTGCCAATGAAGTGCCGATGCAAGCATGGTTGTTAGTGCTAATTATTTTTGTCTGGACACCACCGCATTTCTGGGCATTGGCGATGTATAGACGTGATGACTATGCGAAGTCGGGTTTGCCTATGCTTCCTATTACGCATGGTCCTGAATTTACCCGTTTTCATATCTGGCTGTACACAATCGCTTTATTCGCAACGACTTTATTGCCGTATGCAGTCAAGATGAGCGGCTTAATTTATCTGGTCAGCGCAATCATTTTGGGCTTGGGTTTCTTGTGGTATGCATGGCGAATTTACCGCCACTATGATGACGTATTGGCGCGCAAGACTTTCACGTTTTCTATCGTCTATCTGTCGCTCTTATTCGCCGCTTTATTGATCGATCATTACATCAAATTCTGATATGAAAACTCTTTCTCTGCACTCGCGTTCGAATCGCTCGATTTGGCTGACATTGACGATTTTGCTGAGCTTGATGCTTGGTGCTTGTACTAAGCCGGCTGAAAAATTTGTGAATACAGATTTAACTGGATTGGAATACGCCAAAGACTTTTCCCTGATTGATCAAAATGGTCAGCCACGTACTTTGGCTGACTTCAAGGGTAAGGCGGTCGTGCTGTTTTTTGGTTATACCCAATGCCCAGATGTCTGCCCGACGACAATGTTCGAGATGTCCAAAGTCATGACGCAACTCGGTCCTTTGGCAGATCGTGTACAAGTCTTGTTTGTAACTGTTGATCCTGAACGCGACACGCAAGAGCTATTGGCGGCTTACGTGCCAAATTTCGACAAGCGTTTCCTCGGTCTATATGGGAATGCAGAAGCAACGGCGAAGGTCGCGAAAGAGTTCAAAGTGTTCTATCAAAAGAGCCCGGGTAAAACACCAGATAGTTACACGATGGATCACACTGCAGCGAGCTATGTATTCGATCCTGAAGGAAGAATTCGTTTGTACGTTCAGTATGGACAAAAGACCGACGCGATTGTGCATGACTTGAAGATACTGCTGCAGCAGTAATCGATCTTGATAGGCAAGTATTGCTAATCGGTACTTCAGCAAAACAAAATAAAATAAAACAAAAGGCACTCTATGAGTGCCTTTTTTGTGAGTGCTAAGCTTGAAGCTTGGCGTATTCGGGTGACCTGAATTAAGCGTATTCGCTCAATGCACCTTTCATCTTCTTCAACGCTGCGCTTTCGATTTGACGGATGCGTTCGGCCGAGACGCCATATTCATCTGCCAGTTCATGCAAAGTCGCACCTGAGCCATCATCGTTTTGTAACCAACGTGATTCTATGATACGACGTGAACGTGGATCGAGTTTCGCTAAAGCGGATTCCAAACCTTCACCTTGCAAGCGATCGTATTGCTGAGCTTCAATCACATTACTTGGTTCACCAGCTTCAGTTTTTAAGTAGGCGATAGGTGCGAATTTTTCATCTTCATCGTCACTTGATCCATCCAAAGCAACATCACGACCAGACAGACGCATTTCCATCTCAATGACATCTTCGCGCTTGACGTCTAATTTACTTGCCAGATTGTCGATTTGTGAAGGTGTCATGGAATCCAGACCTTCTTTATTCGAACGCAGATTAAAGAACAACTTTCGTTGTGCCTTAGTCGTAGCCACTTTCACCAAGCGCCAGTTTTTCAAGATGTATTCATGCATCTCGGCTTTAATCCAATGCATCGCATACGAAACCAAGCGTACGCCTTGATCGGGATCGAAACGCTTAACTGCTTTCATCAAGCCGATATTGCCTTCTTGAATCAAATCTGCATGTGGCAAACCGTAGCCCAAGTAACCGCGTGCAATAGAGACGACCAGACGCAAGTGCGACATAACTAATTGTTGCGCAGCGTTCAAATCGTTGTGCAGTTTTAATTTAGTCGCGAGATCAATTTCTTCTTCGTGCGTTAACATAGGCAAACGATTGACCGCAGAAATATAGGCATCAATATTGCCCAATGTGCCGGTAAACCCCAGTGCTAAAGCGGTGCTGTCCGAAGAGCGCAAAATGCCTTGTGCTGATGTTTGTGTCATGTTTCCTCCTGATGTCAAATCAGATTGTATCTATAGAGCCCTACCTAAATTTTTTAGGTATCTTCAAGTTCTAATATTAGCACTCAATCGGCATGAGTGCTAATAATCTGTTTGTTTTGTCGAATTTCAAGTGCTTCGCTATAAAAAAATTAATTTTTTAGCGTTTTTTCTGCTTATTTTGCTGCTTACTTTACTGTTTAATTAGCAATTTAGACCGTGAAATATCAAGAAAGTTGCATCTGAGAATTCAAATCGATTCTGCTCAATGCGGAATTTTTGATAATTGGCGGCGTACAGAGAGGTAAGCGCCACTCAAACCTAGTAACTTACTGATGATAATTAAACCCAGGCTAGGTAATATACCAAGCGGGCTGAGGTGGAATTCAGATGCATACAACTTGGCAAATTCTGCGATTGCCTGATTTAATGGCTGCAAAGATAAGGCAACCAGCCCCAAAGCGAGGCCACCAGCGAGCACGCCTAACATCGCTCCTGTGTAGTAATACGGCTTATGGATGAAACTATTGGTTGCGCCCAACATCCGGCTGACGCTAATTTCAGCTTGATGCGAGATGACTTGCAAGCGCGTCGCATTGAAAATGACGACGATCACGACGACAGCCAAAGTGCCAGCCAAGAATAACAAGGCCATCTGTGCTACATGCAGTAATGCTGCCAGACGTTTAACCCACTCGGAATCCACTTGCACTACATCGACATGATCAAGCCCGCGCAAAGCCGTAGTAAGTTGCTCTAGCTTGTCGCTGTCAGAATTGGAAAGAGACAAGACAAAGGCGTCGGGCAAGGGATTGCCTCCCAATGTGGCTAATACCTCCGCCAGACTATTTGTTCCTTCCATTGCAGCCAATGCTTTGTCTTTGGCGACGAAGCGCAATTTGGCATTAATTTGCAGGTCTTTGAGTGTTTTTTTGATGGGAGCTTGTAAGTTTGCCGCATCGGCGCTAGCCATTTCTGGCTTCAGAAAAACACTTACCTCGGGTTCTATCGACAGTTGTGACGCAACTGGACGGATGTTTTCTAAAATGGTTAAGCCTGCAATCGGTAGTGATAAGGCGATCGCTACTACCAGTACGTTAAAAAGAAAATTGCCCGGCGCAGCGCGCAAGTGGGTGAGTGCGCTACGCAAAGCATAAGCATGTTGGCGGAACCAGTTGGTCATGATTTTTGTATCCTAGCGAATTCTATGTTAGGCGGCAATGTCCGCGCTGTTGGTCGAACTGACCGAAGAAGTCCATGAATCCTTAACCTCTCCCTTGCTCAGATAAATCACGCGATTAGCTTGATCGAGGAATTGCTCATCATGGCTGGAAATAATGCAAGTCACACCTGAGCGTTGAAAAGCTTTCAAAGCATTAATGACGATGATGGTATTGTCGCGATCAAGATAGGCGCTTGGTTCATCAGCCAGAATGATTTGCGGACGATTTACAATCGCACGCGCAATCGCTACGCGTTGCTGTTCGCCTCCAGAGAGCGCAAGTGGAGATGCGTTTGCTTTGTCCAACATATTGAGTCTATCCAAAGCCGCACGGGCGCGAGTTTCCGCCTCACTGACAGATTCGCCAACGACGATCATCGGCAGCATGACGTTCGCCAGCACGCTGCGATCAAGTAATAAGCCCTGTCCCTGCAAGATCAAGCCTAATTTGCGCCGCAAATAGGGCAGGCTGCCAGCTTTTAATTTGCTGATGTTTTGACCGTTCATCATGACTGTGCCACTGCTAGGTTTTTCCAGTCCGGCAATCATGCGTAGCAAGGTCGATTTGCCCGCGCCAGAAGGTCCCGCCAAAAACACTAATTCACCATCGCCAATACTCAAGGACACGTCGCGTAGGGCGTACACATCATTCGCATAAGCTTTGCTTACATGTTGAAATTCGATCATCGCAAACTTTCGTCGTTTTAGACCAATGAAGATTACTGCAACAAGGCATCTACAAATTCTTGGGCATTGAAGGCTTGTAAGTCTTCAATTTGCTCACCCACGCCAATGAAGTACACGGGAATAGGGCGGGTTTTGGCAATTGCAGCCAATACGCCACCTTTAGCGGTGCCATCCAGTTTGGTAATGATCAATCCCGTCAATTGTAGAGCGTCATCAAAAGCCTTGACTTGCGCCAACGCGTTTTGCCCCGTATTTCCGTCAATCACCAACAAGACTTCTTGTGGCGCGCCGTCCATGCCTTTGGCGATCACTCGTTTAATTTTTTTGAGTTCTTCCATCAGATGCAATTGCGTCGGTAAGCGACCTGCAGTATCGACCATCACGACATTCGTACCACGTGCTTTGGCCGAGGCGACTGCATCAAAAGCAACCGCCGCCGGGTCACCGGATTCCTGTGCAATAACCGTAATATTATTGCGCTCGCCCCAGACCATTAATTGTTCGCGGGCTGCGGCGCGGAAGGTATCGCCCGCAGCCAAGACCACGGATTGATTATGCACTTGCATATGTTTGGCGAGCTTACCGATGGTCGTCGTTTTACCTGCGCCATTGACACCTGCAATCATCATGACTAAGGGTTGATAGCGGCCAAGTTCAAATGGCTTTTGCAAAGGGTTTAGCAAGTCTAATAACAACACTTTCAATGCTGCTTTGACTTGCTCTGCCTCGGTCAGTTTTTCTTCTTTGACTTTGCGCTTTAAATTTTCCAGTAAATGCATGGTGGCTTCGACACCAGCATCTGCAGTGAGCAAAGCAGCTTCTAATTCATCGTATAAATCATCGTCAATACGAGCACCGATAAACAATGTCGTCAGATTCGATGAAGTCTTTGCCAAGCCTTGTTTCAGACGGGCGATCCAGGATAGTTTCGCTGGTGCTGCAACTGGTTCTGCAACTGATTCCGCAACTGGCTCAATAATTGATTCCGTAGCGCGATGATTGATTTCGCCCGTGATCGCTTGAGTTTGAGTGCTGGTTTCTGTTGCAGAATCAGAAGGCGGATTAACTGACTGATGTTCTTGGATTTCTGCGCTAGCTGGCGTGGATACAGGCTCTGGCGTTTTTTTTCTGAAAAAGCTAAACATTGATGAAATTTTACGTTAAGAGTGGTGTTGAGATTGTTCGCTGTCGGTGCAAAATGCGGATGCCGTCAGGAAAATACGTATCGCAAGGCAGACAATTGCGGTGTTATGGCGAAAAACCTTTAGAATGCTGCCATTCTAACAGAGCAGACCGTCGATTTTCCGCCCCCGCTATGAATCACAACAAGAATCGCCAGAATCCATCGCCGCCGCCAGCGCCGCGTGCAAATCACCGCCAGGCCAGTCATCAGGTCAGAATCATAGGCGGACTCTGGAAGCGTACGCCTTTGACGGTGATTAGTGCCGATGGTTTGAGACCGACACCTGACCGCGTGCGTGAAACGGTGTTTAATTGGTTGCATCATTTGCATAATGGTCAGTGGAATAACATTTCCTGTCTTGATATGTTTGCCGGTAGTGGTGCATTGGGATTTGAAGCGGCCAGTCGGGGGGCAAGTCAGGTCACGATGTTTGAGGCATTTCCACCCGCCTATAAGCAATTAGAGCAAACTAAACAGAAATTACGGGCAGAACAGGTGCATTTACTGCGTGGTGATGCGCTTTTATTGGTCAAAAATCTCTTGGTCAAGCAACAGAAGTTTGACCTGATCTTTCTTGACCCACCTTTTAATCTGGGATTTTTAGAAAAAATTTTGCCGCTCTGCACTGATTTGCTGACGCCAACGGGAATTTTATATGTTGAGTCTGAACAAGCGCTGATGCTCGATTCGGTACCCGCGACAGCAGCTTGCGAACCGACTTGGCGCATTTTGCGTCAGGATAAGGCTGGTAGCGTGTACTTTCATTTGTTGCAACGCAACACCGAGTCGGGTGAAGCTGTATAAAATCTGGGATAATGCGCGTCTAATATAAAAAGCTAAGTCGAATATTGCATAAGAACTTAGTAAAAACAAAATCACAAACACCATTCCACCAAGGGAAATGTCATGGTTACAGCAGTTTATCCGGGAACATTTGATCCGCTGACGCGCGGACATGAAGACTTAGTGCGTCGTGCTTCTGGCTTGTTTGACACCTTGATTGTTGGGGTTGCTGACAGCAAAAATAAGAAACCTTTTTTCTCTTTGGAAGAGCGCCTTAGTATTGCGAATGAAGTGCTGGGACATTATCCGAATGTCAGAGTCGAGAGTTTTTCTGGGCTGTTGAAAGACTTTGTTCGTAAGAACGATGCGCGTGTGATTGTGCGTGGCCTGCGTGCAGTATCCGACTTCGAGTATGAGTTTCAGATGGCAGGGATGAATCGTTATTTATTGCCTGATGTAGAAACGATGTTCTTGACGCCATCTGATCAATATCAATTTATTTCCGGCACGATCGTGCGTGAAATTGCGCAATTTGGCGGCGATGTTTCAAAATTTGTTTTCCCTTCAGTTGATGCTTGGTTGAAGAAGAAAATTGCAGAGCAAAATAAGTGAAGTTCGGTGCGCAGTGTGTGCTGAACTGATAGCAAGTGAGCAGCAAATAAGCAGCGATGTAAGCAACAACGTAAGCTGCAAATAAGTAGAAAATTAGCGCGTCAGCCGACGCCAGTAAAAAGTGAAATTATGGCCTTATTAATTACCGACGATTGCATCAATTGTGATGTATGTGAACCTGAATGCCCCAATGAAGCGATTTATATGGGGCCAGAGATTTACGAAATCGATCCGAATAAATGTACAGAATGCGTTGGTCATTACGACGAGCCGCAATGTCAGCAAGTCTGTCCGGTGAGCTGCATTCCATTTAATCCAGCTTGGCGCGAGAGCAAAGAGCAGCTAATGGCAAAATACGAAATGCTGCAGGCAGCAGCCAAGAAAAACTAAGCTCGTCCGAATTCAAGCATCTGGCGCTTCGCATACGCAGTTGCGCCCTTTTTCTTTCGCATCATACAAAGCGCGATCCGCTCTTAATAATAGAGCTTGCGCAGTGTTTTCAATTTCCCCAGAATTATGATTGTCGGATAAGGTCGCGATTCCTATCGACAGACTGACATCGCATAATCCCGTCATGCTCAGTAAAAAGGATTTATCGGCGATGCTTTTTCGTATCCGTTCTGCGACGTGTTTGGCATTGTCGTGACTGGTATTGATCAGCAAGACGACAAATTCTTCACCACCAAAACGTCCTATAGTGTCGCTCAATCGTAGCTCAGCTTTGATGCGTTTCGCGGCTTCTTTCAGCACTTCGTCACCACCTTGATGACCATGGTGATCATTGATTTTTTTAAAGTGATCTATGTCCAGATACATGCAGGCAATGCTGTAATGCTGACGCCGCGCACGCGCAATTTCTTCCAGCATGCGTTGCTCCACGCAACGACGGTTGCTGACATTGGTGAGAGCATCAGTTAAGCCAATTTGCGTCAGACGCTCACTGTTGATCACATTTTCCAAGCAGATAGCGATGATAGAAGCCAAGCGCTCTATGAAGTCGGTGCCCATGTCACTGACAAAGCGCTCTGGCGATGCGCTACCTAAATTTAAGCTGCCGATTAATTTGCTTTGTCGGATTAAAGGAATAATCGCAACGCTGACGGGCTGTTCAAAACAACACGCAAACAAAGACTGATGTATGGTCTGATCGAATTCGCCGAGCACCGGTTTTTTCAAAGGTTGACCGGCAAGCTGCAAATCTGTTTCAGTTTGCGCGAACAAAAGAAAAGGAAATTCTTCCTTGTCGATTTTCAGATCTGCCAACATTTCTTGTAAATTGTGCTGCGTATTTACTAGGCTCAAGCTGACTTGATCGAGTTCACAAATCTCCGCTAAGGTGACAAAAATATGCTGCAGTAATTCGCGAAAACTATGTGCCCCTATCAGTTGCAAATCCAAGCTTTGATGGCGATTCAAAATCGCTTGATTGTGGCGCGCTTCGTTGATGAGATCTTGTAGCTGTGCACGCACAATATGTACTTCATTATGCATAGCATCACCAAGATGAGTGCTACTGGTGGTGAATGAATTATCCATAGAGTTTTCATGCCAAGATGAGAAGGGGCGACGATATGCAACGTTGGCATTACTGTATCATAGGCCAGCTTTGCCAGACACTAACTCACATTCTTTAACAAGTGAGAAAGTGTGTAAGGCCGAACGCAAGGGGGTGATCTGTCGTCGAGATGCGACATTGTTTCTCTAGAGGATGAAAACGATGATTGCGTTTGCTTGCTGAGTGGAAATAAATAATCAGAAATAGTGGGAATAAATTCGATGAAAAAAAATTTGCGTCATGTCGTATTGCTCAACATTTATCTTGGCATCGCGATATTAAGCTGTATGTCAAACTTCACGCTAAGCGCACAAGAAAATCCCCCTAAGCAGGAGCTGGAGCATGTGAAGGAACGGGTGAGTGAGCAGGTGAGGGAGCCAGCGACACCAGATCAAACGGTAGAAATTAGCAGTACAAAAGATCCTGATTGGAAATCATATCGTGTGATGTTGAAAGGTCTGGATGCTTTTGAAAAATATCATGCACATGCACCACAAGCATCGCCTCAATTCATATTGAAACCGCGTCGTCTGGATGTGAGTTTGTCGGGCGTAAATTTACGTTTGGCTAGTGATGAATCGAGCCGCACAATACCGCTCGCCAGTGATGGTAGCTTCGTACTTCCTCGCGATGAACAGGCGGCCTCTCAACGCGCCGAATTGATGATCAATCGAAAGAAGGAAATGTTTCGCTGGTGGCCGTTGGTGAAAAGTCCAGGTGTCGCTACACAACATCGACGCTTAGGTGATTTACGACTTGAATGTGAAATGTTTTGGGCAATTCATTACGATGACCTGCCATTTGTCGCGCGTAATTTGATGCGTACAGTTGGAGGCCCTTGTCAGACCAAGAAAGTGATTTTGAGTTTTCCTGCGGAGTGGATGGGTTTGCAGGCGGCGACTTTGGTACAGGGCGAACGCCGTATGAATCTGGCAGTAGACAAAGACAGATCAACTTATTCCATCACTTTGTACAATCCCGATTTTAGTGACGATGCCTTGATTGAGCTTCAATTTGACGCAGATGTTGTGACTCAACCAGATAAAAAAATACGTAACGTCAATGGTTTGAATGTGGTCGTGAAATTGTGATCACGGATGCGATGGGGTAGCGACCCCACTGACGTCAAAAAAATTCCCGACTTCAGTTTGATTTGAATTATTTTATTAACTTGTTAAAGTTTGTTCGCATGATTCCCTTGTTTTTCGTGGGCTTAATTGGCTTATAACGCCGTCGGTCGTTGAGGTATCATTTTTGTTGCTTTTTATGTGATTACTTTATTTTGTCTATGACTTGATTTTTCAAACATGCTACAAAATATTAGCTAATTCTAACGGACGCTTTGACCGGATAAAGTATTAGGATAACTTTCGGAACCCACCGCGTATAACGATGGATTGAAAAAAATCCATTCTCGATAAGAAGACTTGTTTTTGAATTGGGAGAATTGTAGTGAGAAATTTCCGATTTTGATTGGTTTTTGATCCGATAGGCTATAAATCCCAATGATTCCGTTATTGTCTTTTGCATAAATCAGGCCCCAGGTGTTTTTTCCAGTGAGTGGGTCGTCATAAATACGACGTAAATGTCGAGTTATCTTTGGATAGCGAGGATCTTTGATTAAATCATTTAGTGACTGAGGCGATGACCTTTGCCCGTTGATGGTCGCATTGGCGTAGCTCACCATCGCGCGTTGATATTCTGCTCCAATGTCGAGCAATGCTTCCTCGGCGCTTCTTCGTTGAAGGATGCTTCCGACTTGTATGGTGGCTACACTAACCACACCAAGAAGTGCAATCACAATGAGCAAGCCTATGTAAGTAAACCCCGTACTTTTGTGTCGGTTGTGATAATTAGGTGATGAACTAGACTGGCGGAGCTGCACGCTAATACTCACGATACGGTTTGCCGTGACGGTCGTTGCCGTTGGCTGTGCTTTTAATATTGTACACATTGCCTTTGTTATCGCCTTCTGGTGCAATGAGTTCCCAAGTGGTGCTGTTTTCGTTGATGGGGTCGAAGGGGGGGGCACGTAAGTATTTTTTCTCTACAAGTTCTTCAAGTGATTCCGGATAACGACCAGTGTCACCATAGAATTTGTCGATGGTCTCTCGAGTTACTCGAAGAGTATCGGCGAGCACCGTTTCTTTTGCTGTGTCTATATTCTGGAAATATCGCGGTACTGAGAGCGTCGCCAGTAATGCAATGATGGCGAGTACCACCAGCAGTTCAATGAGCGTAAATCCTGTGCAAAATAGGCATTTCTTGTCAGCGTGCCTGTAGTCGCTGTTGTGCGTTGAAAGTGATTGGCGTAGCGGCATACCGATTACCATTTTTTGTAGGGGATACTATTAAGCCCGATTTCGCGGGAGGTGCTGTAGACATCAAAGACATCGAGACCTTCTTGGGGATCATCGGCTTCGCTAGTATAGCTGCGTTTACCCCATGTTTCCCCATCTTCCAGTTGTGAGTTGCTATTGAAAGGATCACGCGGAATTCGGCGTAGAAAATAAATATTCTGACGTTTTGGGTCGCGCTGATCTGCAATTCCATTGACTAAGATCTCCAAGTTTTTTGGATAGCCAGAGCTACCAAACTGCTTGGCTAATCTACCTTCATCACTTGCACGTTTGTATGCATCAATTGCATGCCGGATTTCGCGTAGAGCGAGTCTTAGTTCCTGTTCTTTTGTGCGCTGCACAGCAATTTGCGTTATTGGGATTACGCTAGTAGCCAGTACCGCGAGAATCGCAAGGGTTACCAATAGTTCGATTAAGGTAAACCCTAGCGTATTTCTATTGTACCTATGAGACGAGTTATATATTCCCATAAGATCAGCTATGGCAAAATCTTGATGCTAAATGGAGTCGGTAGTGCTGTACTCACGATTTGCCCAATAGCAGTGGTCGGTGTGACGCTGAGTACTTGGACAGTGCTGGCCTCACTTGTTGCGATCGCTTTGAAATTAATAATCATGACAATACCATTGCTTGTCGCTGAACCATCACCCAGACGTGTTGTTGAGATGAAGATCGGGCCATTAGGATCAACCCTGCTAGTAAAATTGGTTTGGGCGCCACCCTGCTTGAGGAATGTGCCTTCACTGACACCTACCAATTGGAGTGCTTTGGTGTCATAGCTTAAGTTGAGCGGTAAGCTATTGATTGACTGATCCGATTGCATCTGTAGTTGTAGTGTAAATATTTCACCTACTTTGGTTTGGGTTGGGCCTTGCCACGTTAATTTAGATCCACTTATTGGGTTGTTTTGTGTGCTGACAGGAATCGGATTATTGAGTACGTTGCCTATTCCCTGGTTTTGTCCATAATTACTCTGCCCTAGGCCAGCGTTAGGATTCGAACCCGAGCCATTATTGTTGTTGGTATTATGATTGTTAAGGCTGGTATTCTCGGTACTGGTCGAGCCATTTCCGGTTTGGGTCGTGACGATGGCTGAGCCGGAACCAGAATCAGGACGAGTTCGGAAACTACTATCGGTACCAGATCTAAATTCTGCTACTGCAGCGATTGGACGTTGGATATTGCGGATGATGTGTGGTGTGATGGATAAAACAATTTCATTTTTGGTGTTGTTGTCTGCATTGGTGGAGAACAAACGTCCTAAAATTGGTACTTCGCCTAGAAACGGAATTTTCGTGGCACTGCGTCTGTCTTCATCGTTAATCAATCCAGCTAATACTTGGTTTTCACCATCACGCAGACGTAAAACGGTGTTGGCTGAACGAGTCCCTATCGTATAGGCGCTTGAGCCATTTTTTGTTTGAAATTGGCTGACGATGCTGCTCACTTCCATCGATACTTTAATGGCGACATCGTTGTCTAAATACACGGTTGGCTCGACGTTTAAGGTAAGACCTACATCTAAATAAGCGATTGAATCCGATACGAAGGTACCTGAGGTTGTGGTGGTGACGTTGGGGACACGTTCACCGATCATGATTTTCGCTTTTTCATGATTGCGTGCACGAATTCTGGGGTTGGCGAGAAGATTGACATCCGAGTCTTGCTTTTTCGCGTTGACGGTGAGATTGCCAATGCCTGCGCTCACTGTGCCACTATTCACATTGTTTTTGAGATCTCGTAAAGTTAAGCTACCGCCTGCGATGCTCGGTAGTGGTATTAAATTGAGGCTGTCTGGCCACTTAATACCGAGTTCTTGCAAACGAGATCGTTTAATTTCTAAAATTTCGACTTCTAACATGACTTCAGGCTCTGGTACATCCTGCATAGCGATGATTTTTTCCGCTAATCGGATCGCATCGGGACTATCGCGTACGATCATCAAGTTCAGCTTCTCATCTACTACGATGTCACGTATTTTCAAAATCGTTTTGAGTGTGGTTGCCACCGATTTAGCTTCGGCGTTAGCGAGAAAAAATGTTTTGACCATCATCTCTTGATAGTCTTTAAGCTTGGCTGGCGTGTTTGGATAAATCAGTATCGTACTGGCATCGAGAATCTGTTGTTCTAATTGGTTAGTTAACAATGTGAAGTGCACAGCAGATTCAATCGTACTATTTTTAAGAAAAATCGATGTTTTTTGATCAGTTTTTACATCTTTATCAAATAAGAAATTAAGCCCTGAAGTGCGAGAAATTACTTCAAATACTTGCTTGAGTGCGACGTCTTTGAATTCGATCGTTATGGGTTTTTTGAACGAGGTAGCAAGTGCAGTTTCTAATGCCGGTCTAGCGATTTTTTCTTGCAAACTTTGTTGCATAGTACGTGCTTCGGCATTGTTGGGATTTTCTATCAGAAGTTCACGCAATTTGTTCGCCGCGAATGCAGTATCATTTTGATTCAATGCAGCTTTAACGTCTTGAATAGTGAGTGCGTGACGGTTTTGCATTGCGATTTTATCGAGTCCTGCCTTGGCTCTGTCGTTGGTCGGGTCAAATGTGAGAATGCGTTGATAGTTGTTACTAGCTGTTTCCAATTTATTTTGAGCAAAATCTGAGTCAGCTTGTGTCAGCAGCTTTAAGCTCACTCTTTCGCGAGTTTGCAAATAGGCTGATCGATATTCAGCATTGCGTTCGTCGTAAACGAGTGCCTCTTGCAATTTATTGAGGCCTTGCTCAACTTGCCCTGCCTCAACTAGGCTCTTTCCTTCCCGAAATGCCATTTGCGCCGCGCATCCCGCGAGTAAGATTGCGCAAAGTGGAAAGAGCGCAATTTTCAAGACGCTATTTTTTAGAAAATGTTTAGAGTACATATTTTGTATTGATCGAAAAAGGCTGATATGAGACATTAATCGCTGCTGCCGATGGTGAGAACCTGTATTTGATTGAGTGGTAGATAAGTTAGTGTCATTGTCGGTGGTTGAATACTTTCAATGCGATAGAGATCATCTAAAATTGTTTTTTCTCGAACGACATACGTTTGTTCATTACGACTTAAAAAGACCTCCCAGATACCGTCTTCCCATTTTTTCCCAAGAACGCTGTAAGGAATCGGTGGTGCAACCGGAGTTTGTGGGATTTGAGGCGCCATCTTTACCGGTGCCGCTGGTGTAGTCCAAGTTTGACTATTAAAAAAGCTATTAGCCTGTTTTTCTGAATGATCGTACTCGCCTAAAAGTGCTGCACGGTTAATTAGACTTGCGATTACGGGCTGAGCCTTATTCATTGATGCCAAGCCAGCACTCATATTGCGCTCGTGGGTCTCGTTCGTCAGGCTTGCCGTGCTCGATTTGTTGCCGACTTGGTTGGCAACTGTTTTTGGCTCCTTGCCTGGCATGGGGGCTGCAATGGTGGATGTGGGCGTTTTGTCGCCAAACAGCGCGAGCCATGCTGCAATCAGAAATAATCCACCTAACAGAAGATGCTTTGTTTTCATTCGAATACCCCTTCCGACGAAGAAACTACCTTGCTTCGGGAGTTTGGGGTCAGGTACAAGGTAAAGCGCAAGCGCGCTTCGAGCAAAGAGTTGCCAATCACTTCGCGTTTGAAGCTGATTTCATCAAGAGATGTGAAGGGGAGAGCGATCAAGGTGTCACGGCAAAATTGGCGTATTTGTAAGTAGGAGCCCTTTAGCGGCAGAGTGACTTGATAGCGTCGAAACTGGTCGTTAGTTTCTGTCGCAGGACGATATTCAGCGCTGCTAAGGGTGATGCCCGCTTTGTTAGCGGTATCGAAGATCACCTGAAGATATTGTTCGTTAGATTGATACTGACCTAAGTTGTTAGCGAAGCTGGCGATTCTTTGTTCATTCGTCGACATCGATACGATATTTTTTGAATCTGGCGCAGTCCTTATCGTGGGCTTCAACTGGGTTAATTCGTTGCTTTGTTTGATTAGTTGATGTTGCAGATTGGGTATGAAATGAAAATATCCGTAAATGTTCACCAGCATTAAGGTAAGTAGAGCCGAGCCCAAAATTTGATGGGCTGACATTTGAAGTTGAATGCGCAGGAAAAATTTCTTAAAATTAATTGTCTTCATTTTTCTACTTGCTCCCATTGAGCCAAAAACTGAAATCGCAAGGGCTTGTTAATATCCTGCTCCATGATTTCGTGCTTAAGTAAGATGACGTCAAGGAAAAATTTCTGTTGCTTCAATAATCTGATATACGCGATCATGTCTTCGCTATTTTTAGCCTCGGCTGTTCCCTTCATCAGATTTTTTTTTGCTTCTGGTTCGATCGCGAGCAAAGCAATATGCGAAGGCGTCGCGGATTCCAGCGTACCGAATAAGTCATTCCACGGTAGATTAAGTTGAAATGTCGCTTCATTGATAGCTTGTGCTTGCACATTCGTAATACTGATGCCTTCTTTTGCCATCTTATTTCTGGCGGCTTCGTTCATAAGACCTTGAGCGTGGCGTACATCAATCTGGCTTCTTTTAAGCAGCATATTGAGTCCTATCAGCTGCGTGCATGTCATTGTCGAAATGACGATGAGAATAATGAGGCAGAGCCACGTCAGGGCTTTAATTTCATGTACAAAGCGGACCAATGTTAGTGGAGCAAAATTAATTTTGACCGGATTCATTTTTTGCTCCAACTGTTTGCCAACCGCATTGCTTCGGATTGCGTGGTAATCGTTAATTGTGCGAAGCGTTTGTCTAGCTTGTCTAATGAATCGTAAGAAATGTTAGATGCCGCATTTGATTCTGTATCTAGCCAGAGCTTGGGCGGCTGCCCAGCGTAGAAAAATATCGTAGGAATCTCTGAATTGTGACGGAAAGCTTCACGTTGTATCGTGTCGTGCAACCAGTTTTTATCTTGTGTCTCTTTGTCTGAGTAAGTGCATTTATGTAGTCGAGAAATCCTGTTACCGCTGAACATGACAAGATCTAGATTGCCGTCGTTAAAAATTCCTAACCATGGATTACCTGACATTTTCCCGCGTAGACAATTGATATACGTAATGAGTTGTGGTTCTATTTTGAGCAATGACAAGTGGCGTTCATCGGCGACTCTCTTTAGTCCCGTCAGTAATGCGCGGGGAATTGCACACGCCAAAAATGGATGTTTAACTTGCCAGTCAGCCGAGATCTCCCAAGTGCTAATGGCTTCACCGAAAAGTGTGGAAAAACGAACTTCAGCCGCAGCTTGACAGTCTTGGAATCTGCTTGCATTGGACGGCGGTGTGACCATAAAAAAGCGTACCCAACTATTTGATAAGAAAATATTGGTTTTGAGCCTTTGGCATTGATTTTCAACTAGAAATAGACTCAAGTCAGATAGGCAATTTTCGACGGTGTCTTGTTTGAAAGTGTGTTCTTTAACGACGTGATTTTGCTTTTTTAGTAGGCCGCTTGAGTGAACTAAGGCGATATCAGATTGACTCAATCCTATATGTAGAGTGTCTGTGAAAATAGTGAATGGATTACGCATGTAAAGTCACTCGTTTGATTTCATCGAGAGTAGTCTCTCCACGTTTGACTAAGCCTAGAGCTGCTTCGCGCAGAGATCTCGTGCCATTTAAGCGCGCTGCTTCTTTAATTTGCCGGATTGGACGTTTTTCAATAATGAGCTCCCGAATTTCATCATTGAGTATCAAGATTTCTGCGATAGACCGACGACCTTTGTAGCCAGTGCCACGACAGTCGCCACAGCCTTCACCTTTTCTAAATTGGAATTCACTGATATGTTCCGGACTAAGATTGACTCTGTCTAATTCGCGTGTACTGGGGCTGTATGCTTGGGCGCAGTGCGGACAATTGATTCTGACTAATCGCTGCGCCCAAATGCCATTGAGCGCGGAAACAAATGCATAGGGATCGATTCCCATATGTGAAAAACGTCCGAACACATCGAACACATTATTGGCATGTACGGTGGTTAAGACGAGATGCCCCGTGAGCGCAGATTGAACTGCAATTTCTGCAGTCTCTCTGTCACGAATTTCGCCGACCATAATTTTGTCGGGATCATGTCGCAGAATAGAGCGTAATCCCTTGGCAAAACTTAGCCCCTTTTTCTCATTGACGGGTATTTGCAAAATACCTGCTAGTTGATATTCAACGGGGTCTTCAATGGTGATGATTTTGTCGCGTCCGTTATGTATTTCTGTTAATGCTGCGTACAGCGTTGTTGTTTTTCCAGAGCCGGTTGGACCGGTCACTAGTAGCATGCCATACGCTTCTTCCGCTAATTGACGCAAACTGCTTAAGGACGCAGCATCAAAACCTAAAGACTCTAAACTCAGTGAGCCATAGGCTTCTATCATGGCTCTTTTGTCGAGAATACGAATCACTGCATCTTCACCGTGTATGCTGGGCATAATTGAGACGCGTAAATCGATCTCACGTCCGGCGGCTTCTACTCGAAAGCTGCCATCTTGGGGAATGCGACGTTCGGCGATATCTAATTCGGCGAGCACTTTAAGGCGAGAAATGACATGTTCAGCGGTTTCTATTCCCGTTACTGAAGTGGCATGATCGAGTACGCCGTCAACCCGATATTTGACCGCCAATCCATTCGTTGTACTTTCTAAGTGGATATCGGAAGCACCAGCTTTGAGTGCATCATATAGCGTGGAGTTGACTAGCTTAATGGCGGGGCTGGCGGCGGCACTGACCGATGTGAAAGACAATATTTCAGTTGTTTTTCCATCTCGCCTTTCATCTACCTTTTCATCACTAGCTGACGCTAGACTATCTGTTGCCCGTACCGATTCTTCTTGTTTTGACAGGTAAGCTTGAATATCTGCTTGTAAAGCGAGGCAATATTGTATGGGGGATTTTGCCTGCGTTTCTAACCAGATTTGCAGGTCCGCATTAAATGGATCACTAATGACACCTATAAGTTGATCTTCTTGGTTACGCAATAGTACACAATGTTTTTGCATAGCTTTGCTTAATGGCAGCAATTCAAAAACAGCGGAATGCGATAACATTTCTGCTGTTTCGAGTACATTCAGACCAAATGGTTTTGCTAATTTCTTTACCAGTTCTCTCGGGCACAAGTTAGTGATTAATTCAAGTTCAGTCACTAGGTTACAATCATTGAGCAAGGCGTTTTGACGCGCTCTTTGCAATAGCTCATTACTGACCTCAATGGTTGACTCTTCGTTGATAGGCGGCGTCACGACAAACTCCCTGCAAGATCAAAAATAGGCATGTACAGGAGCACTACGATAGTTCCTACTATGAGTCCAATGGCAGCCATCAATAAGGGTTCAAACATGCGTGTAAATCTATCTATCCAACGGCTAATTTCTCCATCATAAAATTCGGCTGATTGCGTCAGCATTTGCCCCATCTCACCAGAGCGCTCACCGACCCTTAACATGCGCAAAGAAATCGAGGTTGTTAAATGATTGCGCTCAAACGCGGTTGATAACGGCGTACCGGATTGGATCTCTGATGTCGCTATGAGTAAGGCACGCTGGATATTGTTTGACACTATGCCTTGTACTGTATGCATAGCAGGAACAATGGCGATGCCGCCTTCTAACAACATTCCCAATGTTAGATAAAGTCGAGATAACTCATAGGTACGAATCCGCTCTCCAATGCCGGGCAAATTTTGAATACCGCGTGTGATCGCTCCCGTGTTAAGTAAGTGACGGATGACAATCGTCCCGATCAGTAAGCTGATGGCAATTGTTGAGATCATCGTGGAAGTATGGGAGGCGGCGAATTGTCCCCAATCGAGTAAGAGTTGTGACATCCAAGGCAAATTACGTCCCGCACCTTTATAGACTTGTGCGAAACGCGGGACGACATAAGCAATCAAGAACAAGGATACCGTGCCGCCGACAATAAACAAAATGATGGGGTAAATCGAAGCACTGATGATTTTGCTACGTACCGCATCAATGCGTTGTTGGTAGTTAATATAGCGTTCTAACGAACGTGGGAGATCGCTGGTTCCCTCTGCTGCTCTAATAATTCCCACATAGAGTGGGGGAAATAGATCTGCTTGTTCTCCAAGTACACTGGAAAAGCGTTTCCCTTCACGCAGACCGTCTAGCAGCCTGGAAATCACGGAGCGATTATTCGCATTCGATTCTTTCTCTATCAGTGCTTCCAGACATTCAACAATAGATAAACCAGCTCTTAATAGGGCGAGTAATTCTTGGCTAAACAAGACAACAGACAGTTGTTTTCCTTGCCCTTGTCTAGAATTAAAAGTATTCAGGAGTGCTGGTTTGGCTGGACTAATTGCGGTCGTATGTAATCCACATGCAGCCATTTTTCTACGTACGTCATCTTCATCAACGGCATCGACTCTATGCTCACTAATAAGGTTATCGGATGATAGTGTACGGACTTCGTAGAGCATGGAATAGATTCCAATTTTTGTACTACTGATTTAAATTTTTGTTCAAACTGGTGCGTCGCAAGTATATGTTAATTGGTGATATCTACATCTTCACCGGTACCACCTGGTTGCCCATCCTTGCCATAAGAAGTGATATCGAAATCTTTGTTGGTTCCTGGCGTACGATAAATATAGGGATTGCCCCAAGGATCCATCGGGATTTCTTTGTCCAGATAGGGCCCATTCCATTTGGTCGACTCGCCAGCCTTATTGAGTAAGGCAGCCAGACCTTCTTCTGAAGTCGGATATCGACCCACGTCTATCCTGTAGGTGTCCAGCGCTTTCTTAAAAGCACCAATTTGCGCTTTTGCGACTGTGATTTCAGACTTCCCTAATTGGGCAAAATATTTAGGGCCAACATAGGCAGCTAAGAGACCAATAATGACAATGACAACCAAAAGTTCCAATAATGTAAAGCCATTATTCTTGAAAGCGAGGTGCTTTGTTGTTTTGGAGGAGTTGAGCGACTTAGATGGATTTCTATCCATTTACTGTCCTTTTTGGTTGTATTAATTAGCTTCTCAATGAGTAAATTTTTTTTGAGTTGCAAATATTAACACTATATTGATTTTTTAAAAATATATTTGTATGAAGTACATCCAACTCAAATTATGCAAAACGGATTAGAAATAACAAGACACTAAGTGTGTGCGTTGGTGCACATCAAACTCGAAAGCGGTTGATGGCACCATGCGGCCTCAATGTTATTGATCGATCCGATGCCCAACAATGACAACGACGGTCGCCGTCATCGTATTCTGAAGATGTCGTTCAAGGTCCAGAATTGGTCGGACTATGACGCAGGATTACGGCGGCGTGGGAGTTTGACATTGTGGATGGAAGGTGCCACAGTCAATCGCTGGCCAAGTGTCGGGCGACAAGATCAGGCTCGTTATCGTGAAATCGCCATTGAGACGTGTTTGATGCTGCATTCAACATTCAAAATGACCCTGTGACAAATCGAAGGATTGACGGCTTCTGTGCTGATACTGATGAACCTGCAGGTCACGGCACCGGATCACACATAGTCAGTAGGCGGACGGTGGGGCTGACGGTAGCGAAGTCAATATACGCACCAAAGGGGCCGCTGCATGTGTCATTGGCAACACAGGTTTGCAAGTCTTTGGCGCGGGACAAAGGCTGGAGGATAAACATGGCGCGAAGTCGCGCCGCAGCCGACTCAAACTACATCTGACCGTCGATGCCGATACAGGCGTGATTGTCGCGCAGATCCTCAATGAACAGCATACGGATGAACCATCTCAAGTGGGGCCACTACTCGATCAGGTCGACGAAGAAATCGATAAAGTGATAGCCAATGGTGCCTATGATGGCGCGCCCACTTTTCAGACGATCGCGCAACATGGCGATAATATCAAGGTGCTTATCCCACCTCGAAAGACCGCCGTTTCTGTTGCAAAATAGAGTTCGCCAAATCAGCGTGATCACCATCTTAGCAAGATCACGACAGAGGGGGGCGTGGCAAAAAGCCACTGGTTATGGTCAACGCGCTCTGGTCGAAACCACGGTGGGTCGTTATAAATCGATCATCGGTCTTTGACTGCGTGTGCGCCGATTCGAAGCGCAACAAACCGCGGCCACCATAGGAGCTGTTGTGTAAATCGCATGCTCGCTGCCGGACGCCCGAGCTCCGTTCGTAGCCAGAAAGTTCCTGTGTAAATGATCCGAGCTTGGGGTGCTTTCGCCTTCAACTATTAAGTGCACCAACGCCTCAATGCATGGTAGTATTGTGATATGTCTCAATTGCAATATTAAATGTTATGAGGCGTCGCAAGAGACGTCAAATTCAAGGGGTCTGGGTTGTGAATAAACTATTGAACACTATCGTACATGGTATCTCTGCGTGTGCATTTTTATTGTGCGCTTCTGCTTCATCGCAAGCCCAAGTTGCGACACGTCCTGAAGTCACACTTGGTGCTCAATGGCTGGCATCACAAGTTAAAGTTGATGGCAGCCTAGCCAGCGAACCTCAATCTGTTGCCACCTCACTACAAGTTCGCACCGAAGTGGCTCAAACGCTAAAATTGTTTGGAGCAATACCAAGCCATTTGACCGACGCTATTAGTCTTGAGACAGAGGATAATACTGAATACCTATCCCGACAAATAATTGCGCTTGTCGCTGCAGGGCAGGGGGGCAGTACGCTCAACAATACTGTAAGCGCGCTGGTAGCGAAGCAGAACCTCAATGGAGGTTTTGGTGGCGCACTCGGTTATGCCAGCAATCCTTTGGATACTGCGTGGGCCTTGTTGGCATTTCATGCCAGCGGACAAACAACATCCGTTCCTACCGCACTAGATTTTCTGAAATCGACACAACTGGCGAATGGATCATTTTCGATAGCCAAAAATGCGGATCCCTATACTAGTGCCTATGTACTTGCGGCACTACAGCTTTATGCCAGTTCGTATCCACTGAATACGACAATTGAGTCGGTGACCAATTATCTGGTCTCGCAGCAAACAGCACCTGGCGTTTGGAATAACTCCCCATGGCTAACGGCTATAGTGTATTCCGCACTACATAATTTCATTGCTTTGGAGCCGACGGCATCGGCGGTCAAGAACTATCTGGTAGGGAGTCAGCAGATCAATGGCAGCTGGTCGGGCGATCCGTATGGAACAGCTCTGATCTTGCGGGCTTTGTCGCTGTCAGATATTGCACCGAACAACCCAACGCAAGCGACAATTCAAGGTAAGGCAGTCGATGCTCAGACCGGTCAACCTCTCGCTGGAGTGACCATCGCGTTGAGTGGCGCCATGACCGGTAGTACCAATACGGGAACGGATGGCGTCTTCATTTTCAGTAGCCTAACGCCGGGCACATATGGTTTCACAATTAGCATGCCCAGTTATGGCACGCTTACCACCAGCACTATTGTAAAAGCAGGTCAGACTCTGGATCTGGGGACGACCCAATTAAGCAAGATTCAGAATGCTACTACCGGCACAGTCCGGGGTAGCATTAAGGATGCAACGACGGGGCAACCTCTAGCAGGCGTTACGGTTACCGTGACTGGGCTGGGCGCTTCGAGTTTGACAGACGTAACAGGTATCTATCAAATCGCCAACGTGCCAGCCGGCCCTGTCGCTTTACAAGCGACTAAAACGGGTTTTGCGACAGCTTCTGCAAGTAACACTTTGAGTGCTGGCGGTATTTTAATATTTTCCCCTGCGCTTTCAGTGGTAAGTACTCCACTTACGTCCTCGACGGTACAAGGCACTATTATCGATGCCGTGACAGGCATGCCATTGGCTGGCGTTGCTGTAACGATAAGTGGGGCAAACAGTGGCAACACGGTGAGTAACGTTCAGGGTGTTTACAGCTTGGCCGGGCTTATGCCAGGCATGCAGACAATCGTGATGCAACTTGCTGGATATGACATGGTAACGGGATCCGGCATACTTGAAAAAAATAGCATTCTTACTTTTTCACCTAAGTTATATGCCACAGCTACTTCACCGCCTGACGCCAATAAATCTGGTGTAACCGGTATTGTCATTGATGCTGGTACCAATGCTCCTATAGCAAACGCGAGCATTACGCTTACTGTTGATGGGCAGGTTCAAAACTTCGCGAGCGGTACGGATGGTCGTTTCATTGTGAAGGGAATCACAGGCGCGAAAGCTACTATTGGTTACGTAATGCCGAGCTACCAAGGCGCGACTATTGAGGTTGTATTGCAACCGATGCAAATGCTCGATCTGGGTCAAGTTCGTCTACGTCTCGATAAAGTAGAGCAGCTCTCGCCTGATCTGACGGTTCGATCAGTTAGTAGAGCAAGCGCGGTTACTGATACACAGAACTTGCAGGTGTCAGGTAGTGTTAAAGCGAAGATTGCCAACATCGGCACAGCAGCAGGGAGTGCTGGCGTTGAGGTAATTGCATTTCTCGATGTGAACCGTAACGGGATATTTAATTCCGATGTCGACCAAATATTGGGGCGTTCTACTATGCCTATCCTTGACGTTAAGGCTGAGGTCGACGTGACGATTCCGGTGCGCGGCACACTGCCATTTCGCGATGCGCCAATTCATGTTTGGGTAGACAGTACTCAAAGTGTTATTGAGACGAACGAAAATAATAACACTAGTTCAACAGCTGTCGCTGCAGAGATTAAGCCGGATATTGGAACTTTTGAACCGGTTTTGAAATGGCATTGGAAGGGGAGTACTCTTTTCCCTACACACAACTCAGTCGAAATGGCGCCAGTCGTTATGCATACGCATGATAACAATGGCGATGGCAAAATCAATGCGAAGGACACCCCCAATATCGCCTTCATGACATTCAATTGGAATAATTGGAATGCTCCGGGTGTTTTTCGTATTATTGATGGGCGGAATGGCTCCGATCTGGTGGCAGTTCAAAATCCGAATGATATTGCATTGAGTGGATGGCCGAGCATTGCCGCAGCAGATTTGAACGGTGACGGTTTGGTGGATTTTCTAATACCTACGCAAGATGGTCGTCTCGTTTCACTCAACAACAACGGTCAATTTAATTGGGTTGCGAATTTACCGACCAACAACTCTATGTACTACACATTCGGTGGGCCGAATATAGTCGATCTTGATGGAGAGGGGCATCCTTCGATTTTGTTCGGCCCCTATGTACTAAACTCTGACGGCACACTCCGTTGGAAAGCACAAGGATCAAATGTAGGCGGGCAAAACAGCATCGATTACGGGACGATTGCTGCAGATTTAGATCTGGATGGATATCCAGAGGTAATTATCGGTGCACAAGCTTACGACCGAAATGGCACGCTGCTTTGGAATAACTCTATTGGTGACGGCCTTACTGCGGTAGGCAACTTCAATAGTGACCCCAATCCCGAAGTTGTGCTTGTAAGCAAAGGGCGCGTATATCTATTAGATCACCTTGGTAAAATTATTTGGGGGCCGGTGTATCTTCCGGGTGGCGGCAATGGTGGGCCGCCAACCATTGCCGACTTCAATGGTGATGGCAAGCCCGGGATTGGAGTTGCCGGTGCCGGCATGTACACGGTATTTCGAGCTGATGGCTCAATCCTTTGGTCGACACCTGTTCAAGATTATAGTAGTTCGCGTACAGGCTCTACGGTTTTTGATTTTGACGGTAACGGCACCGCAGAAGTGGTCTACAGCGATGAAACAAAACTCCATATCTTTAACGGCTCGACTGGTGCGACGGTATTCGAGCAACCCACAAAATCTTCTACTGCTGCTGAATATCCGGTCGTTGTAGACCTAGATAACGATCATCATGCTGATTTGATTGTTCCCGCAAGTTCGGGCACACACTCCGGAATAAGAGTATTCCGTGATGCGCATAATTCCTGGGTCAACACTAGATCTATTTGGAATCAATACGCCTATCACATTACAAACATCAACGATGACGGTACAGTGCCGCGTAAAGAGCTAAATAGCTGGAAAGCCAACAACACATATCGTTTGAATGCGCGACTTGGTGAGTCAGCGACAGCAGTACCGGATGTTACGACCTCCTTTATTCGTATAAGCGATCACGGTGGACAAACGCCCTCGTCCATTACCGTTCGCGTCGGCAATGCCAGTAGTCTCGTGCTCAATGCGGGTGTAAAAGTTGCTTTCTACAATGGACCACCCGCTTCTGCTGGCGCATTGATTGATACCATCGCCACAAGCCGCGACTTAGAGAGTGGAGAATTTGAGGATGTGACGCTCAGCTATGCAGGTTCACTCTCTGGTGTCAGCACGCTAACCATCGTCGCCGATGACGATGGTACCGGAAAGAACAGCCTCACCGACTTCGACCGTAGCAATAACACGGTCTCAAAACAATTGTCGGCATTGCCCGGTTCCTTTACTTTGGCCGTGAGCACGGACAAAACGAGTTATAGTGCCGGCACAGATGTTCAAATTATGGCGCCGGTGTCTAATCACGGCAGTTTTGATGGATCAGTGCGAGCACGCTTTGTGATCCAGTCCATAGATGGTGTGCAAGTGATGACTCTTCCTGTGCAAACCGTACAGGTTGCGCGTGGCGGACAACAGAGTGTGGTGCAAACGTGGAATACGGGTGCGATCTTTGCTGGACCCTATCAAGTCAAAGCACAACTGATCGATGATAACGATATACCTTATGCTGAAACGTCGAGCGCATTCTCGATTACTTCTGCCATTATCGCTTTGAACGCGAACCTGAGCAGTGACAAGCAGATATATCAGCCTTACGATACCGTTAAATTGACCGATCGTTTGATCAACATGACAAGCAATGTTTTACTTAACGACCTCCAAGTCACCACTTCGGTTAGAAATCCGGACGGCACGCAACGTTTCATCAAGACCGAATCGTTAATTCAGCTTGCGCAAGGTCACATAAAGGATTACGTCTACACTCTGCCATTGGTTATGGGCGCGTCTGGTGTTTACAGTGCGGAACTCACAGTTCATTCCATAAATGGTTCATTAATGGCACAAACGAGCACCTCGTTTAAAGTTGCATCGAGCGCAGATGCAGGCAGTGGCTTGAGCGGCGTCATAACTGTCGCGCAAAAGCAAGTATCGCAAGGCGATGCAGTCGTTTTCGACTTCAGTGCCACCAACAAAGGTAATAGTGCGCTTGTCGATTTGCCGCTTAAAGTCAGCATTGTTGATCCTGCAGCACAAAAGATTCTGGCTGAGTTCCCTTATACGCAGACATTAAGCGTAGGCGGGAATTACACAGCAGCATCGAATTGGGTGAGTACCGGCGCCAGTGGCGCAAAATATGTCGCCGTTCTTTCCGCAATGGTAGGCGGCAAGACGCTCACCTTGGCTCAAGATGGATTTGAACTTACTTCTGCGCGGGTCAAGCTAGACATCACGCAGCAAGCAAGTGCCTGGCAAAACTTGTTGGTGTACAGCGCATGTAAACGTGCTGCCGACGATGTACTTGGTCAATGCGGTGCCAAGACAATTCCGATCGAAAGTGCAGCTAGTCTTGCAAGCTGTGACAATACGCGGGCGACCGCCTTGAATACCTATTTAAATCGACTGAGTGTCGCCCATAAAGTGACAAGTTCTCCCGTTGAATTCTTGCAGAACCTACGTTCGGGTCTCTACAACAGTTACTGGATCAGTAATGGTGCGACTGCGATGCTTGAGCCAACGGTTTCCGAAGTAAGTGCGGCAGTGTATCGCGGACATGGGTTATTGATTGATGGATTAAGTGACAGCCGTAACCTACAGCTGACGCAATGTGCAGGCATTAATTACCAAGGGAAATATACCGTGGCAGATCAAATGTTGAACATCACAGGTGATTTATTGAATCCGAGTACGGGAAACTTCAGAATCACTGCACTTCCAGTGAAATTGAGTGCGATTAATGGCGCCACGGCACAAGCAAAATTAGGCACATCGCCCATGACCGATGGCATCATTAGTGGACTCTATGGTAGCGGCAAGACACTCACCTACAGTTTTGATCTCGCAGAGACTTTGCGCGCGCAAACGCAAGAAAGTCGCTGGTTAGCGCTTACACAAAAGAGCTTCGGCTATCTCGAACCTGCTATCACCAATAGCAATCAATATAGTGCAGGGCAAATTTTTACGGTCGTCAGCAAGATCAAAAACGAAGGGCAGGCGGCAGAACTACAATTGAGCCAAACCCTGCCAGTAGGCGCGCAAATCATTGCCACAGAACCAGCCGCCAACCAAGCTGGAACGACCGCCACTTGGCGTCTGAATTTGCTAGCCAATGTTGAGCAGGAATTTAAGCTAAGACTGCGAGCGCCAGACACGCCAGGTAATGCAAGCATTGTGACAACGACCAGTGTCATCAAAGACACCGTCGCCACGGTATTCAAAACTCAAAATTTTGACATCGTGGTCGAGAGTGCTGATCAATTACTCACCCAATTGATCAGTCGCGTCACTGATCTGAGTTTGACTACGCCAGAACAATTGGCAGCGCAGCGCACGATCTTAGCGGAACTGAATCGCACAAAACTCGCACTTGCAGCGACTCGTTTTGACGAAGCTTTGCGTCTCTTGCTAACAGTACAAAGCAGAATCAAATTGATTGATAGTGGTGGGATACAACCGAGCGCATTGGCGCACTTGATAGGTGCCGTTGAATGGCAGCGCGTGAAGTAAATAGATGCTCGCTTTTTTTGCGCCAGCCTTTCGTGCCAATGGCCGGAAGGCTAGCAACAGAAATAGATATTCAAAGAAATCGAACAAAGTCCGTCAACGTCGACAGCACACCAAGAAGGAAAGTCAGTCATGCAGCGCAAACAAGATAGACAGTCAAAAATGCACGCTCACAAAACACCAAATAAAGGCAAGCAAATGTTCAAGCAAGTCTGGCTTACGCTATGTGTCTGGGGTTCGCTCTCGGCTGCAGCTTACGCACAACAAATCGATCTGGGAGTGGCGGCACAATATTCTGGATTCTTCTTTGGCAACGTCAGTAAAATTCCCGACATTGAAGGACGCATGGCACTAGGCGGCGACCTCGATGTCGGGGGTGCCAGCATTGGTGGTCGAGTCCCCGCTGGATCGACCCAGGCGTCATTAGTAGTTGGTGGAAATTTGGTGTCCTTTACTGGTGGTACGATCTGGTCAAATGGCCACACCAATAGCTGGGGCGAGTATGTCGGCACGAAGAGTAACAACGTCGCCAAGTATCACGATCTCCGTAAAGTCAATGTCAGTCCAATTGACTTTGCTGCAGAGCGCACCTACCTGACAATCTTATCGCAGCAATTACGCGATACCCCACCCACTGGTACGGTGAGTCAACTCTATGCCGAAGTGACGTTAACGGGCAGTAATCGTGACATCGAATTCTTTAATCTCAAAGCCGAGCAAGTCAAAAGCACCCTCAATTTTGCCTTGAAAAATATCAAGCCGACGGCGTATGTCATTCTCAATGTGGCGGCGGACGAACAACGTAAATTAAGGCTGAGTATTAACATGAAAGCCTTTGCTGGGCGTAATCAACGCACCCTATTTAATCTGCACGATACCGATGTACTCAATATGCTTAACGTCAGGGTAGAAGGTAGTGTTCTGGCTCCCTATGCCTGCGTCAAAGATTCCAGTGGCCACTTAGAAGGCACTATCGTTGCCGCCAGTTGGGACAACAGCATGGAAATTGGCTATGGGCCGTTTTTGCCGACCAAATAAGCCGTTGTGGTAAGTCAATAAGAAATAGATTAGACCGAATTTAATAAGGGAACTCACCCATGCTCCGCCATCAAAAATTTCAAAAAATCGTCTCCAGTGTCGTCATCATGAGCTTTAGCTGCATGCTCAGCTATCCAATGACAGCTGCCGCGCGCGCCCACGATATTGCCGAAAAAGCGGGCTTACTCAATCAAGAAAAAGACGAAGGTGTGCTAGGCAATGCTCAACGCTACTTAGCTAAAATCGGTGGCGAAAAACAAACTAGCAGAACAATAGCGCTCACGTCAGAAGAACGCATGAGTCAACTCCTAAGTGAAATTCACGAAACGCTCAAAGCTACCAATCCGGAGGCGGCGCGACCGCTATCAGCATCAACACCAAGCCTAAATAAAGCGCAACTAGCCCGTAGCACCATGCCCGCTCTCAGTGACAATGCCATCAACCAGCACGTCAATGGATTGCGCAGTAAGCGTACGCAGATCAACGCCTTGGCTGGCGACATTGCGCAAAGCTTCAAAGACACAGAACAACATCTCAAAAACGCCAAGTTACCCAAAGAAATCCTCGCCCGTCACACAGCTGCTGTCGCCTTGTATCAAAGTCGTCAAGCCCAATTTAACCAACTCATGGACAAGCTCGAACAGGCCGATAATCCAGCGCAAAACAAAAACAAAAGCAGCGAACGTCAAACGGCTTTGACGAACCTCAGTAACTTCATGGCCCAGCACCAAAACGCCAAACCGCACCAATACACCGATCCGAATAAGCTTCCATTTGGCAGCCCCAGCAACAAGGTCAGAAAACCACACGACACCAAAGAACAATTCCAAGCCGGCTTGTTCCAAGCTAAAAAAGACAAAGGAATGCCAACCAGCGCCATTCCCAATAGCCTTACACTAGCACAAGCCGCCCCGCCAGCATTACCAGCAGCACAAGACACCGCAGAAACCGAAGACATTCAACTCACGCCCGCGGTCAAAGCACAAGCACTAGCCCTAAACAACAACCCCGTACAAATCTACAACTGGGTGCGCAACAACATCGCATTCATCCCCAGCTACGGCAGCATCCAAGGCAGTGAACTGACTTTACAAAATAAACGCGGCAACGCCTTTGATACGGCTAGCTTACTGATTGCCCTTTACCGCGCAGCAGGCATCCCCGCCAGATACGTTTACGGCACCATTGAAGTCCCCGCCGATAAGCTCATGAACTGGGTCGGTGGCGTCACCAAAATCGATGCGGCACAAAGTCTATTAGGCCAAGGCGGCATTCCTAATGTGGGAGTCATCACAGGCGGTAAAATTAACACGATCCGTATGGAACACGTCTGGGTAGAAGCTTATGTTGACTACACCCCAAGTCGTGGCGCGATGAATAGGACACCGAATACCTGGATACCCATGGATGCCAGCTATAAGCAATACACCTTCACGCAAGGCATGGACATCAAAGGCAAGGTCCCGCTCAACAGCCAAGACCTGCTCACCCAAATCCAGCAAGGTGCCACCGTCAATGAAGCAGGCGGCTACGTACAAAACCTCAATCAAAGCAATCTGCAAACACAGCTAGCAGCTTACCAAACGCAAGTCAAAACCTACATCGACAGCCAAAAAGCCAATGCCACAGTAGGCGATGTCTTAGGCACGCAAACGATTAAAACAGAAAACCACCGCACCCTCATGGGTAGCCTGCCCTACCGCATCGTCACCACCGCCAACAGCTTCCAGATCCTGCCAGAGAATCTACGCTGGAAATTCAAAACCAATCTCTACGCAGCAGACGGCATTAGCACCGGTGACGAAGCGATGATAGAACTCAAGCAAAGCACGGCCAAACTCGCAGGTAAAAAGATCACCTTGAGCTTCATCCCAGCGACCAAAGCAGACCAAGATCTGATTAACAGCTATCTACCGAAGGCGCATGCAGACGGCTCACCAATACAACCAAGTGAATTACCAACGTCCTTACCAGGCTACTTGCTGAACATGAAAGCCGAATTCAGGGTTGATGGACAAGTCATCGCCACAACCGCAGGCAGCTTCACCATGGGCAGCACGCTCAAACAACAAAACCAATACTTCAACCCCGGCACAGGCACATGGGAAGGTGGCGATGACAATGACATCACGGTGGGGGAATACAATGCGATTGGTTTGGATTTGCAGGGGATGGGTACTCAACAGCTTAAGGATCTGCAAGATAGGATGGCGGCGACCAAGGCTAAGTTAGAGCAGTTTCAGTTGAATCCTAGTGACCCAACGCGGATCAATGGTCTAACAAAAGAAGATTTGACTGGCGACATTGTGCAGAGTGGTATTTTGAGTTACTTTACTCAGGTTGATACAAGTGATGTTTTAATTGCACGCCAATCTGGAAATATTGTTTCATATCGACTGCCAAGCTATGGGCGATTCCTTTTATCCGCAGATACTCAATATTGGTTCGGAGTTGCGAGAAACGTCAGTTTCAGTAGTGTGGAAATGGATGTGGACTATTTAATGATGCACAATGAAGTCAAAAATGCAGATCAAAGTGTGCGTGTAAGCTATATTCGCCAAGCAGGTACGGCCGCCTCTGCTGCTGAACATCAGGTACCAGAACTAATATTTAAAGACCCCAATTTACCAGCGAGTAATCCAGCTCAACCACAAGCGGTTTCTGCTGTAAAAGCATTAGCGCAAGCCGCCTCTCAAGGGCAAAAAATCTATACATTAAATCTAAAAAATCAGACTTTGCATGATGGTATTGTGCAGAGTTTGCAGATTGATTCGCAGGTCAAATCAGAAATTGCTAATGCCTTAGCAACTGGCAAAGAAGTGGTCGTTCATGAAAAGGATGTCACTGTAGGAGGGTGGGTCGGTAGTGGTTACACAATTTTAGATCCTGACAGTGGTGCTGGCGCGTATAAGATTGCTGGCGGTGGAAATGGCGGGAAATTAACGGCGACAATCCTGGGAATTTTGCAGGGTGTATTAACCGGATTGGCACTAACGGCACTGATTGCAAGCATTACTGGTGGATTAGCGTTGGGTGCAATGGGATTCATCTTAATTGCGGTGCATTTGATGATATTAAATCTTATTTCGGCATTGATAATAAGTTACTTGGTGGATAAAGATGCGTATGGATGCTACGTTGGGTCATTTTCTTTAGGCCTTGGAATCGGCTTGTCGGGTGCCGCAATAACCACATTGATGTCAGCCATCATAGCTTTTTTTGGTTGGCTGGTGATTGATGCACCTCCAGGTCTAAGTTGCTTGAAAGACTAATCATGGAAATTCATATTTTTATTTGGTATTTGGGTTTCGCAACAGGGCTATTACATTTGCTGATTTGCCACCGTTTTAATGTTAGACCAAATATTGCGCTTATTTATATTCCTGGTATATCTTGGTTGCTCAATCAATTTATTCCAGATCATCAAGCATCAATTTTGGAAATTTGTGCCTGGATTTTAGCGAGTATTACAATGGTGTTTTTTGTGTGTTATTTACTTAGGAAAAAAGACAGCTAATAAGACGTCCACATAAAAACTGGGTCGGGAGCTTACTTGATTACGGTGGGCAATGGTGTGATAACTGGGGTCGGATTAAATTATGGGAGAACTACGGCACCATTGAAGTCCCCGCTGACAAGCTCATGAACTGGGTCGGCGGTGTCACCAAAATCGATGCAGCACAGAGTCTATTAGGCCAAGGCGGCATTCCCAATGTGGGAGTTATCACAGGCGGTAAAATGAACACCATCCGTATGGAACACGTCTGGGTAGAAGCCTATGTTGACTACACCCCAAGTCGTGGCGCGATCAATAAGACACCGAATACCTGGATACCCATGGATGCCAGCTATAAGCAATACACCTTCACGCAAGGCATGGACATCAAAGGCAAGGTCCCGCTCAACAGCCAAGACCTGCTCACCCAAATCCAGCAAGGTGCCACCGTCAATGAAGCAGGCGGCTACGTACAAAACCTCAATCAAAGCAATCTGCAAACACAGCTAGCAGCTTACCAAACGCAAGTCAAAACCTACATCGACAGCCAAAAAGCCAATGCCACAGTAGGCGATGTCTTAGGCACGCAAACGATTAAAACAGAAAACCACCGCACCCTCATGGGTAGCCTGCCCTACCGCATCGTCACCACCGCCAACAGCTTCCAGATCCTGCCAGAGAATCTACGCTGGAAATTCAAAACCAATCTCTACGCAGCGGACGGCATTAGCACCGGTGACGAAGCGATGATAGAACTCAAGCAAAGCACGGCCAAACTCGCAGGTAAAAAAATCACCTTGAGCTTCATCCCAGCGACCAAAGCAGACCAAGATCTGATTAACAGCTATCTACCGAAGGCGCATGCAGATGGCTCGCCAATTCAGCCTAGCGAATTACCAACGTCCTTACCCGGCTACCTGCTGAACATGAAGGCCGAATTCAGAGTCGATGGCCAAGTCGTCGCCACCACCGCGAGCAGTTTTACGATGGGCAGTACGGTCAAACAACAAAACCAATACTTCAACCCCGGTACAGCCACATGGGAAGGTGGCGATGACAATGACATCACGGTGGGGGAATACAATGCGATTGGTTTGGATTTGCAGGGGATGTCAGCATCACAACTGCAAGCGCTCAAAGATAGAATGGAATCGACCAAGACCAAGCTCGCCCAGTTTCAACAAAACCCAAGTGACACCAGCCCCATCCAGAATCTCACTAAAGAGAACCTCATAGGTGATTTCGTGCAAATCGGCATACTGGGCTATTTCGCCAAGGTCGATAGCAACGACGTTTTTATTGCCAGAACTGCAGGCAACATCACCACCTACCGGCTTCCTAGCTATGGCCGCTTTTTCACAGCAGCCCAGCCGCGTTATTTCTTTGGTGTTGTGAGAAGTGTTTCTTTTCCCGGTGTGGCGATGGATGTGGATTACTTGATGCAACACAGCGAAGCGAAAGATGCCAATCGCAATGCCCGCACAGGTTTCATGCGACAAGTTGGCGCAGCGGGGTCACTTGCAGAAAACCAGATACCCGAAGCGATGTTCAAGAGCCCCAACGTTGCCGATAATGACCCTAGCCAACCGCAAGGTGTCTCAGCAGTCAAGGCACTGGCTATAGCTGCAATGCAAGGACAGAAGATTTATACGTTTAATCAAACCAATCAAACACAGCACGCTAGCATCCTACAAAGCTTGCTGATAGATGCCGACACCAAAACCGAGATTGCCAATGCCTTGGCAGCGGGGAAGGAAGTGACGGTGCATGAGAAAGAGATCAGCGTGAATGGCTGGGCGGGATGTGGCTATACCTTGATTGATCCTGAGACGGGGGCGGGGGCTTATAAGATTGCGGGGGGAACGAATGGGGGATACTTTATGTTCATGGGTATAATAAACGGTGCTGGACTTCCGCTTGGATTTGCTTTGTTGGTCTTGTCAGTATTGACAGGATCGGGCGCTGCAGTTTTTTTCGGAATCATCATTGCGGTATTCGCGCTAACACAGATTCTGTTGAATATTTTACTAGCGGAAACGCAGTTATCAGACGATGACCGGGGATGTTTTAATTCGGGACTAATGTATGGCTTTGGTGCTGTTGCAGGCGCTATGGGATTAAGTGGAATTCTTGCCCAACTTATTCAAGCGCTTGGACTTGTGATCGCAACAAATACCGCTCAGTCTTGTAATTGAGTGTTTGGTTGGATTTGAGATTCTCTTTATTCATAAGAAACGAAATTAACGCAGACTGAGGGAGACTGTAATGATCGTGATTTGGTTATATTCGTCCATTGTAGTTCTTTGTTTGGGTTTGGTTCCTTCTTTGCTGCCAAAAATTTTTGGTGGGATATCGAAGAAATATAGAGACTATTACTCGAGGCTATTTTTATTTGTTTCTACGATTGGTTTGCTAAAAATGGCATTCGGTTTGTCTCTGGATGTATTTGGTTATTTGCTGTGGGGGACGGTTGTATTTTGTATCGGATTGACTTGGCGAGAGTCGAGAGGTTGTAGTCCTTTAAAGTGGATAGCTTGGCTGCAGATAACATTCGGTGTGATTGCGAATATTTCTTATTTCTCTAAGAGTACGTTTGCATTTTTGGCGCATTAAAAAGCTAGAGGGGGCGCGCGATTCAGACCACCCCTTGCGCGCAACGCTCTAAGGAAAAAATGTCAGGCTACGCCCGATTCCAAGCTCTACAACGCCTTTGATACGGCTAGCTTACTGATTGCCCTTTACCGCGCAGCAGGCATCCCCGCCAGATACGTTTACGGCACCATTGAAGTCCCCGCCGATAAGCTCATGAACTGGGTCGGTGGCGTCACCAAAATCGATGCAGCACAAAGTTTGTTAGGCCAAGGTGGCATTCCCAATGTGGGAGTCATCACAGGCGGTAAAATTAACACGATCCGTATGGAACACGTCTGGGTAGAAGCTTATGTTGACTACACCACAAGTCGTGGCGAGATCAATAAGATACCGAATACCTGGATACCCATGGATGCCAGCTATAAGCAATACATCTTCACGCAAGGTATGGTGTTGGCGCGCACCCAAATGTGCTGAGTACCACGCAAATACAAACTTGTCTCAATGGAGTGCCTTAAATGATTGAAATGAATCAGTATTTAGCCGTTATGGTGATTGGACTTGGATTCTCTAATTTTTTTAGAGTAACGCAGTTTGGTGAAAGTACCGCTATTGTTCCACGCCATTGGCATTTTTCAACTAATTTTTCTGGATGTAATTTTTCAATCTCAACCCTCACTATTCTGATTTTTGGGATGTTTTTTAGCGGTGCTTTTGATTTAATATTTTGTGCAATCTCACTTGTCGTTGAAGGACTCAATTTTAAGTGGCGGGATTTTCGTTCTTCGGCCTATGCAGTATTCGTTGGTGTAACTACATTGCTATTTAGGTTCTGGCATCCAAGTACAATAATTTTGATTCTGGTTTCAGCTTGTCTTGGATTGGGAATTGTTTTGTTTGTTCGGTGGATGTTTGGGAGAAAAATTACTGCCTAATAGTAGCCTTTCGCTCTAGATGATCCAGGACCATTGACTTGTTTTGGAGTAAGGGTGAAATCGAAAATCTAGCTTAGGGTGCATTTGAGATTGTAGTCGCTGCGCTAACGAAATCAATTTGGATGGTGCTTTATGCATGGATTTTAGGCTCCATCTGAAACATGTATATTTCATCTTTAGACGGAGTGAATCGGGATTATGAATATGCGTGATTATTTATTGATGATGTTATTCGTGCTGCCAGCTATTGTGATAGCGGTAAAATCTAAATCTGGCTGTAATGCTGGCTTTTATGTTTTTTATCTTTGGATGGCTGGAGCGTGTATTTATAGTTTATTGGGGTTGCTACATTTTGTCTTTGGGATAGCCATTTTTGCTTTGATTGCCTTTGTCTTCCGAGAGAAACTTGAGATAAATAAATGGTTGTCGAAAAAAATAGGTGGAAATTGAAAAGTAGTAATGGAATAACTTGATTTTCAGTAATATTTATTAAAACCAATGCTTGTAGACGAAAATTTAGACTTAATCCTGATCTCGATTTGGAATGTTTTGAATCATACAGGTTCGACCCAGATGAGCTGGATGAGTTTAAGTTGCGATGAAATTTGTTGTTAAATCATAAAATAAAATGAAATTGACAGCCGCGCTGCAAGTAGCCGTAAGTAGTCATCGCCTTTTGTATTTACACAGCTGGCGGCGGATATATGGAAGCTAGGGAAATACTATTCGTCATTTCAGCAATCTTGGCGATACTCTGTCATGGAATAGTTTTTCTTAAACATAAGAAATTTTCTGTAAGATCGATAGCAATATTAATTTCGATCGGATTTTTCTTCGCATTTATGTCGGGCATTTTTGGTCTTTTTTTTCGAAGCAATTAATGCGAAGACATACAATCCTTGGGTCATCTTGGGCAATGTGGATTTGAGATCGGCGAGGCGATTGGCTCTATTCTATGGATCGTATGAAGGAGGGGCAAATGAATTTAAATTTGTATTTCATACTCCTTCTTAGCCATGGTTTTGGAGCCGAATTATTGCGATTTTTATTTAAACTATCAAATAATGACACCGTCCAAACATGGCGATGGCGATATATTATTTTTGGATTACTTTTTCTGTTGCCTTATTTAATTCGGGGAGAGTTTGGTTACGTTATATCCCCGCAAATTTTAATTGTTGTAGCAGCTCTTTGTATTCTTTTGATTGGTTTGTTGATAGAACGCCATAGATATTGGTTATTCACAGCATGTGCCTTGATTATAGACACGGTCGCAAGTGTTTTCTTACTCAGTTATTTAGGTTTGATTGGAGTTCTCCTATTTGGATTGTCTATCCAATGTGTCGTCTGCTTTATTGCCAGACGCACTAACCCTTAGTCGGTGCAGAAGCCGTTTGAGGGGATATGGACAAAATATTCAAATGGTACTTGTATGTACTCATAGTGTGGATGCTGATTTGGTTAAACTCTGCTATGTTTAGATCAAAAAATACAGAGAGTGTTCGTAAGGGATTTTGGTTAGCTTTAACAATCTTTTTTGCAGTTTTTTTGATTAATGCTGCTTGGCAGATGTGGAAAAATTGAAGATAGGATCCTTTGTTCGTTCGACGTCCTTCGACTTTATGATCTCATTAAGTATGTGGTCGATGTTCGCTTAATTTGCAAGCCAATAAGAGGATTCTGAAAATGCATGAATTTTCAATTTGGGGAATATTTGTATCCTCGATCTTATTTGCGGTTCTGACTGCCACCATCGTTTGGGTATGTACTGATCGCCCTTGCAATTGCTATAGGGTAGTTGCGTTAGGTATGATGGGTGGAACGGTTGGAACGATCCAAGGACTGATATTGTTATCGTTATTGGCCGGCAATCAAGTTACTGAGACAGAATCGATCATTCCGGTGTTTTTATTGTCGGCGCTATTCGCAGCAATACTGCAGTTTCGTTATGCGACAGATGTCTAGTTATTAAAACTGAGCTATATATTTTTAAGCGATTTATCGTACTCTGTTACTACTGTTTTACTGATTACAGTCACAAGCTGACTTTTAAGCAAGATTAAAAACGAAGGTCAGGCGGCAGAACTACAATTGAGCCAAACCCTGCCATTGGGTGCGCAAATCATTGCCACAGAACCAGCCGCAGAAACTGTCGCCAATCAAGCTGGAACGACCGCCACTTGGCGTCTGAATTTGCTCGCCAATGTTGAGCAGGAATTTAAGCTAAGACTGCGAGCGCCAGACGCGCCGCGTAATGCCAGCATTGTGACAACGACCAGTGTCGTCAAAGACAAAGTCGCCTCGGTATTTAAAACCCAAAATTTTGACATCGTGGTCGAGAGCGCGGTTCAATTACTCACCCAATTGACTAGTCGCGTCACTGATCTGAGTTTGACTGCGCCAGAACAATTGGCAGCGCACGATCTTAGCGGAACTTAATCGCACAAAACTCACACAGGCGGCGACTCGTTTTGATGAAGCGTTGTGTCTCTTGCTAACAGTACAAAGCAGAAAATAGGTTGGAAAAACTAAAAAAAGAACATAACAAAAAGTGTACACCTTGAACAAGATTCGTGCTTTTAGATAAAAGGACATGATATGAAAAAAGATGGAAATATCCCTAGTAAAGAAGCATGGGGAGAAATACTGAAGGACGATCTGGATATGCAGGCCGCATACAATGACTTCTTTGGAAAGTCAAACCGCGATATGCGGGAGGCCTACGCAAACTATTCGATTGAAATGGTGGATAGCTTACGTTGGATGCCGCCAGTTCCCTTTCGCTATTACATAAAAGGATTCGCAGAGTTTCTACTCAGTGATGGTCTGCATAAAATTGATGCGTCTGATGCGGCAAGTTCTTTTTTGAGACTGATTGAAGAAAAACTTCGAAAGCAATCGAATTTATTAGCGCCCATAATCGATGATGTTCTCCCAGTTGTGCGGCATCTCGCCGAAAATCAGGAGGCGTTCGAGGTAGACGTCGAAATCTATGGTGATTTCAAAGAGAAGAGGGAAACCATAGAAAGCTTATGTGCAGCCTACGACGCGCAACGTTGATGAGAAACACGAAGCTGGATATTGCCTTTTGTGGAAATGTTTTCTGGAGTGAATCACTCATATTCAAGGTATAAGCACGCGGAGGATAGGTAGCAACGTTGATAAAATCTATCGCCAGCACAATAAGCCACACAAGATAGTGTATACAAACACTAAAAGTTCATCAGTATTTTGAGTACCCATTCGACCACACAAAAGCAGGTTTAGACCATCCCTATTGAACATTCAGCAAGTCACCCTGTAATCGCGGCCATCATGGCAGCGACGCTGTTTTACGAGCACGCTTTTGCATCGATCAGTCACGTCAGCCTCAACATCGCAATCGATGTGCCACCAACAAATCCATTACAACAGATCACCTTCGGTGATAAAGCAAAATCAAACGCCTTTACCTATACTCGCTTTTTGTTTGACTGTCTTTGAAATGAAGTGAAACATCCGGAAACGAAAAAACCGCGGAGAGCTGCGGTTTTAAAGGGGTCTTGACGACTATTTGATGTTTCGTGAAGTTTCGTGAAACATCACTTTTGGTTTAAACATTAAACAAGAAGTTCAACACGTCACCATCTTTCACTACATATTCTTTACCTTCAGCGCGCATTTTGCCCGCTTCTTTTGCACCAGCTTCGCCTTTGTGCGCAATGTAATCATCAAATGCGATGGTTTGTGCGCGGATGAAGCCGCGTTCGAAATCGGTATGAATGACGCCCGCAGCTTGTGGTGCGGTATCGCCGATATGGATCGTCCAAGCGCGTACTTCTTTGACACCAGCGGTGAAGTAAGTTTGCAAGCCTAAGAGTTTAAATGCGGCACGGATCAAGCGATCCAAGCCCGGTTCTTCCATACCCATGTCGGCTAAGAATTCGGTTTTGTCAGCGTCATCTAAGTCGGCAATTTCAGATTCGATAGAAGCGCAAATCGCCACGATAGGCGCGTTTTGCTTGGCTGCGAATTCTGTCAATTGATCAAGCAATGGGTTGTTGGTGAAGCCGTGGTCAGAGACGTTGGCGACATACATCGCAGGTTTGGCAGTAATCAGGCACATAGGCTTGATCAATGCCATTTCTTCCTTGTCTAAACCCATCGCACGAATTGGTTTTGCTTCGTTCAAGCCCGGCATGATTTTTTCGAGCAAGGTGACCAATTTCATCGCGTCTTTGTCGCCAGAGCGCGCTTTTTTGTTTTCGCGGTGTATGGCTTTCTCAACTGAACCCATATCAGCCAAGCACAATTCAGTTTGAATGACTTCGATGTCATCCAGTGGACTGACTTTGCCAGCAACGTGAATTACGTTGTCATCTTCGAAGCAACGCACTACGTTCACAATCGCATCTGTTTCACGAATGTGGGCTAAGAATTGATTGCCCAAACCCTCGCCTTTCGACGCACCTGCAACCAAGCCTGCGATATCGACGAATTCGACGATGGCGTTTTGTACGCGCTCAGGTTTGACGATGTCGGATAATTGTTTCAAGCGTGGATCTGGTACTTCGACCACGCCGACGTTTGGTTCAATCGTGCAGAATGGATAGTTTTCTGCTGGAATGCCTGCTTTAGTCAGGGCATTGAAGAGAGTGGATTTGCCGACATTAGGAAGGCCGACGATGCCGCATTGAAGACTCATGATGAACTTTGCTCAGAAATGGATGCGCAAGAAATTAATTGCGCAAATAGAAAGATTAGGGAATTTAATCCGCTATTTTACACCATGTGCTTTTAGGCTCAGCTTATTCCATCTTGGACAGGTGCGGATTGTAGTGTTTATTGTGGTGATTATTGTAGCGTTTATTCTGTGGAATTGAGGTGGTAGGCAATCCGCGTGCTTGATAGTCGGTGTAAAAAAGCGCCTAGCAAAATCGCAGCAACAGTTAAGCCTAATACTAAGCCTATCCAAAAGCCACTAGCTTCCATAGGCTTGGCTGGTGCCCATGGCATCCATGCTGGTGCTAAGCCTAATGTCAGACCAATAGGCAGAGCGAATCCATAAAATGCCATGATGTGAATAAACATCGGGATACGCGTTACCTTGTAGCCGCGTAGGGCACAGGAGAAAGTGACTTGCGCTGCATCTGATAATTGAAAAATCGCTGCAAGCAAAAGTAAATTGGCGGCGACTTCTTGCACTGCTGGGTCAGAAGTGTAGGCGGCTGCCACTTGATATCTCAGCAAAGTCATAAAGCTGGCTGAAATAACCGCGAATACCAAAGCAATGCCGACGCCGGTCCAAGACACAAAACGGGCACGTATGACATTCCCTTCGCCCAAAGTCTGACTAACGCGCGTAGTTAGCGCAATGCCCAGACTCATAGGCACCATAAAGATCAGGGAGGAGAAATTGAGGGCAATCTGATTGGCAGAAATAGCGACGACGCCGAATCTGGCTACCAGTAAGCCCACCGCGCAAAATGCGGAGACTTCGGCGAAATAAGTGACCCCGATCGGCAAGCCTATTTTTAGCATAGAGCGGATTTCACTCCATTTTGGTGCTTCTCGATGAGTAAATGGAAAGGTTTGTTGATAGACAGGGGCGCGGTGGGTCCACCATAGCATAGCTCCCAACATCAACCACATGGCGATGCCGGTCGCCAGTGCGCAGCCTGTAGAGCCTAATTGCGGCAGACCAAATTTGCCATAGATGAACAGATAATTGACGACGACATTAAACGCCAATCCTAAGATTGCGATCATCATCACGGGCTTGGTTTCATTCAGGCTGGTGGTGTAACTGTAAAGTGCGCGATACATCGCAAATGCAGGCATGCCTATGCTGATAACGCGTACAAACTGGGTCGCTTTTTGCTGAACTAAGGGTTCCAGTTGCAAATAATTGAAGATGCCCGTGGAAAAATTCAATAGGGCACAAGCGATCACGCCAATTCCGAAAGCCATCCACATCGATTGGCGCATGATGTGTGGAATTTTATCGAAAGCACCCGCGCCGACTTCATGCGCCACTACCGCATTAATGGCGATCATAATTCCCATGACCGTGACCAAAATGATGGACCACAAAGAAGCGCCAAGCGCCACGGCAGCTAGATCTTGCGCGCTGAGGTGACCTGTCATGGCAACGTCGGCAACCGACATTCCAACGGTGGCAAGCTGCCCTATGAGCACTGGCCATGCGATCTGCCAAAGCTTGCCTAGCTCAGTAAGTATTGTGGTTTTCATGGAGGGCGGATGGAATTCTTCTATAGCAGATCATCTTACCTGAACTGCTAATTGTGGTGGTTGTCATCGCTTGAAATTATTTTACTAATTCTCTTGACATTCGTTTCAAGTGATCCTAAAGTGATATCACTTTGATTTCAATTGTAAAACGATAAAGTGGCAAAACAAGTGCTCGTTATGGCTTTTTCACGGAGAATAAGATGGATGCAGAAAAACAGGTAGTCAGTAAAAAACTGATCAACAGAAAAGAAATTCAAGAGCGCCAACTGCAGTCTATGGACGGCTATGTCATGTTAATCGTCGGCATTATCTTGCATGCTGGGGGCGTCTATTTATTAATCAATAATGTGGATGCTAACTTGGTGGTCGTCTTGGCGAAGCTGGCGCTAAACGTCGTGGGTACGATGATCTTTGCTGGTTTGTATATGTTGCAGCCAAATGAGGCAGCAATGTTGTCCTTGTTCGGTGAATACAAAGGGACAGATCGTAGCGAAGGTTTGCGCTGGGCGAATTTTCTTCTCACTAAGCGCAAAATCAGTTTACGTGCCCGTACTTTGAACACGCCGCCTCTGAAGGTGAACGATAAGCGAGGCAATCCAGTCGAGATTGGTGCTGCGATTGTATGGCGCGTAGAAGAGACAGCCCTGGCAATCTATAACGTCGATGATTTCGAACGTTTTGTGCATGTGCAGGCAGAGGCTGCGATTCGACATCTGGCGGCGCAGTATGCCTATGACGATGGTGAAGACTTAGCCGAAGGCGAAACCACCTTGCGTGCTGGCATGGACGTGGTGGCAAATGCGATGCGCCAAGAGTTGCACAATCGTTTCGTCGCTGCAGGTATCGATGTCGAAGACGCCAAATTGACGCATTTGGCTTACGCTCAAGAGATCGCGCAAGTCATGCTGCGTCGCCAGCAAGCCGAAGCGATTATCAGTGCACGTAAGAAAATTGTACATGGCGCTGTCAGCATGGTGGAAGAAGCTTTGCTAGGTTTGTCCGAACGCAAAATCGTTGAGTTGGATGACGAAAGAAAAGCGGCGATGGTCAGTAATTTATTGGTTGTGCTGTGTTCTGATAAAGAAACGCAACCTGTCATTAATACCGGGACTCTGTATAACTAAGTCATCGTGCACTTAAGTCAGTGTCAGCAAATTTAATTGATATATAAGGAGCGAAAACATATGCAAGCAGTCTTAGTTATTATGATCATCGTGGTGTGCGGTGTGATTTCAGCGAAACAAAAATCCGCACGCAAACTCCTAGACCATACTCGTCAAGCTCAGCAAGCGCATAGCGTGAATGAACACTAAACAATCTCAAACTGTCGTCTTGTATCGTTCACGTCAATGGCTAGTCGTGTTGTGGATACTGTTGCCATTAAGTACTCTTGGCGTCGCGTTGTTTGGTGTCGATGCGCCGCCAGATCAAAAAGCAGCGATGATGTTCAAGGTTTTGATCTTGATGTCCTTAATTAATCTGATTGCTTTGTCGATGTTTGCGCATCTGACGATAGAACTCGATGCGCGTGCATTGCGCTGGAATTTCGGTTTGTTAGCTTGGCCGAAATGGGAATTGGATATTGCAAAAATCCACCACGTCGAAGTTTGCCAAACCAGATGGTACGAGGGCAAGGGGATACGTCTTACGAGAGAAGGAATGTTGTATAACGCAGCAGGTTCTGGTGCTGTGCGTATCTATAAACTAGATGGAAGTAAAATCCGCCTGGGCTCCGCTGAGCCTGAAATTCTGTGCGAAAAATTAAACGCACTACTTAATAAATGACCGTAAATCGCAATGGCTAGCCCCGGTAAAAAATCATTTCCGCTACGCATAGATCCCGTGCTGTGGGCCGAGATCGAGCGTATGGCTGCGCAGGAATTGCGTAGTGCGAATGCGCAAGTCGAGTACCTGCTGCGCCAAGCTTTGCAGGCGCGTGGTCGTAAGCTTTCAGCAAATGATGACAGCAAAACGCTTGAGTAAGTATCAGGTCATTTCACAAGCTAAACGCATCTGAATTTTGACCCTCCGACCTTTGTTGTACCTTTTGACTCAATCTCGCGGCGCACCTAACGCACACGCAGAGGTCTTATATAGGCCACAAATTTTCGAAGCTTGTAGTTTACTCACAGCCCTTACAGTAAATCTGATAGAGCCCAGTAGCTAAATTGTTGACTTTGATAAGTGGTATTAGTTTAAGGTCGTTGCCGGTACGATGCGCAAGCTAAATCTTGTGTTTATATACTTTTTTTGAAATTAAATTTTCAAAATTATCAATAATTTCTTGTTATTGATTTCGACGTAAGTTGTTAATTTTGCGTCAAAAACTCAAATAGTTCTAGATCTTGTGAGAAAACTTCTTGTATTATTGCAAGCTGCTTTACCTTAATAATGAAAATAATATTTCACAATTTATCTTTTTTGTATCAAAGTGTCGCGTACAAAAGGGTCGAATTAGTGCAAATTTTCAACAAACTCAAGAGAAAAACTATGAAACTCAAACAGATGACTAAAGCCTTGATGGCGGTTGGTGTGGTTCACACACTGGTTGCTGTCGCACCTGCTCTTGCACAAGAAGCAGAACCAAAAGTACAGAAGATTGAAATTACTGGTTCCAGTATCAAGCGTACTTCTGTGGAAACATCAGCATCCGTGCAGATCATGACGCGCGAAGACATCGAGCGTACTGGTGCTACTACTGTCTTGGGCATCCTCACGGATTCCGTCGCTGTTGGTACTAGCTTGAATGCAGCGTCTAACTCTTCAGGCAGCTTTGCGACCGGCGCTTCTGCTGTTGGTATGCGCGGCTTAGGTAAAGTTGCTACTTTGGTCTTGGTGAATGGCCGTCGTATCGCACCTTACGGTTTGTCTGACGGCGCTCAAGACAATTTCACCGATTTGAATGCAATTGCTGCAGATTCTATCGAACGTATCGAGATCTTGAAAGATGGCGCATCCGCTATCTATGGTTCCGACGCGATTGCAGGTGTTATCAATATCATTTTGCGTAAAAATTTCCAAGGCGCACAAATTAAAGCGGGTTACACGACCACAGAAAACTTATCTGACCGTCGTACCCGTAACGTTTCTGCGATTTATGGCTTCGGTGATGTGGCTAAGAATGGTTTCAATACCTACTTAACTATCGAAGGCAATAAACGTGATGGCTACACAACAGACAACATGCGTAATCTGTACCCAGATTGGCACCGTTTGACACCAGGTCGTTCTACTTGGGATGCGAAGAGTGATTACTCAGCAACGGGTAACTACTTCATCAGTAGCACCAATTTTGTGGCAGCACCTGGCTGCCCAGCAAGCGATATCGACCCAACTGACAAGCGATGCAAGTTTGATCCGCTGCCTTACGCTGGTCAGACAACCAATAGTGAACGCTATGCGTTGGCAAGTAACACACGTTTCAAAATCGGTTCAGACATCGATGCAAATTTTGAAGTAACTTACTCTAGTTCTTTCGACTCTTACATCTTGGCGCCACTCACTACCTTGGTATCAACTGGCAACGTTTGGTACAACGTGTACGGTAATAAAATGGTAGGTCCATTTTCCTATCCAAAATTGCCAGTAGGTCATCCAAGCAATCCATATAAGACACCAACAGAATATCGTGCGCGTTTGATGGATACAGGTAATGGCTTTAACTTCAATAAGACGAACTCAGATCAATATCGTGCGATGCTGGCTTTGGAAGGTTCTTTAGGTAATTACGATTGGAAGTCGGCTTTCGGTCATATGGAAGCCAGCGCTGATAAAGTAACTCGTGCAACTAGTGCAAAAGGCTATACCGACGCGATCGTCAACAAGACTTACGTTTTTGGTAAGGAAAATGACCGCGCTTTGTTAGAGTCTATGTTCCCAATTCGTACCACTAAAGGTAAATCTGCGGTGACTTTCCTGGATGCTACTTTGACTGGCGAATTGATGCAATTGCCAGCAGGTCCATTGTCATTCGCGTTGGGTGCTGATTTCCGTCACGAAGCTTATGAAATGAAGAGCTCTGACAATGTCTTGAACGGCGAATTGGTTGGCATTTTTGGTTTGCAAGTAAAAGATACACGCAATCAATACGCGATCTTCTCTGAAGCAACTATTCCAGTGGTTAAAAATGTAGAAGCAAGTGTGGCTCTGCGTGCTGATAAACAAGGTGATTTCGATGCTCACCTTTCACCAAAACTTGGCTTGCGTTACACAGTAACAGACAGTATATTGGTACGTGCTACGGCATCTGGTGGTTTCCGTGCACCAAATATCGTTGAATCAGGTAATGGTTTGGGTCGTAGTTCAGTATCCAACGGTAACAACGATTTGCGTCGTTGCCCTATCGCGAATGATCTGAACAATTTGATCCAAAATAACCCGGCAGCGACAACTGGCGACAAGGCATTGGGTAATGGCTATCGTGCGACGGATTGTTCCGCAAGCTTGCCAAGTTTTGTGTCTTCCAATCCAAATCTGAAGCCAGAAACTTCACGTTCATATACGATGGGCTTGGTGTTTGCACCATCTAAAACCTGGAATTTTGGTATCGACTACTACAATATCGAACGTAAAGACGAAATCGGTACGCGTTCTGTCGTTGATATTCTGAAAGGCGAAGCTAGTTTGCCAGCAGGCCAATTGTTGCGCGTTGATAATTCAGTGGCTGACAATGAGTTCTTGGCATTGGTGAAAAAATATGCCCCTGCAAATACCATCACTTTCCAAAACATCGGAAAATTGGGTTTGGTGTATAACCCGTACGTGAATAGTGGTAAAACACGCGCATCTGGTTTTGATTTCGACGTTAAAACAAGTTTCAAATTGGATGGCGTAGGCACTCTGCGTTTGAATCTCGATGGTAATTACGAGATGAATTACCAAACTTACAGTGTTGCTGATGGCAAATGGAATAAGAACGTTGTTGGTACTTATGATCGCGGTGGACAGTTAGGTGCGAAAGTAACAGCCGCTTTGAAAACAGGCAATTGGGATAATTCGGTAGTTGTTAGTTATGTTAGCGGCTACAGTGCTAACAGCTTGTCATCGCCAACTTATTGCGCAACACAAAAAGTAGCAGCTGAGTACTTGTCAACCTGCGAACGTATTGATGCAGGTATCACGACGAACTACAGCTTGACATACTCTGGTTTTAAAAATACTAAGCTTAATTTCTTCGTGGGCAATGTGTTCGGTGCAGAGAATCCAACTGATTGGCGTGGTGGCTGGGCGCCAAACTTCCGTACTTTCTATCTGAACGGTACTTACAAGTTCTAATTAAGTCGGTGTTTGAAATCTGAATAGAGTGCTAGCTCTGTTCAACATAAAAAACCCATCGCACATTTTGTGCGATGGGTTTTTTTACATCCAACTTTGCAGAAAATCCGGTAAAGATTCAGCGAAAAATTATTTCGTGATCGTATGCAATTTCGTCATTGCATCAGCAAACTCGCCCTTGATTAGCATAGGAATAATCTCCAAACCACGCGCAATTGATTCATCGATCAAAGGTTGTTCTTCCTTGCGTGGTCGATGTAAAACAAAATCTGCGACGCCTTGTTGTAAATTCAAAGTGCGGGGATGGCCGATGCCTATGCGCATGCGCCAATAGTCTTGGGTGCCGAGTGCTGCCGTGATGTCTTTGAGCCCGTTATGTCCGCCTGAAGATCCACCTTTTTTGAGTTTAGCGAGACCAGGGGCGATATCGAGTTCATCGTGTACGACCAAGACTTGTTCTGGCAAGATTTTGTAAAAACGGCAGAGCGCACCGACCGATTGCCCAGAACGATTCATAAAAGTCTGCGGTTGTAATAGCCAGACTTCTTCACCCGCGATGCGCGTCTTCGCAACCAAGGCATTGAAATTTTTATCGCGCTGCAAGCCGCTGCCAGCTAGTTGATCGACCAGCCAAAAACCCGCGTTGTGACGGGTTTGTTCATATTCAGGGCCGGGGTTGCCCAGGCCTACGATTAGTTTGATGCTCATAACAATTTGAATAAATTTTGATTTTGAAGCTCCCTTCTCCCGCGAGCTATAGGTATTTACATAAGTTGCAGCACTACTGATAGTTCCCTCCCCTTCAAGGGGAGGCTAGGGTGGGGATGGGTTTTGATTGTTTAGTATGCTTTCCCAACTAAAACCCATCCCCATCCCAACCTTCCCCTTGAAGGGGAAGGAGTATTCATCGTGCGCACAACTTGTGCAGATACTTATGCCCGCGAGCGGGAGAAGGAGCATTGGTTAGGTACTTTATGGTTTTACTTTTTCTTTAACAGTGGCAACAAATAATGTCCAGTCACACTGTGCTCATTCGCTGCCACATCTTCCGGCGTACCACTAGCAATAATGCGGCCACCGCCAGCACCGCCTTCTGGTCCCATATCGACGATCCAATCCGCCGTTTTGATTACGTCCAGATTGTGTTCAATAATCACCACGGTATTACCTTGATCGCGCAGACGGTGAATAACTTTCAAAAGCAAAGCGATATCATGGAAATGCAAACCTGTGGTTGGCTCATCCAAAATATACAAAGTACGACCGGTATCGCGCTTAGATAATTCCAAGGATAATTTCACGCGTTGTGCTTCACCACCAGATAGCGTAGTCGCGCTTTGACCTAGGCGGATATAGCCAAGACCCACATCCAACAGGGTTTGCAATTTACGAGCAATCAAAGGTACAGGTTTGAAGAATTCATGCGCATCTTCCACCGTCATCGCCAAGATCTCGTTGATGTTCTTACCCTTGTATTGCACTTCCAAAGTTTCGCGATTGTAGCGTTTGCCGTGACAGACATCGCAAGGTACATAAACGTCCGGCAAGAAATGCATTTCAACTTTAATCACGCCATCGCCTTGGCAAGCTTCGCAGCGTCCGCCTTTGACGTTGAAGGAGAAACGACCTGCGCTATAGCCACGTTCTTTGGCGACAGGAACAGTCGCAAATAAATCACGAATCGGTGTGAACAAGCCAGTGTAAGTCGCCGGATTGGAGCGTGGTGTACGACCAATGGGCGCTTGATCAACTGCGATGACTTTATCGAAATGCTCAAGACCGCTGATGCTTTCAAATGCGGCTGGTTCGGTTTGTGAGCCGTACAGATGACGTGAGGCAGCCAGATATAAAGTATCGTTGACCAAAGTTGATTTGCCGGAGCCAGAAACACCTGTCACGCAAGTCAGTAAACCGACGGGTAACTTCATCGTGACTTTTTTCAAGTTGTTGCCAGTCGCGCCAGCGATCACAAATTGTTTTTCTGGATTAAAGGCTGCACGTTTTTTCGGCACTTCAATTTCCAACGCGCCGGATAAATATTGTGCGGTCAAAGAGCGCTTGCTTTGCATGATGTCTTCGAGAGAACCTTGCGCGATGATTTCACCGCCATGCACGCCCGCACCCAAGCCCATGTCGACGATAAAGTCGGCACAACGGATCGCGTCTTCATCATGCTCAACGACTAAAACGCTATTGCCAATATCGCGCAAATGTTTGAGTGTGCCGATTAGGCGGTCATTATCGCGTTGATGCAAACCGATAGAGGGTTCATCCAAAACGTACATCACACCCGTCAAGCCTGAGCCGATTTGCGAAGCGAGACGAATCCGCTGCGCTTCGCCACCGGACAAGGTATCCGCACTACGATCTAGCGACAAATAATCGAGGCCGACATTGTTCAAAAACGTCAGGCGTGAGCTGATTTCTTTAATGATGCGATCCGCGATATCGCGCTTCGATCCCGTGAGTTTTAATTTACCAAAAAAATCCATGCCTTCACGTAAAGGCATCGCACTGATTTCATAAATCGCACGCTCTTGTTTGCCGGTGCCAACTTTCACGTAACGGGCTTCGACGCGCAAACGCGCACCGTGGCAAGACGGACATTCTTTCTCGTTGATGAACTTCGCTAGTTCTTCTTTGACTGCCATCGAATCGGTTTCGCGATAACGTCTTTGCAGATTGGTGACGACACCTTCGAACGTATGTTCTTTAACGACAGTACGTCCTTTTTCATTGATGTAGGTGAACGGGATGCTTTGTTTACCTGAGCCATACAAGACCACTTGTTGCGCGGCTTCAGGTAACTGTTCAAATGGGACATCCAAATCGAAATCATAAAAGGCCGCCAGGTTAGACAGCATTTGGAAATAGAACTGATTGCGTCTATCCCAGCCTTTGACCGCGCCGCTAGCTAAAGATAAATTCGGGAAAGCGACGATGCGTTTAGGATCAAAGAATTCGATATGACCGAGGCCGTCGCATTCAGGGCAAGCGCCCATAGGATTATTGAATGAGAACAGACGTGGTTCTAGTTCTTGCAAGCTATAGCCGCAAGTCGGACAGGCAAATTTATTTGAAAATAATTGTTCGTGTCCACTATCCATATCAACGACCAGCGCACGACCTTCTGCAATACGCAAACAGGTTTCAAATGATTCTGCCAGACGTTGCTTAATTTCGGCTTTGACTTTGACGCGATCGACGACCACATCAATGGTGTGTTTCTCAGTTTTCTTGAGTTTAGGCAAATCATCAACATCATAAATCTTCGCGGCATGCGTGCCGCTTTGCACGCGGAAGCGCACAAAGCCTTGTGCCTGCATTTGCTCGAATAAATCGACATGCTCACCTTTGCGATTCGATACCACAGGTGCCAAAATCATTAGCTTGCTGTCTTCCGGCATCGCTAATACGGCATCGACCATTTGTGAAACCGATTGTGCAGCTAAAGGGTTTTCTGGATGATCGGGGCAGTACGGTGTGCCGACACGGGCGTAGAGCAAACGCAGGTAATCGTGAATTTCTGTTACTGTGCCAACCGTTGAGCGCGGGTTGTGTGAGGTGGCTTTTTGCTCGATAGAAATCGCTGGCGACAAGCCTTCGATCAAATCGACATCGGGCTTTTCCATTAATTGCAAAAACTGGCGTGCATACGCAGACAGTGATTCCACATAGCGTCGCTGGCCTTCCGCATACAAGGTATCAAATGCCAGCGAGGATTTACCCGAGCCAGACAGCCCAGTAATCACGACCAGCTTATTGCGCGGCAGGTCTATGCTGATATTTTTCAGATTATGCGTACGTGCACCACGAACCCGGATCGCATCCTTTTTGGGGAGCGGCATGTCCACGAGATCGAATTCGATTTCTGCGGGCGCGGACTTCAGGGATTTCTTAGTTTTGCTAGTGGTCATGAAACAATTCCTGCTGGATTTCTGCTGATTAAAAAGATTCTAAATGCCATAAAGAAAAGAGTATTTATTCAATTCACGATATTTCCCATTTTTTGGAACAGGATTTAATCTCAGTCAACCGAACAAATGCAATTCTGGGTCGCATTTCGAAATGAAAGGCGAGCAACCTGATACTATAACGGGTTTTCAAAAATAAGCGCGGGTGTCATCATAAATTGTCCCGAGAATCATGGTCAGGGATGCAGACACTCAGCTTTTGCCTGAATTTTGCTATATTTTTTGCAGTATTAGTCTTATGAATAGCGCAACACCTATGAGCTCACAACCGCTCGCTTCCACATCAGCTTCAAATAAGATGTCGTCCTCCGAAATTCGTGCAGGCGCGTCCTTGGCGTCCATTTTTGCATTGCGCATGTTTGGCTTGTTTTTGCTTTTACCTATTTTTGCGATCCATGCCAAGACTTTACCGGACGGTGATAACACCGCCTTGGTTGGGATGGCGATGGGAATTTATGGTTTAACGCAAGCTTGTTTGCAAATTTTGTTCGGTATGGCTTCGGATAAATATGGCCGTAAGCCCGTGATTATTGTCGGCCTGATTCTATTTGCTGTGGGTGCTGTGATCGCGGCAATGTCGCATACCGTGATGGGCATTTTGATCGGGCGCGCAGTGCAGGGTGCTGGCGCAATTTCAGCTGCGATTACGGCCTTGTTGGCAGATACCACGCGGGAAGAACATCGCACCAAGGCGATGGCGATGGTTGGCGGGTCGATTGGCATCAGCTTTGCGTTGTCGCTAGTGTTAGCACCCGTTTTGTATCAACGCATAGGCATGGATGGGATTTTTATTCTGACTGCAATCATGGCGATTGCTGCGATAGGCGTGGTAACTTGGATTACGCCAGACGCACCATCAATGCCGACGGTTAAAGTGCCATTCATACAGGTGTTAAAAAATCCTGAATTGATGCGTTTGAATTTAGGCGTGTTCGTGCTGCACTTAAGTCAGGTTGCGATGTTTGTCGTTGTTCCGTCTGCCTTAGTGCAATATGCGCATTTGCCGCTGGATAAGCATTGGGAAGTGTATCTGCCAGTCGTATTTGGCTCCTTCTTCGTGATGTTATTAGCCATTATGCGTGGCGAACGTAGTGGGAAAATGAAGCAGGTTTTTGTGTGGTCGATTGCCTTATTGATGTTGGTGCAATTAGGTTTTTGGGGCTTCCTGGAAAACGCTACGATGCTGATAGCGATGCTGTTTGCCTTCTTCTTAGCATTTAATATTTTGGAGGCGAGTCAGCCGTCTTTGGTTTCGCGTCTCGCGCCACCTTCGGCCAAAGGCGCAGCGCTCGGCGTTTACAACACTTTGCAAGCATTAGGTTTAGCCTGTGGTGGCTTCGTTGGTGGCTGGATGAAGCAAAATATTAGTGCAAGTTCAGTTTTTATTTTTACAGCTGTGTTGTCCTTAATTTGGCTTATAATCGCAAGCCGGATGCCGGAACTGCCCAAGCGCGCCAGCAAACCGGATTCTGAAAATACGAGTGACATCGCCAACGCGGTCTAGCCAAGATTTTTAGAAACGCAGTAAGCAAATTTGTCCTCCTGTAAGGAAAGCATTTTTGATCTATTGAAACACGCGAGTTACGTTGATAAATTAAAGGTGGGCATTAAAGATTCAGAATTGAATTGATAATCTTGCCGATTTGAGAGTAGGAGACATATAAGATGGCATCACTCAATAAAGTGTTGATTATTGGTAATCTGGGACGTGATCCCGAAACCCGCTACATGCCTAGTGGCGATGCAATGACCACCATTGCAGTAGCAACCACAGAATCGTGGAAAGACAAACAAACTGGTGAAAAGAAAGAAGCGACCGAATGGCATCGCGTGACTTTCTTCGGCAAACTGGCAGAAATCGCTGGTCAATACCTGAAAAAAGGTTCACAGGTTTACATCGAAGGCAGCTTGCGCACGCGTAAGTACACCGATAAAGATGGCGTAGAAAAATACGCAACTGACATCCGTGCCGATGAAATGAAAATGCTAGGCAGTCGCCAAGGCATGGGCGGCGGTGGCGGTGCTCCTATGGATGATGATGGCTACGGCGGCGGTGCTTCAGCGCCACGTCAGCAACAGCAGGCTTACAGTGCGCCAGTGCAGCAACCACGTCAGGCACCACAACAACGTCCAGCACCGAATTTCTCGGATATGGATGATGATATTCCGTTCTAAGACCCACTGAGGCACCGAGGCTCAGTTCGCTTTCTGTAGTTCGCTAAGAATGTCGGTGTAGTGTGATTAAAACTGATGGATAAAAATCGCAGCCCCTAAAAAGGCTGCGATTTTTATTGCCCCGATGTATTTCATTTTGTATGTCATTTCGCATGTAATTTTGTATGTCATTGGTTCGTTAAGCTTCAACAAAGTGTGCAAACAGATTTTTGTGCGGTCGGTGTTACAGCATGCTGCCCTATGCAACAGTCCTTTTGACACTTAAATTGTTTCTTTATTTTAATAAAAGTTGTACGACATCGTATATCAAGGTATAGTTTGTTCCAATTTCTACGGCTTTTTATCTAGCTCAGTTCGCTCAGCTTGGCCAACTTGCTCTGGTGTCTTGCAATAGAGGCAATAGAGAATTCAGGTGCTTAGTAAAAGTAGCGTGCGCCATGCGCACCAGCGCTATTTGCTTGCATCCTTTGTTAAGGCGCCGGTGCGCACGGCGCACCCTGCTTGATCTGCTTACCTAGTACTCAACTCGTCACAAACTTTATGAACAGCAAATTGTCTTTCAATCAAAGTACATCGATGAATACCAAGATCGCTCCCACTCGTGTGCGCTGGAGCATTTTGCTAATCCTCTTCTTGGTGACCACGATTAACTATGCCGATCGGGCATCGATTTCGATTGCTGGTCCTGAATTGAGTAAAGCATTGGGATTGTCGACGATAGAGATGGGATACATTTTTTCTGCCTTCGCGTGGTCGTATGTATTGGCGCAGATTCCAGGTGGATGGTTGCTGGATCGTTTTGGTTCCAAAATCGTCTATTTTTTCAGTATTTTTTTGTGGTCGCTATTTACCTTGTTGATGGGATTTGTTGGATTCTTTTCTGGTGCATTAGCGATAGGATTGTTGTTTGCATTGCGTCTTTTGGTCGGTGCTGCGGAAGCACCTTCATTCCCTGGCAATAGCCGCATCACCTCGTCCTGGTTTCCTGTGCATGAGCGTGGTTTGGCTGCCGCTATTTTCAATTCTGCCCAATATTTTGCTACGGTATTATTTGCCCCACTGATGGGATGGCTGGTCCATAGTTGGGGATGGCAATCCGTGTTTTTTGTGATGGGCGCATTGGGTATTGTGATGGCGGTGGTTTGGCTATTGACGATCTATGGGCCGAACAAACATCCGCGCATCAATCAAGCTGAGCTTGATTATTTACAGGCTGGTGGAGCCTTGGTCGATTTAGAAAGTCGGTCGTCCTCAGGCACCGCTAAGGCAACAGAACAATCATTCGATACCTTGCTCATCGTCAAGCAATTGCTATCGAATCGCATGCTGTTGGGCGTTTATCTTGGGCAGTATTGCATTAACACCTTGACCTACTTTTTTCTGACGTGGTTTCCGGTTTATCTCGTCACAGAACGTCACATGAGCATACTTAAAGCGGGCTTTGTCGCCGCGATTCCTGCGATTGCTGGTTTTAGTGGCGGCATTCTCGGTGGTTTCATTTCTGATCGCATGATCAAGTCCGGTTATACCCTATCCATTGCCAGAAAGACGCCTATCGTCATAGGCTTGTGCATGGCCATGAGTATGATTTTCTGCAACTACATTTCTAGCGATACCTTGGTGGTTGCCCTGATGTCGCTGGCATTTTTTGGTAAAGGAATCGGCGCTTTGGGTTGGGCAGTGGTCGCAGATACTTCACCGAAAGAAGCGGGCGGCTTGAGTGGTGCCTTGTTTAATACGTTCGGCAATTTGGCGGGTATCACAACCCCGATCGTCATCGGTTACATTTTGCATGCAACCGGATCCTTTGCTGGCGCTCTCTTGTTTGTGGCGGGTAATGCCTGTGCCGCGATTGCATGTTATGTCTTGCTGGTCGGTGAGATCAGGCGGGTGCAGTTAAGGACTTAATCGGTGTATCAATCTGTCAAATTACTGATCAAATTTATTAGTTTTAACATTGAACACCGTATCGGGAATGCGCATTTGCGGTGCGATGGTATCTGGTGGTTCTTGCGGTGCAATCGTATTTAGCCATAAATCCATTTTGCTATTTGCCATCATGCCGCTGTCTGCTTGCAGTCTATCTTGATGCGCTTGCTCCGCTCTTTTTTCTAGACGGCGTAATTCCTCCGCAGCGGATACGGGGTTTGCTACGACTTGACGCGCGGTTGGGCTGTGATTTTTGAGTAGTCGTTCACGACGTTGCTTCTCGGCACTTTCTTTAAGCTCTCTTTGCTTACGTGCTTCGATTCGATCCATCGCAGCCTGAATTTCAGGTGTGCGTTTGATCGATGAACTGTCATCGTTAGATTTGCTATTGCCGAATAATTTTTTTAAGAAATTCACGTCGTGTCCTGATTCTAATTAGAGTCAAATGCATTGCTGAATTCGTTGTAGAGTTTGTCGAAAGCTGCGCAGCTTTGAAAATCGCGTAAATAACAACTACAGCAATAAATGTGCCTGTATTTTAGAAGTGAATAAACTGTTTATATTAAGCATATCGACGCAAATGCTGTCCAACTTTAGCTGCAATTGCGCTTCCTTACTTTGCCTTTACTATCTCTGTTTTGGATGGAGCGCAAAAAGAAGCACGCGGTGACACCTCTCTAAAGAGTCTTTATGTGACGCAATACTGATCGGCTTGAAGTGTCAGCGTGGACTTTACATTGGCATGTAAATAATTTCCTTGATGCTTACTTGATCTGAAATACGCTGTTCGCCAGCATTGCAAAAATATTTTGACACGACGATTTGTCATGCAAATTGTCTCCTCATAGTCAATAATTTCCACGTGGAAATTAAATGTGTACCTGAGGTTTTTTATATTTATTGAACTGTTGTAAATAGCGTCAATTTCATTTCTCTTTCCTCGCCAAATACGATTTAATGTCCGTTGGGCAATTTTTTTGAAGTGCGGGCGAGACACATAAGATTTCATCATTTCATTTGATTATGGATGCACCTGGCAATCTACTTATCGTTGACGACAATCCCAATAATCTGCAAATCTTGCATCGTATCTTGACGCAAGCTGGTTATAAGGTGCGGCCAGCGCTATCGGGTGAGATTGCACTGCGTGCGATTGAATTGTCGCGCCCAGATTTAATTTTGTTAGACGTCCGAATGGCAGGTTTAGATGGTTATGAAACTTGCGAGATCTTAAAGGCGAATCCCAAGACCGCTGCAATTCCCATTATTTTTATCAGCGCCTTGCAAGATGTACAGGACAAACTGCGAGGCTTTCAAGTGGGCGGTGTGGATTTTGTTTCTAAACCTTTTCAAGAAGAGGAAGTTTTAGCGCGTGTCCATACGCATTTTCAAATCCACCAATTGCAAAAAGAATTGGCGTATCAAAACGAACATCTGAATGAGTTAGTTGAGGCTAAAGCGCAAGCATTGGCTGCCGCTGAGCGCGAGTCGACCGAGCGTCTGAATCAAATCGCCCATTTAAATCGCAGTATTACCTCATCGATTTTCTCCTCTGCTATCGCGCATGATTTGCGTCAGCCCCTAGCTGCAATTTTGAGCAATGCGGAAGCAGCTGAATTATTCTTGGAGCAAGAACCATTACCTCTGCAAGAAATTAAGGAAATTTTAGCCGACATCCGGCGTGATGATCAACGAGCTTCACAGATCGTAAATGCCATGCGCCGCATGCTGAATAAAGGTGACAGTGAAATCGTTCAATATGATCTCAATCGCGCGGTGCGAGAGGTTTTTCAGTATTTGAACCATGAAGCAAAACAGCGCGAGATCCATTTGGAAATGTGCTTATGTGAAGCGCACTTGTGGGTGAATATCGACCTTATACAAATTCAGCAAGTGCTCGCGAATCTGGTGATCAATAGTATGGATGCCTTGCACACGAAATCATCAGAGCAGCGGCGTATTACTATCAGTACGATCAATCACGACGCCTATGCGGAAGCCAGGGTTGAAGACAATGGCCCGGGATTTGGTGAACACTTGAATCAGGCATTTGAATCTTTTTTTACTACGAAGGCGCATGGCATGGGTATGGGTTTGCCGATTTGTGCCAGCCTCGTGCATGTTCATCAGGGGACGATTTCTGTACAGGATAATCCGGATGGCGGCGCAGTTGTTTTCTTCAAGCTTCCCTTACAAGAAATCTTATCGCAATGAATGAAAACGCCTTAGTACATATTATTGAAGACGATCTATCCTTGAGCAAAGCATTAGCGCGTTTATTGGGCGCCGCTGGCTACAGGACTTGCGTGTATGGAGCGGCCGATGATTTCTTGAAGAATCTGACGACACTGGAATCTGGTTGCATTTTGCTCGATATGAATTTGCCGGGAATTAATGGGATGGAGTTACACGCCCAATTGCGCGCGCAAGCGAATCGTATGCCACTCATCTATTTGACTGGCGAAGGAAGTATTGCAATGAGCGTTCAGGCCATCAAGAATGGCGCTGAAGATTTCCTCACTAAACCGGTACAAAAAGAAGAATTACTCAATGCGATTGCGCGTGCATTTGACCGGTTTCAGATTGAAGATTTGCACCACCATCATCGCGAAGAACTCAGAAGTCGATTGGAATCTTTAACCGCACGGGAAAAAGAAGTTTTTGACTTACTGATTTTGGGATTGCTCAATAAGCAAATCGCCTATCAATTGGGAAATGCAGAACGTACAGTGAAGGCGCATCGCCATTGTGTGATGGAAAAAATGCGTGCCAATTCACTGGCTGAACTAGTCTTGATGGCAACCGAACTTGGCATGCTAGAGAAGACGGCATAGGTGCATTTGCTGAATGATGGGCGCTATTAATTCGAGCACTAACCCTCAGACATAGCACCAAAGTGCAGGTTACAAGCCCAAGACTACACGATATAGTTTCTATACTGGTACCGAACCAGTAGGATAAAACTATGCCCAGCGACAAACCCATCATTGCTATCGTTGAGAATGACCAGAGTCTTTTGAAAGCACTCGCCAGATTGATATCTGCTTTTGGATATCAGATTGAAATATATGCCTCGGCTGAGGAGTTTTTACACCGTAGTGAAATCACAAAATTAGCTTGTCTGGTGCTCGACATCAATCTTGATGGTATTTCCGGTCTAGCTTTGCAAAAACATTTACGCAACGAAGAAGTATCAACTTCAGCGGATACAACTTTGCCCGTGATCTTTATATCAGGGCGCGATGACGTCGCAACGATAGGTGAAGCGGTCGACTATGGGTGTGTCGCTTACTTACATAAGCCAGTTGATTCAAGCACTCTTCGCAGACTACTGAGTAATTTACTTGCTTAAGTTGGTCTCGAAAAATTGTCGAGTTCCGCGTCGCTGCATATTTCCCTCAATTTTCTTTATTGACAGTACATCTTTTTGGCACTAACGAAAAGGTCGTTCTAGTGCATCAAATGCAAAATTAAAAATATCTCTTAGATCATAAAATGTTGCCGTATAGCACTAAAGTGCAAGTTACATGGACAAGCTTTTTATTTATAGTCGAGTTCAATATCAATTTGTAGAGGCACATTATGACCGACAATTTAATTGAAATGAACGATATGAAACGCGCAAACAAAGAGATGGAAACTACGGCAGAAGTGAGTCAGTTTCTGGCTTTTACTTTAGGTGATGAAGAGTATGGATTGGCATTACTACAGGTGCAAGAACTGCGTGAATATGAAAAAGTGACACAAATTGCAAATGCGCCCGCCTTCTTGAAAGGTGTGATTAATCTGCGTGGGATTATTGTCCCGATTATGGATCTACGCATTAAATTAAATTTAGCGAATATCACTTATAACGAACTGACCGTTGTGATTATTCTGAATATACGTGGCCGTACCGTGGGAATGGTGGTCGATAGTGTTTCTGACGTGATTAGCCTAAATCTAAGGGATATGAAACCAGCTCCCGAAATGGGTACGACGGTTGGCACAGATTACCTGACTGGACTGGGAATTATCGACGAACGCATGATTATTCTTGTGGACATTGAACGGATGTTGTCTAGCAGTGAAATAGGCTTATTGGAACAGACGGCTGCTTGATGAACGGCAGCTTTAATGAGAACTCGTCCAGTATGAAAAATGAATAAGACTGGCTCGAAGTCTCTACTTTGAATGAATAAAATATTACAAGGGGTATCAAATGAACTTCTCTAATTTAAAAATTGGTTTCAGACTTGTTTTGAGTTTTTCTATCGTGTTGATATTAAGTATCGTGATAGGTACGTTTTCTATCAGTCGGTTAGCTAGCGTGAATAATTCTACTGCAGAAATCGCCACGAATTGGTTGGTAGCGACGCGCACTTTGGGTGACTATCGTACCTCCATTAATGTCATTCGTCGCTCAGAAGCTCAACATATTATGTCGATGACCGAAGCTGAATTTTTGCGATGGGAAAAACGTATTGAGGAGGCAAAAGCAAAAGCGGCAATCGCGTTTAAAGCCTATGCAGATACAGTTACGTCAGCTGACGAGAGAGCTTTGCTCGAGTCAATTAAAGTGGCAGAACAACGGTATTTTTCTGCACAAGTTGAATTGTTGAAAACTTCACGTGCCACGGATGGCGTCAATGATAGTTTACGATCGTTGTATAACGGCAGTTCATTGGAGAGCCTGACCAGTTTGCTTGATGCGATTTCAAAGTCAGTGGAATATCAAAGCAAGGGTGCAGATGCCGCTTATCAATCATCGCAAGACCTATATGCATCGGCCAGACTTTCCATTGTTGCATTATTGATTTGTTCAGTTGCAATTGGGGCAGTTTTGGCGCTGCTCATTACACGTTCTATCACCGGCCCAGTTGGTCGTGCCGTCGCATTGGCAGAAGCGGTGGCCGCTGGAGATCTGACGAATAACATTGTGAACGACAATCAAGATGAAATTGGTCAATTGCTCAGAGCCATGATGAAAATGAATAATGATCTGGCTTTAGTCGTCTCTAACGTGCGTACAGGTTCTGAGAGTGTTGCGACCGCCTCTGCCGAAATCGCGCAAGGTAATTTAGATTTGTCGTCTCGTACGGAAGAGCAGGCTAGTTCCTTAGAAGAGACCGCCGCATCAATGGAAGAGTTGAGTTCCACGGTTAGTCAGAATGCTGATAATTCACGTCAAGCTAATCAACTGGCACAGAGTGCCAGTGGCGTTGCTAAAAAGGGAGGCAGTGTGGTCGCGCAAGTTGTAGAAACGATGAAAGGGATCAATGATAGTTCGCGTAAGATTGTCGATATTATCAGCGTAATTGACGGGATCGCATTTCAAACAAATATTTTGGCACTAAATGCAGCAGTGGAAGCTGCGCGGGCGGGCGAGCAGGGACGTGGTTTTGCAGTAGTTGCCAGTGAAGTGCGTACTTTGGCTCAACGCTCAGCAGCTGCGGCAAAAGAAATTAAAGAACTGATAGGCGCCAGTGTAGACAGAGTTGAACAAGGAACTATCTTAGTTGATCAGGCTGGTGTGACGATGGCAGAGGTGGTACAGAGTATTGAGCAAGTTGCAAATATTATGCATGAAATCAGTGCAGCTAGTACTGAACAGAGTCAAGGAGTGTCACAAGTAGGCGAAGCTGTTACTCAAATGGATGAGGTTACTCAACAAAATGCAGCATTGGTTGAGGAAATGGCGGCAGCTGCCAATGGTCTGGAAAATCAAGCGAAAGATTTGGTGGCGTCAGTTGCGGTATTTAAGCTCCAAGTTAATCCTTCAGCACAGTCGGTCAACTTTGGCAACGTATCACGTATGAGCGACGCAAAGCGAGCTCCCACAACAAGTGAATATAAGAAATCTATGATTTCTTCGGTTAAACGAGTAAATCCAACACGTAAATTGGCATCAACTGCAATCTCGAAAAGTGATAATGACGATTGGGAAGCATTTTAGTTCTTCATTTGGGTGATCGAAAAGATGGGGCTGTCGGCCCCATTTTTTTATTGTATGGTTTGTGTATAGCACCAAAGGACAAGTTACAGATAAATCCTATTTGACTACAGTGATATAGATTTTAGTCTATTGAAATTGTCGGTAGTTCAAGTCGAGTACTAACTTTACAGAGGGAAATACCATGTTAAAAAATACGATGATCAAATCACGTTTGATCTTTGTGATCGGGTTCTTGTCCGCGCTGATGATTTTGATAGGCGTGCTCGGTTTGACTAGTTTATCCGCGGTCAATGATTCGCTGAAGACTGTGTATGAAGACAGACTGATTGCAGTTGGGCTGCTCGACAAAGTTATCCGTGGTGGCAATATCACACAGATTTCGATGGCGCGGACTTTGATAGATGATCCCGCCGAAATCGATAAAGAAATCGCTGCCGTAGAAGCTGCAAAAGCGAATTCAGACAAGGCATGGGCTGATTATTTAGCCACATATCTGACCTCGGATGAAAAGAAAATTGCCGAGAACGCTGACCGTGCGCGCAAGGCGTACTTTGAACAAGGCGTTAATAAAGCCTTGGTTGCAGTGCGCGCTCGTGATATGCCCTTAACGACGACTATTTTCAATGACAAGATGGATGTCTTGTTTGTTGATGTCAGAAAGTATGTTTCAGAACTGATTGCCTTACAGCTTGACGAAGGCAAGAAAGCCTATGAAGTAGCGCAAAGCGACTACGCTAAAGTTCGCATGATATCTATCGTCATGATCTTTTTAGGTCTAGTCGCAGGTGTGACGGTTGGTATCTGGTTAGTGCGTGGTATTTCTGGACCACTCAATTACGCCGTCGAAATCGCCCAAGGAATTGCCGCTGGCGACTTAACGCAATCGATTGAGATTGAATCGAGTAATGAAACTGGTCAGTTATTAGAAGCCTTAAAAGACATGAACCGCAGCTTGGTGCAAACGGTATCCGAAGTGCGCGTCAGTACCGATACCATCGCTACAGCTTCCAGTGAAATCGCTGCTGGCAATTTAGATTTATCTTCACGCACAGAAGAACAAGCGGCGAGTTTGGAAGAAACCGCATCATCGATGGAAGAACTCACCAGCACAGTAAGACAAAATGCCGACAATGCCAAGCAAGCGAATCAGATGGTGGTATCGGCTTCCGATTACGCAGTTAAAGGTGGTCAGGTTGTAGCGCAAGTGGTTGACACCATGGGATCGATCAAAGAGAGCTCACGCAAGATTGTCGACATCATCGGTGTGATTGATGGCATTGCTTTTCAGACGAATATTCTCGCCTTAAATGCCGCAGTGGAAGCAGCGCGCGCTGGTGAGCAAGGTCGTGGATTTGCAGTGGTTGCGTCTGAAGTGCGTAGCCTGGCGCAACGCTCTGCAGCTGCGGCTAAAGAGATCAAAGAATTGATTGGCGACTCAGTAGAAAAAGTAGATGCAGGTGGTCGCTTGGTAGATGAAACCGGGCAAACCATGAACCAAATTGTTACTGCAGTCAAGCAAGTGGCGGATATCATGAGTGAGATCGCTGCGGCCAGTGCTGAGCAAAGTTCTGGCATTGAACAAGTGAATATCGCTATTACACAAATGGATGAAGTCACGCAACAAAACGCTGCCTTGGTAGAAGAAGCGGCAGCGGCATCGGCGAGTATGCAAGATCAGGCGGCCAATTTAGCGGCGACAGTGTCGGTATTTAAGTTGGCACATGGCGCTCAGAATTTAGTCGCACCAAAACCGCAAGTCGCCGCAAAAAATAAACCAGCAAATCCCGTTGCGCGAAAAGCTTTGCCAAATACTAAGCCAGCTCGCCCGACTTCTCGCATTTCGTCAACATCGGCGAGCACAACAGGTGAGGATAAAGATTGGGAAGAATTCTAAATGCGTTATCAGTGAGTAAGCAAATGGGTGAATGAATGCGTGAGTGTGAGTAAGCAAGCAAGCAAGTAAGCAAGCAATAGCAGGCCTTCAGTAACGTAAATCATCAATTAATAAACTGCGCAAAAGTCCACTCAAAAGACCGCCAGAAAAACCGTGTAATAGAGCCCGATTTTGTGTTCGCACAAGTCGGGCTTTTTTCTATTTGCATCACATTTTTTCTTGCCAATATTGATTGCAAAAAATACGTAGTGTCGATGGTAAATAAGTCGATATAGCACTAAGGTGCAAGTTACAAGCCCACCATTATTGACTACAGTAATCTTATGTACCTACTTACTGGAGACGCGTCATGTCTGAACTAATCAATGAAGCCCCTTCACAGAAAAAAGATGGCAGCACACAGAAAGAAGCGCGGCAGTTTCTGGCGTTTACTTTAGGGCAAGAAGAATATGGTCTGGACTTATTGCAAGTGCAAGAATTGCGTGAATATGAAAAAGTCACTCAGATTGCGAATGCGCCAGCCTTCCTCAAAGGTGTCGTGAATTTGCGCGGCATTATTGTCCCCATCATGGATATGCGAATTAAATTGGGTTTCGATAATGTGATCTATAACGAACTGACAGTCGTGATCATTTTAAGTATTCGCGGACGCACTGTTGGGATGGTGGTCGATAGTGTGTCGGATGTGATTAATTTAAGCCCAGAAGATTTAAAACCCGCGCCTGAAATGGGCACTGCAGTTGGTACTGACTATCTGATCGGTTTGGGGACGATCGATGAACGTATGATTATTCTGGTGGACATTGACAGGATGATGTCGAGTAGCGAGATAGGTTTATTGACTCAGGCGGCGGCTTAATGTGATCGCAGCGGTTGATCGGTTGATAGCAATAATATCGAAGAATAAAAGACGAAACGCATTGAGGAGAACACCATGTTGAAAAATACGATGATTAAATCACGCCTGATTTTTGTGATTGGTTTTTTATCGCTGTTGATGATTTTGATTGGCGCTTTGGGGTTGACTAGCTTGGCTGGTGTGAATGACTCTTTAAGATCCGTGTACGAGGATCGCCTAGTCGCGGTAGGGCAGTTAGACGGTGTTATCCGTGGCATTAATCGCAATCAATTAGCGATCGCGAATGCGATTACTGATGACCAAGCTAAGATTGATACTGCCATGGCCGAAGTGGATACAAATAAAGCCCTCGTCAACAAATTGTGGGAGGAATACATGGCGACTTTTTTGACGCCGGAAGAAAAGAAAATCGCAAGTCGCTTTGGTGAAGCTAGGAAAAATTTTATTGAACAGGGTTTGAATAAAGCGCAAGCAGCTTTACGTGCAAAAGATATTCCTTTGGCGACAGATATTTTGCATGGAAAAATGGCGACTATGTATCAAGAAGTCCGTACCTCTGTATCAGAATTGATTAACCTTCAATTGAATGAAGGAAAGAGAGAGTATCTTGAATCTCAGGCGGACTACAATAAGGTGCGCATGATTTCTATCGTTATGATCTTAATAGGTTTAACTGCAGGCGTGACGGTCGGTATTTGGTTGGTTCGTGGTATTTCGGGGCCACTAAGTTATGCAGTAGAAATCGCCCAAGGAATTGCCGTTGGTGACTTGACACAAACGATAGAGATCGAATCGAGCAATGAAACCGGTCAATTATTAGAAGCCTTAAAAGACATGAACCGCAGTTTGGTGCAAACAGTGTCCGAAGTGCGCGTCAGTACCGACACCATTGCTACAGCTTCCAGTGAAATCGCCGCTGGCAATTTGGATTTATCTTCACGTACCGAAGAGCAAGCGGCAAGTTTGGAAGAAACCGCATCGTCGATGGAAGAACTCACCAGCACAGTAAGACAAAATGCCGACAATGCCAAGCAAGCGAATCAAATGGTGGTATCGGCTTCCGATTACGCAGTTAAAGGTGGTCAGGTTGTAGCGCAAGTGGTTGACACCATGGGATCGATTAAAGAGAGCTCACGCAAGATTGTCGACATCATCGGTGTGATTGATGGCATTGCTTTTCAGACGAATATTCTGGCTTTGAATGCCGCAGTGGAAGCAGCGCGCGCTGGTGAGCAAGGTCGTGGATTTGCAGTGGTTGCGTCTGAAGTGCGTAGCCTGGCGCAACGCTCTGCAGCTGCGGCTAAAGAGATCAAAGAATTGATTGGCGACTCAGTAGAAAAAGTGGATGCAGGTGGTCGCTTGGTAGATGAAACTGGGCAAACCATGAACCAAATTGTTACTGCGGTCAAACAAGTGGCGGATATCATGAGTGAGATCGCAGCAGCCAGTGCTGAGCAAAGTTCGGGCATTGAACAAGTGAATATCGCGATTACGCAAATGGATGAAGTCACGCAACAAAACGCTGCCTTGGTAGAAGAAGCGGCAGCGGCATCGGCGAGTATGCAAGATCAGGCGGCCAATTTAGCGGCGACAGTGTCGGTATTTAAGTTGGCACATGGCGCACATTCAGGTATGGTAGTCAGGCCGCAGCAGGCTGCGCAGCAAAGGGCTACCGTTAAGCCAGCACCAGCGCAGAAACCTTTGAAGGGGCAGGCGACGACACGTATTGGTTCAGTACAGAAATCTACAAATAAGGCTGCAAATTCAGCTGCAAAATCAGCTGCAAATTCCGCCACAAACCAAGACAATGACTGGGAAGAGTTTTAAACTGTTGTGTACGTCATTTATTTAACAAAAGCCAGATAAGACAACTTTACACATCTGTTTGGCTGTCATGAATGCGCTGGTAGGTTCTTGCCAGCGTTAGTTCATTGGAGAGATCATCAGATGAGCAAAACAACACTAGCCCCGAAAACGAGTCTGTATCGATTTTTTTGGTTGGCGAATGGTTTGTTTGCTGTCGTTTTGGCGGTCATGCTCTCAGTCAGTTATCAGCAGCATTTTGACGATGCGCGCGCACAAGCCAATAATGCCGCAGCAACACTTGAATCGAGTGTGATCGGTATTTTGAATCAAGTTGATTTATCTTTGGTATCGCTAGCGCACGCCCTAGAATCTAGTCACGATAATCCGCGTGAATTGACAGAGTCGATTGGAATTCTGATACAAGAAATATCTAAGAAGACGATTTCTTTTAGTCGCCTCGGATACTCAAATGCCCAAGGTAAGAGTGACACTTTGGCAGGCTACCCTAGTGGCTCATTGAATTACGATATTTCTGACCGCGATTATTTTAAACAATTAAAAGCAAATCCCGGATTAGGCTTAGTGCGCACAAATCCGGTAAAAGGTCGTGTGACAAACAAGGACGTCGTTATCTTTGCGCGTGCCTATCTCGATAAACAAGGAAAATTCGCAGGAGTTGTGTTCGCCAGCATCCAACTCGAACATTTTTCCAAATTGTTTGGAAGCGTTAATTTAGGAAAGAACGCTTCGATCGATCTGATTACTGCGACGAGCTATTTACGGCTTGCGCATTTTTCCACCGTCCCTTATTCCGTACCTATCGGTATTAAGATCGCGACACCCGATGTCATCGAAGAGCTCAATAAAGGCGGGCCTGTTCGTAACTTCGTTGCGATTGCTAAAGTCGATGGAAGAAAGCGACTGTGGACAGCACGCCTCTTAGCCGACTGGCCATATTGGTTGGGCGTGGGCATGAATACCGATGAAATTCTCTTAGTCTGGTACCGAGAATTAATTCTGGGCTTGTCCATCATGGGCGTATTTGCGCTTCTGACTTGGATTGCTTTGCATCAGTTGAAACTCGGGTGGGATAGCAGGGAGCGTGATTTATCCATTCTACAAAACACACTAGAAGCGACCGAAAATGGCATTTTGGTGACCAGTGAATTTGGCAAAGCGATTCACAGCAACCAGCGATTTTCTCAGATGTGGCAAATACCCGCGGAGATGGTCGCCACCGGCGATGAAAAGCGCATGCTTGCTCACGTCGTTCAGCAATTACAAGAGCCACAAGGGTTCATGCAGGGCGTTGAGGATATTTACAAAGCTCATGAAAACCAAGCATCTCACACTATCTATTTCAAGGATGGACGTGTATTTGAACGCTCGGTCAGGTCCATGTTAATTAATGGTAAGGCGAGTGGCCGTGTCTGGAGTTTCATGGATGTGAGTGAGCGTAAGCACATCGAGAATTTATTAAATTTTGTCGCGCAACGTGCCTGGATCGCACAGGGTAGAGAGTTCTTGCCAGCGTTGGCCGATTATCTGGGACGATTACTAAAAGCAGACTATGTGCTGATCGACAAACTGGGCGCTGACTTACACACCGCAGAAACCGTAGGTTTGTACGCAAGTGGATCATTGCAACCGAATTTTTCATATGACTTGAGAGGGACACCGTGCGAGTGCGTGGTTGGTAACGATCCCTGTATTTTTTCCAGCGGCATCCAAGAATTATTTCCCGACGATCAGTTATTAGTCGAGATGGAAGCGCAGAGTTATGTGGGAATTCCATTTTGGGATTCGCGTGGAGATCCTATTGGCATTATCGCGGTGCTGAATAAACTACCAATGCAAAATGCCGAGAGAATTAAGTCTTTATTGCAATTGGTTGCGGCGGCAGCAGGTGCAGAATTAGAGCGTTTGCGCGAGGAGAAAAACTTACGTCGCGAACGTGATCGCGCGCAGGGATATTTGGATACCGTAGAAGCGATGATCGTCGTACTCGATGTCAATGCCCGCATTTTGCAAGTGAATCGTAAGGGATGTCAGTTATTGGGTTGGGATGAATCGCAGATGCTGGGACAAAACTGGTTTGCCTTATGCGTGCCTCCATCGATAGCACAGGCATTAGCGATGGCGAATTTTTCACAAATGATGGCCGGCATTCTCGATAATCCGGGTTACTACGAAAGTCAGATTTTGACGAACGGTGGTGAAATGCGTGACATTGCCTGGCACGCCTCTCTGCTGCGCGATGAGCAAGGTCAAATCATCGGTTCTCTGAGTGCAGGCGAAGATATCACTGAGCGTAAGCGCCGAGATATTGAGATTGAAGGCTATCGTCATCGGTTGGAAGAGTTGGTGGAGGTGCGCACGAATCAATTGGGTAAAGCAAAAGAAGAGGCTGAAGCAGCGAATCGTGCCAAGAGTGTCTTCTTGGCGAACATGAGCCATGAACTACGCACGCCTTTGAACGCAATCCTGGGATTTGCCCGCTTGCTCGAACGCGATCCGGGAATCTCTTCAGAAAACAAACGCAATTTGCTGACAATTAATACCGCAGGTCAGCACTTATTAGTCTTGATCAATGATGTGCTAGAGATTTCAAGGATAGAAACTGGTTATTCGGATAGTAAATTAACCGTCTTCGATTTACGTGAAGTATTGCGCGAAATTGGCGACATGATACGACTCAAATCTGAGCAAAAAAGTCTGATTTTTGAAGAGAGCTTTGCGCTTTATTTACCACGCTATGTTAAAGGGGATGAACAACATCTGCGGCAGATTCTCTTGAACTTGTTGGGCAATGCGGTGAAGTACACGGATCATGGACGTATCAGTATTCGTGTACGCGTTTTTAATGAACAATTTTCGTTTGAGGTTAGTGATACCGGGCCGGGGATATCCAGTGAAGATCAGGCACGTTTGTTCCAGCCTTTCTATCAAACCGAAGTCGGTGTCCATAAAGGCGAAGGCACAGGTTTAGGTTTGGTGATCAGCCGTGAATGCGCTCGTTTGATGAATGGAGAATTGAGCGTCGTCAGTCACTTGGGCGAAGGAAGCTGTTTTACTTTAAGCATTCCCTTGTTAGCGGTTTCCACTCCAGTTTCCAACGCAAATCCACATCGGCCACAGGTGCTCGCTTTGGCGCAGGATGCTCATCACAGTGCAGAGTCTTTGCGTATTTTGGTGGTCGATGACAAAGAAGATAATCGTGAGCTGGTGCGGCAAATTTTGCGTTTATTGGGAATTGAGGCACACACGGTAGAGAACGGTTTGTTGGCGATTGATGAATTTGTGCACTGGCAACCGCATTTGATTTGGATGGATATGCGCATGCCGGTGATGGACGGTTATGAAGCGACCAGACAGATACGACAACTGGCTGGCGGCGACAAGGTGAAAATTGTTGCGATGACGGCGAGCGCTTTTGATGAAGACCGCGCCGCAATTTTGTCTGCGGGTTGTGATCAATTGCTGAGAAAACCTGTTGATCAAGAAGCGATGTTTGACATTATGGGCGACTTGCTTGGTTTGCGGTATGAATATGCCGATGCGATCCTGCCACCTATTCCAGAGGCAGTGCTTGATTTGTCTGATCTGGCGCCGGAGCTGTTGGTACAGCTACAACTCGCTTCCGAGCAACTTGATCTCGAATCTGCGCGTCATTTGATCGGGCAGATTCGTAGCCAGCACGGTGCACACATGGCGGATAGTTTGATGATGATTTTAGAAGAATACCGATTTGATCGTCTCGCCAAGTTATGTGAACAAGCTACTCGGAGTGGGTGATGGATACGCAGGGAAACATAGTCATCGTCGATGATAATCCAAATAATTTGCAAGTACTGAGCCAAATTCTGGAGTCTGCAGGATATAAGGTGCGCCCTGCATTGACGGCAGCAATTGCTTTGCGTTCGATTGAAAGTTTGCAGGCAGATTTGATCTTGCTCGATGTATGTATGCCCGAGATGGATGGCTTTGAAGCTTGCCGTCAACTCAAGAAGAATCCGAATTGTGTTGATCTGCCTGTCATTTTCGTGAGCGCACTCAATAACATCGAGGATAGATTGACTGCATTCCAAGTTGGTGGCGCTGATTATATTTTGAAGCCATTTCATGCCGATGAAGTTTTGGCGCGCGTCAAAGCGCACATCGGGCATTCACAGACGCGGCGGCAATTGACGGCTCTGCTGGCGCAACGTGAATTAGCTCTGCAAAAAAGTGAGGCACGGTATCGCGCACTATTAAACGAAAGCCCGCTGGCGGTGATGATGTATGACGCTAATACCTGGAGCGTCATTGAGGTTAATTCTGCCTACGCCACATTGGCAGCTTGTCCAGCACAGAGTTTGGCCGGAAAATCTTTAGAATTTGCATTGGGAAGCGCACAAGCGGCGCAGCTGTGTGATTTGACTGAGCAGCTTTTTCTGCGCAGAGCGAATGCGACAGCATTAGCAATGTCAGCGGAGACTTCTCAAGCCTCTGAGGAATTGTGTATGACGATGCGCATTAATCCTATTCATACTAATCAAGCGATAGAGTTCGACGCTCGCATCAAGGCAATTGATTATCCTTACACGCAAGTCTGTATGGTGACGCTACAGCCGCGACAAGATACTTAACCACGTTCGGTGCCAACTTGGCTCCACTTTAGTGTCAATGCCTTGTTTCAATGCTGAAATTGTGAAGTGATACATGTAGAGACCCCACGATGCCCAAGCCTGCATCAGCTCTTCAGTTATTTGCATCGTGTGTTTGAGCGAGGTCCGTGGCATAAATCCATCGAGACACTCTATGCCTTACTTGAGGTTCTGTAAGTCTGTAGGTGAATACTGGTTTCCGTGTTTTGTATCGCCTTAATCAGACGTATTCTTTCTAAGACTGAGGACAGTTCAGATAAATTGGTTGCGCGTAAACTCGCCAACAAATCCCAGCGACCATTTGTGTCGTGAATCTCTTCTATGCCCGGCTCGCCCAATAGAGCAACAATGACGGCACGGGTTTCATTGCCTTCCACCGCAATACTGATCCAGGCATGAATTTCGTTTTGCTGCGCGTCGGGGCGCAGACGCACGGTGTAGCCGACGATGATGCCATCGTCTTCCAGCTTAGTAATGCGGTTGGTAATGGTGCCGCGTGAGACTTTGAGCTTATGTGCCAATGTGGCAATACTCATGCGGGCATCTGTACGTAATAGGCTGATAAGTTGTTGGTCTAAGGCATCCATTTTGTGCATTCCGATAATTTATGCTGTCATTTTGTCAGAAATTTGTCGAATTTGGTACATTTTTGCTGATTCTGTTTAACATCGACATCCCGTAAGATACTCCCATCAAGATTTTTTAAAGAACTTACGCAAAATTGTTGCAGCGAGATTTACCCAAGGATTTGGACGCTGATTTGGGTAATAGTGCTTAGTTAGTTACTTACTTAGTTACTCTCAGCTGGTTGTAGAAATTTTACGCAAGTTCTCATTATTCGACCTAATATATAGATGGAGACTATTATGAGTACTAATCATTCAACAACTCATTCAGAACACACACACACAATTACGCCACGACGTGCGGTAACGCAATATTTGAGCGCCGAGCGCGTGGCTGAAATCATCAATAAGCGCGGCATCGGCGCTTGTATTACAGGCGTGGCTTCTTACATCAATCAAGACTTCTTGCGCTGGAATTCATTTGATAAATGCGCTCGTGTCGCGAATCATTCTGACGTTGGCGTAATCGAATTGATGCCGATCGCGGATGACAAATCGTATGCGTTTAAATATGTGAACGGACATCCAAGCAATTACCGTTTCAATTTGCCAACTGTCATGGCATTTGGCGTATTAGCCGATGTCGAAACAGGCGTGCCAGAATTAGTCAGCGAATTGACTTTGACTACGGCGATTCGCACTGCCGCGATGTCTGCAGTCGCAGCACGCGCTTTGGCGCGTGACAACTGCAAAACCATGGCGATCATCGGTAATGGCGCGCAAAGTGATTTCCAAGCTTTGGCTTTCCATCATTTACTCGGCGTAGAAACTTTCCATTTGTTTGATATCGATACGACGGCAACCGACAAATTAGAAGCTAATTTGCACAAAATGGGTTTGCAAACTAAGCGTTTCAATAGCACCAAAGAAGCAGTCAAAGGTGTCGATATCATCACGACGGTGACGGCAGATAAAACGAATGCGACCATCATTACTCCCGATATGATAGAGCCTGGCATGCACATCAACGGCGTTGGCGGTGATTGCCCAGGTAAGACTGAATTGCATGCAGATGTATTGCGTATGGGACCAGTGTTTTGCGAATTCGAGCCACAATCCCGAATTGAAGGCGATATGCAACAAATGCCAGCTGATTTCCCTGTGACAGAATTATGGACTGTTTTGTCAGGCAAAGTCGTTGGCCGCAGCGTTGCCGATCAAGTCACGATTTTTGATTCCGTGGGATTTGCTTTGGAAGACTATTCCGCTTTGCGTTTTATGCGCGATGTGGCGATAGAATTGGGTATGAGTGAGACTTTATCCTTGATCCCAGCAATGGAAAACCCTAAGAATTTGTTTGGTTTTATTGGCGATAATGCTAACCCAAGCGCGGCACCAGTTGTTGCTGCCAGAGCGACACCAGCTTTTGTAGGCTAATCTTACCTGCATAATAGAAATAAATTTTTACTATCAAAAAGCCCGAAAGTTCAATCTTTCGGGCTTTTTTTCTGATGACTTCGTGAGAAATTCCAAAAAATTCAAAATTTCTCAAAAAAACTCAGAATTTGTAAGTATTTGTGTCAACCGGACTTAAGCACGCCGCGTTTTTTCCCCTAACAGTAGCTTTGTCACACATGAAACGACAAAGACAAATAGGGGAGTTATCAAAATGATTTACGAAATTTTAGTCCGCCCGTCATACAATAAATTAATGACATCCGATCATTTGATCTGGATTGACAGCAATATGCCTACACGTTTCTTTGAACAATGGTTGCGTGACCATGCATTATTGGATGGCTCAGGACGCTCTCCTATCGTACGTTGGGGCATAGTACAAACACAACGTCCAGCACATTTCCAATTGGCGACGCAAGAAGGCGAGTTGACTGACCGCATCGCTGAACTGATGAGTGGCGCGACCCATTTGAGCGAATTACCGGTGTCTGCACGTAATGCTGTGCAAGCAAAGACACCCGTGTTCTTGGCAGCATAAATAAACTAATTGCTGGCTTGATCTGCGTGGCCGATTACAAGCAATTCAGTTCAAAATAGAAAATTGATTTAACTAAGTTATTTAGTTGATTGACTTAATTAATTTATCTAAATAAGTGACTTAATGAGGTGACTTAAATAAGAGCTCCGTCAACATGGTGACGGAGCTTTTTTATTGTCTTCGCAAAGCGTTCAAGCGATCAGATTTCGCCGAGTACAGGGCATAGTCTTTCTGCGTGGTACTGTTTGCTTTGGCGATATCCAATTCGCGCTGCGCTGCTTCAAGTTCACCCAGTCGAAAATGCGCTAAGCCCAGCCAAAAATGAAACTCGTGATAATCAGGCGCACGTTGTAGTTCTTTGTTAAACAGCATTTTTGCTTGCTGAAATTCATTCTTATCCATTGCCTTCACGCCTAAATTAAAAAAATGAAAGGGGGGATAGGGCTGCTTGCTCAATAAGTGTTCTTTCAAATTACGCGCCTCAGTACCGCGTCCCAGGCTTTCCAAAGTCTGCACCATATTCGAGATTGTCACCAAGCTGTCGGGGTCTATCCGCAGTGCTACTTCAAGTGCGCGGTAGGCATCTAGGTATTTCTTATGACGCATATAGATGACGCCAAGGGTGTTATAAGCATAAGAAAACTGAGGATCCGCCTTGATGGCTTCTTTGGTCCACCAATAGGCTAGATCGGTTTGATTTCTTACCATGGATTCCGCAGCTCGGTTGTTCATGTACATCGCGACGATGGTGTTTTCTTCCAGATCAATTGTGTGTTGGCCCGCGGTATCCTGAGGTGGTAAAAAATCGATGGTCATTTCAAGATTTTTATCTGGATGATTTTTCTCATCAAATCGCTTCTTGCCCAACACAATATTCACGTGCCCACTCGCAAAATACAGTTCGCCGCTGCGACTCCAATCCTCTTTTACTAAGACCTTTTGGTATTGCACCGATAATCCCATTTCCTTTGCGAGCGCCGCGGTCATGATGACCAAGGACAGGCAATTGCCTGAGCGAGCACTGAAGGCTTCGCTTGCAGTGCGCGTGTATGAAGAGTCGTATTCAAGTCTCAACTGTGCCCTGTTATAAAGGGCATTAAATAGCGCTCGTTGATGACTGGTTGAGCGAAGCTGACTGACGATCTCGGTGGCTATGAAGTCTTTCATGGCCTTATCCACGCTGAAAATGCTAGGCGGTGAAATGGGCTGCGGGCTAGCCGCAAATAAATCATCGTGAAATAGATCTTGCGGTATGGTGTGAACAACGTGTGGTGCAACGCAGGCACTCAATTCTGTAAGACAAATGAAGAGTATGAACCCCGTGCGCAGCAGGCGGTCTATGTAAGAATGTCGACGTTTTTGCATGGTAATTCCCCTTGCTTGCACTCAAACTTGGCGTTGAATTGACATCGAATTTTGCTAGAGCTTTTCGCGCGATCCAAGGCATATCAGAAGTGCAGAAAAGAAACTCAAAAAAGTGCTTAAGTTTGGGCGTCTAAACTTCAGGCACTTACACTTCAGACAGTCACACTTCAGAATAGTTTCTATCACTCATAGTTGCAAATTTCCAGGTAATAAATCTTGCATGCAGATTGCTGCTGCGCTCAGCCCTCAGCCTACCGGCGTTATCAGTGTTACCAGAGCATGTCATGCCCGAGTCATATTCTCCATTTACATTCCTGCACTTTAGCTGAATTTAATTTTTCAGTGATTCAATTCATGTAATTAGGGGAAAAAGATGCGACATAAGATGATGGCAGGTTTGACGATGCTGGCGACGGCAGGCGCTTTGGTGGCATGTGGCGGAAATGACAGGGTTGAACAAAAAGTGATTCCAAATCCCGTATCCGCCGTGTTTTTAGATGCCGCTGTGGAAGGTCTGGAATATTCGGCAAATGGCGCAGCGAAGCAAGCGACGAGTGCTAGCGGTGGTTTTACTTGCCTGAACGGTGAAACGCTTGCATTTACTATCGGCGGCATTAATTTGGGTTCCGGTTCGTGCGCAGCCGTTTTTACGCCATTGACCTTAGCCGGTAGCGATAAACTCAGAGACGATAAAGTGGTCAATCGCCTGTTGGCCTTACAGTTACTTGATGCTGATAATGACCCGTCCAACGGCATACAAATCACCTCGGCAGTGAAAACCGCATTAATATCGCAGAATCTGGATTTTGCTTTGGCACCTGCGGCTTTTAATGTTGCAATGAGTGGTGTATTGGCGAAATTACCCGCGACTTATCAAAGTCGTTCTGTCGACAATGACAGACGTACCTTGGTTGGCGAACATTTTGAAGATACTCTAGCCTCGAAGATGACAACGCCATTTGTAGAAACGATTACACAGACGAATACCTTAGGTAGCGTCAGCGCTAGTATTACGCGCTATCAGATCCAAGCTGCTGATAATTTTTATGTGCCTTACGAGGGCAATAGCGCGGCGATCAAAGCTGATTTTCCGAAAGGTTTCTTGCCTTCTTACGGCTCAGGTTTGACATTCAAAGGCAAGGCCGCGGATGGCAGCTTGGAGTTCTATGGCATTACCGATCGCGGCCCTAACGGCGATGGCCCCAAAGTGCCAAATGCCATGATGAGCGCTGGTGCCACCGGAACTAGCGACGGAAAATTTTTCCCGTCCCCTAGTTTCATACCGTCGATAGGCGTGATCTCTGTGGGTAAGACGGGTGCCGTATTGAAATCAAGTATGCCGATAAAATTCTCGGCGACGATCAATGCATCCGGTCTCGCCATCGCAGCGGGTAAAGTCGGCTCCTCCGGAGAAGTTCCATTAACTGATGCAGTGAAGTATGACGCTAGTAGTAAAACTGTATTTAGTGACTACGGCTTAGATACAGAATCTATCGTCCTTGATACTGCCCGTAATGCCCTATGGGTCTCGGATGAATATGGCCCTTTCATTTTGAAGATCGATATCACGAGTGGCATTATTCTTAAAAAATACCAACCAGGTACCGGCGTTGCTGATCTGCCAGCGGTGTTATTGAAGCGCCGTGCTAATCGCGGGATGGAAGGTTTGAGTTTGGAAATTGCCAGCGGTAAATTGCACGGTTTTATACAAAGTCCTTTAGATGATGGAAAAGCGAGCTACCTGGTACCTGGTGCGAGTGCTGCTAGCAGCGAAAGTATTAAAGACTACGCCAAGTTTAATCGATGGGTGGAATTCGATCCGACTACAGAAACGACCAAACTGTATGCCTATCCATTAGATGCGACGATGTATTCGGGAGGTAAGACTGGTGGTGCAAAATTAGGTGATTTGGTGTCATTAGGTAATGGCAAATTCATCGTCATTGAACAAGGTGCGGGTGTTGATGGAAAAGTCTTTAATCGTCTGATGCTGGTGCAGATTCCAAACAATGCCACTGACATTGCAGCGATCGGCACCGATCTGGAAAAAAGCAGTATGACTGGCGCTGCAGTGAACGCAGCAAATTACGCGAACATTGTGACGCTCAAGAAAACCTTGTTGTTCGATTTGAACGCAGCGGGCTGGCTGGCAGAAAAAGCCGAAGGTTTGGCGCTGGTGGATGAGAATACATTGGCCTTGGTCAATGACGATGATTTTGGCCTGAAAACCATCGTCCAAACTGCCGCTGGTGTGAATGTGGATGGTGCCGATATTACTAAATGCACGGTAGATATCGCAGGTGCTTTAACTACTAGCAGTTCGGCGACTGGCTGTACTGCAGGCAATACTGCGCGTGTTAGCCGTGGCGCAGATAGTGAACGACCAAATCGTCTGTGGTTAATTAAGTTTACGAAAAAATTGAATGAGTTCTTGGTGCCTTAGTGATCTTGGTATCAAGGCAAATTGAAAACGCTGCCATCATCATTTGGCAGCGTTTTTTTTCGACAAATTTTGAGCTTGTAAGCAACAACCAAGATGCCTTGGTGATGAATTTGCAGTGAATTAGTGCTGCAAGCGTCGATGGCGTATTGATGACCACAAAGACGCAGCGATAAACGCGACGCCGATTAAGCCGGTAAAGATTTCAGGAATATGATATTTGATACTGGCAAACATAATCAGCGCCAAAATACCGATGGCATAGTGCGCACCGTGTTCCAGAAATACATATTCTTCCAACGTTCCTTGGCGCACCAGATAGACTGTCATAGAGCGCACAAATAGGGCGCCGATAGCCAGTCCCAACATAATGATCACCACATCACTAGTGATCGCAAATGCACCGATCACACCATCAAATGAGAACGAGGCATCCAGCACTTCCAGGTATAGAAAACCACCAATCCCCCCGCTTTTCACCACTGCTGCAACATCGATGTCAGTAGCTTCTTCTTTCTCTAACAAGTCACTGATAAAGTCGACTCCGACATAGACGATAATGCCCCACACGCCAGATAAAAGTACCGCAAATTGCTGCGCAGCATCGACTAAACTAATGCTACCCACCACAGTACATAATGCCAACAAAACTGGAATAGAACCAATACGACCGAAGCCAGCAATTTTGGCTTCGACATTGCCTAACCAATGTGTTTCTTTTTCATTGTCGAGTAAGAAATTAAGAAACACTAATAACAAAAATACGCCGCCAAATGCTGCGACTTCGGCGTGATGATTGATTAAGTGTGTAGAAAATTCTTTAGGGTTATCCAGCGCCATATCCCATACCTCAACCATTTCTAGATCAGCAGCGAAGGCGACGATCACTAAGGGGAAAATCAAGCGCATACCAAACACCGCGATGATGATGCCGACACTCAAAAACAAGCCTTGCCAAAACGTATTCCAGTTCTTTAAGACCGAGGCATTCACTACCGCATTATCAAAAGACAGTGAGATTTCCAGCACCGCTAAAATAATGGCAATGCTTAATGCGCTGGCAGCAGCTCCCGCGCCACCATGCATAAAACCCCAATAGCCAGCGACGACTAAGCAAATAAGAGAGAGAAAAATAGAAAGTCGAAAATGCTGCATGTGTTCAGTCCAGAGTGTTGCTGCAAATAGTCTGCAGAGAATTGAACTGTGAGAGTGCCACACAACACATCAACGGCGCAAGCTGTTATCGTGTCTTGGCCGTGTAGTGGGTAAGCAAAATAAGAACCTCCCTGCGCCTCGACGTTGACGGTGTAGGGACAGAAATAATATGACTATTTATGTCATAGCGATCACAGCAGACTCGCGTACCATTTGTTTTAATTGCGGCACACAAGAGCCGCAATTGGTGCCACAGCGTAGAGATTGCTGCAAGCTGCACAAGCGTTGTTTCTCGTCACCCGCATGCAATGCCAGGTCTTGTTTAATTTGTTGTGCTTTGATATTGAAGCATGTACACACAACTTGGAGGTCTTTGGCGTTTTTTGGGGCGCTGCCAGCAGCCGGTTTGGATTGTGCCAATAATGCAGGCGTAATCGTCACTACTTCTTCATCCAATAGCAATTGCTTGAGCCAGTTTTCAGCCGCAATATCGCCCGCCAAAGCGAAGCCTGCAATGCGTTTCTGTGGTGATAAATCCGGATCATTTTCTATCAACAGTTGACGCGCAGTTCCGCGTTTCGCATCGCCATATTGCAAGACTTGTGCGCCATGCAGGTCGAGTAAGAGGCTAATCGCAGTGGTGATATCTGCGGACACGGCAACGGTATTGGCAGCACGAAATAGTAAGCCTTGGCGTTCGCGCCCGAATAGCACGCAACTAGCATAGGCGAAGTGTGGGTAATACTGACGTAAGCTTTGCTGTAATTCCAGAATATGTTCAGGCGCTATCCAAACACAGGCCACAAATTGCCAGGCGTAGGTGAGCTTGGTAATTTTGACTGCACTGTGCTTTAGCTCTGGTTGTTTAGAGATAGGATCGAAAGCGGGATTGCAGAGGCTATTCACGCCGAACAATGTTTGACCTTCTTGATGTTGGTCGCGCAAGCTGCCAGAGATAAATTCTTCCCCCCAATGCATCGCAATAAAACATTGTCCTGCTTTCAGTTGATCGCTCGCTTTAGCAATCAATACTTGAGTACCACGTTGATTACTGACTTCAACAAAATCACCATCTTGTATAAAGCGCCTTTGCATATCTTGTGCTGCCATTTCTATACACGGCTCAGGCGCATGCGCATACAGTTGCGCCACCAAACCAGTGCGACTCATGCCATGCCATTGATCGCGCAAGCGTCCTGTATTTAAGGCAAATGGATGACGTGGCGTGATTTTTTCCGTCGTTACGACGTAGGGACAATTGATAAAGCGAGCTTTGCCGTTGCTGGTGGCGAACTGATGGTTCTCGTAAAGACGTGGTTGTCCTACGGCGGCTCCAGCAGGGTAGGGCCATTGTTGTGGCCCTTTTTCTTCTAACAAAGAATACGACAATCCAGTAATGTCGAGATCGCGTCCAGCCGTGCTATCACGATGCTCATTCCAGATGGTCTCTGGATTCGTATAGGAAAAATCAGGCTGCGTTTTATTCAATTTCTTCGCTAGGGCTTGCGCGAATTTTGTCGCAATTTGCCAATCATGATGCGCTTCTCCCGGCGCCGGAATCGCCGCTCTTACGCGTGAAATTCTGCGTTCAGAATTAGTTACAGTGCCGGATTTTTCTGACCAGGTTGATGCAGGTAACAGGATATCGGCATACGCCACCGTTGCTGTGTTGCGATACGCTTCTTGCACGATCACCAGTTCGGCTTTTTCTAATGCTGCACGTATTACATTTTGATCCGGCATGGATTGCGCGGGGTTGGTACAAACGATCCAGATAATTTTGATTTCGCCAGTGCGCACCGCTTCAAATAATTCGACTGCGGTCTTGCCGGGTTGATCAGGCACGCTAGGAATATTCCATAGCGCAGCTACTTCAGCACGGTGTTCTGGATTGCTCAAGTCACGATGCGCCGATAACAGATTCGCCATACCGCCGACTTCGCGCCCGCCCATCGCATTCGGTTGCCCGGTTAAAGAGAAAGGTCCCGCGCCAGGTTTACCGATTTGCCCTGTCGCTAAATGCAGGTTGATCAGCGCACTGTTTTTTGCTGTGCCTGCACTTGATTGATTTAAACCCTGACAATACAGTGATAGCGCGGCTTTGCTCAGACCAAACCAACGTGCCGCCTGGATCAAATCTTTTTCGGCGATACCGCAAATTTGCGCAGTAAAGGCAGGCGTAAAATCACGTACGGTTTGTTTGAGTTCGGCAAAACCTTCGGTATGCGCAGCGATAAATTGGGTATCGATCAAATCTTCCCATAAACACAAATGCAGCATGCCATGAAATAGCGCGACATCGGTGCCGGGTAAAATCGCCAAATGCAAGTCAGCGTCCCGCGCCGTATCGGTGCGACGCGGATCTACGACGATGACTTTGAGATTGGGATTGTTCTCGCGTGCTTGCTCTATGCGGCGATACAAAATTGGATGGGCATACGCCGTATTTGAACCTGCAATAAAAATTAAATCCGCCAGTTCTATATCCTCATAACTACAAGGTGGTGCATCGGCACCCAGACTTTGCTTATAACCAGCGACGGCGCTCGACATGCATAGGCGTGAATTACTATCGATGTTATTCGTGCCGATTAAACCCTTAGCGAGTTTATTGAAGACATAATAATCCTCGGTCAGCAATTGCCCTGAAATGTAAAAGCCTACACTATCAGCACCATGCGTTTGTATGCACTTAGCAAATTTATCTGCCATGGTTTCCAGGCAGATATCCCAATCCACGCGTTCTCTGTTTTGATCTCGCGCAGTGCGTAGTTCCGGATACAAAGCACGTACTTGTTGTTGCAGCACAGGCTGCGCCGTCAGATGCAAATTACTGCCCTTGCTGCATAGCTTGCCGAAGTTGGCTGGATGCGCAGGATCGCCGCGTACGCCAGTGACTTGTGTGCCATCAGATTCAATGATGACGCCGCAGCCGACGCCGCAATAACAACAGGTAGATTTTGTTTCTTGCATAGTTTCTGACCTTGGCCCTTGGCTTTGAGTGAACTTAGGTTTCAATCGCTAAAGTCAGCAATTCGTGACTGCACAAGTACACTTGATCTGCTTCCACTTTGACACTGAATTTCTGTGTACAACCTTCATCCGGCGATACCGCACAGCCGGTCGGTAATTCTATGTTCCAGTTATGCAAAGGGCAGGCGACTTTTTCTCCAAAGACGATGCCTTGTGATAAGGGACCGCCTTTGTGCGGGCACTTATCTAAGAGTGCGAAAATTTTGTCTTCGGTATTTCTGAAAATTGCGACATCAGTTCTCGCTTGACGTTTCACGACACGTGCGCCGAGCAGTGGAATGTCGTCTACGCGACAGATGACTTGCCATTCTTGGGACATGGTTTTTCCTTTGTTTTAGGTTCCCTTCTCCCGCGAGCGGGAGAAGGGTTAGGGATGAGGGCAGTTGGAGTGCTGCAGACAAAATCGCAATTCAAATAAGAAATTTATGATCATGTATTGAATGATGTCTTAACTTTGCGGAATCACCCTCACCCCAACCCTCTCCCGCTTGCGGGAGAGGGAGCTTGTTATCGAAACTTACTTTTACAAAAAATCTGACGATTACTCGCCAATCCGCTCAAACTGCCGCGTATCCACTTGCGCCTTCTCAGGCTCATGCCAAGGATCAGCTTCACCTTCCAATGAGAACAACAAACGTTGATACAACTCTTCACGTCGTGCAGAATTTTCTAGAATTTGTTGTTTCACATAGTCGAGACCAACCCGGGCGAGGTAGTGCACGGTGCGTTCTAAGTACCAGCCTTCTTCACGATACAGTTGTAAGAATGCGCCCGTGTACTCCATCACTTCTTCATGCGTTTTGAGTTTGATTAAGAATTGCGCGACTTCGGTTTTAATCCCGCCATTGCCGCCGACATACACTTCCCAACCCGAATCCACCCCGATAACACCAACGTCTTTGATACCTGCTTCGGCGCAATTACGTGGGCAGCCGGAGACGGCGAGTTTGACTTTGTGAGGCGCATACATGCGGGCTAATTCGCGTTCTAATTGTTGCCCCATAAGCGTGGAATTTTGTGTGCCGAAACGACACCATTCACTACCTACGCAAGTTTTTACCGTGCGCAAACCTTTGGCATAGGCAAGGCCGGAAGGCATGCCTAGGTCTTGCCAAACTGCGCGTAAGTCTTCTTTCTTTACACCGAGCAAATCGATGCGTTGACCGCCGGTGACCTTGACGGTGGGGATATTAAATTTGTCGACCACGTCAGCAATTCTGCGCAGTTCTGAAGCATTGGTTTCGCCACCCCACATCCGTGGAATGACGGAGTAAGTGCCATCTTTTTGAATATTCGCATGGGAGCGTTCATTGATGTAACGCGATTGCGGATCATCCACCGCTTCTTTCGGCCAGGTCGAAATCAGGTAGTAGTTCAAAGCAGGGCGGCAACTTGCACAGCCATTTGGCGTGCGCCATTCCATGAATTGTTGAACCGCTGCCACGGTTAGTAAGTGATTGACTTTGATGGCTTCACGCACCGCATGATGGGAGTGATCTGTGCAGGAACACATAGCCTTGGCTTTGGGTGTTGCTGAGTAATCGCCACCCGCCGTGAACATGATGATTTGTTCGACCAAACCCGTACATGAGCCGCAAGAGGCTGAGGCTTTGGTGTGTTTGCGCACGTCTTCTAAAGTGAACAAGCCTTTTTCTTTAATTGCTTTGACTATTGTGCCTTTGCAAACACCATTGCAACCGCAGACTTCGGCGGTATCAGGCATCGCCGCTGCTTTGGTATGGCCTTCGTGACCGACATCGCCGGTATTCGATTCGCCAAACATCAGTGAGTCACGGATCTCAGCGATGTTTTTACCTTCGCGCAGTAGCTTGAAATACCAACTGCCATCGACCGTGTCACCATACAAGCAAGCACCGATCAGCTTGTCGTCTTTCAATACCAGTTTTTTGTAAACGCCACCGATAGGATCGGACAAGATGATTTCTTCGGTATCTTTACCGCCCGAAAAATCACCAGCAGAAAATAAGTCGATGCCGGTGACTTTGAGTTTGGTGGACGTGACGGAACCTTGATAACGACCGATACCAAAATTGGCCAAATGATTCGCGCAGACCTTTGCCATCTCAAACAAAGGAGCCACTAGGCCATACACCGTGCCCCGATGATTGACGCATTCACCGACCGCATATATGCGCGGGTCATAAGTTTGCATGGTGTCGTTGACGATCAAACCACGATTGCAGTACAAGCCTGCTGATTCCGCTAATGCCGTATTCGGACGAATGCCGACTGCCATCACGACGAGTTGCGTAGGGATTTCTAAACCATCAGAAAAACGGATGGCTTTGACATGACCATTTTCATCGCCTATCAACGCTGCAGTATTTTTTTCTAATAAGAAATTGAGTCCGCGATCTTCTAAAGATTTTTGCAGCATCTTGCCAGCCGTTAGGTCGAGCTGTCTGTCCATCAACCACGCAGGCAAATGCACGACAGAGACGTTCATGCCGCGCATCTTCAAACCATTTGCGGCTTCTAATCCGAGCAAGCCACCACCGATCACCACGGCGTGCGTGTGTTCTTCTGCCGCCGCGATCATGGCATTGGTGTCGTGGATGTCGCGGTAGGCAATCACACCCTGCAAATCTTTGCCAGGCACAGGCAACATGAAAGGCGAGGAACCTGTTGCGATCAGCAATCTATCGTAGTCGGTTTCCGTGCCGTCTTCGGCGATCACGACGCGCTTATAGCGATCAATCTTGACGATCTTTTTTCCTAAATGCAGGGTAATATTGTTGTCGGCATACCAGTCAACATCATTGAGCATGATGTCTTGGATCGTTTGTTCGCCAGCTAAAACTGGCGACAATAAAATTCGATTGTAATTAGCATACGGTTCAGCGCCAAAGACCGTGATGTCGTACAAATCCGGCGCGATTTTTAGCAATTCTTCCAAAGTACGAACGCCTGCCATGCCATTGCCAACCATGACGAGTTTGAGTTTTTTCATGATGAAAATCCTTAATGTTTTTTTGTGCTCTAGGCGACTTCTTTGCTTGGATGCGATTGGCGGTGATATAAAAATTCCAGCACCGCGCTGCGATATTTGGCGTATTGCGCATCGTTGGCTAAAGCGACCCGTTCACGTGGCCGAGCTAATTCCACGGATAAGACTTCGCCGATCGTTGCGGCTGGACCATTGGTCAGCATGACGATTTTGTCGGACAGGAGTACCGCTTCATCCACATCATGCGTGACCATCACCACCGTCGATTGCGTCTTCGCGACGATCTTGAGTAACTCGTCTTGTAAGTGCGCACGGGTCAATGCATCGAGTGCACCGAAGGGTTCATCCATCAATAAAACTTTGGGCTCGATGGCTAAAGCGCGGGCGATACCGACGCGTTGTTTCATACCACCAGAGATTTCATGTGGACGTTTTTTATCAGCGGCGGTCAAGCCTACCAAGGCCAAAACATTGCGAGTGCGATTGATAAGCTCGCTCTTACTTTCGGTCGCAGCAAAGACGCGCTCTACCGCCAGATAGACGTTTTCAAAACAAGTCAGCCACGGCAATAGCGAGTGATTTTGAAACACCACACCACGCTCAGGTGAAGGCCCGGCGATTTCGCGATTCGCACACAGTAATGCACCGGAGGTGGCAGTGGTTAATCCTGCGATCAAATTTAATAGTGTCGATTTGCCGCAACCAGAATGACCAATCAGTGTAATGAATTCACCTTTGGCGATGCGCAGATTGATCTCGCGTAAAGCATGGAAGCTGCCTTTCTTGGTATCGAAGCGCATTTCCACATTTTGGATTTCTATGTATTTTTTATCGTTGGTGTCCATCGCATTTGTCTTATCCATGATTAGGCTCCTGTTTCTTCATAGGTGACCGCACGCGCCATCGCTACTAGTGCTTGTTCTAATAACAGCCCAACTAAACCAATCACCACAATCGCGATAATGATGTGCGGCACGTTCAAGTTGTTCCATTCATCCCACACCCAGAAGCCAATACCCACGCCACCCGTCAACATCTCTGCGGCGACGATTACCAGCCACGCGGTGCCAATTGCCAAACGTACGCCAGTTAACATATACGGCAACACGCTAGGCAATAAAATGCGGGTTAAGATTTTCCATTCGGAGAGGTTTAATACGCGCGCCACATTCATATAATCTTGCGGCACACGTTGCACACCGATCGCGGTGTTGATCACCATAGGCCAAATTGAGCAGATAAAGATAGACCAGATTGCCGCTGGATGGGCAGCTTTGAAAACTAATAGACCGATGGGCAACCAAGCCAATGGCGAAACCGGTTTGAGCAAACTGATAATCGGATTAAACATGCCCGCCATAAAGCTGAAGCGGCCTATCATGAAGCCGAGTGGGATGCCGATTACAGCTGCTAGACCAAAACCGACCGCCACCCGTTTGAGAGATGCATAAATATTCCAACCTATACCTTGATCATTCGGGCCATTTTGGTAGAAGGGATCAGAGAAAAGTTTGATTGCTTCTAGCAAGGTAAGCCATGGTGATGGTAGTGCGGAATTTTTCTCGGCGATGATGGTCCACAGTAACACCAACATCGCCAGCCCCAGAAATTGCGGCAAGAGTTTGAACCCGATCGCTTTGAGCTTCATCGCAAGGGTAGAGTATGCAGAAGGCTTAGCCATCGTGATTTCTTTCTTTGGTGGTGGCGCGGCCGCAACTGTTGCAGATGCCACTGTTTTGCATGCTTCGCTAGTTTCGCTGGCCTTGCTTGAACTGGCGACAGTATTAGCGGAATAAGTTGAGAGCAAAGTAGTCATTGCTATTCCTTAAGCTTTGATCTTAAAAGCGGCCGCATAGGCAGCTGGATTTTGACCATCCCATACCGTGCCATCGATTAGTTTGCTCTTACGCATGAGGTCTTTCGGCACACTGACTTTCGCCAACGCTGCGCCTTCTTTATAGATGTCGATACGATTTACAGCCTTTGCCACACCTAGATAATCAGGATCGGTTTTCAATAAACCCCAACGTTTATGCTGTGTCAGGAACCACATGCCGTCGGACAGGTAAGGGAAATTCACTGCGCCGTCGTTGAAGAATTTCATGTAGTAAGGATCATCCCAAGTCTTACCTAAGCCATTTTGATAGCGCCCCATAATGCGTTGATTAATGACATCGACCGAGGTGTTGACATAGGATTTTTCGGCGATGATTTCTGCCATCTTTTGCTTGTTCATCAGTGAGGCATCAATCCAGCGACTGGCATCGAGAATCGCGGCGATTAAAGCGCGTGCCGTGTTAGGATATTTTTGTGAAAATTCTGCAGTGCAGCCCAAGACTTTTTCAGGATGATCGCGCCAGATATCTTGTGTCGTCGCCGCAGTAATGCCTATGCCATCAGCGACCGCGCGGTGATTCCACGGTTCACCGACGCAGTAGCCATCCATATTATCGACACGCATATTCGCCACCATTTGTGGTGGTGGTACGGTAATGACTTTCGCGTCCCTCATAGGATTGATACCATGCGCCGCCAGCCAGTAATACAACCACATGGCATGGGTGCCGGTAGGGAAGGTTTGCGCAAAGGTATATTCACGCTTTTCACGCGCCATTAATTTAGCGAGACCAGCACCATCGACCGCGCCTTTGTCGGCGAGTTTCTTAGAGAGTGTGATTGCTTGCCCATTATTATTTAGCGTCATCAGGATATTCATATCCTTCTTCGGTCCACCGATGCCGAGTTGTACCCCATACACCAAGCCGTACAACACATGCGCGGCATCCAGTTCACCATTCACTAACTTGTCGCGCACGCTGGCCCAAGACGATTCTTTGCTAGGCACAATTTTGATGCCGTATTTTTTATCAAAGCCCATCACCGCCGCGATCACTACCGATGCGCAATCGGTCAGCGGGATGAAACCGATTTTGACTTCTTCTTTTTCAGGCTTATCTGATCCGGCCGCCCACGCTGTGCTAGCAGCACTCATGGCTCCTAGGCCTAACATGCTGCTCGCTCCAAGACCGACCATGCTGCTGGCACTTTGCATAAATTCGCGGCGAGTTTGATTTTTGCCTGACAAACTGGTGTTGAGTTCTGTAGTAGCGTTTTCATTGTTAGCACCTGTTTCATTGGTTTTGGTGATGGACTTCATTTGCTTATGCATGGTCAGACTCCAGCGTGATGGTTTTCAAATTGCATGGTCAAAACGAAAAAAAGCGTCTTACTACCATGCTCATTTGAGCAGGTAGGAAGACGCCTTTGTCTTGTGAAAATTGCCGCCGTTAGCAAATTTTCTGGGTGTACCAGCTTTGGTACTTAGCTTTATCTTTGCAAGTAGCGTGCCAAGTAAGGTGCCAAGTAAGCTGCCAACTGGTTCTATGCCACATTGTGTGGACTTAGGGGGAGTTTTGTAGATGATTTGCTAAAGCTTTGCACCGCTTTGGACGCCAACTTGGTGCAATGCACCAAACCGTGGCGGGGATTAGCCAAGTAAATCTGCAACGTCCAATATTCTTTGCGCTAGTTCAACCAGCTTCAGATTCTTTTCCATCGCTTGCTTACGCAGGCGTTGATAAGCCTCGTTTTCGCTGAGTTGATGGCGCGCCATTAATAGGCCTTTGGCGCGCTCTATGGTCTTGCGTTCTGCTAGTTTGTTCTTGGTATCGTGCAGTTCAGTGCGTAATTTTTGATCAGCCTGAAACCGTGCTACTGCTACTTCTAATACTGGTTTGACGCGCTCTACTTGCAGACCTGCTACCACATAGGCTGACACGCCCACCGCCATGGCAGACGCTAATTGTGAGGGATTATCTTCTTCCGTGAACAAGACGATAGGGCGCGGCGCGTCACGACTGACTAGTACCAATTCTTCCAGCACATCACGTGCATCCGATTCAGCGTCAATGATGATCATGTCCGGTTGCAACTGGGTGAGCCTGTCCACCAGATACATATCGCCAGGGATAGACGCGATGATGTTGTAGCCAGCCTGCAGCAAGCCTATGCGCAAGTTGCGCGAGCGTTCAAGTTGTCGCTGTACTGTCACATCATCGAGATCGTGTGGATCTGTGGGATTGGTGACGGTATTGATCACAACAATTTTTAGACTAGTGGCATGCAGCTCAGACAAAATCATGCTCCGTGGTAGACCTGCGTAAGTATTTCAATGAATTCGATGAATCAAGAATGAGAATTTTTGATGATTCTTAGATACTGGTATGCAATATTCGCGCCAGTGCGCTTGGCTGTAGCTTAGTTGTAGCTTAGTTGTCGGTCTGATCATTGAGGAAACACACTTTCAGCACATCATCTCTTCACAGATTGTTGATACGCTGGCTTTCTGTTCAATCTTGGAGAAATGGCATGTCAATTAAAGTATTGTTGATCAATCTCCCTCAATTTGAATTGGGGCAGCGTCTATCTTGTGTTGGATCTGAATCCAAATCACGAGCTGTTTTGTGGAGGAAATCGGATGAATTACGAAATGAGGGCTTTGAAGTAGAAATAGTGGATGCAGAATCTCGGGCATTGAATTTTTTTACGATCGTTCGCGCAATACGACGACGCGCACCGGAGTATGTTCTCTTTTATCAAGCATCTACCTGCAGCGGGAGTTTGCCTTCATCCAGCAAGAGCTTTGTTGGCGTGCTTTGCCGTCATGTGCATGAGCGCATGCCAGGATTACGTCTTGACCTTTTGATCGAATAAGAAGCTGCGTAAGAGGGAGAACAAACAAGTGCTTGCCTGTTCCGCCTCTTACCAATAGGCTTATTTACTGTTTAAACTTTTGCGTCCTCGGTTTATTATTTCTGAAGTTCTTGCTACTGCTAATCAATACTAATCAATATTAATTAATGCTGAGCTTAGTGGCGACCGTAACAGCATCAACGGCCTCTACTTTGGCGAGCATACCGCGCCATTGACCTTCTGCAATTAGCCAGGAATAGCTGGTGATGTACTTGCCATTTTCCGTGTCTATGTGTTTCATTTTGCACGACTTGAAGGTACCAGCTGGAACGGTCACCGATTCTGTGCCTAAGAAGGTCAAGGATTCTGTCGTCGTATGAACAGGCAGGCTCGTAGGATTACCTGCCATTTCTTGGCTAACCGTATAAGTTTGTTGGTACGCTTGATTCACTGGCAACGAGATTGGCGTGCGCACAGGCGGGGTCATGCTGGAGGTGACCACGTAGTTGGTTGTGGTATTCACTTTCACATTTAAGACGTTTCCATAGATGAAAATTTCATCGTTAGTCACGACGATATAGGACTTCATTTGGCTGGTCGCGCCCGTTCCGATGCCGGTTAATGAAAGCGTATCTGCCACCAATTCTTGAGCTGTAATTCCCTTAAACGTCGTATTGCCATTCATTGTGTAAGTAACGGCATATGTTTCAGTGCTACTGGTATTGTTACTGGTGTAGGTCGAACTCATTTCTGTCCGGTATACGGTACCTGCTTTATACAAATTCGCATTGAAGCAATCTCTGGAATTGCCTGTGCCGGATCCAGTGGGTGCTGTCATTAATAAATTGAAATTAGTATCGGTGACATTAATCAGTGTTTTTGCCGCGGCGGTGTTATTCGAGGTGACTAGTGCTGCGATAGCGATACCTTTGCTAATCGCGTCATTCGGATTGACATAACCAAGACCCTGTTCAATCGCAAAATAAGAGCCAACAGCGATTTTATTGTCCAACAATTGCGGTACCCAGCCCCAAGTCGCGTCGCCAACAAAACTGTGGGCAGAATTGAGCATAGTGGTTACCAGCGTGCCCTTGCTGGCTTTTCCAGAAGCCAGTTCACCCGCCCAATAATTGACATCGGCATCCGGTGGTGCCGTGCTACCACTGCGGCCCAACACATTTTTGTAAATGATTTTCACAAATTCAGCATTCGTCATCGTGCTGGAATATCCGGTCAGCGTTGTATATTGCACTGCCGCCGCGTAGAAATTATTTGCTAGTTGATCGACGGTCATCCCCGCCTTCATTTGCTGTATCCAATAGCCGAGACCATCAGCTTCGGGAACACGATTAAAGAAGGCGATATACAGTTCTATCAAAGTGCGCAAATTCGTCGCTGACAAAGTCTTGGATTGCTCTCCTATCATTAAATTTACGGTCATATCAGAAAACACCAGACTCGCGTTGGCTGCGACCTGCACATTCGCTGTAATACCGATTAAGTCTCGCACTTCAAAACCGGTGGCGGTGCGGGTAATCAAATAATTATTGCGTGCATTCGGGAAGCTGGTCGGCGTACTAGGTGCTGCCGCCATAGGTGCGGCTTGCAAGCCGAGCGTGGCGTCGTGCTGATTGGATTCACCACCGCAGGCACTTAAGAGAATTGCCAAGCTTGATGCGATGAGGGAACTGGGAATGGTGCGATGGCGAAGAGACATAATCGTTATTCTTTCTAGCGTGTGTGGTCAATAGGTGCTTACGAATTAGAAGGAGTTCAGAAATACTGAACTTGCCTAACTTGCAATTAAAGGCGACATTGTAATGTAAAGATGTTTTGAGATCATGTTTTTGATTTAATTAAAGTTTAAGTGGCTGAATTCATCCGATGTCCGGTAAACCAAGTGACAAAGTTCGGGCGCGCGAATCGCACCTCGCTACTCTTTTCACTTTCCACTACAATGACCCTAATTTTTTAAGCTGCATAAACTACTATGGCAAGACTCCCACGCTTGGTAATTCCACATCAGGCTCATCACATTACGCAAGCCGGTATTGATGGCAAAACCATCTTTGTTGATAACGCCGATTACAGCGCATTCTTAGACTGGCTGAAAGCGGGTGCGAAACAATTTAAGGTGCAAATTCACGCGTATGCGATTTTGCCAGATCGTCTGCATTTACTCGCTACGCCGGATGATGAGCTGGCGCTCGGCAAGTTGATGCAATGGCTGGGGCGCTACTACGTGCCTTACTACAACGCCAAATACAAGCGTAGTGGATTATTGTGGCAGGGCAGATTTAAAGCGACCGTGATTGAGGCCGCGAATTACTTTCTACCGTGTTGCGTGATGATAGAAGAAATGCCTGTGCGTCAGCATTTGGTCACTAGTGGTGATGCCTATTCTTGGTCGAGTTGTCAGCATCATTTGGGTATGCGAGCTGACCCTTTGGTGGCGGATCACGCGATGTACTGGGGCTTGGGAAATACGCCGTTTCAGCGTGAAGCTGCGTATCGTGAACTCTTGGAAAAAGGGCTGTCTTCAGCGCATTTTAAAGCGATCAACGATGCGACCAATAAAGCCTGGTTATTGGGATCGGAAGCGTACAAAGCGGATATGTCGAAACTGACGGAGCGCAGAGTGGAGCCAGTAGCACGTGGTCGGCCACGTAAGAAGTTACCCGTGCCTATTTGATATTACCTGATGCTGGTTTGTGATTGACTGCTAGCGGTTCAGTAATTCAGGCTAGCAAATTCGTTCAGCAACTGAGCTTGGCAACTTAGCTCACCAACATAGTCCACCAAGTCGCTTAAATTGACATCACTAAAACAAGTACAAGCCGCATGCATCATGACTACCAAATGGCTAAGTAGACGAATGACGCGGCTTGTACCGATTCTAAGTAAAGATGCAGGAGCCGTGCATCAAGCGAAAATCAACAAGCTCAAATCATCAAGTTCAAACTTAAGACTCCCCAATCAAGCTTTCAAAGTGCGGGATTAATTCAGGTTAGTCACCAACTAATTGAACCGCATCAATCACTTTGTAACCACGCTCCATATTATTCGCGATGCTGATTTTGACTGCTTTCACTTTGTACGAAGTGCGGTCAAAACTGCGTACGAACCAAGTGCGATTACCACGTTGGTCGCGCTTTTGATCACTGATGCCATCCCACACCGTATTCCATTTGCCGTCCGTGCTTTGTATCGAGATTTTATTGATTGCTTCGACTCCGGCACCGTTTTCAAAGACGACGCGTACATCTGTTGCTGATACCGGCTTTTCATAAGTCGTTTCCAACCAATCAAATCCTATATCTTGATTGTTATTCGTCCAGGTTTTGCCATCGACGCCACCTTTGACATTTGCCACTGCATTGACTGAAGAAGGGCCAGAGCTGTTGTCATCGCCAAAAGTCGTGCTGGCTTTCGCGCCATTCGCCCATTGTCCTTTGCTGTCGTTGATGTAGCGGTCTTCCATGGTGGCGTATTCCATCAAGGCTTTTTTCTTTGCCAGCTCTGCTTGCTGCTCAGTCGGTTCTGCAGACGAAGCAGAATCTGCCGCGCTGGCTTTGGCACTTTCATTGGACTTCGCAGTGCTTGTCGTGGCAGTGCTAGCAGCTTGTTCGGTCGCGGCAGCCGCAGAAGCTGAAGCCGATGCTTCTGATCCCTTTTTATGACAAGCGACCAGTACCACACAACTGATAGCCAACAAGATACGGTAAGCGTTTTTCATATTGAACTCATTTAAAAAAAGAAATTGAAATGGAAATAAAAGTGGAAACAAAAATCGAGACAAAAATCGAGACAAAAATCGAGACAAAAATCGAGACAAAAAATAAGTCTGAAAATCATGCAGAACTGACATGATGTGAGAATCGCATTCTATGCGAAATTATCATCGTTGTGCAGCTGGCATTTTGGCGCTAGTATCAATTGTCGATTGGTATCGCATGCCTCATCGTGTGTATCTCAGTCAAAACTCAAGTCATTCATTTCCATGGAGCACTATGAAAACTTTCTTGTTCTCTTCGACCTTATTGCTAGCAATATCATCCAGCGCCATGGCACAAAAGCCGGCTGCCGATTTGATTATTCATCACGCTAAAATCTGGACAGTCGACTCAAGCAAAGCGCAGGCGCAGGCGGTAGCGGTGTTGGGAGACAAGATCGTGGCAGTTGGTACAAATCAACAAGTAGCGCTGTGGCGCGGCTCGCGCACCAAGATGATTGATGCTCATGGCAAGCGTGTATTACCAGGCTTTAATGACGCTCACGTACATTTTGCGGATGGCGGAAATTCGCTCTCGGAAGTGGAACTGAAAGACTCCAGCTCATTGCAAGAGTTCGCTCGTCGTATCGCCGCCCATGGCGCATCCTTGCCTGGTGGTGAGTGGGTGCTGGGTGGGAATTGGGATGATCAGGCTTTTACCGCGCCTGGCCTGCCAACGCGTCAAATCATTGATGCCGTCGTGCCTGAGCGCCCCGTATTTGTCACCCGTTACGACGGTCATATGGCAGTTGCCAATTCTTTAGTGTTGAAGCTGGCTGGTATAGACAAACAAACGCCAGAATTACCCGGCGGCGAGATTGTGCGGGATCAAGATGGTAATCCCACCGGATTGTTGAAAGATGCTGCCATGGATTATGTGTTCAAAGTGATGCCAGAACCGAGTCCAGAAAAACGCCTGAGAACGATACGCGCCGGCTTGCAATTGGCGGCGCAGTTGGGCGTCACCAGCTTGCAGGATATGAATCCGCCTTACGCCGATATCGCTGCGTATGCTGAATTGGCGGAACGCGGTGAACTGAGTTCCAGAATGTATGTAGCGCCCATGCTGTTGCAAGCGGAAGACATTCGCAAGTTGGGAATCCGGCACGCTTTCGGTAGTGATTTTTTACGCATGGGGGCAGTGAAAACCTACGCGGACGGATCATTGGGATCGAGCACCGCCTATTTTCACGAACCTTATTTGGATGCGCCGCAGACCCGTGGTTTGCTTGCAGGCGAAATGCAGCCGATTGAGGGTATGCGCGAGCGTATGATATTGGCGGATAAAGCGGGCTTGCAGTTATGCGTACATGCGATTGGGGATGACGCAATTTCCGCAATTTTGGATTTGTTTGAAGACGTGGTTAAAGCAAATGGTGAACGTGATCGACGTTTTCGAATCGAGCATGCGCAGCATATGGCGGAGCAAGATTTCGCGCGCTTTGCCAAGCTGGGCGTCATCGCTTCGGTACAGCCATATCATGCGATTGACGATGGTCGTTTTGTCGATAAACGCATAGGACATGCGCGCGCCAGCCGCACTTACGCGTTCCGTAGCTTCTTAAAGCATGGCGTAAAGCTTGCCATCGGCACAGACTGGACGGTCGCACCGCTTGATCCCATGAGTGCGATCCACGCGGCAGTCACACGCGCCACCTTGGATGGTCAATATCCACAAGGATGGTATCCAGAACAAAAACTCACCGTCGCCGAAGTGGTGCAGGCGTACACCATGGGGTCGGCGTATGCAGAATTTCAAGAACATCTGAAAGGCAGTATTACACCTGGAAAATTAGCCGATATCGTGATCTTGTCACAGGATATTTTTAAGATCGCGCCAGATCAAATTAAGCATGTGAAAGTAGAGAAAACCTTGGTAGGTGGTAAGTTGGTGTTTGAACGCAAGGATTAATATTGCGTGCTATCACTGACATTCCGACTCACCCCAACTAAGACGCACTTCACCACAAAATAGTAGAAAAGCTATAGTCGATTGCATACACTCCGCCTTGTTCGAATTTTTTATTAATGCCCTGAACATGGATTAAGGACAATCACGATGCAAGACCAGCTAATTTCTCATCCCACGCTCAGTGTTCAGGCTCCATCGGCCAGCGGTCATGATACGAGTCTAGGTGCAACTCATTCTGCAACTAATTTTGCGATTCATTCTGCAACTCATGCTACAACTCAGAGACGCCATGATTTGGAACTGCTCCGTATTGTGGCTTTGTTTCTTTTGATTTTTTACCACACCGGCATGCTGTATATCCAAGGCTGGGATTTTCATTATAAGAGTGACTATCAAAGTGAAACACTAGCAAATTGGATGATGTTGGTGAACCCGTGGCGTATGTCTTTGTTGTGGTTTATCTCTGGCGTTGCATTGCACTATGCTCTGCAAAAATATGGCAGTTGGTACAGCGTGCGTCAACGCAGTTTGCGCTTACTATTGCCTCTCTTGTTTGGAGTTTTGGTAGTAGTGCCGCCGCAGTTATATATAGAAATGGCTGGCAAGGGACAATTGCCGGCGGGTTTTACTTATCTGGATTTTTATCAAGCTTTCTGGCAGCTCAAGCACCCCTTGTTTGCTAATTATAAGAGCGGTATTTTGCCGCACATGGATGTCAATCATTTGTGGTATTTGCGAGAGCTGTGGAAATTTTCTCTAGTGCTGATTCTTGTCATCGCTTTCACAAAACTGGTGTGGAAAATTTTAGTTCAACAATTTCCTTCGGCGACGAATAGTTTCAAAAATCTCAGTAACTTTAACGTACATGGTGGCAGTGTCAGTGTTCTGCTAATACTCGCACTGATCGCGCTAGATGTGTTCCATCTCGATGACAGGAACAACACAGGATTGTTGTTTTTACTGGCCGGTTATGCATTGGCGATGCTGAACGCATTTTGGCGGCACATTGTGCAATATCGCCGTCGTTACCTGATTGCGGCTGTCGTTTTATTTATTGCTTTGCTCGCGGTTTACAATTTTTTGTGGATGGTGCCAGAGCGGAAAGCTTTACCGTGGGTAGATGGTTTCGCTGCGATTGTTTATCGTTCGTATGCTGGTTGTTGCATCATGGCGGCGCTTGCGTATGCGCAAAGTTTTGGTGCACACTTTCAGCAGTTTTCTCAACGTTGGAGTGAAGCCGTTTTGCCTATTTATGTCGTGCATCAAAGTCTCATTCTGATTGCCGCATATATCTTGAAACCGTATGCGCTCGGCGCCTGCTTAGAGCCCGTCTTTGTGCTTGTTTTTACTTTTGCTGGTAGTTACTTGATCTATCGTGTGATCAAACAATTTAATGTGCTCCGTGTGTGTTTTGGCTTGGCATGGGAAACGCCGACAAATTCGGTGGACGCCACATCGGCAGCGCATGCATCTGCGAAGTTTGGACGACTTCTGCGTCAAGGTTTGGCGTACTTGGTATTGCTACCGCTGGCGTTGAAATTACTTGCTTGATCCGTGGCTGATAGCCTGCCAAATCCGCCTCGTCTCATTTTTTGTATTTTTCGAAAAAATGAAAGCCCTACAATGACGGTGGCAACCCGCCTCCGTCATTGGGTCATTTATTGAGCCATTTGCACATAACATGAAATCACAGCTTCAACACGCCGCGAAAGCCGCGTGCGCTGTAGTAAGACTGCGCGCCGTTGTGATACACAAATACATGGTCATAGCGACGATCACAAAAGAGTGCGCCGCCTAATGCGCGAATTGCGGCAGGCGTTTGTATCCAACTCGAAGTTTTTTTGTCAAATTCACCTAGGCTTTGTAGCGCACGGTATTGTTCTTCACTGAGTAGCGTGACGCCGATGGCATTGGCCATATCGACCGCACTATCGGCGGGTTGATGTTCTTTTCTCGACTCTAAGCCAGCGCGGTCGTAGCAAACGCTGCGACGGCCACTAGGACTTTCCGCAGCACAGTCGCAAAAAAAGATTTCCTTGTTATTCCCTGCGCCCAATTCAAAATCGACGACGTCGGGCTCGCCACCTGATTGTTCCATGGACATTAACACAGCTAGACAAGTCGAGTTTTTGGCGAGCTTTTTTTCTACATCGGCCCAAGTGACATGTTGATGGTGCGCTTTGTTTTTTTCAAAGCGCGTTTTGAGCGTGCTTAGCAGGTCGGCGTAATCGGTTTTTGGCATTTTTTTGCATCCTTCTTTTTTTGTCCGGTTATTGTCGGCAGTGTGGGGCGGCTTGAACAAATAAAATGCCGCAATGGCATCATACTTTTAGCCGCGTGGCAGAGCAAATTAATTGTGTTACCCGACTTCGTGCTTGTCGCTTAGCTTGTTAATGCGCCTCGGCACCTAGACGCCAGGATGGTATTGTGAATGCTAGCCCACGCGATTTTGTTGTAAAAAGTACGATTCATTGTCATGCTGCTTATAGCTAACGACATGCATGTAGGAAAGATGTTGACAGCGCAGATGGCTGTTGGCAAAGTGGATTATCCCTAGTTTATCCCCTAACCGGGTTTGTGCAGATGCGGCCAATCATTCGCTTAATTTGCCTCATGTTTAGCCTTCATAACTTGTTGAGCTTACGCAAAAACGCGCTGGCCAAGGGAGGAGTCGAAGACAGTAGCTCAGCTAACAATTCTCAGGTGATTCTCTTTGCATAGTCTGCTAAAAAATAGTTGGAGAAGCGTCGTCTTTGCTGTACTTGCTACATCGATGGGCTTGGTGCTGAGCTTCGCCTGCACATTTGCATTTGCTGCTTCGACCTCTGAATTGCGCTTTCAAAGACTTCCTTCGCTGGGAGCCGATCAGCTTTCCACTTTGTCGCTGATTCAAGATCGGCAAGGATTTATTTGGATAGGTACAAATAACGCTGGTTTGTATCGCTTCAATGGCTATCACAGCGAGAAATACCAAAGTCAGGCGACAGATGCTTCCAGCCTGCCGCATGACAGAATTTCTGCCCTGTATGAAGACAAAGAAGGGCGCATCTGGGTAGGTACGCAAAACGGCCTAGCGCGCTTTAATTCCGATAAGAATAACTTCACGCGGTTTGCTCCTGCGTCTGGCGTCGCCAATCAACGCATTATCAAATCCATCGTGCCAGACGGTAAGGCGGGTTTTTGGCTGGCAACCTGGGGCGGCTTGCAGCATTTTGACCCTGCGAGCGGAGAGTTCACTTTGTACTCGCATGACGCTGCCAAACCAGATAGCCTAGCGACGAACGATTTGAACGCAATTGCGGTTGATCAGCGTGGCGGCGTTTGGGCGGGCACCTGGCCAGCTGGGATCGACTATCTGGCACCGGGCGCTACAGGGTTTCAGCATTTTCGTATCGATGATGAGAAAGCGCCGGATTCAAAATTGAATATCGTACGATCACTCTATCTCGACGTACAAAGTGTTTTATGGATAGGTACCGAAAATGGCGTGGTGCAATGGAATACCGCAGATGATTGGTCCAAACGTCGACGTATCGATACCCCGAATAGTCGAGTGAATGCAATTTATGCCGATCACCATGGTGTGATATGGGCGGCGACGCTATCTGCGGGCTTACTTAAATGGGATGCCGCAGCAGGGCAATTCAGGCAATTTGTCAAACAGGCGATTGATCCCTACAGTCTGCCATCGGATGACGTGCGTGCCATTTTGCATGACCGTGGCGGCATGTTGTGGGTTGGAACTTTGACAGATGGAATCGCTCTTACCAATCTGAATAGCACAGGATTCAGGCGCATTATTCCCTTTGATGCTGATGCGCAGAATCCACGACCGAATAATGCCATCGGACGAATCGCGGGCACACCCGATGGGCGCTTGTGGTTGGCAAATAATAATGGCGTCGCCTTATTCGATCCGGTCAATGGCAATGTGCTGAAACAATTTCGTGCTGACAAAACGCGTAAAGGCGCCTTGAGTAATGACTTGGTGTACAGCTTGCACCTATCGCGCAATGGACCATTGTGGGTTGGTACCTCCGTAGGTTTGAATCGACTCGATACAGATGATGGCGTGTTTACGGTGTTTCATTTTGATAGCATTGCAGATGACTATATCAATACGATAGCGCCGGGTGATGAGGGTATTCTATGGTTGGGCACGGGAAATAGTTTGATTCGTTTTGATACGCAAGCAAAAACACACACCAAATTTATCTCAGACCCAAGTGATCCTGACAGCCGCAGCGCCAAGGGCACGACGACCATATTGCAAGATAGTAGTGGTCGTTTGTGGGCTGGCGCAGAATGGGTCGGTGGTGGACTCGACTTGCTCGACAAAAAGACGGGCAAGTTCAGGCATTTTCGACATGATCCCAAAGAGCAAACAAGCATTAGTGCGGACAATATCTCTTCATTACATCAAGATTCGCAAGGACGAATTTGGGCTGGCGCAGTGAATGGATTAAACCAAATTATGACTGAAAAAGATGGTCGTATCTGGTTTCGCCATTACGATGCAAAAGATCAAATCGGGTCGGCAAAAATCGTTGCGATAGAAAGTGATTTGCAGGGGCGACTCTGGCTCAGTACCGTGGATGGCTTGATACGATTCGATCCGAATCTCGGTACGGTTGAACGTTATGTGGCGAGCGATGGCTTATCAGATAATTTCGCTGGTGCTTCTTATCGCGCTCAAGACGGTGTTTTGTATTTTGGTGGCACCAAAGGGATGACAGCGGTGTATCCGAATGCAGTTAGCCGTCATTCCTCCGCGCCACAAATTGCTATCACCGATATCAGTGTATTTAATCGCTCTCTAAAATTTGGCGACCTGCCTGCTGGCATCCGACTAAGAGGATCGGTGACAGCACCACAGGCGTTGAGCATCGCTGAGCAAGAATCGGTGTTCTCCTTAGAATTCGCCGCATTGCACTTTACCAATCCGGCGCAAAATCGCTATGCCTATCGACTCGAAGGCTTTGATCGGGAATGGGTAGAAGTCGATGCCGATCATAGAAATGCGACCTACACCAACTTAAATCCTGGTGACTATGTGTTTCAAGTGAAAGCGGCGAATGATCGCGGCATGTGGAGCGAGCAAGTCGCCAGTTTGCCTATCGAAATCCCACCGCGTTACTGGCAAACCGTGTGGTTTCGCTGGCTGATGTTCTTTTTGATCGTAGGAGGCTTGGCGGGGATTTATCGGCGACGCGTAGGTCGCCTGACGCGCGATCAAGCGAGATTAGAGTCTCTGGTCGCGGTGCGTCTACAGGAACTCACGGCGCAGCAACAGCTCAATCGCGATAGCGCAGAACGGATGCAAGCCATATTGCAAAACGCCGCCGATGCGATTCTGACTGCGGATAGCAAGTGGATGGTGGAGACATGTAATCGCGCAGGCCTACAGCTCTTCGGTTGGAGTCCGGAGCAAATCAAAGGTATGCCATTTTCCAAATTATGTAGCGAAGATTTGACTGCAGTTTTGATGGAGCATGTCAGCAGCCCAGAATTCTTGCAGACCGGCTACAGTGAAATGGAACTGCAACAAGTTCGCGCTGACGGTAGTGGTTTTTTAGCGGAGCTATCGCTGAGTGGATTTGCCGATGCGGGACAACGTAAGTTTATTTTAATCGTGCGCGACATTACTGAGCAAAGGCGAGTCGAGCGGATGAAGACGCAATTTGTGTCCACCGTGAGCCATGAATTGCGTACACCCTTGACCGCAATTCGCGGTGGCCTCGGTCTGATGGTGTCGGGTGTGACCGGTGATTTACCACCTGCGGCAGCGAAACTAGGGCAGATCGCATTAAACAACGCTGAGCGTCTGGCTCGCTTGATTAATGATTTACTCGATATGCAGAAAATTGAAGCGAACATGATGGACTTCAATTTTCAACGTCTGCCTTTGTATGTTTTGGTCGCTGACATACTCGAATCAAATCAAGATTTTGCGAAACGCTTGGGTGTTGCTTTGGTGCTCGATAGTGATATTCCCGCCTACGCACTCAGGGTTGATCCAGATCGCTTCGCACAAGTGATGGCGAATCTGCTGTCAAATGCCTGCAAGTATTCGCCCAAGGGCGAGCAAGTGAAATTGCGTTTGCTGCTCAATGACAATGGCGTAATCAGAATAGAAGTATTGGATCGCGGACCTGGAATTCCAGCTGGATTTAGCGAACGTATCTTCCAGAAATTCACACAAGCTGACGCATCCGATACTCGCGCCAAAGATGGCACTGGTCTTGGCTTGACTATTGCCAAAGAAATGGTTGAACGGATGGATGGACGAATCGGTTTTTATACCAACCCGCTGGGCGGTACGATATTTTTTGTGGAGTTTCCATTGTTTGCGTTGGAAGCGTGAGCAAGCAGGGCACGCATTCCAAAGCGTGCATTGCAACACAGCATTGCAACATCTGATTCCCAACATCCGCGTCGTATTACGCTAGTATCACTCCTAGAATTTTCAAAGAAAATGCGTCGATAGTTTTGAGCTTATCGGCGCCTATGGCAATTGACTAGAACTGAAATTATCATAGATCCCGTATGCATTTTTGTGCTTGAGGTCGCACTTAAGAAGTGTGCTTGAAAATTGCGGTTTAGCCGTAGCAAAAATTTCCCGGACAGAAAATTCGAAAAAAAAGTTCAATTTTTAATTTTCAAAAATTGTTGAACTAGCATTTTTAATTGCAGTCGAACCTTGCACAAATCAAGAGAGCTTGCGCCATTTTCTTGGCACAGATCTATTTTTGTCGCATATCCTTTGTGCGCCTTCACTCCTACACAATACGCTTGTCGATCACAGGCGCAGTCTCGCATTTGAATGCAGCGACTACGTCTATTTCTGCACGCCTGTTGTAGGTGAAATGCGCTGCAAGATAGGCGTTAAGAAATTTAGCACGCAAGGCAATAAGCACAACAAACACAGCAACAAACAAATAAGAAAATAAGGAAGACTATGAATTACTTCACACATTTACCGACTAGATTCAAGAAAAAAATTCAACAGTGGCAGACGCAAGTCTATCCTCACCAATTCAAGAAATCGCCTTGCAGCGCCTTGTTGTTGAGCAGTAGTTTGGTATGTCTATTGGCCAGCGGCGCGGCGCAAGCGGCAGATACACTGACCATCCCACGCGCCAACAAACCTCCGGTTTTGGCAGACTATGTGGCGGGTTTGCCGTCTGAGCATGGCGTAGAGATCAACACGTTCAGACAATACAGACCCGGCAATGGCACGCCTGCATCGCAAGACAGTAAAGCGTATTTGTCGTATGACGATAAGCACTTCTACGCGATCTTTGTGGTCAAGGCCGATCCCAAATCGGTACGCGCCAATATTGCTAAGCGTGAAAATATTATTGGTGATGACGAAGTCGTGCTGGAGTTGGATACCTTCAATGATAAACAACGTTCTTTCGTATTTCATGCCAATCCCTATGGCGTGCAATTTGACGGCAAACGCACTGAAGGCATAGGACTCGATTTTAATTTTGATACGCAATGGCAGTCCGAAGGGCAACTGACGCAAGATGGTTTTGTGGTCAGCATGGCGATCCCGTTCAAGAGTTTGCGCTTTAATGCATCCGAAGTGCAAAACTGGGGAATTGCCGTTGGGCGTATCGTTGGTGGTATTAATGAATGGTCGTTTTGGCCTTACATCACGGATAAAGACGCTAGCTTTGTCGGACAAATGGCGCAGATACAAATCCCTGCCAAGCTAGTGCCGGGGCGTAATCTGCAAATTAATCCTTCTCTCTTTACAGGTCAGAAAAAACTTCTGAATAGCAGCAATCCAAGCGCAGCATTGTGGCAACAAGAAAATAAGTCGCGTCCTGGCCTAGACGCGAAATGGGTCGTGAGTGAAGCGATGGCTTTGGATTTGACGCTTAATCCTGATTTTAGTGAAGTCGAATCGGATGAGCCTCAGGCCTTGGTGAACAAACGCTATGAAGTTTTATTTCCAGAAAAACGGCCATTCTTTTTAGAAAATGCCAGCATGTTTCAGACGCCGCAAAATCTATTTTTCTCGCGTCGCATTATTGAACCCAAAGCAGGTGCACGTTTGACTGGACGTGAAGGCAATTGGTCATTCGGTGGCTTGGTCATTGACGATGCCGCGGTAGGCAAGTTTTTACCTGTGCAGCATGCAAGCTATGGTGACAAGGCGAACATAGTCGTTGCCCGGGTTCAGAATGATTTCTCGAATGGTTCGAATTTGGGTGCAATGTTGACCGAGCGTAGACTGGGCAATATTAGTAATTCAGTCGTGAGTGCGGATATGCGCTATCAACTCGATAAGAATTGGAATATCAATGCGCAATTTGCACATAGTCAAACCAAAGACGGCGCGACCACGAAGCTGCAAGACGATTTGGGTTTTCTCGAAGTGAAACATACTGGGCGTAATTTTTTGTGGACTAGCCAGTACCTCGACATCGGTGAAAATTTTGATCGCAAACTCGCCTATTTGCCACGCAATGACATCCGTCAATTTACGCAACAAATTCGCTACATCTGGGACTTCACCGAACCGAAGATTTTCAATCAGGCGGGACCACAATTAAAGGCCATCGTATCGCGTGATCATCAGAATTTGGTGCAGGACTGGAGTTTGGAGACCGATTTAATTTTGCGCACCAAATTTGCCACGGACATTACTGTAGTGAACGTCAATTCCTATGAGTTATATGAAGGTCGTGGATTTCAAAAATATGGTAATGGTATCGGTGTGGTGTCAGAGCTGCTCGATTGGCTGAGTATTAATTTTGTCACCGGCACCGATAAATTGATCAACTATGTGCCGGCTGCTGGGCAAGATCCTAGTTTGAATCAAGCGCGAGATTTTTCTTTGACTCTGGGCTTCAAACCACATTCACAATTACGCATCGATGAGACTTTGCTGTATAACGATTTACATACGATGAAGGCTATCGCCAGTTTGCCGGTGGATAGTGCGATTTATCGTGACTTAGTATTCCGTAGCAAAATCGCGTACCAGCACAACCGCTATTTAGGTGTCAGGTTAGTGTTGGATTATCATAATCTGCAAGCCAATCCGCTATTAAGCGGGATCAAATCAGGTAAGCAGTTAAACAAAGATCTGCAATTAAGCTATGTATTGGGGCCAGGTACGACCATCTATGCTGGCTACGCAGATCGCCAAGAAAATCTGGCAACGGTCAGCAATCCGCAACGTGTCGTGCAGACTGATAAATTGGATTTAATTACTGGTCGTAGTGTGTTTGTAAAACTCAATTATTTGTTTCAGCTGTAAATCTCGCGCGATCTTTTTTGCGTGTAAGTAAATTTAATATCCTTCACGTAATCGGAGAGTGCAGCGTTGAGATTCTGCATTCTCTTGTTCTAAAATTTACAGGAGAACTTCATGAAAACCAAAAATCTCGCGATGGGTTTGTGGCTTGCTTGCGCTTTGTGCTTGAGCTCAGTCGCTGCTTTCGCGCAAGACGCAACAGCAGCACGTACAGAAGATGTTTCTAGCCTCGATGGCTTGATGCGTGCGTATTACGACGTGGTATCGGGCGGACCGAATGTGGCGCGTGATGTGCAGCGGGATCTGTCTTTGCATCACCCAGATGCTGCGCTATTCATTCAAAGCCGCAATGCCAAGAAAGAGTCTGTTCTCAAGCACTTCACGGTGCAGGAATACCATGCCAATTCCAAAGCTTTCTTTGATAGCGGATTTTTTGAAAACGAAATCAAGCGGGAAGTAAAACAGTTTGGCCATTCGATTCAAGTCTGGAGTACCTATGAAATGCGCAAGACACTAGATGGTCCCGTCATTGGGCGTGGCATCAATAATCTCATGCTGAGCTTCGACGGCAAGCGCTATTGGATATTGGCAGAAACTTGGGACAATGAAACAAAAGACCATCCTATTCCTTGATGCGAATATGCCGCTCCACAATCCGCTCCACAAATGGAATTAATTGTGGAGCGGTGTAGCGCATCTGGCTTTTGTTTAATTGCTTTGTGTAGTGTCCGCTGTGGCGGTTGCAGCAGGTGTTGTGGCTGCAGTAGCTGTAGTTTCATCTGATTTAACTATGTCATTGCTAGCGACTGTCGTCTCCAACGTCGCTGCATGATTTTTACGGAAAATCAGAAAGCATATCGCGCCGATAGGGAGCGAGATGGCGACAGTCCAGGGACCATAAATTGGTGCCACAGCGGATGCACTAAACAGTCGTACTGATACCGGAATGAATTGCACGACGCCGCTGGTCCAGTTGATCGCTAATGTTCCAAAACCCGCCAATATAAACAACACCCAAGGCCATTTTCGACCGCGCATTTTCATCCGCACGCATATCACTAATGCCAGCAGCGTTATCAGCGGAAAAATAATCGCGAGAGTCAAAATCAGATAATGCAATGCGGATTTTCCAGATAATGAAAATTGATTGATGACTTCGATGGAGTTGGGCTGGGGCGTCACGCTAAACCCAATAATGCTCATCGTATCAGCACTCTTCTTGATGTTGACATTGGCCAAAATCCATTTGTCTGCATAGCCATATTCATAGGTTAGATTCAAGCTGGTATAGCCGTCAGAAATTTGACGATGCGCTCCAATGAGAGTAACGACGGTCGGTTCACCCGTCGGTAGCAGGTCCGCCATTTGTTGCAAAATATTGCGCAAATTTTGGTCTTGAATACTGGGATCAACAGCTCTCTCTATTGCCTCAAATTCTCTTAGCTGCAAATGCCGTATGTATTGTTTGGCGAAGACTTGCTCCTCGGGCGAAGCAAATTTTTGAAGCAACTCGTCTTTGTTACATGCGGTAAGCGACAGCACAAATGCAGAGAGTAGTAGGGGAAAGATCAAGCGTTGAAAAATGTTTTTCATGGCGTCTGCGTGCGTTTTTTTGGGCGACTGCGAATAAGTTATGTCAACTGGCTCTAGTCAAACTCAGGACGTGCGGAACGCATCCAGGTATAGGTTAAGCCCAATAAGAGTGAGGGTGCAGTCTGACGTTTCACTAATGGACTGTGTTCGTTGACGGCACCTGCCACACTGTCTAATCGCAGGCCGCCGAACACGCGGAAATTATTACTGTAGCTATGTGAAATGAAAGCCGATAGGCGCCAGGCAAGCAAGCCTTGCTTTGGCTGATACGCTGGGCGTTCTGCTAAAGCCTGATCAGGACGCACTTGATAAAAGGTTTCTGCCATCTGGCGGTTACCCCACACGGTCGAGAATCCTGTGCTATAGCGCCAGCCACCAAATGCGCGACGTTCAAATTCTATTTCTGGTTCTATCGTATATCCACGATGCTTGAATTGATTACTCAAGTCAAATACGGCACGTACTGGCAATTCAAATCGCCAGCGACCGTTTGCTTCCGGGTCACTGATATTCCACTTCAGGCGCGGTCCAAATTCAATCAGGGTGCCGAGTTTCTCCATTCCGCGTCGGGCTGTGATTTTGTCAGAACTTGATCCGAATGCGCCGGCAAATCCCACATCAAATTCAAAGCGCGGTGTCTTGATTGCGCGATAACCGGTATTGCCACGGTCTATTCGAAAGTGTTCGCCACGATACAAGAAATAAGGTACCGCTAACACGCGATTGACATAGGTATTTGATCCTGGATACGCTTGCTGACTGAGCGCAAAAGCTGATACGCCAAGTTCCCACAAGGGCAAAGGTTCACTGTCTTTTACCAACAGCGGTTTCTCGGTCGGTGATTCTATCGCTGGCGTTGTCACGATTTCTTGCGCATGTGCAGACAGCGCGACGGCACCGCAGGCAAATGAGGATAACAATGAAATAGCTTGGACAAACGAGCGGAATAAGCCGAATTTTTTATTTTGCATGAGTAGCTTTGTAGAATTATTGGTGACAGTGAAGCGTAAGAATAACGCGACTGCGCAGTGTAACTCAGCCGGATAATGGATGGCTGCAGTTGTACGAAAAATGTTGTGGCTGGGTTTGCGCTTAGCTTGGAGAATAGTTTTGAAAACTTGGGATTTAAGTCGGGTCGACTTGTCCCGCTAAACGACTTTGCTGCGAGCTAGCGCGCTGGCATGCTGGGAAAGTGGCTAGCCGCCATTAGGAGAAAGAGCTGCGCTCATCCTATTTTGATTCTGATTATATTAATTGCGAACTTTCAAATAAATCCCAGTAGTTTTTTTTGAACGTTTTTGTTGGTACATCGCCCGATCAGATTTTTCTATCAGGTCTTCTATAGTTTTGCCATCTTCGGGGAAAATGGCAAGCCCTATGCTGGCGTCTATCGTTAGCGAATTGGATTCAAATTCAAACGGCGCGTGGATTTTGTCAAACAGTCGATGTATATGTTTTTCGGCGCCCGCGCGATCTCCCACTTTGTTTAGTAAGATCATAAATTCATCACCACCAAATCTGGCGACGGTGTCGGTTTCTCTGACGATGGATTCTATACGACGGGCAAACTCCTTAATGGCAGCGTCGCCAGCTCGATGACCAAATAGATCGTTGATCGACTTAAGCCCATCCATATCCAAATTGAGAATCGCTATAGACTCATTGTGGCGAATTGAGCGCGCCATGCTGACCCGTAAGCGGTCAAAAAATAACGAGCGGTTTGCAAGCCCCGTCATGGCATCGTGTGTGGCATGGAAATACAGTTCATTGGTTTCAAAGCGTGCCGCATGAAACATCGACGCGGCGACTAATTCGGACATCATTTTCAAGATAAATTGATTGTTCGTATCAAAGGCATCAACCTGCTTTGAAAGAACTTTAAGAACGCCAACTACGTCATCTCTATACATCAGAGGAACCACAATCATCGACAATAAGCCAACTGCCTCACATGCTCTTCTATCGACTCTGTCATCTGTGCGTGCATCGGCACAATACATGATGCTGGCTTCCGCAACACAACGTCCAGATAGACTGCCAGTCCGTGAAATGCGCAAACCTAACTGTGGATTCGCAATCCCAGAAGTGGCGCGATACACCATCTCATCGCCTTCACAAATTTCGATTACTGCCCCATCCGCGTGAGTTAGTTTTTGTGAATGCTCAGTAATTAATGCCATGACTGCACCCAAGTCCATACCCGCTTTGACTATTTCAGTCTGGATCCTAATGATTTCCAGTAGCGTCTGGTCATTAGGTAACTGGGTGCTCATAAAAACTCCTGATGGGGATACGCGGGGGGCGATTAATTTTTTTTGATCAAGGTGCTGCAAAAGCACTGAACTGATTCTAACATTTCAGCACCACTCTACCAATTGTCAAGGACTGATTCCAAGCGCGAGCAAGAAGTTGTGCAAAACAGGCAGTGTAATGTTATCTCGCCGTAATTTGTATATTTCTTGCCATGATTGACGAAGTTTGGGGCTAACTTGTTGCATTTGGATTTTTTTGCATTCTATTTTGCTACTTAGCTACAAACGCATTTTGGCGACATCGAAAATCGAATGGATAGTCGCTTTACAGTCGCTCTTTGATTTGAAAGGCGCATATAAAAAGGAGAAGAAAAAAGGAGAAGAAGAAATTCACTTTCTTCCCCTCCCTAGTTTTACCGACTAATTATTCAAGAAACTTTACTGCGATGCAGTGATGTTAATGGTATCAAGATTGAACTGATAAACCCCAAAATAACTTGCCGGTAGGTAGATGTCTTTGTTCACGACGCTGAGATTTCCATTCCAACTGATAACTGGGAAATAGGCACGAATCTTAGGTGTCTTGATCTGACTGATATCGTATAAGAACAAACCATACCAATCTAATACCATCAATCTGCCCGGACGTAAGATCGCTGAATTTGCGCCGCTTTCTAGTGGGGTAGTGGATTGCAGGGCGAAATCTTTGACTGGTACGGCATAGATATCCATCCTGTTTTGGTAATTACTGCTGTCCATACTAGTCAGCACCACAGCATTGCTATCTGCCAGAAGTCCGGTTGGATATTTACCGCTCAAATTCACGGTCGCTTGCAAATAAGCGAGATTATTTTGCACGATGAGCATGTGCAAACTAGGTTCTATATTGCGTCCGACCGTGGAATATTCCAAGCAATAAAACTGATCACCGACTATCGCCATAAGTTGGCCAGGAATATTGATTTCTTTACCCAATCGTGGATTCGCTGGTGCCGTGAGATTGAGTTCTTTCACAAAATATTTGCTTTGCAGTTCACCGTTAGGGCCAAGCTGCTGTTGGGCTTTTTGGTAATTGACCCACAGACTGCTACCATTTTGAATCACATCGACATTTTCTTCGTCCTTCGCCATACTGATTTTGGGCAGTAAGACGGGGTGATTGACGTCTTCTAAATTAAGCACCTGAAAATTCTGATTGCTCCAATAACGAGTGATGGTTTTGCCATCGGCAGATAAATCATTTTGCAGCGTGCGACTAACAAAGACTAATGCCTTCCCGACAGTCAATACTTGCGTCGATGCGTAGCCGCCACAACTCATGCAGATATCTGCGAGTGGATTGGAAAAATTATTGGCTCCCAAGATCTCGTCGCTGACAAAATTACTGGTGAGGCGAGGCGCAGTTGGAATGCTTAAGTCGTAAGTCTTAATCGTGGTGCGCATCAGGTTTCCAACCATCTCACTGGTGACTACACTCAGGTGATTGCCGACGTTGAATATCTTTGAGCTAGCGGGAACGACAACGCTCGCGATCGGAGTATCGCCATCGACATTATTGAGTGCGACTACTTCGACCGCATCAGTACGTTTTGCGGCGCTGTTGCTACCCCACCACCCGAAATCACTCGCCCGATAGCGCACACCAACATTCGACAAGGCGACAAATTGAGAATAATTCGTTGATAACTCCAAGCTCGATTTCTTGACGGGTGCATTGGGATTGGCAATGCCAAATAGAGAAAGTTCATTGACAGAGAGATTGGCCGCAATATTTTGACTGCTATCTCCCATAAAACTACGTCGCACTTGAGAGTCTTGCTGCATGCTGCCACGACGGGTGAGGGTGGTCGCTGAAAAGCTAAAAATCTGCACTCCCGTTTTATAGACATAGTTGCCGCTATCCCATCCCGTGTAAGGCAATAAGACTAAGCCTGTCTCCAAGGTCTTGCCATCGTCCGCCAAGACATTGGTTGCGTTATCGAGGACAGTGAAAGCGCGATCATCCCAATTGGCCTCAGAAAATGAATAGGCCAGATCCACTTCAGCGCGAGCGACTAAGGGCTGCGTATTTTTTAAATTCGTGATGTCATACAAACTGATCGCCAAGGCGCGGCGATTGTTGGCATCGTTATGCCCGACGCCTATCATGCGACTGTTCGCTTGCACTGGTACAAAGAAATCATTCCAGCCAGAGACGATAAATTCGTTTTCTTCTTGCATCACACCATCGGGCGTAATCGAGAACGCGTGGAAGGGATCTCTTCGCAGATAGGTCACGAAAAAGGCTCGGTCCGGTAAGAAGGTCGTGCCATACAATTGTTGTTCTGCGCCGAAAGTATCGTGATCGACGGCAACTGGTTTCGCTATGTCCGCGATGTTGAAAGTCTCAACATGGTTGGTGTTGAGAGAGCTAGTTTGAATTGTGGTGAGGACAAGCGGAGCAGTGGTCGTGGTACCTGTTGCTGTACCATTGACGGTGACGGTTGTCGGCGTAATGGTGGTGTTATCTAGATTGGTAAAGACAACCGGATCGGAGGTACGCAACATGCCACTACTGTCTAAGATAACAATGCCGCCCGTTACTGACGAAGAAACGATACGCATGATATTGCCTTGGATATGCATATTGTTCTTTTGTTTGACCACACCTGATACGGCAACGTCCGCACCCTTGATCATGACACCATCGGGGCTGGAAATATCGATCACGCTGATCCGTGAGCGCCAGTTATTTGCTGATGCCGATGCAGCATCAAAGCTGGCGACCATCAAGCGATCATTCATTGCCTGAATCGCTTGCACATAGTTTCCCAAACCGATGCTAGATTTGGCTTGCACATTTCCTTGCGCATCAATCGCCAAGCTTTTTACAGAAGAGTCGATAACACCAGCTTTATATTGTTGCACGGTAAAATACAATGCACTCTTGCCACCGCCGCTACTCATACGCGATGCGCCAATATAGCCATCGACGGTCGTGCTATTGAGAATTTTTGGTTGGTTGCGATTTGAAATATCGACCGTGATGACGGCTGCACCATGAAACCGATCTAAAACTTCAGCGCCATCTTTTTGCACAACCCGATATTGCGACCACGAATTCATCAAAACGTATACCCGATCGCCAATTCGATACATCTCAGTCGGTGTGCCCGTTATCGCTACTCTGCCCAAGATTTTGGGTGCAACAGGATTGCTCAAGTCTATGATTTGCAATCCACGATAGGGATTTAGATTGAGCAAAGTTTTGCCAGCGTCTAATACGCGGTAAATGTCGCCTTCAGTGATCGTGCGGGTGTCAGACGTGACATTTGAGCCTGTAGCAACATCCATCGCGCTTTCAAGAGCACCTCCAGGCCTGTAGATGCTGCCGTAATTTCTAGCGTTACCAATTAAAGGTGAGGCAGTTGGTGATGCAAAACTGGTGCGGCCACTAAGAGATACCCCCTCTGGCGCACCTATTTTTCCAGACCCACCGCCGCATGCGCTTAGTAGTGCACAAACTAATATGCCACCGGTAAGCTGGAGAGCTCGACTGGAGGCAAGTGTTGGGGGCAATGACGCAAAAAATGCACTACGAAACCTGAAAATGGACATACTGACTCCGCACAAAAATAGATGACGATAAAAAACAGAGTACGCATTATGACTTTTTTTGCATTTTGATTTGTCATTCAATTGCATATACTTTGTATAGAACATGAATTCTCCGAATAAGTTTGCTATTTAAGAATAGTGACTACCTTTCCCACTATGTGATCTGCTGGCAAAAATCCCCAATAGCGCGAATCGCGACTATTGTCTCGATTGTCGCCCATCATAAAATAATGGTCTTTCGGAACGGTGCAAACAAATCCTGTAGCGTCAAATTGGCAGCGCTCGTTGTACATAAATTCTCTTGGATAGGACACGACGATGGGCGGTAGTTCACGGTCTATCATCACGTGATAGCTGCCTGATTCCATCTGCTCTTCATAGATATCGATCTGTGCTGAGTTGTCGACATCATTGAAACCAACATCTTCTTCAGTTTTACGTGTCACTATGGCTAGGCCGTTGATTGTCAATCGCTTGTTACGGTACTCGACACGATCATCGGGTAGGCCAATCAATCTTTTCACGTAATTTGTCTTTATTTCATCGGGAACTTCAAAAACGAGTATGTCGCCGCGTTGTAGTGGAGAAGAGATAGCGGCGCGAGATAAAGTAACACCAAAGGAAGCATAATTTCCATACCCCCATTTCTGTACGAGCAGGAAAGATTTTGGTGGAATGGTCGGACTCATGGATGCTGACGGGGCTTTGAATGGCTCAAACGTGAAAGCCCGAATCAGAAATGCCATGGCGACGAATACAAAAAACACCGATACTAAATAGTACCAACGACTATACGAAGGACGAATTTTCTCATCCGGAAAGTGCTTCGCAATTTTGTACGCGTGGGTAATTCCAACGACCAAGTAGAGCAACTTCGCTAGTGATGCCGCAAGTTCGCTTCCAAGATAAAAGAATAATCCGAAAGCAATCACCAGTAGAAGTACAAAATAAAGCAAGGCGTAACGTAGTTTCCCCAAATACATCATCGCGAGCGGTGTCGCGAAAAATGCGATGAGAACCGCGATCCAGGGTTTTGGTTTATTGTGCATGTAACTAAGCTGCTTTCATTGAAAATGTTTTAGCCCTTGTGTTCTGAAATGGAGGGGAGATGAAATGGCAATTCAACAAATCAGGGACGGTCATAAATACGCATATCCAATTGGTGAATGAGGTAGTGACAATAATTTGAGTTTTCGTCACCAAGATTGATATGGCTGTGTCCATGCTCAGAAATAAATGAGAGCGAGTCATTGTGCTTAATGTGATGCGATTGCAAAACGGTTTCAAACTTTGAAAGATTTGATGTAAGAATGCAGATGATTTTGTGGTCATCGACGAAAATTTCTTCATGTTTTTCTGTGTCGTACCAAGCGAAACCAAAGCCAATCATGCCATCATGAATCAAGGTTTTTAGGTGGGTCTGAATCACTTTGTTGATGGAAGTTCTTGGCGTGAACGCACTCAGGTAAGTGTCGACTCGATCACCAAACCAGTGGCCACTCAATATTACATAATGATGTTCCGGCAAGCAATTTGTGCTCAAATTTTGTATGAGTAGTTCTAAATTGTCGACTGAACAGGCGACTCGAATAATATGACTCCACTTTTGCCCAGATACTTCTTGAACTGCGTATCCGGCTTGTGGTGAAAAGGCTCTACCTGAATCGCCGTCAATCGTTCGGATTCCGGCTGGCAATTGAAATTGATCTTGCATAAGTTAATGGCTTCTTACCCATTTGAGGCGAAGTGCGCTTGCTCCGTCACCGATGTGACACAGATTTTGGTCGCTGCGAAACGACTTGTTCTGATAGTGTATAGGCAAGCTCGTCAATGTCATTGAATCCGCTACTGTCTACAAACCTCATTTGAAAAGGCAGACCATCTTCACCTATCAGAAATCTTAGTTTGATCTCGGCTGGTTGTTTATGATCATTTACAATCAAGAATTGATCGCCGAGTTTGCAAACGCATGGTGTTGAATAAACGCGCAATTGATTGTGCTTTTATTGCTTATTTTTTTGGGGCGAGATTCAACGTGAACTAGCTGTTGGTCGCGAGTCCCAGTTGTAGGCGCTTTCCACTCGGTCCACCACTTGATTAATCAGTGACATGCCACTGTCACTATTGGTCATCACCACTAAGCCGTAGCCTTTTCGGATGTGCCCAATTGCCCACGCGCGGTAACCCCAGTTGGCTCCGCTATGGGAAAAATACCAGCCGTTGTTGCGTTGGCTGATAGACCAGCCTATGCCAAAACGACCCACACTCACCGGTGTGATCATCTCGCGAGCCGACTGCTGTGTAAGTAGATTCTCATCTTTTCCTAGCAGTGCATTTTGCATGGCGATGATAACCTTTGCCAAGTCACTCGGTGTCGTCCACAAGCCTGATGTCGCGAGTTCGGGATAAACATGCCATGGCGCCGCAAATCGTTGTCCTGCTTCATCATGCGCAAGTGCCGCATTTGGATTGCCTTCCAAATTTTTCGCTTGCACAAAACTGCTATCGTGCATGGCTAGTGGCTGTAGTACGCTTGTTCGCATCAAATCGGCGAAAGGGCGCCCACTGATATCACGCATCGCCAATTGCATAAACATCACTCCGCCGCCGGAATATTTCGAAACTTGAAATGGGGCTTCCGTGAAGAGGATTTTTCCCACATTGGACGGTAGTTTGCCTTCGAGAATTTCTTCGGTAGTCGGCAATGTCGCATCTGGTTCATACCCTGGAAAACCAAAACCATCTGCGGCACCCGATGTGTGGCTAAACAGTGAACGCGGCGTAATCGCTTGATTGGGAAAGGCGGGATTGGCAGGTATGCGCAAGGATTTGAAATACGTATTCACATCCGTATCGAGATTAAGCCGACCGTCTTGAACCATACGCATGGCCGCCATCGCGGTGATCGGTTTACTAATGGAAGCGGCTTGAAAGCGTGTTTGTAAATTCAATGCTTTGCCACTTTGTGCATCGATCACGCCATAGGTTTTCGCCCAATGTAGTTTGAAATCTTTGATCACCGCGATACTCATGCCTGGCACGCGCAGTTTCTCCATCAACTGTTCTAAGCTAAGTTTATCAAGCTCGCTTTCACCGTTCTTTAGGGGGGATTCTATCGTGCTGATCATCGTCTTTACGTCGACCTGTGCTGAGGCTGGAACACTTTGTAAAGCGAGAGTGAAAACAAAGCTCAAAGATAGAATTTTTTGTGTGGACTTGGAGGTTGATGTTAACAACAGCATGGAAATATTCCTATTGATTTTCGAAGAGCAGAGGATAAGTATAAATCGAAAGCGAAAATTAACTTGAATTTGTACAAAAACGAAATGGTGGTAGCTTCCCGTTACGGCAGTTTGTACACAAGTTCTTTGTCTTCAAATGTGTAGAGCTTAGACGCTACTCTACTCGACCTTCGAATTGCAGGTTGGTGATGTCGACTATTTTTGAATCGGCGAAACGCCTGCAGGTGCCGAGGTGAGCTCGGATAGCGTGTTATGCAAATTAGCTCCACCACATGTGTTAATGATGTAATCGCGAAATTAGATTTCTTAGAAAAAACATGGCATAAGCTTTTGCCCTGGCAAATCTATGGCAAATCTATGGCAAATTTATCTTTGAGGTCGATAGGCAGTTGAGCTGCTCATGCCATCTCTCTTCTGATAAAAATTGCTTCGATTGCTTGCGCCCATGTAGCTTGCTTCCTTCCTGATCTCTTCGATGTCGATGGTACTGTGATCAAAGAAATTCTTGATCACAGTGGGCATTGCAAAGTCAACACTGTGTGCTTGGTAGCTTTATTCAAGATCTTATACCATTTCGCCATGTTTTTGATTCGGGCTCTACGGGAACAAATTGAGATATCTGTACCCGATACGCATTATCTGGGGCTTACTGCGTTTGCTGCAGGCCAGTTTGTGTCACCTAGACGCTTGAGTTCCATCTCAAAGAAACGAATCGGTGCTTGATTTGGTGTAATTCGGTCACCCACTTCTTTCCAAGTGCCATCTTTGATTACTGCGGTATATCGGATAGTCATAGGACCCGCTGGAATTTCCCAAATAAATCCATCTGAGGTTGGCGTCAACACATAATCACCGACAAAGCCCTGCGCATAAGAATGCATGGTGTAGCTGTTGGTACTCTGGCTAAAAGAGATCGTGCCAAAAGCGTTAAAAACAGTTTTCCCGTCGGCATCATATCCGCGTCCCTCAATGACTTTGACCCCGCCTTCTAGAAACGGGCCGACTCGTTCTGTTTGCGTAATTTGATGTTTCTCACCATTTGGCAGAACAGTTGACGCAGTACCGCGCCATTCGCCATCCATAAACGACAATTTCTGCATTGCCTGCTGTTGCGCCGCTATTAATTTTGCGGAATCAGGTCGCCCTTGTGCAAAGCTATTTGATGCGACGACGAAGCTCATCAAACATGCCATTGCTATTGATTCTATTTTCATATCGTTCTCCAGTAATAGGACTTACGCAAAACAGACGTTGGCGTTGTTGTGTTCGCATCGCCGTGCAAATGCACTGTCTTCGACTCCACGCCCCCGACTCAAGCATTCGAGGGCAGGCTCTAGTCAGCGCAATTTTGCGTAAGTCCTAAGTAACAAAAAAGTAGATTGCTGATCATTATTTGCAAAATGACCGCACCTTTATTTTGCTTGAACTTCAATGGAGAGAACAGTAGCCCTTATCACGATTCTTTCGTGACAAATGTCACTAGCCCTAATCAAAAATAAAGATTGCGGGTCGAGTACTTTGTCGACGCGACGGTCAGGAATCATCGAGTGCCACAATGAGTCGTTCATTTAAGTGCTTGTTTATTGGTGCCAGTTAGAGTCCGCCTTGATATTGATACGTGTTTAGTTTCATTTTTTGTTGTGATCCATATTTTCTTTGAATGAAAATAGAAAACGAAAACATGAAACATCTTCTCAGCGTGCTGAGGTTGGAATGTGCAGCGTCATAGGAGGTAACGTAGTGCGCCCTACGTTTTCATTTGCTGCCACCTAGGACTTGGTTCTTTAATGAGATTGACACTTTTTGCGCAAGGTCAGGATACTAGACTGTGACAGTTTGACGCCGCGTCCGTAGGCTCCATGCCTGTGCATGGTCGCATTTTCAACATCACTGTAATGTCGCCCTTAGGATTACGAGTCGAGTCCAAAGACGCGTAGTTCCTGGTCGCAGCGACAGGCCTTGGCAATACGCGCGGCCCAAGTAATGGCTTCGTCACGTGATGCTAATTCCAGCACCGTAAAACCGCCATTTAGCGCAGGCGCCCAAGGATAGCCACCCGACGTGAACGTGCCGTCGGCAGCAACCAGTACAGGAGAAACGCTTTCGTCAATACCGCCAGCGAAAACATAAACACCAGCCGCTTTCGCCTCTTCAATGACAGCGTGTGCGTTATGGCCAACTTCTGCCAATTCGTGATCTGGCACAAGCATTGCTGCGCTAGGAAAAGAAATGAGGTATTTTGCCACGGTGTTTTTCCAGAGTGCTGAGCTTATCTATAGTGTTAATAGCTTGAGGAATTGAGCTTGAGGTATTGAGCTCGGCGTCACCATTGTACTTCTGTTTCGCAGCGAAGTGTCCTTCGAAGTAGGCATTGGGTTTTGGTCTATCTCGGCTACAGTCCTTAAAATATAACCCTAACAAGCAAAACGAAGAGCGCTGGATTGTCACTCGAATATCGAGTACTGAACGTAGACTCCTTAACTCTGCGGTTATGCCGCATGTCATTTGACGTTGGTCAAGGCGTCCATAAGAGTGATTATCTCGTTGACTTGGTAAACCGTATTGATGTCGATATGTTTGCTAACAATGGCGATGCTAATAGCTGACGAAGGGCTTTTCTCTAAATAATGACGCTCAATGCGCATTAGCATGTCAGTGTGAAGATTGAAAAGAAGTGAGTAACTGTCTCTAACGCTTTGGGATGGAAATTTTCTAACGACGAGAAAGTCTAGGTTTAAATAATAAGCTAATGCTGGTTCGTTGAGGTTCTAAGCGCCACCAGTAATTGCAATTATTGTTTTAGGTGTTGATCCCAATATTTTTTACTATTCTTCAGCTTTGGGTGAATTAGTGCTGATCACGTTTTCAGTGGTAGCCTACATTTGCAAGACCTGTTGAATGCAAGAATCAAGGGCATCAAGGTCACAAACGCAGGCTCGGTGCGATTGAAGCTTCAAATTTTGCATCGCGAAAATTATCGCTAGCTATAACGACTGCATCGTATTTATCTGACTCCACGATTTAATACAAATGCACGACTAATATAGACGAGTGAGCAGATGATTAAAGCTCCAAAAAGTAGGAAAAAATTGGTGTAAGTTGAGAGTGGATCACCTCCTACAATCGTACCGCGCAAGGCCTGTACAAATAGATTCACTGGCATATGATCTAAGACTTTCGTTAAATTACCGCTGCCTTCGATGGGGATAAATAAATTGCCTAATAAGATTAACGGGAAATAGATCAGGTTACAGATAATATTTGCCCAATCTGATGTTTTCACTCTGGCAGCAACCACCAAAGCGAGTGCGAGAAACCCCAATACGCCCATCACTAGTACCAGAAAGCCATTGCCATAGCGCGCTAATTCTGCGGGTAAACCTAGCTTGTAAGCGAGTATAGCAAATAAAAAAAGTAGTATACCGCTGCCGAGAATGACAATAAATTTTGAAATAGCCAGCGCTAGTACCACGGCAATTTTTGACACAGGAATCAGTTCAAAAATTCGAAAGTGACCGTTTTGACGAGAGCTTACCAGTGGCATCACGAAGCCCATCAGAGACGTTGAAATGACTACCATACACAACAAGCCTGTTACCAAATAGGCGGCGTAGTTATTATTACTGTTCACAGATTTTTTGGCTTTCTGTAAATCAGATACCACCGAAATTCCACGGTATTCATATAACTGACGCAAAACAAAATCATCTGCCACCGAAGATAAAATTTTCTCTGCAATTTCACCCGCGATCCCAGGCGCGGCATGTCCTGCCAATTGCAAAACTGTACCTTGATGTGCTTCTAGCCTCTGTTTAAACCCTTTTGGAATAGAGAGTGTCAGCGTTTCATTCGCGTCTTTATCAAACACCACCTCGATAGATTTTTGTTGTTTAAAAACAAACCGTACATGTTCGATAAAGGCTTGTGATACAGCACTTTGATCTTGATCATCAAAACGTATCGTGACATTTCCTAGCCCAGTGGAGCTGCCAAAGCTTCCCATAAAAATAATCAGCAATAGAAGTGGGAATGCAAATGTCCAGAAAGCCGCTGTTTTGTTTCGGACAAAATTTAATAGATCGACTTTAAGATAAGTGAAGAAAAAAGCGATGCTGTTATTGTTGTTATTCATGCGTGTCCTTCTGAATTTTTGTCATATTGCTGGCAACGGCATATAAGTCGGATAACTCGCTTTGTCTTACCTGATAATTATTGATTTTATCGATTGCTACACTTTGTTGAAAACGCTCTAAAAATGCATGATCACCTAAGGCAATCACTGCGTCAGTGCGTTTGATGATGAGATGTGCATGCATCGCTTGCAGCTTGTGTTCAAAAGCATCTACATCGTGCAGATGAGTCACTTCAACACGATATTGAGACAAGTACTTTTCAGCCAGTTCACTTGCACTGCCTACCGCTGGCATACGTCCTTGTGATAAAACGCCAATCCGATGACACATAGAGAGAACTTGCTGATTGTGGCTGACGACAATAATCGCAGCACCTTGTTTGGTCTTCGTTGCCATCAACGAAAACAAGCGAGCGCTATATTCATCATCTAATCCCAAGGTTGGTTCATCTAAAAATAGTAGATCCGCTCCTTGGTGAAAAGCAAAGTACAAGTCTAATCGTTGCCGCTGCCCGGTGGACAGCCATGCATATCTTTTATTCAGTAAGGAACCAATAGAAAACAGCTTATAGACTTCGGTATCATCACTGCCGAAACTGGCTCGCGCCAATAAAACAATATCAGAAACACGGTAGGAAGTATCAAAACCTAAGCGATGCAATTTTGCGCCAATCTTGCGGCGATTTGCCAGTCGTTTATTCCAGGCGGCATAGTCCTGACCAAAGACTTGATGTGAGCGGGCATCAAATTGATTTAAACCTAAACAGCACTCTAGTAGCAGTGATTTACCTGCACCATTGGCACCGATTAGGCCAAAAATCTCACCTGCACGCACATGCATACTGTCAATCTCTATGGAGAAATCTGTATTTCGTTCAAAGGATAATCCCTGTATGTCAAATAAAATGGGGGCATCTTCTGCGATGCGAGGTGGTTCTGAAGTGAGGATAGAAGTTTGTATCGCGGTTGTGGATGAGGTCTCATGGGCAGGCGCTGACGTATCCAATAGCAAGGGACTTTGCCCAAAATTTTTCTGATAAATACTAATTGCAATTGTCCGGTATTCATCTGTTCGTTTGGCAATTTGTAGCAGGATATTCATCCCTGCATCAGGATCGCCCCCATATTGAATTGGGGTATGGATCAATAAGTGTGCACGTGTGAGCAGTGCGTCAGCAGTATCAGCGCGCATGGCAATTGCCGCATCTACCAACTTATTCGCCTTCGCAGCAAGCGTCGCACGGTCAAAGAAATTTTGGGCGTCGATGAGCTTAATCAAACTATACCGCGCCAATAACTCTACGCTATACAAATCTGGCGTGCCCTTATTGAGAGAGTTGACGAGTTTATCGATACTTTTTTCTAACTTGTCACCGATATCTCCACTAAATTTGTGACTTAACTCCCTGGTCGAAATATAGGCGTCAAGCAAGATGGGTTGTATTCCTGTATTAGCGCTGAGCTTGCCATTGGTACTAACAGTCAATGCATAAATCTGTTCGGTCATTTGTGACAGCGTCTTGACATCGCAAGCGGCTCTGGTGATCAAAACGTCCTTGCGGGTCTTTTGCAGGTCCAAGGTTTCAGTTTTCTCATCATCGTCTTGCTGCTTACTGACAATTTGTGACAGTAGATGAAATTGATCGCCAGCAGCCTGTTTGACTAAACTTAGCGATTGTTCTGGTGTTTCTCGTATCTGTTGAAATAGTCGTGCTAAACCATCAGTGCCAATCACATTCACGATGGCATCAATTACCAATGCCGCTTTGGGATAAAGCGCTTCTCGCTCTAAGACGTTCGAGACTCTATCTTCAAAACCTAAAGTACTGGTAAATCCAGTCGCAAGTAATTCTGACAAAGTAAATTGCTCATGTTTGTCTGATTTGGCAATTAGGGTATGTGCTATGTGAGCGTCGAATTGTGCATTCGAGCGACTTAACTCGACCCAAGTGGCGAAACCTTCATCTAAAAATCGTATGCCACAGCGTAAAAAGCAATGCCCAATTTCATGCCAAAGCAATCGATCTAAATCATCTTGATGAAGTAGGTTCTGCGGAATCTGAATGAGGGCAAGTGACGGTGTGTCGAAAGAAACATAGGTTGGCGCCGCAAAATCATCTTTCAGATAAATCGTAATCGTTGGTAATGGCAGATCGAAGTGACTCTTGCACCAAGTGATTGCGGCATGCAAAATTGCATCGATTCGTTCTATTGCTACAGACGTTGCTTGCGCAGGAATCAGATAGTAACGTCCTTTACAAACGTGTGCATCTAGTTCACGACGAAGCAAGCGATCTACAGGAGCAATAAAACTAGAGCGTACCAACATGGCTTCTAGGACGGAACGACCAGCCTTCGCACCATCCCAGTTTTCGGTCGCGGCATCACACAATACGGTTGAAATAATACGACTTAAGTCGTAAGGATTGCCTGAGATATAGGATTGCATAAGGTTCTACGCCTTGCCAACAACAAATGAAGTAATGACGGATTCGTTGACGCCATCGATACCTAATAAATTTTCAGCTTCGTCATCAAAAAACGAACTCCAAAACAAACTATTTAAACCTAAAGATGTGGCTACCAATTGTAGCGTTTGCCCAGCACAACCGGCTTCTATCATTGCAAATTTGTAGCCCTTGTTGCCGTATTTATTGGTTGAGCGTTGGAATACGCCGCTCATGAATATAATCGCACTAGGTTCTTCACCTGCCGCGAAAGGCAAAGTCATTACGGCGTTAACCTCTTCTTTGTTGATTTCACGAATGATCTTTAGTTGATTGTTAATCCAGTCGAAATGGGCTACACAGGCAGGCAAACCGATGACATCGACAATGACGACATAAAACTCCACCGGATAGAGCCCGCCTCCTGATGCAAAGGGTTTTCGGTACATCACTTCGTCAGGTGCAAAACTGGGAATAGTTTTGTAGTTTGTCGCTAAAGAGAGCTTCAATAAGCTAGATAACTCTTCAGCACTGATAGGTTTGCCAAAGGCTGGTTTAGAACGCCGCTGCGCTAAGGCAGCGGTTAGGGGCAATTGCGGTGCGTCTGGCGGCTCCGGTAATTCCAATGTTTTAAACGAACCATAATTTTTTACACCAGAAATATGGAGTTTAATCGTGCTTGGATTAGTCAGAAAATTGGCGATGCGCATGCCGATGCCGGTCATGGTTGCGCGATAATATTTCGAATTCTCATTGAAAATTTCATACAGGCAATCAATGTCATAGTTCGCATATTCATACGATGGTTTGACTAGTTCTTCATTGTTGGTATTTTTTTTCACCTTAGGCTGCTTACTTCTTTGCATGATTGTCCTCGTTCTATTTTTTATTAATTTTTATTGAATTTATTTCCTGATTAATGACGGCTCTACGATGTCATTTATTGTGTCGCTCTCGCGAATCGCGAAAATTTTGGCATATCTGAGCTGTGTGCATAATTGGGATTTATTTTTATGGGAATGGGTGGGGCGAAGCATTAAATTCTGTAGGAAATTCAATGTTCCAAAAGCGAGCTAACTCTCGTAAGCGTCTTTCGTCAAGGTTGGCATAGCAATCAGCATTGCCGAAATACAGTGGCTGCATTTTTGATACAAATACTTTCACAACATGCAAACCAACGGAGGCTACATCGGTCGTTGTCATCTCAATCCAAGAGACGCTACGGCCAGATTCTTTGATACGTTGTAAGACGCTTTCAAAACTGGTTTCATCAATCTGTTGCTCTAGTGAGGTAGCAGAAATGCTCTGTTTGCTTTCTAAAAGAAAGGCAATTTCTTCTCGCTTATCCGGTGCGAGATAATAAGACACGTGATCTTTTGAATCGCCACTAACACCATAAGTACTTAATTTGTCGTTGGCATTATTCACCGTTTCAAGCGGAAATCGAATCGACCAGGTCCAGGTATGACAAGCTTCAACGATCGCTTTTTCACAAGCAGCAGCCAAGGAGAAATGCGTGGCCGCACCAAATCCAAGACGGTAACTATGTACCCCTTCTACACAAGCCAATACCGTGACAGCGCCAAACTCATCTGGCAGATACCATACTTTTATTTTGCAACAAGAGCTGTCCAAAAATGAACGCACACCTGGGGATAATTGAGGAAGAAATTCCGCATCCATGAGGACTTCGACAGGTGAATATTTGAGTAGCCACATCGCAGTAAATACGTCGCGTTCGAGAATTTCTCGCAGGCCGGAAGTGATGGCATTGTTCAACGTTGCGCCGCATGCCAGACCAGTGCTGACAGTTTGTGTCAATACTTCTTTATTGCTCACTTGCAATCCAAAATACACCAGTTGTGCTGGTAAATGGACAGGTTCACCATCAAATAAATTGTGTCCACTCACCCAGGAAAATTGACTAATGTCTTCGATACGCTGAAATGGGAATGAGGGATTTTGATATTGACTATCGGCATATAAGATCAAGTCATGCAGCGGATAAACTTGCCCAGTTAAGGCATCAATTGGCGAGACATAAATCGACTTTCTGTCATATACACCGCCACAGTATCTCTCTGCCGCCTCCCCTAAGGTAGACCATAGACATTGTGTTCTATCGATACCTGCGCCAGCAGCTCCCAAAGGCACATTGACTACCGGCGGCTTGTTTTCACAGAAATAAGCCGAATTAGAGAGGACGGCTGCAGCGATATGTAATTGCGGAAACTCTGGTGTACGACATGATTCCACCACCATCTTAATCAAGCCATAGTTTGGATTTACCAATTTCTCATAGGTATCAGCCAAACTTGGTGGTGTCATTGTTTTCGCCATTTCTGGTAATTGATAGAGAGCGTTTGTCATATTTTTGCTTGATTTTTCTTGATTAGAAAGAGCTGCCAATACGTAATGTGACGGCTTCAGAGGAGGGGAGGTAAGCGAATTCAGTATGCTTTGCAGTCGAAAAATGACTCAGTGCCAGCATCACGTAGCTGGTTTTATTGAGTTCTTTTCGAAGAGACACAAAACTACCTATGCTGCGATCATTCAATCCTAGCTTTTGTCCAATCGAATATCCAATATCGGCGACCGTACCCTGTACTTGAACATAGGCGTAATCTCGGCGAGTGCCTTGCTGATTAATTGTTTTTAAGTCCCACAGTAGATTACCGTCGCGAAAGCTTTTAGGAATTTCGGTTTGGTGCGCTTTCTGATGATAGGTTACCAGCTCTTGCCAGCGCTGCCACTGTGCTCGATTTAAGCCGTTATCGTTATGTGAGAATTCCACAGTGAAAATAGGAAAGTCACGGGGAGTCCAGGTGAAGCCCAATAGGGCTTGGGTTGAAAAGCTATTTTTTGCATAAGGTAGATAAGGATCTGCCCGCCAAAATTGCGCGGCAGAGTCAACTAATCCACGGTGCAATAACTGCGTACTACCGTGATGTGCATACAACGATCCATGCAGCTCTAGTTCGTCTCCGATGGTGGTTGATACTGTAGTACCGAAACCATAACCCCCATTCTTTACCTGACGGGCGATCACAGCATACGATGTTTGACCTCGATAACCCGACAGGCGTAAGGCCGCTTGGCGTAATCCCCGATTATTTACCATGGATGATTCATCGAAATCGTCGCTATACACCACGTCGACCGCATGCTGTTTTCCCACGCTGCACGAGAACATGGCTAAAGGTAAACCTTCACTATTTCCTGCGGTGTCGACCAAATCTGTTAATACCGTTTGTGTTTGGAAAAAACCCACGGGTTGTGCCAAGTAGCCAACATCCCATGCCAAAATCCGTTTGCCAGCAGAAATGACACATCGATCCGAAACTGTCCAGACCTTGTTTAATTCTTTAATTCGAAATTCTTTACCATTTGTGTGTACATCATCCCGGCTAAAAAGCGCTCTGGCACGCCAGCTAATACCTGCAAAGTCGCCATCTGCACTCATGCTCAGGTTATGCGTTTGTGATGCAAATCGATTCGCTGCGCTCACCGGAAACTCCGATGCATTAAGTTTGCTCAGGCCATTACTGAAAACAATCGAATAATTAATCGATGAAGCATCATCGTTCGTTTGTGCATGCAAAGCCCCAGAGCAGATGGCCGCAATCCCAATGAGCAAATTCAATGTTCGCTTTGTATTGATTTTCAAGGCTAACTTCATGTTCACTTTAGCGACCAACTTCCAGAGCATGCAAGGTAAATTGTTCGCTAGAAACCTTGATGTTATTAATGGAGGTGATGTTGAACAAGGTCTCTTTATTCGCTTTGCTATCTAAGGCATTGCTAATTCTTAACTGTGTGATCAATTTCTTGCCGTTAATAGTGCTAGGTTCTGAAAAGTACACGGTCTTCAAGAGTTTGCCGCCAAAGGTGTATAAATCCGCCTTGACTGGTTCCCATTTCGTTTCATTGATATACAGATCGACTCGCGCATAGGAGGCGTTTTCTTGCGCGGCTTCTAGTCGCATCGCTTTGCATTTCTGTTCGTTCACGATCACGGTGTCAGTTGATACTGATTTGATTGTGTACTCTGTGCTCCAGCGAACATGCAAAACATCGCCGACACTCGCATTGCCATGCAGTTGCTGCATAGGTGTCAGGCGTATAGGTCTACGCGTCTTGGGAAAGTATACCCAAACACCTTGATCGGTATTGAGAACTTTTTGGCCGCGCTTTTCTTTATTCAACATGAATAACAGCGCATTACCTATACCATCAGATTTGATCGAATAACTATCCGCGTCAATTTCTTTGCCATTTTGTAGTGTACTAATGGTGGCAAATAGCTCCAGTGTGCCGGAGGGCTGACGTAATAAATCAATTTTTTGTAAGACTTCTTTCGCCGCTTCTATGCTCAATTCCGTGGCGTTGACGATCGGTATTAAACTAAATAATGCCAAACCGGCTAAGTTCTTTAAAAAACCTCTACGCATATGATCTCTTTGAATTTTCATTTTTTTAATTGGTATTGATCGCATCAACGACATTGAGCTTAGACACATATCGACTGGCAAACCATGCAGCCAAGATACCGACCATGCTCAAGATCACGCCACAGTAAAGTGCAAATTCAGATGACCAGAGTAATTGCAAAGGATAGCCTTTGGTGCTACCTGGTGGTGCAGGCATTAAAATGACAAACTTGGTTGAGATGACACTAAATAATTTTGCGAGTGCTGCACCAAGTAAGGCTCCTAAAGCACAAATATAAATACTTTCAAAGACAAATCCCAACCGTATCTTCAAGGGATCGATCCCCATCGCTCGCAAAGTACCGATTTCTCGACTACGTTCCATGACACTCATGATGATGGTGTTGAGGATAGACAGGAAAGCGACCAACAATAAAATTGTGCCGAGTACGATGAATTGACCCTTATACAAAGTAACTAGTTGATCATAAATGGGATTTAGTTCGCGCCAGGTTTTTAGCTTAAATTCTTCTGGTAGTTTGTGTAGAAAGTCTTGTGTCTCAGCTTCAGTCAAATCGGGCGTTTTCATTAGTACAGTGGTTCGCGAAATTTTAGAAGTTCGGATTAGCTCCTGCGCACCTTTTAATGGCATCGCCAGGAAATAGCTATCTTTCACAGCGATGCCGGTCGAGACTATGCCTTTTAGAGTGACATCGAGTGCATTCATTTGTCCAGTTGCAGCAGCGGAGAGTAAAGTCAAATTATCTCCAACCTTCGCATGCAGACGTTCAGCCAATTGCTTACCCAATAGGATAGATAATTGTTCGCTCTCATCGTCCTCCAAATAATCGCCTTCAATAATATTGAAATTTTTCCCAAAAGCTTGCCATTCCAATTTGGGAACTAAGCCTTCGCCGGTAAATGTGCGCGTGTTTTCACCATTCGAAATCAGGCCTTGAAAAGTCAAACGCGGCAATACTTTTTTTATATTCGGATTTGTCGCTAGCATCGCTCCTAATGCGGTCACTTCTTCTTTGCTACTGCCAAATTCAACAGGTTTGCTTTCGGCATTTTTGAATTCTTCTGTTCGTGCTAACTGAAAATGACCAGCGCCGCCTTGTACGATAGAAAATTTCACTCCCTCAAATGAGGCCAAAATGAAGCCTAGCGCCGTCAACAATGCAGCAGACGCAACCGCAACAATACTCATCGTCAGGAGCGAGCGTCGGAAATTACGCAAGACATTGCGCCATGCCAAAGAGGCCCATAAAACTACATCAGACATTGACCGTCCTCCATCTTTACGACACGCTGCATATAACTTAAGACAAGGGGATCATGTGTGGCAATCACTAGTGTGGTTCCACACGATTGATTCAGACTAACCAAAGTATCGAGGAAAATCGTGGCATTTTTGCGATCGAGATTAGCAGTTGGTTCATCTGCCAAAATAATGTCAGGTTGGTGTACTAAAGCTCGTGCAATCGCCACCCGTTGTTGTTCACCGCCTGAGAGCAATGCCGCACGCACTTGCATTCGGTGCGATAGACCCACTCGCGCGAGCCACTCTGCAGCACTTTGTTTGCGTTGCTTCGTACTCATCCCTGAGGGAATTAAAGCAATTTCTACGTTTTCTAGGGCGGTGAGAACAGGAATTAAATTAAATCGTTGAAAAATGATGCCTATATGATTCCATCGAAATTGTTCCATTTTTCTGTCGACCAAACTACCGAGGTTGACTTGATCAACAGTGACGGTACCTTCTTCAGGATGTAGTAAGCCGCCCAGCATGGACAACACCGTACTCTTGCCACTGCCTGATGGTCCAGATAGGGCGACGATCTCACCTTTACTGATATCGATGGACATATTTCTGACTGCCCAAAACAAGCTGTCGCCATTAGCAAAAGATTTGCCAACATTTTCTAGTTTAATCATAGCCACACTTCATTGAATTAGGACTGATGCAAATCAGACGCTGATATCGTTGAGTTCTCTTTTGGAGGCAATTGCATATATTGGTACTGTCTTCGGCACCGTGCCCCGATGCAGAGGCTCCGTCAAGTATTTGAAGACAGGCGCTAACCAGTACATTTCTGTGTAAGTTTTATGAATCTCACACAGCAGGCCACGTCGTATTAATAAACCAAACGAAATTTGAATTCGCTACTTTTCCCGGAAATATTCTCCGCAGCACTGGCAAATTTTGGCGGGCCATACTGACCTTTCGCATTTTTGCTAAAGCCAGTACCTTCGGTAGGAATGCCTAGATTATTGGTATCTAGCTTTTCATTGCTATTTTCATCGTGAAAAGCCATTGCTGCCCAGGTGCCCTCTGGTACATCTTTAAAAATTACTACCTCGACTTCTGCTTTGACATCTTGCACTTTTTGAAAACGACAATCTCGCACTAAGAAGTCTTTTTCTTGGCATAGTTGAACCAGAATCTTTCCTTTACGGTCGGCGTCGACTGAGGTGATGCGCACTGTCACGTCTGTCGCCATGGCTTCCGCACAAGATGACAGTAAAGCCAAAGAGATGAGTAATTGAGTGAATTTCAACATGTTCTATCCTAAATAGCTGCAGGGTTATAGATGGGGGCAAATGGCTTTGTCGTATTGCCTGAGCCACAGACTTCACATCTGGGTAATTTTAAAATGGAAGATTTACGCTTTAAATCATTGAAAGCTAATAACTCAATCAAATTACTTTCATGGAGATCATTGATTGCATTAACCAACATCAAAGAAACTTGCACCAATACTGTCGCCGCAAGTTGCTGTGCTTGTATGATAGGTTCGGGTAAAACATCTTCATACCAAATCGCATTCCCAGATGAGGCGGCATCAAACTCACGGTGAAAGGTTTTAGCAACACGCATTCTGTGGTGCAGACATTCGAAGCATGCGGTTGCGCTTGGGATGACTCTAAAAATACGGGAATGGCTACCGTCTAAATAGGCAAAAATGCTGGCGACTTTGGTCGGTACGACGTGCTCGCGATTCAATTCACGAAACAAGTCGTGGTTTGGCGAGTCGCTCACTACTAAATTCATAGAGACGGGTAAAGTCTCGGTTTCTTGGTCACCACTAACGCAAAAACCAGCAGCTTTCGCCATGCGGTTTAATTCTGCGTATAGATGACCAGATCCGAATAGGCGCAATGTATGCTGTGAGGGGTTTAGTACGATTTGGTTTTTATTTTCGCTGATGGTCGGTAGTAAGTAAAAAAGCCGATCTTTAATTTCTTCAGATTCTTCCTTTGCGCTTAAACAAATCACCTCACGCGCTACCAAAGCATCTACAAAGTCCGCAATCATTTTTGCATCAAAACGCTCGCTCATTTGCGTAATGAATTCCTCACGCGTCATTTTGCCAAAGGCATCAACCACTGCCTGCAATAACTTTTCGGGGCATTTAATCGTTTGCGCAGAGGTTGCAGTAACGACTTGCCACTGATCGGTATCGATTTTATAAATTTTGCTGCCCAAAATAGGGCTTAGGACTTTTTTACTTGCGTTATGCATCATGTTCATACTTGTTATTCGACCTTATTATTCTAGAGTCCCGAGTGTAGGCAAAGATCAAAGTTATTGGCCTCAGACACTGGGCCATCATTCATTTTGAGCCCTCAGTACAATCTATTACGCGGCCGAATTTTGATTTTCGGGTGTTCGCTGTGCTCAAGCACTGGTTCGTTCCTCAATTCAAACTTCCACCGCTCGCGACGGTTGTGCAGATGTCTCAATTTGGGTGATGAACCTCATTGGCACTTTTCGCGCCAGCATCTTGGTTTTAGGCATGTCTTTTTGTTCGCAATTCACAATTCACAATTCGCAAATTAGTCGTTCATTTTTCTTGCTGATAGAACAGACGCTTTACGAATGAGAAGAACTAGAGGCATTCCAAAGTAATTTAAAAGAGGTCTAGGGAAGCGAGGGCTCATTCGAAAAGCACGAATAAATTCTCGTTCCCTAGTAAGAAACTTAAGCGCTTAATTTATGCTGACAATTACTGCGCTTCTGTGTCAAATACGCAGCATGTGCATGTGCATGTGCATGTGCTACCAGCAGCAAATTCAGATAATGCGCTCGCTGCGACGAAATCAGATTCTTGGGAATTAGTGATTTCAAATGTTACTAATGTATTCATTTTGATTCCTTTAGTTTGTTAGTGAAATAAAATTGCTGATACATATATATAAATAAAGTATAAAAATATCAGCTTTTTGAATATAAAAAACAACGTATATCATAGTCAATCATTTTTAAGTAATTTATTAAAATATGTAAAATAGCAACAAGTGGTGCTATAAAAAGGCACTTTTTTGATTGATTTTATTCAAGTTTAATGGTAATGGCTGCGCCTTCTGCCGGGACAGCAAATTTAGACGCATCAAAACTTGGAGGGCCGAAGCTGCCGCGAGCATCGTTTGAGAACCCATATGGCTCTTTAGGAATTCCCAAGAAATTTTTTGCCATTTTTCCATCGCTATCAACGTCATGAAAAAGTGCGACTGCATAGTCGCCTGCAGGAATGTCAGAAATGATGACAGTTACGCTTCCCGCAACTGCAGGCTCTTGAATTTTCTTAAAACTCTTAGTTAACCACTGATCTGCCTGCTTGTAGAGGGCGATGCGAAGTTCTCCGCTACCTGATTGAATTTGACTGATCGTAATTTTGAGATCGGCTGCGCTGGCGTTCTGCGCAGCTAGCATAAAAACAAATCCTATGGCGCCGAATAGCTTGTGAATCATATGTATCCTTTTAATGAGTAAATTAGGTTTTTTATAAGTGCCTCCATCATTAATGTGCCTTCATCATTAGCTAAGGAGTAAGGGGTGATAATTGAAAAGTAAAGTAATTTTCAAATATGTATTGAATAATATCACAGCGGTATACCGAATTTTCCGACGCTCGAATTGACTCGTCGACGTAAGTTATGAAATTCAAAGGTTTTGCGCGGTCAGGGGGAAAACTGCAACACATGAAGAGTTATGATAGATGAAAAAGAAGCAATTAAAGAAAGATGTCTGTCTCAAAATGGTCACCCAATAGTTTCCATCGACATATTTTCATATTCGCCTTATTCGCCTTAATAGGGCGACATCACCTTAAATTACCTATTCATTTTTATGTAGTGGCGTTTTTGCCGGGTAACCACTTTCAGCTAAAGGCGAGGACTTAAGGGCCTCTTTCATGCCTTCCGTCAAAGCATGTTGAAGTGAAATTTATTGTCTCTGACCCTTATAAATTATACGTAAAAATAAGACCAGTTTTTATAAACTCTGACCCTATTTTTTCTTGTTGCGAAATCTTTTGCACCGCACTATTCTTGAGCCCAAGTTTGATTTTTTTATTGTCGATTGGGTGATTTCCAAAACTTTATTTGGGATTGTTCAGCAAGCAGATTGAGGTACTTCGGCAGCGAAGTGCAGCAATGCAACAGCAGGGGGAACTATGCAAGCACAAGGTTTATACGATCCGAGTAATGAAAAAGACGCCTGTGGTGTCGGTTTTATTGCACATATTAAGGGTAAGAAGACACATGCCATCGTTGAACAAGGTCTGTTGATTCTGAAGAATCTGGATCATCGCGGCGCGGTCGGTGCTGATGCCTTGATGGGCGACGGTGCGGGTGTTTTGATTCAGATTCCTGATCAATACTATCGCGAAGAGATGACGAAGCAGAGCGTGGAATTGCCACCGCCTGGAGAATATGGCGTGGGTATGATCTTTTTGCCTAAGGAACATGCTTCGCGTTTGGCTTGTGAACAAGAGATCGAACGTGCGGTGCGTGCTGAAGGTCAAGTCGTCTTGGGCTGGCGCGATGTGCCAGTCGATCGTGAAATGCCGATGTCACCGACCGTGCGTGAAAAAGAGCCAGTGATACGCCAGATCTTTATCGGTCGCGGCCCGGACATCATGGTCACTGATGCACTCGAACGTAAACTCTACGTAATCCGTAAATCTGCAGTACATGCGATCGAGGCTTTGCACCTCTTGCATGGTAAAGAATATTTCGTGCCTTCAATGTCGGCGCGCACGATCGTGTATAAAGGTTTGCTGTTGGCGGATCAGGTTGGCGTCTACTACAAAGATTTGCAAGACGAGCGTTGCGTGTCAGCTTTGGCGCTTGTGCATCAACGCTTCTCCACTAATACTTTCCCAGAATGGCCATTGGCTCACCCGTACCGAATGATTGCGCATAACGGCGAGATCAACACCGTTAAAGGCAACTTCAACTGGATGCGTGCACGTGAAGGTGTGATGAAGTCTGCAGTGTTGGGTGACGATTTGCAAAAACTGTATCCACTGATTTTTGAAGGTCAATCTGACACCGCAAGTTTTGATAACGCGCTAGAACTCTTGGTCATGGCGGGTTACCCGATTGCACAAGCAATGATGATGATGATTCCTGAGGCTTGGGAAAATCACACCATGATGGATGACAATCGTCGCGCCTTCTACGAATATCATGCAGCGATGATGGAGCCATGGGATGGTCCGGCTGCGATGGCGTTTACCGATGGTCGCCAGATCGGCGGCACTTTGGATCGTAATGGTTTGCGTCCAGCGCGTTACATCATCACGGATGATGACTTGGTGGTGATGGCGTCTGAATCCGGCGTGTTGCCGATTCCAGAAGCGCGCATCATCAAAAAATGGCGTCTGCAACCAGGCAAGATGTTCTTGATCGACCTCGAAGCTGGTCGCATCATCGACGACAAAGAGATCAAAGACACCTATTCCAATGCCAAGCCATATAAGCAGTGGATTAATTCTGTGCGCATCAAACTCAATTCACTCAAAGGTGAAGAAGACAATACGCCAGAAGCTGCTTCTTTATTAGATCGCCAGCAGGCATTTGGTTACACCCAAGAAGATATTAAGTTCTTGATGGAACCAATGGCTGTCAGCGGCGAAGAAGCAATTGGTTCTATGGGTAACGATTCATCCTTAGCTGTGATGTCGAACAAACTCAAGCCTCTGTATAACTACTTCAAACAATTGTTCGCGCAGGTGACGAATCCACCTATCGATCCTATCCGTGAAGCGATGGTGATGTCGCTGGTGTCGTTCATCGGCCCGAAACCGAATTTGCTCGATACGAATAATATTAATCCACCGATGCGTTTGGAAGTCTCGCAACCGGTGTTAGATTTTGCCGATATCGCCAAGCTGCGCAACATTAGCGCCAACACGGGCGGCAAATTTAAATCTTACGAACTCGATATTTGCTATCCAGTTGCGTGGGGCAAAGACGGTATCGAAGCACGCTTGGCATCAATCTGCGCCGAAGTGGTCGATGCGGTGAAATCCGGTCACAACATCATGATCATTACTGATCGTAAGATGGATGCAAACTTTGTGGCGATTCCGGCCTTGTTGGCGACATCCACCGTGCATCAACATTTAGTCAGTAAGGGTTTGCGTACCACGACAGGTTTGGTAGTAGAAACTGGCTCCGCACGCGAAACACATCACTTCGCTTTGCTCGCCGGTTATGGCGCGGAAGCTGTACATCCTTACCTAGCGATGCAGACACTCGCTGATATGGCGACCAAGTTCAAAGATGTGGACGCGGAAAAGGCTATCTACAACTACACCAAGGCAATCGGCAAAGGCTTGCATAAAGTCATGTCGAAAATGGGTATTTCCACATACATGTCTTATTGCGGCGCGCAGATTTTCGAAGCCGTTGGTTTGAATAAATCCCTGGTCGATAAATACTTCAAAGGCACAGCCTCGAATGTCGAAGGTATAGGTGTGTTTGAAGTTGCGGAAGAAACTTTGCGTTTGCATAAACTCGCGTTCGGCAATGATCCAGTGTTGGCGAATGCACTCGATGCAGGTGGCGAATATGCTTTCCGTATCCGTGGTGAAGACCATATGTGGACACCGGATTCGATTGCGAAGTTGCAGCATTCCACACGTTCGAATAACTTCAACTCTTACAAAGAATATGCCCAGATCATCAATGATCAATCTAAACGTCACATGACTTTGCGCGGTCTGTTTGAATTCAAGATTGATCCTGGCAAAGCGATCCCGCTGGATCAGGTTGAATCAGCCAAAGAAATCGTTAAACGTTTTGCGACGGGCGCGATGTCGATGGGATCAATCAGTACTGAAGCGCATGCGACTTTGGCAGTGGCAATGAATCGTATCGGCGGCAAATCGAATACCGGTGAAGGCGGCGAAGATCCAGCGCGTTACACACAAGAGTTGAAAGGCATCCCGATCAAGCAAGGTGCAACGATGGCATCGGTGATCGGTAAAGATCAGATTGAAGTGGATATTCCTTTGCAAGAAGGCGATTCCCTGCGCTCACGTATTAAGCAAGTGGCCTCTGGCCGCTTCGGTGTGACCGCAGAATATTTAAGCTCGGCAGATCAGATTCAGATCAAAATGGCGCAAGGTGCGAAACCGGGTGAAGGTGGTCAGTTGCCAGGTCATAAGGTGTCTGAATACATTGCGAAATTGCGTTTCTCGGTTCCAGGTGTGGGCTTGATTTCTCCACCTCCGCATCATGATATTTATTCGATCGAAGATTTGGCGCAGTTGATTCATGACTTGAAAAACGTCAACCCACGTGCCTCGATTTCCGTGAAGCTGGTGTCTGAAGTTGGCGTCGGTACGATTGCGGCTGGTGTGACAAAAGCGAAATCCGATCATATCGTGATCGCAGGTCATGACGGCGGTACTGGTGCTTCACCTTTGTCATCGGTGAAACATGCAGGCACACCATGGGAACTCGGCTTGTCAGAGACGCAGCAAACTTTGGTCTTGAATGGTTTGCGTGGTCGTGTTCGTGTGCAAGCAGACGGCCAAATGAAAACTGGTCGTGACGTAGTGATCGCAGCAATGCTGGGCGCAGATGAAATCGGTTTCGCCACAGCACCGTTGGTGGTGGAAGGCTGCATCATGATGCGTAAGTGTCATTTGAATACATGCCCAGTTGGCGTTGCAACCCAAGATCCAGAATTGCGTAAAAAGTTTTCTGGTAAGCCTGAATACGTCGTGAATTATTTCTTCTTCGTCGCGGATGAGGCACGTCAAATCATGGCGCAACTCGGTATCCGTACGTATGACGAATTGATTGGTCGTGTGGATCTCTTGGATAAATCTAAAGCGATCACACACTGGAAAGCCAAGGGCTTGGATTTCAGCCGTATCTTCCATCAAGTCGATGCGGGTGCGGATGTGGCGACGCGTCATGTTGATGTGCAAGATCATGGTCTCGACAAAGCCTTGGATAACAAGTTAATTGCGCAAGCAAAATTGGCTTTGGAAACAGGTGAAAAAGTCTCCTTCATCCAGCCTATCAAAAACTTGAATCGCACAGTTGGTGCCATGTTGTCGGGTGAAGTCGCCAAGCGTTATGGCCATGCTGGTTTGCCTGACGATACGATACACATTCAATTGCAAGGTACGGCAGGTCAATCCGCTGGTGCATTCTTAGCGCGTGGTGTGACTTTGGATTTGGTCGGCGAAGGTAATGATTATGTCGGCAAAGGTTTGTCCGGTGGTCGCATCATCATTCGTCCAAATACAGAATTCCGTGGCTGGGCAGTTGATAACATCATCTGTGGCAACACAGTCTTGTACGGTGCGATTGCAGGTGAAGCCTTCATCAATGGCGTGGCCGGTGAACGTTTCGCAGTGCGTAACTCCGGAGCGCTGGCAGTGATCGAAGGCATCGGTGATCATGGTTGTGAATACATGACTGGCGGCACGGTGGTGGTACTCGGCGCAACTGGTCGTAACTTCGCAGCGGGTATGTCTGGTGGTATCGCTTATGTGTACGACCCAGATGGTGAATTCGCAGCCAAGTGCAATATGTCTATGGTGAGTTTGGAATCCGTATTGGCGGGTGACGAGCAAGAGAAAAATGTCGCTAAATCCCTATGGCATGCTAAGACGCGCGGAGGTGAACCTGAAACGGATGAAGTAATTTTGCGCAGTTCGATTGAGCGCCATTTCAAACACACAGGCAGCACGCGTTCACGCAATTTGCTGGACGATTGGGCGCGTAGTCGTGCGAAGTTCGTCAAAGTCTTCCCGCATGAGTACAAACGTGCTTTGGGTGAGATGTTTGCTGCGAAACAGGCTGAAGTGAAGTTGGAAAAAGCGGCTTAAGGGCTAAACAGCATCGCCGCAGAGGCGCAGAGTTTGCATAGAAGTGGTAGCTAGATTTACTCCTTCCCCTTCAAGGGGAAGGTTGGGATGGGGATGGGTTTTAGTGGTGTGAGTTGTTCTAATTTCGCACGGCTGAAACCCATCCCCACCCTAGCCCTCCCCTTGAAGGGGAGGGAATATTAACAGAACTCCACTCTGACATCTTGTGCCTCTAGGTTGAGAGATTAAAAAAGTTAAAACACGCGCATTGCGCCTAGCTAGATTGAGGTTTTATCATGGGAAAAGTAACAGGTTTTATGGAATACCAGCGCTTGCAAGAAGCGAGCGAAGCGCCTAAGGCGCGTTTGAAGCATTACAAAGAATTTTTAATGCACTTGGATGATGGTCAAGCCAAGATACAAGCAGCACGTTGCATGGATTGCGGCATTCCGTTTTGCAATAACGGCTGCCCAGTCAATAACATCATCCCAGATTGGAATGATCTGACTTACAACGGCAATTACCAACAGGCCTTGGAAGTGCTGCATTCGACGAATAACTTCCCAGAATTCACCGGAAGAATTTGTCCTGCGCCTTGTGAATCTGCTTGTACATTAGGTATCAATGAACTGCCAGTCGGTATCAAATCGATAGAACATTTCATCATCGACAAAGGCTGGGAAAACGGTTGGGTAAAGCCACAAGTTCCTGCTATCAAAACCGGTAAGAAAGTCGCCATCGTCGGCTCTGGGCCCGCAGGCTTAGCCGCTGCGCAACAGTTGGCACGTGTTGGTCATGACGTCACTGTCTTCGAAAAAAATGATCGCGTCGGTGGTTTGCTACGTTATGGTATTCCTGATTTTAAAATGGAAAAATCGCAAATCGACCGTCGCGTTGAACAGATGCAAGCCGAGGGTGTGACTTTCCGCACAGGTGTTTTGGTGGGAAAAGATTTTCCATCAACAATCACCAACTGGTCGAAAGAGACAATTTCTGCTGACGAATTGAAAAAAGATTTTGATGCGGTGATCGTCGCTGGCGGTGCAGAAATACCGCGTGATTTGCCAGTGCCTGGCCGCGAACTCAAAGGTGTACATTTTGCGATGGACTTTTTGCCTTTGCAAAATAAAGTGAATGCAGGAGACAAAATCAAAGACCAATTGTCCGCCAGTGGCAAGCACGTCGTGGTCATCGGTGGTGGCGATACAGGTTCAGATTGCGTCGGCACTTCCAATCGTCACGGCGCAAAATCAGTCGCGCAATTTGAACTGATGCCACAACCACCAGAAACAGAAAACAAACCATTAGTCTGGCCTTACTGGCCAACCAAATTACGCACTTCCTCTTCACACGAAGAAGGTTGTGATCGCGATTGGGCGGTGGCAACGAAGCGCCTGGAAGGCAAGGGTGGCAAAGTAGAAAAACTGATCGCCTGCCGCGTCGAATGGAAAGACGGCAAGATGAGCGAAGTGCCGGACTCTGAATTTGAAATGAAAGCAGATTTAGTGCTATTGGCGATGGGCTTTGTCTCACCAGTCGCACAAGTCTTAGATGCCTTCGGTGTCGATAAAGACGCCCGCGGTAATGCCCGTGCAACGACTGATGGCGAAGGCTGCTATAAAACTAATGTCGAAAAAGTTTATGCCGCTGGTGACATGCGTCGCGGTCAATCCTTGGTGGTGTGGGCGATTCGCGAGGGCCGTCAATGTGCGCGTGAAGTTGATGCTTTCTTGATGGGTGGATCAGTGTTGCCGCGCTGAGATTGCATGTGAGAAATTGATGGCATGCAGTGTTTTTTTTGAGTAGTACCATGTTGCATTAAGGTTTCCCTCCAATACGTCTTTTATCTGACTTGTTGGAGGTTTTTTTATACTAGTTTTAGTAAATTTCGCATGTTTGTATGGTGTGTGAAAGTAATATGCTTATCTTTTCTGCCTTTCAAATTATTCCTTAAGTATGAATATATTCATGTGCACACGAATCATCGTTCATCTAATAAGATTAATGATGTGAAGGGCTCTTTATAATGACCCTGCAATATCTTCCGGCGTGGTCTCAGGCGCTACCAGCGGCAGTATGATTTCAAAATATGTGCCACGCCCGATTCGGCTTTTCACTTGTATGCTACCTCCTAAAATCGCTGTCACAATGTTGTAACTGATATGCAGGCCGAGTCCGCTCCCGCCTTGTCCCATACGAGTGGTGAAGAAAGGTTCGAAGATACGATTGAGGTTGTCTTCACTAATGCCGTGACCGTTGTCACTGATGACTAATTTGATTTGTGTGTCGTTGAGCTTTTTTCCTATGATGCGGATTTCGCGATTTTTCATGTCGTCGAAAGCATGTATCAAAGCATTGATGATCATATTGGTGATGACTTGCCCATAGGGTCCCGGGTAGCTGTCTAGTTCAATATTGTCTGGGATGTTGATGGACAAGTGGTGTTCATCTCTGCGTATGCGTCCGCCTAAGGTGGAGGCAATTTCTGTGGTGACGGTCAGTAGATTAAAAATGCGTCGTTTGTCCGAGGTTTGGTCGACTGAGATTTGTTTGAAATTGGTAATCAGCGTCGCTGCATTGTTGAGATTGCGAACTAATAGTGCACACGCATTTTTTGCATGTTCGGCAAAATTATCAATGCGCGAGCGCCGAATACTACCGGCATTAATATCGTGCACTAGTTGTGTGGTGATTTCATCTAATGAACTTGCGGTTAACAGGCTATTGCCAATTGGCGTATTGAGTTCGTGTGCGACACCTGCAACAAGTGCACCCAACGCCGCCAGTTTTTCTTGCTCTACCAGCTTACTTTGCGTTAGTTGTAAGCGGTGATAGGCGATCGCATTGTCGAAGGCTACTGCCGCATAGGCTGCTAAAGAACGTAGTATTGCCACATCGTTTTCGTGATAGCTATTGATGGCATTATTTTGGATAAAGATCACGCCTATGATTTTTTGTTTCAGCATCATGGGAACATAGATAGCAGAACGAGGTACACGTGGTTTGTCATCTATTACTTGATGATGGTGATGTTCTGGCTCAATACTGACGAAGCTGTCTAGCTCTCTGGTATCCAGCGTTAAATCGTTGATCAATAGATCTTTGGCTTGCAATACACAGTGCGAAGCTGGTTGTTCTTTGCTATCTAAACTGCGTTGATATGGGCGTACGGCTTGGTCGTTTTCAATGACATAGTCGAAGCGTATCAGGCGACGTTCCCAGTCGACTAGGCCAATCCCAAAGTTATCCCATGGCAGGAGATCTTTGACATAGCTTTTCAAATTTTCTTCAATCGCATGGCTATCTAGGGACGCCGTGATTTGTCGCCCCATCTCAGCAAGCTGGGCAATATTGTGACGTGCTTTATCCGCAGCTTCTCTCTGTTCGACTGCTTCACGGGTCCGTGCGAGAACTTCCTTTTCTAATAGTTTTTTATTGGTTCGCAAGCGTAGGGTATAAAGATAAACTAGGCCAACGATGCTGGTGATGCCTAGTATTATCCATAAGGTATATGCCCATAGTGTGCGATACCATGGCGGTAGAATCGTAAAACGGTATTCCGCTTCGTTGGCCAAAGTCCCATAGATATTTTTTGCTCGAACCCGAAAACGATATTGTCCCTCCGGGATGTTGGTATATTCTTTTGAGCTGATGCTATCCCACTCACTCCACTGGCGATCGAAACCTTCTAACTGATATTGATAGCGGGTGCTGCCAGGTTTTTCAAAAAAAGTCGCGGCAAATTCAAACATTAAAGCGTTTTGCTGATAGCTGAGTTGTCGTGTTTGATCGGCTGTTTGTTGGGTTTGAAAAACCGTTTTTTCGCGTGGTATTTCTCGTCCATCGACACCATAGTTACCTTCAAAGATGATGTCCTTGGTGTTGGCTGCGACTTTTCTGACTAGGGCGGAAAATTGTTCAGCATAATTTTTATTGGAATTTGGATCGATACGATAATGGTTTTCACCAGGTAGCCAAACGCTACTATCTGGGTGGACATATAAGGCTTCACCGATGTTGCTTAGCCCTAGGAAAGGTTTGCTATTAGCTCTAAATTGCCCTGTTTGATCTCGCTCTACCCATTGAACACCATCAGACGTCTGCAATAAATATATTCCGTTAGCATAGAGACTAATATCGGTAACTACCAAACTGCCATCACTAAATTGCGAGCCGAAGCGCTTATCCGGGCTAAATTTGCTTGATTCACTGTCGTCGTTCCAAGTGGCGATTTGTGCACTGTAGATTCCTTTTTGCGAGGCTAAAAATAGAGTGCCGTTGAGAAAACTGGCGCGGATTGATGTTAGCTCGGGTAATCCATGCTCAAGGCCGATTTTATGCAGTTTGATTTGTAGCGGATCATCGCCATTAAAGTGGATGCGGATTAAGCCCTGGACTTCAGTTGTTAACCACAGATCGCCACTAGCGTCCGTTGCAATGCGTCGTATGTTGTCTTGAATTTCTTTGAGCTTTCCTAGTAATTTCCATTGGCCTTGGTCGCGCTGAAAGACCTCTAATCCCCCCATTTTCCCCATAAACAAATGATTTGGCCAGCGTTGAGATACACCAAGTGCGTAGGCATCGCTGCTGGAACCGTCTATCCTTTGGGTGCCATTGTCGGTGACTTTAAACAGCCCGCGACCCGAGGCGATCATTAAATCTCCAGCGACTTCTTTAAATTGCCAAATTTCGCCAGGGCTATTAGGGAGTGGCGCAAATTGTGGAACATCTTGTTCCGGGCTGTATTGATGCGGTAATTGTTTCAAAATATGCTGATAAGTTCCAACATAAAATTGACCTTGATAGTAGTAGCTAGCGATCGAAATTCCTTCAATGCCATTGTTAGCATTAAATACCGACTGTGGCACACTCAATTCAATATGCGATATGCCAGAATTGGTGGTCGCCCATAAATTATGACTGCGATCAAGCATTAAACCCGTCACAGTATTATCAATTAAACCGGCGTGTCGATTGATGACACGCAGTACTTTGCCTTGACGATTAAGAATAATAATGCCGCCTTTCACCGTGCTGATGGCGAAGGATTGTTCATCGATCTGAATCATTTTGTAAATGAAGAGATTGTCGTGTTTGGTGAGCTGGTCAATCTCGGTTGGCAAGCTTCGTACGAAGGATGCCGGCAAATGATTGGGGCGATATTTTTTGCTATTCGGATCCCAAAGCGAGCTTAAATCGAGCGTCAAAAAATCGCCAGATGCGCGTCCAGCGAGAATCTGATGTGGCGCAAAGCGAGCCAATACGATACGTTTTCCATCTGCGACATTTGCAAATTCTGGCAGTGGAATAATTTGTCCGTCATCGATCAGACTGAGTCCACGCTGGCTATCAATGTAAAACACATGATCATTCATTACTAGCGCTTGCGAGGACGCAAATTTGCCACCGATTTCGGTAACTTTACCTTGATGAAATCGGAAAATATGGCTACGCGTTAAAAAGTAAACGCCATGTGAAGTTGTTTCGATCTGCCACACATCATTAAAACCTAAGGCATTTGGGGGAATTAAATCACGCAAAGAATTCGCACGTACTTTGCCATTTTGATTCACCGACAGATAACCAAAATCACCTATGGATCCATAGTAAATCGTTTGATCCGCGGCGATTGCTAAGGCACGTATCATCGGCTTACTTTTAGTATCGATGGCTTGCCAACGCTGTCCATCAAATTCAAGTAGTCCGGATGAATTTCCAACATAAATGACACCGCGCTGGTCTTGAACTGCACTCCAGTTTTGTGTGTGCTCTTTATACACCTTGGCATCATAATTACTAATGACAGGCGCGCCTAAAATTGGTCTTGGCGAAGTGTTATCGTTGGTGATAGCCTGAGCCAGAAGTTTTGGCGATGCAAGAGAAAATACAGGCGAAAATGCAAGTAAAAATACTAATAATAGAATCCGCAAAAAGGAAAGGTTGTAGCACGCTTTTTCTCGTCCAGTAACAATATTCCAAGTTAACATGGAGCAGATTTCCTAATTTATTAAGGCTGCTTTTTTGTGGGCAGAAGTGCTATGTTTAAACCTACGTTTGCCGTACATTCGACAGTAGACAATGGAGTCGTTTTTATTGATTTAAATCATTTGACTCATGGCAATAATTTAGCACCGAATCCGCCACAAACACAGTCGTAGCGTCTGCAAGTGAGATAAGTTGTGGCTAATCGTCACAAGAAATGCAGGAACAAATCTGAAGACGCAATTGTTTTAATTATTTGCTTAGTTAATTTATTCACTAAAAGTGATTTGTCGTGAAAGCACTTTTGAATTCAGATTTTTTATTGGTATTTGTGACGATGGAAGATGGATTTATCGACATTGATAGGTTTTGATCGCGGTATCATGCAACGGGAAGTCGTCTAAGAATTATTGGAAAAGGGTATACCTATGTTTGTAGTTCAATTGAAGTTGTTAGTGTCTATTCTGACGATGTGTGTATTTATTAGCGTACCTATTAACGCATCAGCACAAGTTCAGGTGTCGGAGCAAAAAGCGGTTTTGTCAGCATTAGATCGTAGCGAACTGAAAAATTTTAATGCCCCTTATGTGTTTCGTATCGCTAGTTTTTCTAAAGAAGAGGGCGGTTATGGCAGTGGTGCTTTGGTGCTCTTGATGAGTAAGGACACCAAAACCGCTATTGTTAATGTAAACGGCGTGCGAACTGAATTACGCGCGATGCAAGCTGTGGCAATGCTAGACTGCCAGACAGGCTCAACGCGCCAACAAGTCTACGCCAAAGATCAACTACGTCTGATGGTGAAATTGACATTGAAGGCAGGCGAAGAAGCTTGTTGGGCAGAAGGTTTGGTTTCTATCCGTACGGATAAGCATACCAATCGTTATATGGTGAAGGGGGTTAGTGGATTGTGATAGCTTCCTAGAAATTCCACAGCAGTATTTTTGCTTTCATGAAAAATGCCAGCAACAGGCGTGTTCTGTATGCTGGCATTTTTTTATTGTGATTTAAATGTGTAAATTTAAATATGCAAAGCATGTCCCAAGGCGCGCAGGGCTGCTTCTTGTACTGCTTCACCTAAAGTTGGATGCGAATGAATCGTACCCGCGACGTCTTCTAAAGTGGCGCCCATTTCCAATGACAGGCCAAACGCTGCACTTAATTCTGATACACCTTTACCAACGGCTTGCCAGCCGACGATCAGATGACTGTCTTTGCGTGCCACCACGCGCACAAAACCTTCGCTTGATTCCAAAGTCATGGAGCGACCATTGGCCGCGAAGGGGAACATCGCTGTGATGCAATCTATACCTGCGGCTTGCGCTTCTTGTGGTGATTTGCCGACCACGACTAATTCGGGATCGGTGAAACATACGGCGGGGATAGAGGCTGGCGTGAAATGACGGCGTTTACCAGCGATGATTTCTGCCACCATTTCACCTTGTGCCATCGCACGATGAGCCAGCATAGGTTCGCCTGCCACGTCACCAATCGCCCATACATCACGCATAGACGTGCGGCATTGATCATCAATTTTGATGGCGCGACCGTTCATGTCTAGCATTAAGCTTTCTAAGCCAAAACCTTGTGTGCTAGGGCGACGTCCAACCGCTACTAAGACTTTATCGCAAGCGAGTTCAGATTCTTCACCTGCGGCGTTTTTTACGCGTACTGCACTTCCATCTGCATTCAAACCCTGTACGGTAAGGCCAAAATGAACTTCAACACCTAATTGTTTGAGTGCAGTTTTGACGACCTTGGTTAAGTCTTCGTCGTAAGCAGGCAAGATACGGTCGAGTGATTCCACGACACTGACTTCGGCACCGAGTTTGCGATACGCAATGCCGAGTTCTAAACCAATATAGCCGCCACCGACGACCACTAATTTCTTCGGAATTTCTGTCGGTGATAAGGCTTCCGTTGAGCTGATGACTTTGCCACTGCCAGAACCAAAGGGCATAAAAGGAAGCTCTACTGGCGTTGAACCAGATGCAATTAATAGATGTTGGCAAGTGATACGTTGTACCTCTTTGCCATCTTGCATCACCGCGACGGTTTTACCATCGAGAATCTGCGCCCAGCCTTTGACCACTTGCGCACCATTTTTTTTCAGTAGAACGCCAACACCTGAAGTTAAGCGCTTGACGATACCGTCTTTCCAGCTCACGGTTTGGGCTATGTTGATGCTGGGGGCACTGACTTGTATACCTATGGATGAACCATGGGCATAGTGCTTGGCTTTTTCAAATTCTTCTGCAGCGTGGATTAAGGCTTTGGAAGGGATGCAGCCGATGTTCAGGCAAGTACCGCCGAGTTGATCGCCTTCGATGAGGATGGTGGCAATACCGAGTTGTGCAGCGCGGATGGCAGCGATGTAACCGCCAGGGCCACCGCCGATAACGATTAGGGTTGTGGATGTTGTTTGCATAATGTGTTCCAGAAAATTAGCTTAGTTTGGTGTTTTTCTCCCTTCTCCCGTAAGCGGGAGAAGCAACTGTGTTTGGAGTCAAGGATTTTTGATTAAATATTCGTCGTCCCATGGTTTTCCTGATTTCATTATGGCGTTCAAAATGGTCAGTAACTTATGCATGCACGCCACTATCGCGAC
>NZ_JACOGA010000068.1 GCF_014284175.1 Affinundibacterium flavidum
CATTCGGTTGTAAGGGGTCTTTGGCTTCTTTTTCGACACGCAGACCTAAGTGATTATTGCTGTAGTTGCCCAGCACCGTATTGTTTTTGCGAACGCTGATCAGGTTGTCTCTGGCGTTGTAGCTGTAATACGTACTATCACTGCCTTGGATCTTTTGACTGAGATTGCCTTGGCTGTCGTAGCTTAATGTGGTGTTGCCTGCGGCTGTGTCGGTGATGGCGGTGAGTTGGTTGCGACCGTCGTAGGTGTAAGTTTTTGTGATGCTTGTTGGGCTGCCTGTGCTGCCTGTGC
>NZ_JACOGA010000069.1 GCF_014284175.1 Affinundibacterium flavidum
GCGCGGGTTGCACCCGCCCTTGTATTATGAATGAAGAGTCGGTATTTTCACGGACTCGATGTTTTAACAGTTTTTGATAGGCATATCAGAAACGAGCAACTGGATGCCGTACCCGCCCTTAGGTTCAAAACCAGTGACGTAGATTTTGCACCAGTTGCTCACCCCTCGTCTAAAAATCGGACAGTATCTTTGGCCCAGCATGCTGGCAGCCCGTATTCACAAGGTAGATTATCAGAGGATTTGTATGCAGGAGTTTTA
>NZ_JACOGA010000070.1 GCF_014284175.1 Affinundibacterium flavidum
CTTCATTAATCGTTGCACCGTTTTGTGGTTAATTAATTCCCCTAATTGTCGTATTGCCGCCGTCACGCGACGATAGCCGTAGCGACCATGATGCTTGTCATAGATGGCGCGAATGCGTTGTTTGATCACAGCATGCTTATCCTCGAGGAGCGATTGTTTGTGTTGGTAGTAAAACGTACTGCGTGCCATACCAACCACCTCGAGCACCTGTGCGATCGGATATTGCTGCCTTAGTTCATCGACTATTTGCGCTTTCT
>NZ_JACOGA010000071.1 GCF_014284175.1 Affinundibacterium flavidum
CACCAGGATTGAACGTTAAAGTACCGCTTGCTGCTGTGTAGTCACTACCTGCAGTGGCGGTGCCATTGCTGGTGTTGTAACCGACAGAAACTGTTTGACCAGAGGCTGCGGACAAGGTGACTGTGAAAGTCGCTGTGCCGGCTGCTTCGTTGACGGTGACGTCGTTGATTGACAGGCTTGGCGTACCGTCATTGTCAGTAATCGTCGCGGTACCGACTGCGGAGGCATTGGTGGTCGTACCTGCTGTGCGGGTGA
>NZ_JACOGA010000072.1 GCF_014284175.1 Affinundibacterium flavidum
CCGGTGCTGCATTGGCGCTGCTTAAGGTCACGGTATACGTCACCGTTCCAGCTGCTTCATTGACGTCGCCTGGACCGCTAATACTAATCGTTGGTACTGCGCCGTCCGTGATCGTGCCTGTGCCGACAATCGCTGCACTATTTTGTGCTGTCGCTGCCGATAAAGTGATCGTTTCAGATCCTTCCACCACGCCGTCATTGGTGGTGGCGATACGCACCTGGAAGCCATTGGCTCCCGCTGGTACGACTACGCTGC
>NZ_JACOGA010000073.1 GCF_014284175.1 Affinundibacterium flavidum
CCAGCACCACAGCCACAAGTGTCAGCCTCGCCTTAGGCGGCGGTACAGCCACGGGCAGTGGTACGGATTACGGCAGCGCCACAGCGACTAATCTGCAAGTGTCCACCGATGGTGGCGCCACGTGGGGTAATGCGACGACCGCAACGATTGCGGCAGGTAGCACAAGCGTGTTGGTACGGACACCGATCACCGATGATCTGATCAACGAAGTGACTGAAACCTTTGATTTAACAGTCACCCGCACAGCAGGTACGA
>NZ_JACOGA010000074.1 GCF_014284175.1 Affinundibacterium flavidum
TGGTGTTGTAACCGACAGAAACTGTTTGACCAGAGGCTGCGGACAAGGTGACTGTGAAGGTCGCTGTGCCGGCTGCTTCGTTGACGGTGACGTCGTTGATTGACAGGCTTGGCGTACCGTCATTGTCGGTAATCGTCGCGGTACCGACTGCGGAGGCATTGGTGGTCGTACCTGCTGTGCGGGTGACTGTTAAATCAAAGGTTTCAGTCACTTCATTGATCAGATCATCGGTGATCGGTGTCCGTACCAACACAC
>NZ_JACOGA010000075.1 GCF_014284175.1 Affinundibacterium flavidum
CCAATCCAACACAGGAGCCAACTTGTTTTTGATTGTCAAACCGTCGCCAAAATAATTCCGTCGTAATCCGTATCGCACCAGTTTCACCTATCGCTTTGAGCTTGGTGAAGCTGGCGACCTTCTCTTGCACCGCTTTAGACAGTTGCGAGACCTGCGTTTTGGTGAGTGCCTTAAATTGTTCTTCAACTAGCGCTAGTCTCTCGCATTCTCGCAGAAGTCGCGCTAGCAATTCGGCCGGCAACATACTGCCGTCGT
>NZ_JACOGA010000076.1 GCF_014284175.1 Affinundibacterium flavidum
AACGCAAATGATTGAGTTCTTTGAGTAGCGCTTCTTGAGATAGCGGTATTTGTTCCTGATCTTCACTTGGCTTAGTTATTGGGGCTGACATAGATCGATGTCTTCCTTTGCGGCGTGGTTGTAGAGCATCAAGCCCGCCTTCGCGATAAAGGCGTATCCATTGCGCAAAAATGCCTGAGTTGCGAATATTGAAATGTGCTGCAGCTTGACCGTAAGATAAAGCATTGTCCCATAAATGAGTTAGCACAGACAATT
>NZ_JACOGA010000008.1 GCF_014284175.1 Affinundibacterium flavidum
AAACCTCCCATGGTCATTATTGGTGCCATGATGAGAAAACTCATTCATGTCGCATTTGGCGTACTAAAATCCGGCAAGCCTTTCGATTCAAGCTTGCATTCTGCTTGACTCGGATAACAGTATCTACGAATGAAACGCCAAGCAGTGCAATTTTGCGTAAGTCCTATTTGAATTCTTATTTGAATTTGTAGCTAGCGGAAACACTCAACACGCGTCCAAATAAATTCAAACCATGGTTATAGCCTTCCCAACCATAAGGATCGAAGAAAGGTTTGGTGTTCAAGACATTCTTGACATTCAAGCCCAGACGAAGATCTTTGACAGGCGTCCAACTCAAACCCAGGCTGACGGTTTTAAATGCTGGCGCACCACCACAATTATTCGGTGCCACCGCAACGTCTGCGGCGGTACATGAAGCTGGGTTATTGTTTTCCTCGTCATTCTTGTCATACGCCCACTTAGAACCACCGGTGTAATTCACAAACAAACTAGCGCCGAAATCACGATACTGCCAATCTAAATTGAAATTTGCACGCAATTTTGGATTGCCATAATAGCCTACATAATTTTGTGAAAAACCAGAGCCATCGTCACCGTTATACGCATTGCGATTCATGATCGTCGCTGCGGTGCCAAAGTTCAGTTTGCCATACGCACCCAAATCAAAACGGGCATGCGCATCGATATCAAAACCATCAAGCAAGGTCCGACCACGGTTCATATACTTATTCGTCAAACCCGCCAAAATCCCTACAGAATATTTAGGTACGCCAGCGGCGCAAGCAGCGGCGTTGGCAGAATTGGCACACATCCCCGCTACGGCTGCCATATTCGCTTTATCAAAATCTGTAATCGGAGCACGTACTGCGTTCGGCGCGCCTATCAATGCCGGACCGTATTTCTCTACCGCTTGATCATAAACTTCCGTGAAATCCTGACGCACGATTTCATTACGGCGATACACGAACCAATAATCAGCAGAAATATCAAATTGCTTGGTCGGCTGGAACACTAAACCGAAGGTGCTGATCTTGGCTTTTTCCGGTTGCAGATTAGGGTTAGGCGGCGTCAAGCCACCGATATTGATGCTGCAATTGGAATTCAATAAAGACTTACCTAATTCCTGATCCGTCATGCTGACCGATTTCATCAACATTTTGGCAATCGCATTTGTCTCGTCGCAACGCACCGTATCACGCATGCCGCCACGTTGTGCGTACACACCACCTACACCGGACTCCGCCAGATTCGGCGCACGGAAGCCTTGCGAATAAGTGCTGCGAACTAATAACTCACTTAATGGGCGATATGTGACACCAATTTTCGGTGCAAGATTGGCTGCAAAATTCGGATATTTATCAATACGCGCGGCAGTGTTCACTTCCAGATTTTTTGCCAGTGGAAAAATTGCCTCGCCAAAGATCGCGGCGATTGTGCGAGAACCATCAAACCACGAACCACCTTGCTGCGTGATCTTACCGTTGGCGGCATCTTGGTTACCCGGTGTTTCAAAACCTTCATGCATCAAATTGACACCAAAGGCAGCACGCGCATCGCCAGCGTCCATCTTAAATAAACTGCCTTCAAGTTTGGCGTCCCAAGTCACCAACTTAGTCCAAGATTGAATATCAAAAGTTGGATAAGCTTGGCGCAGTAAAGCAGCGTTACTTTCACTGATCACACCAAATTGATATGCAGGGTTATCGGCAATATACGTACGTTTGGTGACAGGGTCTACCGTGAATGGACCGAAGGCTTTTTCAAAGCCATCTTTATTCACATTAATGGTTTGATACAAAGTCGAATGACTACCCGCTACTGCCAACGCAGATTCAAATTCCCACTGACCAAATGCACCGCGCACACCCGCCATGGCGCGATAGGTTTTATCCGTATTCTGCTGACCAAAATGGCCGGTCGCATCTTGCATGAGGTAAGTCAAACCTGCAGCACCGCCCATCTTCGCTTTAAGATCTGCACTCATGTTTTTCAGGTACACATTATTTGGACCTAAATAAGGATAGCTAAAGGCATTAAGTGTTGTGCCGGTATTACGTGAATACCAGTTCGCTGTGCCACCACTACTGAATGTACGTGGGCCATTTTCACCGCGCATATCAATATCAGTGAAAGCGACTTCTGCAAAGCCTTCCCAATTTGATCCCAAATTGACGCGACCACTGACAAAAACTGTTGCGCGATCTGAAGTTGGCCCAGTATCCAAGGCATATGGCAAGGTATTCCAAACGCAACGCGTACCCGAACCTTCGGTAACAAAAGTGCTGCAACCAGAGGCGGCTTGTTGGTAACGCTTATTCGCCGCGTTCTTATCAAAGACAAATAGTGTTCCCGGATTTAGAACACCAGGTTGACTACCTTCGTTGATACGAAAATTACTAACATAAGTAGGATTGTTGATGTAGAACTGCTCTGGGCGTTTCAGGTAAGTATCTTCTAATGCGATACGATCGCGTTTATATAAATTGACAGAGCCGTAAATATTGTAATTGTCAGTCGCCAGATCACCGAAGCCGAATAAAGCACTTGCTTGTCGCTCACCGTAAGACTTCACTTCACGCGAACTATCTGCGGTCGCGCTAGCTTCAAAACCTTTATAGGATTTTTTAGTAATGATATTAATGACGCCCGCCACCGCATCTGAACCATAAACCGCTGAAGCGCCATCGGTCAGTACTTCCATCCGCTCTATCGCTGCTGCAGGGATCGCATCGATGTTAACGAATTGCGTTTGAAAGCCTTCTGGTGCACCATAAAAAGACAGGCGACGTCCATTCAATAAAATCAAAGTTCCCTGCGCTCCCAGACCACGCAAATTCGCTTGTGAAGCACCATCAGAGCCAGAAAACATTGAACGAAAATCTTGCTGTGCCGGACGCGCTGCGGGTAAATTATCCAGCACCTGCAACAGAGTGCGCGCGCCCATGCTTTCGATCTGCTTAGCACTGATGACTTGAACCGGTGAAGCAGTTTCAGCATTCACCCGTTTGATGCTAGAACCGGTGACTTCTACCTTCTGTACTTTCTCTTGTTTGTCTTTTTTTATTTCATCGTCATCTGCAGCGAAACTGCTAGACGCAAATCCTATCGCCAATAGTGCTGCGGCAATTCTGGTTAATTTCATTGAGTTCTCCTGTTATTTTTTAGTTCTGTCTGTGTTTGGTTCTAACTATGTTTCGTTCTATCTGTGCTTGGTTCCACCTAAGATTGGCAAGCAATTTGGCGAAATTCGCCGCACAAGATATGTCATCAAAGCGATATCGATTCTCAAAGCAACTTTAAGAATTGGATATCGACTTAAGAAAGAATAAAGGGGAATGAAGAAAGTCAACAGCGACAAATAATTAAGCCTGCATCAAGAAAAATTTGATGACATAGACGAATCATTTTTGGCGAAGAGGGAAAACGGGAAATAGGAAATCGCCAGGATGCAGAGCAACTTCTGGCGATTTCATCATCAATAAATTATTACGCAGCAGCCTTTAATTGACGCCAGGCCTGCACATAGGCTTCTGCATTCTGGCGAACTTGCGTCAAGCTATCGCCAGCCTTGTACAGATTCGATCCCAAACCAAACCCGTTCGCACCTGCAGTCAAATAAGTTGCCATGCCATCGGGTTTAACACCACCTACCGGTAAGCAAATCGTTGTTGCGGGCAATACGGTACGCCAAGCTTTTAATACCGTTGGCGCTACGCTTTCGGCAGGAAATAATTTCAAACCATCTGCACCGTTTTCAAGTGCGGAAAAAGCTTCTGTCAAAGTCGCCACACCGGGCGTGCAAATCATTTGTGTCTGTTTTGCAGCGCGTATGATTTTGCTGTCGGCATGCGGCATGACGATCAGGCGACCACCAGCTTGCTGCACATCTTCCACTTGCTTCACGGTGAGTACAGTGCCAGCACCAATCAAATAGTCACTCGAAAAACGTTGCGCCAACATTCGTATGCTTTCAATCGCATTCGGCGAATTGAGTGGCACTTCTATGCAACGAAAACCACTTTCCACTAGCGCTTCTGCAATCGCTACACATTCATGATTTTGTATGCCGCGCAAGATAGCCAGCAAAGGCAGATCTGCCATGTAGTCGCTTAGAGTATTGGATAAAGTCATTACTTCACTTTCAAGAATATAGGACTCACGCAAAATTGTTCCAGCTAGGCGTGCCGACGAAGACAGTGCTTGTGCACGGCGAGACGGCAACAACGACGCTGGAACGGTTTTGCGTAAGTCCTAATAAAAAAACGCTCTCATCGAACATAGCATGATGAGAGCGCCCCCACAAGATTAAGTTGAGATCTTAAAACTTGTAATTGTATTCTGCAGTCAAACGTGCTGAACGTGGTGAAGTGCGATTGCCACCTTGACGATACGTTGGGCTAATACCGCCTTCACCGTCATTCGAACCACTTCCTTCAGAATTGATCGTACGCACATCGAATACATTGAACATATCCATTCTCAACGTTAAACCTTTCAAGAACGGTGCTTGGTAGGCGAGATTCAAGTCGAGCTGCGAAGTCCAAGGCAATCGTCCATGACTACCGCGCGGAGATGGCTTACCACCTTCCGCATCACAAAAGAAGAAATAATTGCCGCCATAGTGACCGACGTCTTGTCCTGCCGATTCTGGCAGTTGTCCGAAACAATTACGAGGACGACCGGAAGCTAACTGCAGATTCGCACCTAACGTCAACTCTGGTGTCAACTGATAGTAGCCGTAGCCTTTAAACACATGCGTTCTATCGCCAGATAGGAAACCGTAAGCGTTGTAAGCCAATTCTTTATAATCTGAACCCGCACTCAGGCCAACGTCACCACCTGCAACACCGGAGTCTGTCTGCCCTTCGGTATTGCCCTTGTTGCGTGACCAGGTGTAAGTGATCTTGCCGTACCAGCCATTTTTGAATGGGTGTTCGAGGAAGAAGTTCAAAGCTTCATAAGTACGACGCACCTTAGGCAAGCCAATATCTTCTGCCGTGAGATGGGCTTTCACTAAAGGGCTGCCGCTACCAGAACCATGCGGATCAAACCATACGGTATTTGCTTCGCCCGTATTGATCACCATACACCAAGATGGATACAAACTATTGTCCGTGCCACCCGTATCTGCTTCTAAGTTCGGGTAACCATTACGCTTACCCCAGGCAAAGATGGGACGTGGATCGCAAGTGTCATCATAGCTTGTACGCAAAGTACGATACGTACCCATCACGCCAAAATTGAGCGTGGAAGAAATCGCTTTCTCAAAGCCCAAAGACATCTCATCTTGATAAAACGGTTTGATGTTTTCTGCTGCGACTGAACGCGCATCAGGCGAAGTGTTGATATTGACGATGACGTCGCTGATAGGATGCAATCCTTGCGGCACGCCCGTAGTCGGATCAACACCTGTGTAAGTGTAATAACGTGTCGTCGTTTTCAACTCCGATCCCATGTTCCCCACCAAATTGGTTGGAACAGGCATAAAGTAACGACCTGCATTTGCATACACCTTGAAACTACTGTCACGATTAACATCCCAAGTCACACCCAGACGTGGTGCGATTTGGCGCGTCTGTGAGATCACTAACTCGTGTTTGTTATTGTAGTTATGGAATTGCTCGTTACGCAAACCCAAATCTAACAATACATTGTCTGTGACTTGATAGCGATCCTGTATGTACTGCGCCGATTGCGTGGTAGAAGGTGCACCGGATTTGAAATAAGTACCTTCACTAACATAAAAGCCTTGCGTACCATATCCACCACCTTGCGCCAAAGTTTCAGTCGCACCTGCTGGCTTCCAAGTCGTTGGATTATTGTGATACTGGTAGTTCCAGCTACGTCCACCTGGACGAGTTGCGCCGACCAGAGAATTTGCTTTGTTGTAATCGATCCCACCGCGTAGAGAGTGATTACCTAATTTGTACTCTAAATCTAAACGAAGCGTCTGTTGTTCATCATGACTATCAGCGCGAACCTGATCACCATAAGCTTGTGGATTAGTCGGATAGACTACCCCCGGAACCCGCGAAGTGATGGAACTTCCTATTGAACTAATCGTAGCGTTATAACCATAAGGGATAACCTTAGGAGAAGTTTTTGATTGCCCGTACAAAGCAGTAACCGTTAAGTCATCACTCAAGTAGCCAGTGTATTTAAAAATGCTATCGTCACTACCCGGGCTACTACCACTACTTCCACCACGCGTATTTCCGGCATTCCAAACAGTCGTGCCACTACCGACTATTTTGTCATGTGTCAGCGTTGCATAACTAAAACCATACGTGGCGTTAACATTCTTCGACTGATCTTTGATATAGGTGTATTCAAAATGGTGATCATCAGTCAGGTTGTAATCGAGTTTAACCAGATAACGTCCTACCGTGCCTTCGTTCACTGACCAACCCCGAGGGTTTTCCTGACGATCCGATGAAGCTGCGATCGATTCACTAGTTGACTTGCTTTGCTCGGCTGCTGCGAATATAAATAACTTATTTTTGATCAACGGACCACCAGCATAAATACCCGCAGTCCTATTGGATGAGGTATTCGCTTGGTTGTAATACTGTAGTTTTCCGTCTTGAAGTGGATGAGTACCGGTATTTTCAAAGTAAGTGTTAGACGGCTTTCCGGTTATATTTGGCACCATCGCTACCTTGCCGCCGACGACCCAATTATTCGTACCACTCTTGGTCGTAATATTGACCACACCACCGGTCGAACGACCAAATTCTGAGCTATATCCACCAGACAGTACTTGCGCATTCGCAATCGCGCCAAATGGTAATTCTGATGCGCCAACTTGCGTCAAAATATTCGTGACGGGAAAGCCGTTAATGTAATAAGAATTTTCAGAGACACTCGCACCACCAAAGCTAGAGACATTGCCGTAGTAACCAGAAACATTACTCACTGTTCCCGGTGCGAGAGCGATAATCGCCTGCACGTTTTGCGACATCGGCAGACTCGCCAATTCTTTTGCTGTAAATACTGTGCCGTTGTTGGTATTGGAAACATCGATACGATTAATCTTGGCTTGAACGGTCACAGTCTGGACAGAAGTCTCAGTGCCAAAGTTTGCCTCCACACCTTGACCAATCAAGGCTTCCACCTCAACTGTTTTCTCCACTTTGCCATCGCGCATCAACTTAACTTGATATTTACCAGGCGGCATAGAAGTCGCTTGAAACTTACCTTTAGCATCTGGCGTTAAATTACGATGAACCCCTGTCGCCACGTTTTCAAGAACCACGACAGCGCCCACGCTCGCCGGCACTTGACCAAAAATAGTACCCGTCGCATTGGACTGCGCCATGATATTGGCACTGACACCGAGCGTCAGTACTGCCGTTCCAAAGGCAATGGCAATCGCATGGGCGATCACCGAGTGTTTAAGCGTATGTGTGTGTGTAGTTTTAGGCATGATCTTTTCAGTTAAAAGTGATGTCAGGACAAAAATCTGCATCCATCCTTAGAAGTGCCGCTGCACTAGTTGTGAGCTCAGCAGAGGTACCGATGTCGACTCGTGCTACACAATTCTTGTGAAATTATGCGAATCAAAAAATAGGATAGTGATGACATAAAAAAGTCTAGAGACATCTCTGAGCACACGCCAACGACATAAATTTGACTTCTCATTGAGCTTTACTTAATGAGCTGCCGTGATCCGCATTCGTAGCTAAACATTGGATAAATTTGATAGCCTGATTTCATTGCTAGCGAAACCTGAAAGGCAGTTTGGAAGAGAAGCTGAACTGTGGAAATGAAGCCTAATTCATTCAATTTTTTTAAAGGTGTGTAGTGCATGCCTAAATAAATATGATCAGGGCGGTTGTAGTTTCACCACATTTTTTGCAACATGTGCCGATGACGATGAATGGCACCTCACTTTTCCGAGTAGGTGGATACCCAAAACCCACCGACTCATTAAGAAAAACTTGATCTATGCTTAAAAATTCATATCCCAGCCATACGCAAACCCTACGTTATGCTAAAGACTAATGAATTTTCACTCACTCAGTATCAACCGCTTCCACCTTACTATGTTCAATCGTCGTCACTTTCTACAAGTCAGCACGCTTAGCGTCCTCAGTTGCCAAATCAGCAGTCCCGTCAGCGCCGCGACTAACTCTCCGTCAGCACAGAATAGATTTTCTTTTTCTACGACAGAGAATCAATTTTTACTAGATCAAAAACCATTTCAAATCCGCAGCGGGGAAATGCATCCGGCGCGTATTCCTAAGGCTTATTGGAAACATAGAATCCAAATGGCAAAGGCGATGGGCATGAATACCATTGCCATTTATGTGATGTGGAATTATCACGAAGAACAAGAAGGTGTTTTCGATTTCAACACCGAGAACCGCGACATCTACCACTTTATACAACTGTGTCAAAACGAAGGGCTATATGTCTTATTGCGTCCAGGCCCTTACATTTGTGGGGAGTGGGATTTAGGCGGAATACCTGCTTATCTATTACGTCACGACGACATCGTACTACGTGCCAATTCAAGCGTCGCGCCGCACTATATGCAAGCCGTCAAACGCTATATTCGGGTACTGGCAGCCATCGTCAAACCGCTGATGCTAGAGCAAGGTGGTCCCATACTCATGGTGCAAATCGAAAATGAATTTGGCTCCTATGGCAGCGATCCTGACTATCTGGAAGAATTGCGCCAGCTCTGGATCCAGCATGGAATTCCAGGCCCGTTTTATACTCAGGATGGCTTGCCACAATTGATCGCGAATAAAACCAACATACCGGATGCGGCAATCGGCCTCAGTGGTGGCGAAGTGAAAGACATCATCAAAACGCGCGAACTGTATCCACAAGTGCCAGTAATGTGCGGCGAACTCTATCCAGGCTGGCTAACGCATTGGGGAGATCCTGCGTTACAAGGCACCAATGTCGATATGAGCGCGACGATTACCGCGATGATGCAGGAAAAATTATCCTTCAATATCTATGTCATTCACGGTGGTACTAACTTCGGTTTTACCGCAGGTGCAAACACCGAAAAAGGCGAGTATCAACCCGACATCACCAGCTACGACTACGCAGCCCCTATCAATGAACAAGGCCTGCCGAATCAATTTTATTGGAAATATCGCGCCATTATTCAACAAGCTTTAGGGCAAAAACTCGCGCCGCTTCCACCGGCCTTGCCACAGCTACACACGGATACCCAACGTGAATATCTGCCGAAGTTTTTTTGCTCGCTATGGGATCACCTCCCGGCGCCGGTGAAAATGAAAGATCCAGTTAGTATGGAAAGCTTAGGGCAAACCTCGGGCTTCGTCTTGTATCAAAAAGAGCTTTCTCACCAAGCACAACGAGCACAACGAGCACAACACGCACAGCATAGTTTGCACATTGCTGAATTACACGACTACGCCAGCGTGCATCTGAATCAAAAATATTGTGGCGCGATTTCACGCACCAAAATCGATCCTCAACGCTTCGCAAAATTAAACCTATTCAATCACCGGCAAGCATTTCCACTACCGACTTTGACAAACAGTTCCGATAATAAGCAAAACTTACAAATTCTGGTAGAAGCAATGGGCAGGATTAACTACGGCCGGGTTGCGGTAGACAGAAAAGGTATTTGCTCGAAAGTGATATTGCAAAGCACTCATCTTGAGCATCCACAATCAGAAGAATTACAAGATTGGTTATGCTATCGATTGCCGATGGATCAGCCATTTCTTCAACAATTACGGCCTTCAAAGTCTATTGCCAAGCGTCCCGGCAATTTCTTTAAACTTCGCTTAGATTTAACAGCTATCGGCGATACCTATATCGACATGCAACACTGGACGAAAGGCGTGGTCTGGGTGAATGGTCATGCGCTTGGTCGTTATTGGCAGTTGGGACCGCAACAGCGGTTGTATTGTCCTGCGACGTTTTTGAAAAAAAGAAGTAATGAGATTCTCATCTTCGATTTGCATCAATTAGACACAGCGAGCATCAGCCTGCACAATAGCCTGACTTAACATTATTATTTTAGGCCTTACGCAAAACAGACGCTGGCGTCATTGGATTCGTCTAGCCAGCGCAATTTTGCGTAAGTCCTATATTTGAAAAAAATTACATTAACGATGACCAATACTTCACGCCGCCATTTCTTGAAATTGATCGCCCAATCGGGAGGTGCGACCGCCGCCTTATCTGCGTTACCGACCAGCATTGCGAACGCCTTCACTATTGCACCTGAGGGTAGCAGCAATAGCATACAAGACGTCAAACACGTAGTCATTTTCATGCAGGAAAATCGCTCTTTCGATCACTACTTCGGTTGTTTGAAAGGCGTGCGAGGCTTTGGCGATCCGCGACCGATTTTGACTCGTGGCGGCAAACCGGTATGGCAGCAGCCTACAGAGTATGGTCGATTTCAATTGCCGTTTCCCCTACAAGCGCAAGCCAGCGCGGATTTCGATCGTAGTCAATGCATGCAAAGCGACTTGCCGCATAGCTGGAAGTATAGTCAGAAAATGTGGGCGTATTACGATGTCTGGGTGCGTGAAAAAACCACGATGAGTATGGGTTACTTAAGTCGAGCTGAGCTGCCGTTTTATTATGCGCTGGCCGATGCATTTACTGTGGGGGACGCTTACTTTGCGTCAGTGTTTGGACCGACCGACCCGAACCGTATGTATCTATTTTCTGGAACCAACGGTGTCTCAGTCGGGCACGATGGTCGTCATGCTTTGTCGAATGTCGACGATGGCAATGAAACCGCGTGCATGAGCCGCGACAAAAAAGAGTGGAAATCGCCTTATCTGTGGACGACTTACGCAGAACGGCTTAGCCAGCACAATGTTAGTTGGAAGGTCTATCAGGAATATGATAATTACGGTGATAATTCGCTGGCTTACTTCCCACAATTTCGCCATCTCGATTTAAGCGATCCAGACCAAAATGAGCGTTACCAGCGCGCGCGTTCATATGCTGGAGAAACCAGTCAACTGGATGCCAAGGGTCTGCCACTCAATACTAATCCTGCTGATGCTCAAGCTTTGGTCGACTTATTCGCGCGAGATGTGCGCTCGGGTAATTTACCCGAAGTATCTTGGATCGTGGCACCGACTAAGTTTTGTGAACATCCAGAAAAAAATCCACCTGGTTACGGAGAATCTTTAAGTGCTAGATTAATGGACGTGTTAACGGAAGATCCCAAGGTCTGGGCACAGACCGTATTCATCCTTTGTTACGATGAAGAAGGAGGATTCTTCGATCACGTGCCGCCGCCAGTGGCTCCCGCAACCCGTGCTGATGGTTATAGTACGGTATCCACCGATGGTGAAATCAGTGGCGGTGAAGCTTATGGTTTGGGAGCGCGTTTGCCATTTTTAGTAGCGTCGCCCTGGAGTCGCGGCGGCTTTGTGTGCTCGGAAGTGTTTGATCACACTTCTATCATTCGCTTCCTGGAAAAACGCTTCGGCGTGTTTGAACCGAATATTTCTGCATGGCGTCGTGCGGTGTGTGGTGATCTGACGTCGATGTTTGATTTCAGCACGCCCTATCAGCAACGTCCCCAACAATTATTTAACACGCCGCATCAAGAATATCTGCGCCAAGCGCAACAAAGCTGCCGCGGCGAAAAGAGCTTGCTGCCTTTGAATACAGTGACTATGCCGCAGCAAGAATTGGATAGCGACAATACCCGACCCGCACGTAGTTTGCCTTATCGCCTAGCAGTAGATGGAAGGATCACTGAAGATACGGGAAGATTTGCCCTACAAATGCGCAACATGGGAAGTACGGCTGCCGTCTTTACCGTTTATCCCAGTGGACATAATAGCGGTCCCTGGTACTACACGATAGGTGCACAACAAAGTTTTACCGAAACCTGGCAGTTCAAAGATTTTGCCAATGAACGCTATGCTTTACGACTACATGGCCCGAATGGATTTCTGCGTGTCTTTCAAGGGCTGTCAAAACATCAGATAGAAATCGAAGTCGAAGAACTCAGTAGTAACAGCATTGTCAACAACCAAAGTCAAGTACTAACACTGCGCATTTTCAATCATGGCAAACAAGCGCAAGAAGTCAAATTAGAAGATCAATTTTATGGTGCGCCATCACAGCAATTGACGATCGCTGCTGAAAGCAGCAAGCTCATTTATTGGAGTCTGGAAAACAGTGTCGCTTGGTATGATTTCAAACTGAGCATTGTCAATGACAAAGATTTTCTGCGGCGCTATGCTGGGCACATAGAACATGCTGGCATTAATCGCAGCGATCCGGCGAATGGTAAATTGGTGTTTGCTTTGCCTAAGGCTAAAGCGCCCGAAGGAGAGGTCAAATAAAAACCAGTACCACATCTAGGGTATGGACGATGACTTGAACTCTATACCCTATTCCGACAACAATTCTGGTGCAAGCTCGCTACTCTCTTTCAGCGTTTGTAAAACGATATTCGAGCGTATATCCAACACGCCGGTCGTCTTATACAAACGCTCCAACACAAACGCTGAGTAGTGTTTGAGATTGCGGGCTCTTACGCGCAACAGATAGTTCGCATCACCTGTGATGATGTAAGAGCCGACGACTTCGGGCCAACTTTGCAGCGATTTAGAAAAATTCTCATGCCATTGTTCGACATCACGCCGCATCGTCACCTGTACAAAAGCATCAACTTCTAAGCCTAATACATTGGTATCCAAAACGGCGCGATAGTGGCTGATCACCCCACTCTCTTCCAACATGCGCACCCGCCGCAAACAGGACGATGGTGACAAAAATACTTTTTCAGCCAGGTCTTGATTGCTGATACGTCCATCAGCTTGCAATAACTGCAAAATCTTCAAATCGGTAGGATCTAGTTGCATTGAAATTTCCCATCACTTTATAATTAATATTTGCCATATTATTCTAAATTGACGCAAGCAGGGGTAGCAATTTGCAAGAACAGATCAGGAAAATCGACATAAAATACCGGACAATACTGAACTAATGAGTTCACATAAACTGGAATAGACCTCCAATTCGCCCTTTGCATTGTCGCCTTTACATTACTCAATTCTAAAAATATTCTGACTATCCCTATGAACATCAACCACATCACCCACAGCGACTGCCTCGCACTAGACCAACAAGACCCATTAGCGGCATTACGCCAACAATTCCGTTTGCCTGCGCAGATGATTTACCTTGATGGCAATTCGCTAGGAGCTCAACCCAAAGCCGCATTTGATAGAGCGCAGCAAGTGATACAAGAGGAATGGGGCAATGATCTGATTACGAGTTGGAATAAAGCGGGCTGGTTTGATTTACCTTCTCGTTTGGGTAATTTGTTGGCGCCTTTAATTGGCGCACAAGCGGAAGAAGTAGTGATCACCGATTCTACTTCCATCAATTTATTTAAGGCGATCGCAGCGGCCTTACAAATACAAGCGCAGCAGGCCGACGGCGCGCAACGTAAAGTCATCATCACGGAACGCAGCAATTTTCCGACAGATATTTACATGGCCGAAGGACTCACCAAGTGGCTAGATCGCGGCTATCAAATACATTTAATCGATTCTCCCGAAGAATTAACTAGCGCGATTAATCAACATACCGCTTTAGTGATGCTGACCCATGTCAATTATCGCACTGGCTATCTGTACGATATGGCACAAGTGACTGCTTTGGCGCATCAGCATGGTGCCTTGTGTTTATGGGATCTCGCGCATTCTGCCGGAGCAGTGGAAGTCGACTTACATCAGGCACAAGCAGATTTCGCAGTCGGTTGTTGCTATAAGTATTTGAATGGTGGCCCGGGTGCACCGGCTTTTATCTGGGTACCGCAACGACATCAGGCACAATTCCATCATCCGCTGACTGGCTGGTGGGGACATGCTGCGCCGTTCGCGATGCAGCCAAATTTTCAAGTCACACCGAATATTCGCCGTGCATTGTGCGGAACTCAGCCTATTGTTTCGCTTGCCATGATCGAATCTGGCCTGCAAATTTTTGCGCAAACTTCGATGTCCGCGATACGCCAAAAATCTCTGGCGCTAACAGATTTATTTATTCAATTGGTCGAAACGCGATGTGCCCGTCATCAACTGGGTTTAGTCACGCCGCGTGAGCATGCAAAACGCGGCAGTCACGTTAGTTTCACACATGAACATGCTTATGCAGTTATCCAAGCCCTGATCAATCGCGGTGTCGTTGGCGACTATCGTGAGCCAGCGATCATGCGTTTTGGTTTTACGCCGCTGTACACCAGTTTTGTCGATGTCTGGAATGCGGTTGATGCCCTATCCGATATTCTCGACAATCAATTGTACGATGCAAATATTCAAAGGCATGCAGTTACCTAAACCATGCCTGCATTTGCATAAGGCGACCAGCGATAAACATTTTTTATATAAATTTTTCAAAACACAGAGAAACCCAGACCTGCTATGAGCACAGATAACCCAAACAATGACGCTAAATGCCCTATGTCCTGGCATGGCGCTAAATTAGATTTCAGCAAAGATATGAGCTATGGCGATTATCTGGGCTTAGATCAGATCTTATCGGCGCAGCACCCTTTGTCGCCAAATCACAATGAAATGTTATTCATCATCCAGCATCAAACCAGTGAATTGTGGATCAAACTCATGCTGCATGAATTGCATGCAGTGCGTCAGCAAATTCGCCTCGGTGATTTACCACCGGCCTTCAAAATGCTGTCGCGCGTGGCACGTATTATGGATCAACTGGTACATGCCTGGGACGTACTGGCGACCATGACGCCGAGTGAATACACCGCGATCCGCCCTTACCTTGGTAACTCTTCGGGCTTCCAATCACATCAATATCGGGAGCTTGAATACCTGTTGGGGAACAAAAATGGCGCACTCTTGCAGGTTCATGAAAAATCTCCAGAAGCGCATGCCAGTCTGGAAGCAGCCCTGAATTCACCATCGATTTATGATGAAGCCATCATGTACATGGCAAGAAACGGTTTTCAGATTGAGCCTGGTCGCTTACAACGCGACTGGACGCAGCCTGTGCAAGCGAACGATTCAGTCAAACAGGCGTGGTTACAGGTATATCAGGCTCCCGAACAACATTGGGCATTTTACGAATTGGCAGAAAAACTGGTGGATATGGAAACCGCATTCCGTATCTGGCGCTTCCGTCATGTGACCACGGTTGAACGTATCATTGGCTTTAAGACTGGCACTGGCGGTACTGCGGGTGTTAGCTATTTACGCAAGATGCTCGATGTGGTCCTATTCCCGGAGCTCTTTTCGATTCGTACAGAGTTGTAATTGACCACAATCTTCAAGCAATAGCCCGCGCCCGAAAATGTGGAATTAGTTAAATAGCCGCTAATTCCACATACGCAAAGTTCCATCTATGACGAAATAACCCATCCGCCAAATTCCATCATCGCGATCATTGTTCTTAAGAATGCGCACTCCATTTCTCATCAAGTCATACTATTGATCTCAGACAGACAATGACTCCCACTCCATAACCAGCCACTCGCATGCAACTCTTAAACCGAAGTGGACTGCACTAATGCCTATTTTTAAAAACTAAAAATAAGTATAAAAATTTAATTTTGTTGTAAAAAGGCTGCAACAAAAATAATCCAAAAAAATTATTTCTTTGTTTTTTGTAAGTTTTGTAAAAAAGTTCCAATTTGAAATCAAATTACTAATTTAAGAATTTTTTCACAACTAATCATAGGTAATTGATCATCTGCAAATTTAGAATCGAAATATAAATGCTTCCTAGAACAAAATTCTGTGCAGAGTAATTTCTTTCGAATGAAAAAAGTAACTTGAAAATTAATATTCAGTTAATTTGTTTACAGACAAGACAATTATACATTTCCAATTAAACTGGTATTAATCTGGACTCAATTCAGGACTGTTGTTTTTCAAACTTTACAAAAATTTGCTGGCTTGACACCCTACACCGTGGATGGTTTCATTCGATGTGAATGTTTTTTCAGGGTTAATTAGATAACATTTTTTTGCTCGCATGTATTCAATTTGACAAATAAATATTTAATGGGAGTTTTGTCAAATATACACAGTGGGCAAGCAAACGGTTCTTAGTATGCAGTTCCCACAAAAAATTCATTTCCCAATAAGTTTTTAAGAAAAATCGAAAACGTTTCTAAAAGCTCATTTTGTTGTTTAATTACTGGAGGAAGTCAACATGGTAGAAAAAATCTTATCCCGCTCAGTGCGCCTGATGTTTGCAAGTGGCGTCGTGATGGGAGCAGGCATGCTCGCGCAACCTGCATTCGCGCAAGAAGCGACACAACGTATCGAAATTACTGGTTCATCCATTAAACGTATCGCCGCCGAAACAGCCTTGCCTGTGCAAACTTTATCAAAGGCCGCAATCGAACAAACTGGCGCGACAACTGCCGCTGATTTGATAGCTTCGCTACCATCTATGCAAGGTTTTACGACATCGTCAGCTTCTGTTAACGGCGGCGGTGGCGGTACCCAAACAGCCTCTATCCACGGTGTTGGTGAAAACTATACTTTAGTGTTAATCAATGGTCGCCGCGTAGCACCTTTTAATACTGGTTCTGCGGTTAACTTGGCAAGTATTCCTCTGTCAGCAGTAGAACGTGTTGAAATTCTGACTGACGGTGCTTCTGCACTTTACGGTTCAGATGCGATCGCTGGCGTTATCAATTTCATCTTAAAGAAAAACCAAAAAGACTTTAACATTGAATTTACCTATAGCACGCCACAAGAATCCTCTAAAGGTAAAACGACTAACTTCGCTATTTCTAAAGGTTTTGGTGACCTTAATACCGATGGTTACAACTTACTGTTAGCCTTTAGCCGCGATGAACAAGTTGAATTAAATGCATCAGACCGTAGTTTCACAAAACTAGGTGGCGTCACGCCCTTTAATGAAGGCGGCAAACCATACATGATGAACATGTTGAGTCGCAATTCTGTGCCAGCCAACGTATTTGCAACTGCATGGGCTGCAGGCGTAACAAATACAACTGGCAGTGGTGTCAATCCATACAAAGTATTGTCTGGCAATTGCCCGGCAGAAAACACCTATGCGGGTGGAAATCGTTGCAACTTCAACTATGGCGCTGTGGTGCAGCTCATGCCTGAATTAAAACGCGATAACTACTTAGTATCATACAATCTCAACATCAACGACAACTTGAAGTTTTTCGTTGAAGGTATGGCAACCAACTTTACCAACACTGCGCGCTATGCTCCACCAGCGCAGCCATTGTCTGTTAATTTGACTAGCAAGCTATTCAAAGAGTCGATCGCCCCCGCCTATGCGAAATTGGGCTACGACCCGACTAAGATCACTAAGATGACTATGAACCTGCGCTTGTTAGATGCAGGTGGTCGCACAGATGAATGGAAAACAAATACTACGCACTTAGCGACCGGTTTTGAAGGTTCGTTTAGTGGTTGGGATTACGCAGCTTCCTACATATTCTCGGAAAATAAAGCGACAGATACCCCAGTCGCAGGTTATACAAGTTCAATTAAACTCAACGACCTAATCAACGACAATAAATATAATCCGTTCTTGGCACCAACAGCTGCAACAAAAGCAGCTTTGGCGCCAGCAGTTTTGCATTCTGTATTGGATGAAACGACATCACAAATCAACGTATTAAGCTTGCGTGGTTCTGGCGAAGTCTTCAAATTAGCTGGCGGTGGTGCAAGCGTGGGTCTTGGCTTAGACGTGACGAAACAATCGTACATTGATAATCCAAGCATCATGGCGCAAGGCTCCACGCATGCCTATCCAGATCGTGACACGAACATTGGCGGCGGCGCAGGTGCGGTTCCAGTAGATGCTTCGCGCACTAGTTGGGGTACATTTGCAGAATTATTCATGCCGATCACAAAGTCTTTTGATTTGACTGCTGCTGCACGTTATGACAGTTTCGATGCTGTGCAAAATAAGAAATTATTTAAGTTAGATCAATATAATGATTTGATACCAGCTGGATCTGGCGCACAAGGCAATAAACAAAGTGCCGCCACATATAAATTGGCTGCAGCCTTCCGCCCAACTGACACATTATTGTTACGTGCTTCGTATGGCACAGGATTTAAAGTACCAACGATGTTGAATATCACACAGCCGTTCTCTTATGCTGGATCTTCCAATGCATTTAGTTTTCCAAACTTACCTGCGAATCATCCGCTGGCAGACTTGAATGGAGGCGAACAAGAATATGATTTACTGCAACAAGGCAATCCGAATTTAAAACCAGAAAAATCGACACAAGGCACCTTAGGTTTCCGCCTGGAAGCTTTGTCTAATCTTTCACTTGGTTTTGATTTATGGAATATCAGTATCAAAGATCAGATTAAGACTGTCTCACAAAAAAACTTGTTTACTAAGCCTGACAAATACAGCAACACCTACTATCGCTTCTTTCAACCGATCCAGAAAGAAGATGTTTTTGCTGTACTTCAACAACCTTTCAACTTAGCAAAAGCGGACTATCAAGGTATTGACTGGGATCACACCTATAGAATCAACAGTTCTTATGGAAAAATCGCTTTCAATTGGACAGGAACCTACATGCTCAAGGCTGATTTAACTTCAGCGGCTGGTGAGCCAGTGGAAAAAACAGTTGGCAAATTTGACTCGTACAATAACGTCACATTCCGCCTCATTTCAAAATTGACTGCAAGCTGGAAACCTTCAGATCGTTACAGCCATTCAGTGACTTTAGGTTACCACTCTAGCTACCGTGATCAGCCAATTTCCGCTGACCTCGATGGCACGGTTGCAGTACGTAACGCGGATGGAAGTGCTGGTGACGCAGTTGATATGAATCGTACAGTGAAAGCCTACTACACCGTTGATTTACAATCCAAAGTTAACTTCAGCAAAAACTTGACGATCACAGGTGGTATTAAAAACTTGTTTAACCAAGATCCGCCATTCTCTGATCGCAACGCCGGCGGTGGCAATCAACTGGGTTTCGATGGTCGTTATACTGACCCGTTGGGACGTCAGTTCTACGTAGTTGCTAACTTGAAGTTCTAATTTTACTTCAATGAAAAATTACTTAGTAACTCAGTAGAAACTAAATAGTCAATGAGAGCCCCAAGGAAACTTGGGGCTTTTTTATTTCCACAAAATGTCTGCGCTCTGCTGGGCACAGTCCTGGAACTACGCCCTACTTAAGTGGTCAAAGATAAGTGAGTTTATCAACCCACTTTTAATCCTCTCTTCGCCTTACTAAGGAACGTTTATGCGCCAAAAGCTGCTGTTCTCCATCATTTCTGGTCTGTTTATCAGCACAATCAGCACATTAAGTGCCAACCTGTTAGCGCAAACCAGCGCGCCTTCTTCTCAAGCCAGCACAACGAAGAAGCAAGCGATGCCCAAAGGAAAAAAGACCACGCTACAATCCGGCATTGATTTGCAATGGTTGGACAAAAGTGTTCGCCCGCAAGATGATTTTTTCCGCTTCATGTCTGGTAAATGGCTAGACACTGCTGAGATTCCAGCGGATCGTGGCCGCTACGGTGCGTTTGATCAATTGTCAGAATTATCGGCAAAACAATCTGCCGCGATCATTCAAGATCTGGCTAAAAAGTCCGACTTAAAATCGGGCACGAATCAACAAAAAATCGCCGACCTCTACAATAGCTTCATGGATGAGGCGCAATTAGAAACACTAGACATCAAGCCTTTGCAAGCGGATTTCGCGCGCATTCAACAGCTCAAAGATAAAGCTGAATTACCTTCCATGCTCGCCTATCTGGCACGTATCAGTGTCGGTACACCAATCGGGTCTGGCGTGACGCAGGATGCGAAAGATTCTTCAAAATATACAGTCTCAGTTGGTCAAGGTGGATTAAGCCTGCCTGATCGCGACTACTACCTGAAATTAGATGACGCCAAGTTCAAAACAATACGCGAAGCCTATCTCATACACGTAGAAAAAATGTTGTCTATGGCTGGCATTAGCAATGCACAACAAGCTGCAACATCCATTATGGCGCTCGAAACTGAGATCGCTAAAATCCAATGGAGCAATGTAGAAAATCGCAATCCCGTCAAAACCTATAACAAAGTTGAAATTGCCAAACTCGGCGACTTGTTACCAGGATTTGACTGGAACAAATACTTCGCTGACATGGGAACTAGCGGCAAGACCGACTCCGTGATCGTTCGTCAACCGAGCTACTTAACTGGCTTAAATAAAGTCATTCAAGATACGCCGCTCGAAACTTGGCAAGCCTATTTCAACTGGCGTGTACTAAATGCTTATGCGCCTTATCTGAGTAAGCGCTTTGTGGATCAAGACTTTTCTTTCTCTAGCGTGACACTACGTGGCATACCGGAAAATCAACCGCGCTGGAAGCGTGGCGTAGGTCGCGTGGAAGAGAGTCTGTCTGAAGCTTTGGGACAGTTGTATGTTGAAAAGCACTTCCCAGCAGAGAACAAAGCGCGCATGCAGGTGCTGGTCAACAATCTCTTATTGGCTTACAAGCAAAGCATAGAAACTTTGCCTTGGATGGGCGAAGCAACCAAGAAAGAAGCACTGACCAAATTATCAAAATTCACACCAAAGATCGGCTATCCAGACAAATGGCGTGACTACAGCAAGCTAACTATCGTCAAAGGCGATCTGGTCGCCAATATCAAAGCTGGGCGCACTTTCGCCTACCAGCGTCAAGTCGATAAACTTGGTAAGCCAGTGGATCGTAGCGAATGGGGTATGAGCCCGCAGACGGTTAATGCTTATTACAACTCACGTCAAAATGAAATCGTGTTCCCAGCAGCGATTTTGATGCCACCATTCTTTAATCCTGAAGCGGACGACGCGGTCAATTACGGCGGTATCGGTGCAGTGATTGGACATGAAATTGGTCACGGCTTCGATGACTCCGGTAGTCAATCCGATGGCGATGGCAATTTACGCGACTGGTGGACTGCAGAAGACAAAGCGAACTTCGGCAAAGTAACTGACGCCTTGGTCGCACAATACGGCAACTACAGCCCTATCGAAGGCTACAAGGTCAATGGCAAACTGACTTTGGGCGAAAACATTGGCGACAATGCTGGTTTATCCATCGCTTATAAAGCTTACCAATTATCACTGAATGGTAAGAAACCGCCAGTCATCGATGGTTTCAGTGGCAATCAACGTGTGTTCATGGGTTGGGCGCAGGTATGGCGTGGTAAGGCACGTGATACCGAAACAGTTCGTTTGTTAGCCACTGACTCACACGCGCCAGGTGTATTCCGCGCCAATGGCCCACTCACGAATTTACCTGAGTTTTACCAAGCCTTCGATGTGAAAGCTGGCGATAAAATGTATGTAGCACCAGAGAAACGAATTCGGGTTTGGTAGTCGTCAAGTAATTACAGTTTCAGCAAATAAGCAAAAAGCGGATAAGACTTCTTCTTATCCGCTTTTTTTCTTTCGCGATATGTGAACTCCCGTTACGTCGTTTTCACAATCGATGAAAAATTTGTGAAGGGCAGACGACGAATGCTTAACGTGATGATTATTGCTCAAGTTATTTATAAAAACTGCAATTCAAGAAAATCGACACGATTACAATCGATTCAGAATTGTACTTTTTATTGTCGGAGGATTACTTTGAGTCTGAATTTGATAAGTCGATATATACCATTTATTTTCCTCGTTATCGATATTCAGTTTTTCAACAAATTTTAATATCAACAAAAGATCCGAGGCCTCTACCGTCAATTGCGTCTGATTTGAGTTTTGCGTGTGATCAAGCGATAAGATTGCCACATCACCGCCATTTGTTTGCTCAATTGTTGACAATACTTGATTCCACGGATAATTCAGTGATTTCAAAATTTTTCTTGAGTTTGCGACACGCACATCAAGGTGAGTGTCATTCTTAATTGAAGTCTGCTCAAGGCTACGATATTTATTTTTTGAGAGCTCCTCTAGCTCTGCCACTTGCTTTTGTCTATCTGAGATATGCGAATGCAAGGATACCCAACTTACTACAAGGCTTACAGTCCATAGAGTGACGATGAATAAGAGACCAAGGCTAATCCACGGTTTGCGATTTTGATGAACAAATTCAAGCTTTAAGTTCATTATTCTGCCGCAGTCGAAAATACAAGGTCACGGAAGTCTATATAACTACTTTTGTTCAAATATTTATCTTTGCGCAAAATCCTATCTACATGAATTTGTGGAGTGCCAATAATTTTTTCGGGGACGGCAAAATAAATATTATTCTGCTCAGCATCTGTAAAAGAAAAACTTAAACGACGACTCTCTCTTTCAACGAGCAAAACGTCACACTCATGCGTTATTGCATTCATCGATTCCAAAACACCTAATCGTGTAACAAAGACGGTGAATGCATCATTTTCAATTGCAACCAGTGCCGTTCTATTTGCATCACTTACGTCAAGATTTTTTTGAAAAGTATTCCAGACACCAACGACAAACGGCTTAATAGAAGCTAAATGGAACCCACTTTCATTCGATAGCTCTTGAATCTTTTCTATCAATACACGCCGTATTGCACAAACTACCACCTTATCGGAAGAGGTGAAATCAATCGTAAATTGCCATTCAGATGCTTTTAAACCCAATTGATTTTGCATATAAGCCCGTGCTGCTAACTGTTGCTCACCAATATCATTCAATCCTTTTGGTAAATCAACGGTCGTGAATTTACACAGGGCAGAACCAAGGTACACATGTAAATATTCACGACTATTCTTTCTTCTATGCAGTGGTTCGAATGACAAAGATGACGGCACTAAGGAATTCCAATTCCATGCCCCGATTGATTCGACCTTTTCATTCCACCAGTATCCTGATTGGCGCCGAACTGAGATTTGCGTTGCATTGACATACACGTGAATAGCATTAGTCATGAGCCACGACCCTATCTATTTCTTCTAATGTGGTCGCACCACAAATAACCAAATCTAAGGCACGAAGACCTAAAGGGCGAATTCCCAAAGATAAAGCATAGCGCTTGATTTCCATGACATCGGCACGATTGAGTACCATTGCTCTTAACTGATCGTCAAACGATAAAACTTCAGCAATTGCAAGCCGACCTTTATAACCAGTGTTTCGACAATGTTCACATCCTAGTCCACGGGACACACTGGCTTTTGATACATCGACTTTTGCGATATCCATACGATCAAGAAGTTCACGAGTCATCGTTTCAGGCACGCTACATACTGAACAATTGCGACGAATTAGTCGCTGAGCAACTACACCATTTAACGCTGACACTAGGCTATAAAGGTCAATATTCATGTGCACGAAACGGCTGATTACATCAAATACACTGTTCGCATGAACAGTCGTAAAAACTAAGTGCCCAGTAAGCGCTGCCTGTACCGCGATTTCTGCAGTCTCAGCATCCCTAATTTCACCCACTAAAATTTTATCGGGATCATGCCGCAAAATAGAGCGCAGACCTTGAGAAAACGTCAAACCTTTTTTTTCATTCACGGGTATTTGGAGGACGCCAGGCAACTCGTACTCCACCGGATCTTCAATGGTAATGATCTTTTCTTGACCGGTTCTAATCTCTGACAATGCAGCATATAGTGTTGTTGTTTTACCGCTGCCTGTTGGCCCTGTGACTAACAGCATCCCATGCGGTTTCTTTGCCAAACGTCTAACACGTTCAATCGCATCAGTATCCAACCCAAGGCTAACAAGTGAAATATCATTGGCATCTCCCCTTAGTTGAGTCTTGTCGAGCAAACGTACGACAGCATCTTCGCCAAAAATGCTAGGCATGATAGATACGCGAAAATCCAATTCGCGTTCCCCCAGCTCTATGCGGAACCGACCATCCTGTGGAATCCTTCGCTCAGCGATATCCAATTGGGCCAATACCTTGATACGTGAAATAACTTCTTCCGCTTGCATTCGCCCATCTAATTCGGATGATGAAACTAATACGCCATCCAAACGCAACTTAACTCGCACACTATTTCTGTCGCACTCAAAATGAATATCGCTGGCACCTGCTTTCCACGCATCATAAATCGCCGCATCAACAAAGCGCACTACTGGACTAGTGCTGCTCTCAATTGTTGCGATCGAAATGACATTACTCTCTGCTCCAGCATGTCTCGTGGAAAAATCAGATGTACTGACGACTGGTAATTCATTCGACACTTTAATTCGTTGTTGCGCAAACTCCAGCGCGATCAAAATATCTGATTTTATCCCCCATGCCAAAGTAGGATATCCCCCCACTTTATTCGCAAGCCATTGCAAAACCTGATCGTCCCAAGGGTCATTCACAACAAAATAGTCGCCGTCATGCATACGCAAAGGATATATTCCTCGATTTACGCAGTCGGTAAAACTAATCTCCTGAAATTGAGGAGCAACAAGTTTAAGGTCAGCTAGTGCAAAGTAACGAACGCCTAATGCCGATACCGATGCCTGCTCTATGTCGCCAATATGGCAATGCGCTAAATTTGCGAGTTCGAGCACCAAAGGATGTCCACTTTTTCGCGACAATTCTCGTGCTGAAAGTAACAAACTACTGAGAGGAGCGGAAAATTTCTGCGAGGAGGATGAATTACTCTGCATACTTTAAATTCCTCCTGCTAAATCGAATACAGGCATATACATCAAAATGATAATGGCACCAACCATCAAACCAACCAACATTAACAAGACAGGTTCGGCCAGCCTAGTTGCCCGTTCGATAAACAAAGTAAATTCTTGTCGATATGCTTGTGCAATGATATCCAATATTGTCGCCAAATTTCCAGAGCGTTCGCCCACTATCAACATCCTTTCCGTCACACTGTCCGTCAGTCCGTTTTCTACAAATGCGGTGCTCAAACGCTTACCTTCCTGAATGGCACTCCGCGTATTGATAACTTGGTTCTTTAATTTTTCATCAAACGCCAAATTTTGTGCGAGAGGAATCGCATCTGAAAGCGTGTACCCGCCTTTCAATAGCATAGACATTGTTTGATAAATTCTGGCAAGCTGATACAACCGAAGATAGTATTGGGCAAACTTAAAGCGTCCTAAACTGCGTAAAAATAAACTTTTCAGTTTGCCGTTTTTATATCCGACAAAAGCTGCGGCAACAACACACAACACCCCACCTAATAATAGAAAAATATGATCGCCGACAAATTGCCCTAACCTCATCAGGAGAATCGTTGACATACTTAATGACTGTGAAAAATCTTCATACACTTTAGCAAAACGGGGTACCACGTAAGAAATCATAAACAAACACACCAGCATCCCAAATCCAACAACCAAGCTTGGATAAATCGCCGCACTAACTATTTTTCTGCCCAGCTCCTGCGCAAGCTTTTCGTAAGCGATATATTCATCCAGTGCATCCTCAATACGACTAGTCCTTTCACTCGCCTTGATGGAAGCGACCAATAGCACCGGAAATATAAATTGATTTGATTCTATGGCAGCAGAAAATGGCTTGCCTTCTAGTAAGCGCTGTTGGATCTCAAGTAAAACAGCATGCTTATTCCCGCCGTCTTTTTTAGCGCAAAGTGTCTCGATGGCCTCCACCAAAGACATTCCTGATGACAACAAAGTACGTAGTTCTTCACAAAAAAGTACGACATTAAAATTTGATTTTCGCTTCACTAAAAACTGACTATGATGCCCAACCACTGACAACACAGTCACGCCCTCGCGCTCCAACATTTGTTGTAAGGCTAATGGTTCCTCACCCTCCATCATGCGTTCAATCACCACGCCGGATGAGACATCAAATGTACGAACCAAAAATTGCATAAACTTTGCTTTCAGTTTGAGATATCTGTGTTTTCGTTAATGCCACCTAGCACACCATCTTTTCCATAACTCAGCAAATCATAATCTTTGCCATTCGCTCCTGGTGCACGATATTGATATGCATGTCCCCAAGGATCAACGGGAACATCTTTCTTCAAATACGGCCCAGCCCATTTTCCGTCTCCAGAAGATTTCATCAACGCCTGCAATCCTTGTTCCGTAGAAGGATAACGACCGACATCTAAGCGATACTGATCTAGCGCTTTATCGAATGCATCAATTTGTGCTTTTGCCACACTAATCTCAGATCTACCCAATTGTGCAAAATACTTGGGACCTACATATCCTGCCAGCATCGCAATAATCGCGACCACCACCAGCAATTCCAGCAAAGTAAAGCCCCTAGAGAGGCAGAATTGTTTAGCTAGTTTCATTGTTTCTCTTTATAAACGAACTTCCAATCCGAATAACGTGTCCCGGTGATCATCACCCCATTAACGGAAGTCAATGGACGTTTGCGTAAAACTTCCATCTCACTCAAACTATAAACCCCCATAATACCGCCATCGGAGGCGCGCACTACACCCCATTTACCATCACGAGTCAAAGGGTCTCGATACACTTTACGTAGATGTCGCACAACACCTACAAAACGTTTATCTTCCAACAGGTCTTCCAGATGCTGAGGGTAAGATTTTGGCGTGCCAGGTGATTGCACATAATATGCAGCAATCGCGTGAGCATAGGCGCTACCGATTGATATCAACTCCTCTTCTTTCTCACGACGTGAAGCTGCACTCCATGATTCACCGATTGCCGCCAGACCGATACCAAAAATAACCAAGGCAAAAAGCATGGCGACATAAGTAAACCCAGATTGCCTGTGTTCCACATTCCTATCACCAGGACACATACTCACTCCCATCGCGCGCTCGTCCACGTGCGCCACTCTTAACATCAAATATGTTACCTAATTCCTTCTTTTCGGGGCTAACGATCACCCAGGAATCTGTACGTTCTGTAATTGGATCGGTCGGTATCTTACGCAAATATTTCTTAGTTACAATGTCCTCCAATGATTCTGGATAACGTCCAGTATCACCAAAGTATTTATCTATCGCGTCACGCATGTGCGCCAAATTTTGACGCAAAACAGATTCTTTTGCTTTATCCACGTTGCCAAAATATCGAGGTACCGACAACGACAACAGCATCGCTATTACGACCATCACGACCAACAACTCAATCAACGTAAAACCACGATGCACCTTAATCACTTTGATCACCATTGCTTGTACGGAACACCATTCATCCCGACCCCTTCTGACTTTGAATAGATATCAAATACATTCTCGCCCGCCTTTGGTTGCTCAGCGGTCGAAGTATAACTGCGTAACCCCCAAGATTGCTCAGGAGAAGCCTCACTAGGTGCGAATGGATCCTTAGGAATACGTCTCAAAAAGAAAATAGTCTGTCCTGCGGCGAGTCTATCTGGCACACCACTTACCAAAACGAGGAGTGACGGTGGATAGCCATTATCTCCAGACACTTTAGCAATCCGATTGCCATCATAGGCAAGCTTATATGCATCAATGGCTCTTCGCATTTCCCATAATGCTTGTTTTAATTCACGCTCTTTATTTCGCTTAACAGTCAACTCAAGCAAGGGCATCGCGGCAGTCGCCAGGATACCAAGAACAGCCATTACCACTAGCAATTCAATAATCGTATATCCATGTCTAGACTGCCGCATTGTCGTATCTTATTTCACTAGGATTTTGGTAGCGTTCGGTGGCAGAGATAAGTTGAGAGGTTCACTCGCAATCACTTTCGCAGATGCTAGTCGAATTTCGGCGACACCCGCTGTCAATGCCTTAAATCTAAAGCGCATCATTGTTCCCTCCCCTTTAGCACCATCCGCGACATTGCGCAAAATTGCCATCGAAACTCGTCCCTCTTGTTGAATCAAAGTCTTGGTCATACTAACGGCAGCACCGTCTTGTTTAAAAAAAGTGCCTTCTTCAGCATCCAAAATTTCTAACACTTTGGGATCAAAGTCCAACTGTAATGGCATACCTCGCAGAGGTGAATCGGCTTTCATCTGTACATCGACTGTAAATGATTCCCCAACTTTAATTTCCGCCGGTGCCAGCAGTTTTATTGATAACGTCTCTTTTTGTTCCACACTGCCATTTGCATTCGGTACACCTGCTGACAACAAAGCGCCACCAACTTCAGACGCAGCACCTGACTGCGAAGCACTGTCCTTCTTGCTTGAAGCAGAAGCGAGTGGCTTACTACGAACATCATTTTCAGTACCAGACCAAAACTCTGTTTGGTTTAAATCTGGCCGGCGAATATTACGCACGATACGGGGCGTAATCGACAATACAATCTCAGTGCGCTGGCCGTCGTCGCGCTGTGATGAAAACAACCTACCAACCACTGGAATATCTCCCATACCGGGGATACGGCTAGCGCTCATGCGCTCTTCATTACTAATCAAGCCCGCCAATATCTGCGTTTCACCATCACGCAAACGCAATACTGTACTAGCCATACGAGTGCCTATCTGATAAACCAAAGAGCCCGATGCTGTTTTCACTTCACGTACCAGTGAACTCACCTCCAAGCCTATCCTTATCGCCACTTCATCGTTCAAATAAATAGTCGGTTCCACATCTAACTTTAAGCCAACATCAACATACTGTACCGACTCAGAAATAAAACCACTATTGCTCACACTCCCCGTCGTTGTCACGACTGGTAATTTATCTCCAATCAGCACTTTGGCTTTTTCTCGATTACGTGCACGAATTTGAGGATTAGCTAAAATATTCACATCCCCTACATCACGATGCAAATTGATGGAGACGTTGGGTACATTGATACCGATGGAGTCGCGATTTATTTGTTTGACATTACCCAGATTAAACCCCGTTTTACCTACTGGAGCGATAGCGCTCAAAGTAAGACTATCGGGATACTTAATACCCAATTCCGTCAGGCTAGAACGCTTAATTTCCAGCACCTCAACTTCCAAAATCGCCTCAGGTTCAGACAAGTCATGCAAAGCGATCAAGCGCTCTGCCAAACGTACTGTCTCTGGCGTTTCCCGTACCATGATGAGATTTAGTTTTTCGTCCACAAATGGTTCACGAATTTTCAGCATGGTTTTCAACAGCATCGCGGTTTGTTTCGCATCCGCACTCGACAGATAAAATGCACGAATCACCAGATCTTGATATTCCTTAAGTTTGTCTGGGGTTTTGGGATACAGCAATACCGTCGCTGTATCTAACACCTTATAGCCCAATTGATTGGTCGAGGTAATTAGCTCGATAGCATCTTCTACCTGCGTCTGACGTAAGAATACCGTGGCACGCAAATCTTGCCTGACCTCTTTATCAATCACAAAATTAATACCACTATTGCGCGTGATAGTCTCTAACACCATCCGTAAATTAGCGTCACGAAAATCTAGAGAAATAGGCCTGGTTTCGGCGAGGCGTGTTGTCGTCAACTCGGTTTGGCGAGCATCTAACTCCAACTGACGCTGCAATGCAAGTAACTCCGCATGTTTAGGATTGTCCTTTAAGGAACTTTCTATCAGCAAAATGGCACGCTCCCGCATGCCTTTTGCGATCAACTCTTTGGCGTTAAAGACCGCTTCTTTCTGCCGACTATCACGCGCGATGTCAAGCTTCAAGGCTAGCGCGCGCTCATCACTAGGGTCGATCGCCAAGGCGCGCTGCACAACTTCATCGGCAAGCCTATCATTGCCGCTGGCACGTGCCGATATGGCGGCACTCATCAGGCGAGCGAAGATTAATTTTTTCCCACTGACCTGTCCGGCGCGTAACTCCACACTGTCAGGATATCGCGCCAAACCCTCTTCAAAAATCTTCAATGCTTTTTCATAATTGCCAGCATTAATCTGCTGTTGTGCATCCGCGCGAATCAACTGGGCACTGCAACCCGACAATAAAGTCAGTACAAGCAAGGCTCCTGTCCAAGAAAAATAAGTCGATGTATTAGACAAAGCCAAGCTCCCGATATGCCGCAGGCAAACAGTCTAAACAATCATTCATTTTCAAACTCTGTGTGATATTCATCATGGTCATATTAATGTGCCGCCGTCGGCGTCAGTAACACGGTTTTTTCATTCAATGGGAGATAAGTCAGCACGATCTGTGTTTCAATGATGCTATCAACACGATAAGTATTATCTACAATGTCCTGTTCCCGTATTGCGATCAAGGTATCACCACGTACCAAATACGTCGTCAATTTTCCATCGAGACCCAGCATACGGCCAAAGTATTGATAAGGAAAGGCGGGCGCGACTGGTTTAGGCGGCGGTGGTGGCGGTGGTGCAGGTAGCGGTGTCAGCACCTTGGGCGGTGGTGCAACAAAGTTAATAGGTCTAAATGGATCAGAAGTAGCCTCCAGCAAAGGTTCTCTGTTAACAAGCAGCGGCTCTGATGTACTGTTCGCAGAATGCAGTTCAGTGCTCACTGGCCGGCTAGGGGTAGGAGCCAGCGCGGCTCGGCTCGATCGGTTTGGTGTACGCACTTCGGTGATCGCTGGTAGCTCCTCATCACGCCAGGCCGTCCAGACCACCAAGACCATGGTGATCAGGGCAGCGATTCCCAAGCCTTGCTGTCGGGTCACCCTCATGGCTGCTTACGATAAAAAAAGCGCAAGCCTACATCAATTTCCATGACCGCATCTGTAGAACGTTGGCGGCGTAGAGACAGCGACTCCAGTGCCAATCCATCATGCGCCGATAACAGGCTAGCGAGACTAGCCTTAAGTCCGACATAAGTACCTGTCATTTTCGCGCGTATATCAATGCGAGCGATCTCATGCCTGCCCTCAGACGCTTCACCTACAGCATCGTCGCTGGGTTGATGACTCGCTTCTGAAACAATCAAACCGTTCAGACTTGCCTGAGTATGCAAATCCTTAATAACCACCGCCAAACGTTCAAAGCTCGCCAAGCGCTGTTGAACATCTACATTGTGCTCGCGCGCCACTGGTGCAATTGGCCTACGCAGTTCAACTTCTAGCGTACGAATTTGCTGCACCAATTGCGCCTCTTGCGAACGCAGTGCGGGCAATTCGACCCAGTACAGCGATAAGGAAAAACACAGCAATGTCAAAGCCGCCAGCCACGGCCAATGTTGCGATGTAGACCAGCGAAATACGCGCAAAGAGGGAGGGAATAGCATGGACTAAAAGAAGAACGGATTAGTGTTTTGCGCGTTGGTGGTTGGCATGGGATGATTTTTTAAGTGTTTCAGATTATTCTTTGACGGCTGTAAGGTGGTCTTATTTTTCGTGAAGTTATTTTGGTATGATTATTGGGATCAGGTCAAATCAAATCTTTAATTTGATCTGACCCCAGTTTTATCCTTGGTACCAGTTTTGAGTCTTTCAGTTTTTCTTTGATCCATTTGATGTCTTGGTTGATCCAGGGAAAGCAAGCACGCTGCCATTCAGTGTTTCAAAGTCAATTGGGGACGAAATATTTAGAAAGCAATCGTTCTTACAGAAGTAAACTGAAGGATCCCTCTGAAGGTAAACTTGTTGAAAACTCACCTTCGACTGAATGGACTGTTCAACGGTGTTCGCGACCGATTGCCATTCTCGTGCACCTTTATTTTTTGTGCATATCAATATGCTTCCTATGCCATCTGGTGACTCTATATTTAGCAAAATTTTTGTTAATTCCGTTTCTGAAATTAACAATTTCTTATCCACGTATGTTTCCTTAAATCCAAAATCTCTTAGAATTGTATTCATAGAACTATGTATCGATACTCTCTCAGAAATTGGAAGGGTCAAATCATAAGTTACGCATGTTGGTGTTTCCGATACAAACCTCGGTGAGATCACACCAAAGAACGTCGCAAGCGTAAAGGCAGCAACTAGAATGGATACAATTAGAATAAACACATGAATGCGAATTTTTTTTTGCATATCGATGTAAGATCCTATCCGATGAAGTTGCGCTTAAACAATGTTGAATTTGAAAATATAAAATCTCTCACGCTAAAAGTCTATTTTTTTCTAAGCTTTGCACTGACCTCTGCTCCGTTGGAATGATCGATCATACGAAAAATTACTGGTCCACTAATTTTATTCCAATTAGCTATGAATCTGTTTATGTTGACACCTTCACCGTAACTATAGATTCTCAAGTAGCCGCCTTCATCTACAATAATTTGTCGAACTACATAACCATCGCGCAGTATGTGCGTCGAACCGGTTCCATTGACAATGAAACCAGAGGTGTACGCGTATTGAGTAACAGGATTGTCACTAAAGATACCAATCAGATTGGTATGCAATGTTTTTCCAACTGTCATACATGCAGTTTGTCCAGGTCCCGAATTGCAAAGCAATTGTGTGCTCACGGCCTCATAACAACCAACCATAGACTCGTGACACATTCGAAGACTCATATTTTGATATTCGTGATACCCAGGATCGTTTTTATCCCATTTTTTACTTAAGCATTCATGTGCTAAACAGTTAAGTAGATAACTAAAAGCCCCAGTTTGCGCTCCATTTGCGAATTTTCCACCACCAAGAACTGATCCAGTTCCTCCAGCGATAGCACTTATTATTACTCCTCCGACAGGATTTGAGTCCGTCATCGGTCCCGTCACAGGTGTCATTGCTTTACTAAATGCAGCACTCAAAGCGCCTGGTCCACACTTACCACCACCAGCAACACTGGTGACACACCCAACTACCCCATGCAACGCGACACTTGATCCATAGGTCCATTCCGCAGCTTTGTCCACTGCACCGCCGAAAAAGTTACTCCCTCCAATGACGTTACCTGCGCCATAAAACATCCCCGCCGAAAATGCTCCAGACAAGGCTCCCTTCATGGTACCCGTGCTGACCGCCCCCCCAGCAAATCCCGCTGCCGCTGCTTGTGCCATGCCTGATGCTGTGAATGCTTGTCCCGCTGTTGGACCTAAATACATCGTCACTGCAATCCCATAAAACGCCCGCGCAGTTTGTTTGTCTATAACTCCAGATCTTTCTGCCCCGTAAATCATAATTAAAGCAAAAACGAAGTCATCGAAACCAAAAGCTTGCCCAGTTGGATCTGTACAAACCAAAGGATTGTTATAGCAATAGCCGTAACGATTATAATTCTGCAGATTTAAAGGATCTTGAATAAACGGGTCGGTCTGCATGAAACGCCCGAGTAGCGGGTCGTAAATACGTCCGTTCATGTGAATGACGCCGACATCGTCTAGATGCTCATGTCCGGTGTAACCTATGTCATTACCATTGCCGCTACTACTCCAGTCGATAATGAGTGTACCGTTGGCATCATAATTGCCGCTAGCCATGCGACGTTTGCCAAATGGGTCATAGGAGTAGCGCGCTGTCACCACACCATTTTGATCTGTGGTGGCAACCAAACTACCTAGGTGGTCTTTGTGCCAGTATTCGACTTTTTTCAACGTGATGGTACTGAGAGCCACAGGCGCAGTTTGACTAGCAGCTAGTGTCGGCAACGCATCAGATGAGATCAATACACCAATGCTGATACCTCCCGCGGTCAGGTAGTGACGGTTACTTGTCCCATCGGGACCTTCTTCTCTCTCGAATGACAAACCGCCAGCATTATCTGGATGCAGCTTCCACGTGATACGGGTGCCAGCACTGGAAACACGGGTCTCTTGGATGCGTTGGTGGTTTTCGTCATATTGCCAAGTATATTTCGGGCTGCCCGCTGGGCCGCTTAAGCCATTTTGGTTATCTGGCAAATTAAAGCTGGTATAGCTAATATCGCGATAACTACCGGCCGAAGCGGTTTTTAAATTGCCATTGGCGTCATAGGTATAGTTGGCGTTAACACTACCACTGACACTTTGCAGGGCATGTGGCCGAATGGTCGTTGCCCCTTGTGCTTGATAGGTGTAGATCCCCACATCACTCTTATATAAGAGCATGCCAGCGGCATTGTATTGCAGCGTGACATCGCGTTGCAGACTAGGAATAGTCGGTGAAGCGACGCTATAGCTTTTCAGGCGTCCAATGCCATCATATGCAAAACTATCCGTGACAGCCCCACTCACACCATCGCCATTGGCGTCAGTGCGTCCAGTGAGATGACTCAAACTATCCCAGGCGTAGCTGTAGTTGACGATATTGGTTGCTGTACCAAGACCTGCGGTATTACTACTAATACGTCCGGTCATGGTATCAAAATTGGCTTTACTGATAACATTGTTACCATAAATTTGCTGCTCTGCGCTGCCCCAAGCATTGTAGGCTTGTGCCTGCCAGAGTGTGCTACCAGCAGCAAGCGTGGCACCACTAGGTGTGATGGTAGCAGCCGTTCCCAAAGTCAGACTGGAAAGAAATCCTTTAGCGGTATAGTTGTAATTGACCGTTAAGCCTGTCGGATAAGTCTGCGTTGCAGGTCTAGCGTTACTGCTGTCATAACTAATGGCTGTGGCAAAGCTGCGTCCGCCCAACACATTGGTACGTGAATTGATCGGTCGCCCCAAATTGTCATAAACAACTTTACGGTTAATGCCATGACTAGTAGTGGTTTCACAAAGCTTACCGACGCCTTTATTACAGGCACTACCATCTGCATATTTATCGTACGCCCAGTTACTTGTGTATTCTGGCTCTACCTTTTGCGTCATCCGTCCAAGTAAATCATAAGTCATTGTTGTTACTTGCGACAAAGCGCGCTGAGTTGGATTTTGTTGCCAAACCAATTCACCTAAGGCGTTATAGTCATATTTCCAAAGACCAGTATTCGGATCAGTCATCTCGACTTTACGACCACGGATATCGTATTTGATGCTAATCACATTTTGCAATGCATCTTTGGTCGCCACAAGATTGCCAAAAGCGTCATGCTGGTGTGCAACTTGCGCACCTAGATGATCGGTAACACGAACAACCTTACCATCAATGTTCTTTTCTTCTTTGCGTGTCTGTGCTAAATCATTGGTAGTCGTTTTCACAAGACCAACATAACTAACGGTATTGACAGAGGCTTTTCGGCTGCCGCGGCCACCAAAACTATAGCTCGCTAGACTTCCCTGAGGATCACTAGTGTAAATGGCAGTTGGTCGTCCAAGTGCATCATAGATCGTTGCACTCATGCCATAACTACTGCTACCTCCAGTGGTCGATGCCAGAGTATCTAAGAAATAAGGCTGCGTTGTAACGATCGCCGCACCTTGTGGATTGTAATCAATGTCTTGTACGATCAGACGATTGGTTCCGCCAGGTTGTGCGCTTCCATCAAAGGCTTCTGTCACAGTGCGAATTTTACGACCCGCTCTGTCAACATAGGTACGTGCGAAAGGACCATTTTTAACGTCCGAAGTGTTGCGCGGTTCAGTATGAACAAAACTGACAGCATCTGCTGGTATTTCATTAGCAGCAGGTGTTGGACAGGCAGCACTATTGCTAGTAATGTCAGTAACTCTTCCACTAATAAAACAATATTTACTGATAGTACTAGTACCATCAGCACGCGACTCCTTAACTTTTCGACCAAAATCATCTACTTGCCAACTTGTTGTCAAGCTATTCGGGCCAACTAGCTCCACTACTGCGCCAAATCGCGGATCAAAAGTCTTGCTCTCTGATTGACTAAGCGCGTTCGTGACAGTCGTGGGGAAAGCTCCTCCAGGAATAGCGACAACAGTGCCATTGATGGTGATGCTTTGTGTTCCATAAAAGCTGGTGCTTGAACGCGCGGTAAATTTTGCGATGGTACTAGCATCCGCGCAGTTATTTGTTGTTGCACTTGTTTTATTACCATAGACGTCGTAGGTGTATGTGGTCTTCAGACATGAATCTGCATTGTCTGGCTCGACGGTCTCACTCAGCAATAATCCACTACTGGTGTCATATACAAACGCGCTAGTACGGCTGTAATTGTATGGACTGGATGGCTGTTGCGCATGGACGAGACCAATGCCGAACATGGATGCGGCAAACAAGATAGTGGAAACGATTGGACGCATTACTTTCCTTTTACAAACATGATTGCGTTGGCTGTCGTCTTGAGTACACGATGGGGTATCTAACAAGGAAACCTCAATTTTTGATGCGCTGATTGTTTTAAGAACGTGATTGCAATTTATTTTCATTTTGGCGTCTTCCTTAAAGTTGCGCAAACGCCACTAGCAATAGTTGTCGCACTCATATTCGTCACAACTGAACTGAAATTAGAACCTGACGTTGTAGCTCGATAACTGACTGCCCCACTTGTACAATACGCCTCAAAAGTTATTGATAATGTACAACTTGCTCCTGCTGCCAAGCTAGAAGTACAAGTGCCACTTCCATCATTGATAAAATTGCCTGCACTTCCACTCACTGCTGTAAGGGCAAAGTTCAATCCAGTCGCCGCCACCGTACCCACATTTGATATGGTAATTGGCAATGTTTTTTCAATTCCCTTATTAATCGTACCAAATAGTAAATTTGTCGGACTACTCGTTAGGGTAGTCGTAGTAACCGCTGGAGCCACGACCAAGTTAATGATCAAAGACATAGCACTTCCCACATCCGGTGCGATCGTCACAGTGCCAAAATAGGTACCGGCGGCTGTGTTGGTTTTGACCGTAACCGTGCCACAAGTTGCGCCAGCTGCACATGCCCCGGTCGGGCCTGTTACGGTCACGCCATTAATCGTAGAGTAACTAATCGAGTTCGCGGCCATCTGCCCTGTATTCTTGACGGTACAACTCGTGGTTGCCGCGACTGGGCTAGTAGTTGGGGTCGTGCTGCTACAAGCGCCCAAAGTTATCACTGCGGAACCAGTTGGGACAACACCTTGCGTAGCTGCAGCATAAGGTGCATTTCCCGCACTTGTACTAATACCAGCAAGACTATTAGGCACCGCATTTTGAACATTAGCTTTTTCCAATCGGCCAAGAATCCAGGCATCACCTGCAGTGTTGTCTGTGCGATAAGTATTAGTTGATGTTTTTGTAAAAATCTGCTCTGAACCCAAAGCCGGATCTATACCTTTTGTCACCACAACAATTTTTGTGGGGTCACCACTATCGTTAAACGTATTGGTTGTTGTTACACTAGGTAGAACATTGCCTGTGATATCAGTCCCTTCTTCCTTACTGCTATATAAATAAGGCTTTTGAACTCGCGCGGATGTTGGGCATGGTACATCACTTGTAGCAGTTGCCTCTGCACCAACACTTGCAGTTTTATCACAATAAACGAAAGTGCTTCGACTCAACACCTGTGGAGCGCTCAAATTTAGAGCGCCCATTCTTGTTTCAGTCATACTCGCCATACCTGAATAGGCACTTTGAAGATATCGTGTAAATACAGTCAAATTTGAACCATCAGGCGCCATATTTTGGCGCCGAGTTTCTCTAAACCCGAGCCAGCCTCTTCCATCATTAGCAACTTTTAATCCAGAGTAACTATATTCACTAGTCAATTTACTTGTTCCGACACCGCTATCTGAAACAGTAGTCGCGACCACGTAAGTTGGCATAGTAACGTCGATAATCGGATAGCTAGCCTTTGACGATGTACCCAAGTCTGTTGTGTAGCGCTTACCGAGCGTACCGCTACTTGAGTTACTCAAAGGAACCCAAGTCAGTGTCGTTGTTAAACCTGTACCTGAGACCACAGAGATCAATTGGTCTGGCGGCGTCGCATCAGACTTCACAAACAATAAATTTTTGGTAGCATCACTCGTCGCCGATGGGCTTGACTTAAGCCTAAGTATCTCGGGACTACCACGCCCTGTAAAATCACCAATAATAAAGTTTGATGTCCCATCAGATTTTCGCAATTGATTGCTTGTTGAAGTGAGATTAAAACTAGCATCTAGACTGAAAGATCCATCGCCATTACTAAGATACACGGCATTTTGACTAGGATCATCTTTCCATCGGAGAATATCGGTACGACCATCACCATTCATATCGATCAGCACAGTACCGACATTCTGAACAAGCTGCCCATTAAAATCGAACAATTCTTGCCCTGGAGATCTGAGATTAAAGTTGGTGACCTTCCTGTCCACAGAAATTCCATCCGCGAGATACAGGTTCGTGTCATTTAAACTCGAGTAAATATTCAGACAATCTACTCGCCCGTCACCATTAAAATCTAACGCATTTGCGCAACTCAGCCCACTCTGTGCTGTCGATGCACTCGAAAAATTACCGTCTCCGTTAGACAGCCAAACACCACTATTCACGATCAAATCTGTTGCCCCATCACCATTAGCGTCGACTGTATACGGCTTGCTCCAATAGCTGTACGCACCAATGGCAGGATCGGCATAAACTGAACGGTTCTTCAGATTTGTATCCGTCTTCTCCTCAAATCCACCAGTAATTTTTCCAAGAAATACCCGTGTACATGTTTGTGTTGCACATGAAGAATCTAGAGGTGTTGACGGTGCATCTATTGGAATATAGACAGATGGAAGAATTGTCGTAACAATATCTAAAAGACCATCATTATTTACGTCAATTAAGTAATAATTACTCCCAGCAGTCACTGTGGTTCCACGGACTGGACCTGGCTCACAATTTGTGCCTGAACCGGGTATGCAACCATATTTTGGTATACTTTTACTTATAGCTTGAGAGAAATCTATCCCTGTAATCTCTTGCGGAGTGAATGAACCATCACCATTCGATTTATACAAAATATTTGTCGTGATACCACAAGGGGTTCCAGTTGACGATACCAATTTACTTAATCGTAAAATATCTGTCAAACCATCGCCGTTGAAGTCTGACGTGACCGCAGAATAACATCCATTGCTCTTGAATAAATTCTGATCTGTTATATTGAATTTCGCTGGAGCCGAACCTACTGGCATTTGGTAAAAGCTGCCATCACCTTCGCTACGATAGAGCAAATTCTCCCCGGGATTGTCTGACCAACGAAGAATATCGGTTCGACCGCTACCAAAAAAATTGCCAGTAATTACGCCATAATTTCCAGTTGTACTATCCATCGTCAAAGTAGATAGCGAACTTAATTTAAAGACCTCATTTGACATGTAACTGGATCCTCCACCGGCCGAATAATTGTAAGTAGTGGGCGGTAAGCAAACAGTTTCACTTGCTCCAGCACATTCCGTAATTTGCTTTACGCGACTACGCTTGGTGATTGGTCCATTGTCATATGTTAATTTAATCGTTTTTACATTGACCGCGTTAGCTGGCTTAGGTGATTGCCCTGCGATCCAATTAATATAGGTTCTGACACGACTAAGTAACTGAACACTCAAGTTTTTGCTACCTTTATGATATGCCTCTGCGCGATCTTGCACTGCGTCAGCGATAAGTGGGCGCTCAACATATTCAAAAACTATTTTATTTTTTGGCAACTGACTTGCATTTCCTGTATATCGTATTTCAGACAAATTCCACTCACGCCCAAGATTGCTACCCGTAGCCGGTACACTGCCCGATGACAAATCCCGCTGTACATATTCAAAATCAATAAAATTACCAACTGTGTCACTTATGCGACTTACTGCCCAAGAAGAAACGACAGTCTTGCCTTGTGGGGTAATTAGGGCATTGGAGGTAGCATTGGCGTTAACACCGTATTCAAAAATTTGTCCACTTTTTGTCCAAACACGGAAGTATGCTGGGCCATTTGCAGCATCGCCACCCGCAGCACCATAAGCACGAATACGTGCATAAATATCTTTTTCTGTCCTATATTCACGTACTAGACCTGTACCACCAAGGCTATCATTCTGCTGAAAAGGATTCGCTAAAGTGGGTGCCGTATTTATAGCGTTCACAACGGCGCCATTGGCATCCGTCTGAATCAAGCGCTGTCCATCCAAACACAGCTTGTCATGGACACTAAACTCCACTCCTCGCCCAACACCGTCGACCAATTTATTTGCGGGACAACGAGATATTGTTGATATCCCTTGAATTGTCCATCCATACCCAACTGGACCATTTACTGAACTGCCACTGTAAAGCAATCCGATGTTAGGTGTCATTCCCCCGATACCCGGCGGTACTACAATCGAATAGCTATAACTTGGCGTTCCACCAGAGGTGATACTTACTTGGCTATTCGCAGTCAAAGAACAACTAAAAAACAGTATCGAAAAAATAATTTTTGGTGAAAAACGTGACGAAAAGAAATCATTTAGATGTCCACCAAAGGTTGAAATTGTATTCAAGTTAAAGTGCTCCACATGAAAGAACTGGCGATAGTCAATCAATTTAAACAGAAAATATTATTAGGCTGTTACACGCATACGCCTGCAATTTTGAAGTTGCTCAATTGCAATTAAGGCAATTAATTATCAAAGCGACGCAATATATCACAAAAATCCGTATTAATTGCACTTTATTTAATCAAATGTGACTTTGTTCAGAAATTGAAAAAAACAACAAATAGCACGTGCCAAGCAAGGGCGTCTTGGAAAAATTTAGGGCGGTAATATTTTGCTGAGGCACTACTAGTGGAGCACAATGCTATACACCAATTGGACTACGCGCACGAGAATATAAATCGGTTTATCACCAAAGCTCTGCTCACTGGCATCTAGAATGAGCCAGAGGAGAGTCAACAAGATTAAAGTTACAGATCTTGAAATTTAAAATGGTATTCCTGCAACCTAAGCTGATGATCTATTCGTAGAGAAGGAATCCTCGGTATTGCCAATACCAGCTATCCTCTAAAGATAAACGAAAACTAATCCTTCAAAACGGCAATTTCAAACAGCCAATGTGTATAACCCATCAATTTTTTATTAAGCTGATTTATATTGCTAAAGACAAACCTTAATCTCAAATTACGCATTCACCATACTGCAATGTACGTCGTCGGTATGATGGAATAGGCTATCACTTGCGATATGCTCGCTGCTTAGGCTTGATCAAGGATCATGTGCATTTTATTTAATGGGGCTCACCCATAAGAATAACGCGGCATCAGTTTACAGCCCAGACGTTGACTATGGCAGTCAAGTTACGCGTGAATGGTGTGATTATTGAAAAATAACCTGCATTTTTCTGAAAGTCTTCGCGACTTGAAGGGGAAGTCCGCAGAGTTCAGTCAATCTACTTCAATCTATGCATCTAAAACAGAAGTTATCAATCCCTTGCAAAGATCTTTATAAATATCCATCCACGCCTCCCTATGTTGTATCTGACACTTGAACCTCAACAGCGTCAAATCATCTCACCTTCGCTGCCAAACCTGCCAGCGTTCTTTACCTTCAAACACCGCCAGCGAATCACTCACATCAGTATCTTCCAAGCACGTAAAATGCTGTTGTATTAATGTCTGAAATTCCTGAGGATGCGTACGAAAAGGCGGACCTTTTTTGCTAGCGCCCTCGGTATCGTCCAGCAGAAAAAAACCTATTAATTTAGCCCCAATCGGCAACAGCGCCGCCCATCGTTCCACCACTGCACCACGCATCGCAGGTGGCAGAGCACAGAAGAACGCGCGCTCATAAATCAGTGTCAGCGGGTGATCAGGAGCAAACTCAAAAAAATCAGCTTGTTGTACACGTTCAGCCCATTTTCCGACTTGCGATTTTGCTGTGGCTACCGCAGTACTTGAAAAATCAATCGCGGTAACTTGCCAACCCGCTTCGGATAAAAATCCTAATTCATGCGCATGACCGCATCCTGGGATCAAGCAGTTGTGCACCACCTCGGCACTCCGCTTTGATTCAGCGACAAAATTTCTCAATTCCTGCGGCACAGCACCGAGATTCCAGGGAGTAAATCCTTGTTGAAAGCGCTCATCCCAAAACTCTGGATGATTCGGATCACGGCTAAAAAATTGCGGTGTCATGGAGCCGGAAGCATAAAAAAGTTCACATAAGAAAACGCCAGAATAACGCCAGCCAACACACCGACGCCCACATAAATGATGGTGCGTAATAAGGAGTTGGTCGCGCGTTGTTCGGCGATCAAACTCGCCAACAATGCATCATTATTGCCTCCGTCAGCGGCACGACTCAAAGCCTGATGCGCTAGCCGTGGCAATTGCGGGAAGATATGGCTGTAGCGCGGCGCTTCCGCTTTCAGTTTATCAATCAAACCGCGCCAGCCAACTTGTTCACTCATCCAACGTTCGAGATAAGGTTTCGCAGTTTTCCAAAGATCCAAATCAGGATCAAGTTGACGCCCCAGGCCTTCAATATTGAGTAAAGTTTTTTGCAGCAAAACTAGTTGTGGTTGCACTTCTACATTAAAACGGCGCGAGGTTTGGAATAGGCGCAATAGAACCTGACCAAATGAAATATCTTTCAGCGGGCGATCAAAAATAGGTTCACAGCAAGCCCGTACCGCGGCTTCCAGCTCATCCACACGGGTTTCCTTGGGTGCCCAGCCCGATTCTATATGCGCCTCAGCCACACGCTTATAATCGCGACGGAAGAAGGCTAAAAAATTCTGAGACAAATAATCTTTATCGTAGTCATTGAGCGTGCCAACAATACCAAAATCGAGTGCGATGTAACGCCCTAAAGTAGCAGGTTCGGTCGAGACCAAAATATTTCCCGGATGCATATCTGCATGAAAGAATCCGTCGCGAAAAATCTGGGTAAAGAAAATCGTCACACCATCACGCGACAGCTTCGCGAGATCAACACCGGCTTCCTGCAGCTTATCGATTTGCGAAATCGGTATACCTTTCATGCGCTCCATCACGATCACCGATGGCGAGCACAAATCCCAATACATTTCAGGCACGATCAATAAATCCGAATCAGCAAAGTTACGTCGCAACTGACTACCATTTGCGGCTTCGCGCATCAAATCTAATTCATCGTGCAGATACTTATCAAATTCACCGACGACTTCTTTGGCTTTCAAACGCTTGCCATCCGCCCATAAAAACTCTAACCAGCTGGCGGCAATTTTCATGAGGGCGACATCGCGATCGATGGTTTCTTTCATGCCTGGGCGCAGCACTTTCACCGCGGCTTCACGACCATCTTTTAAAGTCGCGAAATGGACTTGAGCGATTGAGGCGGACGCCACAGGTACACGTTCAAAACTGGCAAACAATTCGTCTGGATGCTTACCGAGAGATTTCGTAATTTGCGCAATCGCCAGATCTGGATCAAACGAAGGCACGCGGTCTTGCAACAGTGCCAGTTCATTCGCGATATCCGGTGGCATTAAATCACGACGGGTCGACAGCACTTGTCCAAATTTGACGAAGATAGGGCCGAGATCTTCTAAAGACTTACGCAGACGCTCGCCACGCGGTGCAGACAGGTCGCGCCAAAAAAGCAAAGCTTTGATCGCTTTGGCCGTGCGCGGTATGCGCAAGCCCGACATGGCGATTTCATCGATGCCGTATTTCAGAACGATGCGAACAATTTTAAACAAGCGTAGGGAATTTAAAATCATTGCTTAACTACCTTCATTTTTTCTAATCTTTCTATTCTCTCTAAGCGCTTCATTAAACGTTCAACATCGTCACGAGTTTTGTTCACTTGTTCACCAAAGGCTCGTACCGCTTGCGGACGCACCAGCATAGGATTTTCTTCTAAAAAATATTCGGCCAGATTTTCTTGCAGGCTTTGATGCGTGCGTTTCGCACTTTCAAGGATACCTTTACCGGTCGCAACCATGCGCACTGCGGCAACATCACCAAATAATTTACTCAAATCTTCTTCCGCTTCCCAGCGTAAATCTTGACTCAATTGCGACAAGGTATTCGCAAAGTCAGCATCGCCTTCTATCTTCACGTAGGACACCGCGCGTTCACGATTTTGCGCAATCAATGGCAGATCTGCTGGCTTGATTCTTAAAATTACCTGATCAGGATTCGTATCGCTTTTGTCTTCAGCAGCTTGCAATAGGCCATCCGCATCGACTTTCACACGCAACTGGAATAGTTCGATATCAATACAGGCAGTCTTACCCGCATGCTTCTGTAAGCGCGCCGCAGCCCAAGGCTCTTGCGCCAACAAATGATTTACAGACAGGATAAAGGGAGTGGAAATCATAAGAGTAAAATAAAAAAACCGCGCATGACATCATGCGCGGTTCTTAGTTTAACAGCAAACCTTTAAAACACCTTAAAACTCAGTGGTTTAGCTTGTTCGAAAACAAATTTGTTCGCTGCCCAAACAGTATCAAAACAGTGTTGAAACGGTATTAAGACTATATTAATTTAGTTGTTGAATACCAGCCAACAACCAGCCAGATTGACCATTGACCGGTTTCGCCAGGTTCCAGACCTCGGCAAATGGTTCTGCCATCGTCGCGCCACCTTCTTTAATCATGCCTGTGAATTTAACACTAGCAAGATAGTCATAAGTTTGCGTTTCCAAACCTAAGAATTCAGCCTCTAAGCTAACGACATCCGTTTCATTCTTCGCATTGCCACGATCTTGCAATTCCAGTTTCATTTCAGCGAACATTTCCGGCGATGTGAATTCACGGATATCATTAATATCACCACGATCCCATGCAGCCTGCAAACGGATGTAATTCGATTTAGCAGAACGTAAGAAAGCAGCAACGTCGAAATCTGCTGGCACTGTCCAAGTACCTTGGTTCGCTACCGGTGCCGAACCAGTACTGTTCAAATTTGCAGTGCTTACTGACGCTGGCGTAAATGCAGCAGGTGCTTGCTGAGCCGGATTAATGCGAGAACCAATTTCTGGCAAACTATTATTATTCGGCACACCGGCATACGCTGGTTGCTGATTAAACATACTTGGTGCTGCACCATCCTTTTTGCGAGTGAACAAGCGGAACAAGAAGAACACGGCAAAACCTATCAAGGCAAACGTCAGGATAGAACCCATAGCACTAGCCAATCCACCGCCCATACCCAGGGAAGAGAACAAGCCTGCCAACAAAGCACCACCAATCAAACCGCCAACGATACCTTTCCAAGGAATTGATGGCTTAGGTGGAACTGCCGGCGTTGCTGCATTCGGTGCACCCGGTTTCGCCGCTTGCGCAGGATTTGCTGTGGTCGCTGGCGGTGCTTTTTGTGTCACATTGCTAGACTGACGACCGAACGAGCTACGCTTACCCATACGCTGCGCATCGGCATCAGCGACTACCATGGTCATCGCACCCAACATTAACATCAAACTTAAGAAAATTTTATTCATACGAATTTCTCCAATTTCTACAACAAATCATCGGCGACATCGCCAACAAAAATTTCTACCTACAATTTACTTTATAACTTAGTTCACAACTGCGCTTACAACTTAATTCCGGTATGCAATGCCGCCACACCTGCCGTCAAATTAAAATATTCCACACGTTCTAAACCAGCTTCTTGCATCATGGTTTTTAAGGTTTCCTGATCGGGATGCATGCGTATCGATTCGGCTAAATAACGATAACTATCGGCATCATTCGCGATCTTTTGCCCTAACCATGGCAAAATCTTAAACGAATACAAGTCATACGGCTTTTGCAAAACCTCGGGCACTTTCGAAAACTCTAACACCAACAATTTTCCGCCCGGCTTCAAAACCCGGCGCATTTCTGCCAGTGCCTGATCTTTGTGCGTCATATTGCGCAAACCAAATGCGACACTAACGCGATCAAAATAATTATCCGGGAAAGGTAACTTCTCGGCGTCACACAATAAAGTGGGGGTAATCAAACCTTTATTCAAGAGACGATCACGACCGACTCGTAACATCGACTCATTGATATCGGTATGCCAAACCTCGCCTGTCTTACCTGCCTTCTTTACAAATTCTTTTGCCAGATCGCCCGTGCCACCAGCAATATCCAACACTTTAAAACCAGGACGTACGCCCGCTTGGGCAATCGTGAAAATTTTCCAAATGCGGTGCAAACCCGCCGACATCAGATCATTCATCACGTCATATTTAGCTGCCACCGAGTGGAAAACTTCCGCCACTTTATGAACTTTTTCTTCTTCGGCCACCGTGGTGTAACCGAAATGGGTAGTGCTTTCGGCTTGCACTCCATCTACTTTATTTGCTTGCTCACTCATCTTGATACTCTGCAGAGAATTAAGGGATAAACCGAGATTTTCCACGCTGGCGTTCAGACTTGTCGACGAGACTGAACGTGCGATAAGGAAATCGACAGGCGGGATTATAGAGCCGAATCAGGAGTCTGACCCGGACTTAAGTCAATATTTCTGCGGTAGAAATTTCTGAAAATTACCTATGAACCGCATTTTGATCCAACTTTTGGTGCTGGAATGGCATCACGACCAGCCTCACCCGCATAGTCCGCAGCTTGCAGGCGTGCTAAATAGTCTTGCCACAATGCTGCTTGATGCATGCCCAGCCAGTACAAATATTCCCAAGTAAAGATCCCGGTGCTGTGATCATCGGTGAAAATCGGCTTAATCGCGTAATTACCGACGGGTTCTATGCCGGTAATGCTGACCAAGCGCTTACCGATTTGCAAAACTTCCTGACCTTCACCATGACCGCGCACTTCTGCTGAGGGTGAGTACACGCGCATTAATTCAAACGGCAATTCGAAACGTTTGCCGTCGTCGAACTCGACTTCTAACAAGCGCGATACTGTTCTGGCGTTGAGTGCTGTTGGGTGAACTTTGTGGGAAATCGGGGGTGGTAGATTACTCATGATTTTTCTAATACTTTATAAAATCTTTAAACCCCTCAACGCCGAGACGCAGAGGCGCTGAGAAGTATGAAAAGAGAGAGAACAAAGTCGTTCCTCTATGTTTGCTGTTCCTCTGTGCCTCCGCGTCTCGGCGTTGAGGGGTTTTGCTTTTTCATCAAAACAATGAAGAAGTCAAACCGAAAACTCACGTCGCAGTGGCTGATTCGTAGGGCGGGTGCAACCCGCGCTGATACGCAGACGTGCACTATTGCTCAACATTCTGGCGGCGCGGGTTGCACCCCATAGGCGCTAACCAAAACAAAACTAAAACCTCTCAACACAGAGGCACAGAGACACAGAGACACGGAGGGAACACAGAGAAAAACATAGTTTGAAGAGCGTCGCAACATTTTGATTTCCTCCTGCCTTTCTCTGTGTCTCTGTGCCTCCGTGGTTAATGGTTTTAGAATTTTGGTTAGCGCCTATGGGGTTGCACCAGCCCTACTTTACTGAACATAATTTAAGCCGAAAACTCACGTCGCAGAACTTCACGCAATGCGGGCAATAAGGCGCGTTTTGCTTCAAGCTCAGCAGAAACTCTATCCGTCGCCGCCCACACAGGATTCGGGAAATGTGCATCATCCTGATAACGTGGAATCACATGCCAGTGCAGATGCGGCACCATATTGCCGAGACTTGCCAAATTAATTTTATGCGGCTGCATCACGTCGCGTATCGCTTGTTCGACTTTACAAACCGCTTGCATCATCGTCGAGCGATCAGCGATGACTAAATCCGTCATTTCTTTGACATGCTCATTCCAGATAACACGACAAAAACCCGGATAGTTTGCATCATCGATTAGTACCACGCGCAACTTGTCGGTTTTGAGGATCAGTTCGCCGCCATCAACCGTACATAATTCACAGTTCATCGTCATCACTTTCTACCCTAATCTACCTTAAACCAGAACGCGTTCTATGCCGCCATTATTCGCTTTCGCCACATATTCAGGCATCCAGTTTTCACCGAGTATATGACGTGCCATTTCGACGACGATGTAATCGGCTTGCGTACCGCTATCGTCGTTATAACGTGACAGTCCTTGTAGACAAGAAGGGCAAGAAGTCAAAATCTTGACATCGCCAGTGAAACCGTCGTTGCGTAATTTGTCCGCGCCTTTGGTCATCTCTTCTTCTTTACGGAAACGCACTTGAGTAGAAATGTCGGGGCGACTCACAGCCAAAGTCCCTGACTCACCGCAGCAACGTTCATTCTTTTCTATCTTCACATTATCGACCGTCGTGATCAGGCTATTAATCGTTTTACCTGATTCCTGCAATTTCATCGGGTTGTGGCAAGGTTCGTGATACATGTAACGCGTGCCTGTCACGCCTTCGAGTTTAACGTTTTTCTCCATCAGAAATTCGTGAATATCGATAATGCGACAACCTGGGAATATCTTATCGAATTCGTAGGTTGCTAATTGATCGTAACAAGTACCGCAGGATACGACCACCGTTTTGATATCGAGATAATTCAAGGTATTTGCCATACGATGGAACAAGACGCGATTATCCGTCATCATCTTTTCGGCTTTATCGAATTGTCCCGCACCGCGTTGCGGATAACCGCAACACAAATAACCTGGTGGCAAAACCGTTTGCACGCCGACGTTCCACAACATCGCCTGCGTTGCTAAACCGACTTGTGAGAACAAACGCTCAGAACCGCAGCCAGGGAAATAAAACACGGCTTCCGTATCCGCCGTTGTGGTTTGTGGATTACGGATAATCGGCACGATTTTATCGTCTTCAATATCAAGCAAAGCACGTGCCGTCTTCTTAGGCAAATTGCCCGGCATTTTCTTGTTGATAAAATGAATAACCTGCTCTTTGATCGGCGCTTTACCGACTGTCGCTGGAGGTGCTTTGGTCTGTGACTTGGCAAATTTCTTAAAGAAATCATGACCAAAACGCTGCGCTTTGTAACCCCAACCTATCATCACTTGGCGGGTCGCATTAATCGTCGCCGGATCGGTTGCATTCAAGAAGAACATAGACGCGGCTGTGCCCGGATTAAATTTCTTCTGCCCCATTTTGCGCAAAAGATTGCGCATATTCATCGACACATCACCAAAGTCAATATCGACGGGACAAGGGTTCGCACACTTATGACACACCGTGCAGTGATCAGCCACATCGGAGAATTCATCCCAATGCTTAATCGAAATACCGCGACGCGTTTGCTCTTCATACAAGAAAGCTTCGATCAACAAAGAAGTCGCCAGAATTTTATTGCGTGGTGAATACAAGAGATTTGCACGTGGCACATGCGTTGAGCAAACTGGTTTGCACTTACCGCAACGCAAACAGTCTTTCACGCTATTCGCAATCGCACCGATATCACTTTGTTGCATGATCAGAGACTCGTGTCCCATCAAACCAAACGAAGGCGTGTACGCGTTACGCAAATCAGCAGCAAACTCAGGCAGATTTAAGAGCTTACCTTTGTTGAAGCGCCCTTCTGGATCAATGCGCAATTTATACGAACGGAAATCTTTGATCTCATCTTCAGTCAAAAACTCTAATTTAGTAATGCCGATACCGTGCTCACCAGAAATCACACCGTTCAAAGAACGCGCCAACACCATGATGCGAGCGACCGCATGATGAGCCACTTGCAGCATGTCGTAATCATCTGAATTGACTGGCAAATTCGTATGCACATTGCCGTCACCAGCATGCATATGCAAGGCAACGAAGACACGACTACGCAACACTTTTTTATGAATCGCAGTGCATTCGTCCAAAATTAATTTGAACGCCCCACCATTGAAAATCTGACGCAATAAAGCACGTACTTCAGTTTTCCAAGAGACGCGGATAGTACGGTCTTGCACCACATCAAATAGAGTCGCATCAGGTTGCTTTTGCAAGCGTTGTTCGAACACGAAATCGAGTTTATCGAGACCAAGTTTATTGAGTTCAACGCGCGCATCACGTAAAGGCTGGTCGAGTTGCGTCAACAAATAAGTCCAGCGAGCATGTATTTCACTCAGCAATTGATCAGCTTGCGAGACGCGATCTTCAAGCAATTCTGCCGCCGGAATATCATCGCCATCCGCATCTTCACTCTTGCCTAAAGGTAGATTGCCGCGCAAGACAAACTCTTTCAATGCGGCGATACACGCCAACTTATTTTGTATCGAGAGTTCGATATTGATGCGTTCAATGCCATCTGTGTATTCGCCCATACGATCGAGCGGAATCACCACGTCTTCGTTGATCTTAAACGCATTGGTATGCTTAGAAATCGCCGCCGTTTTAGCGCGATCTAACCAGAATTTCTTACGGGCTTCTGGACTGACTGCCACAAAGCCTTCGCCAACCCGCGCGTTCGCCATGCGTATCACTTCGGATGCCGCTTGTGCAACCGCGTTTTCGTCATCACCAACGATGTCGCCAAACAAGGCCATCTTAGGGATCACGCCACGTTTTGATTTGGTGGTATAGCCAACCGCTTTTAAATAACGTTCATCCAAATGCTCAAGGCCAGCAAGAATGGCGCCGCCTTTTTTGGTCTCGCCATCAAGATAATCTTTGATCTCAACGATACTAGGAATGGCATCGCGTGCTTGTCCAAAAAATTCCAGGCAAACCGTGCGGGCGAATTTCGGCATCTTATGCAAAATCCAGCGCGCTGACGTAATCAAACCATCGCAGCCTTCTTTCTGCACACCTGGCAAACCCGCGAGGAATTTGTCGGTGACGTCTTTACCCAAACCTTCTTTGCGAAAGGTACGTCCGGGGATATTTAATAGCTCAGTCTTAAACGGTGTTTTCTCACCAGGATGTGTCCATTCCAACTGGAATTTCGCCATTTCCACATCATGAATTTTGCTGAAATTATGTTCGAGGCGCGTGACTTCCAACCAATCACCATTCGGATCAACCATGCGCCAAGACGCTAAATTATCGAGCGCGGTGCCCCACAACACAGCTTTCTTACCACCAGCATTCATGGCGACATTACCGCCTATGCAAGAGGCTTCAGCAGAAGTTGGATCAACCGCGAATACAAATCCCGCTTTATCCGCGGCATCGGAAACCCGTTTCGTCACCACGCCAGCGCCGGAATAAATCACCGCGTAATCGCGATCAGCACCTGGCAAGCGCAACATTTCGACTGCGCCTAATTGTTCCAGTTTTTCGGTATTAATCACAGCCGACATCGGCGTCAATGGAATCGCACCACCGGTATACCCAGTGCCGCCGCCGCGAGGAATGATCGTTAAACCCAGGGTGATACAGGATTTAACCAAGCCTGCCATTTCATCTTCGGTATCTGGCGTCAACACGACGAACGGATATTCCACCCGCCAATCGGTCGCATCAGTCACGTGAGAAACGCGGCTCAAACCATCAAATTTAATATTGTCCTTCGCCGTATATTTCGCCAACAGCTTATTGGCTTTTTTGCGCAAGTCGTAGGTATCACGGAATTCTTTAGAAAAATCCGCCACCGCTTTGCGTGCTGCATTCACCAGAATCTCAACTGAATTGCTACGGTCTGCATCTTCAGAATTAATAGAATCAGTAGCGACCCGACGTTTCTCGACTTCATGCAAACGGTGATCCAAAGCATCGATCAATGCCTGACGGCGCTTGGGGTTTTCCAGCATATCGTCTTGCAAGTACGGATTGCGACGCACGACCCAGATATCGCCGAGCACTTCATACAACATACGTGCCGAACGCCCTGTTTGACGTTTACCGCGCAAACTGTCGAGCAAAGCCCAAGCTTCTTCACCCAATAGGCGAATGACGATTTCACGGTCAGAAAACGAAGTGTAGTTGTACGGAATTTCACGTAAACGAGAAGGAGCAGCACCTTGCGGAGCATGATCATCGTTGAGTGGTGGACTGCCTAAGTGGTGGACTGGAGCGTTCATCTGCGATTGATTGGACGGTTTGATGGGTTAGATAGAATAGTATTTAGATCCATTCTAGCGTATTGCGCTGCACCACGCAGAAACAGTCTTTACTTTTGTGCAGATATCTTTTGAACTATTGTAAAAAAGCCTGATGAAATTCCGTTTTTTTACAAAAACATTGAACATTTATTATAAAAAATGACGCTTTCACCAGATATTACACGCTTCAAAAATAGATCAACCCAACCCAACGAAAATTCTTTAAGGAATTCAAATCAAAAAATACATAGTAAGATAACACTGCAAATTTACCTACAACAGTGAGTCTAAGATGGAAGAAAAGAAAAATATCCCAGTGAAGCAACCTCCCGTTCTATTCGAAAAAACCCAATTAATTATTGAACAAATCAGCCGAGCTTTAGGCGGCCCCATCATTTCGTATTGGAATAACCCACGGGGCACAGTTTGTAGTGACGACGTGGTGGCGTTTCATGAAATACTGGAGCAAATAGGAAAACAAGAACATATCTTCTTATTTATTAAATCGAATGGCGGAAATGGCCGCGCGGCCTTACGCATTGTCAATCTATTACGCCAATACTGCGACAAATTGACTGCCTTGGTCCCTTTAGAATGTGCGTCGGCTGCGACCATGGTGGCGATAGGCGCTAATGAAATTCACATGGGACCGATGGCGTATTTATCGGCAGTTGATACTTCCTTGACGCACGATCTGTCTCCCATTGATAGAGATAATGACAGAGTCAGTGTCAGTCTGGATGAGTTATCTCGTGCAGTTAAACTCTGGCAAAAGGAAAATAAAGAGGAAGGCATTAACCCCTATCGCCATTTATTCAAATATGTGCATCCTTTGGTCATCGGTGCAGTTGATCGCGCAGAGTCTCTCTCAATTATGTTGTGTAAAGAAATTTTGTCGCATCACATCAGCGACGATACAACTGCGATGGACATCGCTACGGTGCTAAATTCGAAATACCCATCACATGGCTACCCGATTTTATTGAAAGAGGCACAAACCATAGGGATGAATGCCAAGCCTATGGATAAAGGCATACATGGCTTATTACTAGAATTAAATTCCCTCTATAGCGAAATGGGTCAGCGCGCCACAACGGATTTTGATGAAGTTAATTCGCATGGCAACGAAATTTTGAATATTCTGGAAACCACTGGTGCACAAGCCTTCTATCAGCAGGATAAGGACTGGTTCTACCGGACTGAAGAAAGGCGCTGGATCACAATGAACGATAATAGTTCGTGGAGAAAATACTTGTTGGATAAAGATGGGCAGATCAACACATCAACGCTACATATTAACTAAAAACAGTTAGGTTTTTAATTGGATTTCGAATCAAGTTCCAAATGACGGCTTAGCCATTATTTCAACTTACTTTGACCAAAATAGCGGTGATGGTGCGGTGAATATGACTGTGGTTATGGCTGTGATCCTTGATCTATCGCTATGACCGAATCTATGATTTAAACCCCGCACTAGGGCCTGTTGACATATATTTTAGGCAAGCGAATGCGCGCAAATGGGCACAGGGCTAGGCTATCGCTTTGGGAAAGATCCCTTGCAAGGGATCTTCGTTGCGTCAGCGTGCAGCATGCTGCACGAAACCCTGACTACACCGCAAGCTGCGCGGTAGTGCTGGCACTATAAGCAGATTGCAACAACGCCATGTGCCCATTTGAGCCATTCCCGAAGGGTTTCGCTCAAAACGCACGGTGGACAGCGTTACATCTCTTGCTGGGGCGGCCAGCCGCAGCAAGAGATGCGCCTTGCCATCCTGCGTTTTGAGTGAAACGCTTGACTAAAATATATGTCAACAGGCTCTAAAATAACCCGCCCTTGATTATCACTATTGAGGGCGGGATTTCATTCTTGTTTTTTATCCCCGTATCTCAAAGCTGCGCATATCAACCGCAACTGGTCAAGCTATAGCGTCGTTTATCTATTGACTAGCGTCGGCCGTCTGGTCGAAATATCCATACTCAAACGGACGGGTTAAACTCTGCCTATTCTTAAATTGTGCTTGGCGCAATTAGGTTCGCAAAATTAGGTTCGCAAATATTCATCCTTCGCATCGGGTTAAATCATGGATAGCAAAGAATTATCAAACGCGTTGTCGACACCACCTCCTATATACAACTGGCAGCGTGTCAAAGTGGTTTTAGTGGTGACTCTCATTCTTAGCATTATGATGAAGTTCACTTGGGCATCTTGGTGGATTACGATTTTTGTCCGCTTAGCTTTGATTGGCATGATCCAGTTGACAGCGTTTGGCATTGTCGAGCGTTGGCCAAAACACTTGCCGCGTTGGGTAGCACGTTGGGTACTTCAAGTGGCAGCGGTAGCGATCGTGGTTCCATTTGCGGCCGCGCTGTCCTATACCTTGACGACCATAGGAGACCCCGTTCCTTGGTACACAGTGCAAACGAAATTGAATGGCTGCGGTCAGATGATTGGTGCGGGCTTGCTATTTTCACCGTGGATAGCGATGTCGGCGCTGTATCGTCATATCAACGGTCAGGCGCAGAGGCAAGCGCTATCATTTGAATTGGAACGCAGCGAATTTGCCCGCGATGCACTCGATTCCCGCTTACGCTTATTGCAGGCACAGGTGGAGCCACATTTCTTATTCAACACCCTGGCGAATGTAAGAGAATTGGTCGACTCGGGTTCGTCGCAGGCATCGCAGGTATTGGGTAGTTTGATTGCTTATTTGCGAGCTGCGGTTCCGAATTTAAATAGTGCAGCAAGCACCTTGGGACAAGAGCTAGAATTAGTACGTGCCTACCTTGAACTAATGCACATGCGCATGCCTGATCGATTACAGTTTTCCTTTGATGTGGATGAGGCGGCGCTACAGATTTCATGCCCGCCGATGAGCCTATTGACCTTGGTGGAAAACGCAGTGCGCCACGGTATCGACCCAAGTGAAGAAGGTGGTCGAATTGAGGTCTCGGTACAATTGAAAAATGATCGTTGCGTGGCGCGAGTGAGCGATACGGGCGTTGGCATGAATGGGCTTCAAGGGAGTAAAGGCCTCGGTACCGGTTTGGCAAATCTGCGTGAGCGATTGCAATTGGTATTTGCCGATCAGGCACAACTCAGCTTAAGCGCAATCGAACCGCATGGTTTTCATGCAGAAATTAATTTTCCAGCACATTTGAAAACATCAACAACGAATTTGTCCTAAGGGAATCTATATGACCTCAGCCCGCCCTACCGCACTTATCGCCGATGACGAACCACTGCTGCGTAGCGCATTAACACGCATGCTCGCGCAAATTTGGCCCGAACTAGAAATTGTTGCAGAGGCGCGCAATGGGCGCGAAGCTGTCGAACAATACCAAGCGCTCAAACCAACCGTGTGTTTTCTGGACGTGCATATGCCAGGGATGACGGGCATAGAAGCAGCACGTCAAATTGGACGCGGCGTGCACTTGGTTTTTGTCACTGCCTATAGTGAATATGCAGTGGAAGCCTTTACTCAAGGTGCCTTGGATTATTTGGTGAAACCTGTGGATCCAGCCCGCCTGGCTGACACGGTTACCCGCGTACGAGAACGTATTGGCGCATCACAGGAAGCACCAGACATCGAGGTTTTGTTGGATAAACTGGAAGCACGCATGCAAAAGAAAGCTGCTCCTGAACCCTTACGCTGGATTAAAGCCATGGTCGGTCAGTCTTTGCGCATGATCCCCGTTGCTGATATCGATTTTTTGCGTTCAGACGAAAAGTACACCTTAATCGCCTGGCGCGGCGAAGATGGAAAACCAACTGAAGCCTTAATTCGAAGTTCGCTGAAAGAATTGCTAGATCAACTCGACGGCACGCATTTTATTCAAGTGCATCGCTCGGTGGTTGTGAATATCAATATGGTGAGTCATGTGATGCGTGGCGAGCACGAAACAGCCACGGTTTTTATGAAAGGGCGCACTGACAAATTGCCAGTGAGCCGTAGCTATTTGCATCACTTTAAACAGATGTAGTTTTCCAACCAGTATTTGTCAGCCTATTTAAGACCTGCATCACAAGCCTCTAAGGGATGGTGATGCAATAAGTAGGGTGTGATAGCGCAGGCGTATTACACCGTCCGATGGTCATGTAATCAGCAGCAGAGTAATTGATGTCGCGATCAAACTAAATAAAGAAAATCACTATCCTCTTGATTAGGCGTCATACGACGCAATACGCCAACTCCTTACAAAAAATTGCGCCTTACTGAATTCTCAAATCACTACCATGTAAAGTCATCCGGAATCTGGAAGGCGGCGTACGGATCATCTTCATCAACCTCGGTCGATGCCTTCTTCACCCGCACCACCAAGGATTCATCGCGCTCGGCAATTTTATCCGCGATCACCCGGGGAATTAATTCCGTCTTTCCATCCAGGCACACGATCACGAGTCGGCCAGCGATTAAATGTTTCTGCACCTCTGCCGACACATAGATCTTATCGATCTTGGTGCCATGCGTATAGTAATAAGCGATGTCGCCCACGCCTTTGCTTTGTCGATTTGTTTGCACCATCTGCACAATTTGCGCAAAAACTGCTTTTTGGGCCGCAGCGGCATCGCGTTGCGCATTAAGTTCACGCGCGCGTTCTGCGTTTTTACGCTGCACTTCGAGTGCAGCCAAGCGCGCCTCATCAACACTCTCGCTTCCAGTCCGACGTTCGACTTTTTTCTGTTGGGTCTTGTCTTGATGGAGCTTTTTCGCTTTGTTTTTGTCGACTAAGCCCGCTTTTAAAAATTGATCTTGCAATGACGCCATAATACTGTTCCATAAAATAAGTGTCACGATTCAAAGCAACGCTGCCTAGCAATCGCGAGGTGCTAGCATAGCAAATTTTCTGACGCTGCGCCCCCTCAATTTCCAATGTCATTGGCGGATGCAATGCCTACATTTGCCAGGACCTGCTTTCCTATTTTGAATACGGGAGAAACTTTTTCGATGGAACCATGCTTTATGTCAGCTTGGTAGTTCAGTGTGGAATATTTGGAAAATATAGGCTGTCAGCTCAATTTAATCATCCACTATTTCAATCCTTTCGCCTGCCACGCGACGCCCGATTAATATTAGTTCAATGTGATTTTTTTTCGCAATCAGCAACCATCTCAGACACTCCATCCTTTCGATCCTTTTTGCCAATATCTTTGTCCTTGTTTTTCAAAAAACTCCTGGCCAAGCAATCACAATGATCGACCGCTTCTTGAAGAACTCCTTTCAACGGCGTGTTCTGTTTTAATACCCCGTTGGTACAACCGGCAAAAAAATTCACCCAATCTTGTTTTTGCTCTTGCGCAATATTAGCAGGGCTCAGTGTAAAGAGTTCGGCCTCGGCTGTTCGGCTTCTTTTTATCTGTTGTAGTTTTTCCTGATTGTCTTCCAAATAGGCGACTACACCCTCGCGTCCAAATTCGCAAGCGCCCTTACTACGATAGAATGAAAACTCTGCATTATGTTCTTTATTTTGCAAGATATATCCATGTATAAGCATATTGTTACGTGCAATATTAAATTTAAGACCAGTTGCATTTTCTAAGTTTGTCCAGACTTCATCAATACTAGCTTCCGACCGCTTAGTGCAATCAGAAACCTGTTTCCCGTGAATTTGGTATGCCCAAATTTCAGCTTGAGCCACTATAGGCAATACACACAAAAAAATTAAGCAGATCCTTAGAACTTTCATGATAATTATCTCGGGTTTGTAAAAACATGGATTGTCAAGCTCAATAACTGTGGTCAATTTAAATATCCCAATTTGAATTTTTCGCCAGCCAAACGATGCCCCTTTTTAAACCCTCTATTTCAACGAGCCATCCTAAGGCATTGAGACTTAGCGAAAATAACGGAGATACGGTGTGCTCGCATCTAATTTGTTCAGATCCCAATTATCCATGAGATCCATATCTGTTGAAAATCAATTCCGTTTCTTCAACACCGCTTCCACATCTTTCACAGTGCGCGGCAACTTATCACTCACATTACGATTACCTTCTGGCGTTACCAGTATCACATCTTCGATACGCACGCCGATGCCGCGCCATTTGACGTCCACATCGTTGGCATCTTTGGGAATGTAAATGCCGGGTTCTACTGTCAATGCCATGCCGGGTACCAATACACGTCGTCCTCCGCGTTTGCCAGTTTCCATTTGATAGTCGCCTGTATCATGCACATCGAGACCTATCCAATGGCTAATGCCATGCATAGTAAAACGACTGTAAGCACCGCTTTTATAGACACTGTCTTTATCGCCTTGGAGTAAGCCAAGATCGACTAAGCCATCACTCAAAATTCGCATGGCAGTATCAAAGCCTTCATGATGAACGCGACCAGGTTTGACCAAATCGATGGCAGCATTTTGTGCTTTTAAAACCAGCTCATAGATCGCTTTTTGTTCCTTAGAAAATTGACCAGATACCGGCCACGTGCGCGTGACGTCAGCTGTGTAGTAGCCCACTTCAGCACCAGCGTCGAGTAGCATCAGCGAACCTGCTTCGATGTCGTGATCGTTGGTCAAATAATGTAAAACACAGCTATTTCGGCCCGCTCCAGCGATCGTGTCATAACCAGTAAATCTAGCGCCCATGCTACGGACTGTACCTTGAAAGCCAGCAGCCACTTCGCCCTCGTTGATGGCAGTGAGGGATGCCTTCATGGCAGCCAAATGTCCGGCAACGGTGACATCGACTGCGCTTTGCAACATGTCGATTTCTGCCGCTTGTTTGATGACGCGCATTTCTGCCACGAGGTGACGTCCATCGATCAAAATACGTTTGTGAGATGAGTGATTATTGTCGCTTCCAAATGGGTAAATCCAATCCAGCATTTTTCTACGGAAGTCTTCGTCAAAATTCGACACCAGCACAACGCGCTGCGCTTTGCTCACGACATTCTTTAAACTCTCTTCCGCTGCTGGAAAGGCTTCAGCTTTATTCGCGCCGAGTTGTAACGCACCTTCAACGCCGAGCCGCACGCCATCATAGGCTTCGCGACGCTGGTCACGCTTGCGTACATACAGTGTGTAGGCTTGATTACTGTCGGCATCCAACACTGCCACGGCTTCGGCTTCTTCGACTCCCGTTAAATAGTAAAAATCCGAGTCTTGCCGATACATATGTGTGCTATCGCCATTGCGGTTTTGTTCTGGCATCGACTTGATCACCGCAATCGTACCGGGTCCCATTTTCTTGAGCTCAGCTAGCAAGCGTGCGCGATTTCCAGCAAAGAAACTAGCAGGCAAACGCGCCGCATGGAAACCTTGTTTAGCAGTGACTGCTGGGGCGGCAACACTGTTAAGACAGAAAGGTGCAATCAATACACACAGCAAGGCAGATAGCGAAAAAAGGCGGGTAGACATCATGAGAACTCCGATTTTTAATTGGCTAGATATGTTGTTTACTAGCACATGAAAATAGACTCTCATCATCCTACGTCAAAAGTCGATTCACGAACAATGAATTTGTTCAGCTACAGGCGGTACTGAGGAATTAGATCTTTATTGAATAGCAAATTTTCGGCTACCAAACAACACGTAAAGGCTCGGATACCTACTGTACCCCAAGCTTCCTGCAATTCAATTTCCGCATGTAACTCACCGAAGCTTTACCGCAACTCGTGGTAAGTAGACCGTAGCTCGTCCTTTTCTGATGGAAACCATGGGTGTCAAGGCCGATACTTCATCATCGATTACAGCTTGAGATCGCTTCAAACACTTAGCACTCACTCTTTATTAAGGAAATAACCATGACTCTCTTCTCCCATCAAACCTCCAGTATTCGCCACGCCATCACGACCTCTCTCTTGATCGCGCCACTGTTCACCTCATTGCTAGGCATGCAGTCAGCGCACGCCCATGAATACAGCGCGCTGATCAAAGCGAAAAAATATACCGAAGTTGAACGTGCGATCAGTAGCAAACTGACGACGGACGCCAATTATGCAGATGCTTTGGTAGCCAAAGTGGATTTGATTCTGATTGAGGGTAAAGTTAATCGACTCGATGAAGGCGTTAAGCTTGCTGAACAATGTATTGCAAGCCATCCTAAGAACTCGGAATGTCATGAAGCACTTGGGAATGTGCTCGGCATCAAAGCAGAAAAAGGCGGCATGATGGCGGGCATTAGTTCACTAGGGAAAATTCGTGACTCTTTCAAAAAAGCACTCGAATTAGATCCAAGAAATTTTAATGCAGCTAACTCTTTGATGACCTTTTATTTGGAAGTGCCAGGTTTAATGGGCGGGAGTAGTTCAAAAGCCAAAGACGTAATTGCTGAAATGCATAAAGTCAGTCCAGCGGCGGCTAGTTTATTGCAAGCGAAGTTTGACCTCAAGGATGAGAATGTAGAAAAAGCCAAGAGCGGTGCTTTGGCAGTCAATAGCGGCGGCAATGCTGTCATCGCACAGTTACAAAACGAGATCGCTGTAGAGATTGCGCAGTCGTTTATCAAAGAGAAAAAATTCGTTGATGCAGAAAAAATGTTTCGCGAAGTGATTCAACGCTTTCCCGATTCTTCGGTCGCCTATCTGGGACTTGGTAGATCATTGCAAGAGCAGGGAAAAGCGAAAGAGGCGCTGCCACACTTAGAAAAATCATTAAGTATGGAAGTAACTGGCGCTGCGTTTTATCGACTCGGTAAGACATGGCAAGCCTTAGGCGATAAAACCAAAGCTATTTCATTCTTCGAAAAAGCACTGGCCTTCACACCGACGTTGGGCACAAAAACCCGTGCTGACGCAGAGGAACAATTGAAGCTACTGAAGTAATTTCTATTCCACAAAATTTAATGAAAAAACCCTTGGAGAACAATGATGAATGAAGTTTCACTCACCCGTCTTTATGTATTACGTGCGATGTACTTGTTAGTAGTAGTTGGACTCGCACTCAGCTTATGGCCAGACGTAATCGCGTCTAAAAAACCTTTCGCAGCCTGGGAATTTTTCCGTGGTGCTGAAACGGCTATGATGGCGGCGTTTTGGTTGCTGTGTGTCTTAGGTATTCGTTATCCCTTACAGTTATTACCGATATTGATGTGGGAATTAATATGGAAAACGATTTGGCTAATTGCCGTACCTTTGCCACTCTGGTTAAATGGAAATCTCGATGAGAAGTTATTACCGAATGTGTTCGCGATTGGTTTGGTGATTCTCGTGTACGCCGCTATGCCTTGGTCTTATGTCTATAGGCACTACTTCAAAAAACCAGGTGATCAGTGGCGCAGCGTGAAGTAAAAATCAGGTAAAAAATTCAAAACCCATCCAAAATCATGAAAAAATCCTGCGTCAGTGTTTATTTACTTTGCTTGGTTCGATCGCGCTAGCGGGTGGATTGCTCGCCTATTTTCTCAATACACCAGAGCCCAACACGCCGCAAACGTAGCAGTAAGGTCTGCGGCTAATTGGGCCATCTTCTATGACACGGCTAGAAAGCCTTAGAAAGCACTAACAAGCGCAATCCACTCAGGCCAACCATGAAGAAATGCCATGCCAGAATCCCTCTGGAACCTTCAATAGCAAATAGGTCATCGCGACATAACGTAAAAATTTGCCGATTGCCATATACAACATACAAGGCAAAGCAGGCAACTTTAACCACCCGCCCAATGCACAAATCGGATCGCCAATCACTGGCAGCCAGGCTAGCAACATGGTTTTGGCACCATAGCGTTCCAACCAGCCAAACCAACGACTATTGCGTTCTTTCGCAAACGTCTGTTTCGCCTCATAACCAATGAAGTAGTTCAACATCCCACCTAAAGTGTTGCCAACCGTGGCAACGAGTATCGTCAACCAAAATAATTCTGGATTCGCCTTGATCATCGCAAATACGACTGGCTCCGAACCAAGCGGCAGCAGTGTGGCTGAGACAAAGCTAATCACAAAAACCGCAGTCAAGCCGATTTCGGAAATAGCGAAAACACTAAACAACCAGGCAATAGCCGCTTCTATCATGGCTTTTTCATTAAGGATGAAGAGGGATACATTATAATGGTTCGAACGGGACTTAAATAATTTGCACTTATTTCATCGCCATAGACGGGCACTACCCTTGCCTGCAGCCTGAAATACGAGTGAAAGCCAGTGCCATCGCGCTGGTAACACGGTCGATTCTGTACTTATCAACTCAGAATCGCTACATCCGCTAAAAAAGCGCTGTTGCATAATGTCCGAATTTGACATTTGACTTTAGTTTTTAAAAAAGAATTTATCTATGGCTACTGATTACCTCAAGAAAATCCTGACTGCGCGCGTCTATGACGTGGCATTTGAAACTCCCTTGGAATTAGCACCTACGCTGTCTAAGCGCATGGACAATCAAATTCACTTTAAACGTGAAGACATGCAAAGCGTATTCAGCTTCAAGTTGCGCGGTGCTTATAACAAAATTGCCCATCTGACTCCTGCACAATTAAAACATGGCGTGATTTGCGCTTCTGCCGGCAATCATGCACAGGGTGTGGCGTTGAGTGCAAAACGCGTTGGCTGCAAAGCGGTGATTGTGATGCCGACCACCACGCCACCCGTCAAGATTGACGCAGTGCGTGCCCATGGTGGCGATGCAGTGGAAATCGTTTTGCATGGTGAATCGTATTCCGATGCGTACGACCATGCATTGACCTTAGAGAAAAAACGCAAACTCACTTTCGTTCATCCGTTTGACGATCCAGATGTGATCGCTGGTCAAGGTACGGTCGGTATGGAAATTTTACGTCAACACGCTGGCCCTATCCATGCGATTTTCGTCGCGATTGGTGGCGGTGGTTTGATCGCTGGTGTTTCTGCGTATGTCAAAGCTGTGCGTCCTGATATCAAAATCATCGGTGTACAAACTGTCGATTCGGATGGCATGTATCGCAGCTTGAAAGCTGGCAAACGCGTGACCTTGACGGACGTCGGTTTATTTTCAGATGGCACGGCAGTCAAACTCGTCGGCGAAGAAACTTTCCGTTTGGCGAAACAGTATGTGGACGAAGTCATCTTGGTCGATACAGATGAAGTCTGTGCTGCGATTAAAGATGTATTTCAAGATACACGCTCTATCTTAGAGCCTGCGGGTGCGTTGGCTGTCGCGGGATGCAAAGCCTATATTGAACGTGCCAAGGCGAATAAGAAACCATTAAAAAATGAAACGATGGTAACGATTGCCTGTGGCGCGAACATGAATTTTGATCGTCTGCGTTTTGTCGCGGAACGTGCGGAAGTCGGTGAAGCGCGTGAAGCCGTTTTTGCAGTGACTATCCCGGAAGTACAAGGTAGTTTCAAACGCTTTTGCGAACTGGTTGGCGCGCGCAATGTGACTGAATTTAATTACCGTATCAGCGATAAAAAAGAAGCCCATATTTTCGTCGGCGTGCAAGTCACGAACCGCGAAGAATCCAGCAAAATTGCCAAGAATTTTGTCAAACATGGCTTCCCGACTTTAGATTTAACCGACGATGAATTAGCAAAACTACATATTCGTCACTTAGTTGGCGGCAAGAGTGAATTGGCCGAAAATGAATTACTGTATCGCTTTGAATTTCCAGAACGTCCTGGCGCATTAATGCGCTTTTTAAATAGTATGGCACCGAACTGGAATATCAGCCTGTTCCACTATCGCAATCATGGTGCTGACTATGGTCGTACTTTGGTAGGACTACAAGTACCAAAGAAAGAAATGAAGGCGTTTAAAGAATTTTTGAATGGCCTCGGATATCGCTATTGGGATGAGAGCGATAATCCGGTTTATAAACTTTTCCTGGGATGAAAACTGGGACGCTGGGTATCATTTATTGAGCTAAGAAATAAGCTAAGAAATAAATTAAGAAATGTAGGGCGGGTGCAACCCGCGCCGCCAGAACGTAGTGCAACGCTAACCGACCTATGTGCGGCGCGGGTTGCATCCGCCCTACATGAGTACCTAAACTTGAAGTTCAATATCCAGCTTTTTTTTTTGATTGAAACACACGCACCATGAGCACTTCCAATAATTCACCTGAACAATCACAACTAGGCAAGACTTCTGCGTATCAAACGCAATACGACCCTAGTTTAATTTTCCCAATTCCCCGCGCTGAAAAACGCGCGGAAATCGGTTTAAAAATTGTCGATGGTAAAGCGATCAATCTGCCATTTTTTGGGATGGATTTTTGGAATGCGTATGAAGTTTCGTGGTTGAATATGCGTGGCAAGCCACAAGTTGCGATCGTCAGTGTTTTCGCACCGGCGGATTCTCCCAATATCGTCGAATCAAAATCTTTTAAGCTCTATCTGAATTCATTTAATCAGACCAAGTTAGCGGGAACTGATGCGCTACTAAGTTTATTGCAAACTGATTTATCGAATGGTTTCGGTGCACCAGTACAGGTCACAATAACGCCGCAAGAACAATTCGGTAAAGCGGGATTTCAAGAACTCGATGGCATGTTACTAGATCGCTTGGATATCGAAGTTGACCAATACTCCCCTATTCCAGAAATTCTGCATGCTGATCACAGCCAGCCTGCAATCGAAGAAACCTTAGTATCGCACTTACTCAAATCCAATTGTCTGGTAACAGGTCAGCCCGATTGGGCTAGCGTGCAAATTCGCTACGTCGGGGCGCCGATTGATCAGGAAGCTTTGTTACGCTATCTGATTGGTTTTAGAAATCACAATGAATTTCACGAGCAATGTGTGGAAAGGATTTTTTGCGACATCATGCACTATTGCAGACCGCAAAAGCTGTCTGTATATGCACGTTACACCCGTCGTGGTGGCTTAGATATCAATCCTTGGCGTAGTAATTTTTCCACAGGGAAAATGCCGTCTAATCTGCGTAGTGCACGGCAATAAATTGAATAAGAAGCCTTGTTTCAACCTAAGCTCTTATTGCGACAGAACAAGGTTCAAGTTCACAAGTTTTCCATAATGGAACTTCAGATTGGAAATCAAGCGGGACTTATCGATAGAAGACCATAAAAACCTGTTCCGTGTGTTAGCATAGAGTACATTTATTTGTTTTTTAATTAGCTTATCTGTGATTCTTTTCTCGCTAAGCTATTTTGTTCCTCTTCGATTTTATTGGTCTTATGTATCCCGTTAATTGGCAAGCGCTTCTACAACAGCATCCGCAAGATGCCGTCATCGTCTTAATTGATGGAACCATAGTCCATGCAAACTCTTTGGCCATAGAGTTATTGCATGCAAAGAACCTCAACGAAATTTCGGGTTTACGCTGGAATGCTTTTTTGGACTTCTCCCATCCGAATCAAGTCAAAACGCATTTGCAAGCTGGCAGCAGTTTATTGCCGCAAGCGATTGCTGAGTTCTGTCAGCTAAAGACGCGCTCGGGTCAATTATTCGATGTAGAAGTTCGCTTACATAGCTTCCCGATTCAGCGGCAAACAGCATACGTACTACGCCTGCGCAACCTGCAAACGCAGCCTATCGCGAAATCCTTTCATGTCAATACAGGTCTGACTGGCTTACCCAAAAATAGCTTAAGTCACGAGGCCCTGCATCACGAAAAAGAAATTCTGGAAATGATTGCGCTCGACAATCCTTTAACCCAGATTTTGCAAGATGTGTGTGACCGTATGGAGCGCTTACTCGATAACGGCTCTATGTGCGCCATCATGCTACTCGATCAGGAAACACAAAAATTAAAATTGGCAGCGGCGCCAGGAATGGATCCCGATTTTCTCAATGAGATGGATCATTTAGAGATAGGATTGGGACAATGGACATGCGGCGTTGCCATACAATCGGCCAAGATCAAGATCACCGAGAATATCGCCAGCAGCGATCTGTGGCATCACCACCGCGAAATACCGCTACGCTATGACATGCATTCTTGCTGGTCTGTACCAATCAAAACAGCCTTCAATACTTTGCTCGGCACTGTCGATATTTATCACAACAGTCAAAGACATCCTAGCGATGACGAACAGACTTTGATTATGGATGCGATGCATGTAATCGCTCTTGCCATCGATAAAAAGAACATGGAGCATAGCCTCGCGACCAGCGAAGATCGCTATCGCTCGGTGGTAAATAATTTAACCGAAGGCATTATGGTGATTGCACCAGGTGGCAAGATTCTTACTTGCAATCCTAGTGCCAAACGTATCTTAAAAATTCAAGATATTGATACAACCGGACGACGTCATCGCTATTTCAAACGTATTTTTAGAGAAGATAGCAGCGAGATTCAAATCGGCGATGATCCTGCTTCTATCGTACTACGTACTGGCGAAGCAATCGCCAATCTATCGATAGGCATGCAATTGCACGACAATGCCATCGTCTGGTTATTGGTCAATGTGCAGCCCATTCATCATTCTCGCAGCATCAATAAAACTGAAGCAGTCTTAATCTCGTTTACCGACACTACTGAAGTTCGCGAAACTGAGCGCCAATTGCAATACATCGCGACACACGATGCCTTAACTGGTTTGCCGAATCGCCATCAACTACAACAACGCTTGGCGACCGCATTGGCGCATGCTTATGAACAAAAAGTCGCGGTCATCTTTTTGGATCTGGATCATTTCAAGAACGTGAACGATACTGCCGGCCACGCAGCGGGTGATGGCCTATTATGCGATGTCGCTAAGCGTCTGAGTTCATGTATCCGCGCCACTGACATGCTGGCTCGTCTGGGTGGTGATGAGTTTGTGATTGTGGTGGAAGAATTCGATACGGCACAGCACTTAAAAGAACTCGCGGATCGCATCTTAACCAAAATGCGCGAACCATTTGTGATCGACCAACATCAATATCATCTCGGTACGTCTATCGGCATTAGTGTTTTCCCGCACGATGGCACCGACGGCCCGACACTACTACGTTGCGCGGATTCCGCCATGTATCTGGCGAAAGAATTGGGGCGTAACAATTATCAGTTCTTTACCTCGGATTTAATGATACGTGCCCAGCATCGCTATACGCTGGAAAGAAATCTGCGACGCGCTTTGGTTGATGAAGAATTTCTCTTGTATTACCAGCCCAAAGTCAGTTTAGACGACGGCAAAATTGTTGGTGCGGAAGCCTTGATTCGCTGGCACATGCCCGAGATGGGCGTGATTGAACCAAACGAGTTCGTTCCGTTCTCAGAAGAGATTGGTCTGATTGTACCTATGGGGCGCTGGGTTTTATCCAAAGCATGCGAGCAAGCACAAAAATGGCGTCAGCAATTTAATATTGATTTTAAAATCAGCGTTAACATCTCTCCTAAACAGTTCCAAGATCCCAAGCTGCCGCAATTTATCTTAGATGTCTTGTTGGCCTCCGGCTTACCAGCCCATGCTTTGCAGCTGGAAATTACTGAAGGCTTATTGATGGTCGAAGCAGAACATTTAAGCTTGGTGTTCGATGCGATCAAGACCTTGGGGATCAGTATTTCTCTGGATGATTTTGGAACAGGATTTTCTTCTTTATCGTATTTACAACGCTTCCCTATCGACAACTTAAAAATTGATCGGTCCTTCATTCACGAAATTCCGGAAAATCAAGATTCCGTCGTATTAACTAAGGCAATTATCGCGATGTCCAGTGCCTTGGGGATGAGCGTCACCGCGGAAGGTGTAGAAAATTTAGCACAGCAAAACTTCTTAAAAGAAGCAGGCTGTGATGAGATTCAGGGCTTTTATTTCAGCAAACCCATTTCCGTTGAGGACTTTTCACAACTACTCAGTCAACATACCTCCACAAGCTCGGCAAATTGAGCGCCGAAATTCGCTACACCCGCAAAAGAAGCCTATAATCGCGCTCTAAGATGCACCGTATGACGCGCGATTTAGGTTTAATAGCTAAAGAACAAGCTCAAACTTAAGTCACCGCTCTGCAAGAAATTTAGTCCACGCGCACAGGCCTCATATTCCGCTGTGAATTCGGCTGTGAATTCGGCTTTGAATTCCGCGTTGTATTCCGTTCTGTAATTCGCTTTGTATTCATATTCAGCTACATATGACCAATATCGCAAAAATTCTGTCCCTAGATAATGTCTTATTAGATTTAGATGTATCGAGTAAAAAACGGGCTTTCGAGCAAGCTGGTTTATTGTTTGAAAATAATTGCAGTATCGCCCGTTCTACAGTTTCGGAGAATCTATTTGCCCGCGAGCGTTTGGGCTCCACCGGCTTAGGACACGGCGTTGCTGTCCCCCATGGTCGCATTAAAGGCTTAAAGAATCCGATCGCAGCCTTTGTGCGTTTGCATGAGGCCATTCCTTTCGAGTCCCCTGATGGACAAGCCGTCAACCTCTTAATATTTTTGCTCATGCCTGATAACGTCACGCAGCAGCATCTGGAAATTTTGTCAGAAATTGCCGAGATGTTGTCAGATGATGAGTTTCGTACCGCTTTGCAAACAGAACAGGATGCAAGTTTAGTGTACAAACACATCATCACCTGGGAACCTAAGAGCCTGTAAGCAGGTACTATCTCTGATAGATCCACGCCGCGATTAATTCCGTAATACTGCAATACCGCAATACAGTATTCTCATCTTCCTCAATGCCGGATAAGCACCATGCCACTGACGACAGAATTAACGATACAGAAAATCTTTGACGACAATCGCGACACCTTGCAATTGGGCTGGTTTGCCGGTTTTTCTGGCGGCGACAAACAAATTACGGACGATGCTACGGCATCTTCAGATCAGGTTGGACATTTAAACTTAATTCATCCTGGTCGTATCCAAGTATTGGGTCATCAGGAAATTAATTACTTCCATCGACTATCTCCTGGTTCACGCGCAAACCTGATTAAAGAATTAGTCGCTGGTCAACCGCCTGCCTTGATCGTTGCTCAGGGCTTAGAATCTCCACAGACTTTCTTAAGTGTGTGTGACGATAATAATATTCCGCTGTTCTCGACGACTTTACCTGCAGCGCAAGTGATTGATTATCTGCGCGTCTACCTATCCAAAAAGCTAGCACCACAAGTCACTATGCACGGCGTATTTATGGACGTGCTGGGCGTTGGCGTGTTGATTACAGGTGAGTCTGGCTTGGGCAAAAGCGAACTCGGTCTGGAGTTGATTTCGCGTAGCCACGGCTTGGTCGCAGATGATGCGGTGGAGTTCTCGCGCATCGCACCGAATATGATAGAAGGTCGCTGCCCGCCTATCTTACAAAATTTATTGGAAGTTCGTGGATTAGGCTTACTCGATATTAAGGCTATTTTTGGTGAGACTTCAGTCCGCCGCAAAATGCGCTTGAAGTTGATTGTGCATTTAGTGAAGCGCAGCACCTTAGAAGAAAATTACGAACGCTTGCCTATCGATTCTCAATCTGAAGATGTCTTAGGTCTGCAGATTAAAAAAGTCGTCATTCCAGTGGCAGCAGGTCGAAATATCGCGGTACTGTTAGAAGCCGCTGTACGCAATACTATCCTGCAATTACGCGGCATCAACACCTTAGAAGAATTCATGGAACGTCAACGTCGCGCTATGGATGAAACGCTGGGATAAAGCTGGGATAAAGTATGCGTATTTTATTGATTTCAGGAATTTCAGGTTCAGGCAAATCGGTTGCATTAAATGTCGTCGAAGATGCAGGATACTATTGCGTTGATAACTTGCCGCCGAGTTTGCTGATTGACTTGGTAAAAACACTGGAGTCTGAAGGCATCAAGAATGCCGCGATGGCGATCGATTCGCGTAGCGCGCACCAATTACAAAGTGTTGCAGACACAGTAGAAAAACTGCGGCAATTGGGGCATGAAGTAAAGATTTTATTCTTGACCGCCAGCTCAGAAACCTTAATCGCACGTTTTTCCGAAACTCGTCGCAGCCATCCTCTGTCCCATCTTTTGCAAGCGCCAAATCTACCCTGTACGCCGCTAAGCCTGACTGAATGCATAGATGCAGAACGTCAGCTGGTCTCACCATTACAGTTTCTTGGGCATGTGATTGACACCTCAAATTTAAGTGCCAATCATTTACGCAATTGGATTAAAGATGAAATCTGCGTTGAGCACGCCTCTTTGATCTTAATGTTTGAGTCCTTTGCCTTCAAAGTCGGCGTACCTCTGGATGTCGATTTTGTATTCGATGTCAGGATACTGCCAAATCCTCACTACGATCATGCACTGCGTCCACTGACCGGGCGTGATCAGGCGGTGGTTGATTTCCTTGAAGCACAAGCTATGGCGCAAGATCTCTATCAAGACATACGAAATTTCATCGACAAATGGTTGCCTTCATTTAAGCAAGACAATCGCAGTTATTTAACGATAGGTATAGGCTGCACGGGAGGTCAACATCGCTCTGTGTATATGGTAGAAAAACTGGCTCGTCATTTCCAGCAATCAGAGCGGGTATTGATTCGCCATCGTCAAAATCATTAATTCTAAATGATTAGTTTTTAAGAATTAAGCTTGAAAAACAAATTCAGGCTAACTGAGTGTACTGGGTGAGTGTGGCGGGTGAATCGCCAGTTAAGTCCACCTCTTTCGCCATGGTCAGAGTCGAGCCAATTAAGGCTCTTTCCTCAGTGGCGGGATGCCCAATCCGAAAGCATGTCAATCGCTTTGACTATTTGACCCGCGGTGCCGCGATAATCTCCCGAACCTTGCTTAATACCTTCTCTGGTATACCACTCGTAAAAACCTTCATCTCGCACGACCCTATCAAGTATGGGGGCGAGCTCTTGATAGGCGAGTTGAACTTCACCTGCGGCGACCATTTGTTGCACTATGCGCGCACCAAACCAAGCCCAGTCACCGCCATTTTGATAGACATAAACGCCTCCCATATATTCTCTATTTTTAAAAAAATCAGCAGGGTAAGTCGGATACAAGCTAACCCCGATACTGCCAGATCCTGACTCGATCTTATTTTTGATCATACGTGAAAACGCTTGCTTTACCTCAGTCGGCAAGAGTAGGCCGGCTTCGATAGCAACGGCAGTTCCCCCTTGAAAATAGATAGCCGATTCATCAAAGCCAGATGGCATCGGTGATCCTTTTTCAAGATATAGATGAGGAATAAATTTAACACCATTCCAAAGATAAGTCCTTATGGCACCGCGTAAATCACGCTCTCGCCCCGCCCATAAAGAGCTATCACGTGTATTGGCTTTTGCCAGCGTTTGCAAGCCTTGCAATGCTAAGGTAAGCATCGCATTATCATAAATACTGATGCTTGGATGACTAGCATCATTTAACGCCGTGCCTGGCGTGTCTTCGGGTTGCACATCACCCCAATCCGCTCTCGTACCACCGAAAACTAAACCGTACTTACTTGAATAACGTTGCGTATATAAGAAAGTTAAGGCATTTTCCAACCTGACAATCACCGGGATTCCACGTATCTCTTCGAGTAGAAATGCCTTATCTCCACTGATAGTCACATATTTCGTGACCGCCTGCACCAAAGAACTTTCTTGATCGCTTTCTACGGTCGTCTTAATCGTTGAGTCGTCCAACACGGCGATTGCATCAACTATATTGCCATCCTCACTTTGATGAACCAAAAAATTCTTTAATTGAGCGCGTACAGCTGGTGCACCGTGTACTTCGATAGCCAGTTCGACAAAAGTATTCAGGTCACGAATAAAAACATAGGGATAAACACTGCCCGCAGCAAAGCTTTTTCCTACCAGTTGCTTTGCCTTGGCGCGCACTAAGGTAAACCGACTATCATTGCGTATCGCTGTTGCCAGCTTAGCATCGGCTGAAACGTCCACCGGAGTTTGACTTGAGCTACCTCCTCCAGAAGAACACGCTGTTAATAAAATAAGCAAAGCAAATGACAAATAAAATCGTAAGTAAAAATATTGCATACCAGCCCTCAAAATTTTCTCTTCTGCCAAAGAGTAAAGGAAATATTTACCTGCACAGCTTTAACTGATCCAGCCAGGCCAAAAGGCATTCAGTCTCAGTTAAAAATGAAGTCTGTGCGGCATAACGCCCAGGAGCCGTGTGATCGACTTCTATTTTCATCCAATCATTTTTACTCTCAACAAACTGCACGTATTGCTGCCAATCCTGAACCAATTTTTCGTCCCCCCCACGCTCTGAAATGACTGGCGTACCGAGGCACAATGAATGCCAGATCCGGTAGACCTCAAGCACACTAGCATCGAATTTTCCAATATTAATCGTCGCTTTGGCAGTCGCTATGCGTAAATCCCTTTCGTGCCCCCAGCAATTGTGCAAAATACGCAGCGGCATTTTCAGTTCTTCCCGCAAGTATTTGAGGGTAGGAATACGATGCTCATTCACCTTGCCGTAAAACACATAGTGAAGGTTCTTACTAGGGAATTGAAATGCGCTTAGAGGCAAATAACCAAATTTAAATAAAGAGTTTTGTGTATTGCCGATGCGTGTCAGTATCTCCACATTATTATGCGAATAATCCAGTACAGGCGTGTCCTTCAAACACTTTATATAGCGCTCTAACCACGGGGCTTTTTCAACGCCGGATAAAGGCGCCAAATTCACGATCACACAATTTGATGGCAGCTTTTGTAACGGTCGTTGTTCATCAATGAACTGTCGATACCATGCAAAAACCAGACATGGCATATCGTGCCTGATTCTATCCAGCTCAAAATGGACCTGGACTCCGAGTTGACTCAACGCGGTCGACAGCGCACCTATCAACTCAACATAGACGGCGCTATAGGCACCGTTAGTGGAAATCTCCACCAGACATATTTCACGCATACGAAAATTTGATGTAGTAAGCGGTGCTCATGCAAAACTCACCGACAGTTTTTCCAAACTACGAAGGAAAGAATTCTTGCGCCACGTGAAGCTTGACTCTGCCAGAACTAAACCAGGACAACGTTTCAGTAAAGTCGCAAACGCTATTTTTGCTTCTGCACGAGAAAGCGTCTTACCCAAACAATGATGGATGCCGATTCCAAAAGCAAGATGAGGATTATGTTGGCGTCGGATATCGAACTCTTCAGCGCGTTCAAATACAGCGGGGTCGCGATTTGCCGAGCCAATAAAAACACCGATTTGTTGGCCTGCAGGTATGGTAAAACCAGAGATTTCCGTGTCCTCACTGGTGATACGAAATGAGGTTCTTTGCTCAGGGCTTTCAAAGCGCAACATCTCTTCAATCGCACTAGGTAGTAGCTCTGGCTGCGCTTGCAGCAAAGCCCATTGCTCTGGATGGCTTAACAGCAAACTCGCGCCACTACCTAAGAGATTAATCGTCGTTTCATGTCCTGCGAATAAGATAAACAAAGACATGCCAATTAACTCTTCACTCGAAATTAATTGCTGCCCTTCTCGTTCCAATAAGTACGACAACATACTATCGTCAGGCTGATCTCGCTTTGTTTGAATTAAATACTGAACGTAGGATATGAATTCATTCAAAGCTGTTCTGCGCTCATCCAAATTGGTATGTTTTACCAGTAAGGAATCAAAACTATCGCCCAAAATCAACGACCAGCGACGTACTTTTTGCATGTCGTTCTGAGGTACACCAAACATATGGGCAATTACAAAGACGGGCAAAGGATCGCAAAACTCAGTGATGAAATCGAATGACTGTTGATCAGCAAAATTATCTATCAAAGCATCAATCAAATAGTCTGTTTGTTGCTGGATGATAGGCTCCAGCTGAGCAATCGCTTTCAGTGAAAAAAATTCAGCAATCATGCGTCGCAAGCGCAAATGATCTGCGCCATCTCTATGTAAGAGATGTAAGTCAAATGGATGCTGTATCGTACTCGGGCGTACCGTACGTATATGTTTTGAAATGGTAAGATTGTTCTTAAAAATCGCCAAAGCATCCGCATAGTGCGCAAACAACCACACGCCTTGACTCGTACTATCTTGCTCGTGAGGCAGCCACAGTGGCTCCCCTGCACGGCGAATTTCTGCGTAATATGGATAAGGATTTTGAAAAAATTCCTCTTCCCGTATATTCACTGTCATCATTATTTCAATCGATAAAATCGTAGACTAAACATCTCAGATCTAAACTAAAAACCCTTTTAGGCGCACTTCAAACAAGCCATCCAGTGCATCGGTAATCGTAAAATCGGCGATGCAATAACAACTTTCATTCCGACGGCGCATGGTGTTGACTTTCATGTCAACACGAATTCCTTGCGTACTACGAATCGCGCGTATGGTTTTTGTATGGCTTTCGACCATCCAGGCTTCTTTGGTTTTTTTATTCTGACCGGACCAGACGTGTCCATAAATAATCATTAACTGGGATAAAAATTCTAAGGTCGAAAAAATACTCAAATGAAATCCGCCTACATCTGTTTCAGAAGTATAGATAGATCGCATGCCGACGACTGCTTGTAAGCGATCATCTTCAATTTCTATCTCGCTTAATTGCCATTGTTCTTGTTGACGCCCCTCATTCAGATAGTGCGAAGACATTTGCTCAACCGCGGCCTCATCTAGTCGATATTTCATGTTTAAATCAATTTCCTTTTTTACTTATGTGCTGTCAATGTTGCTACGACGATCAAGCCTCACGATGCATTTTGATTCTTTGCCACCGGTCGTCACAAAATATTCCTAACTTCAACACCTGCTATCCTATGCTACGTTGAAATTGCCTTTGTAGCTCTTGGCTCAAGTGCGATACGAGTCCGCCCTCAAAATAGTCTTTGATTGTATCGTCTGGCAGCTTTATCGCGCCAGTAAGTTGTTGTAGATGGCTAGGAATACTGAGCTTTTCTACCCGCATTTTCATCAAAAATTGCGCACAGAACATCCATTCCTTCAAATCAGCATTGTTTTTGTGTTGCCGGTCTTTATACAAAACAAGGTTTGCTATTCTATCGACTGCTAATCCAGAATTTAGAAATTGGCCTCCCGAAAAATTCAACACTACCGCCGCCACATCAGGATCAGATAGCAATGCCAGGCTGCCTATATACGGATCGATTGGTGTTGCCATGATAGATACACCGGCAATCCGACACGCATGTGCATCTAAAGTGCCAATTTTCAAAGTTTGTTCAGGGAATAATTTGTTCAAGTGCTCTTGCAAATCCTGGGACCAATTCACATCGTCAATCTCGCCCAACACAACAATAATCGGGATCAAGCCTTTTTGATGGACTAATTTTCCCAGTATTTCAAGTGGTAGATGCGGCGACATCTGCGGCTGTGCATTGACCTCACAAATAGCGGCGCCAGTTTCCAACCAAGATTGTCGAATGTCGGGGATCAACAAATCAATACCCGCCAAATCAAGACGCAACATGCGTGCCGCACGTTCAGCCAAGCGCAAATTATCAGGATGCGCGATGTCCAATACCGGCACGATACTTCCACCCGACGCGACGTTGGCAGCCTGACGTAATCGTACATATTGGCCCACTGCAGGGATGGAATTCAATTCCAACCCTTGCTCGTCCAAGAGCGACTCCGCTTCTTGATTGATATAAATCCGCTTTAGCAAGGCATTGCTGCCGGGCTCACCACGCGCTGGTTGCGCATTTTGGATGTCGAGTAATTCTTGAACCGAATGTTGACCGTCGCCAGTCACGCCTCCAGGTATTCTATGAACCGCCCAATAAACCTGTCCTTGATAAACCTGAATCCGGTAGTCACGACCAATGAACTGCTGCTCAAGTAAGATCGTATTCGATAATTTACTAGCTTCTGCAAAAGCGTAACGCACTTCCGCTACATTTTTTAAGCCGACATGAACGCCGCGCCCGCCATCTTGATCTGAAGGTTTGATGACAACCGGGAATTGCATTTTCGCCGCATGTTCAGCCGCTTCATCCGCATTCTTGACTATGAATTGTTGGCAGACAGGGATGCCGACATTTCGCAAAAACCGCGAAGTGGCCACCTTGTTGCGCGCAATACGGGTTGAAATATTCGGCGTCTCATCGGTGAATGAACTATCTAACCAACGTGCGTACCGCCCCCAACCAAATTGAAAGACGTTAGCATTGATCCTCACATACGGGATATCTAATTGTTGAGCAGCTTGAATAAAGCGTAAAGAATTTTGCCCTGTAGGCGCATATACGGCCATTTGCTGAATGAGCTTGCGTAAGCTGTCCTCTAAAGCCGCTTGCCGTACATCTTCTTCATATTTTTCTGGGTTGAAATGATTGTGCAAAAAATTCATGCGCGTCATTAACCAATTGAGCGCCAAGTGATTCGCCGAGTAGCTCATGCTCAGCGCCGGCATAATCAAGGATTTTATCGAGCTCGATGGACTTGTACGCTCGTCAATCACCATTTCATCAATTACCGGAAAACCAGCCATGACCAACACACCCATACAAGCTGAGAATAATTGGCGTAAGGGATAGTCGTGAAGGACGGATAACTTGTCGAATTTTTCCTGATAGGCAGGAATTAAGCGTAAGAACTCGGCGTGAGCAACATTCAGGATTTGCTGGTCGAATGCCTTGGTATTGAGTTCAACACTAACGACAATCGCTGCTTGCCGCATTTTTGGGAAATATCCGGGCACATTTCTGTATCCTACAATTTTAAGAATATCTTTCGTCAGGCCAGGAGCTGTCATTGCCACACTTTCAAAATCACGTGATTACCTCTTCAAAACTACAGAAGCAGTGCTCCATTACCCTATGAATGAAGCACTTGCTAAGCACATTCTATACGGACAATACGCGATTGAGAAAAATTGCAATTATTATCTGCTCATTCAGATGCAGAAACACTACATGCTGGAATACTGTGATAAGAAATGATAGAAAAAGTCATCTAGACTGTATCTGGGTGACGCTAGTCTGCACAGATCTAACCGAATCATAAGCTGTGTAGCTTGTTATCAGTCTTTTGACTTAAATGCGCCCCCACTTCCTGATCAAAACGAGCGTTTTTCAGGCAAAAATTGAGTGCGGGGGATGTTTGACAAATCTTGCGGATTCAGGCTGACAACGACGGGTTGAATCGAGTCGTTGTCAGTTGAAATTGCAGTTCACTTCGGTATTTAACTCAATATGCACTTCAATATGCACTCGAAAGTTTACTCCATCACCACATCCCGCATTTTGCGTGATACGAATAACAAACTACCACTCACGATTACGCAAGAAACCAACAACGCGATACCAATCGAATTCGCACCCACTAATTCACCTTTGAGCACTTGATTCATCATCTGCGTCTGCGCCATCACTGGTACCCATCCTAACCAAGCTGGTTCTTTGCCCGGATTTAAAATAAAAAACAACGGCAAGAACGAGACTGTCAAACTCAATAGCTGATTTCTGACATTTGCTTCCTTAAAAGTCTTGCAGGTTAATGACAAAGCGACCTGCAAAGAAGACAGTGCAGCTGCTAATGGCACAAGCACCAATAAAAAAGCTAAAGCATCTTTCACACCGAACTGAAATTCAGCTCGTAAGGCTTCATTGGCAATCACCGATTGTGCGGGAAAGAAACTACTGACGGTCAACACCACGATCAAGATACTCACCGTTGCCACTGCCGCCGTTTTGCCGATAGCCAATTGCAAGCCTGATACCGGATTCATCATCAAAGGTTCAAGTGAGCCACGCTCACGTTCGCCCGCTGTACTATCAATCGCTGCAAACATTCCGCCCATCACGATGGCCATAATCAAGACCATAGGCAACATGCCGGTAATTGTCACGCGTCGCTCATCTGGCCGGCTGATGTGACGCTCTTTAACCACGACCGCCTGCAGCAATTCTGCGGACACACCACGCATCATCAAATTCAAACCACTACGTTCTTGCACATAACCATTCAACAAGCGTCGTAAAGGATTAAGGCCCATTTCTGCTTGACGGTTTGAAGTATCATAGGCGATCTCCAACTCGACACGCTTGAGTTGAGCGACATCGTCTTCAAAATGTGCTGGAATCAATAAGACGGGTTTGATTAATTCTTTACTGCGAGATTTTTCTTCATAGTCCACAGGCGCTTGCTTGATTTGATAGCCTTGGCGCAGAATGTAATTTTCCAGGCCTGGCGCATCTTTCATGTTCACCGCCATCACGCTACGATCAACTGCCTGCGACTCAACCTGCGACATCACGGTCGAAAACACAAACAACAACATAGGCACGAGTAATAATGAACTCGCCAAGACCATCATCAAAGTGCGGCGATCACGCATCGCATCTGAGATTTCTTTCCAATAAATTGCGAATATTTCTCTCATGCGAGACTCCCTTGATTCAAAGTTGACTGGCCATTAGAAGTAGAGGATGCAGGGGCTTGGTCCAGAAATGCCAGCTTCACAAAAGCATCTTCAAAATCGTGCTCCTGCGCCTGCTGCATTAATTCAGTGACAGTACCTTTGGCAACGGTCTTACCCTGCGCAACAATCACAACGGTATCGCACAGACGCTCCACTTCTTGCATGATATGGGTAGAAAATACGATGCACTTACCGCCACCTTCTGCGCTTCTGAGCCAGCGTAAAAACTCACGTAGCGCGCGTGTCGCAACCACATCTAAGCCATTGGTCGGTTCATCCAAAATAATATTCTTAGGATCGTGAATCAAGGCACGTGCTAAGGCAATTTTCATGCGCTCCCCCTGACTGAATCCTTCCGTGCGGCGATCAAGTAAATTGTGAATTTCTAACCAATGTGCCAATTGATCGGTACGTTGCTCGATCGCGCCTTTATCCATGCCGTGTAACTTACCGTAATATTGAATATTTTCACGGGCGGTTAAGCGTGGATACAAACCGCGTGCATCAGATAAAATACCTAATCTAGCCTGTGCTGCGGTCTGCCCTTCTTTCACTTGCACATCATCAATCTTGATCATGCCGCTATCCATTTTCAACATGGAAGCAACCATACGCAAACTGGTCGTTTTACCCGCGCCATTGGCTCCTAGCAAACCCAAAATCGCACCGTCTTGCGCGGTGAAACTGACCCCGTTCACGGCCTTCACTTTTTCGCTACTACGCTTGCCGATACCAAATTTCGGCTTACCTAATTTGACGAATTCTTTATGCAGATCTTCAACAATAATCATTTTATTCTCCTGCTTTCTTGACTTCGCTAACAGCGGCATTATCCGTACCAAGTACAGGAGGAAGCCAGACCAAAGGGCGTGGGATTTGACGAACGCAACTTGCATCAACTTTTAATGCCTCGTCATCGGTTTTCGCGGCAAGGAATTTATCTACCACTTCACGTACGCAGCCTTGCATCAACAAGCCATGGCCAGCATTCTCGATGCTGATATGACGCGCCTTGCTCCCCAAGGCTTTGGCGATTTGCTCACCATTGCGGGTCGGTGTCACAGGATCAATGCCACCACTTAACAAGAGCACGGGCGACTTGGTATTTGGTGTCGTGAAAAACTCTTTAGGAATTTGTGCTCGTGGCCAGCTTGCACAAATTTTGTCATACATATTACCCATTACTTCGGTGAACTCGTCGCCTTTACCTGCTGCAGCGCGCGGATTGGCATACGCCTCGCCGCACCAGACTGAGTAATGCATACCCATTACCAGGCCACCAGGACCAGCTTGATTAAAGCTACCACTCATAGTCAGCAAAGGATCGAGCTTACCTTTTTCTGCCTGCGTGATTGCATAAGGCAATACTGCCGTAGTGGTCGGTGAATAAAGACCTTTAAACACCATACCGATCAAATCATCACGACCAATTTGCGCACTCATACTATTTCCAAGACGTGGATGCGTAAAGCTAAACTGACGTGGTGTGCTCGCTAGCAAGCGCTTCCAGCTTCCCGCCAAATCTGGATACGCTGTATTACAGCGTGCATTTTTTAGGCAATCAGCAAAAATCCCTTCTAAGGCCGGTTTTGCATCCGAAGCGAGTAAGCTCAAATCGGGTGGCACCACGCCATCAATCACAAGGCGGCGCACAGACTGTGGAAATTGACGTAAGAATTCCAAACCAACCCGTGTACCATACGAAGCGCCCACCAAGTTAATCGGACCATAATTTTGCGCCAGTCGAACTGCTTCTAAATCCTGTACGGCGATACTGGTACTAAAAAATTGCAAATCACCATAAGGTAGTTTTTGCAAATTTTGCTGACAGCTCTGGATTATTTTAAGTGTCGCTTCTTTATCGAGAATCTTATTACTCTCTTCTAATTCGGGACAACGCAAAGGTGCGCTCTTACCAGTGCCGCGCTGATCAACAAACACCAGATCCCGACGTCGATTGAGTTTACCTAACACAGTTTCACCAAAGCTCGCAGCCGCGACTGCGCTTTGCCCTGGGCCGCCCGCCAGCAAAAACACGGCATCGGGTAATTTATTCCTGTCTTGCGAAGGCAAAACTACGTAATGCACGGCTATCTTCTTGCCATCGGGGTTGGCGGGATCAAGCGGTCGCTGAACTTGTCCGCACTTCACCTCCTGCGGAAAACTATCGATACGACAAGGCTTGGTCTGTGCCTGTGCCCACAGCGGAAGGCTCAATATTGTCACCCCAAACAAACGGGCTAAGGCGGTTTTGGTAGTCATAGAATCAATCAAAATGAACTCCTTTCATTAGGTTCTTTCCATACTAATCATTGATAAGAAATCGATGCCGCAAGTGTCGCCTGATCAGGATTTGAAGTAAACACTGATGTGATGAAATCCCCTGATTCGTGATGAAACACGAATCAGGCAGGACGAAAATGGAGATGACTTTTTGTATGGCTTCGGCGTGGAGCGACTTGACTCAATACGTTACTCAATACTTGATTCAAAACACGCGTCAATACACGACTCAAATAAGAGACTGGTAGTGCGAAAGCAATAAGGACTTTACCGGTGCAGGCAATGCTAACTGTTCTATCTGCGTCATCGGCGTCCACGCATATCGTGTTTCACCCAGCATGGCGTGACGTTGAGAAAGACTGAAGTGAATCACATGCACATGCAATCTGAAATGGGTGAACACATGGTCAAAGGAAGCGAAAGCACGAGCTGCCACTGATTCACCAAAACTGCTCACAAAGCTAAGCATATAGTCTCGCTCTGACGATGCGCTATCGGTGCCAGGAGTAGAGCCAGGAACAGTATCAGAAGCGTCAGAAATCAATACATCAATTCCATGGGCACTCAAGTGATTTCCCTCTCGCATGCCATCTAATTCTGGTAATGACACCAAGCCACCCCAGATACCAGTCATCGGCCTTTGCTCCAACAAGACTTCACCCGCATGCTCAAGCAAAAGCATGACCGTGTGCTTTTCTTTTTGTTGAATTTTTGGTTTGCGTATCGGCAGCTCTGCTGTGCGCCCTTGCGCATGAGCGATACATCGGTTTTGAAATGGGCAACGCGGGCAATCTGGCTTACTACGTGTACAAAGCGTGGCACCTAAATCCATCAGACCTTGGGTATAGGCGCCAATATCCTTGGTAGGTAACAGAGCCTCCGCGCGCAACCATAAATCATCTTCGACCGCTTTCACTCCGGGATAGGCTTCTACACCGAATACCCGTGCAAATACACGTTTGACATTGCCATCCAAAATCGCCGCCACGCTGCCATAGGAAAATGCGGCCACCGCCGCTGCCGTTGAACGTCCGATACCCGGCAACTCTTGCAGCAACTTGGGATCGCTAGGGAAAATTCCCTGATACTCATCCACCACCCTCTTTGCACACTGATGCAAATTACGGGCGCGCGTGTAATACCCCAAGCCAGCCCACGAGGCCATGACCTCTTCCACTGGCGCTGCGGCTAAGGTCTGTACAGTAGGAAATTTTTCCAAGAAGCGCTGATAGTAAGGAATCACCGCGGTGACTTGCGTCTGCTGCAGCATAATTTCAGACAACCAAACTTTGTAAGCGTCCCCAGTATTTTGCCAAGGCAAACTATGACGCCCATGCTGTTGCTGCCAGCCAATCAATGCTGCGGAAAAACTCGGATCGTAATAAACCGAATCGCTTGCAGAACTGCGTTGACGGTGTTGGCTGCCTTGCCTGCCTTGATTGGGTACTTCTACACTTTTCTTCTTCATTTTTTGCTCAGGCAATCTGCGCTTTATGTATTTATTTAGCTGAACTCAGATTGCTGACCAGACGTTTACCTGCATATTTCATCACAAGACCTTTAGGTCCGACTGCCCAGCCATGCAGTGCATCGGCAAAACCTATCGCATTCAATGGCGTCTCACCTAAGACTTCCCACGACTTACCGCCATCTTTCGTCACACCCGAGCCGGCTAAACCACCCACTACAAAAGTTTTTTCCTGCCCTGGTACCGCAATGACTACAGATAAAAATCCCACTGGTAATGCAGGTGATGCAGCCCAAGTCTTACCGCCATCTTGGCTGACAACCGCATTCAAGCCTTCTGCTTTGGCCTTTTGATAATCACCACCAACAGCAAATCCATATTGCGTATCCGAAAAAGCGACGGAGAACAAACCTTTCGGCGGCACACCAGCGGCAATCGCTGTTTCTGCAAAAGTCCACGTCATGCCACGATCCGCCGAATGGAATACGCGCGTTTTTTCTGCACCGCCAGTCGCAAACCACACATCTTTTTTGCCACTCACAGAAATGCAAGTGCCACTCGCCGCAAATGCACCTTCATTCGCCAGAGCGCCCAATTGACTTAAATCTTGTGCAGAATTTTTCCAAGTCTTACCGCCATCATGCGTAATCAATACTTGAAATTGCCCATTCACAGGATCGCCAAGAATCACGCCATTTTGCGCATCCCAAAAATCAATCGCATCCCAAAAGCCCGTAGCTTCACCGTTCACGGTCATTAATTCCCAATGTGTGCCGCCATCGATCGTCTTGTAAATCGTCGATGCCTTACCCGGACCGGCACTCATCGCAATCGCAGTAAATTTATCAAAGCCTTGGATATCACGAAAATCTAAAACACTAGTTTCTGGCAATTTGGCACTGATGGAAACATTTTCCCAATTCTCGCCGTCCACAGTACGAATCACGGTACCTTTAGCACCGCTGGCCCACGCCACATTGCGGTTAACGACAGACAGGCCTCGCAGCTCAACACTGATTCCTGCGTCAATTTTTTTCCATGCATCTTGTGCTGATGCAGTGAATGACAAACCACAAGCCAAGATCGTACATAGTAAAGTTTTAGGGAGTGCTTGCAGCAATGTCGCAGGGTTAAATTTGTTCATCGTTTTTCTTCTTTTAAAATAGAAAAACGCTGATAAAGATTTCTATCAGCGTTTAGGTTTATCAATTTAAGATTTAGCTGGTACTAGTATCTGCAGCCAGCGCCTTATGTATATTATTACGTAAGCTTTCTAAAGATTTTTTCTGCGCTTCGACTTCCTTCATCATTGCTTCAAAGCTGGCGATTTTCTCTTCCAAACTATCAGTCGCTACATGAATTCTTTGAATTGACTGCATACGATTTTTTAACTGATTCTTATGTTCACGTATCTGCGCTTCAATCGGCGCCATAACGACTTTTTGCCAAGCTTCAACATCGCGATTCGCCTGTGAAAAACTTTGTTTAACGCGTGCCGAAATTGAATCAAAAAACTTTTGTATCAAGACTTTTTTCTCTGTCGTCAACAAAGTAATCGCACTAAATTGACGATGAAAAACTGACTCGATTGCCTCAATCTCTTGCATGTATTTATTCAAGGAAAATGGCATAGGCGCCGTCAATGCCAAACCATGTTCGGTTGAAAATTTACGGTACATGATCGCCATCATTTCGGATATTTCGTCGGTCTTACGATTGGATGCTTGCAGGTTTTGTTTGACCTGCGTGAAGAAATTTTTAATCGCCTCTTTCAAGCCCAAAGAAAATTTACTCGACTCCATTTCTTCACGGGCAGTCTTAATTTCTTCTTTCAAAATATCCATACCCAAGGTGGTGTACACCTCGGTCGACAAACGCGTAAAGACTGAACGGGTGCCCTGCATTTTCATCAAACTGGCATCAAATTCTTGCTTCTCAAGCGTGACGCGTTTCATCATGTGTTCAATCACATTTTGATTCTTACCACGCAGGCTTTGTAATTCGTGCAGTTGCTCATTGACACCACGACCACGTGCATTAATCACCGCATATTGACCATCGGTGATTTCTTGAATATCACTCGCTAATTGCGCGCGGATGATGTTCTTTTTGGAAGGAATCAATTCGTTCGATAAGGCATATTCCAATTTCGGCAAACGGCTCTTGGCCAGCAAAGGCGCGTCTTTATTGATTTTTGCAACCAAGCCTTTTTGCGCAGAAATCGGGAAAACTTGTTTTTCTTCCAGGCTCAAGGTGTGCGCGACGGAAGTGATTTGATTTTGAATTTGCGTTTCGATTTCTTCCGGCGTACGCAACTCATCCCACATACTATCGATTTTATTTAACACCACCATACGACCCGGGCCGCTGCCGATATGATCGCGCCAGACTTCGACATCGCTCTTCGTCACACCCGTATCGGCCGCCAGAATAAATAAAACCGCGTGCGCATTTGGGATCAGATTTAAGGTCAATTCAGGCTCAGTACCAATCGCGTTTAAACCCGGCGTATCGACAATGATTAAGCCTTGCTTTAATAGGGGATGAGGAAAATTGACGATTGCATGACGCCATTGCGAAATTTCGACCAAACCATTTTCATCGACTTCCAAAGCTGCATCCGGATCTGATTCGTCATACAAGCCATAGGACTTGGCGACTTCTTTACTCACCTTCTTGGTCAAACTCACTTGCTTAAAAGCTTCGAGCATACCGTCACCAGACTTGGTGTCTAACGGCAACACCGTCCAAATATGTTGATTGCCTTTATATTCAGTCGTACTAAGAGTTTCGCTGCGAGTTTCTATCGGTAACAAGCGTATACAAGGCGGCATGCCCTCGTCATACAAAAGTTCGGTCGGACACATGGTGGTGCGACCAGCGGCGGATGGCAGAATTCTTTGCCCATAATCCGCAAAGAAAATCGCATTAATTAATTCCGACTTGCCGCGCGAAAATTCGGCGACAAAGGCAATAGTCAACTTATCGTCTATCAGCCGCTCTTTCAGACGCATAATGCGTTGATCAAGAATACCGTCAGCGAAATCAGAACCAGCAATCCAGGCGCGATATTGCTCTATCGCCTGGGCGACGCCTTTGCGCCAGCCGCTGTATTCTTCAAAATTCTGAACCAAATTACTCATAGTATCCTCAAAATTATTCTTAGGATTTACGCAAAACAGACGTTGGCGTCGTTATGCTCGCTTCGCCCCCTGCCTTCGCAGGGGCAGGCCAAGCAATCATACTGTCTTCGGCTCCACGCCTAGCTAACGCAATTTTGCGTAAGCCCTAATTTTTATACTGCGCAGCCGAGCTTCGCCTTTATTCTTCTTAAGAAACTCAACAATATGACATTCTGGCTCATTTTTGACAATTTACACAATAAAAGCTACTACGTTGGCCTTGTGTTATGTGTCTAATTGTCCCTTGACAAACTCGGCAAGCTTCTCCCGCTCGGTCGTAGACAAAATAAGATTGTTGAAAATACCCCGTTTTACCATCAGCGCCAACAAAATCTTTCAAGGTGCTGCCACCCTGTTTGATTGCTTCTGCCAGAATCTGCCGAATCGCAACACTTAATACCTGATAACGCTTGCGGCTGATACGATCTGCTGCGATTTTCGGATTAATGCCTGCTCTAAACAGACTCTCACAGGCGTAAATATTGCCGACGCCAACAACCACATCTCCTGCCAGCAAGACTTGTTTGATCGGCGCTGAGCGTTGCCTGGTTTGCTGAAACATCAGGTCATCAGTAAATCGATCGCTGAGTGGTTCTACGCCTAGCTTTCTTAATAAGAGGTGCTCTTCCAAGGCGCCGTCGGCATGGTCGTGCCACAAAACCGCACCAAATCGACGCGGATCAGTCAGTCTGAGCATTTGATCTCCGAGCACAATATCCACGTGATCATGTTTTTGTGCCGGTGTATGGGGCGGCATGATTCTTAGGTTTCCCGACATGCCTAAATGAATAAGCAAAGATCCATGACTGAAGTGCAATAGCAAATACTTACCGCGACGTCCGGTCGATACCACTGTTTGACCCACAATTAACTGCTGCAAATTCGCTGGGAATGGCCAGCGCAATCCATCCCGACGCAATATGAGCCCAGTTACTTTGCGCCCCTCAATATAGGGATGAATGCCCAATCGGGTTACTTCTACTTCCGGCAATTCCGGCATAAATCACTCTCTAAATTAGCATCAAAAGCAGGGTTTCGTTACAAGACAATTACAAGTTAAATACAAGTTGACACAAAACACCGACTGCCTTGCCCCCGCCAAGACAAGATTTCAGCGTAAAATCATTTCAACTAACACAAAGTATTGTACCCAGACTTTGCATTTCCCTTACTGATTACCTCTTGCGCATGAAAAAAAATCCACCTCAGCTTCGTCACATCCATATTCTCGTATCTACACTCTGCCTTGGTTTATTCGGTATCGCCAGCAATTCGGCATGGGCACAAACTGCGAATGAGCAAATACCCCTTACTAAACCCGTCAAGCCCACCAAACCTGCTAAACCTACCAAAGCACAAACTCAGCAGGCTACGTCGCCGACCAAAGCCGATAGCAACCAAAACGAATCAGGCCTAAGCAAAGACATACTCTACAAATTAACTGCCTCGGATATCGCGTTGCAGCGTGGCGAGTGGCAGAGTCCGTTTATTACCATCATGGGATTGGCACAACAAACCCGTGATCCGCGACTAGCCAAGCGTGCGGCGGAAATTGCGATGTCCGCACAACAAGTCGATGAATCTCTGGCAGCAGTTCGTTTATGGCGCGAACTCGCGCCGGGTACGCCTGAAGCGGAGCAATACTATCTAAGCCTGTTGGTCATCAAGAGCGATTACACGGGGATTGAACAGTTCTTCCTAAAGCTTCTGGAACAAAGTTCAGGGGAGGAAAGAAACGGACTCATCCACCAAGCACAAATAACTTTGAACCGCACTGGCGACAAGAAAGCCGCCTTACAAAGCTTAGAAAAAATATTAGTGAAGGACAAAGAATCACTCGCCGGTCATATCGCACTGTCACGCGCCGCCTACCGTAGTGGCGACTCTGGCAGAGCACAACAAGAAGCGCAGGCGGCTTTAGCGATAGAGCCCAGTTCAGAATTGGGCATCTTGACTCTGGCACATGCTTCAGAGAAAAATGCAGCATTTACGCTGGTCGCCGACTTCTTAAAACGCTATCCACAAGCAAAAGAAGTTCATCTGGCATACGCAACAATGCTGCTAGAAAGCAAGCAGCTCAGTCAGGCGAAAGTAGAATTTCTAAGCTTTTTGCAAAGCCCTGAGAAGGTCGCTATGCCACGCACGCAAGTACTCTATACCTTGGGCAGTATAGAGATGGAGATGGGGCAACTCGATACAGCAGAAAATTATTTCAAAGAGATGATAGACAAAATCAGCGTCAACGAAGACAGCAGCTCTGCGTATATCAGCCTCGCACAAATCGCCCTACAGCGCAAAGACAAGCAAAAAGCCGACCTATGGCTTAGCAAAATAAATAAGATCAACAAGATCAACGATAAAGACGAGCCAAATCCAGTCTGGTTCAATATACAAATGCGCCGAGCTTTGCTGTTAGCCAGTGACGGCAAGTCTCGCGAGGCACGTCAATTTTTACAAACGATCAGTACTTCCAAGGACAGTGAACAAGCCTTGCTGTTACAAACTGAAGCGCAAATTATGCGTGATGCCGGGCAAACAACCGAAGCCTTTGTCTTACTACAGATGGCGCTCGGTGAATTACCTGGAAGTCCCGATCTGCTATATGACTTTGCGATGCTGTCAGAATCTCTGAAGTATTATCCCGAAATGGAAATGGCGCTCAAGCAATTGATTCAGATTGCGCCGAATAATGCTCTAGCCTATAACGCTTTAGGATATTCGTATGCAGATAGAAACGTCAATTTAAATGATGCCTTATCGCTGTTAGAAATTGCTAATCAACTTAATCCAAATGACCCCTACATTCTAGACAGTTTAGGCTGGGTGAAATTTCGATTGAAGAGCTATAGCGAAGCGGAGAAATTTCTGCGCCAATCACTGAGCATGCGACAAGATGCTGATGTGTCGATTCATTTAGCCGAAATTTTATGGGTTCAAGATAAGAAAGATGAAGCGATGCGCTTATTCGCCGACGCGAATAAAAAAGATCCGCAAAATGTTTTGTTGAAAAATACTTTGCAAAGATTGGCACTGACGCTGCCATAATCACGTCCTTTGATCTTCCTCCATTTTTTCGGAAAAGCATGACTCACCTAGCACTGTACCAAGCATCAACAAAGTTCATCACTGCTTTGAAAGTATTATTGTTGCTGTCATTTGGCGCGCTGCTAGGCGCATGCAGCACGACCAAGGCCTTAAATTCCGCTCAACAAAATCAAAGCCGAAGCTTGCAGCCACAAGTTCAACTGCAAGGTCGTATTTCCATTCAATATCAGCAAAATGATCAGCCACAAACCGTGATCGTGGGCTTTGATTGGCAACAAACGCCACAAGACTTACACATCACCTTGAGTTCGCCACTAGGTCAAACCATCGCGACCATTCAAGAAAATGCATCGGGAGCGCGCTTAGAACAAGCAAAGCAAGAACCTAAAGTCGCGGCGAATATTGAATCTTTATTGATAGAAAATTTGGGCTGGACAATTCCTGTGAGCGGATTAAAAGCCTGGCTGCAAGGATTTGACTTGGCGGCGAATGGACAAGCAATCGCTTTGCCTGCAAGCGATTACTATCGCCTGCAATCACAAGGCTGGCAATTAGATTTTGTTAGCTGGCAAGCTGATGCAGGGATTATTCATCCGAAACGTATCGATTTATATAAAAACACCGAGCAAGTAGGCGAAATGAAAATTCGTATTGTGATTGAAGAGTGGCAATAATGAGCGGCGATAAAAAGTGATAATAAAATGTGACGATAAAGAGTTGCAATAATTCCCCTCCAGCATCAAGCATATCGACCAAATGAACGCGCCAACCAATATCACTGCTACCAAACTCACTAGCTGCCCTGCGCCAGCTAAGTTAAATTTATTCTTACATATTACAGGTCGTCGTGAAGACGGCTATCACTTACTACAAAGTGTTTTTCAGCTAATCGATCGATGCGATCATTTAGATTTTCAAGTGCGCGAAGATGGTGCTATTCGTCGCATCAACACTATTACAGGGGTACCGGAGCAATCCGATTTAGTCATCAGGGCCGCGCGCCTGTTGCAGCAACATTGCAAAATTTCCTTGGGTGCTGATATTCACTTGCACAAACAATTGCCCATGGGCGGTGGAGTTGGCGGTGGCTCATCCGATGCGGCAACGACTTTGATGGCGCTGAATCATCTCTGGCAGTGCCATTTAAATAAGCAGCAAGTGATGCAACTAGGCTTACAACTAGGTGCGGATGTGCCCTTCTTTATCTTTGGGCAAAATGCTTTTGTCGAAGGCATAGGCGAGCAAATGCAGGCGATCACGACGCCAGAGCAGTGGTTTGTTGTGATAGAACCAGGCGTGCACGTCCCCACTCCCACAATTTTTTCAGCCGAGGAGTTGACAAGAGACACGAAGCCCGTCAGAATAACGGACTTTTCCAATGCAGCGAAAGTTGAATGGAAAAATGATCTGCAAGCTGTTGCTTGTGCTTTACATCCTGAAATTGCAAACGCTATTAACTGGCTCAAGCAACATGAAATAAATCAGGATGATGCCAAGATGACGGGATCTGGTTCTTGTGTTTTTTGCGCTTTTCCAAGTGAAGAAGCAGCAAAAAAAGTAGCTGAGCAAGTACCACATCACTGGACATCATGGATTGCTAAAGCCTTACAACAACATCCTATAAATTTAGAAGTTAATTTATAGCTTGCATCACAAAAAATTTGGTTGATTGCTGATTTCAAGATAAAATAGCGGCTTCGCTGATTATCAAAAGAAATAAGCAATTGATAAAAAGTTGTGTAGGGGAATCGCCAAGCTGGTTAAGGCACCGGATTTTGATTCCGGCATGCGAAGGTTCGAATCCTTCTTCCCCTGCCATATAATTCCCAAGCCGCCGCATACAAAATGATGCGGCGGCTTTTCGGTTTTTTACGGCAGTATTTTCAGTAATCATTACAACAAGAATTCTAAACGTAATGCTGTAATTTCTGTCTTGCTTGGCTTTTTTATTCCCTTAGGTGATCTCATGGCACACGCTCTCGACAACATGATGGTCTTTACCGGTAATGCCAATCCTGCTTTAGCTGCAGGTGTTGCAAAGCAACTTGGTATTCGCCTCGGTAAGGCAGACGTTTCCAAGTTTTCTGACGGCGAGGTGATGGTCGAAATCAATGAAAACGTCCGCGGTAAAGATGTTTTCGTGTTGCAATCGACTTGTGCGCCGACAAATGACAATTTAATGGAAATTATGTTGATGGTCGACGCTCTGAAGCGCGCCTCAGCTGGCCGCATCACTGCAGCGATTCCTTACTTTGGTTATGCGCGTCAAGATCGCCGTCCACGCTCTGCTCGTGTGGCGATTTCTGCCAAAGTAGTGGCAAATATGTTGGAAGAAGCGGGTGTTGGCCGTGTCTTGATTATGGATCTGCATGCAGATCAAATTCAGGGCTTCTTTGATATTCCAGTAGACAATATTTACGCATCACCGATTTTGTTGGGTGATCTGGTGGCGAAGAACTACGATGACTTATTAGTCGTTTCTCCTGACGTTGGTGGTGTGGTACGTGCCCGTGCTTTGGCAAAACGCCTGGGTTGCGATTTGGCGATTATTGATAAGCGCCGTCCAAAAGCCAATGTTTCCGAAGTAATGAATATTATTGGTGAAGTTGAAGGCCGTAACTGCGTAATCATGGATGACATGGTCGATACAGCAGGTACTTTGACGAAAGCTGCAGAAGTATTAAAAGAACGCGGTGCGAAAAAAGTATTGGCTTACTGTACGCACGCGGTCTTGTCTGGCCCGGCGATTGATCGTATCAACAATTCCCCGCTCGATGAGTTGGTAGTGACAGATACTATTCCTTTATCGGCTGCGGCACAGGCTTGCACTAAGATTCGTCAATTGTCTTGCGATAGTTTGCTGGCTGAGACTTTCCGCCGCATTACTAAAGGTGAGTCAGTTATTTCTTTGTTCTCTGATTAATTTCAGTACAGTTATTGGAACAAAGATAAAGTTTTCGGCTTGCGAGTATTTCGATATTCGCAAGCATTTTTCACTTTCCTGGTCGCGGGAAAGTCAACGCCGGGTTTCTCAAAAGACTCGGCTTAATTTGGAGTATTAAAATGAAAGTAGTCGCATTTGCACGTAAAGAACAGGGCACCGGAGCGAGCCGCCGCCTGCGTAATGCTGGTCAAACACCAGGCATCATCTACGGTGGTACAGAGCCAGCAGTGAGCATCTCATTGGATCACAATGCATTGTTCCATGCATTGAAAAAAGAAGTTTTCCACTCTTCCATTCTCGACATGGATGTTGATGGTAAAGTTGAAAAAGTATTGTTGCGCGATTTCCAGATGCACGCGTTTAAACAATTGGTATTGCACGCTGATTTCCAACGCGTCGATGCAAACAAAAAGATCCACGTTAAAGTACCTTTGCACTTCATCAACGCTGAAGTTTCTCCAGCGGTGAAATTGTCTGCTGCAGTAATCAGCCACGTTGCTGTTGAACTCGACGTAGAATGCTTGCCAGCAGACTTGCCAGAATTCATCGAAGTTGACTTGTCTAAAGTTGAAGCTGGTCAATCCGTACACGTATCTGCATTGAAATTGCCAAAAGGCGTTTCTGCTGTAGTACACGGTGATGACGCAACTGTTGCTATCGCTATTAAACCAGCTGGCGCAACTTCTGCAGAAGCTGATGCAAAATAATTGCAATATAGTTTAAGAGACTAGTTTCTAGTTCTTAGTTTCTAGCTCTTAAATTGAAAAGCCACCCTCGCAGGTGGCTTTTTTTTTGCCCAATTTCAGGGCAGTCATTCGCGGTATTTCTTCAAATACAAACCATACGAATTTCCGCTAAATCGGTAGTGCCTTGCAAGACTTTTTCAATCGCATCTTGTCGCAAAGTCTTCATTCCCTCTTTCACCGCTAATTTAAAAATCTCTGAACTGCTGGCACCAGAGGTAATTAAGCGCCGGGTCTCGGCACTCATCACCAATAACTCATGAATACCCATACGACCTTTATAGCCAGTGCCATGGCAAGCGGCACATCCTAGACCACGACGACCATAGATATGCGCATTGTCGCCAAACTCTGATTGCCAGCGGGTTATCATCTTTTGCCGTTCTTGCTTGCTCAAAGATTTCTCCACCGTATTCAGCGTATATTCATTGACCAATTGCTCCAGATCGTCAGGTGTGAATTCAAAACGCTCTGCACATTCAGTGCATACGCGCCGCGCCAATCGTTGCGATAAGATCGCCTGTGTCGCATCCGCCAGATTAAATGCCGCCACTTCCAAATCCATCATACGCATCAAGGTTTCTGACGCAGAATTAGTATGCAAAGTTGAAAGCACCAGATGTCCAGTCATTGACGCTTCCACCGCTACTTTTGCTGTCTCTGAATCCCGAATTTCACCGACCATGATGACATCTGGATCGGCCCTCAAGAATGAACGTAAGGCCTTTGCAAAAGTCCATCCTATCTTAGGCAAGACCTGCACTTGCGAAATATTTTTTTGTACGATCTCGACCGGATCTTCAGCCGTCCAGATCTTCTTGTCACTGCTATTTAATTCGCGCAAGACCGAATGCAGCGTTGTGGTTTTACCGCTGCCCGTCGGACCACATACCAAGATCAAACCGTGCGGCTTATTGATCTGCAGCTTAAATTTCTCCAGTGAATCTGGATGCATGCCAATTTTTGAAAGGGGTAATGGTTTTCCAGCGCCAAGTATCCTGACGGTGACCACCTCCAATGCATTCGAGGTGGGAATACTCGACACTCTGAGATCAAGTTTCTTATTCGCATAACCAAAGGTGATCTTGCCATCCTGAGCTTTTCTTTTTTCAGAAATATCCAATGAGGCCATAATCTTGATACGCGACACCACAGCAGGATGGAAGTTAATTGGATAGGTCGCACTGACCTCTAATTTGCCATCTTTACGAAAACGAATTTGCGAATTTCTAGTGCGCGGAAATGCTTCAAAATGAATATCAGAAGCACCAAAACGTACTGCATCATTAATCGTTTTATTAATGAGGCCTATAACAGTTTCGTCGTTCTCATCGATTTTTTTCAGCAATGGACTTTCACTTGCCTGAGTCGAAAAATCATCATTTTGCTCATCCAAATCATCATCTTCTGATTGATTGTCGGCATAAGCCGATAAATCTGGCCTTTCGATTCCATTGAGCCCTTCGGTTTTTTGTTTTCTACCATTCAATTCGCTCGGCATCGTCGCACCATTGCTGGCGGCACGATTGTCTTTTTTTGCACCATTCAGTTCAGTATGATTCACGACTCCGCGCTTCGATTCGGTGTAGCTACTCAGCGCGGCATTGATCTGCTCGTTACTAGAATACACAAGGATGGCACGATATCCAGACAAAAATGAAAAGTAGCGCTGCACCTCAGAATCAAAGGGATTTTCGACCGCCACCACGATACGATTATCAAATATCGTAATCGGCATCGCGTGTTTCGCGTGAGCGATCTTGAGTGGGATCAAGCGTACCGCTTCTGGTGAAATTTCCAGGTTCGAAACATCGACAATAGGAATTCCGCGTTGCCGACTGAGCGCCCAATTTAGCTGAGCCTCATTGATGCTGTGATCCGCGATTAATATCTCGCCTAACAAATGCCTGGTGCGCAACTTACTTTGCAAATTAAGTGCTTCAGCGAGTGCTGTGTCACTCAGAATGCCATTCTCCACGAAATACTGGCCTAGCAATTCCCGCTTGGCGCCTTTCGGATAAGCATTGTTTTCCATCATAGAGACATTGTTGCGTAAAGTCTGATGTGAATCGACTTCGTGCTGATGCTTCTTTTCATTGAAAACGCGTTCTTTTAACTTGCCTTGAATTTCAGAAAATCCAGCGACCTCAACCTCCTTGTCCACACCACTCACAATTTCTTGTATGTGCCCACGTATCTCTTCAATTTTATTTTTGCTAATCGGGTCGTTACGGTTAACCGCGAACTGAGGATGACTAAATTCAAAAATGTTTTTAATAAAAACAATTTCATCTAAGACATCGGTAGGAAAACCCTGTCTGCCGGGTCGTTCAGAAAACAAAAGGCTATCTAAGTAATGCAAACAATCGATACTGCCCCAGGTACTGTCAATGATCGTCACAATGCGCGGATATTGGGTGGCTAATTGTTTGACCTCAACACCGTAAAGAGCAAGTGCCCTGCTGACATTGGGGAAAGTGGCGCCAGACGCCTGTGCTTGCGTTACGTTATTCATAGCATTTTCTTTCAAAAAGAACATGTAACAACGATGCGACATGAGACTAATTGTAGTTTCCAAAAGGGAAAATACCAATGTCGATAGATAAAAAAAGCAAGTTAGCAGAAGGAAATGTTTGTAAGCATTGAATGAATCTGATGTTCACCTGAGTCACAAGTCGGAATCAAGTCTCGACTTATGTCGCATAGTTAGCGACAATCAAGTTTCTGCAAAGTAAAAATTTTTACAAAAAGCTTGACCTGATGTGTACCTAATGTGCTTCTGGTCAAACTTGCCTCGAATAAGGAAGCTCGCTGTGTTTTCATTCAAAAAAGTCCATCTCGCTCTAATCACGACCGTCTTCACTGTTTCACAAATTGCATATTCACCGCTCAGTCTTGCACAAGGCACTGGCGCACAGATTCAATATGACACCAGTTACGATATTCTCAGCCCAGTGCGTGCCAAGAATGGCGTTGTATCAAGTGAACAAGGATTGGCCAGCCAAGTTGGGCTGGATGTCTTAAAGCGTGGTGGCAATGCGGTCGATGCCGCCGTGGCGGTTGGCTTTGCGTTAGCTGTGGTGTTACCACATGCTGGCAACATTGGCGGCGGTGGTTTTATGCTGATCCATGATGCTAAGAGTGGGAAAGACATCGCTTTGGATTTTCGTGAGCTAGCACCTGCTTTGGCACATCGCGATATGTTTTTAGACGCGAATGGTGAGATCGTTCCGCGCCGCTCAACCTCAACGCACCTAGCGGTAGGCGTACCCGGCACAGTTGCAGGTTTAGACTTAGCTTTACGAAAATACGGCACGATGTCATTGAAAGACTTGATTGCACCGTCTATCAAACTAGCTGAGCAAGGCGTTGAAGTCACACCGTATTTGGCGCAATTACTAGAAGCAAGTCGGAATCAACTCGGCAAATGGGCTTCTAGCCGAGCGATTTTTTTCAGCGGCGAGCGCCCTTTGCGGGCAGGTGAAAAACTCGTACAGAAAGACCTGGCACAGTCTTTACGCTTGATTGCTGAACAAGGGCCGAAGGCGTTTTATGAAGGCGCAATCGCACAAAAAATCGTCGCTGAAATGAAAAATCACGGTGGTCTGATTAGCACTGAAGATATGAAAAATTATCAGGCTGTTGAGCGCACTGCGGTCACCGGCAACTATCGCGGATACCAAGTCGTATCGATGCCGCCACCAAGCTCCGGCGGTGTACACATCATCCAAATGCTGAATATGTTGGAACACTTCCCACTCGCCAAGCTCGGGGTAAATAGCGCACAGACGATTCATAACATGACGGAAGTGATGAAGTTAGCCTACGCAGATCGCGCTGAGTATTTGGGCGACCCTGATTTTGTGAAAGTGCCAGTCGCTGGTTTAACCTCTAAGAAATATGCGGATGAATTGGTGAGAAAAATTGATCCAAATCGTGCCACACCATCCGCGCAAATCAAACCAGGTAAGCCCGTGCCTTATGAGAGCGACCAAACCACGCACTACTCCGTGGTCGACAAATTTGGCAATGTCGTCGCGACCACCTATACCTTAAATCTGTTATTCGGCAGCGGCATCGTTGCGACCGGTACCGGTATCACATTGAACAATGAAATGGATGATTTCTCGGTCAAAGCTGGCGTACCAAATGCATTTGGATTAATCGGCGGCGCAGCCAATGCCGTCGCGGCCAAGAAACGCCCACTTAGTTCGATGACACCGACCATGGTATTGAAAGATGGGAAGCCTTTCCTCGTCACCGGCAGTCCGGGCGGTAGCCGGATCATCACCACCACACTACAAATTATTTTGAACGTGATTGACCATCAACTCAATGCCGCGGAAGCGACGATCACACCGCGCATACACCACCAGTGGGAGCCGGATATGATACGTCTGGAGCGCGGCTTCAATGTCGATACGCTGGAACTACTAAAACAGAAAGGTCATCAATTCAAGCTTGGTCCTTCTATGGGTAGAACCCAAACGATTAAAATCACACCAGAAGGCTTTGAAGCCTTTGCCGATCCACGTAATCCAGATGGTCGCGCACTCGGCTACTAGCCTAAGAAAATCAAGATCCACACACGCGATAGCCCGGATCATTCATCCGGGCTTTTTCATCTGTGATGTTTGCGCCTATTTTGTGCATTAGCAGCAAAAACTTAATCCACATCAAATTTCCTTTTATTGCTTGACCTAAAATAAGTTTTTAGTGACCTATAACGGGAGTCTGTGTGGCAATTGAACTATTTAGTAATGGCAAACATCGTTGCATCATGTTCAATGATCTGGTGACTGACAGCAGTGAAGAAGCCGTGCAAGCCAATCAGTTCCTGATCGTTTCACATGATCAGGGTGCCCTGATCGACCCGTCAGGCAACATTACCTACAACGCATTGACGCTGGCAATGCAGAAATACCTGCCCAAGAAAAATCTGGCATTCCTATTCGCTTCACATCAGGACCCCGACATTATCGGTGCGCTCGACAAATGGTTATACAGCACAGATTGCCATTTATATGTATCGCAATTGTGGTCGCGCTTTGTGCCGCATTTTTGCAATCTGAACCGAGCCGATGGACGCATTATTGGTATTCCAGATGAAGGGTTGCCGATTCCCATGCTGGGCTCAACGCTGTATGCGATTCCCGCCCACTTCTTACATGCAGAAGGCAACTTCCAATTTTACGACAGCACCTCGAAGATTTTATTCTCTGGAGATATGGGCGCCTCACTGGTTGACGCAAAAAGCATCAGTACACCAATCACGACCAAGGCCGAATTCTACGATCAACTCCACACCATGAGCAGCTTTCACAAACGCTATATGGTTTCAAATAAAGTATGTCGCTTTTGGGTGAATATGGTGCGCCAGATGGATATCGACATGCTAGTGCCACAACATGGACGCTATATGCAAGGCGAGGCAATCGCTTGCTTCTTGGATTGGATAGAAAACCTGCAATGCGGTATAGATTTATTCACGCAAGAGCATTATCGCTTTCGCCCGCTCTTAGGCTAATTACCAAACTCAACAACGCTGCAGTAAGCTATGCCACACAATCATGGAGACATTGTGTGCGAAGCGCTGTGAACGCAAAATAAACCTCAAACGCACCACAAATCTCATTCCTGGTTAATAAAGCGCTTGGCGTGAGCAGCTCAAAACTCTACACTGCGATCTTTATCCGTCGGAATCGCAAGGTGAAAATTTCTATCGGTTGGCGTCTATTTTTTGCCGTGCTGCTATCGCTGATCACGATAGTCGCCGCCGCACTATTTTTGATGCGTGAAAAAGTCAGTAATAGTTTTGCCGACTATGCGCTTAAGATTGAACTGGATAGATTACAAGAAGTTGGCGACGCCATACAAGAACAGTACGCGCAACATGGGGATTGGTCTTTCTTACCGAAAGATACACAGAAAAAACAAAGTTGGATCAATCAAGAGTTACTTCGACTATATCAAATCAAGACAAATCCACAGCTCTCCAGTCAAGAGCACCCGATTGAAAAAATTGCACGAGTGGTCATCGCTGCACCCGTTGCCCCGGCCGCACCCGCCACGCCTTCCGCACCGGCAAGCCCCGCAAAAGCTGCAGCGGTAACTGAATCAAGCGTCGCCAAGAAATCGATATTACCGCCACTGCCGCCTCCACCTCCGCTACCACCACCGCCGCCCTTGGAACTACCGGCAGCGCCATCCAGTATCGATCTCCCTCCCGAGCCTGATCTTGCTGGTGAGACTGAAGTTGAACCAGAATTTCAGAGCTTGAATAGCCGTATCAGCTTAATCAATACTGCCCAACAATATTTAGCAGGACGAGTACCGGATCAAAGTCCAAGTGGCCAGCGCCCACTAATTCACCAAGGCAAAATCATTGGGTATTTGAAGGTACAAAAATCGCGTGTACCGAGTGATGCAATGTCAAAAGATTTTCTACAGGAGCAAGCCGATACCATCGCGATTATTATCGTCATCAGTATCAGCCTAAGTGCATTGGCATCATTACTGTTAGCCTTGCATTTCCGCCGACCTATTCATCGTTTGGTCGACGGCGCACGTGCTTTAGCGGACGGCCATTTTGATACGCGTTTAAATACACAACGCAGTGATGAACTAGGCGAGCTGGCGCAAAGTTTTAATCAACTGGCAGAAAAACTCGCGCAAGCGGAACAGAGCCGACGTCAATGGGTAGCGGATACGTCACATGAATTACGTACACCGATTTCTGTCTTACGCGCGCAATTGGAAGCACTGCAAGACGGCATACGCAGTGCCACCCCTGAAAACATCGCCTTGATGTTGCGTCAGGTTCTATCGCTGAACAAATTAATTGATGAACTATATGCACTTTCCAAAGCCGACGTTGGCGCTTTGGAATACCAAATGCAAACAATCGCACTAGCAACTTTAATTCAGGAAGAAGCAGATAATTTTCATGAAAAAATTCTCGCCGCCAATCTGCAGTTGCAACTCGATCTGATATCTCACATTCATGCAAGCGACATCCATGGCGACAGTGAGCGCCTGCGTCAGGTTTTGCATAATTTATTTGAAAACTCATTACGCTATACCGATGCTGGCGGACACATTCGCATCAGCCTATACCAGCAAGGACAACAATTAGCATTATTGTGGGAAGATAGCTCGCCAGCAGTGCCTGCCGATGCATTACAGAGATTGGGTGAACGCTTCTTTCGCGTCGACAATTCACGCAATCGCGCTTTCGGCGGCTCGGGTTTGGGACTCGCTTTATGTCGCCGTATTTTGGAAGCACATCAAGCCAGTATCAGTTTTGCGCCATCCACATTGGGCGGCTTAGCAATCACCATCGTTTTCAATCGCACTGCAAATTGATTTTATATTTCCCATCACAATGACCGTCTATTTATGGCAATGACACACACACCGACTGACATTCTCATCATCGAAGACGAACCCGATCTGGCATCCTTGATTGCAGACTATGCAACAGCCTCCGGTTATCAGCCCCAAATCATAGCTAACGGCCGCATAGCGCTAGAGCACATACAGCGTCAAGCTCCTGACCTGATCGTGCTCGATCTGATGCTACCCGGATTAGATGGCATTAGTTTGTGTCGGGCAGTGCGTGAATTTTCTCAAGTACCTATCATCATGGTGACAGCCAAAGTGGAAGAAATTGACCGCCTGCTTGGTCTGGAAATCGGTGCGGATGATTACTTATGCAAACCCTTTAGTCCGCGCGAATTGATGGCGCGCATCAAGGTGATTTTACGTCGTAGTCAAAATGTAGCCCAGGTAGATGAGGCAACGCTTAGTTCAGCAGATAGTTCAACACATAAGCCAATCAATCACAGCAAAGTCAGTGCCCAAGTTGATGTAGAGGGATTCAAAATTTACGTACATCAGCAAGCACTCGAATTGACTCGCAGCGAATTTGTTTTACTGCGTCATTTTATTGAACATCCGGGACAAGTATTTTCACGCTCGCAATTACTTGATTTTGTTGTGCAAGATAATTTGGACGTGACCGACCGGGCGATCGATAGTCATATCAAGAACCTGCGTAAAAAAATCAATCAAGTACTACCTGATTGCAATCCTATTCATGCAATTTATGGACTGGGTTATCGCTTTGATGGTTTCGACAGTTTTAAAGATATTGAGACATCAGCGACGAAACTATCTAACTAACAATATTCGACATCTAATTTTTAACATTCGTTGCTCATTATTTCTCCACAATTACACGGCATCATGAATTCGTTGGCAAGCTAACCATGCTAACTAAGTGAACCAAGTAATCAATCAGGAGAAATAATGAAACCTATCGCCTTAACTGTTTTGCTGGCAACTCTTGGCGCAACAGGATTGAGCTTAGCGCAATCGAATATTGACATAGACTTGAACGGCATCCACAGTAAAGTCGTCAGTGTTAAATGCACACAAAACTCGACAAAGAAATCCTGTGCAAAATTATTACCGCCCCCAATTCCACCTGCGCCGCCTGCGCCACCCGCACTACCATCACCTATGGCACCGCTTCCACCGCCACCTCCACCGCTACCAGATCTGCCTTCTATTGCAGATTTGCCTGAGCCACCTGAGCCGCCAGAACCACCAGAAATTGTCATCCCTGATGAAGTTCATCAAGCTTGCAAAAACAAAAGTGTCGGGGCTAGCGCGAGCTGGCAGCCGAATAAGTCAACCTACTATGGCGGCACCTGTGTAAAACGTGATGGCAAGATGATTTTGGATGTCCATCAAATTTCTCTACACAAATCTTAAGCCCTCTGATTAAGCCGTCTGAAACAATTTTATTGTGGCATGTCATTTTTCGCTATGTCAGATCTGAGATCGTCAAACTTGGCGTGGCGAAAATTGCCTTCGTCTGCAATCACAATTAAAGGAAAAATATGTATTTGTCTCGCTCCATACAACTACTGCTGGTTGCCAGCGCCGTATACCTCGTACCAAATTCTGTTATGGCTCAAGTGGCAGATGCAAAAAACGATTTGACGCTCAATGCCAGTGATCGAACCATGGTGATACAAAATCTACAGAAAAGTATGTCCAAGAAATATGTCTTTCCTGAGGTAGCAACGAAGGTCAATGCAATGCTGGCGCAGCATTTGAAAAATGGTGACTACGACAAATTAGGGCCTGTTAACACTTAAATCGGGAGATGCGTTCAAGCCAAAAGGCGGGATGGCAAGGCGTAGTTCGCTGCCGAGGCTGGTGCCTCGGCAAGAGCTACAACGCTGTCCATCGCGCCTTTTGGCTTGAACCCTTCGGGAATGGGTAAAACGGGCACATGGCGTTGTTGCAAGTCGCTTACAGTGCGGTAGTTTAAAATTAGCTGCGGCGCGCCTTGACGCCTAGCCCTGTGCCCGTTTTTCCGCATTCGCACTCCCGATTTAAGTGTTAACAGGCCCTAGTAGCGCAAAAGAATTCTCGAAATTGCTCACCGAACAATTGCGCCTACAAACGAAAGACAAGCATCTGGGTGTAGGTTTTGAAGCTGATGAAATCCCAGCAACCGACGACAACGGTGAACCAAGCGTTGAAGAAAAATCGAAGATGGATGCCGAAGAACGTCAATTCATGCAAGCAGTGAATTTTGGCGTAGAACGTATCGAAAGACTGCCTGGAAATGTAGGTTATTTTGAGCTACGCGGTTTTGGCAATACTGAAATTGTCGGACATGCGATTAGTGCCGCCATGACTCTGATCAATGCCAGTGATGCCTTGATTATTGATTTACGTAAAAATGGTGGCGGTTCACCTCAAACAGTAGCCTTAATCGCCAGCTATTTCACCGCACCAGAAACCCATCTAAACGACATCTACAATCGATCTGAAAATAAGACCACGCAAATTTGGACTACCCCGTATACAGCGGGTCCGCGCTATGACAAAAATAAACAGGTTTATATCTTGACTAGCTCACGCACATTTTCTGCAGCCGAAGATCTGACCTATACCTTACAGAGTCTAAAGCGCACAATCACCGTTGGCGAAGTCACTGGCGGCGGCGCGCACCCTGTAGAGTCTGAACGCATTCATCCACATTTTATGGCAAACATTCCGTTTGGACGCTCAATTAACCCCATTACCAAAACCAATTGGGAAGGAACTGGCGTACAACCCGATATCCTCAGCAAAGCCGATGCCGCTTTAACGATTGCGCATCGCAAAGCATTGGAAAATTTATTGGAAAAAGAAAAGCACCCAGGTAAAAAAGCGGATGTTCAACGCGCCTTGAATTCACTCAATTCAATCAAGGAAAATAAAGACGAAGCAAAAAAATAGTTCGCACAAATACCAGAATCTGTTGACATAAAGAGCTCATCTTCATTTTCTAAGGCTTACGCAAAATTGATACTGGCCTCGCTGCGTTCCTTTGTAGCGCGCGACAAAGAGAGCGAAAGTCGTATTGGTCTTAGGAATCAATGGAGTTAGGTAGGGTGCGCCGTGCGCACCTCAGTCACCAATATGTTTGGTGCGCGCGGCGCGCCCTACTTAATGAAGCTCTAGTCAGATTAATTTTGCGTAAACCCTATTTTTTATATTTACAGAATACGCGCAACATTGAATCGTTCAATTCATCACGCCCGACATCCAGGAAAAAGCTTTCTTGAATATTCCTTCGCGCACTACGGGTGTGCTTGGACTTGTAAATTGTGTGTCGACTGCCTGCTCTGCGTTTGCTGCATTTTCTTTTTCCAAATACTCACGCAAGGCCGACTCTTGTCGAAAGCGGTTTTGAAATTTTAAGTCTGCATCGCGGATGCATTGATCAATAATAATTTCGGCTCGACGCACATCCACTTCAAAAAAATCTTGCTCGCGGCGACCACATCGCACGTTTTGCAAAGCTTGAAATATGCCCTCAATCGCCCCGCCACCATCCTGCGCGCGCATTTCAAATATGCACTCATAATTGCCCGGAATAGTATTCGTCTTATCGCGATTAAGTTCTAAAGCCTTCGCCCAGCCAGAGCGCCGACTCAATCCTATCTGCAATAAACCTTCCTTCAAGCCAGAATTACGCAAGATATAGACATTCCCAGGAACACCGTGCAAAGGCTTAGATTCACGATACTGCGCACGCTGCTGGGCCGTGGAACTGGACTGCATAAAGCACCTCACCATTGTTTAGCTAATTGATATTGGCTCCAGTGTAAGAAAAGTATCTAAACTCCCATCGTTGGAATAAGCACGGAAATACCGGCTAATTCCGCCATAAGCATTGCGATATCTAAGAAATGAGGGGATTTATTGAAATTGTGGCGATTTCTGCATGCAAATCAAGGCATGGCGCATAAACCAAAAAGCCGTGCTGCCCTATAATAGAAGCCAACTTATTACCTTCTCACTTACTCTCTCACTTACTCTCCTACTTGGATTACCCACGATGAATAGCCAGGATTTAGAAAATATCAATGTCACCTCGTTCGCTCCCATGCCAACGCCGGAAGAATTACATGCCAAGCTACCACTGTCAGAACATGCAGCAACCGTAGTCGATGCAGGACGTGAAAGCTTAAAGAATATTTTGGATCGTAAAGATCAGCGATTGATCGTGGTGGTCGGTCCCTGCTCCATTCACGATCCGGTCGCAGGTTTGGACTATGCACGTCGCCTAAAAAATTTACAGGAAGAAGTCAAAGACAGCATGCTCTTGGTCATGCGCGTGTACTTTGAAAAACCACGCACCACCACGGGCTGGAAAGGTTATATCAATGATCCTTTGATGGATGATTCTTTTCAAGTCGATTTGGGTATGGAAAAAGCCCGTCAATTTTTACTCGATATTTGCGAACTTGGTTTGCCAACCGCCACCGAAGCGCTCGATCCTATCTCTCCACAATATCTGGGCGATTTAATCGCCTGGACCGCGATCGGCGCCCGCACCACAGAATCTCAAACGCATAGAGAAATGTCTTCCGGCTTATCCACACCGGTAGGTTTTAAGAATGGTACCGACGGCGATATCAGTATCGCGATCAATGCGATTTTATCGGCTTCCCATCCGCACTCTTTCTTGGGTTTAAATGGTCAGGGGAAAGTATCGGTAGTACGCACGCGTGGTAATCAATATGGTCACGTCGTCTTGCGTGGTGGTGATGGTCGTCCAAACTACGATACGGTCTCGGTCGCAATGGCGGAACAAGCCTTAAAGAAAGCAAAATTACCAGCGAATATCATCGTCGATTGTTCACATGCGAATAGTTATAAAAAGCCTGAACTACAACCGCTGGTAATGGCCGATGTCATCAATCAAGTCGTCAATGGCAATCAAGCTTTAGTTGGCCTAATGATAGAGTCGAACATCGTTGCCGGGAATCAAAAAATTCCCGAAGATTTAAGTCAATTGATTTACGGTTGCTCCGTGACAGATGCATGTGTAGATTGGACGACGACGGAGACGATGATACGGGATGCAGCAGCACGTTTGCGCCAGCGCCAAACAACAATTCAGGCATAATCCAGTTCTGATTGATCAAACAAATTACGTTCATGCAAAGTCTCAAACAACTTCTCTTGATCACAAGTGCCATCTTATTGACAGGTGGCCTCACTGCCTGCAATACAACACCGAAAAAAACCATCATGCATAAAGATGAATTCGGGATGGCAGAGATGTTCACCTATGCTGTTCCCGGTAACGAGCAAGAAGCGTGCGAAGCATCACGTCGCGCTTTGCTCAGTCAGGGTTATATCATTCATGAGGCAAATGAAAATAATGTCAAAGGACGACGTAAATTTCAATCCGATGATGAAACCCACGTGGAGATAGAGTTCAATATCGTCTGTGCGGCGAATAGCAAAGGTAGTAATAGCGCGACAATTTTTGCGAATGCGGTGCGTGACCGCTATGCGCTCAAGAAAAATAGTTCCAACGCCAGTCTTGGCGTGGGTGGTATAGGTTCAATCTCATTACCTTTTGGCGCAAGTAACGATTCTATGGTGAAGGTGGCGAGTGAAACGATTTCCGAAGCCAAATTGTACGAACGCTTTTATGATTTAGTCGAACGCTATCTGGATGATGTAAAAGTGCCTGAACCTGAATCCACGAAGGCCGAAACTGGTTCTGCTAACGGGCGATCTCAACCGTAATTCAATAGCGGAAAAATCCACGTGCAGCAGATTGCGCAGGTAGGTGGAAGGATAGTTGGAAGTATGGAGGGCAGCAAGATCGGCAAGTCATCATGGCGTCATAAACGATCGCTATGATGAAGGCTCATCTGACTACTCCTCCAAGGGTGTGGATTTTGCCCGCAAGCTATTGCGGGCTTTTTTTTGCTTACTGTTCAGGTGGAACGACTGCAGGCACTTCATCGATATCCAAAGTCTTCACACCCGCGCCATTCTGATATTCGGCATACATCCATTTACCATCAACAAAGACCAAATTTTCCGGTGCTGGACGAACAAATTCTGGCTTGCCTTTAAGTGCATGACGCATGGCATCAATCCAGATCGGCAAGGCCACAGTTGCGCCGAACTCTCTACCGCCTAAAGATTTTGGATCATCAAAACCCATCCAAGACACTGCCACGACACTCCCTGCATAACCAGCGAACCAGCCATCAACGGCATCGCTAGTGGTGCCTGTTTTACCCGCCAAATCGCGACGTCCCAGTTTTTGCGTCGCAGCAGCACCCGTGCCTGAGCGTACAACTTCACGTAACATACTGTCCATCACAAACGCGTTACGGCTGTCCAATACACGGGCATCTTCGCCCGGCAATTCGGCGACTTTTGCATCAAACAAGACCGCACCTTTGCCATCGATCACTTTTTGAATCAACCAAGGCTTGATTTGATAACCACCGTTCGCAAATACCGCGTAAGCACTCGCTAATTGCAATGGTGTGACCGAACCAGTACCCAGAGCCAAAGTCAAATTCACCGGGTGCTTATTCTGATCAAACCCGAAACGGGGCAAATAGTCTCGGCCATAACTGGCGCCGATCGCTTTCAAGGTACGTACTGCCACCACATTTTTTGATTGTGCGAGAGCACGTTGCATATCGACGGGGCCATCGTATTTGCCATCATCATTTCGTGGGTCCCACTTCAATTCTTCTTCGGTTGTGTGGGACAAAGGCACGTCATTGATCAAGGTTTCTGGTGAAAATCCTTTTTCCAACGCAGCGGAATAAATGAAAGGCTTAATCGACGAACCTGGTTGGCGCCAGCCGCTCGTCACATGGTTAAATTTCTTGCGATTAAAATCAAAACCACCGACCAAAGCACGATAAGCACCATCATTCGCATTCAGTGACACATAGGCCGCTTCGACTTCGGGCACTTGCGTGACCGACCACTTTCCTTTGGCATCTTGCATCACGCGTATCAAGGCACCGACACGAATTTTTAAATCGCGATTCGCTTTCGGCTGTAATGCTGCATTCGCTAAACGCAAGCCTTCACCACTGATTTCTACCGATTCACCAGTCGCTAAATCAGCTTTAATGAGTTTAGGCGACACGGCTGTGACGACAGCAGAAATCAAGCCTTCGCTGGAAGGAAATTTTTGCAGAAATTCATCAATCGCATCATCGCGCAAATCCTCTGCGGTCGGTAATTCTACGAAAGCTTCAGGGCCGCGATAACCGTGCCGCTGATCATAGGTCAAGACATTACGGCGCAGCGATTCATAGGCGGCATCTTGCTCGTCTCTGTCGATGGTCGTGATGACCTTGATGCCTGCAGTGTAAGTGTCTTCTTTGAACTGCTCGTAGATTTTTTGACGCACCATTTCGGCAACATACGCCGCATGTGATTCAAACTGCGCAACCTTGCTCACGTGCAGCCGTTCTTTGCTCGCGACATCAAACTGTGCCTGCGTAATATCACCATGTTTCAACATACTTTTTAATACTAAAACCTGACGTTGCTTGGCGCGCTCAAAATTGACTGCTGGATTATGCCGCGCTGGATTTTGCGGAATACCCGCCAGCATCGCAGTCTCTGCAATCGTTAATTCCTTTAAACTCTTATTAAAGTAAGTGCGTGCCGCACTAGAAAAACCATGCGTGCGCTGGCCGAGATAAATCTGATTCATATACAGCTCTAAAATCTGATCTTTGCTCAGTGCGTTTTCAATACGTCGCGCCAACATCATTTCACGTAACTTACGAGTGACAGATTTTTCGCGGGTTAAGAAAAAGTTGCGCGCAACTTGCATCGTAATTGTCGATGCTCCTTGTTGCACGCCACCAGTAACGGTAGCAACCACAGCTCTTGCCACACCGATGTAATCGACACCGCCATGCTCATAAAATCGTGCATCTTCGATGGATAACACGGCTTTTTTCATGGATTCCGGGATTTCTTTAATCGGCACAAAATCTCGATGTTCTTCGCCAAATTCACCGATTAAGGTATTGTCAGCGGTATAAATTCGCAGAGGAATTTTCGGTTTGTAATCCGTCACCGCAGTCAATTCTGGTAAACCAGGTGCCAAGATCAAGAAAACATAAGCCAGTAGCGCCAGAACAAAAATCGTAGCGGCAGCAGCAAAAGCAAGTAACCATTTCATAGGTGACGACCAGAATATCTGGTGAAGAATGAAAACGCACAGTGTAAACGGACTAAATCTGACCGCAAGGCTTTTCTTTGATGGGTATCGTGATTTAGTACCAGATAGTGCGTGTTCCTAGCCAAGGCAATCAATCCACGGTCAGAATTATCAAAACGCTTAGGCTAGCGCATGTTTATTTTTCGTGGTTTACTATGCCTGCATCTTCACGCCATCAATTGCTTGTATTTCTTCTCATATTATTGCTACATTTATCAGCAATTTGGCTGTTCAGTCATCTGCATCGCTCGCAGCCCGCTGCTTCCAAGACGAATATGCAATTAGTGTTTATACAAACTGAAAAACTCGTCTTATCAACGACCTCTCCTACGATGCCAATGCAGCAAAACCAGCACAAAGCTGAGCAAACGAGAACAAGATCCAAAGCAACCCCGCCCTTATCAATTACTAGCAACAAAGCGTTCGACAATATCACTACGGAAACGAAACGAGATAATCCGCCTGGTAGTGAGGTTCCCGTTAAAAGCCCCGAACTAAACCGCGATGTCGGTCGCATCAGCCAATTATTAGAACGCGATTTGCGATTCGACGAACAGAAATTACAAGCAGCCAAACCACCGAACCAAATCGTGCGCGAATACTGGAGCAAACAAAACCATCCATACAAAGACAAATGGGATGAGCTTGCCCACAAAATAGAAAAAGCAGGCAAGCCGCGAGATTTACAGATAGAAACTTTTAAAGCCATGGATGGAACACAGATCAGCAAGATTGATGGGCGCTGTTACAAAGCGCCCGATCCTGGACGGACTTACTTACATCAGGAAGAGGTGCGGCAAGTCATTTGTCCGCGCTGATTATTTCTTAAGATTATTCTTCCAAAGTCTGTAATAGATAGAGTTTTTGATACACGCCGTTTTCTATCGTCATTAACTCAGTGTGATTGCCCTGCTCGATCAAACGCCCATGATTGAGAACGACGATCTGATCGGCTTCACGTATTGTTGAAAGACGATGTGCGATCGCGACGATAGTCACTGTACCGCGCAAAGCATTCAGTGCAAGCTGCACCACTTGTTCAGTCTCGCTATCAATATGGGATGTCGCTTCGTCTAAGAATAAAATTTTTGGCTTACCGACTAAAGCACGGGCGATCGCGATCAATTGCTTTTGGCCGGTTGAAAGCTTCGCCCCACCTTCGCCCAATGGCGTCAAATAGCCATGCTCGAGCTGTAGTATGAAGTCGTGAACACGCGCCGCTTTGGCCGCGGCGATAATATCTTCCTCGCTGATATCACGACCCATGGCGATATTCTCACGTGCGTTCGCTGCCAGTAAAAATGGCTCTTGCGGCACCAGACCGACGCTGGCGCGGAAATGCTCGTCGCTGAGTTCTGCCAAGTCCAAATCATCGATCCATATCTTGCCACTCTGCGCAGTATAAAAACGGAGTAACAAACTAAGTAAGGTCGACTTACCACTACCGGTATGTCCGACGATCCCATAAAAACTGCCAGCAGGAATCTGCAAATCAATATCATGCAAAACCTGCTGGACGGGGTCGTAGCCGAAACCCACTTTTTCCAAACGTAATTCGCCGCGGCTAATTTCAGCGTCATTATCTTTAACCAGCGCCGCTGGTTCTTGCAGCAAAGTATTAACACGCGCTGCGGAAATCACTGCTTGCTGAATTTGTCCAAATTGCAAAGTAATTTGTATCAAAGGATCCACCACGCGCGCGATGTAACTGACAAAGGCATACAAAATACCGATTTCTAAACCGGAGAAATTACGCTGGCCAAACACAAAAATCACCACGACCAATAACAGAGAATTGAGTAAATCCAAAGCTGGACGCAGGAGCCAGGCATTCGCGCGCAACTCATCCACACGCGCTCCATAATGCTGTTGATTAGTTGCTTCAAAACGTGCACCAAAAGCGCGTTCGGCATTACATGCCTGCAGCGCACTCATACCATTAATACTTTCCGCCACTTGTGCATTAATATCGCTGCGCATCTGACGCGCACGGGTCACTGCAGGCGCACTCCAGCGCTGGTAAAACCAGACAATGACGACCACCGCAGGTATCAGCATTAAGACTATCAACATCAAACGCCAATCCAACCATGCCATCGCCAACAAAGCGCCGAGCACCACGATAGAACTGTCGAGCATCACAAACAGTACTTGCACATAAAGATTTTTGACTGCTTCGGTATCATTCGTGACGCGACTGACCAATTGTCCTGTAATCGCTTTATCAAAAAAACTCATCGGTAAGCGCAGTACGTGGGCATAGACTTGTTCGCGTAAACGACGCACGGAACGCATCGCAACACCCGCCAAGCGCGTCAACTGTAAATAGCGCAGCCAGGTTGCCCACCAACCGGTCAAAATAAAAGTGAGCAATAAAGTCGCCATCATCCACACATCGTTTTTTCGTGGCAGCAAATAATGGTCAATGAAGGCTTTGCCTAGTATCGGCCCCAAGGCTTCTAATCCTGACGCTAAAAACAAGAATAGAATTCCCAGCACGACGTGACGCTTTTCCGGTTGCGCGGCTTGCAAGAGTAGCTGTACAGCGAGTTTCTTTTCGGAGGCGATTTGTTTCATTATGCGATTGGTCGATTTCTGATTGGTCGATTTCTGTACAGAGAGGTTCTGAAACGTGCGCTGGCAATTTCAGGCGGCGAAGAAAACTTAAGCTGCTTCCAGTGCCGCTTCCAGCTGTTGATATTTCCATTGACTGGCGTACCAGCCTTCTAGCGCCAATAATTGCTGATGACTACCTTGTTCAATTAAGACGCCCTCACGCAACACGATAATATGATCGGCTTCAGCGACAGCACTTAAGCGATGACTAACGATAATCGCGCTACGCTCCGGACGTGCGGCACGCAATTCTGCCAGATGACGCAGAATGCGTGTCTCGGTATCCGTATCAACCGCAGACAGTGCGTCGTCTAATAGCAGTAAAGGGCTTTCAGTCAACAGAGCACGGGCAATCGCTACGCGTTGTTTTTGTCCACCCGACAAAGTCACGCCACGTTCACCTACCGGCGTGTCGTAGCCCTCTGGAAAACGCATAATATCCTCATGTATCGCCGCCAGTTCAGCAGCGTGCATAATCTGTTCTCGCGTCGCCTGTGGATTCGATAATGCGATATTGCTGGCGATCGATGCAGAAAATAAAAATGGCTCCTGCGCGACCCAATTGATCGCATTGCGCAAACGCTGCAAAGGATAGGCATCTATACGATACTGTCCCCACAGGACTTGCCCTTGCTGAGTTTCAAACTGACGTAATAAAAGTCGTATGACTGTCGATTTACCTGCACCGGTTGGGCCAACAATCCCCAAGGTCTGACCAGCTTCCACACGAAAACTTAAATTCTTTAGTGCAAGATGGGTTTGTGCGGGATAGGCAAAACTAAGGTTTTCAAATTGTACGCTACCAAGCGGATCACTCTGTATCTGACCTGCATCTTGTATCACCAAATCAGCTTCTAACACTGGACGCAAACGTCCCCACGCTGCTTTGCCACGTTCTAATAAAGATAAGACCCAGCCAGCGGCAAACATAGGCCAGATCAGTTGCCCCAGATACATGCTAAAAGCGGTCAAATTACCTATCGTCATTTCATCATGCCAGACCAGATAAGCGCCGACACCCAAGGTCAACGCGCCAGCGGCAGTGAGGGTCACGCCCACAGCCGGTTCATATGCTGCCTCCCAGCGTTGTGAACTCAAACTCGCGGCGGCGGCATCTTCAGCCAACTGTGCAAACTGTGCTGCACTACGTTGCTCTAAACCCAGTGCACGTAAAATGCGCACACCAGAAATCGTTTCCTGCACCTGATCATTCAACTTACTAAAGCGTTCTAAAGAATCTTTCGAAGCATCATGCACGTGATGCGTAATTTTACGAAATGCCCATGCCATAAACGGGAATGGCAACAAGGTCGCTAAGGCGAGACGCCAATCCACGCCCAAAGTCATCATGCTTATCACTAAGGTAAATGTCATCACCCCATCAAAACCGGCCAGAGCCGCTTCACCGGCTGCCAGTTCTATCGCATCCGCATCATTCGTGCCAAGCGCCATCAAATCACCAATACGCTGCTGCTGAAAAAATGCCGATCCCTGCAAGCTTAAGCGTTGGTACAAGCGCAGACGCAGCTGTGCACCTAATTTGTAGGAAGCTGCAAATAATTGTAAGCGCCAACCGACGCGTAAAAAGTAAATCGCTACGCCCATCATCACAACGGTCGCCAATTCCCAGATCAAGGCTTCACCGCCTAAATTTTGCTGCACCATCGCATCAATGATGTGCCCGATTTTACGTGGAATTAAAATCGTGAACGTCGCTACCAAAAATAACATCACTGCCGACGCACTGTAGGCACGCCAATGTTGGCGCATAAATTGTCCAAGGAGTTGGTACAGGGTCATAAATCAATTTCCATTTTCAGTATCTCTCCTTTTCAGCAGTGCTTCAGAAATTCAATTATAGGGATGCTGCGCTAGGCGCGAGGCGGAGCAATTAAGTCGATATTGCTCGCATTCGCAACAACGCGCAGCGCCCTAGAATTGAATTTATGGAGTGCTGCTACTTCAGCGTATTCCACAGGAACGAATACGTGATTGCGCTCATATCCGCACGTTGCGCATTGTTTGCCGCGCCACCATGACCGCCTTCTGTGTTCTCGTAGTACCAAACATTTTGATGACCTTGTTCCAACATTTTTGCCGCCATCTTACGCGCATGACCTGGATGTACGCGATCATCACGAGTCGATGTAATGAACAAGACATTCGGATATTTCACTTCAGCTTTGACGTTTTGGTAAGGCGAATATTGTTTGATGTAATCCCATTCAGCAGGCACATCAGGGTTACCGTACTCGCCCATCCACGATGCACCCGCTAACAACTTATTAAAACGCTGCATATCAAGCAAAGGCACTTGACTCACCACAGCGTTAAATAAATCAGGGCGCTGAGTTAAAGCGACACCTGCTAACAAACCACCATTACTGCCACCCATTGCCCCCAAGTGCTGCGGCGTGGTGATTTTGCTGCTGATCAAATCCTCTGCTACGGCAGCGAAATCTTCATAAGCGCGCTGGCGATTTTGCTTCAATGCAGCCTGATGCCAACGTGGACCATATTCGCCACCACCACGAATATTCGCGACGACATACACACCACCTTTTTCTAACCAAGCTTTGCCGGTGCCGCCAGAATAAGACGGTGTCAGAGAAACCTGAAAGCCACCATACCCATAAAGCAGTGTAGGATTACTGCCATCAAGTTTGAGATCTTGCTTGTGCACCATGAAATAAGGCACTCGAGTGCCGTCTTTGGAGTTAGCAAATTTTTGTACGATTTTATAGTTCTTCGCGTCAAAAAATTCTGGTGCGGATTTTAGTAATTCGCGTTGATCACTACCCGCTTTAGCTAATTGCAAAACACTAGGTGTCAAGTAATCTGAATAGCTGAGTAAATACTCATCTGATTTATCCGCATCCAAAGCGCTCACACCAACCGCACCCATAGTCGGTAAATTCACGCTACGTGCCAGCCATTTACCATCGGCAAATTTCAATTCAACTAATTTACTTTTCACGTCTTGCAGCAACTGCATCAACAGAACATTTTTTGTCGCCGTCATACCGGTGAATGAGGCTACTTCCGTTGGTTGAAACAAGATCGTAAAGTTGCGATCACCTTTCAAAAAGGCATCGAAATCAATCGCTAGCACACTACCTTGCGGATAAGTCTTGCCGCCTGTAGTCCAAGCTTCATTCGGCGTCACAATAAATTGTTTGCCGAAAAATTCATAGCCAGTTTGTGCCGGGATATCAAGCTTTTGCAACTTACTGCCACGCATCAAAAATACTTCTGAGGTATAAAAAGTCACCGCGCGATTCACGATTTCATGCGTAATTCCACGGTGACTGACACGTGAAGCCGACACACTGATGTCCTCTTTCTGTCCCTCGAAAATCGTTTTCGCAGTACTAATCGGTGTACCGCGCGCCCATTCTTTGACGATGCGTGGATAACCAGAATCAGTTAAAGATCCGGGGCCAAAATCAGTCCCAATGAACAAGGTATTTTTATCGCGCCAGGACACGTTCATCTTTGCTTCAGGCAAAGAGAAGCCGTCTTTCACGAATTGTTTTGTCTTCAAATCAAATTCACGTATGGTCACAGCATCCGCACCACCACGTGAGAGATTGATAATGCAGCGATCATATTCAGGTTCACGGCATTGGCTGCCTTTAAAAACCCAATTTTCATTTTCTGTTTTGGCAATCGCATCGATATCCAATACGGTTTCCCATTTTGGCTGAGGCTTACGATATTCTGCCATGCTGGTTTTACGCCATACGCCGCGCGGATGCTCGGCATCCATCCAGAAGTTGTACACAGCGTTGCCGATTTTTTGTATACCGGGAATACGATCTTTAGAATCAAGAATCACTTGCAAATCGCTGCGCAACTTCACAAATCCTGCGTCATTGTCTAATTTTTGGCGAGTCTCTTGATTGCGTGCTTTGACCCAGTCTAAAGCCTTCTCACCACCGACATCTTCTAGCCACTGATGTTTATCTTCGACCTGTGCCATTGCGCCATACGTGCAACTCAGTAATACCGTAGCGGCAATTAACTTCATTTTTGTTTTCATAAATATTCTCGAAAAAATTAATTTGATTGAATTCATTTCTGAAAATGAATCGAGCAGTATAAACGCAAGTTTAATTTGACAGGTAGATTGCAGAAAAGTGCAGAGAAAAATACAGAAAATTTGAAAAATTTAATGATAAGAAAAAAAGCTTAGAAATACTTTACTGGTAGCAAATCGCGCTAAAAACTACGACTTACGTCGAGCGACATTATTTCGTATCCAACCCTGCATGTCTTGCCAGATACGGATAATTTCATTCTGATTCGGCATGTTTAACGCGTGTGGCAACTCTATCGTCAGCACTGGAATTTCTTGATGCATACCGCTGTAATTACCAAGTGAACCGGGATAAACGCCAACCCGATTAAAATGCAGACGACCAAAGCGCGTTGGCGGTTGTGCCGGCCCATCCAAATCGAGTACGCCAAATGGTGCATGCACTGAAATGATGACATCGGGTTTAAAAGATTTGATGGTATTAAAAACCCACAAACTCTCAGGCTCTGAAATGGGTTTTTTACCTGGGTAACGACGCGGATCGCTTTTCGTCTTTTGCTCCCAATATTGCAAAGCTTCTTGATCCCAATCTGGTGTCGGGAAATTACGGTTTAAATCAACGCCACGGGCGTTCACGCGCGTCGCTTTGCTTGCCAGCAATCCATCAGGGTTGATCAAAGGAGCGACTTTCCATTGAAATTCTTGCTGGCCAGTCTTATGCATGCTGGCTAACCATTTGAACACGACTGCAGTCGCGGTTTTTTCATCGCCGTGGATACCGCCTATCAGTAACACACGTATCGCTTTTTTCTGACGTGGATCAACTTGAAAATCACGTGTCATTAAAGGCTGACCTTTGTACGACTTAGCGCCACTTGGAATGAGCTTACTATTGCGACAATCGTTCAGAGAAATTTTAGGTAAGCGTGGCGTAATTTGCTTGCACCAATCACCTACAATCTTACTCTGTGCACTGGCAGTCTGCGCCAGAACTGGCGTAGCGCCTAAATACAAAACGCAAAAGAGCGATGTACTCAACAGTAGCATCGCTCTCTTAGTTTGCTCTATCGTTTTCAACAACACGGGAAAATAGTTAGAAAACAAAAAATTTCCAATGAACTTACAGACCCGCAGCAGCACGCAGGGCTTGCGCCTTATCCGTACGTTCCCAAGTAAATTCCGGCTCTTCACGACCAAAGTGACCGTAAGCCGCTGTCTTGGTATAAATAGGACGCAACAAATCCAGCATTTGAATAATGCCACGTGGACGCAAGTCAAACATGTCGTTCACCAAAGCAGCGATTTGCTCATCTGGTATCACTCCTGTACCTTCAGTGTAGACAGTGACGTTCATAGGGCGTGCTACGCCAATCGCATACGCAACTTGAATCTGACATTGCTTCGCCAAACCAGCCGCCACAATATTCTTCGCCACATAACGTGCCGCGTAAGCAGCGGAACGATCGACTTTAGTGGGATCTTTACCAGAGAATGCACCACCGCCATGAGGGCAAGCGCCGCCGTAAGTATCAACAATAATCTTACGACCAGTTAAACCGCAATCGCCTTGTGGACCACCAACGACAAAACGACCTGTAGGATTGATCAGGAACTTTGTATCTTTCAACCATTCTGCGGGCAATACCGGACGGATAATTTCTTCAACAATCGCCTCGATAAAAGAAGGCTTCATTTTATTGCCGTCGCTTTGATCCGGGCTATGCTGGGTTGACAGTACCACCGTATCAATACTATGTGGTTTGCCATCGACATAACGCATCGTGACCTGACCTTTAGCATCCGGACGCAAGAATGGCAAACGCCCGTCTTTACGCAGCTGTGCTTGACGCTCGACTAGGCGGTGCGCATAGTAAATCGGTGCTGGCATGAGTTCTGGCGTTTCATCACAAGCATAACCAAACATCAAACCCTGATCGCCAGCGCCGATATTTAAGTGATCATCAGAAGCGTGATCGACACCTTGTGCAATATCGTTAGATTGCTTGTCGTAAGCGACTAAAACCGCGCAACCTTTGTAATCGATACCGTATTCGGTATTGTCATAACCGATACGTTTAATCGTATCGCGCGCAACCTGAATGTAGTCAACGTGCGCGTTCGTCGTAATTTCACCTGCCAATACGACTAAGCCAGTATTGACTAAAGTTTCAGCAGCAACGCGAGAACGTGGGTCTTGTTCAAAAATGGCATCCAAAATCGCATCAGAAATCTGATCCGCAACTTTGTCTGGGTGACCTTCAGAAACTGATTCTGAAGTGAAGAGAAAATCATTTGCCATCGCAGGCTCCTATAAGTGGCGTAAGTGACATTAAGCCGCAGTCAACAAAGAGATCCTGCGACGCTTTAGCGAAATTTATTACCCGCTTCGCAAGTTGTCTGTTTAACTCGGCGGGGGCATCTTTAGTTATCTGGAGTTACCTAGATATTATGTCCACAGATAGCTCTGCGTCATTTCTTTCGGATGCCAATATGTGCTATTTTACGCCTCTTACAGGATTCATGTCGAATTGCCTTAGATTTTTGAGGTGTATCAATATGAAAGAATCCATCATTCTTAGCAATTCACTATTTTCACTTACGCTCCCAGACTCATGCTAATTCGTCTGTTCCGCTTTTTGTCGGTCTTTCCCCTGCCTTTTTTACACTTAATAGGTGTCGTTCTCGGCTATCTGGTTTTTGCTTTATCGCCAACCTATCGCAAACGCATGCGTAGCAATATAGCATTGGCTGGGTACGAATCCAGCCTCGGTATCGCATTGCGCGAAGCGGGCAAAAACATTATGGAGCTGCCTTTAGTTTGGCTAGGTAAGCCAGAACGCCTCGCTGCTAAAGTCACTTTAGAAAACTGGAAAATTGCGCAAGATGCCATCGATGCAAAAAAAGGCGTGATCTTCTTGACCCCACATTTAGGATGCTTTGAATTATCCGGCAAATCAATTGCTCTCCGTACCAAAATGACGGTTTTGTATCGCCCGCCACGCAAAGAATCGCTCAAACCTTTACTTGAAGATGCACGAGCCTCTAGCGGCATGTTGCTGGCACCAGCGAATCTTTCCGGTGTGCGTGCTTTAGCCAAAGCTTTAAAAAAAGGCGAAGCCATCGGCTTGTTACCCGATCAGGTGCCGCAAGAAGGCGAAGGTGTCTGGGCAGATTTTTTCGGCAAACCGGCTTACACCATGACTTTGTCGGCCAAGTTGGCGGCAATGACGGGGGCACCGATTATTTTGACCTATGCAGAACGCCTGCCTTTCGGGCACGGCTTCGTGCAACGCTTTGTTCCCTTTGAAGAATCTTTGGATGGCGATGCGGCACAGCAAGCACGAGCGATTAACACGGCGATGGAAAAACTCATCGCAAACGCGCCTAGCCAATATTTCTGGAGCTATCACCGCTACAAAAAGCCCGACGGAGTGACCGGCCCAGATGAAGTCAGTTCACAGGAAAACACATGAGGTTCGCCGTATTCATTATGTGGCTGTTGCACTGGTTGCCGCTGCCAATATTGGCACGCATAGGTGAAGGCATAGGTAGTCTGCTGTATTTGCTACTGAGTCGGCGTCGGCATATTTGTCTGACCAATTTGCGCCTGTGTTTTCCACAAATGCCTGAGTCGGAACGAAAAGAAATTACTCGCCGCCATTTCCAAGTCTATGTACGCAGCGTATTAGAACGCGGAATCTTATGGTGGTCATCAGAAAGTCGCTTACGCAAATTAATTCACGTCAGCTATGCAATGCCAATGGCAGAGATGGTCAGCAGCCCGACTATCTTCATGTGTCCGCATTTCGTTAGCTTAGACGTCGCTGGTGTCGCGGTCATGTTGGAATCATCGCTGTGCTCTATTTACACCACGCAGAGAAATAAAAGTTTTGATAAAGCTTTGCGCAAAGGTCGTTCACGTTTTCGTCCAGTGAAATTGTTTTCGCGCGCGGAAGGCGTCAAACCCATCATACGCGCAATGAAAGAGAACCTGCCCTTCTTCATGCTGCCGGATATGGATTTTGGTGCCAAAGATGCCGAGTTCGTGCCCTTTTTCGGCGTTCCTGCTGCCACCTTAACTGCACTACCACGCATCGCTGCAGCGACTCATGCCAAAGTTATTCCGGTGATTGCAAGCATACGTCCGGGTTACGATGGTTGGGATGTTAAATTTGACCACGCCTGGTCCGATTATCCGCATGCTGACATCGTTAGTTCTACGCGCCAGATGAACGCGTATATCGAAACTGAAATTCTGAAAATGCCAGCGGAATATTTTTGGACTCATAGGCGTTTCAAAACACGTCCAGAAGGCGAAGCCAGCGTCTACCGCGCCAGCAAAGGAAGTTTTCAAGACACGCAGCATTAATTACTTTCGCGGATTTTCGTGAATTTTCGTGGATCCATCAAGGAGTCGTTATGAAGTTTGCCCATAAATCTTTTCTGGCGGTAGCACTGATTGCCGCTAGCTTATTCGGCTATTACCAAGTTAAGAATCCTGAGAAACAAGTCATTGATGAAGCTGCGCGCCAAGGTGCGAGCGGTGCATTTGTCAAACTCAGCGATGGCGTTACGCATTACGAAGAAGCGGGACCGAAAGATGGGCGGGTAGCGGTTCTAGTACACGGCTTCTCCGTTCCATCTTACATCTGGGATCCGACATTTGCAGCCTTGCGCGATGCAGGTTATCGCGTGATTCGCTTGGATCTGTACGGTCGTGGTTTATCAGATCGCCCGGATGGACAATACGATGGCGCGATGTATGCACGTCAAATTAATGAACTACTCGATCACCTGCACATCACTCAGCAAATTGACTTATTTGGCTTATCGTTCGGTGGCTATGTCGTAGCGCATTTCGCCGCCAATCATCCACAACGAATTCGTAGCTTGGTATTAGTCGATCCTAGCACTACCCGTTCAACCCCACCTGCCATTTTGAAAACACCATTATTGGGTGCATATCTGTTTCAGGTCCTCGATTTACCCGGCAAAGCGGAGGGACAAAATTCTGACTTCCTGCATCCTGAACAATTCCCAGGCTGGGCGGATCGCTATCGCCCGCAAATGCAATACCATGGCTTCGGACGCGCATTACGACGCTCGGCCTTGCGTCTATCAACTGCTGACTTCGCTGGCATGTACGCGGCAATCGATCAGGCAAAATTACCAGTGATGTTGGTTTGGGGAAAACAAGATCCGACCTTGCCAGTAGCGAATGCGGCAATCGTGAAAGCGGCAATTAAGAATCTGGAGTATGTAGAAATTGATCAATCTGGTCATTTACCGCAGATGGAACAAACGACGATTTTCAATGCCAGCATGTTTGTTTTTCTGAATAAGCATGCAGTTGTGAGCAACGATATTGCCCCTGCGACACAGGCTAAATAATCAAAAAAAGCAGTGCCCGATATTTTCGGGTACTGCTCTTTTCTTAGAGTAAATCACTGTATTTTAGATCAGCCTCACTGACACTTCAATAATGGTTCAATAAGAGTGCTAACCCATACTTTGATATAAGCCAGTCACAATATCCATCTGCTGCAAAATACGTTCACTCGTAGTCGCCACTGTGGTTGCATATTGCTGACGCAGACGCGGATCAGGTGCCTGGCGGATCGCATGATCAAAAAACGCCCATTGTTGTTTGGCGAATTTCAATTCATTTTGTATCGCTTTGGTATTGTCTGCATTTGTTTCTAACAAACTCAAATTGCTATTGAATTCTTTACGTGCGGCTTCCAGCGCATTCGCCGTATCAGCGCTGGCGATTTCCCACTGTATGGCTTGATACATTTTCGCCATACGTTGCGATAACATACGTTGGCGACCCGAAATGTTCACTAATTTACCGGCTTTGGAATTCGCGTGTATTTCCAATTGTTGCGTGACCTTATCGGTCATTTCCAACAAAGTATCACTGGCACGCAAAATCTGTTTGGCATCACCAGTGTTGGGCGCTTTCCCTAGTAATAAATCTTTATACGCGATCCAGGATTTGTCGATATTCAATAACGCGGATTTAATTTCCGCTGTGGTCGAAAAATTCTTCAACTCTATCAATTGGCGGTCGAATAGAGACAGTGAAGCATCAAGTATTTTCTTAGACGGCTCAAGATCGACGTTCATACCGATTTGCAAATAAGCTTTCGCCATACGTTGCGACAACATACGCTGACGGCCTGCTTTATTGATTGCATCATTCAGATTGAGTATCTGCGCCAAAGATGGAGTTACAAAACTCCAACCCGCACTACAAACCAGCGCCGCCTTCAAGATGTCTCTGCGATTCATACACACTCCAGGGAAATTAGTGTGCATAGTAGAACTAGCGCATGACACAAGCTATCCGTCGATAGAACTACGACGGCAATATTTTAGAGCTAGAGACTGCATGAAATATTTGAAGGTACACAAACCACATGTAAGCTACGGCATCTCAAAATTAAACCCCTCAACGCCGAGACCTTGAGGGGCTTATCACTACTTCTCGTACCGAGAACGACCGCAATAAATTTTATGGCGCTGGCAACAATTCAACTTCGCCATCCAGCAAAGAATTCGCTGGCAACACATCCATCGATTTCAGCTTCTCATAAATCGGCGTGAAATCTGGCGCCGTGCCATCGAATAATTGCTGATAGCTATCAATCACAAAATACGTTTCTTGATACGAATCGATTTTGTACAAAGTCCGCAGGCAGCGTTCAATATCTAAACGTATATGACGCGATTTCGTACCCGGTGTCAGGCAATATTCGACCTCACCACCCGAAGACAAAATACCTGCGCCATAGATACGTACACCGGCGGGTGTATTGATCAAGCCAAACTCTACCGTGTACCAATACAAACGCGCTAATTCATCCAAACCACCAAGGCGCATCGCTTTCAAACCGCCCTGACCGTAGCGCTGCATATAGTCCGCAAATACAGGATTAAATAGCAAAGGCACGTGCCCAAAGAAATCATGGAACACATCGGGTTCCACGATGTAATTGAATTCCTCTGGAGTGCGCAACCACACTGTCACTGGAAAACGGCGGTTCGCCAGATGATCAAAGAAAGTTAATTCTGGGATTAGACCTGGCACCGCCACGATAGTCCAGCCAGTGGCCGCAAATAATTCTTTCGAGGTTTTTTCAAACACAGGAATACCTGCGCTGATATCCATCTTTGCCAAGGCTTCGATGAATTCGTCACAGGCACGTCCTGGCAGTAAAGCTGACTGACGCTGATACAACTTACGCCAAAGATCATGCTCGGCCTCGGTATAGGAGTTCCAATCTTGCTGCACGACATAATGTGCATCCATGCGCTGGTAGTCGCCGCGTAAGGCAGCGCCATCCGACTTCTCTGCGACGGTGGCGAGAAAGTCTTCATTTGAAACTGAGGTTTCCATGTTATCTCCAAAAAAAAGCCAACGTGATGTCAGCTTTTTTCTTTTTCTTTATGCGGACTAAATTTTCAAATCACTTAAAAATTATGCCGTTGTTGTTGAATCGTCTTTTAACACACCACGACGGATCTGATCCAATTCGATAGATTCAAACAAGGCGCGGAAGTTACCTTCGCCGAAACCTTGATCGCCCTTGCGTTGAATAACTTCAAAGAAGATAGGACCAATGACAGTGGTAGTGAAAATCTGCAATAACAATTCACGGGAAGTTTCTGTGCTCTTACCATCCATCAAGATACGCAATTTGCGCAATTCTTCGACGTTTTCACCATGACCTGGCAAACGACGATCGACCAGATCGTAGTAAGTATCGATCGTATCTTGGAAAGAAACGCCAGCAGCTTTCATATCACGGATAGTTTGGTACACGTCATCGGTACCCATCGCGATATGTTGTACGCCTTCGCCGTGATACAAGTCGAGATATTCAGAGATCTGAGATTTGTCATCAGAAGATTCATTAATAGGGATACGAATCTTGCCGCACGGTGAAGTCATTGCTTTGGACTTCAAACCAGTCAATTTACCTGCTATGTCGAAGTAACGAATTTCGCGGAAGTTAAACAAAGTTTCGTAGAAATCCGACCATTCAGCCATACGACCACGATGTACATTGTGCGTTAAGTGATCGATATAAGTTAAGCCATGACCTTTAGGATTAGGATCAACGCCAGGAATCGCCACGAAGTCGGCATCATAGATACTGATGTTGCCGATAGCACCGGGGGCGGCGCCGTCTTTGCCTTGCCAACGGTCGACGAAATACACCAAAGAATCACCAATACCCTTAATCGCAGGGATATTCAATTCCATAGGACCAGTTTGATTGTCGAAGCCCCATGCACCCAATTCCAAAGCACGTTTGTATGCATGGTTTGCATCTTTAACACGGATTGCAAATGCACATACAGAAGGGCCATGCTTACGTGCAAAACGTTGTGCAAATGAATCTGGTTCGGCATTGATAATGAAATTGACGCCGCCCTGACGATACAAAGTGACATTCTTAGTACGATGCTTAGCGATCGCCGTAAAGCCCATCTCGATAAACAGCTTTTCTAATTCTTTTGGTTCTGGCGCAGCGTATTCGATAAATTCGAAGCCATCTGTCCCCATCGGGTTTTCCCAAGTTTGGATTGTCATTTGTTATCTCCGGTTAAATTCAATTGTTATGACGTGCAGCTTTATTTCAAATGACCAATGATTTGATCAAAACAAAAAAACCTTGCGCCAGGTCAATCCGCAAGTATAAAGCCTGTATTACGCCATAAAATACCAAAATACCGCACAAATACAGCTATTTGAGCAATAATATTGCTACCAAATCTAACATGGAGGCAGAATATGTCTCAAATAGAACTCGATAAAATTGATCGCAAAATTTTAGCTATTTTACAAGCCGATGGTAGGCTTACGAATCAAGAAGTTGCCGAGCGAGTCAATCTGTCGCCATCACCTTGCTTACGTCGTATCAAAAGACTAGAAGACGCCGGAGTAATACGCAAGTACGTGGCACTAATAGAAGCGGAAAAAATTGGCTTGGGCCTATTAGCCTACATCAACGTGCGCCTGGAGAAACACACCGACACCCCAGCCAAAGGCAGCTCACGCTCGCCGCGTATTGACTTCGCGGCTTCAGTGGAGCAATGGCCAGAGGTGGTTGCCTGCTATGCGATGACTGGTGAAATGGACTATTTACTGCGCGTAAGAGTCGAAGATATGAACCACTTCTCACGTTTCATGATGGAAACCTTGCTTAAGCATCCTGCGGTACTCGATGTGAAATCTAGCTTCGCGTTACAACAGATTAAAGATACGACGGCCCTGCCAGTGGGAAATGCATAGAAACGAACTGGGCAGCGTTGCTGCGGTGATCGATTTGAACCGCCCATTCCTTATTCGCAATAGCGAACAAAAACGAACAATAATGAACAATAAAAAAACCGATCCTGAGATCGGTTTATAAAGAGTGGACTAAATCTATATCTGCATTTAGTTTTTTGGTTCGCGCTTCAATAATTCTTCGATGGTCACACCGACTTCGGCTTCACCGCCAAATGCTGTACCGGTCTTTTTCACTTTGTAATTCACCATAGTGTGACGATAATCTTTCATCGACAAAGGAATGTATTTCACTTGTTTCACCACCGCTTCAGCATTATTGAGGTAGTAGTCAACAAAAGCATGCACTTCTGGACGTTCATTGGCTTTTGCATTCACGTAAATGAATAGTGGACGCGCCAATGGTTTATAGCTGGCATCCATCACCGCTTTCACTGAAGGTAATACCGCATTCTTACTATCTTTAGCCACAATCGCAGCGGCTTTCAACTTCTTACTATTTTCCGAATAGTAAGCAAAGCCCAGATAGCCTAAAGCATTCACATCACGCGATACCGCTTGCACGATCACATTGTCGTCTTCTGAAGTCGTAAAATCGGTACGGCTAGACTTGGCTTTACCGTTGATCGCTTCGGTAAAATAATCGAAAGTGCCGGAGTCTGCACCCGGGCCATACAATTTAATCGGTGTTGCTGGCCATGCTGGGTTAACCTGATCCCAAGTTGTAATCACACCTTGCGCTGCGGGCTCCCACAATTTCTTCAATTCCTCGACTGTAATTTTGCTGAGAAATTTATTCTTAGGATTGACCACCAGCGTCACGGCATCAAATGCGACTGGAAGCTCCATGTAGTAGATACCATTCTTGCTGCATTCTGCCATTTCCTTTTTCAGGATAGGACGCGATGCGTCTGAAATATCGGTTTCGCCTTTACAGAATTTTTTGAATCCACCGCCAGTACCGGCGATACCAATCGTAAATTTCGTTGCAGGATTTTTTTCACGGAAACTTTCAGACATCGCTTCTGTAATCGGAAATACGGTGCTGGAACCATCGATTTTAATCATGGTCTGCGCTTGCGCCTTGAGTGGGTGCGCAGTCAATGCACTCGCCAACATCAATAAAGACATCGAAGCCAGGATTTTTTTCGGTAGCGAAGGTTTCATAGTAATTCCTGATTGAATTGAGCTGAAATTGTGTGAATTTAAATGGGGTGATAAGAAAGTAAGAGGCAGAACAAATTAACGTTCGGCGATAATGCTAGGGTCTGGCGGCAAGCCATAACCGAGACGCACAATTTCGACCATCATCTGCGCAATTCTGTCGCTGGTAGATGAGATATTACGCAAGTCTTCTGCACGCAAAGCTGTTGCACTCAAAGCCTTTTCATAAAACATCCATTGCTGTTGCGCCAAATTTAGACGCGACTTCAATGCCTTATCATCTTGCGCTTCGTCTGCTAACAAATTCATTCCATTCACAAACTCAATCCGTGATTGCGCCAAATCGACTTGCAAACCCTGCTTCGCTTGCATATTTTTATCCATGGAACGCAGCAAGACAATTTTTGCCATGCGCTGCGCGAGTGATGCCTGACGCAATGCGAGACCCGTGATGCGCGATGTTGTGTCATTCGTTTCGGATTCGATCGCGAAAGAAAGGAAGTTCATCTTAATCAAGAGATCTTCGTTGACGTCATACATCGCTGCTGCGGTTTTTGCATTCAGCTTAGGTAAAGATTCGACCTGATCATTTAAGGCAAGATTAACGCGGTTAAATGCCTTACCCGATTTTTCGGTTTTCATCTGGCGCGACAAATCTTTGCGTAAGCGTGCGATGGTTTCAAATGAACGAGAGCGTTCAACCTCTGTATGTCCGCTCAAAATACCAAGTGCCATTTGCAAGCTGAGTTTGTAGCTGCGTTCCGATTCTAGGCGGAACATGCCAGCCGTCAATAAAGCTGGTGTAGCGTTCGATCCGGGTGCGGTAACAGGTCTATAGTCGGCGCTAGCCGCAGTCCCGCAAAGGCATATAGAAATGAAGGCGAATTTTAGGGATTTTTGTAACATCATGTTCTCAGTCATCTGCAATTGAAATCGATTTATACGCACTGAAATCCAATTGAATCGAATCAAATATGAACCAGAGTCAGATTCGTTTCAGTGCTTTATTTTGTATGTGAATTGTAATGAGGAGATGTGACGAGATTATTACAACGATGTCGTAGAGCTTATGCAAATAAGATGCACTGCATTTTTGAAAGGCAGAAGGGATTGAACCTTAGGGTGCGCCGTGCGCACCAGAGTATCGATGCGATCATGATCACTTTCGGGTACGCGGTCATGGTGCGCATGGAGCACCCTACGAAATACGGTGACGAGTAGAGGCTGAGGCAGACACGACGACTGCGGCGTCTTTTGACATCAATTCTATGTAGGCAAGGCTTCGTCGCGTTCATTGATAAGCTGACGTATCGCATCAATTCTGGCGATACGAATCGCTTCCGCAATTTTTTGCGCTTGTCCTAAATATTGTTGCGCAACTGCGCCAGCATTGACTGACAGCGCGGCATTCAACACGGAAGTCAGAAACGCGACTTGCGGAAATTGAATATTTTCTAAACCAGGGCGGCCAAAGCAATCCGCTTCGGAGGCTTTTAACATATCGAGAAAGCGCTGGGGCTTACGAAAAGCATCGTTACGTTCCAACATGGTTTGTAGGGTCGCTGCACGCATTTCTTGACTACGTCCTACATTACCATGATCACGTGCGGTCATGAGTGCCAGATCGCGACAATCTGTCGGCACTTTCCAGCGTTCACACACCGTTTTTACCAAATCTACACTGCGCTCTTCATGTCCGTGATGACGTGGCCAGATGGCTGGATCGGTTGTGCCTTTACCGAGATCATGTAAGAGTGCTGCGAAGCGTATGGGTAAAGAAAAGCCTTGCTCCGCCGCATAATCAATCACTGCCATGATGTGCACGCCAGTATCGATTTCGGGATGGTATTTCGCTGGTTGCGGCACGCCCCAGAGCGCGTTTAGTTCAGGAATAATGCGCTCTAAGGCACCGCATTCACGCAAGACTTCAAACATGCGTGAAGGTTTTTTTTCCATCAAGCCTTTTGAAATTTCTTGCCAAATACGCTCAGGAACTAAGGCATCAACCTCGCCTTTTTCTACCATCATGCGCATCAAATTCATGGTCTCTGGCGCGACCGCAAACGCGTGAGGTACTACCGAAAAGCGCGCAGCAAATCGCGCCAGTCTTAATATCCTGACTGGGTCTTCTTCGAACGCTGCTGATACGTGGCGAAACACGCCATTCTGTAAATCTTGACGGCCATTGAAAGGGTCAATCAGCACGCCATGCTCATCGCGCGCTATTGCATTGATAGTCAAATCGCGACGGATCAAATCCTGTTCTAAAGTAACACTGGGATCCGTGTGGAAGACGAAACCCTTGTAGCCAGCAGCGGTTTTTCTTTCAGTGCGAGCCAAGGCATATTCTTCATGCGTATGCGGATGAAGAAACACGGGAAAATCTTTGCCTACCGGCGTAAATCCTTTCGCTAACATTTGTTCAGGCGTCGCTCCGATCACGACGTGATCGCGATCTTGCACGGGTAAGCCCAACAAAGCATCGCGTACTGCGCCGCCGACTACATAGGTTTTCATTTGATTCAGAACTCGTACTTGGTCAGTTTCTATTTAAGGGAAATCGTATTTGGGTAAATCGTCTTTTTCATCCAAGGCGCCGAGTACCCATTGTGTCACGGCGGGATGTGCTTCTATGCGTTCGCAGTAAGCCTGCAGCGCTGGTGCCAGTGACACACCATAGGTTTTAAACCGCATCACAATTGGTGCAAAGAAGGCATCAGCAATTGAAAAATCACCAAACAAGAAACGATGCGCGCCATACGTTGACAAACATTCTTCCCAAATTTCACTGATGCGTCCGATATCCGCTTGCGAACCTGCGGTACGACCTTTACCGGGAAAATTGGCGCGAATATTCATCGGCATTGCGGTACGCAATTGACCAAAACCTGAATGCATCTCGGCACAAACACTGCGTGCGGTAGCGCGTGCTGCAGCACTTTCTGGCCATAAATTTTGACTTGGGAAACGTTCTGCTAAATATTCACAAATCGCTAGCGAATCCCAAATGACCAGATCATCGCCCAGCAATACTGGCACACGTCCCGATAAGGAATATTCTGAAATTTTTTGTGTAGTATCCGGACGATCTAGCAGTACTTTAATCTCTTCAAAAGGAATCCCAAATGCCTTCATCACCAGCCACGGCCGCATCGACCATGAGGAATAATTTTTGTTGCCGATGACCAGACGAAAATTACTTTTGCGCATCGCGTGTTGCAGAGGTGCGAGTGTGGTTTCCAGATCGGTATTTTGTTCATTGGTTTGCATAGCAGTCTCCTACTGATTTCTATCAACTTCACTATTGATATTCGGGTTCATCAGCGCTCATGCCTTTCGGCACCACCGTTCCTAAACGCGCTTTTAAGGATTGCGGTTTCTTCTCGAAAATCGCTGCGTAATAAGTCGCATTGGACAAAACGTTCTTAACATAATCGCGAGTTTCTAAGAAAGGAATCGTCTCAGCAAAAATCGCTCCTTCGACCGGGCGACTCAAGGTTGAGCGCCACGCGCGTGGTCGCCCAGGACCCGCATTGTAAGCAGCAGAAGCCAGTGCTTGTGAACCTCCGAGATCCGTTAGCACCATGTTCAAATAATTGGTGCCGAGCGCGATATTCGTTTCGACTTCATTGACCTGATGTGGCACGTAATTCGCTAAACCAATTTTCTTTGCGACCCACTTTGCCGTCTTAGGCATCACCTGCATCAAACCGGATGCGCCCACGTGGGATTTGGCAGCAGTAGCAAAACGTGATTCCTGCCGAATCAAACCATAGACCCATGCCATATCAACACCGATCGCTTGCGTTGCTTTATACATGCTGTCGTTATAGGGCGTCGGGAAACGTTGAGTAAAGTCGACGTCAGCTTTGGTCTTATCTGAGGTATTCACCATCCTATCGAGCAATTCATTTTGTCGTGCGAATTCAGCTGCTGCCAGCAATTCGCGTTCACTCATGCTGCGCAATGCCCAGTTCCATTCGCGCGTGCCTTCAAAGCGCAAATTCATTGCGTAAAATTTGAGTGCGCGTTGCAAATTCGGATTTTGTGTAATGGGTGCCATTTCCTCAGGAGTGACTGGTTTCACCAAAGCAGGAGCACCTATCTTTTGCCCGCGCTCTTCCAAAGCCAATTGTCCGTAGAAATGCATTTGATCAGAAATGCTTGCGAAAATCGCCATCGCTTCTTCTTTCTTGCCTTCCTGTTGTAAAGCACGTCCATGCCAATACACCCAAGCTGGTAAATTTTTCAGCGTTAGTGGCATCGCGGCAATCGCGGACTTCACCATCTTCCAATCACCTTCACGCAAAGCCATACGCACACGCCACTGATAGGCTTCCATGCTCAGATTTGCGCCATCAGCACGTTTCCAGTAAGTCAGCGCTTCTGGCTGGAGTTTTTGCGAGGCTGGTAAGGCGATATTCGCCCATGCCTGAGATTTTTCTGCTGCGCTTAATTTGTTGCCAAATTTTTGTAAAGCAGCAACCGATTTTTCGGGATCATTTTTAGCTGCACGACCAAGCGCCATCAAAAATAATTCGCGGCTGAGACGATCATTCGCAGCTTCTTTTTTCAACACATTCGTTGGCTTATCCATCGCTTCAACCAAGCGTTTTTCAGGGATATTCAGCATTTTGCCTAAACGCTTCGCTAGCGGCATTGCGGAAGACTCTGCCGCAATACGCATTTGCGACCAGATATCCGCATCGGTAAATTGGCCTTGATCATACAAAGCGTTGAGCAATTGATAGCAACCGTCACCATATTGTTTAGGCGAGGTGATCAGAGCCCGCGCTTCCACCGCGACTCTTTGCTGCTTCACGGCTTTTGATAGCAAGGCATAGCATTTCACTTGGCTATCATCATTGACTACGTACAGCGGCAATTGTTGATCGAAATTCGCCCAATCACCGCGAAAACCTAACACTAGTAACCAGTCATTACGCAAGCGATCAGCAATTGCACTGCCTTCATATTTCTTTAAATACGCCAAAACTTCAGCCGCCGAGGCTGAGCGTATGCGCGTGCGCAATACGTAATAGTCAACATAGGATGGAATTGCGTATTGACCCAATTGCGAGGCATGCATTTGAGCGGCTTTGGCGTCATCATGCAGCGCCGCATCGCGTAATGCCATAAAACGGTCATCATCATTGATCACGCCCGGCACCGGCAACGGCGCGCTATAAGCGGCAAAAGCACTGATCTCAGTAGCACTGCTGACTGCAATCGCTGGCAAAACTGCTACCATAGCGAGACTGACAGAAAAAATCCCTTTGAGCGAGAGGCGCATACAAGCGCCAAGTTTTATTTGTTCTAACATTTTTCAAGCACACCTTATTTAAGCCTCTTTTAGCCTACCAACAGTATGACACAGCCACTCCACAGCGGGAAAGAACAAATGCCAGAACGTTCATCTCTGCGCCGCGAATTACTTCGATTACGAAAAGAAAGCAGCGCAGCACTAAGAAAAAACTGGGATCAAGACATCAGCCAGCAAGTCCAGGCATTGATGCAAAGAACACACCCGGGAAGGCTTGCAGTGTATTGGCCGATACAAGCAGAACCCAATTTGCAGCTTTGCTATCAAGCATTGCATCAAGCTGGCTTTGAACTTGCGCTGCCGCTGGTGATTGCAAAGGGTCAGGCTTTACGTTTTGTAAAATGGGCACCCGGCGACGCGATGGATACCGATGATTTTGGGATTCCGATTCCACGTCAACGGGATACCTACGTGACACCAGATACTTTGCTGATTCCTTGTGTGGGCTTTAATCCGCAGGCATATCGACTAGGTTATGGCGGTGGTTTTTACGACCGTAGCCTGGCTGAACTACCACATGCCACCAGTATAGGCATCGCCTATCGCCTTGGAGCTTGTGATTTTCAAGCGGAAGAGCACGATATCGCGCTTTCAACGATCATTTGTAACCAAACCTGATCAACACAACAGCTTTCATTCTTACTATGTGCGTCAATTACACTCCCACCCGCCGTGATCAGATCAGTACGAAATTTTCGGCACTAGATCAAACTGGTGAAGAATGGCGACCAGAAACCTGGCAAGACTATCAAGCTCCCTTCATCACGCATGATGAGCTACGCCGTCGACGAGCACGATTGGGTGCGTATAGCATGATTCCCAAAAATAAGATTGCCCCCGGTGTCAAACGTTTTAGCACCATGAACGCACGTGCCGAAACCATAGGTGAATTGACGAGTTACGCCAAAGCCTGGCGCTCAACGCAGCTGTGTCTGATTCCCATGCAAAATTTCTTTGAACCAAATTATGAAGGCGGCAAGGCGGAACGCTGGCAAATCGGTGTCACCGATGGTGGAGAACGCGCAGATTTTGCGGTTGCGGGTCTGTATCGAACTTGGGAAGAAGCCAACGGACAAAGCAGTTTTTCATTCACACAAATCACCATCAATGCAGATCAACATCCGCTCATGAACCGCTTCCAACAGCCGGGCGATGAAAAACGTTCTCTGGTGATTTTGCCAGAAGAAGACTATGACGAATGGCTGGCATGTCGCAATCCAGAAATCGCGCGGGCATTTTTGCAGCTCTATCCACCGCACAAAATGTGGGCGCAAGCCGCAGCATTGCCGCCACGCAAGCAAGCGGAACAAAAAGCACGTGAAAGTACGATGGTCGCTATGCCGAAACAAGCTTCACTGTTCGGTGATGACTAAACTAAGCATTTACCGCGCAAAATTCCGAAGTAAATTCAGAGGTAAATTCCAAAGTAAATTGCAATTATTACTTTTAGCTAATTGCAAATACTGGGCAAATCCACTATGTTGTGCGCCTTGTTGTAAATTTTTAGGATTTCTCCTGTGAAACTGATTACTTTTTTGATGCTAAGTGCTGGCATCTTGTCACCTGGTCTGGCTCTTTCTACCACACCGCCCAATACACTTCCACCTACACAAACAAGCAGCGCCAAAAAGACCGCGGCGATTGCCAAGGGCATCACCAAAGTAACTTCAGTCGAAGGCATCACCGAATATCAATTAGCGAATGGCTTGCGCGTCATATTATTCCCAGATGCGAGCAAGCCAACGATTACAACCAACATCATTTACATGGTCGGTTCGCGTCACGAAAACTACGGCGAAACCGGCATGGCGCATTTGCTTGAGCACTTGCTATTCAAGCCGAGTGCCAACTTTGGCCTGAAAAAAGGTACGAAATCCCCAGTAGAGATTCTTAATAGCACGGGTGCCGATTTTAATGGCACAACCTGGTATGACCGCACCAACTATTACGCGACCTTTCCGGCGAATCAAGACAATTTGAAGCAAATGTTGGCAATGGAAGCAGATCGCATGGTGCACGCGTCCATCAATCAAAATGATTTGTGGAATCCCGTCACCAAAAAAGGTGAAATGACGGTGGTACGCAATGAATTTGAAATCGGCGAAAGCGATCCTATCGGCGTCACCACAGAGCGAATTCAAGCAGTTGCCTATGACTGGCACAATTACGGAAAATCGACGATCGGTGCGCGTTCTGATATTGAACAAGTGAATATTCCACGCCTGCGCGCCTTCTACCAAAAATACTATCAACCCGACAATGCGGTGTTGATGATCGCAGGACAATTTAACGACCAAGAAATCCTCCAACAAGTCAACACAGTATTTGGTCGGATTCCCAAACCAAAACGTCAAATCGAAGCGACCTACACATCCGAACCTGTGCAAGATGGTGAACGCAGCGTCACTGTACGCCGCAATGGCGGCACACAATTTATCGGTGCGGGTTATCACATGGCACCTTCAGCGCATACTGACTCCACGACGCTAGGCTTACTTGCGAATATTCTGACTAGCGCCCCCGCTGGTCGCCTGCATAAAGCCTTGGTCGAAACCAAATTAGCCTCGGCGATTTCGTTTAACAGCGTCAGCAATTTGGAGCCTGGCTATGGCATCTTTGGGGTGACGGTTTCCAAAGAACAAAATCTGGATGCTGTACAAGACGCGATGCTCAAAGTATTGGAAGGGTTGAAGGATCAACCGATTACATCAGTCGAGTTAGAGCGCGCCAAACAAAATACCAAGAAACATATTCAACTTGCGCTGAATGACACTGCAGAATTAACGATCGCGCTGACAGAATCGATGGCCGCTGGAGATTGGCGTCTGTTTTTTATCGAACGTGATCTTCTGGAAAAAATTACGGTGCAAGATGTGCAAGTCGCTGCCGAAAAATATTTAAAAGCGACGAATCGCACCATAGGTCGTTTCATCCCTACCGATACTGTTGATCGCACCGAGGTACCAGCGACACCGAATGTCGTCAACTTGGTCAAAGACTACAAAGGTAATGCAGTCGTCGCACAAGGTGAGGCGTTTGATCCTAGCCCGACCAATATTGAAGCACGCACCCAACGCTCGCAACTGGCGAACGGCATGACACTGGCTTTGTTACCAAAAAAAACCAAAGGCGCGACGGTGAGCGTCAGTCTACGTTTGCGTATGGGGAATGACAGCAACTTGCAAGGCAAAGCAGAAATTGGGCAATTCGCCGCACATTTGCTGAATAAAGGTAGCGAGCGTTTCTCACGTCAAGAAATCAAAGATAGTTTTGATAAATTAAATGCCGATGTGCAAATCGTAGGTGGTGCTGAAGGCGTGACTGCCAGCATTACCACCACGCGCGACAACTTGTCCGCGACACTGAATTTGCTGGCAGAAGTATTGAAAAAACCCACATTCCCCGCAAATGAATTTGAAGAATTTAAATTAGCGCTGATCAGTCAGATTGAACAATCTATGCCGGAGCCACAAGCTTTGGCAAGCAATGCAATGGCACGTTTAATCGACAACACAGCAGCCGGTCATGTGCGTCACGTAGCGACCTTGCCAGAACAAGTGGTGGCAACTAAAGCAGTGAAATTGGATGACATAAAACGCTTCCATCAAGAATTCTATGGTACCGATAACGCCAGCTTCTCGGCCGTTGGCGATTTTGATGCAGCAGAATTAAAGACGCAAATTGCTAGTTTGTTTGGCGAATGGAAAGCGTCGCAAACATATCAACGCATTCCACGTAGCAGCAAAACCGTCGCTGCGCAAAAAATCCAACTTGATACACCGGACAAAGCCAGCAGCTTCCTACTCGCATTTCAAGCCGTAGAAATGAAAGATGATGCGGAATCTTATCCTGCATTATTGATGGCAAATCATATGTTGGGTGGTGGTGCTTTACACAGCCGCTTGGCCGATAGAATTCGTGAAAAAGAAGGTCTGTCGTATGGTGTAGGTTCTTTCCTTGATGTACCTAGTCAAGATCCTGCGGGTAGATGGACAGCCTATGCGATGAGCGCGCCACAAAATACGGCCAAAGTAGAAGCCGCATTGCGCGAAGAATTGCAGAAAGTTCTGGACAAAGGCTTCAACGAAGCGGAATTGATAGAGGCGAAAAAAGCTTGGCGTCAGGCAGAACAAGTAGCACGGACGCAAGACGCAAACGTCGCGGCGCAATTGGCAGCCTACCTTGGCATCAAACGTACTATGCATTTTGACAAAGATCTGGAAGCGAAGGTAGCAGCATTAAGTGTGGCGCAAGTTAATCAAGCTTTACGTCAATATTTAAAAGCTGAAAACGTCACGATTATCAATGCTGGTGATCAGGCCAAGCTTGGCAAATAGAGTATGGCTTGACCTTACTTTGGTGTTATTTTTTACGTGATTCTTATGTAACTATAGTGTGAATCTCAGCGGCGCAATAAGCAACAAAAAGGGCAATATTCTTAATCGAATTTTGCCCTTTTTTTGTATTATTAACCAACACAAACCCGTTCCCGACCGCATCGACAATATTACATCGTTCCAAGAAAACTTATCCAATATCAAGTGAAGTGCACTCAACTCACAAAGTATTTATGGTGAAGACATTTGGTCTGTTAGCTTGTTGATTTTGCCTAGCCTAACTAAATTAATTTAATCTAATCCAATCTATTTCAGCACAAGTTAACGTTCACATTTATCAGGGATATGTCATGACCACGAATACCAACATCATCAACAATCAATCCAGTACGTCACCGCTAACAACCGTCGACGCAACTATCGTAGATATCAATTCTACTGCTACCACTCCTGAAGCCACCACAACAATCAAGCCAGAAAAAACTGGCTCAACATGTTGCGGTTTTTGCGATTCACAAAACAGCAGATCGTAAACATCGCCAGATTATTCATCATCGAGGATCAGCACGCTGCACAGGCGAAGGGGTAAAATATCGTATTCCCCCTTTCGCTTACTGGCCTTGTTTGATGACCATTTCTTTAGCTCGCACCGCGCCCCTTCATAGTGCTGCTACCTTCGGCGCATTAGCCTATTCGACATTTTTGTTGTTACCGCTATGGTTACCGCAAACTTCATACGCCGACGAAAAATCTAATACACCACAGACCCGCAATCGGGTGACAAAACCAGAGCTCACATTAAAAGATAGTAGTGTCACTCTGTACGCCGCCGGAGATATTGCTGATTGTCGCAAAACGCCGCCAGAACAAAGCATGGCTGCGCGCACCGCCGACTTAGTCGATGCCGCGCTCACTCAAGATAAAAATGCCAACGCACTTACCTTGGGCGACAATACCTATCCCATAGGCAAACCCGAAGAGTTTCGCGAATGCTATGACAAAACCTGGGGTAAATTCAAAACTCGTACACTACCTTCCCCTGGCAATCACGATTACGGTGTTCCTATGGCGGCGGGTTACTACAACTATTTCGATGAACTAGCTGGTACAGAACGACGTGGCTATTACCAAAAGAAATTGGGTAACTGGCTAATCCTGTCTTTAAACAGCAATATCAAAGCACAAGCCATGCAAGCGCAATTGCAGTGGCTAAAAAATACGCTAAAAGAATACCAAGGCAAGTGCGTGCTAGCGTTCTGGCATCACCCTGTCGTGTCTTCTGGTGCCCATGGCAATCAGAGCGTGATGCAAGACGCCTGGACCATCTTGGCCGACGCGAAAGCCGATCTCATCTTAAGTAGCCATGATCATCACTACGAACGCTTTACTGCTCTGAACGCGCAAGGATTACCGGATCCCAAGAACGGCATACCCAGCTTTGTAGTCGGAACGGGTGGTGCTAATTTGACCCCACTCTTCTTGATCAAAAATGGCAGTGCATTCCGCCAAAATGAACAACATGGCGTTTTAAAACTGCAATTACATACAAGTACTTATCAATGGGAATTTGTTAGCAGCACCCATAAAGTGCTGGATCGTGGACAAGCAAATTGTCACTAAAAAAACACACTCTGCCATTCCCCCTTCAACAACTACGATGAAATAATTTTTTCGTTCAGGATTTTATCTATTTAACAATTCAATCATGTTATGATTCTTGGCTCCTAATTCCTGAAATCGCCATCTTTACGGAGCCAAGATGTCTGCAGAACTGCATGATCAAACCAGTAATCCCCCGCCTCCAGAGACGCAGGCAGAAGCACAGGTAGAACTACAATCACCATTGATACTCACGCCACAAGATCTGACGATACCACCAGATTTAGATCAACTAGCCTCTCGTGTTTATCAACCGCAATTCACCGGTAGCGGGAAAGAATATTTTAAGATTTGGATCGTCAATCTCTGTCTAACGCTCATGACATTGGGTGTTTACTCGGCGTGGGCGAAAGTCAGGCGCTTACAATATTTTGATCGCAACACCCAGTTCGCGGGTAGTGTTTTCAATTTTCATGGCGATCCGAAAGTGATTTTACGTGGCCGTATAGTCGCCGCGATTTTGCTATTCCTATATCACTATGTATTTGGCTTATCCAAGAATTTTGCCATCGTCTTTGCCTGCCTATTATTCCTCGCCATTCCCTGGATGATGCGCAGTGCTTTACGCTTCCGTCTGCGCAACACCAGCTACCGCGGTCTGCGTTTTGATTTTGATGGCAAGCTCGGCGTCGCCTACGCCACTTATCTGCCGGTTGCGATGGTATTTATTTTGCCTGCCTTGGTCGCTGTACTGGCTCCCTTGAGTTGGTATGTTGTGCTTCCCGGCCTCTTGTATTTGCTATGGCCTTGGTTACATGCCCGCATGAAACGTTATCAACATGGGAATATCGTCTATGGTCAACAACATACACGATCTGATTTGGGTGATTCTGCTTTTATCTGGCCGTATTTTCTCACTGGCCTTTATGTTTTTCTGGTTATGATCGTTGCGGGGTTCTTAGTAGCGATAGTTTCAGGTTTGGCGGGTAAGATCGGAAATAGCAGCGCAATTTATGCATATTTACTTCCAATCTTGAGCGCGATGCTCATAGGATTTCTCGTGTATTGCGTACTCGGCCCCTTCCTGCAAACAAAAATATGGAATCGCAGTTGGGATAACACGCGACTCGATGGTATGCGCTTTAACGCCACTATGTCCGCCTGGAGCTATACCAGACTGCAAACCATCAACACGATTTTGACGATACTCAGCTTTGGCCTATACCGTCCATTTGCCGTCGTGCGTAGTTATGAATACCGCTTACAGCACATGGAAATCATTGCAAACGATACCGATTTCGATACACAAAAAATTCAAAACGAAAGTGAAACTGCTGCCGCTGAGAGTTCCGCTGAATTTCTTGGTTTTGATCTTTCTTGGTAAGTGTTCAAGATCAGAAAAAATAAGGACAAAAGATGATTAACGCCAACTTCTTCAATGCTCAGCGCAGTCAATTAATTGCCAGCACGCTGACGATTGATCCCCATCAGATCGCGGTGCATTCCGAACTCGCCCAAAGAAATTTTTCACGTGCGCAAACTCAGGTCGCAGAACCTTATGAAAATGCGCCTTTGATTCTGCAATTTAATGATGGCTCACACTGCGAAATACATGATCCTCAAGACAAAAATACGATACTGACGTTACTGAATTATCAGGCTTCGAGAATCGAGCGTTGGCAAGCCAATTGGAAAATCGCAATCTTAGCAATTGTACTGGTCATGAGTTTATTCTATGCGGTCTATCGCTACGGTGGACCATGGATCGCCAAGCTCGTCGCGCCTTCCATTCCGCAATCAGCAGATAATTACTTAGGCCAACAAGCGCAAACATTTTTAGGCACTGGTTACTTTACTCCGACGGAAACTAGCGATCCGCAATACACTCAAATTGTCATGGTGTTTCGCGGCATTAAACCTGCCTCACCACGCATTCCACTTACGCTGGAAATGCGGGCAAGTCCCAGGATAGGGCCGAATGCTTTGGCTTTACCGAACGGTACAATCTATGTGACAGACGAGATGTATGCACTGTTATCAAAGTTTGATAAAGCAAAAGATGCGACGCTAAGCAAGGCTGGTGAACAAGAATTGGCCGGTTTATTGGCACATGAAATCGCCCATGTGGAGCTGCGCCACAGCATGCATAATCTAGTGCAAACCTCGTTGATGACCGTGCTTGTGGGTTCTATGATTGGGGATTTTAGTTCCATCGCTGCGACTGCTGGCAGTACTGTACTGGGTGCACAGTATTCACAAGAGAAAGAAAGTGAAGCGGATGAATATGCAATTCAACTTTTGAAATCAAAAGGAATATCCCCTATCCATATGGCGCATTTATTTGAGGCTTTAGAAAAGTACTCCGCTGCAAAAAAAGGCGATCTACTGCCCGCTTGGTTTGATAATTCTATTGATGATTTCTTGTCAAGCCATCCACCGACCAAACAGCGCATTCAAAGATTTAAGCAAGCGGCGAATGCACCGTCATCTGACACCTTGCACTAAAAAATAGACTCTCTCAGGCACGCTCGCTAGAAAAAAGTTACACTAGCGGGCTATGCCATCTTCACTACTCTTTATTATCGCCTCATTGATCTGGGGCTCGACCTTTTGGGCCATCACACAACAACTGGGTGAAGTCGCACCCGCCGTATCCGTTGCTTACCGTTTTGGCTTGGCTTCATTGACCTTGTTTGTCTGGTGCCTATTGCGCAAAGACAAATTAGGTATATCGTGGAAGCTGCATAAATGGCTAGCTTTACAAGGCTTCTTTACTTTTTCGCTCAGTTATCTCTGCACTTATTCTTCAGAACAATATCTGGTGTCGGCTTTGGTAGCGGTACTATTTTCTTTGATGGTGATTTGGTCTCCCATCACCGAAAGAATTTTCTTTCACAAACCACTTACCTGGCGTATTTGGGGCGCGGCCTTTGTCTCAATTACCGGCGTGGTTCTGCTATTTTTTCCCGCGCTCAAAAGCAATTGGGAAGAAACCCATACTGGGCATGATACCCACTTCTTACTGGGCTTGGGATTAGCTTTGACAGCTACGCTGGCTAGCACCTTTGGCAATCTGGTGGTGGTCAAAGTTCGCCAACAAAATCAAAACGTCTTATTGACCATGGCATGGGCGATGGCTTGGGGCACTCTTTGGGTCAGCTTATTTGTGATCATTACAGGGCAGCCCTGGAGCCTACCTGTCACAGTCAATTACTGGCTGTCTTTGATTTATTTATCCTTATTTGGCTCGGTGATCGCATTTGCCTGTTACTTCACTTTAATCCACAGGATCGGGGCGCAGAAGACTGTGTTCATTGGCGTCATTACACCAATTATCTCGGTACTACTATCAATTAAATTAGAAAACTATCAACCTGGCTGGATAGAATGGCTGGGCATGGTGTTTTGCCTGAGTGGCGTCGTGTGGGCATTGCGCGGTGGTCGCCAATAAAACGAAACTTCATTAACGATCTCAGGTGAGCAGGCATCTTTAACATTTGATGCTTATTCTGTCCTATGCCACTTAGAGGGCGCGCCTTCGCAATAAAGCCCTAGCTAGCACAATTTACCCAAGTCGTAAATTTACTAGCGTTTATATTTGATATTGATTTTTGATTAAATCATCTGTCATCCCAAAACCACAATCAAAAACAACTAGCCGCAGTCTTCATCAACAGGCTATTTTTTGAGTTATGCTTGTGTATCGATGCATATCATTTATCCTGTAAGTTCTATGCACAGGATCAGCAACCACGGCGAATCACATGAAGAATAAGCTGGCCGTCCCGACAACGGCACATCAGCTCGATCAATATGCTTTATTGGAGCATGGTCGCAGTATGTGTTTAGCCGGACAGTTCGATCAACTTCAGCTCTTGCTTCAACAAATATCACAAGCATCTTTTAATCCAGAGCAAACGCTATTACTAGAAGTCTTAATGCTCTATCCGGGCAGTGCATCGCCTCCTCAGAATCACACCAAGCTGCTACAACGGGCCATGAATTTGCACGAGTTAGCACAAGCTTTGGGCAGTGATCTGGCACGTGCCTGGATATGGGAAGCGATGCAGCTCATTCAAATTAGCTTGCAATTGCATCATGCGGCGCTACACAGCACAGCCATGGCTGCCGAAATGTTTGAACACTGCGCCCGGCCGAGAGATGCCATGAGCATGCGCGTTAGTCGTTGTCTGATCATGATACATTGCGAAATGTACCGTGAAGTTATCGCTATGAGCGAGACTCTGCTCAAACAACGCGAACTACTGGACACTATCGCTTTAGTCAATTTATTGCGATCTTCAGCTTCTGCTTACTACTTCTTGGGCAATGAAACCGATGGCGATGAGGCCAAATTAGCTTGGAGTAACTCGCTCAATTTGCATCAAGAATGTCTAAGAATTGCACAACAGGCGCGGATAGATAAATTTATCTTAATCTCGCATACCAATATCGCGGTGCTGAGTGCGTCACTAGGCATGCGCAAAGAAACCAATGAACATCTTTTGTATGTCGAGGGCATGCAAGGTCTGGCGGAAAGTATCAATATCAGCTGGTCGTATTGGATACGCTATTGCGAAATACTATTGCTGTGTCAAGGTGCGGAATTCAATCACGGCTGGCAATTATTATTAGCATTGGCGAATGAATTGGCTACGGATAATATGGTGACAGCCCCAGTACAAGATGCCGTGTTCAAAAAAATTGTGCGACTGGGCAAACAACGCGGATATTTTGAAATTGCCTTAGACGCCAGTGAACGTCATTTAGAACTCAGTCGTCAGCGTCGCCATTTACTTTCCAAAACCCTCAGCGATACCATCGATGACGTGATGGCAGTGCCTCACTTGCAGCAAAAGAATCAAAAATTGAGCCAGCAAGGTTATGCCTTAGAGGCCTCATTAGCACGACGTAACACCGAGTTGAGTCAAGCTTTATCCAAGCTGCAAATCGAAGTCGATATACGCTCGCAAGCTGAACAAGCCCTACAACGTGCGCATGCTGATTTGGAAGAACAAGTGCGACAACGCACACAAGAATTAGAACAAGCAATGCGTCTGGTGATGCGCCAGGAAAAACAATTGGCGCTGAGTCGCTTAGTGGTTGGTGTCGCACATGAAATGAATACGCCGCTGGGGAATGCGACTATTGCCGCCAGCACGATGCAGCATCTATGTCAAAATTTACTGCTCGATATCAATGGGCCGTCACTTAGTCGCAGTAAATTGCAAAACACATTATCGTCTATCTCAGAAGGAATTCTATTACTGAGTCGGGCATTAAATACCGCCAGCGAGTTGGTGCAGCGCTTCCGCTCTTTGGCGATAGAACAGCATCAAGAAAGTCTCACCGAGTACGATGTGTCACATCGCTGCCAGTTACTAATCGAAGGATGGAAGAATCGATTTAGGCAGGCCAAGGTGGAAGTCTATTTACAAAGCCCCACTGGGATTAAGCAGATAGGCTACCCAAATGCCTTGTCGCAAGTACTTGATCAATTGATAGACAATGCCATGCGTCATGCTCTACTGACGACGCAAAACCCACAATTAGATTTCATTCTCAGCGCCGACGAAACTGAGATTTGTATTGAGGTCAGTGACAACGGTTTAGGTATCGCAGACGAGAATTTACAAAGAATTTTCGAGCCCTTCTTTAGTAAGCAATTAGGGCTAGATGGCATTGGTCTGGGTCTGAGCGTTGTTCACAGTCTCGTCACCGATTTAATGCAAGGAAGAATCAAAGTGGAAAACCGTGTCACCTCAGGCCTGAGTGTTGTGATCTCAATTCCTCGAATGACCAAACTACCGCAGCTGAGCTAATACAGCTAGCTCCCGATCTCAAGTACTATTGGCTCTAAAGTGGAATGCTATTGAATGCTACTGATTGCCACCAAACGCCAACTTACGTAACACATGCGCGGCTGCCGCTAAACCAAACGAAGCAGTAACGACTATCGATGAACCGAAGCCCGCGCAATTCAAACCAGAAATACCATTTGCTTCAGTATTACCATCGACCGCGCAAGCTTCCGCCGTTTCCGGCATAGTTAAAGCCTCCATAGAAAATACGGCGTCAATGCCGAATTTACTTTTAGCGCCACGTGGAAAACCAAAATTCTGACGCAAGCGTTTGCGAACCAGCGCTAGCAAAGGTTCTTGCTCGGTACGGGACAAATCACGGATTTCTATCTTACCCGGATCCGTCTGCCCGCCCGCAGCACCTATCGTGATCAAAGGAATCTGATGTTCGCGGCAATATGCAATCAAAGCAGTCTTAGCCTTCACGCTATCAATGGCATCGATCACGTAATCAAATCCCTGTTGACCTAGCATCTGCTGCAAATTATCTGGCTCTATGAATTCTTCGATCTCATGTACCTTACAGTAGGGATTGATAGTAGCGATGCGTTCCGCCAAGGCCGTTACTTTTGCCTTACCCACAGTCAGGCTGGTTGCCTGAATCTGTCTGTTGATATTCGATTCCGCCACATTGTCCAGGTCGATCATCGTGATGCTGCCAATCGCACTACGGGCTAAAGCTTCAACCACCCAAGAGCCAACGCCACCAACGCCAATCACACAAATGTGTGCCTGTTGAAAACGTGCCAAGCCTTGCGCACCGTACAAGCGTGCAATGCCACCAAAACGGCGTTCAAAATCAATGTCTTCGTCAGGAGTAAGCTTGGTTTGTTGCATGAGAATAATTTCTAGTAGGTAATCTTGTATATAAAAAAGACAGCGCAGGATGATAGTTCAGACTGATAGCGCAGATTGTGCAAAATTGCCGTCATTTTACAAGCTTCGGGTCAAATTAGCATTGGTGCCTTGATTTCACGCAAGAAGCGCCCTCAAGAATTCTGCGCAAATCCCTAGAATGGGGGATAATTTTCTTTTCGTACCAACCCTCGGTACTTCCTCAACAAACTCTGAGAATTAAGCAACCATGGATATCCTATTTGCAAGCGCTCCCGGCTTCGATCAGCCTCTGGCAGTTCTCAAACATTGCCATGACCGCATCCGCAAGCAACTCGCTACCTTAGAAAAACTACTACCGCATTTGCAAAAAAATGGTGCTGATGCCGAAGCTCAAAAAGCGGTACTAGCAGTATTGAAATACTTCCAAAATGCAGCGCCCTTGCATCATGATGATGAGGAAATCGATTTGCTGCCTGAACTCCAGCGCACCGCAACCGATGCCGATGCTGACTTGCTAGCAGCGACACTGCCTAAAATACTGCAACAACATGGGCAAATGGCGGATCAATGGCGCCGTCTGGAAGCGCAATTAAGTAGAATCGCGGATGGTAGTTCGGCCGCGCTCAGTAGTGAGGATGTCAGCCAATTTCAAGCGCTGTATCAAGAACACATGCAGATTGAAGAAACCCAGATTGCACCGATGGCAATGCGTTTATTTAATCCCGCTCAGATGCACAAACTGGGACTAGCGATGCAGGCAAGACGTGGCATTAATGCTCTCTAAGTCAGGTAAATATCACGCTATCTTTATTCTTACTACGCAAAAAAATCAATTTTCAAACTAGTTGCACACTTCGTTCTTTACGAAGTTGCCGATTAAATTTCAAGGAAGATGTATGTCTATCGCCAGCCTCAGAAAAGATTATCAACTCGCCAGTCTCGCTGAAACCGATGTTGCACATGACCCGATTACACAGTTTTCGCACTGGTTTGAACAAGCCTTAAAAGCCGAAGTCGCAGAAGCGAATGCCATGAGTCTATCCACGGTAAACGCCGAAGGAAGACCTTCTTCGCGCATCGTCTTAATTAAGGAATTTGATCACCGAGGATTTTCTTGGTTCACGAACTACGACAGTCGCAAAGGACTAGAGTTATCGCAAAACCGACATGCCGCTCTCTTATTTTTCTGGACTGCGCTCGAACGTCAGGTACGTATTGAAGGCCGTATTCACAAAGTTTCAGAAGAAGACAATGATAAATATTTTCACAGCCGCCCTTTAGGTAGTCGTCAAAGTGCTTGCGCATCTGCACAAAGTCAACCGGTTGCAAATCGCCAGCAATTAGAAGACAAACTAGCCGAAGTCGTCGCGCAATATGGCGATCATCCGCCGCGTCCAGAACATTGGGGTGGCTATCGTTTAGTGCCAGACTTTATTGAATTTTGGCAAGGCCGTAGCTCGCGCCTGCATGACAGAATCGCCTACACAAGGCAAGCCGACGACACCTGGGTGATCTCACGCTTGCAGCCGTAAAGAGAATCAAAACGGTTCCCCGTTGAGAAAGAGAAAAGGAAAAGGTTTAGTAGCGTTGGCGACTAAACCTTTTTTTACATGTGCGAGACGGTTGGAGCGAAATACTGAGCGAAGTACCGTGCGAGGTAAGATGCTGTGAAGAAAACTAAGCTGCCAAGCGACGTTTAAAAATTTCGCGTGAACGCATAATTTTCGGCAAGATGAATTCTTGGCAGTAGGTATCTTCTTTATGATTCTTATAGAAATTTTGATGCGCACTCTCAGCTGGGAAGAAAGGCGTGCATGCCATAATTTCCGTCATGATCACAAATTTGTTGGCACGGCTAATCCGCTTGGAAATTTCCTGTGCGATTTGACGTTGCTCTTGCGAGTGGAAGAAAATCACCGAACGCAATGGAGATACTTGCTGCCCGTTCACACTTGCCGGGGCATACGGATCATGCACTTTGAAGAAAACTTCCAGCAAGCTATCAAATGACAACACCTCGTTGTCAAACTCGATTCTGACGACTTCAGCGTGCCCGGTGTCACCACTGCACACGGTTTCATAACTGGGATTGTCACTATGTCCGCCAGCATAGCCACAGGTAACGGCTCTCACGCCACGCAAATGTTGGAACACTGCTGCCAGATCCCAAAAACGACCACCACCGATTGTTACCGTTTCCAAGGCCATGTTGCCATCCTCAAGTCAAAATTTGTTTTGCGAATTTTTGCCATCCACGGCATGCTCAAATCAGATTGAGTCAATTACCTTCAAGAAAGCCTGAGCATTATCCGCGGAGGTCTCGAAATCCGACAATCTCTAATCAAAAAGTTGCAGAATTCGTACCTTGCTGTATCATTTTTCGATACTTTTCTGCAAGCCTACTCAAATATGATCAAAGCATATGACTAAAGCCTCAGCCTTAATTGATGTACTTAAACGCGAACTCAAATCCCGCCACATCACTTATCATGAATTGGCACAAAAAATTGAAGTCTCAGAATCAAGCATTAAACGCATGTTTGCGTCCAAAAATTTGAGCTTGCACAGGCTTGATCAAATTCTGGATGCAGCACAAATCAGTTTGCATGAACTGACCGCGCGCAGTTATGAAGAGTCTCTGATCGATGAACTAAGCTATGAGCAAGAAGAAGAACTCATCAGCGACCCCAAAAAATTCATAGTTGCGGTCTCGGCCATGAATTATTTGAGCTTGCAGCAAATCGTCGATATTTATGCAATAAGTGAAGCAGAGGTGATCGCTTATCTGGTACGCCTTGATCATTTAGGAATTTTAGAGCTAATGCCAAATAATAGAATTAAGCTCTTGTTGTCACGTATTTTCCGTTGGATTCCGAATGGCCCTATCCAGAAATTTCATAGACGTGAATCCTTTGCCGATTACCTGAATGCGAATTTTGATGGCAAGCACGACATGATGCAATTTGTCAGCGTGATGTTATCGAAACAATCTAGCGCAATATTTTTAACGCGCTTACGCCAACTGGCGCGCGACATTTCAGATCAACATCGTTTAGATGCGACGCTGCCGTTTGAAGAAAGACACAGGATGAGTTTTATGCTGTCGGCGCGCCCTTGGATTCCGAATTATTTCCAAGCCTTGGTCAGACCCGAATATATACAGCATTACTATGCACGCAAAAGCAAAAAATAGTTTGCCATAAAAACTTATCAGTACGCTACAGCGCTTTTATGCAAAGTCGGAAATCAGGATCTTCTGGGTAAGGTTTGACATCGAATTCCAGACTGCGCATGAGCCTGAGCATATTCGAATTATTCGTCAGTACCAGGCCTTCGATATAGGCCAGGCCGCGATTCCTGGCGACATCAATAATCGATTGCATCAGGCGAGTACCCAAGCCCTGCCCCGCAAAATCATCGGCAATCAATAAAGAAAATTCACAGGTACTCTTATCAGGATTAGTCACATAACGTGATACACCGATGATACGTTCAGTCTCAATAAAACTGCCATCGCCCTGCGGCTGGCGCTCGGTATAAATTGCGACCAAAGCCATCTCTCTGTCGTAATCAATCAAGGTAAATTTCGCCAGCATGCGCTCGGATAATTCACGCATCGATGACACGAAGCGGAAATAGCGACTCTCGGGCGACAAACGACGTACTAAGTCTTGCAACATTTCGGCATCATGTGGGTGCAAAGGTCGAACCACATACATACGGCCATCGCGCAATGGCCATTCGGTTTCTTTATCAGATGGATAAGGCGAAATTGCCAGATGTTCATAATTGCCAGGTTCTGCTGGCGAATGATCCACCACCACGCGGGCATCAACCGCCAATGCGCCATATTGATCGACAATGAGCGGATTAATATCCATCTCGCGCAACTGTGGCAAGGCGCAGACCATCTCAGATACCCGCAATAGGATTTGCTCCAAAGCTTCTCTATGGATGGGCGGCGTGCCACGCCAATGTCCTAGCATTTCTGCGCAACGCACTCTATCAATCAAGCGATGTGCTAAAAATTGATTGAGAGGTGGAAGTTCAATCGCACGATCGGCGATCAACTCTATCATCACGCCACCTGCACCAAAAGAAATCACGGGGCCAAAAAGTTCGTCAGTAGAAACACCGATAAATAATTCGCGTCCTTCTGGTTTGCCCGACATATTCTGCACAGTGACACCGTTCATTTTGGCATCGGGACGGAGTTGCCCTACTCTTTGCAACATGTCTTGCCAGCCATCACGTACTCCCGTCGCATTTGTCACATTCAACAAAACACCTTGCACATCCGATTTATGCGAAATGTCGGCCGAATCAATTTTTAGTGCAACCGGATAACCGAGCTGATTCGCAACCAACATCGCTTCGGTCGAACTACGCGCCAACATGGTTTTGGTAACGGGAATATGGAATGCCGACAGCAAGGCTTTCGACTCCATTTCAGTCAATACTTTGCGCCGCTCTGCTAATACACTTTCTATCAAAATCCGCGCACCTTCCAGATCAGGTTTGGCTAATTGCGATAGTGGTGGAGGTACTTGACGCAACAATTGCTGATTACGATGAAACAGCGACACATGATTAAACGCATCCACTGCAGCTTCTGGTGTGCGGAAACTAGGAATGCCAGCCTTGAACAAAATAGTGCGTGCGGCAGTGACTTTTTCATCGCCCATCCAGCAACTGATTAAAGGCTTACCCACAGTGGCCTGCAAATCAGCCAAGACTTGCGCAATCGCACCTGTATCAACACCGGCAATTGGCGACAAGATCACCAAGATGCCATCGACCTGACTACAATGTGCGCAAGCAGTGACAGCGGCACGATAATGCTCAGCATTCGCGTCTTGCGACAAATCGATCAATTCTTCCAACGCTGCATACGGTGAGATTTTTTTGTACAAATCCTTCACCACATCGGCTGGCAACTGCGCCATTTCTAAATTAACTTCATTGACAAAATCTGCCGCCAACACCGCTGGACCACCACCGTTTGAAATGATCGCTAAGCGACGTCCAACAGGTAAGTAACGCGCTGACAAACACTTCGCTGCAGCGAATAGCTGCACCATAGAATGCACACGTACAGCGCCAGCACGCTGCAAGGCGGCATCAAAAATCGCATCGCTACCGACGATATTTCCAGAGTGCGTTAAGGCAGCTTTTGATCCAGCAGGCTTACGTCCTGACTTTAATACAATCACAGGTTTGGAATTAGCGGCGGCACGCAATGAGCTCATAAAGCGCCGTGCATTTTTAATGCCTTCGATATATACGACGATGGTTTGTGTTGCCGCATCGTCCGCCAGAAAATCTAAAACCTGTGCCAAATCGACCGCAGTATTCACACCTAGCGACACCACTGCGGAAAATCCGACTCCATTTTTAGCCGCCCAATCCAAAATCGAACTGGTAATGGCACCCGATTGCGATACCACCGCGAGCGCTCCCGGTTGCGCTAACTTGCCCAAAGCGCTAGCATTCAAATGGGCTTTGGGTCTTTGAAATCCCAAGCTATTGGGGCCGAGTAAAGAAATCCCATGTTGCTTAGCGATCTTGTGCAAATTCTTAGCCTGATTCGCATCGACGCCTATAGATAAAATCAAAGCAGCGCGACACTGTATGCGCCCGACCACTTCCAAGGCGGCTGCTAATTCTTCATTCGGCAAAGCCAAGATCGCCAGATCGGCACGTGATGTTGCGAGATCACCGAGCGTGCCTTTAACGCGGCTATCGAGATAGGTCACGCTACCCTGAAATTCCTTATTTTCTAAATGTTGCAAAAACACCCGTGTGACCGGTGTCTGTAGAGCAGGCGCATTCAAGTCACCGGCGAAGACCACCACCGAACGGGGAGAAAACAAAGAGTTCAGATAATGCTTGTTCATAGTGTTCTCAAGGTAGAAAAATAAAGATGAAACTAAGACAGGGACTAAACTAAGACCGGACTAATCAGCACCAATCAAAACACGCACATGTGCAGCGGCACTGCGCCCTAGTGAAGACAAGTCGTAACCACCTTCAAGACAGGAAACTATCCGACCTTGCGCATAGCGCTGGGCGAGTTGCACGATCTGCTTAGTGACCCACTCATAGTCCGCCTCCACCAACGCGAGGTTGCCCATATCGTCTTCACGATGCGCGTCAAATCCAGCGGAAATGAAGATCATCTCAGGTTGAAATTTTTCCAGTGCAGGCATCCACACTTCACTCACCGCTTGACGAAACGCATCACTCCCAGATCGGGTCGGCAAACCGACATTTACCATATTCGCGCCCATAGGCACGTCACCACAAAAAGGGTAAAGGTTTTTTTCAAAAATCGAACACATCAAAACCCGCGGATCATCAAACAAGATATCTTCACTGCCGTTGCCATGATGCACGTCAAAATCAATCAGAGCGATGCGCTCTATACCGTGTTGAGCCAGTGCATGACGGATACCCACCACGACATTATTAAAAAAACAGAAGCCACCGGCATTGCTGCGTTCTGCATGATGACCCGGTGGGCGGATATTGCAAAACGCGACTGGTGCTTGCCCGCTGGCGACCAAATTCGAAGCCAGCACCGCAGCACCAGCGGCACGTAAAGCGGCCTGATACGAGAATTCATTGATATTGGTATCGGGATCGATTTGCACATGCCTGCCTTCTGGCACTTGTTGCGCAATTTCAGCAAATTCGTCCAGATAACTGGTGCTATGGGCGCGCGCCAATTGCTCTCGCGTCGCCAAAGGTGCATCCAATTGCTCCATATAATCGAGCAAGCCCTTCATCAAGAGTTGATCATTGACCGCGCCCAAACGCTCAGGGCATTCGGGATGATGATTACCCATATCGTGTTTTTGGCAATCTGTATGCGTAATATAAGCGGCTAACAAGGTCATGGCTCCAGATCAAGGAAGGATCAAATGATTCTAGACTGATGCCCGCTTGCAGTAAAGCAATAGCCTGCGAGGTTTGCGCTGTATCAAAGGCAAGATACTGGATTTTGACGATGTTTTCGACAAAATCCATGGCAAGGACGCTTTTTAGAGGAGAAGAATTTTAGAAATTAAGAGTCTTAAAAGCTAAGGCATAGGCTAAAGCTTAGGCGATAACTTTTCCGTGCTCTTTTTCTATACGCTTGGCATGCAAACTACCGTGCATACGTCGCAAACCCAACCAGACGCCTGCTAAGACCACTGGCACAGCTATCCCTATCGCGCTTTCGGTGTGCGCAAGCCAACCGAATTCTTTGGCGGCCTTGGCGACATAGCCAAACAGCCCGATCACATAGTAAGAAATCGCAGCGACCGACAAACCTTCGACGGCCTGTTGCAGATGTAATTGTTGAGCGGCGCGGGCATTCAAAGATTGTAGGATTTGGCGATTTTGCATTTCCTGCACAATACCAACCCGGGTGCGTAATAAATCATTTGAATTGGCAATCCGGCGTGCTAGCGCTTCCTGACGATTGGCGACCGCGTCACAAGTATTCATCGCAGGCGTTAAACGTCTATCCATAAATTCCGCCACCATGGGTAAGCCTTCTACCCTTTGTTCGCGTAATTCTTCTATGCGTGCATGAACTAAGCCTATGTAGGCTTTCGAGGCGGAGAAGCGGTAATTGTTTTCTAATGACAGTTTTTCTATGCGTGCGGCTAGATGCGTAATTTTTTCTAGCAGATGGCGCTCCGCATCGTTTTCTTGATCCAACTGCGTTTCATTCAAGGCGTGATCGGCCGCAACCATTGCACCAGCTAAATCCACTAATTCACTTTCTATCGCATTCAATTGCGGCGTCGTGCGCTGTGCTACGGGCAAACCCAGCAAAGCCATCATGCGATAGGTTTCAATTTCTAAAATCCGCTGTGCCAAACGCCCTGCCTGCTGTGCCCGCATATCGACATCGCGGATCACAAAACGACTAAAACCATCCGCATGCACAACAAAATCCGACCAAAATTCACCGCCCTGCATCACCTTGCTTCCCGCCAAAGCATGTCCCTTAAACAGGCTTTGCACCTCAAGCCCGAATTCGTTAGCAGACAAAGGGCGATTGTCCAACACCAAATGCGCCGCCACCAGCAATTTACCCTGTAGTCGATATAACCAGGCTTCGGGAATACGCGTGATCGGCATACGATTTAAAGCTTGTTCCAGATTGAATTCAGCTTCAGGATGTTGGGCAAAAGTATAGGTCGCAAATTCGGTATGGCATTCCCATTTCAGACGAAATGGTCCGAAATCGAAATAAAAATATTTCGCCTCCAAGGCCGGTGCACTCACCCCAAAATGACTGCATAAGGCGAGTAACAATGCATGCTGTTGCTCCTGCGTGGTGCTGGCGGATTCAGTGGGGGTTTCGTGATACACCGCCAGATGCGACAGTAATTCTGGTGCATTCAAACTCAGAAACGGGCGTGAATGAATCTCAGCGGCTAAAGGAACTCGGGCGGGATGATTAAGTTGAAAGAAGTGTATAGACATAGTGGCAAATGAATGAGCAAAACGAACAGTGAAAACAATTTGCAAATCAACAAAGCAAATTCGATACTGGTGCCTGCTAACGGAAAACTGCCCCGTAGCTGTCTTTATGAGAACCTCTAATCACCATTGTGGCCTTGATGAGCCTGAGACTGATTGTAACAAAGAAGTTGCCAACTGGTATTGATTAGAACTTACGTAAAACAGACGCTGACGTCGTTGCGTTCGCCTCGCCGTACAAATGTACTGTCTTCGGCTCCGCGCCCCCGATTTAAGCATTCGAGGGCAGGCTCTAGTCAGCGCAATTTTGTGTAAGTCCTACTAATAAAAGAAATTGCTAAAAAACCACTAAAAACTACTAAAAAGCTGCGGCAGATAGAGTGGCAGCGCCTTGCCGTGTCAGGGAGGTACCTTCGTCAAATCGAGTACGCCAAGGTCTGAAATGGTAAAATGCAGGTTTTCCGGGTCAGACATCACGTCCGCCCAACTTTACATAATACAACTTCCATCCCAGAGGACACTATGACTCAACTCAAAGCCATCATGCAAACTAGCAAAGGTACGATCAACTTAAATCTGTTTGCCGATCAAACGCCAGTCACTTGCGCCAGCTTCGTCAATCTGGCACAGCACGGCTACTACGATGGTTTGAATTTTCACCGCGTCATCAATGATTTCATGATCCAAGGCGGTTGCCCAGATGGTTCTGGTATGGGCGGCCCAGGCTATCGTTTTAAAGACGAATGCACCAGCGAATTGCGTCACGATAAGGCCGGTATTCTGTCAATGGCAAATGCAGGCCCTGGTACGAATGGCAGCCAATTCTTTATCACCCACGGTCCTACTCCGCATTTGAACGGTAAACACACTGTATTCGGCGTAGTGGTCAGCGCGGAAGATCAAAAAGTCGTCAATAGCATCGTACGTGGCGATGTGATTGAAAAATTGACGATAGAAGGCGATACGACTGAATTGTTGGCGCAGCAAGCAGAATTGGTCGCAAAATGGAATGAAGTATTGGATTCCCGCGCTTAATTTCTATCTGAGTTTCATCAGTCAGCCGTGTTCTTAAACTGACGTCAATAATCAGTGCACTCCTACTCTGTGCGTGCACTGATTTCTTCGCTACAAACTTTGTGACCGTCGTTACTAATTTAGCTTCAACTTAGTTTCAACTTAATTTCAACGTCGCTCCAACTTAGCTTCAGTTCACCATGATACAAATCCGTACAGCCACTTCTGAAGACTTCGAGCAAATCTGGCCAATTTTCCGTGCCGTTGTCGCTGCTGGCGAGACTTATACCTATCCACGCGACACAAACAAAGAGCAAGCCAAACAACTCTGGATGAACACGCCTAGGCAGACCTTGGTCGCCGAAGAAGACGGCAAAATTTTGGGCAGCTATTTCATCAAAACCAATCAAACCGGTAGCGGCGACCATGTTTGTAATTGCGGTTACATGGTCAGCCCCGAAGCACGTGGTCGCGGCCTGGCTCGCCTGATGTGTGAACATTCACAGGCACTTGCAGTGACACTAGGATATCGTGCAATGCAATTCAATTTTGTCGTTTCTAGCAACGAAGTCGCAGTGCGACTCTGGACTAAATTAGGATTTGAAACAGTAGGACGTTTGCCTCGTGCTTTCCGTCACCCACTACTAGACGATGTCGATGCATTGGTCATGTATAAATGGTTGACTGAGTAAGCACAAAATAAGTTCAAAATAAGCACAACGTAAGCGCAAATTCAAAAACTCGGACAAGCCGACAGGCCAAGAAAAAAGACCGCCAATACAATGCATTTGACGGTCTTTTTTATGTATGACGTTTCTCGTACTAATCGACGCTGACTTCCTTACGATTATCTTTAGAAACCCTGTCAATCATCTTATTATAAGGATCAACGCCGACTTCAAATGGCTTGTCTTTCACTGTGATAGTCACACTAGGATCATTCCCTTGTAACTGACGTTTTTCGATAAACAAAACTTTTTCATCCTTTTCTTTAGCACCTTGTGCACGTGAGAAAATCGCGATCTCGACGGCTTCATCATAGTGACGCGGCGTCTCTTTGCCTTTGCCATCGACTTCGATTTTTGCCAGATGCAATTTCATCGTCACATCCCACTGTCCATCGGCACGCTTCACCGCTTTTGCTTCTGTCACGCGATTGTCGTAGAACACAATTTTCTCGAACATATCAGCGATCAAAGCATGCTTGTCTTGCGGCGCTTCAGCACGGATATAAGCTAACAGTTCATTGGTCGTCGTGTACGGTGCTTGCTGGTAGGCTTTATCTTCCAAGAAGCGTTTTAGCGCACGATTCAAAGCCTCTTCGCCAATTTCATCGCGCAGGCGATAGAAAATCAAACTACCTTTTTGATAGTGAATATATTGCTGTCCTTCAACCCGTGCTAGCGGCTGTTCCTCTATCAATTCACCACCACGTCCACGCAAATAACCGTCCAATTCATACTTCAAGAAACGACGCATTTTTTCACGACCGTATTCCTTCTCCATTACCATCAAGGCAAAGTATTGTGCTAAGGACTCCATCAATACAGTCGACCCTTGCATGTTGGCACCGATCACTTGATGCCCCCACCATTGATGTGCCATTTCATGTGCAGTGACATAGAACACATAATCGATATCGTCTTTGTCACGCAGATCAGCAATAAAGCCTATGGCTTCTGAATACGGAATCGTGTTCGCAAACGATTGCGCAAAACTAGCGTAACGCGGAAATTCCAAAATCCTGACTTGCTGATGTTGATAGGGCGTGAAATTGGCAGTGAAATAATCCAAAGATTTCTTGGTGCTTTCTATCATGCGATCAATATTATAGGAATGCTTCTTGTCGTAATAAATTTCAATCGGCAAACCTTTCCAGTCGCCTTTCTTCACTTCCCAGCGAGCGGACAAGAAAGCAAAGAACGGCATCATCGGTCTATCCATTTTGTAGTGGAAATAACGACGTCCATTTTCTTCCCAAGATTTTTGCAAATACCCTGGAGCCATTGCGATTTGATCTGCACTGGTAGAAATCGTCGTATCGAAATTAATCCAATCCGCTTCGCTGCCCAAAGCGTGATACGCACGCGCTGACTCGTCTTCCAATTTCGGCATACGTTGTGGTTCACCTAAGCCACGTTTTCTGCGCTCATTACGATCACGTAATTCAGCGTCAGCGGCATAGCCAAATTGCGGGAAAAATTCACGGTTATTGAAGAAAGTGCCGTTCCAATTGACGGTATTTTCTGCGCCACTATTCGTAAAGCCAGGATTTTCGACGATCGTCACAAAATCCAGATTCAGACTTGTCCCTGTCGCCAACGCTTGCTGCAACTTCAAGATACTAAATCCGAGTTTCTTATCGTCCAGTACGACAGTATGTGCAGGCAAATTTTTCCACTCCGTTTTTACGCGCGTATTCACTTGAATCCGTAAAGTATCTTGCGCTAAGGCGGATTTATTTTTCAGCACATAATGTCCGTTGATCACAAGCTTACGTTGCTCTGGAAAGATATCAACATTGGCTTGTACATCCGTTAATCGCGGATGTGGCAAATTTTTATATTGCTTGTACATCTTTTCGTACTCAGCATTTTCATCCAAGGATGCGGTTTTGGTCTGGTACTGATTCAAGACATTGGTGTTGTAAAAAATCCAGCCACCCGTCACCACGAATGCGATCAAGCTCATCGCAAAAGCAACGCCAGTTGTGCTATTCAATTTAGCCAGAGCAAGACGCACACGAACTCGCCACTCTTGCGACAAACCGCGTACCCAAAATGCTTGCGCCAGTATCAGCAAAGCGACGGTTAAACAAGTCCAGTACAGTGTGAACCACGACCATCCAGTTAAGAAATGACCATAGCCATTCATGTCTGAATAAGGCGTAGAGGAAGTCCCAGCGAAGTTGTAAAGATTGTGATCAAGATCCAAAGTGCCGAACACAATTTGTGAGATCAGCAGCAAGATCATCATCAAGTAGCCGATGAATTTATTATTCGTCAAAACCTGCAAGACCAAGGCCAGCAAACCGAGCAAAATAAATCCACTGGAACCCAACAACACACCTTTCACATACAGAGTCAATTCTATCGGAGCACCGCCTTTAAACAACTGCACCAACATACCTGCGACCGCACCAGCGCCGAGGAAACTCAAAATCACCGCGATTAAAGCAGCTGATTTAGCTAACAAAGGAACCCAATTCGGCACTGGCATCGCATCAACAACATCGGCAATTTTGACCTGACGTTCTTTAAAGATGAGTTCGCCTGCATAAAACGTCACGATAATAATCAACATGAAATTGAAACTGCCTGCCAATATCGTCAACATATTCGTCGTCACCGGATACACGGTGGTGCCAAACATCACGCCAGACTGACTCGCACTACCGATAAAATTCACCAGGCCAAACAACAACATGACCAGAAAAGGCACGCTCTTAAAGACGGCTTTTGCATCAAATGTCAAAATATCCAAAAATTGCTTCCATGCGGTTGCACTGCCAGCACTTTGCTGAACTTGTGGCAAACTGACTTTGGCTAATTGTGGCGCAGCGGCTTCGGCGTTCGCGATCACTTTCGCTTTACCAAACCAACGACGTCCTGTGCCCGCCCGCTGTGGTTTGAATAACACCAAGGTCATCGCCACTAAGACTAATCCTATCGCTGTCCACAAAACACGATTAACCAATAAGTAACTGTTCAACGCCGGCAAGATGGAATTCGATTCAGCAGTAGAAAAGTAGCGTGTCATACGCCCAAACGCGCGCAAACCGAACGGGTCTAATAAGACGGCGATCCATTCATTATTGATGTCACGCGTGAACGAACCAGCGACGACCCACAACACAAAAAATCCTATGACTCCGACATACACCATCATCATAGAACGCGTGGTCGCTGCCAACAGCATCAACAATGCACCAATGAAAAGTAAGTTGGGAATCACAAATACTGTCAATCCCCACACAAATGGCTGCAGTGAAAAAGCGCCAACACGGGCTGTATCGACCCAGGGCATGTGTGGCCCAATTAACAGACCAAAGATCACAAACAAAAATATCACCAGACAAGCGACCAAACCCGCCAAAAATCGTCCGATTAAGTAGTCGTGTTTGCGCATCGGCGTTGCGAACAGCATGTCAGAAATCCCGATCTCTACATCACGCAAGACCGCACCGGCGATGAAGATGGTGACCACAAACATCGACAAAACACTAAACACACCGAGAAATTGTGCAATCACCGTAGGCGCATTGCGATTGACATTGCCGACCGCGCCACCGACGGTAATCGCATCACTACTGGCAGCACCGAAAGCCAAAGCACCGAAGATCAAAGCGATTACCCACAACAGGGGCTGCTTGAGTTGAAAACGTAAATCAAATTTAAAAAATTCTAACCACATAGCGCTCTCCTCAAATAATTAATTAGTTAATTGCTTAGACAGCCAGCGCTGGAGCGTTATTTTGTGATTTGCGCAATTGCAGGAAATAGACGTCTTCTAAATCGGCCGCGACTTGACGGAAGCCCTCATCCGGTTGGGTTTCTGAATACACGTTGATTTGCGGTTTACCGCCGACCAGACGCGTGGTCAATACGGTGAATTTTTCTTGATAACTAGGTAGTGCTTCTTTACTGACGCTGCAACGCCAGACTTTGTTTTGCAATAGTTCAATCGCCGCCTGCGGTTCGCCTTGCACCAATACCTGCCCTTTTGCAATCATCGCCATACGTGGACACAGATCGGTTACGTCTGCAACAATATGTGTAGACAAAATCACGACGACTTGTTCACCAATTTCTGACAACAAATTTAGAAAACGATTACGCTCATCAGGATCAAGACCGGCGGTCGGCTCATCCACAATCACCAGTTTGGGTGATCCCAACAAAGCCTGAGCGATACCGAAGCGCTGACGCATACCGCCAGAATAAGTTCCTAAGGCACGCTTGCGTGCTTCCCACAAATTCGTCTGACGTAACAAAGCTTCCACAGATTGCTTACGATCTGCTTTATTCGTAATGCCTTTCAATACGGCAAAATGGTTGAGTAAATCTTCCGCTGAAACTTTAGGGTAGACGCCAAAATCTTGCGGCAAATAACCTAACTGACGGCGCAGCTCTTCCTTATTTTTCAATACATCTAAGCCGTTAAAATGAATTGAGCCAGTATCTGGTTCTTGCAAGGTCGCAATCGTGCGCATTAAGGAAGACTTTCCTGCACCATTGGGGCCTAGCAAGCCAAACAAACCATTTGGGATTTCTAAATTGACGTTATTCGTCGCGTGTACACCGTTCGCGTAGGTTTTGTTCAGATTTTTAATCGACAGCATAATGAAATCCCCTTGTTCTAATATGTATTGATAATTTTCCAGATGGAAATTGCGTGAAGACAAAAACAAAGCACGCACGATAGATTTTGCATAGAGCGTGAAATATACGTGACAATTAGGCATTTCAGTCAGGCATGCGACCAAAAGCATCAATTTCGACATGAAAGACGAAAATCTGCCATGAAGTAGTTCCACGTTCATGTCATGCAAATGTAAACTGATGCGTTTTTTTGCCGCTTCTATCGCAAATCTACCGGTCTGGCGATAAAACTGGGATAGTGCTCAACATCTGCATTTCAGTAACGTCGATATGCCCCCCTTTTTTTACTCTGCGCAAAACCCTATGTCGAATTTTGAAAAACCTGCCAAACCAGGCTCTACACCCGACCAGCCTTTACCGGGAAAAATGATAGACAAACTAGGTAGCTGGGCTATCAGGGCGCAGCAGTATCCGATTTTTAGTCAAACCTGGTTTCGTTATCGTGCACGCAGCTTTGCCTTGCCTATCGGCGTCTTAGGTTTTATTTTGGTGGTACTGTCACTGCTCATCGCGAACGATTCAAGCGCGCAAGCAGAGACGGTGAAGCCTTACAGCATGTTCTGCGCAATCTTTATCGCCATCGCCATCAATTTGCTATTTGGTCGCTGGCTGGCAACACTGGTAAAAAAACGGCAATGGCAACAAAAAAAGGAAACCGCAGGGATTGCGGTCGCCTTATTATTTGGTCTCGCTATTTCATTTGGACTGGTCAATTCTGCAGACCATTTTCTCGATAAAAAAGTTAAGAAAACTAGCCCTGAAACTAGGCAAAAAATCGACAACTTGGTGAAGAGTGATGAAGTCAAAGTGGGTCTCATCATCACGGATGAAGAACAACGAAAATCGCATCTGTTCAATTATGTGTTCTGGTTTATCTTATTAAGCTGGTGGGGTGGTGCTTTGGATTTTCGTGCGTATTTACGTCAAAGCAAAGTAATGGAAGAAGCACTGCTACAAGAACAATTAGAACAATATAAAACTGAAAGAAATCAGGCACAAATGCGGCTCTCGGTATTGGCCAGTCAGGTAGAGCCTCACTTTCTGTTTAATACTTTGTCGGGGGTTCGTGCCGCCATGCTCAGTGATCCGGCGCGCGGTGTGGCGATTATCGATCACTTAGTGGATTACTTACGTTCCACAATTCCACAAATGCGTAGCGACGGCAATTTGGTGCTCACTACAGTGCGCAATCAGTTTGATTCTGTAAATGCCTATCTCAACGTGATTCACACGCGAATTCCTCGCCTGAGCTTTAGTGTGACTTGCCCGCCAGAACTAGAAGCTTGCGCAGTCCCACCACTAATGTTGATCAGCTTGGTCGAGAACGCGGTAAAACACGGCATAGAGTTAAAGAAAGGCCCAGTAGAAATTCATGTGACTGCCAGCAGTTTTGAAGCACAACATGGCGTGCAATTATGTTTAAGCGTGGCAGATAATGGCGTTGGTTTTGGCGCGAGTAGTTCGGGTTCTGGCATAGGATTAAGCAATATACGCGAACGCCTCAGACAATTGTATGGAAGCGATGCCAGCTTGGACCTGAGCATGCGTGAGCAAGGTGGTATTGAGGCGCGCATATTATTGCCCCTTAGCGTGCTTGACGACAACTTATTACATTGAGGATTTACCATGCCCACCGCCATCATTGCCGACGATGAAGATTTACAGCGCTCCGATTTGCGCCGCATGTTACAAATCGTTTGGCCCGAACTAGAGATCATTGCCGATTGCGAAGACGGTGGCGATGCTTTGGATGCGATCGTCAGGCTACAACCAGATATCGCCTTTTTGGATATTCGTATGCCGGAACTCAGTGGCTTGGATGTCGCGCGTGCCAGCGATGGCAAATGCCGTATCGTGTTCACAACCGCCTATGACAATCACGCCATTGAAGCTTTCAAATTGGGAGCGGTAGATTACCTACTCAAACCCATCACCGAAGAACGTTTGCGTCACTGTAGTCTGCGCATGCAAGAACAAACTAAAGCTGGGGCAATGCCAGCCGATTTATTGCAGATAATGTCAGCACTCGATCAACGTTTACGCGAACCCGCTGAGAGTGAACGTATCCGCTGGATCAGCGCTAGCTCAGGCAATACCATAAAATTATTTCCGATTGAAGAAGTCTTATTTTTCGAATCTGATTTGCGCTACACCCGCGTGGTGAGTGCCAGCGATGAAGGGCATATCCGTACCTCGATCAAAGAATTACAGAAAGGTCTAGCGCCTGAACAATTCTGGCAAATTCACCGCAGCATCATGGTTAATCCGCATGCGATCGCCCGCGCCCGCCGTGATGAGATGGGAAATATTTTTGTCGAACTAAAAAACCATAGTGAGCAATTAAAAGTCAGTCAAACTTATGCTTGGCGCTTTAAGTCTATGTAAGGTGAAGCACAAAGAGGCGTGCAAGATTCAAGTTATGCATCTCAAATAAACAAGATTACATTTTTTCGCTTCACAAATTGTGGTATCGCATAGTCTGTAAACACATGTGTTTTTAAATTTTTTCAAAATACGCGAAAGCGCCTACTGACTTGTCCGCCAGTCTGTGCCACACTAAAGACATGACGCTCACAGAATTAAAATACATCATTGCAGTTGCCCGCCAAAAGCATTTTGGACACGCGGCAGAGGCTTGTTTTGTCGCTCAACCGACTTTATCAGTCGCCATCAAAAAACTTGAAGACGAACTAGGCGTGACGATATTTGAACGTGGCGGCACCGAAGTGTCGACCACACCTCTAGGGGCACAAATTGTCGCACAGGCCGAACGTGTGTTAGAACAAACCGCTGTCATCAAAGAGCTTGCCAAACAAAATAAAGATCCCTTAAGCGGCCCTTTCCGCTTGGGTATTATTTACACCATAGGTCCTTATTTGCTGCCCGGCTTGGTCAAAACCATGATTGCCACAGTGCCACAAATGCCTTTAGTTTTACAAGAAAATTTCACCGTCAAATTAATGGAATTATTGCGTCAGGGCGAACTCGATGCAGCAATTATGGCGCTGCCACTACCAGATCAAGGCATGATGGTGCAGCCTTTGTATGACGAGCCTTTTGTCGTCGCCATGCCGAAAGATCATCCGTGGGCAGATCGCGCTTCCGTCTCGGCAGAAGAACTCAAAACTGAGACCATGTTATTGCTAGGCAGTGGTCATTGCTTCCGCGATCAAGTGTTAGAGGTGTGCCCTGAAATGGCACGCTTCTCGACTGCCAGTGATGGCATCGCCCGCACCTTCGAAGGCTCGTCACTGGAGACAATACGTCACATGGTGGCATCCGGTATCGGGATTACGGTTTTGCCGATGGCATCTGTTCCCGATTTACATGCGAAAGACAGCATGTTGCGCTATGTGCCTTTCAGTAATCGCGCACCTGACAGACGCGTGGTCATTGCCTGGCGCAAGAGTTTCACACGCCATGCAGCGATCGACGCAATTCGTCAGGCCGTATTAAGCTGCGATTTACCCGGCGTCACCATGCTCGATGAAATCGCGGTTGCACAATAAGGCTATGGTTTGGTGATCACGCGATGATCGCTGGATGGTCATTTAAGTACTGAGCCAGTCTGATTGACTTTATAATACACCGGTCTACTTCTATTCAAATCGTGTTCCACATGAACCAGGTATCTGAACGCTTAAACCTTTATGTCAAATTAATCCGACTGGATAAACCCATAGGCATCTTGCTGTTGTTGTGGCCGACCTTAACTGCATTATGGATCGCCGCCGATGGCAAACCGAGTTGGCAACATTTACTGATTTTTTGTTTGGGAACAGCCTTGATGCGCTCGGCAGGTTGTGCCATCAATGATTATGCAGATCGTGATTTTGATAAATATGTCAAACGTACCGCCGAACGCCCCTTGACCAGCGGCAAGATACACGCATGGGAAGCCTTGATGGTGGCAGGCGTATTAGCACTGATTTCGTTTTTATTGATTTTGCCGCTGAATACACTCACCAAACAATTGTCAGTGATCGCGCTAATCGTCGCTGGCTCTTACCCATATTTCAAGCGTTTTTTTGCGATTCCCCAAGCCTATCTGGGTATTGCATTTGGCTTTGGCATTCCTATGGGATTTGCCGCGGTCAATAACTTGATACCGGCACAAGCTTGGTGCTTATTAATCGCCAACGTATTTTGGGCGATTGCCTATGACACAGAATATGCGATGGTGGATCGTGACGATGATCTCAAGATAGGTATCAAAACTTCGGCGATTACTTTTGGTCAATGGGATGTGCTGGCGATTATGACTAGTTATGCAATTACACTGGTTTTAATACTGTGGAGCGGATGGGAATTAGGATTGCGCTGGGCATTTGCTGGCGGTATTGTAGTGGCGGCTGCAATTGCGACGTACCATTATCAATTGATCAAAAACCGTGATAGAGACTTGTGCTTTGCTGCCTTCCGACATAATAATTGGCTGGGCGCAGCCATTTTTGCTGGCGTGGTTCTCGATTACGCTCTGCGCTGACCTGATTCCCTCATCGTTAAGCAATTAACGAGCATTTGCGCTAACGCAATACAAAATGCAAATTTCGTTCTAGACTGTTTTCAGATTGTTGTCTTTATCCCGATGTTTTACTCAAGTTCAACCTCCAAGGAAATACCATGAACTCTGTCGATCAACACAAAGAAAATCTGATGCGCGAATTAACCCAAGTCTTAAAGGACGCAGAAGATCTCATCAAGAATTCTGAACAACAAGCTGACGAAGGCTTTCAAAGCGCTAAAAACAAACTGCAAGAGACCTTAAAAACTGCCAAGAAAGAAATTCAACACATAGAAGAAGTTGCCATCAAAAAAACCAAAGAAGCGGCGCAAGCGACCGATGCTTATGTGCATGAAAATCCTTGGAAAACAGCGGGCATCGCCGCTGGTGTCGGCCTCTTAATTGGTTTGCTCATCGCCAGAAATAAATAAGCTGATATGGCGATCACGGATTCCATTCTGCGCCTCGGCGCCAGCCTGATTGAAAGCTTGCACACACGTCTGGAACTCGCTTCAGTGGAAATCGAAGAGGAGGTCGGGCGTTATGCCAGCTATTTGTTGCTGTCTTTACTTGGATTATTTTTTGGAATAGTCACCGTCTTATTGCTGATTTTACTGGTCTTAATCGTATTCTGGGACGCCCACCGCGAATTCGCCTTGATCAGCCTGATCATCATCTTTGCCGTCGCCAGTGTCGGCATTTTTGCCTACCTCAAAACCGCGCTCAAAAATAAGCCCCGCTTGCTTGCCGCCAGCTTAAACGAGCTACAAAATGATAGTGAGGCATTACGTCAAACTAGTGCAGCATCTAATCCTGCCCACCAGCCTGCCAACAAGGCTGAATCAGATAATGAAGGTTTCTGAGTGATGTCAAACGCACAGAAAATAAGTCGATCTGAGATTTTACAAGCCCGCCGCCAAGTGCTGATTACACGTTGTCGCCTACAAAGACAACAATTGATCTGGCAAAGTGCAGAGCTGCATCATGAATTGCGCTTCATAGAATTGGGCTTGAATGCAGCGCGTACTTTACGCGCTTCGCCGCTCTTAGTCGCGACCCTTGCTGTAGTCACCGCAGGACTCGCGCTGATCAAACCCCGTCGTACATTATGGTTAGTGAAAACGGGGTTTTCTTCCTGGCGTCTATGGCGAAGATTTGCGCCAGCCCTGATGCCATTGATTCCGGTGCTACGTGATTGGCTAGTTAGTGCTAGAAAGACCAACATGGCAACTAATAAGGATACGCAAACTAAAGAGTAATCTGCGAAACGCGCTGAAGATAAGAATCTACAAGCACAAGCTTGATGTCTACCTAAATCACTACTGCGTTTGCGGGGTGGATTGCTACTTAGACTGTTTTTTAGAGTGCTTCTTAGACTGCATAAAGCGCCATAGAAAAAATATGCCTGCCAATACACAAGTAAGCGCGGCATAAATACTAATCCGCAGCCCTGTCGCGCTCAGTGAAATACAAAAAATCGCTAGGCTAAGTAAATTAGTTCTATGCGTATTGAGCGCCTCTTCATGCTTAATGAATTCCGCAATTTTCTTACGTTCGATCGCGAGCCAAAAGAACAAAGTTTGGGATGCCAAAATCAAGCCTAATAAGACCACATACACAATATTCGCAGTGAGATTTTGTGGATAACGCCCGAATAGTGCTGCTACAAAGGGGAAGAAACAGATCAAGGACAAAAACACCAAACTACAAACCAACAAGGGCAAATCGATCTCGGCAATCCTTTCTGTGAGTTTATGATGCCAAACCCAAAACACACCTAAAGCCGAAAAACTCACAAAATATGCAAAAATCACCACACCATCATGCGCAAGAGCATGCAGCAATTCCATCGCTGAAAACTTATCGACAATCGGAGGAACCTTCACCTCCAATACCAGAATCGTCATTGCAATCGCAAAGACTGCGTCCACTAGGGTTTCTAAACGCGCTTTATGCAGGTGAAATTTTTTTGTCATGATAGAAAAATGTTTTAAATGAATTTAGATCTGCTTTTATTTTTACAGATCATAGAAGAATTTATTCGTCTAAATCCAAAAGTGTAACTTAATTATCACTTGCAAATTTCATTTACTGACTACTCAACGACTTTTAATATGATTTATCCGATCAAGATTTGCGATAAAGAGGGATACCATTGATTTCATTCATTCTCACAAAGCAATCTTTAATAAGGCACGCTCAGAAAAGATATATAAAGTGTTATTAGCATCCAAAGTCATTCCATGAATCGCAGAAATACTAGCAGGCAATTGCCCTGGAATGACACCACGTGATCCTGCTTTACCTGCGATCGTAGTGACTTTCCCTGTTGGCGTAATTTTTCGGATCAAGCAATTACCGTTATCAGCAACGATCAAATTTCCCTGATGATCAAAAATAAGTAAATCCGGCTTGTTAAAACTGGCTTGCAAGCCCACACTATCTAGTGAACCTGACTTTAGCGGCGTCCCTGCAAAAGTACTGACGTTGCCATCGGAATCAATTTTACGTATCACGTGATTGTAGGTATCAGCAACAAATAAGTTACCGCGTCTATCGGCAACGATACTGGTAGGCACATGAAATCGTGCAAGCTTTCCTGGGCCATCAACATAGCCATGTTCAGCCAAAGATCCAGCCACTGTAGTCACCACACCATCGGGTGTGACTTTACGGATCAACCCACCTTCTTCACGATCTGATTTTATGCGAGGGTTATCATAGGGTGCAGGGAAAAGTTGCACACGCAAGCGATCCCGATCAATCACAAATAGATTACCGGCCTTATCAATCGTTGACGCGGTAATCGTAAAGAAAACGGCATCTGCGCCTTTACCATCGACTGGGTCATTATATTGTGGTGTCGCATTGAACGATGTCGATCCAGCGAAGTCTTCAAAGGAGCCTGGTTCGGATACTGCAACATTGGGTTTTCTGCGGGAAATTCTATCTTCGGAAATATAGTATTTAGTGCCATCAGTTGCCACCTGATCCGGCCACGTATGCACTCCATTCCATTGGTATAAACTTGTGACTGTTCCATTGGGCTCCACTTTGCGTAGCTCCCCCTCAACATGGAACTGATCACTATGTCGAACAATGATGTTGCCCTGTTCATCTTTATCTAAGTCATAACGTAACTCATGATCTAAAAACAGTTCATCATAATAACCATTAAAATCATATTGTGAAAATTTGGCTAATGCACCTATACCATCGACTGGTCTACCGTAATCTGGCCTATGTTTGCCGGCAATCGTCGTGACCCAAGTATCAGGGCGTATTTTCCGTATGCTGCTGTCAAATGTATCTGCGTAGTACAGATTATCTTGCTTGTCGATAGCCAGTCTACCGATTGTGAGATTGGTCATCTCTTCACCATTTTCCCCTGCTCCTATAGCCCAGGTGCGGAAACCAACGACATTGCCGTAACCATCTTGATTGCGCAAGTGCCCTCCGACAAAGACTTGCGAAATACCCGATGGGGTAATTTTCAAAATTTCATTCTGATCTAAAATAAAAAGATTGCCTAAGCTATCCGTCACCATGCCAGACCCAAAAGAGAGAGACCTCAAAGACAGACCATCTGCCGTTTTGATTTGTAAAGTCGAGACTGTGCTGTCGTTATTGATTTTACGTATCCTAGCGCTATCATTGATGTCGTCGTAGTCAGATACATAAATCGTTCCGCTCGCATTTACCGCTATATTGGCAGGCCAATTACGCGGCCAATTGAACTTTGCTTGCGATTTGCTGCCATCCAGACTCCCCTGTACGCCGACTTGACCGGCGACAATACTCACAGTACCAAACACATCCACTTTTCTGACAACAAAATTATCTTTATCAACAATATAGAGATTACCAAAGCGATCACTGGTCATGGATTCCAGTTGGCCAAACTTGGCGAGCCCTCGGTTGCCATCAGCGTAACCACATTCGGTTTGCCCAGCATACACACTAAACTCGCCCTGCGGACTCAGTCTTTGTATTTGACAACTTTTATGCCCCACTACAAAGAGATTACCAGCATTATCCAAAGTTAAACTCGAAGATCTCATTCCACCATTAGCTCTCATCAAGAACCAAGCAGCATCTTGAGCGGTACTCAGAATACTGCTCACCACTCCATCTGGACTAATTTTGCGAATAGGTCCGCCATTACCATCTTTCACATAAATCACACCAGTATCACTAACAGCGATCCCCACAGGGTGAGAAAATCGCCCCACCGGCCCATCTGCATTTCCCTTGCCACCCAACTGCCCTGCGACAAATTCCAAACTGGCTACGGGTGGCTCGACAGCTTCTGCCTCACGACGAGTGTGATCGTCACCGCCGCAGGCGCTTAGACAGCATAGTAAAAAAAATAAAATAATAAAGCGCATAGATCCAACAGTTCAAAGCAATAAAGTCAGTGTTACCTCGAAAACGAGCCTACTTTTAGGCGTAACACTTCAGATTATTTATAGAAATACATTAGTTTTCTTGCATTTCTTGAGTGTAAAAATACAAAATTGCATGATATTATTGAAGTGTAAAAATAACAAGTAATTGTTTTCAAATTTAAAATGCAACTCAACAACAAGAATAGAAATGAAAATACACAAACCATATTAGCTGCACTTTTTTCACTGAGCGTCAGCCCCCTTATCGATAGGGAATCTTTATTCCCTAAAACAATATTTTCAAAATGACTCAAGGGAAAATTATTACTGCGGCATGCTCTCAAAACGCCGCGATCACATCGCATTAGATATACCATTTTGAAATAACGATCGGTATTGAATGCACGCGCCGACATGTTGGTCAGTCCAAATGCATTTACGCAAAATGAAATGAGCAATACGCTGACCGATTATTAGTTGTTCTCGATAATGTAATTAACCTTAGACAATAGTAACTACCCGCTCATTTTGGCAAATCAAATTAGGATTTGATTCGTACTTGTAGCCTCTTCGTACTTACACTATTAAGTGCATGCGGTGGGAATTTTGATAGTAAGAATAAACAGGCGGCAATGGATTGGCGGTTTACTAAGTAGTGCAGCGAAGAAGCTAACTTTCGCCATTGTCCACGTGGATGCAAGCACACTTACAAGTCATACATAGGACTCACACAAAATAGACACTGGAGCCGCTGCGTTCGCCTACCCGACGCAATTTTGCGCAAGTCCTAATACAAATGAAACTACTACATCGCAGAATTCATCAACCGCCTCTGCACTTCAGCCTCGGCTTCCAGACGCGCCAATTCGATTTCCTCTATCACCGCACCAACATCGACGGGGCGTTTATCTTCGGCCACAATACCAGTCAACACCGTCTCTGGACGCAATAGACCCGCTGTATATAGTCCCCAAATTTCCTTGCCGTACTGGGTTTTGGCTAGCTCAGGGGCGAACTGGCTGAAGTAGTTTTTTAGATTATCAACATCGCGGTACAGCATGCTGGCGGCGCCCATATTGCCGGCCGCGTTGATCGCTTGCGGTAGATCGATGATGACCGGACCTTGCTCATTTAAAAGAATATTGAATTCAGAAAGATCGCCATGGACTATGCCTGCGCACAGCATTAATACAACTTGCTGAATTAATTCTTCGTGATACACCAAAGCTTGCGCGTAACTAAGATTGACGTCATTCAAGCGCGGTGCGACTTGACCGTCTTCAGTACTGACCAAATCCATCAGCAACACACCTTCAAAACAGATATACGGCGTGGGTACACGCACACCCGCATCGGCGAGTTTGAAAAGTGCATCGACCTCGGCGTTTTGCCAGACTTCTTCTTGCATCTTGCGTCCGTACTTTGAACCTTTTTGCATGGCACGCGCTTGCCGACTGTTCTTAACGGTGCGGCCTTCCTGATAGGCTGCCGCTTGCTTAAAGCTGCGCTGTCCGGCTTCTTTATACATTTTGGCGCAGCGAATTTCATCGCCACAACGCACCACATAGACGGTCGCTTCTTTGCCACTCATGAGTTGGCTCAACACCTCGTCTATCATGCCCTCATCGACAAGAGGTTGCAGGCGTTTGGGCGTTTTCATCGCGTGCCCACGTGCTGATGAACACGGTCGAATATCGAGCTCAATGACAAATTAATTTTGTCCAAATTCATCCCCCAATTCTTTGCCACGTTGGGCGGCTGCCTGCACTGCCTGATGAATTGCTGTTTTTACTGAACTGGCATCCATGCTACATAAGGCCGCGTAGGTTGTGCCACCTTTCGAGGTAACACGTTCACGCAAAATATTCACGGTCTCGTCCGATTGCTTCGCTAATTGTGCAGCACCGTTAAAGGTTGCCAATGCCAGTTGACGTGCTTGTGCAGCATCAAATCCTAGCTGTTGTGCCGCTTCTTGTAACGCTTCGATGAAATAGAAAACATAGGCTGGACCGCTACCAGAAACTGCGGTCACTGCATCGATCATATTTTCCTGGGCCACCCACAGAGTCTCGCCCACGGCTTGCATAATGTTCTGTGCTAATGCGCGTTCTTGTTCGCTGACCGCATCCATCGCGTACAAACCGCTCATTCCTAAACCTATCATCGCCGGTGTATTTGGCATCGCCCGCACAATCTTGGTGTAGCCACCTAACCAACGGGATAAGTCAGCTGCACGAATACCGGCAGCGACTGACAAGATCAGCTGATTTTTCACACACGGTAACAAGCTTGCAGCCACGGTATGTAATTGTTGTGGCTTGACCGCCAATACAATCACATCCACCTCTTGCAATTGCGCATCAAGGCTATTCTCAATACTGGTGCTGGTACTGACGCCATAACGATGAACCAGATTTTGTAGACTGTCGGGGTTCAAATCGATCACATGAACTTGCGTAGGCGCTGCAAGGTTTTTGACTAAACCGCTGATCAATGCGCCAGCCATATTACCGCCGCCAATAAAAGCTATCCGCAAACTAGACTGCATAATGTCTCTTTCCAAAAATGGCACTTCCAATTCTGACTATCGTACTACCTTCAGCAATCGCGGCTTGCATATCTGCACTCATGCCCATTGATAAAGTATCGACAACAATTCCCTGAGTTTGTAAATCTTGTTTAAGTTGCGCTAACTGATGAAACGCCTGCCTTTGCACAGCTTCATCTTCACTCGCTTCTGGCACACACATCAAGCCACGCAAGCGCAAATTAGGTAATTGAGTAACATGCTTTGCCAAGGCAAGTAATTCATCCGGATGCACACCGCTCTTACTCGCTTCGCCGCTGATATTAACTTGTAGGCAAACTTGTAATTCACCTGCCGTTGTTGGCCGCTGTTCAGATAAACGGGTCGCGATTTTTTCTCTATCTATCGAATGCACCCATGAAAAATTTTCAGCGATAGCTCGCGTTTTATTACTTTGAATTGGTCCAATAAAATGCCAGACTGGCTGTTCGACATTTAACTGCCCTGTCAGCATACGCTGTACTTCAGCGATTTTATCGATACCTTCTTGCACATAATTTTCACCAAAAGCGCGCTGACCTGCCTGCCACGCTTGTACCACTTGTTCAGCACCAAAGGTCTTAGATACTGCTAATAAAGCAATTTCAGTTGGATTCCTGTCATAGCGAGCTGCACTTAATGCAATTGCCTCATGCACGACTTGCAAGTTTTGGGGGATTGAGGACATAATCAAGGACATGGAAAGCAAGTAAGAGTTGCAAACAGCATTCAAATTTTTCACTCAGAATGTCGCGTTGCATAATCATTTCAGCAATATCGACATTCCGTCTATCATTTCGTATCGGATTATAAATGGATATCTCAGAACTTCTCGCATTCTCAGTCAAGAATAACGCATCCGATTTGCATTTATCTTCTGGCTTGCCGCCTATGATCCGTGTACACGGTGACGTACGCAGGATTAACTTGCCGCCATTAGAACACAAAGACGTGCATGCGTTAATTTATGACATCATGAACGACGGTCAACGCAAACACTACGAAGAAAATCTGGAGTGCGACTTTTCATTCGCGATTCCTGGTCTGGCGCGCTTCCGGGTGAATGCCTTCAATCAGGAACGCGGTGCGGCGGCAGTTATGCGTACGATTCCTTCCAAGATTTTATCTTTGGAACAATTAAACGCCCCTAAGTGTTTTGCCGATTTCTCTTTAAAAGCGCGTGGCTTGGTACTGGTGACTGGCCCAACGGGTTCGGGCAAATCTACTACATTGGCAGGCATGGTGAACCATGTGAACGAGAGTGAATACGGTCATATTCTGACGGTCGAAGACCCTATCGAATTTGTGCATGATTCCAAAAAATGCCTGATCAATCAACGTGAAGTCGGACCACATACGCATTCATTCTCCAACGCTTTGCGTTCCGCACTGCGTGAAGATCCTGACGTCATTCTGGTAGGTGAATTACGTGATCTGGAAACTATTCGTCTGGCCTTGACCGCTGCGGAAACTGGTCACTTGGTGTTCGGCACTTTGCATACTTCTTCTGCTGCAAAAACCATCGATCGTATTATTGACGTCTTCCCCGCTGAAGAAAAAGAGATGGTGCGTTCTATGTTGTCCGAATCTTTACAAGCAGTTATCTCTCAAACCTTATTAAAAACGAAGGATGGCTCGGGCCGCGTCGCTGCACATGAAATTATGGTGGGCACGCCGGCGATTCGTAACTTGATTCGTGAAGCAAAAATCGCGCAGATGTATTCAGCAATTCAAACTGGTAGCAATGTGGGTATGCAAACCTTAGATCAAAATCTATCCGACTTATTACGCCGCAATGTCATTTCTTCCGCAACTGCACGAGCGGCTGCAAAAATCCCAGAAAACTTCCCTGGCTAGCACGAAGAAACTGAACTAAATCAAGCAACGCCAAGCTAAGCCAAGCACAATAAATAAAATACAGCATCAAGAAAAAAGGGAAATGTCATGGAACGCGATCAGGCCACCAAATTTATGAACGACTTGCTCAAGCTAATGCTGAGTAAGAATGGTTCAGATTTATTTATCACATCAGATTTTCCACCGGCTTTTAAAATCGATGGCAAGGTTACACCAGTATCAAATCAAGTATTAACAGCAGCACATACGGTGGATCTGGCTCGCGCGATCATGAATGATAGACAGGCGTCAGAATTTGAATCAACTAAAGAATGTAATTTTGCGATTAATCCACCTGGCTTGGGGCGCTTCCGCGTCTCTGCGTTTTTGCAACAAGGTCGTGTGGGTATGGTATTGCGTACGATTACGTCTGCGATCCCAACATTTGAAGAATTACGTCTACCGGCACAACTCAAAGAGATCGCAATGACCAAACGTGGTTTGGTGATTATGGTTGGTGCAACTGGTTCCGGTAAATCCACTACACTGGCCGCGATGGTCGGTCACCGGAATGCGAATAGTTACGGCCACATCATCACCATTGAAGATCCAATTGAATATGTGCATCCGCATGGCAATTGCATTATCACACAACGCGAAGTTGGGATTGATACAGATGATTGGGAAATTGCGCTAAAAAACACTCTGCGCCAAGCGCCCGATGTGATCCAGATTGGTGAGATCCGCTCACGCGAAACCATGGATCTGGCGATTGCCTTCGCTGAAACAGGTCACTTATGTCTGGCGACTTTGCATGCAAATAGTGCGAATCAGGCTTTAGATAGGATGATTAACTTCTTCCCAGAAGAGCGCCGTCCGCAGTTGTTGATGGATTTATCTTTAAACTTAAAGGCCGTGATTTCACAACGATTAGTCCCTTTGCGCGGTCAAAAAGGCCGGGTTGCTGCGATTGAAATTATGCTCAATACGCCATTGATTTCTGATTTGATTTTCAAAGGCGACGTGCACGAAATCAAAGAGATCATGAAAAAATCCGAAGAATTAGGCATGATTACTTTCGACAAGTCTCTGTTTAATTTACATGAAGCAGATTTAATTACCTATGAAGATGCTCTTCGCAATGCGGACTCCGTCAACGAACTGCGCTTAGCCATCAAATTGCGCGGCAAAGACGCCAGCAATCGCGATCTCTCTGCGGGAACACAACATCTGGGCATCATATGATGGTGCCGGAAAGCGCTCTGGCATTTCAGGCAAACAATCTGCAAGGCACGACAGTCGACTTACAACAATACGCAGGACAAGTAGTGTTAATCGTGAATACTGCCAGCGCCTGCGGTTATACGCCGCAATATCAGGGCTTAGAGAAGCTGTATCGCGAATTACAGCCGCAAGGCTTTAGCGTACTCGCTTTTCCCTGCAATCAATTTGGATTTCAAGAACCAGGTTCCGCTGCGGATATTGCTGATTTTTGCGAAAGAAATTATGGCGTCAGTTTTCCTGTATTTGACAAGATTGACGTGAATGGTAAAGAGGCGCATCCACTATTTCAATATCTAAAATCACACGCACCAGGGGTGTTGGGTACCGAAATGATTAAGTGGAATTTTACTAAATTCCTAGTTGATCAAGATGGCAAGGTCGTCAAGCGTTATCCACCTCAAACCACGCCTGAAGACATACGAGCGGACATATTGCCATTGCTGGCAAAATCAACACAAACACCGCAATAAAATTCAGGCAGAATCAATCCCGCATCCATTTGCGCATTACCGGAAATGGCTGCGCCTGATGCAAAGGAGCTTGCTGTTCATCGTAGCAAAGCCCCATCCATTGCAGCAATGGCAGACCTATGAATTGCTTTTGCTGAAAATGATCGATTAACCAGCCTGATTCATTTTTGTAGCCCTCGCTATGAAACACTATTTCTAAAGGTATCTCTAAATGAACTGCCGCTGCATACGACCACAAAACAGCGGCAATTTCTTCACCATCGGTAGGCCATGGCAACTCTAAAGCCGCACTACCAACTGCAGCACGTTGTGGCGCAGTTGTCACTGCAAGATGTCCCGCTTCATGCAAGAGATCGCCTGGATACAGGAGCTTTTCGCTATCGACATAAATGCAATTTGGCCCTAGGTCTAGACCAGGTAAAAAGGTCGGGGCATGTAATTGGCGGAAGATGATAGTGATTCCCAAGCCCTCGACAAAATCACACATTGTTTGCCAATACGGATGCGCAGTCGATGAAACGACTGTTGCACTTGCAGTTAAGCTCGTCTCAGTATCATACATATTTCACTCTCGCCAGTTTGCCATTTAAGGTTGCTTCCGTTTATAGCTTGCCGCTTCCTGCTCGGCAAATTGTGCTAATTCTTGATATGTATTGGCATCATTTTGTCCCAGCCAAATGAAGCGTGGCAAGTACGTGTCGATCGCTGCCGGATAAGCCAACATCGCCGCACGTAACTGTTGTTTTGCTTCAGCAATTTGTCCGTTTTCCGCCAGAAGCGATGCCTGCCTATAAACGACTTCTTCGACGGGAGCAGTCCGCAATAAACGCGTATTCAAATCGAGTTTCTGCTTCACTGAGGCCTGCACAGAAACAAAGCTGGAAGGGCTATATGCTTCTAATTCTGCTTGAAACAAACTACGCTGATTAAGCGATTGTATCAATGCTTCTCGTGAAGTTGAATTCTCCATGCCATGCGTTTCTTCAATCGCAAATAGACCTTGTTCTATACAATAAAAGTCTAAGCTCGTCTTTGACATGAATGCGATCAAACACAGTAGCACGAGGACACATCCTATTTGAAATATTTTTGCCACAGGCAGGCGCACTGAACGCACATCGACATACCCCAGAAAGAAGGCCGCGATACCAAGGAAATAGGCATAATATAAAGGCTGTTCAAGCATACTATGAATCGCCAAAATTCCCATACAGGCAAAAATATAGCGCCGTCGTGACGTGTGTTGAAATTTGCGTTGAGTCCATGCCAAAGATATCAATGGCAACATCAAACTCACAAAACCCACTATCCCGCTAACAGCTAAAACTTGCAAAATGAGGTTATGTGCATATTGATCTATGCCCCACTGATTTACCACGCCAGCCTGTGCTAATTGTTGAATCAACTGATAAGCAAAAGCATCAAAGCCTACGCCCAACACCGGATAATTCACAAACATTTGCCACGCATGCTGCCACAGATAAACGCGTGCACCTATCGTTTCTGAGAATTGCCAATATCTGTGCAACTGAGGTACATCCAATTTGATCAGTAATGCCAACGTGACCAAGATAGAAACAGTCACTAACAAAGAGATACGCCAAGAAAAATGAAATTTGAATCGACCCAGCTTAGATCCAACAACAAAAACGAAAGCAAGCCATACACCATACAAATACACGCTACGTGATGCGGAAAGTATCATTGCAAGAATTAGGATCGAAGCAATAAGCAAAGCCCAGCGTAAACCCAGTCGCGCTTGCTGATACAAATACAGAATCGAGCACAGAGAAAGTGTCAGATAACTGGCGAAGTGATTTTGCTGAGCGATATTGCCAAACACACCCGCACCAGGTGCAAGCCGTGGATTGATCATAGTTTGCAAGACTGGAGGAATACCCACATATTGCACTATGCCAAACAAGGCGTTGATAACTCCCGCTAGCGCCAAAAAACCCGCGATCAAGTGGATGCTATCGAAATTAATTTTGGCATCATCGTCATACTTTGCCAGCGTATGTCCGGTCCAGATGACAATTCCCATCCAAACTAGATAAGCAGCAATAATCAGCGCCTTACTCCCATAGGAAAAATAGCCACCTATCCATTGCGCGGCGATCACAAGTAAAAAACAGAAGGGTAATAAGATGATTACCGGCGCACTGTTTGCTTGCTTTTGACGTATCGTCCACACTAGTAAAGTTAGTGCAGCAAGCAAGCCAAAAAACATCGCCAGCACTTCAGAATAAAAAGAAGGAATTGGCATGGAATGCCACGGCAATACAAATGGCAAACTGAACATGCACGCTGCCAACATGCCAGTGAGTTTTAGTGACAGATGCTGTTGATGCAAAGAAGATAGCATATTCAAATTTCAGTCTGCCTGCGTGAATTGACTACAAAATGCCTAGCATGATACCAAGCTTGTTTTTATCGCGTTACCAAGCCTTTGCTATTCATCAGTGGAAATAAAAATGATGAGTGCATCGTTAGATACACTCATCATCTTATGGATCTGCAATGACTGAATTTACTGAAACTTCAGTCATTTTCACGCTACTTAGTGCGGCGCACTTCCCAAATTCAAAGTATTTACTCCACTCAAACCAACTACACGGACTGGTTTAGTTGAATTGATGGCTAGGTTGTTACCCAGTTGACCTGTTGCATTCACGCCAAATGTCAAAGCCTGTCCATCACGTTGAATGACGGAGCCAAATGCAGTGCCAGTTGAAATAGACACGGCATCCACCACGGTCATGACGCGAACAGGCGTCGATTCCATATGATAGCTGCCATTGCCCAATTGTCCCTGCGCGTTCGCACCCCAAGCAGAAACATTACCATCCACATTCAATGCCATACTATTGTAGGCACCAGCCGAAATCGCCTTTACTCCAGTTAAGCCAGAAACAAATTTGGGAATATTATTTGTTCTCAAGCTACCATTTCCCAATTGCCCAGCACTATTTCTACCCCAAGCTTTGACTGTGCCATCATTCAACAGAGCCAATGTATGAGATTGACCTGAAGCTACTGCTTTGACGTTTGTTAAACCAGAAACCTGTACTGGCACACTGGAATTATTGTACGTGCCGTTGCCGAGTTGGCCATAATCGTTAACACCCCAAGCCCAAACAGTTCCGTCATTTTTCAATACGACTGTGAAATCTGCACCCGTTGCCAATGCTTTTACATTGCTGACGTTAATTTCTTTTGGCAAGTTTGTGTAGGAAGTTGCGGTGCGTCCCCATCCCCACACCGTACCATTAGTCTTAAGTGCCACAGTATGATTTTGACCAGCAGCCACTGCTTTTACAGAACTAATTCCAGTGAGACGCATAGGTACGCGGGTCGCCATCACTTGAGACATCCCTAATTGACCATTGGCGTTACTACCCCAAGCCCATAAACTACCATCATTATGTAAAGCTACCGAGTGATGCTCACCCGTCTTTACCGCAGCAATCGCACTTAAACCTTTGACCTGTACAGGTATAGTAGAATAACCCAGCGCGTTATTGCCTAATTGACCTTCATAATTATAGCCCCAGGCGTAGACATTACCGTCTGTGCTCAAAGCCAAGGTATGAAGATAATTACCGGATAATCGATCTTCGTTAGCAATACTGAGTTGTGGTGCAGGTGCTGGTGGTGGAGAACCCGCTTTTGACATGGATTCATCCTGATAATTACCACCGCCACAGGCACTCAACAAGCAGGTGATGGAGGACAAAGCGATGGAGCATAATTTCAAATTCATAATCGATCCTGATCGTGGGACAACATTTAATAGAAAAACGTGAGATTGTAACAAATTACTCCTTCATTAATTGAGAAAAAGGAAATTGAATGAATATTCAGATTTACTCTTACATGCGACGACTTGGGCAAGCTCGCATAAAAAACATTGCACTATTAATATTTCTTTTGCCGCTATTAAACCTCACGTCCCATGCTCAAACACCAACCTTCGAATGCAAAGATGCACAAGGCCGCAAAATTCTGGCGAGTCGTTGCCCGCTGGGTAGCACCATAGTGAAAGAGATTGAAATCACACCGGTACAAAATGGCCTAGGTCAAAAACCGGCAGAAAAAAAGCCAACGCAAAGCTTATGGGCGAAAGAAATCGAATTTAAGGAACGACAAAAACAAAAAGAAGAACAAGCGACTCTAGAGCGTGATAAACAAAGGCGTGATGAGGAAAAATGCTACCAAAATCAGAAACGCTTAAACGCGCTGCTTAGTGGTCTTCCAATAACGACAGGCGAAAATGCACAAGGCGAGCCGATACTAATGGAAGATGAGCAGCGCTTGGAAGAAATTAAGAAAACGAAAGAAAAACTAAAAAACTGCAAAGCTGATTAGGCTTAATTAAGTGGCCTAGCTCCTCGAATTTTGCAGTAAATGATTGCTTAGCACCCACTCATCATCAATCAATCGTCAAGTATTTATAGAACATTAATAGGTCATTAGTTGTTCATTAATGGCTGAACAATAGCCACTCAAAGGTGCTAGCAAAAAGACTCTAAATTGCAGAAATGAATGATTTATGGTCTAATTGCAACAAAGTTGCATATTTCTCGTTTCGAGGTTCAAAATTCATTCCACCCTGACTTCCATCATTTTTACGACAGCCATCGCAGGCGTGTTGAGCATTAGCTTCGCCGCGATTTTTTCGTTTACTTTATTGTCCAAATTGGTCGAACGCATGGTTAGCTTGTCGGTAGGCATCATGTTATCGACATCTCTATTGCACGCGCTACCTCGTGCTTTTGAGTCGGGCACAGATCCACGCTCCTTATTTGCCTGTCTGCTCGGTGGTTTGCTGGCCTTCTTCTTACTAGAAAAATTTGCGATCTTGCGCCACTCACATCATCACGAAGGTGATGGTCATCATCATGAACATGGTCATGATGCGCACGAAGCGGGTAAAGCAGGTTGGATGATTTTGATCGGTGATGGCATGCATAACTTCACTGATGGTATCTTGATCGCAGCCGCATTTTTGGCTGATCCAGGTCTGGGTATGGTCACCGCGCTGGCAATTATCGCGCATGAAATCCCACAAGAAATTGGTGACTTTATCGTCTTGTTAAACGCAGGATTTTCACGCACCCGTGCCTATATTTACAATCTCTTATGCAGTTTGATGGCGGTGATCGGTGGCGTGCTTGGCTACTTTACGCTAGACCAAGCCAGCAACTTGATTCCCTATGTATTAGTGCTGGCTTCGTCAGGTTTTATCTATATTGCGGTCAGTGATCTGATGCCACAAATGCAGCGCCGTGCGAGTTTAAAAGAAACCATACCGCAAATTATTTTGGTTAGCTGTGGTGTGATACTGGTGTTGTTTATGACCCAGCATCAGCATTAAATCTAAACTGCGCCTGTCGCTATTGGGCGCGAGGCATCAGCACACCACTCACTCCACGATCCCGGATACAAAGCCGCACCACTCAAACCAGCCACTTCCAAAGCCAATAAATTATGGCAAGCCGTCACGCCCGAACCGCATTGCATGATGGCCTTGGTCGGATCAGCAATCAGGCTTTGCCATTCTTGACGCAATTCTTGGGCAGATTTAAAACGTCCGTCGGTTTGCAAATTATCTTTAAAAAAGCGATTCTTGGCTCCGGGAATATGGCCGGCAATCGGGTCCATAGTTTCATTTTCACCGCGGAACCTATCTGCTGCGCGCGCATCGATGACTTGTAATTTCGCATCCGTTTCCACCTGCAAATTTTGCAGCACAGTTTGCACATTCACCTGTTTGGTTAAACTGTCCTGTACTTCAATATTTCCTGCCACATTACTGACTGACTCAGTTTGCACAGCCTGCCCGGCGCTGATCCAGGCGGCGATACCGCCATCCAAGACTGCCACTTGCGCATGACCAATAGAACGCAGCAGCCACCACAAACGTGCAGCAAACATACCGCCGTGTGCATCGTAGGCAATGACTTGCGTATCTTGACGAATTCCCAAACGGCGTAAAGCGACAAGCAAATCTTCTGTCTTAGGCAAAGGGTGACGACCGGCAAAAACGCCCGCCGCATCATATTTACTGCCAGATAAATCGGTATCGAGATTGGCAAATACTGCGCCTGGAATATGTCCAGCATCGTAAGCATTTTTGCCAGCCTGAGCATCCATCAAATCATGACGGCAATCGACGATCACCGTATGATTTTTTGTTGCTTGTGCAGCCAATTGTTCAGCAAGTTGCGTTGCACTAATCAAAGTCGTAAACATAAATTTTCCTTAGGACGCTGTGCTGGCACTATCAGACTCATTTGTCTTAGAACCAGAGTTACTATTGAACGAAGACGCTATCATACCGCTTGCCAAAATAACTGCAATTCCCAACCAACTGATCCAACTCAAATTGAGCTTCCAGATCATGACATCAAGGGCACTCGTGAACACGATACCTACATATTGCAAATTCGCTGCAACCAAGGGATTTCCCAGTCGATAGGAGCGTGTCATCGCTAACTGCGCGATCATGGCAAAAATGCCGACACCGAGTAAGAGCGCGATCCCTTTTGGATCAAGTAAATGGTGATCCACATGCGCCGCCAACTGCGATTCTGTGAGTGTATTGAAATGCCAGAATTGACCGAGTACACCCATCATCGTGCAGACCAATGAAAAGTAAAAAACCACGCGATATTCAGGCTCACCCGCCACACCCATTTGACGCACTTGAATATACGCCATGGCTGCAATAAATCCGGAACACAAAGCGATCAAACTATCTGACAGCTGATCCACTCGTATCGTTGGTCGCAATAGCATGACGACGCCGATAAAGCCCAATAATATCGACCATACCAGATGTGGAGGCAAATGCACGACATCTTTACCCCGATTTTTCCACCAAGACATAGCGAACAAAATCACCGCAACCCAAATGGACGACATATAACTGAGCGTCACCGATAAAGACAAAGGCAATTTCGAAATCGAATAAAACCATAACCAAAGAGAAGTCACACCAAAAATACCGCGCCAGATGTGCCCTTTCACCATCGTGCTGCGCAGCGTGCCGTTTTGCCAGCGCATCAAGAAGTAAATACCGATAACTCCAATTGCCCCACGATAAGTCACTATCTCTGCTGTGTTATAAGTTTCGGAGGCAAGTTTGACGCAAACCCCCATCAAAGAAAACAGAAAAGTGGCGACCAACATCCAGAGTGCTTGCATAATCCTAAATTCCTTAGTTGACCGCTAAATTTCGTTTGTTGAGCCGCATGTTTTTTGACTTTCGTTGTGTTTGTTCTGTCCACCAATTTAGTGAGAGCGCTACGGGTACGATTGCACACCTTTCCGCGCCTTTGGACTTTTTCGATACTTCGGTGAAGTATCCTCCTCCTATCAACGTGGAGGTTGCTTCGTCGTCGCGCCTTGCCAAAGACGCGGAAAAATGCACACTCGAACCCGTCCAACTAAGAAATTTAGGATAATATTTTTTAAATTTCGCTACAAAATACTGAACAGAAAAAAGTATGGGGAAGCATTGCTTCCCCATGGTGTAATTACTTAGAACGTCATCTTACGTCGATACCATTCATGGAAGTGCTGCATACCATCTTCCATCGGTGATTGATACGGGCCAACTTCATTCTCACCGCGATCCAATAAAATTTTACGACCGGCATCCATACGTGCACCGATCTCATCATCTTCGATACAGGTTTCCATATACGCGGCACGTTCTGCTTCGATGAATTCACGCTCAAACAAAACGATTTCTTCCGGATAGTAGAACTCGACTACATTCTTAGTCTTACCAGTTGCGGTTGGCCACAATGTCGATACGACCAACACATGCGGATACCATTCAACCATAATATTTGGATACAGAGTCAGCCAGATCGCGCCATATTTTGGCGGCTCGCCACCACGGAATTTCAAGACTTGTTCTTGCCACGCTTGATATTTGGCGGAACCAGATTTCAATAAGCCTTTATGCACACCGACAGTTTGCACGCTGTAGTCTTCACCGAATTCCCATTTCAAATCGTCACACGTGACAAAACTACCGAGGCCAGGATGAAAAGGCTCTACGTGATAATCTTCAAGATAAACTTCAATGAAAGTTTTCCAGTTGTAATCGCATTCATGCACTTCAACGTGATCAAGCATGTAACCGGTGAAATCCAAATCCTTAGTCACGGATAGGATTCCCATTTTCTCCATCACGTTATAGCCATTTTGTTCAAACAGCAAACCGTTCCAATTTTGAATTGGTGTACGTGACAGATTCAGGCAAGGAGTATCTTTGAAATGCGGCGCGCCTATCAGCTCGCCTTTCAGATCATAAGTCCAACGATGTAAAGGGCAAACAATATGATTGGTGTTACCACGACCAGTAGTGCCGGGGCCGCCAAACATTAAAGCCTGACGATGACGGCAAACATTTGAGAGTAATTCGATACCATCTTTGCCGCGCACCAGCATACGCCCTTCATTCTCAGAAGCGAGCGTTGCATAATCGCCGACGTTAGGAACCATCAATTCGTGACCGACATAGCGTGGGCCAGATTGAAATAATTGTTTGATCTCGCGCGCTAACAAGGCTTGATCAAAATAAACATGCACCGGAAGTTGCGCGTCAGAACGCGCTAATGTAGACAAAGAAGCCAGATCGGACATCCCCACCCCCCAAATTAATTTGCACCAACCTAAGAGAGAAAGAATCCACAAAAACCTATTTTCGAGTGATTTTCACCAGCGTCGAAAATTCAAACAAGGAACAACAAGCGATAAGCAAACGCACTTGATGAGGAAATTTTGGACAGAACGCGGGATTATACCCGAAAGCCTTTCTAAGGTCTTGTTTCATCAATGATTTACCTCAAAGCCATGCAAACTTCAGGCTACGTCGTCGTTATTCCCTATTTTTTTTGAAGCTTCCCGCTAACTTGATTCTGGAACGAATCTTGCATATATCAAATTGCCTAGATTTTTCACTTGGCAATATGTAGTTGCTCTTCAATATAAATAACATCAAGAGTTTTTATTTAAAAATGAAAAAATAGCTTACTTATTTACTCTTTCAATCTTACTTTGCGAGCTATATTTCTTGGACATAGAACTCTTACTTACGCAGAAATAAACTCAGCCAAGCGACGATACCTTCCAAGGTTCGCTGCTCTTTTTACTATTCAACTTAATTAGTAGAGGTCACTATGCCACACAAAAATGTCGTCTTACTTATTCATGGAATGGGAAGTTTTGCGAAAACCTCCGATCAGGCTTTAGGAGAATTTGGGCAATCCTTTATAACTAGCATTAACAAGGGCTTACAACAATTTTCCGGATTTAAAGAGAGAAAAATTGAGGATTACGTTGACCTAGTCGAGTTTAACTACAGTGTTTTTTTCGACGAAATGCGCAATAAAATGGCCGAAAAAAGTCAAACAATTCAAGCCCGCTTGGCAGCGATCAGCGGTGCTGGCGACATCAGTTCAATGACCGCAACATTGATTGGACTCGATAAAAATTTTGGTTCTGACAAGATGTTCTACACGCATTGGTTGGACGTCATCTTCTACACAACCCTGCTCGGAAATAGCATACGTGTGAGCCTTGGCAAACAAATTGCGCAACTTGTTCAAAACTATGGACAGGACAAAGTACACATCATTGCGCATAGCTTAGGCACTGCGGTGCTACACGACACCTTACATCTTCTATACCGGCCAGAAAGTGACCCAAGCAATGTGTTTGAAAATTTAAATATTGGTGAACACAAGCTGAAATCAATCTCGATGATTGCCAATGTTTCCCGAATACTCAATCACTTCAATCATTTGACCTCACCATACAGTAGTATCGTCAAACCTGGCATCGCTGGCTGTACGAACAGCTTCCTCAACATCCATCATGAACTCGACCCCTTCACATGGCTATCACGGTTTGATCCACCACAGAATGGTTCTTGGATTTCCGAAGTTGACTACGAAAACTGTTATGGAGATATTCAAACGCGCGTTGTGCTTGAACCAAATACGCACTCGTTTACGGGATACGTTGAGGATCCCTTGGTAACTGTCCCACTACTCTATTTATTGATCGAAGAATTCGATGTTAAACAAAGTGAAATCCTCGCGATCAAACAACAATACGCGGAGCACGCCAAAGATGCCGTAAGAGACATCACAGACACCGTATTTAAAGATTTGGTGAAATCCGACATTCAGCATTGGTCAAATTGGCTAGATACTGCTAAAGCACTGCAAACAGCTGCGCAGCTGATTCAACATTTATAAAGAAGGCACACATGATGACCCAAGCACCAAATTCAATTTGGCGAAATACTGCCATACTCATCGCCACACTTCTCTTTAGCATTACCTGCGCCGCCCAACAGATGAACGTTACAGCGAATCAGGTGGAACAACAAGTAGCCGCAATTCAAAAGCAATGTCAGTCAAATCAATATGTGGCTTCGTCAACCTACTTTGCAGCACTACGAGAAGAGGCAGTGGCACTCGATAAAAAAGTTTGCACACAACTAAATCAAGCGAATACAAGAGATACCCAAGCACTGTCTGCTGCGTTCTCTGACTTTGGTCAGAAGGCGCGCCGAACGCTAGAAAGTACTTTTTCGAATACTAGCTTGGCAGAAAAAGTGAACCGCCAAGCGGCATACTTTGAAGGTGAAATGCAAGATCGCACAGCCTATTATTTTCTGCAATTAGAACGCCCTAAAAAATTATCTACATTCTCAAGTGTGGGCATAGGAAAATCTGCGTTTCGGTTTTCCAATTTTTCAGAAGTGGTTCAAGTTACAGAGTCGGATGAAGCAACTTGCCGTGAAAAAACTGAACTCAAGCAAGAATGCAGCACGCTTTTGAAAGATTTCAGCGACGCCATTGCCCCATACCAATTCACACTCGTCAAACTAAGTGCAGGACTGGTGATTCAGCATTTAGATGATGTTGAAAAAGAATGGAATGATTATTGGAAGAATGCCCGCGCACTAAGCTTTCTCGATTTGGCATGGACCAGCTTCATTGAACACGGATCTAGCACCAAGGCTAGTAGTTTAACAGGACCGCCAGCACGTCAATGGTTCGTCTTGCATCCCAATATTGTATTCGAGCATGTATCTGGGGCACCGGCAGGACAAAGAACTAAAGAAGCATTAAGTGTCGAATGGCTTGGTGTCAATTTTTGGAAGAAAAATGATGGTCGAATACCTTTAGGTTTAAGCCTCACTAGTTTGTATTCTGACCGTGCTGACGTCAAATCCATTGGACATGGCCTTACTTTGTATGTGGATAACAAATATGCCTTGGGAGTAACTCGTCGTGATGGCAAGACAGGAATATTTTTCTCGGTCGATTTATTAAAGGCTTTTGACAATTCAAAAGAGAAAGCCTTACAGCTTAAGAATTCACTCGGTCAGTAAGGATTTTTTGCTCACTCCATTTTGATGACTAAACAAATGTAGGTAAATGAACGTCTTTGGACACGATCACATCAACTTGCATACCGCATGTCCTTGATCATATATCAATAAAAAAGCGCTGCTCCCAGTTTCGGTTGCAGCGCTTTTCAATTTCGCAAAAAAATTAAGCTTTAGCTATATCGCGTGCACTAGGCAAGAATTTAGCGATGGTGGCCAGCAAATCATCCTCTGAAACTGGCTTACTTAAGAAAGAATCACAACCTGACCAATTCGCACGCAACTTATCGATAATCGAAGACTTACTAGTCAACATCACCACTGCTGAAGATTTAGTTTTTTGATTCGATTTGATGCGCTTACACACTTCATAGCCATCGATTCCAGGCATCATGATGTCGAGAAAAATGCAGTTATACGGCTTATCATTGGCTTTTGCGCTAGCTTTTTCGATCGCCTGCTCGCCAGTTTCGGCAAAATCAACATCGAACTGGAACGGCGATAACTTGATACGCATAAATGCACGGACAGTTGCACTGTCATCAACGACCAGCACAGTTTCGCGCACAGGTGTTTCAACTGGCGTTGGTGCGACACTGATTTTTTGATCACTAGAGCGTCGCATAGTCGCGCCGTCCCAATCATTATTGACGGCGGCACGCGTGCTGCGCTCACGCAAAGCACGTTGCATTTCCTGATCAAGATTTTCAAACAAACGCATCCAATGGATCGGTTTGGCGACAAAAGGCCAAGGCGTTTCTACTGGGGTTCTACCGATGACTACAGCTGGCGAGTGTGCATTTGGCACGCCAATATTTCTGCGTGCAAGTTCTTCTAGCGCTTCAGGATTATCGGCGTTAATTAAATAAATATCGGCGCGCGTATCTGATTCATCTGCTTCGACGTAACACATCTGACGTCGACTTGTCAGACGGAAAGTGGAACTTAGCATGCTTTTTTCAGCATCTGAAAATCCACGCATTTCTAGAATAAAACGACGGCTGGCTTCTGGAGCAGCCACCATGGAAGTGGATTGAGTCATTACTTAACCTGGTTTTGTTTTTTGAATATCAGTCTACGGATCATACAATAAAGCGCCCAAAGATAAGCAAAAAGCCGGGCAATTCTTCAGGATAACAACGCCAATTCAAGGTTCAAGTTCAATTTGAGAAATTTACACAACATGCAACCGCTTTGAATATATTTATTTATTGAAACAGGGCAATAAAATCCCTCACTACCTGTTCAGGTAGTTCCGCGTTATACACACTACTGATCGCAGCCACCATGTCAGCGCCGCGCTCTACCAATGGGCGCGCTAGCTCAACCGTCATGCCACCTATCACCACTTGCGGCAGATTCAATTCCGCTCGTGCTAACTCCACTATTTCAGGCTTCGTCGTCACGGGATATTGCTTTACAAGCGATGGATAAAAACCACCAAAGGCCATATAGCTTGCACCTTGAGTTTGCGCCAAGCGTGCCAAGTCTAAGTCACCGTAACAAGATGAACCGACGATCTTATCAGGCCCAACTATGGAGCGTGCTTGCGCCACGGAAATATCACTTCCACCAACATGCACACCATCTGCATTCAGTTGCACGCATAAATTCACAAAATCATTGATGATGAAAGCTACCGCGTATTTCTTGCATAAACTTTGCAAAGCGCTAGCCTGCGCATAACGCAATTCAATATTGGCGGTCTTGTGTCGGTACTGCAGCACACGGACTCCGGCTGCGAGCGCGCGCTCGGTGACTTCTAGCAAACGTTGCGTATCATCCCAATTTGGCGTTACCAAATACAGGCCACGTAACTGCTGTTGCCAATTCTTCGCGGAATCTTTATCGGCATTTTGAACTGCATTCATCTTTTGTCCTTATGTTCGAATCGAGAGGGAATAAATTGCCCAGGCGCTATTTGGTACGCACTTTCTAGACAAGCTTGAACGTAAGCTTGCGCATTAATTAAACTCGTTTCAGGCGCATGGCCAAGTGCCAATTGCGCCGCAATCGCTGCAGCTAGAGTGCAGCCACTGCCATGAAATTCACCTTCCTGACGCAGCCAACTCCAAGATTGAGTCGCATGCACTGAACGCGTCTCTGCATCCCACGCTATCCAACGATTATGGACTTCACTTCCACTGCCGTGCCCACCTTTCAGCAGGACATCACAGGCAAATTTCTCAGCCAGATAGCGAGCACGCAATTCATCCGTCGCGTTTGGTGCGGACTGGCCGTTCTCGGTCATATGCTCACTCAATTGCTCACTAAAATGCTCAGTCAAACGTCCCAACTCCGGCAAATTCGGCGTAAGCAAACTTGCACATGCTAAGACGGGTTGTACCGCCTGTACGGCATCGTGAATCGCCAGCGCATTACCACGGCCACTACCTAGCACTGTATCGACCGCCACAGGCAATCGTGGCGAAAGAACGCGCAAGCGTGCGACACATTCTGCGATGCACTCTGCATTCTCCAAAGAACCAACAATGCCGACCTTAACCGCAGCTATCGGCACTTGCGCTAACAAGGTCTCAAACTGATCACGCAGTATGTGTGTATCGACCGGATACACGGCACGCACTTGGTTATTGTCTTGCACGGTCAAGGCCGTAATAATCGTTAAGGCGTGCGCCCCTTGCGCTGTGATCGCTTCAATGTCGGCCTGTATGCCAGCTCCGCCGCTGGGGTCATGCCCGGCAAACACCAGCACACAAGGGCGCGTAATACGTGCAGTCATCAAGCCACACGCCCTGCCATCGGTGACGACGGTGATGCGGCGAATTTTCGTGGGATGCGCCCAGCCAGATAAGCTTCGCGCCCCGCTTCAACTGCAAGACCCATAGCACGTGCCATACGAATAGGATCGCGCGCTCCGGCAATTGCAGTATTCATCAACACACCATCACAACCAAGCTCCATCGCAATTGCTGCGTCGGATGCAGTACCAACTCCGGCATCGACGATGATGGGGACATTCGCCTGTTCGATAATCAGTGAAAGATTCCATGGATTCAAAATGCCCATACCGGAACCGATCAAGGATGCAAGTGGCATCACGGCGACACATCCGATATCTTCCAACATACGCGCTTGGATAGGATCATCGCTGCAATACACCATGACATCGAAACCGTCTTTGACCAAGACTTTCGCAGCCTCCAAAGTCTCAGGCATATTCGGGAAAAGCGTTTTTTCGTCACCCAAAACTTCGAGCTTGCACAGCTTATGACCACCGAGTAATTCGCGGCCTAATTGCAAAGTGTAGATCGCATCTTTCGCGTTATAGCAACCCGCGGTGTTGGGCAGGATAGTGTATTTCGACATCGGGACGACATCGAGCAAGCTCGGTGCGTTAGGATCTTGACCAATGTTCACACGGCGGATCGCTACTGTGATGATTTCCGCGCCACTTGCCTCGGTGGCTAACTTGGTTTGGTCTAAGTCTTTGTATTTGCCACTGCCGACCAAGAGGCGTGATTTGTAGGTTTTGCCTGCTATTGTCAGGCTGTTTGGTTTTTCGTTCGTTGTCATTTTTTGTCCTAATTACTTTTCTCATTTATCTGTCTAAAACCCATCCCCACCCTAGCCCTCCCCTTGAAGGGGAGGGAACGTTCCGGTTCTAATAATTATCTTTGCCGATGAATACTCCTTCCCCTTCAAGGGGAAGGTTGGGATGGGGATGGGTTTCTGTTCAACGCCATCTTCCTCAATTCAATTTGCCGATAAACCTCTTCCAACACATTTTCAAGTTCCGCTGTCACTTAATTATTCCAAAATCGCAGAACGAGATAACCCGCGTCATTCAAACACTTCGTCCTATACTCGTCGTAATTCTGCGCTTCTAAATGTTGCGAGCCGTCTAACTCAACAACCAACTTCAATTCAAGACATACAAAACCCAAAACAAAGTTCAAGAATGGATGTTGCCTACGAAATTTGAAACCCAATTGTTCACAACGCAAACGAGACCACAGTAATCGCTCGACATCTGTCATTTGCTTGCGTAACCCGCGAGCATGTTCAACATCTTTTAAATTAGGCAAGTTGCGCACGAGATCTACCCACCACCAATCGCCCGCACCACATCCACCTGATCACCCGCTTGCAACGTATGTTGCTGCCACATAGCGCGACGTATCACTTGACGATTAACAGCAACAGCAATCGCCTGATTACCTAATTGCAGTTCAGTAATCAGACTATGTAAATCGGTGGCTGAAGACAAAACACGTGGCTCGCCATTCAGCTGAATTTTCATCACAATTTCCATCGCAGCACCTAAGATTTTTTATAGATTTCTGCACCGGATTTCACAAACTCAATTGCTTTGACTTCCATGCCTTTTTTCAAAGCGTCGATTTCGCTAATACCTTGTGTCGCTGCATAATCGCGTACTTCTTGCGTAATTTTCATAGAGCAAAAATGCGGGCCGCACATGGAGCAAAAATGGGCGACTTTAGCGGAATCTTTAGGCAAAGTTTCGTCATGGAATTCACGCGCTTTGTCTGGATCTAAGCCAATATTAAATTGATCTTCCCAACGGAATTCGAAACGAGCTTTCGACAAAGCGTTATCGCGGATTTGTGCCCCCGGATGTCCCTTCGCCAAGTCAGCGGCATGGGCTGCGATTTTGTAGGTAATGATGCCGTCTTTGACGTCGACTTTATTTGGCAAACCCAGATGTTCTTTCGGCGTGACGTAGCACAACATTGCAGTGCCATACCAACCGATTTGTGCTGCACCTATGCCGGAGGTGATGTGATCGTAACCGGGCGCAATATCCGTCGTGAGTGGCCCCAGCGTATAGAACGGCGCCTCATGGCATTGCTCTAATTGCAGATCCATATTCTCTTTGATAAGATGCATAGGAACATGGCCTGGGCCCTCTATCATCACTTGTACATCGTGTTTCCAGGCGATCTGCGTGAGTTCACCGAGTGTTTTCAATTCCCCCAACTGTGCTTCATCATTCGCATCGTAAATCGAGCCTGGGCGTAAGCCATCACCCAAGGAGAAAGACACGTCATAGGCCTTCATAATTTGACAGATATCTTCGAAATGCTCGTATAAGAAACTTTCTTTGTGATGAGCGAGACACCATTTCGCCATAATAGAGCCGCCGCGTGAAACGATGCCGGTCATACGTTTTGCCGTCATGGGTACGTACTGCAAACGCACGCCAGCATGAATAGTGAAATAATCAACACCCTGCTCTGCTTGTTCGATCAAAGTGTCGCGGAAAATTTCCCAAGTCAGATCTTCCGCTTTGCCATTTACTTTTTCCAACGCCTGATAAATCGGTACGGTACCAATCGGCACAGGTGAGTTGCGAATAATCCATTCACGCGTTTCGTGGATATGCTTCCCTGTAGAGAGATCCATCACATTATCGCCACCCCAACGGATCGCCCAAGTCATCTTTTCGACTTCTTCACCGATGGAGGAAGTCACGGCCGAGTTACCGATATTCGCGTTAATTTTGACTAAAAAATTGCGACCGATAATCATCGGTTCGACTTCCGGATGATTAATATTCGCAGGAATAATGGCGCGGCCGCGAGCAATTTCATCGCGTACAAATTCTGGCGTAATTTGCGCAGGAATCGATGCACCGAAAGATTGTCCCGGATGCTGGCGCCCCATCATAGCAGCGAGTTTTTCGCCCATAGGCCCGGAGTTTTTGAGGTTTTCCAAATACTCTTGGCGACGCATATTTTCACGGATCGCTACGTATTCCATTTCTGGTGTGACGATGCCTTGTCTGGCGTAATGCATTTGCGTAACGTTTTTGCCTTGCAGTGCACGACGTGGCTTGCGTTGCAGATTAAAGCGCAGCTCGTGCAGCTTAGGATCGTGCAAGCGTTCTATGCCATATTCTGAACTCGGGCCAGCTAATTCTTCAGTGTCATTGCGTTCTGCAATCCAAGCACCACGCACAGACGCTAAACCAGAGCGGATATCGATTTTCACGTCAGGGTCGGTGTAGGGGCCGGAAGTATCGTAGACATAAATCGGCGGGTTCTTCTCAGCACCGAACATCGCGGGTGTATCGGCCTGTGAAATTTCACGCATAGGCACGCGGATGTCAGGACGACTACCTGTGACGTAAATTTTGCGGGAATTGGGTAGGGCTTGAATAGCGGCTTCGTCAACCTTGGCGGTGGCGGACAAAAATTGTGGGTTAGCGTTCATTTGGCTCCTTTGCTTTATTGATGGCACGGAGCCAGCAAAGGAGTTTCCAGATTCAACGAGTGCGCACCGAGATTCAGATTGCATCGTTTATTTGGCTGCTTCCCTTCGCTGGCATTATCCAGATCAGGTACAAGGGTATTTCTCACCCGACAACTCGACATCTCTAAAATCCAATTTTGGAGCGCATTGCGTTGTTGCAAAGCCTCGCAATACTGACGTATTGCTGTGTTTTGCGCCTAGCACTGCATCCCCAAAATGGGATTTATAGAGGTGTCCAATTTAAATTGTCAGGACCCCTAGCGGTTTAAAAAATTATTGCAGAATCTACTACAAAAATTACAATTACAAAATTGTCGGCGCATTATAGCCGCGAATTACAGGAATAGCCAATTCCACAAATCAGCTCGCAACACCGCATTCCACTCAGTATTTACAATATTAAGCGTGCATGCTGCTGTTTGTACTCAGCGTCGTTGTTTCTTGAGGTGGTCCCAGTACTTCTATCATTTCCACCATATTCTGTTTGATGGCGGCTGCTAAATCATGCGTCAGTGTCGGTATGGCAAGCTCATGCGCGACCATCAATTTCGATAAGCCATACGCACGATTACGGCCATGTGTTTTGCCCAAATACAGCGCCATATCTGCGATCTGCAAAGCACGTTCCCAGTCACAAAATTCTTCCGGCACGTCCGAAAATGGCACCGAAATAAAACCTGCTGTCACCGTCACTGGAATCACTAAATCACCGTGCGTAAATGGTGTATCGCCTATCGTGCGCAAAACACGCTCCACCAAACTAGTAATCTGCTCTGGATTTGATTTTGGTGAGTAAATCAAAAATTCCTCCCCACCCCAGCGCATGACCATGTCTTCATCTCGAACCACGCTCTTCAAACGTACTGCGACTTCTTTTAAGACCACATCACCAACCGCATGACCCCAAGTGTCATTGATGTGTTTGAAATGATCAATATCCATCAACACCATACAATCGGGATTGCGATAACTACCTTCGCGGCGTTCAACCTCGACGCGCCCTACGCGATTCGCCATCAGGCTGATAAATGAACGACGATTGTGCAAACCTGTTAAGGCATCACGGATCGCATGAAACTCCAATTGCAAATTCACTTCTTGCAGTTGTTCATTCAATTTCTTGCTGCGACGATACAGCATGTAGATAAAGCAACCAGCGAGTACGCCAACCAATGATGCCAGTCCTGCGACTAATTGTTGCAATCGGTGATTTTTGATATCTGCATCTTTCAACGCATTATCTTTCGCTAGAATTTCTATTTGTTTTTTTCTTTGCTCGGTATCAAATTCTTCTTGCAAAGTAGCGACTGTCTTGGCTCTATCCGATTGAAAAATCTGATCGCTTAATTTCTGTTGTGTGCGTACTTGATCCAAGGCTTCTTTGTACATACCCGCCGCCTCGTACATTTGCGAAAATTCCCCTACGATCGCTTCCACATCAGACTGTGCATGGGCTTTGTCAAAGAAATCAATACTCTCCTTGACTAAATCCGCCCCCTCCTTCACCTTACCTTGATAGCCTAAGGCGAGCCCCAAATTGACACGAGCGCCAGCGACGCCCCAATTATTTTCCAATGCCGCAGACTTTGCCATCGCATCTCTGGCAACCGATTCAGCACGTTTGTAATCCTTCTTGATCAGATATTGATCCGCCATATTGAAAAGCGCCAAAGCAACGGCGTAGGGAAGGTTTTCTTCCTTCGCAATTTTCAGTGCTGTTTCGTATTCTTTCAAAGCTTCATCATTTCGCTTCAAGCTACTCAAAGCCACCCCGCGCGAAATTGAGATCGCTACAAAAGCTTTGGGAGCCTGGCTTGCGGAGGATACCGCTAAAGCTTCAGTCGTTGCCGCAAGCGCTTTCTCAGGATCTTTCATTTGCAAATACAGGCCAGAAATTGCGTCCCAGGTACGCATCTTTGCCTGCAGCTGACGACGTGGCAATTGCTCACTCAATTTGAGCATATTCAAGTATTGCCTGAGTGCCTGATCAAATTTAAAGCTATTACTATAAAACACGGCGTAACTAGCAGAATATCTAAACTGCACTTCTATGCTCTTCGATTTAGAAACCGCATCTTGTAATTTTTCAAGATGCGCAATCGCCTCGGCATAACCAGTCTTTTCATAGATATCGTAGGCGTCGAAAATTTCTAGCAACAGCAGTGCTTCTTTATCCTTCAGTTGCTTGGCAAGTTCACGAAATTCTTTAACCGTCTGTTCACCAAGTTTTGCCTTGCCCGCATCGTAATAAAGACTACTTAAGATCGCCAACACTTCAAGTCGGATGCCTGGCTTCGTATCTGCCGGTAAATTTTGTTTGAATTGTAAAAGTTGGCGCAAACCTTCGTCATTATTTTTGTCTGACAAAGCTTGGATGGTGTCAATTTCCGCCATGATTTGCTTGTCGTCAGCTGCGCTGGGCAGTGCGACAGTAGCGATTATCAGGAGGGAAATTATTTGCAACAATGAGTAGTTTTTTAGCTCATCAAAAACACTCAATTTTTTGTCGCTTGAAAAAGCAAATAAATTGAAAAAGCGTTTCATGTACTAATCACCTCGTTCACGTTGCCTGTGCGTGCACGAAAAAAATTCATTCGCGACCAGCAGTGCTGGTGCAGTGTGCATGTATTTTTCTTCTAATGTGCAGATTTCCGTATGCTAGCACTTTCCTAAAAGCATCTTTGATTTTTTTTAATGCACGTAGAAATAAGCCACAGTTTTAGTGGATTCCTACAATTTTTCATTGCTTAACGAATTATTTTTATTGGCAATTTTGTTGTTTTCAGAATGCCAAGACCGAACGTGTCCAATTCAAGCTGCCAGCGCTTTGTACTTCAACTCCACTAAATCTATGCCGCCGCGCACATCAGATTGAAGAAAAAACTGCGGTTTAATTCAAGTAATGCATTGCAGTCATTCACAGTCCTTTATAATCAAAGGTTTCGCCAATCAAATACCCGAACGCAGGCAGCAAAACAAAGCTTGCGTTCGCACTAACTGAGAGTTTGCATATACATCATGGAATTAGCCAAGTCTTTTGAACCTGCCAACATCGAATCCTTCTGGCGTACAGAGTGGGAAAATCGCGGATATTTCACAGCGACGACTGATGAATCCAAGCCTTCTTTTAGTATCCAATTGCCGCCACCCAACGTCACTGGCACTTTGCACATGGGTCATGCGTTCAACCAAACGATTATGGACGGCTTGACGCGCTACTATCGTATGCGTGGTCACAACACCGCATGGGTACCAGGTACAGATCACGCAGGTATCGCGACGCAAATCGTAGTCGAACGCCAGCTCGATGCACAAAAGATTTCTCGCCATGATTTAGGTCGTGAAAAATTCTTAGAAAAAGTCTGGGAATGGAAAGAAAAATCCGGCTCCACCATTACCGGCCAAATGCGCCGCATGGGCGCTTCTGCGGATTGGAAACGCGAATACTTTACGATGGATGCCGAGCGTTCCAAAGTCGTGACTGAAGTGTTTGTACGCCTAGTCGAACAAGGTTTAATTTATCGCGGCAAACGCCTAGTGAACTGGGATCCGGTCTTAGGTACGGCGGTGTCTGATTTGGAAGTGGTGTCGGAGGAAGAAGACGGCTCTATGTGGCACATCCGCTATCCGTTCGCGGATGGTAGCGGTCACTTAACTGTTGCAACTACACGTCCAGAAACTTTATTGGGTGACGTAGCGGTAGCGGTTGATCCAACTGATGAGCGCTACGCTGCTTTCGTTGGCAAGATGTTGAAATTGCCTTTGACTGACCGCGAGATTCCAGTCATTGCAGATAGCTATGTCGACAAAGAATTCGGTACTGGTTGCGTGAAGATCACACCTGCGCATGACTTCAACGATTACGCTGTTGGCCAACGTCATAACTTAGCAATGATCAGCATCTTAACTTTGGATGCCAAGATCAATGAAAATGGCCCGGCGGTTTATCAAGGCATGGACAGATTCGTCGCCCGTAAACAAATGGTGGCCGATCTCGATGCACAAGGCTTGTTAGAATCCGTTAAGCCACATAAACTCATGGTGCCACGTGGTGATCGTACGAATGTCGTCATCGAACCAATGTTGACCGATCAATGGTTTATGGCGATGAGCAAACCTGCTCCAGAAGGCACGCACTTCCCAGGCAAATCGATTGCCGAAGTCGCGCTAGAAAAAGTGGCGAATGGTGAAGTCAAATTCGTGCCAGAAAACTGGAACACGACTTACAACCAATGGCTGAATAATATTCAAGACTGGTGTATCTCACGTCAACTCTGGTGGGGTCATCAAATCCCAGCATGGTATGGCGACAATGGCGAAATCTTCGTTGCACGCGATGAAGCCGAAGCCAAAGCGAAAGCCGCCGCCGCTGGTTACACAGGCGCATTGAACCGTGACAACGACGTGCTCGATACTTGGTTCTCGTCTGCTTTAGTACCATTCTCCACCATGGGCTGGCCAGAGTTGACAGTCGATAGCAAACTCTTCTTGCCATCGTCTGTGTTGGTCACAGGCTTTGACATCATCTTCTTCTGGGTAGCGCGTATGGTCATGATGACTGCGCACTTCACCGGTAAGGTGCCTTTCCACACCGTGTATGTACATGGCTTGGTACGCGATTCTAGCGGCCAAAAAATGTCTAAGTCCAAAGGCAATACGCTAGACCCTATCGATTTGATTGATGGCATCAGCGTAGATGAACTAGCCGCAAAACGCACTATCGGTTTGATGAATCCTAAGCAAGCGGCCAGCATCGACAAAGCCACACGCAAAGAATTCGCTGACGGCATTCCAGCCTACGGCACAGACGCGCTGCGCTTCACCATGGCGAGCTACGCATCACTCGGCCGCAACATCAACTTCGACTTAGGTCGTTGCGAAGGCTATCGCAACTTCTGCAATAAGTTGTGGAACGCCACACGCTTTGTGTTGATGAACACGGAAGATAAAGATTGCGGCTTCACTGGCACAGCCAGCGACAATGATCTCGATTATTCACAAGCCGATAAATGGATCATCTCCACGCTGCAACGCACAGAAGCAGAACTGGAAAAAGGTTTTGCCGACTACCGCTTCGACAATATCGCATCCAGCATCTACAAATTTGTGTGGGACGAATACTGCGATTGGTATTTGGAAGTAGCGAAAGTCCAAGTACAACAAGGCAGCGAAGCGCAACAACGCGCCACTCGTCGCACCTTGTTACGCGTGTTAGAAGTCACCTTACGCATGGCGCACCCAGTAATCCCATTCGTCACTGAAGCCTTGTGGCAAACTGTCGCCCCATTGGCAGGCAAAACGCTGAACCCAGCGGGCGACTCCATCATGATGCAAGCCTACCCATTGGTGAACGCAGAAGCAATCGACGAAGCCGCCGAAAGCTGGATGACAGGCCTCAAAGCCGCCACCGATGCCTGCCGTAACTTGCGCGGTGAAATGCAATTATCTCCAGCCGTACGCGTACCGCTGTTATTGCAACCAGCGAACGCAGCAGACAAAGCACGCATGGAAAGCTACGCACCTTACATGGCAGCTTTGGCGAAATTATCGGAAGTCCAGATCGTCGATGTCTTACCTGATTCACCAGCACCAGTCTCCATCGTCGGCGAAACCAAACTGATGTTGAAAGTAGAAATCGACGTCGCAGCAGAACGCGAACGCCTCTCGAAAGAAATGGCAAAACTCGAAGCCGAAATTAACAAAGCACAAGCCAAACTCAGCAACGAAAGTTTTGTGGCACGTGCACCAGCAGCGGTGGTCGAACAAGAGAAAGAACGCGTAGCGGGCTTCTCTGCGACTTTGAGTAAGATGAAGGAATCGTTTGCTAAGTTGGGGTGATTTTGTTTTTGATTTGGTTTTTGATTGGGTTGTAAATGCAAAAAGCGCTTCGAGGTTTGAAGCGCTTTTTTTCTGGGGGGATTACCGAGGAGGTTTCATCAAACACAACTCCCCTCGCTCGTCTACAAAATTTGAATTGATAATCCATCATTTCCGAATTCATTTAAGATGAAATCAGACGGTGATTTACTGACATCCAAAAGGTGTCCTTGCTTCACCAGATTAAAAAGTCGAATTTTCTCAGATGGATCCCCGAAAGGTAAATCTAACCCCAGCACGCCTAAAATTGACGCAATCGAAGTATCGCTTTCAGTTGAAAAGTGATTTGCATTCTGGACTTGTGGGCTGGATGAAATAATTCCACATACGCCTAATGAAGAACCACCTATTCCCGGCTTATACACAAACCCTCCACTCATCCCCCCAACTGTTGGGCAACTTACCCGAAAACATTGCCCGTAGTGCCCCATTGCCGATTCTTCAATTGAAAGCACTTTGGCTTCCCGCACAAAAGGTCTATTATGCAAAGTAAACGGTTGACCCGAATTAGAGAAAGCTCCTTCAAGTTTAAAATCTGTCAGTCCAACAAGATGTACGGTATCGCCAACGCTTGGTAAACTAACATCCAGTAACAATCCTCGGGCCTCTTTTTCCACCGCAGTTTTCGAATGATCCTGCGGCTCCAAAATGCATACTGCAAGATCTAAGTTTTTGGCATAGCTGATATGTCTTATGCGCATCATGTCAGCATGTGATTCTCCCATCCAAATTGCGCGAAGTTTTGTTTCCTCTATTGAAGTTATGTCATTGAAGAATACTGATGGCGCTGAAGGTGCGCGACGCTCTCTATGTGCAGAATACTTTGCTATGTCTTGAAATTTGTATGCATCTTCAACAACATGTTTCGCAGTAATCGCCAAATACATGGGACCAACATCGGACAAATGAAAAGCCCCGCCTAAAATAAACCCAGTCCCTAAATTACTACTGATCCGAGCAATCGGATCAAACGCAACAAAACCAATTAAATTTGACCTTATATCAAGCCAAAATCGGTCATCATTTCGAACAAATTCTATCCATGAAAATTCTTTATTTTGCATATGATTCTCGATACCACATTCAAACTTTGTAGGGCGGGAGCTGTCGGTGGTTGCACCCCGTGCCGCCTGACCATTGTATATAAGCACTTGCTCATTGCTCTTTTTTCATAGCCAAGTGTGGGGACACAAGTTCAACAATCAACTTTTTTATAATCGGATTACCTAATTTTGCGACGATAGGAATCGTGTTATCTCTGTTTAAATTCCAATGTAAACCATCATCAAAAATAACTCGAAGTAGATAGTGCGATTCAGGAACGACAGCTCCACGCTGACTGGCCCAATCAAGTTTGGGGCTAGTCTTCTTAACAACATCGAAAAAATCGTTTGCATCTCCATGAAGTGCAATTTGATTATAGGCAAGCTTCTCGATGGTTCTGCGCGTTATGGCGCAAATCGCTAGTGGATCATATGCTTGGTTGTTTTTGTATTTATTAAATTCTTCTTCGGTAAATGCTTGAAACTTTCCAAACTTTCCCCAACTAAACCGAATTCCGTTTAACGCCTTCAAGTCTGCAGAGAAATCAAAATCATCCACATGGTAGTGGACAAGATATTTTGAGATGTTATGCTTGATTTGAGCTTCAACACTTGCGTCATTTCTGGCTGCAATTAACTTCTTCATTGCATCGCAAGAATCGAATGCCTCACTTTTATCTAGGTAAATGACGTTTTGTTTACTGAAGACATAATTTTTGAAAAACGCAGGATTCAAGTGCGTGAGTATAATCGGGTAAATTGATCGGCCTTGGCGAACGTAATCCTCAATCAGCTCTGTGATGTAGTATTGGGCAACAGTTAAGTTCGCATCATCCAAATAGTCAAAAACTTCGTCGATAATGAGAATGGCTTTTTCTTTGGTCAGTCGATGTTTTGCAACGTGAAACATAGCTACCAGCAAAAGAATATCTCGCTGACCATTGGATATGTGTGAAGGATCCGGCAGCTCGACAACTAACTCACCCTTAATTTCTTTTACAGCTGGAATTTTCCACGAAGTATTAAGATCAGCGACATGTGCCTTTAAAGACTTCTTAATTTCCTTGTAACGCAAGTATTCTAAGTAAGATTTTAGTTGTACTAGATGAGTTTTTGCAAGAAAGACCAGCTGCCAAAGTGACGAAAATGCAGTTTTTTCATCTTGTTCAGAAGTAGCGACGATAATGTCAACTGCTCGCCTGAAATCGTCATCAACAAGAATTTGTTGGATGTCGACAGTAACGTTATTAATGGCTTCTAGGTCACTCCCACCGTGACCGGAAATTTTTTTTCTTATCGTTTCAATCTTCACCCACCGTCGTTCTTTTATTAATGGCGTTACAATCTCCATAAATTCGGTCGAACGCATTATAAATTGTCTTAATGGAAAAAGTGATTTATCGAGGTTATGTAGCAAATTAGCGTGATTACCAAACGCCTGTTTAGTGGAAGAAATTTTGTAAGGATTATCAGCCTCACTCGGTTTACTGCAAATGACGATTGGATCTATAATTTGTTTTGCCGTGGCGCTAGAAAATCCGCCCATATTTCTCGCACTAGCCTTAATGCGCCGCATGTCACCAATAACATGAATATCAAAGGTTTTTCTAATCTCATTTGAATGCGCAACTTCTGTCACACAGAGCGTCTTTACCACTCCGTTATCGTCCAACTCCAAATTAATCTCAGCTTGTGCCAATGCATTATGTCCATGTCGCGCTTCGTCAGGCAATTTAAGCGATGTTTGATGTGCAATGCACTTAAATGCCACCGCAATAGAAGTTTTTCCAAAGCCGTTGGCGGCAATCAAAATGGTGGGGCGATTTTTTAAAATCTTCTTCGAAATTTTGAGTGAATCAATACCGCGAACATTATGAATTTCGATGCTGTTAATTGTCATTCGTGATTCCTTACTTTTTTCTTGACGTAGTAGAGGCGACGCAATCCGCGTCGCCTAATCAGCCATGTAGGGCGGGTGCAACCCGCGCCGCGTAAGCTATTTGCGTAGTTGATCGACCAATGAACTGCGCGGATTGCACTCGTCCTACATGACCGACGAAGAAGTCACCCATGTATGTGTACCAATCGTCCTCATCAACCCAATTCAAATTAGCCTCAAATCATATCCAACAAATGCCGTTCAATCTCAGCGCGACCTTCAGCGCTAGTCATCGCCACAATCACATCGCCAGCGCGCAGTAAGTATTCATCATCGGGATTAAAGGTCCAATCACTGTCAGCGCGAACTGCGATCAAAATATAGTCTGGGCTACGAAGCCGCAGCTTGCCCATCGCTGTGGCTGGAAAATTAGGCGGTGTCGCGACTTCTTCAACCCGTAGATTTTTTTCTGATTTCAACATCTCATCCAAAAAGCTCACCACATGCGGTCGCACCATCGCCGACGCCATGCGCATGCCGCCGGTAAAGTCTGGGCAAATCACTTCATCGGCACCGGCTTTACGCATCTTTTCCACATTACGTAGTTCATGTGAACGCGCCACAATGCGCAATTGGGGATTCAACTGCTTGGCGGTAATGATGATCATCAGGTTACGGGAATCATCACCCGTCACGGCAAACAAGCCACGCGCATCTAGAATGTCTGCGTCGAGCAAAAGATCGTCATCAGAAGCGTCGCCATGCAAGTAAAGCAGATTGGGAAACTTGTCTAAATATTCGTCGAAGTTAGTTTGTTCAGGATCAATCGCCACGAACCGACGCCCTGTCTTTTGCAACTCGTCTGCCACATTACGGCCGACCCGCCCAAAGCCGCAAACGACAAAATGTTGTCGCAATTTTCTAATACGTTTTTCCATTCGTCGTCTCCGCAGGGAATAATCCAGGTCTTTCTCAAGAAAAAATACCGTCAAGCTAGTGAATAAAAAGGTCAGCACACCTAGGCCTGCAATACTCATCACGCCGGCAAACACCTTGGCGCCAAACGATGTAAGCGGCACGCCTTCACCATAGCCAACTGTGGAGATCGTGATCAGCGTCATATAGATCGCATTCTCCCAGCTGGCCTGATCGCCAATAAGATAGAAGCCAAGGATGCCGATAACAATCAAAGCCAGAAGAATTAAAGTCGCCCAGCCTATGCGCGCCAGAATGCGCATGAGCTGCGCATTTTCGCTCGCCGCGCGTGGCTGCATAGTCGACATCGAAGCCGGATTATTTTTTTCTGGAATCTGCATAAATTGAACTGATTTTTTCTTTAGGCGTCATTGTATCCTTGTGCAATTTTGCGTCGGCGACATTTGTGCAAGTAAGCGCACATTGTCGTTTTTTCGTGAATCGATTCTTACAGTTTTTGGCCTCAGTTTGACTTTAATCAATTGCAACCACTCAATAAACGCAAATGATAGCGTTCTTGAATTGCAGAGTCATAGGCGCATCTTCTTGCTGGCTGACTCGTGATCGTGTGTGTGGATGGAAAACGGAAAATGTCTAGCGGGATCAGCGCAACTGCCGCCACCTACAAAATGCGCATAGCATGACGAACGATGTACCGCGCGGATTGTGCCCTATATGTGGTCGCACCCTCTCTACATGGCCGCCGAAAAGAATACTAATAAAATCTTGATTCGCGACTTCTAGTCGAACGTCATTTATGCATTTTTTCCATATTTTTTAAAATACGCATTGCAGACATTGTGTAGTTCGTCGAAGTCGATTTTTAATGAGTTCGATGTTATGGCGATGGGGCTACCGCATAATTTGTAGTTCATTCTGTTGAGCGCGCGTTTTGCGAAGCCACCTCTCTCAATATACCGCTCGGGCTTAGCTATTTTGACGATCAGCGTCTTTTGCTTTTGCACTTCAAATATGTCGAACCCTAGGATTTCTGACCACGGAACCAGCCCCGCCGATACACCGCTTGAATTATCGAATATTCCAGCTGCACTCAAAATAAGCCCAGGTTTTTTGTCGAAAATCTTTTTGACTCCGAACAATCCACAAAGACCAAAGAACGCGATCGATACCACTCCAATTCCGTGAACAAGTATGGGGTTATTGAAACGGCGTTGAGCTGCGATTTCAGCAGAATCTAACTGAAGCATCCAAAGACCACCAACGACAAATCCGCATGCAATTGTGATCAGAAACAGTATTTTGGTTTTACTAAGCTCTATTACTTTTTCATCGGTGTTATTCATGGAAATCCTAGTTCTCATCATTTCTAAGATAAGCGGCCTGCACGACCACAATGTATGTTACGCGGATGCCGGCTCCCAATCTACTTGCATTCGGTTAAACGCTTTTCGACTTCCGCACCAAGCTGCCCCGATGTTTTCATTTGCGTTAGTTGATCAAATTCGCGAATAGTTAGCGTGGGTTTAGATCTCTGCATGGAGGCGTACGTCCTCAGTACGCCCTCAATCCCCGCAACGTTGATGGCGTGCTGATCCGTCGCCTTGTCAGGATGCTCTAAAATGAACTTGGCTTCCGAGAACATCAACTGCACAAGCAGTGTGCCACCATCATCGCCTTTGATCTTGCTGATATCTCCAAGCACATTCGTACAAACATTTACCGATACGTCAGGAGCTTCAGTGAGCCAGCTCAATACTTCACTACGAACGCTCTTGCCATCCTTCAAGAATGGATCGGTCTCAAGCTGATTGATGAGTCGGATCATTCTTGTTTTTGTTTCTGCAGGGGTGGCTTCAGCTGCTATTGCGCTGGATATCATCAACGACGTCAAAAGTGCCGCAAACAAGGCCTTGCTAATGGATGGTGGCGAAATGGCTTTCATGTTTATTTCCTATGGAGATGACGCAATCTGAAATGCTCAGTGAGATGACGATGGCGTTCAATGCCGCATCAACGTGACGATCAACCGGCACGCTTTAGCGCACCCTTGTTGAATAAAAAGTTGGGCACAAGCCAGGCAACAATAGGTAGCAAGGCCTTAACCAGCGAGTGTAAGAGAATATATAAAGTTGAATATCCGGGCAGGACGGATTCAAACCCACGATTCATCCCCAAAAAAACAACCGCCGACATAGCGAAGGTACCAAGGACAATGGCAGCGAGGGCACTGCGGTCAACGTTAAACTTGGTGAAAAAGATCAGATAAATGAAAGCGAACAGAGAAAAATCGACGAACTTCGGCGACCACGCCTGGGTGAAATCTGCGCAATATTTCGACGAATACAGTGCGTCAGAGAATTGGCATAGCCCGATTTCCGTCACCCCAACCAGAAACGAAGTCCCGATCGGAAACAGGAAGAAGGGAATTAGATATTTCAAGAATCTCATTTTGTGGCCCAACGTGCTTGAATTAACCGGCGCGCTTTCGCGTCCGGGTTGAATGAGCGGTTGGGCAATACAACCTAGTCTAGTTTTCATCGCGCAGCCGATCACGTGCACTTAGTAGCGCCTGCGGATAGTTGGCTTCAAGCGGTAGCACTGAAGCCTTTTCAAAAATACAGCATAGGTTCCAAAGGACCCGTTCTTCCGCTTGATCTTCGATCGTTAACTTGTCGGTGTCGCTAAACCTGCGAAGGAACTCAAACAACACCACAGCCTCGTCGGACGTGAGAGTTACTGTGACATCGTCGTTAAGTGTATTGGTCATATCAGGAAGCCCAACTTTAATTTAAGCGGTACATCAATACTTGGCATTTTGGCCCGGATGCGGATCTTCTAGTACGGAATATGGGTTCTCAGCATATAAGCCGAAGAACTCTTCAAGGCTGTTTGCAACGCGTATGCATTTGTCGTCGTTGAAATAGTCCGCGAATACCGAGCTTGTATCGTTATCATTTGGAACCAGCCTGTAGCTCCAGCATTCTATGAGGTAGTCGGAAAAGAGAACGCCCGTTGCAATACTTTTGGTGTTGTCGACCTGTATGTCTGCCAGTGACCAGAGGCGCCAACACTCCTTATCCATCTCTTGCATCCCCCCCAAGATTGCGTACATAGACACGACATCAGATGTCGCAACCGCGCCGATTTTTGAGAAGGTTGAGCGAGTAACCTGTTCAGTCTCTGGAGGCAGGAGAACAACCCCTTCGCTTTTCCAGCGTTCAATCATCTTGTACAAGTTGCGCATTTTGTATGGCCAAACGCCGAAATGACTGACGCATCCTGTCCGAGTCGATTGTTAGGTTATGCATCATGATTCGATCCCAAGGTCGATAGTACATTTTCCATTACTACATGAAATTGTAGCTGAACTAATATCGAGATCGTCTATGTCATGCCCCCAGATACCGTATTTCCCATCTGTGGCATTCCTGTTTATAAGGCCTTTGCGTTTATCAATTGGCACAGTTTTGATAGTACTACTTGCTTCTTCGTCTCTATACATTTGTCTATAAATTTGTCCGATTCTTCTTAGTAGATCACCTCTCGTAAAGCCGTCCTTAGAAGTAATTTTGAAGTTAACAGGTTTGCGAACCGGATAGTCAATAATTACCGTGGCTTCACTTTCGCTGATAACTTTACGAGTTGAATCGATTAACCTCTTCGAATCTACCTCTGAATTCTTTATGCTTGCCCACGGTACGATCTTATCTTTGAATTCTTTTTCCTGATCAGGGGTTGCTGTAACGGAGAAGGTAATTTCATATACTTTATTTTTCGACTCAGTAGCATTGCTACTAAGACTCAAAATAAATACTGTAAATAGGGCAAGCAGCTGCTTTATAGGCATGTGAAACCTTTATGTATAACTTTAATTTAAACGGACAAGATTGAAAATTAACAGGCAGACTTGTTTTATTAACTGCAAGGATCATAAAGGAAAATCAAAGTAAATCAAATACACAAAATCAGGCTTCGTGAGATATTCACGCTAGCCCAAAAAAGAAAACAGCCAAGTGTTTTTTTCGAATATCTCCAATGGTTGCGAAATCAAGATAGTGAGACTTCATCCTAGTACTGTGGGCGTAACCTGCACCTAACCAATGTACAAAGTTGATCAACTCATAAACCGCGCGGGTTGCACCCGCCCTACATGTCTGCAGAAACATCGAATGTATAAACCGCTTGGATCGCTGAATACTAAGCCCTAACCGCCGCCTCAATCTCAGCAATATCGATCTTCTTCTGCTTCATCATCGCCGTCATTGCCTTGCTCGATACTGTTTTGTCGGTATGCATAGTCAATTCAAGCAGACGCTTAGGATAGATCTGCCAAGACACACCGAAACGATCTTTCAGCCATCCGCAGACACTTTCTTCACCACCATTGCTGGTGAACGCAGCCCAGAGTCGGTCGGTCTCAGCTTGATCATCTGTCGCGACTGCAATCGACACTGCCTCACTCAATGTGAACATCGGCCCTGCATCAAGGATTTGGTACGGCACACCGCCGAGATTGAAGTCAATCACAGAGAAGACGCCATAACCGTTGTCGCCAACAAATGAGTTTTCGACTTTGCTGTTGGGGATTAAAGAACAGTAATACTCAGCAGCTTCTTGACCTCGCCCGTCACGAAACCAAAGGCAGGTGCGAATGGAATTGCTCATGGTGTTGCTCCTTTATAGAGTTGAGTGGATTGGATTGGGTGCAGATTAACTTCAATTCACACGGCGGTAGTTGAAAATAGCATGTTAGCGCGTAAGCGTTATTTCCGACTCGCCCAATAGCCAGGTCGACGACTCTGGTGCGCTACAGCCACAATAATTAACTGCTCATCCAATTCTTTGTAAATCAGAGAATAAGGGAAGCGTTTCAATGCGAACATGCGAGTATCGTGTCGCCATGGCGTGCCGAGCTTAGGGTGCTGGAGAAGAAGTGTAACCGTGTGTTCAAATTCTTCGAGAAACGCGCGCGAGAAACTATTACCGGCACGTTGTTTGTAGAATTCTGCAGCCTCTCGAAGATCGATTTCCGCATATGAGTGCAGAGTAAATTTCATTGAAATTCTGCTTTCAATCTTGCCAGGGTTTCAGCCCCAGACAATATCACCGCTTCACCACTTTCAATTTGAAGAAGGCGTCGCTCTACTTCTGCAGCCCAAGCCTCTTCCACATCTGGATCAACATCCAAGCTCGCGATCAGTCTTTCAACTAAGTGCGCACGCTCAGCAGGTGGCAATTGCAGCACTTCTGCTTCCAAAATTTCGACAGGTAATGACATGATTATTTCCAATGCAAAGGCGTAGTTAGGTTAGGTTGCCACAAGCTGATAAGGCCGTCAAACTTTGAAGGGAGAAATAATGGAACCCACATTGATCTTCTCTATGTCCCTGCAATGCACGTATGACAAAAACTTCTTGACGCCTTCAAAATCTCAATCTACTATTAAACCATTCGGTTAATTAACCAATCGGTACATTATGCAAGATCAACTGAGTTTAACTTTTTCGGCATTAGCCGATCCTACGCGCCGAGCACTCTTGGCGCAGCTTTCTCAAGGTGAGGCGAATGTCTCGGATTTGGCGCGGCCATTTCTGAATGACATGAGTCTGCCTGCTGTTACTAAACATCTCAAGGTGCTCGAGACCGCTGGTCTGATAACTAAAACACGCGATGCACAGTGTCGTCCTTGTAAGCTCAATGGTGAAAACCTCAAGCTGGCGGCGGACTGGGTGGATCAATATCGCCTGTTTTGGGAGCAAAGTTTTGATCGCCTTGATCTCTATCTACAAACCGTCACTGCTGAAAAGAAAGGTAAGAAGAATGTCCCAAAATCCAAAAGCACAAGCAAAAGCAAATGAAATCCGCCTCGTGCGTCTGTATGATGCCCCCGTCGATATGGTGTGGGATGCCTGGACCGATCCGGCGCAAGCAGCACAGTGGTGGGGGCCGCGTGGTTTCACGCTCACCACGCACAGCAAAGATTTGCGCGTGGGTGGCACTTGGCGTTACACCATGCATGGACCTGACGGCACTGATTATCCGAATATCGCGACTTATCACGAAATTGAACAACACCAAAAACTCGTGTATGACCACGGCGCGACGGAACTCACTCCACCGCTGTTTCGCGTGACGGTTTTATTTTCCACCGTAGGTAAAAAAACGCAGATGGAAATGACGATGGCCTTGGCGACGGCAGAAGCTGCTGCAGAAACTCGCAAGTTCATCAAGCAAGCGGGTGGCGATGCGACTTGGGATCGTTTTGCAGAATATCTCGCTGAGCAGATCGAGCACAAAGAGCGCTTCGTTATCAATCGCAGTTTTGATACTTCTATCGATTTCATGTACGACTTGTGGACCCAAGCCGAACAATTTTCAAAATGGTTGCCGCCGACGGGTTTTACGATGTCATTTATCCGTGCCGACATTCGCGCTGGTGGTAGTTCGTTCTACAAGATGACGAATGGCAGCAGCGAAAATAATGTGACCATGTATGGCCGCGCCGCGTATTTGGAAATGGACAAACCAAATCGCCTCGTCTATACGCAACAGTTCTGCGATGCAGACGAAAACATCTCACGTCACCCCATGTCACCGACGTGGCCAGAGACCATGTTGACGACAGTGCAGTTCACGGAAGAAACACCTGATCGCACCCGCGTTACCGTCACATGGGAACCACACGGCGCTGTGACGGCTGAGGAATTAGAGACATTCATGAAGGCACGCGGTGGTATGACAATGGGATGGACAGGCTCCTTCGACAAGTTGGAAAGCCATTTGGAAACACTGTTACCAACATCCTGATGAACTGGTGGCGAGACGACTTGTTGCGTCTCGCCAATTTGCGATCTATGTTGGTGTGGTCAACACGACATTCATGGATCGTAGTCGATGTGGTTTACTTCATCTTAGTAGTTCATCTGCGCCCCCTCTCATTTCCCCCTCCATTGAGAATCACACTCGCCCCACGCATTGGTACCACGCGAATTCAGCAAGGCAATCGACCATCAGTGACATGAGATTTGGCTTGGCTTGTATGTTGTATATAGATCTTTTAAAGTTCTTACTCTAGTAAATTGGTTTCCGCTGTTAAAAACGCCACGTACAATCTGAGAGCAGTTTTTATCACAACAAATAACTAGCCAACAACAATATGGAGACAATATGAATCAATCTGGTCTGCTTGAATTCAGTATCGCTGCGGTAACCCTATTACTTGCGCAAATCGCCAGCGCGCAAAATTCCCCAGCGGGCTTATGGAAAACAATCGATGACAAGACTGGCAAAGTCAAATCCTTGGTTCGCATTAGCGAGAGTGGCGGTGAGTTTCAAGGGAAAATCGAAAAACTATTTCGTGATGCTGACCAAGATCAAAACCCTAAATGCGACAAATGCGAAGGCACTAACAAAGACCAACCATTTATCGGATTGACTATCTTGTTTAACATCAAAAAAGATGGAGACGAATTTAGTGGCGGCAAAATCCTCGATCCTGCAAATGGCAAACTCTACAGCAGCAAACTTAAGTTAGTTGAAAACAATAAGAAATTAGAAGTGCGCGGCTATATAGGTATGCCTATGTTTGGTCGCACCCAAATCTGGCTCAGAGAAGAATAATTTCGTCATTGAAAAAGTCATTGAGGAAGTCATTTAGGACGTCAGTGAAAAATCAAGGATGGCAGCTTAGGCTGCCATTTTTTTGCCTCGCGTTTTTATCGCACGAGTTGCAGCAAAGCAAAATGCTAAAAATTTTGCATAGCAAACGCAAGTATTGTCATAGCAGATTTCATCACAAAGATTGATGAGACTGACTTCCTGTGGTATTTTCCAGCCTATAAATTAATCAATACTGAAGTTAAGCTCGTATTCCGCAAGGCTTCCAGATGATTAATAAAACAATAAAATAGTCAGTACCAAGGTTCAATGCATCATAGTTCAATAACAGAACCAAAAAAATTTTCGCTGGCTTATCAGTATTTTTTATGCATTCGCAAGCCAGCAATCATCAGTACCACCAAGAAAAATATAATGAGTCCAAAAAAGAGTAAGACCCGGGGGGGGTCAATTAATGAGCGTATTGGTCAACACTACAGCGCATTATCGAAGTCGCACAAAATCACCGCAGATTACGTCGTCGCTAACTCTTTTAGAGCTGCCACGATGTCGATTGATGAGCTAGCCGATGCGGTCGGCATCTCCAACGCTACCGCCAATCGATTTGCACGTGCGCTAGGGTTTGATGGTTATCCGCAATTTCGTGCCGAACTGGTGTCTGGATTTGAAACCATGTTGGCACCGATAGAAGAGCTTCGCTCAGAAATCAGCCGCGCATCGAGTAGCTCCGAAGTCATCAGCAGATCACTCGCCGACGACATCAGCAATCTGGAAATCACACGTAGAGAATTTCGTCCTGATATCTGCGAACGCGCAGTAAATATGATTTTGGAAGCAGAACATATTTACATCGTAGGCTATGGTGCCAGCGCCTATCTGGGCGGCATTATGTGTCATGCGCTTACCAACTATTGCAATAGTGTGCAGACCAATATTGGCACCGGTGGATCGGCGCAAGTATCACGGACGCTGTATAAATTCACTGAACGTGATTTAGTCATTGCGATTTCATTTCCACGTTATTCCAGTGACGTGGTCACTTTGGTGACGCAGGCAAGCAAACGTAAAGTTCCTATCCTGGCGTTGACTGACAGACCGGCTTCACCGGTCGCGGCGATGGCCGATGTCACCTTGTATGCACAAACCAAACCGCAATTCAATTCAGAAGGCATCGTCCTATGCCTGATCGAAGCAATCTGTGCGGCGGTTGCGAATCAATCCGAAGCTTCCGTTGATATCGCGGCAGAAACGACGGAATTAATGCTGCCATGGTTGCATCACGGCAAAAAGTAGCGCGCGCTTGATTTAGATCAGTTCAGGCTTTGACGCAAGGCCTATCATTGCTGGGTAGCACTTCCCCCAGAAATGATAGGAGCTTTACTCATGCAAGTTGAACATCATCCGTTAGCACTCGAATTCCCAGAATTTAAAGAAACCATTCATACTTTGAAATTAGCGAATGCTCATTTCGCTAAATTATTTGATGAATACACAGACACTGACAAAGCGATCAACCGCGCAGAAAATGGCGTAGAACATTTGGCAGATGCAGCTTTAGAAACTTTGAAAAAGGTACGTATTAGTTTGAAAGATCAATTGTTCCAATTATTGCAAACTCACGCCGCGTAAATACACACGCAGTGATCTTGCAGGCTCAATTGTGTTTCGATTGGCAGGCAAAAAGTAGTACGATAATTTTAGGCGAACTTAGGTTCGCCTTTTTTATCTTCGAAGTTTTAAATAATTCAGGCAATTAGGTGCTTAGGTGCTTAAGCGCTTAGGTCGAAACACCGATGCATCCGCATAAAAATCTGCATCTTGTCCCTGCCACCAATCTGGCACACCCAACACGGGTAAAGGCGTGTAATCGCCAGTACTTAGACTATGTGTTTGCAGTTGAGCACTCACTTGCGTATCTAATTGCCGTGCTTGTTGTGCGTGATCTTGGGAAAAGAAATCCGCCTCTACCCACACTACCCAGGCATGTGCGGTAATTGCTTTATAGGGTTGCACCAGCTTCTCCATCAAGGCATGACCAAAACTCCACACCTGTGCCACTTCGGCAAATTGCGCGCGTTGATGCACAAAGACTTCTTGCCAATGATGCGCTCGCAAAGACTCTAAAATGCTTTGTCCACACTCAGAATTTTCTAACACCAAGAGCGCCGCATTTTCATCGAATATCGTCGCGGCATCGCGGGCTGGGCCACGCGATTTCCCTATGCCTAAACTGGCAATCTGCGCAGCTTGTAGTGCATTGAGTTGACGTTTAATAAGCGGAAAACTTAGCCACACAAGCGCATTAAAAAAATCATGCAGATTTTCCCGCGTCGGTACTTTTCCCGCTGCACTGATGTGACTTTCGTAGGCAACACCTTCAGGTAATTCTTCTTGCAAAATAAATTGCAAAGACAGGCTGCAATGATTTTGCAAACCCTGAGCGCGTGCTGCTTGATTCAATGCGGCACGCCAATCGTCCTGCGCCAGAATTTGATTGGCAGCAGGAAGTATCGATGCCAACCAAGGACGCGACCAATCGATGACCGAGTAAAACTTTGTCATCGCAAATTTACGCCGTCACTTTCCAATTAATGGTTTCCCCGCCATTCAAAGGCACGAGACTTCCATCGAGATAACTCAACTCATTCGGCAAAGTCCAGCTCTCGCGCTTCAAAGTCATGCTGCCAGTATTGCGTGGTAACTGATAAAAATCTGGGCCAAAGAAACTGGCAAAACCTTCCAACTTATCCAAGGCATCAACTTGGTCAAAAGCCTGTGCATACAATTCCATCGCATGCAAAGCGGTGTAGCAACCAGCGCAACCGCAGGCGTGTTCTTTCACACCTTTAGCATGTGGTGCAGAATCAGTCCCGAGGAAGAAACGCGGATTACCCGACGTCGCCGCTTTCACCAAAGCCTGGCGATGGGTTTCGCGCTTCAACACTGGCAAACAATAGTAGTGTGGGCGGATACCGCCTTTAAAAATTTCGTTACGGTTGTATAACAGATGATGCGCAGTAATCGTTGCGGCTATCGGGCCGCTCGCTTCGGCGACATAAGCTGCTGCTTCGCTGGTGGTGATGTGTTCAAACACAACTTTGAGTTCTGGCATATCGGCACGTAAAGGCTTCATCACCGTATCGATAAACACCGCTTCACGATCAAACAAATCAATCTCAGGACTCGTCACTTCACCATGCACCAAGAACGGCATGCCGACTTCTTGCATCACTTCTAAAGTTTTATAACACTTACGCAAATCCGTTACACCCGCGTCCGAATTGGTCGTTGCACCGGCAGGATACAATTTCACTGCGTGTACAAAACCACTGTCTTTGGCACGGCGAATTTCATCAGGTGGCGTATTGTCAGTCAAATACAAAGTCATCAAAGGCTCGAACGTCATGCCTTCAGGTAAAGCCGCCAAGATGCGTTGACGGTAGGCACCAGCCAATTCAGTGGTAGTCACTGGCGGCTTCAAATTTGGCATCACAATCGCCCGTGCAAATTGCGCTGCTGTGTGTGGCAAGACTGTTTTGAGTGCATCACCATCGCGTAGGTGAAGATGCCAGTCATCTGAACGGGTGATTTTTAATTCCTGAATTTGCGGTGGATTTGTCATAGTGGCTCTCAGAATCGAGTAATAGGCAACAAAATGGTAAAGCAGCTTTCTCGCTTACTTATCTTCATTCGCCAAGAAAACCGCTATTTTACCGTTTTAGTTCGCAAAGATCGATTTTATGACGGCGTCAGCATGCTACCCCGCCGCCACTAATCACGTGCAAGGTTCAATCAATACCAAAATCAAACACGTCAATTCCAATTTCGTCATCGGCTATATCTGCAACGTAGTTGACATTGATGTTTTTCAAATAACCATATTGTGTGTCAAACGAGAATCCTACAAATACTGCTTGTCTCACATAAGCTTGATCGGCAAAATCAAATAGGCTTTGAATAGTTCTTATGTTCTTGTCATTGATTCCTCGATCAACCGGAACATGTTTGAGCCTAGTATACGCCTCAGTAATACGACCATTGCGTACCACAACGGTGACGTCAACGAGCCCACAAAAACAGCGATAACCATAGCTATAATGATAATTTTGCAGATTTGCCGCTTCCCACTTTTGTTTTCCTGCTGTCAGCAACAAGGCATCAATATTGAGATTAAGCTTCTGAAGCGCTACTTCTTGTCGCATCAAGGTGCTAATTTGACTGAACTGCACCGTACCTAAGCCTCGTTTCATCGCGCCAAGTTTGTCTGCGTAAGTAACCGTCTTCGGTTCATCGTTGTAGGCCTCTAGGTCAGGCACTTGTTGACTTGGTGAGATGTGATGAAAGTCGCTTAACATGCTCAGTTTGAGGACATTGTGCAGCGCGCTCTTCACGTCTTCTTCTGCAGCAGTGATGCTGCTTAGTGTCACGCCCTTTGAAATAGCATCTGGGTTGAAATGTGCAAAAAAATCGGACAACTCAGATCGCAAAACACGGGTCGCTAATAGTTCTGTTAAATCGGTAATATTGACTGCTTCGCCTTGCATGCTCAGGGCATGTAGCTTTTGTTTGCCATTGTCTATGCTCAGCTCTAACATACAGGGCAATTCAAGCTGACGCACTGCGATGCTGAATTTCCCATCCGCTTGCGTTGTCGCACTTCCACTTCCACGTCGACATTTTGCTAAAACTGGTGCGCCAGCAACAGGCTGCGCATCAAAGGCGAGACCCGTCAGATACTGCGGATTGTCTTGTACAGCGGACTCCTGACCTCCGCAGGCAAGCAGCAATCCAGAAACGCCTATGCACAAGATTAAAGATAATGATTTCATCCACACCACTCCCTGAAAAAAGTGAGCGAATTTTAATGCAAAAAAGTAATTTAAGGCTGAAATGACTTATTTAATTTGTCTGAAATCTGTATCAGATGTGATGATCACGATTGATGCCGTAAAGGAATGTTCCTACTAAATCTCGAATAGTGAGGTGCAATGGGTGCAGTGAGTGCGATAGCGTTAATCGCACCATGTTATCGGAACTGAGCTAGTTAAAAACTTTATCCGAAGGAAATCGTAAGCTATCACGTAGCAGAAAATTCATCGGTAATCCGTAATTAAGGCCCGATGTCGGCAATGGCTGCATGAACCACTTTTCATAGAGTTTGCTGAGCTCACCTTCATTTATCATTCTGGCGATCTCTTTATCGACCAAGGCTTTCAAGGCCGAATCATCTTTTGCAAACACAATGCTTTGTGCTTCTATGCCTATGCCGTCACCAACGATTTTCCACTTTTCTGGTTGAGTAACGATGGCGCGTAAACCCGCCAGATTCACTTCCTCCATTACCACTGCATCTGCTTTTCCTGCTAATAATGTTTCAAACGCCGCACTTGAAGTGCTGGCTTCTATTAAGTTTACTGATGTATCGCTCAATCGAGTTTGTTGTCGCAATAAATTCGCAGTGCTACTGCCTCTCAATATGACTACGCGTTTTTGCGTTAAATCTGACCAATTTTTAATGCTTGATTCGACTTTTGTCAGTATGCGAGTTGCAGAGAAAAAATAAGGAATGGTGAAGGCAACTTGCTTGCGTCGCTCAGCGGTATTGGCGGTAGTACCGCACTCCATATCAGCTTTTTCCTCCTGGAGGGCGATGAATCGATTACTGGGATTTACCAATAAGTAACTGACAGCCAATTGTGGAAGCTTCAATTCGCGTTTGATACGCTCAACAACTTTGCTACAAATATCCATTGCATAGCCTATGGGCTTGCTGTCTTCAGATAAATAAGAAATTGGTATGCTGGCAGCACGATGTGCGATGACAATAGTTTTACGCTCTTTGATACGCGCTAAGGTGTCGGCGGCGTTGGCTTCTGCTGTAACTTCTGCGGTGAATAGCAGGATTAAGGCGTAACTTAACAACTTGAACACGGTGTTCTTTCTTGGGGGGAGATGTTTGCCGTGGTATTTTACACTTTGAAGGGTTTGTGTGTTGCGTGGGCTGGTTTGGATTTCTTTTGTTTTCGGTTATCAGAGCTCAACTTTACGACCTCTGGCCGGGAGTGGCTCGGCGGCCACTCACTTTTCTTTATCTAACATCACGAACCATTGAGCCAAGAGAAATTTGATTCTCGGGATGCTGTGCTAGGCGCTTCCCGCAGCAATACCCAAGTATTGCGAGGACAAGCAACAACGCACAGCGCCCGAAAATCAAATTTATCGCCGCGCTCAATTAAGGGTAGAGACCTCTGACTTCCCGCGCTTGCAATACACGCGTACAACCAATAATAAACGCCGCAGTACGCAGAGACACTTTCTTGTCTTCTGTGACATGCCATACTGAATGGAAGGCTTCTTTCATGATGCGGGTCAAGCGATTATTGATTTCGTCTTCTGTCCAGAAATAACTGGAGAAATCTTGCACCCATTCAAAATAAGAAACCGTCACACCACCAGCATTTGCGATCACGTCTGGTACGACTAACACGCCACGATCACGCAAGATATCATCAGCTTCTGGTGTAGTTGGGCCGTTTGCACCTTCAAGGATAATTTTGGCTTTGATCTCATTCGCGTTCGCTTCGGTAATTTGTTGCTCCAACGCGGCTGGGATCATGATGTCGCAATTGACTGACCAGAACTCATTGTTCGGCAATACGGCTTCTATGCCTTCGAATCCAGCCACGCTGCCGTGTGCTGCCACGTGATCCAACAGTTTTGGAACATCCAAGCCATTTGAGTGGAAAATCGTGCCACCATGATCTTGTACTGCGACGACTTTGGAACCGGCTTCGGCGAACAAACGAGCGGCAATACCACCGACATTACCAAAACCTTGCACCGCGATTTTTGCACCAGCGATGGTCACGCCTTTTTTTGCAGCAGCTTCGCAACCGACCACAAAAACGCCACGACCTGTTGCTTCACGACGCCCCAAACTGCCACCGAGAGAAATTGGCTTGCCTGTGACCACACCAGTTGCGGTACGGCCTTCGTTCATGGAGTAGGTATCCATCATCCACGCCATAGTCTGTTCATTGGTGTTGACGTCTGGTGCAGGAATGTCTTTGTCCGGGCCAATGATAATGCCGATTTCTGACGTATAACGACGCGTCATGCGCATCAATTCACCACGTGACAGCGTCTTAGGATCAACACGGATACCACCCTTAGCGCCACCGTAAGGAACATTCACTGCGGAGTTTTTAATCGTCATCCAAGCTGACAACGCCATTACTTCCGACAAAGTCACGTCTTGATGAAAACGCACGCCGCCTTTACCAGGGCCACGAGAGGTATTGTGCTGTACGCGATAACCTTCGAAGTGGGCAATCGTGCCGTCATCACGTTCGATAGGTACATCCACCACCAAAATACGCTTAGGACGTTTTAAAGTTTCGACCCAGCGTGACAAGCTGCCGAGGTAAGGCGTTACGCGGTCGATTTGTTCCAGATAAACATTCCAAGGACCTGTCGCATGTGGGGTCAGGTAGGAAGGGATTTGATGATTACTAGACATGGTAAGTCTCGCTTATTTTGGTAAATTTCGGGTAAATCTTCTTGGGGTTAAATTCTTATATTTGACTGCATTCGGCACTGGAAAAAAATTTGCACCGAGCCCATCAAAGGCAGCGAATCTTAAGGCAAATCTTTGCACGCCCTCCAATGCTTTGTTTGCATTCAACTATGCGCGAAATGCATAATATTTATTTTCACTACTTATTTCGCTACCTAAATGGTCATTTTTTAGTCTTTATCCGAATGAGGATTTATGCCTTGCAAAAACTAACAAGAATCAAGCCCCATAAGACTTTCGAGCGAATTGTGGAATGTGTTAAATGTGATTTTGAGGCAGGAGTGGGGAGGAAATCTCTAGATGCTAGAAAAGAGAATTTTTCTTGAGCTGGCACAAGCCTTCAGACATTTTCAGTACTGAATCTTTATGTGTAAGGTTGGAGATTGGAAATCGGAAAAGAAAAAATCACTTCATCCAAGCCTGTTGTCTGTAAACCTTACGGCCACCCGACGGAGCGGGTATGTGAGAAACGAAAGCGCAAAGAATCAATCGACAAACAAAAAACTGGCGATTTAAGCAGGAACTGCCTCTGGCTCTGATATTGATTTGGGGTGATTCAAAGCTTCTAGCAAAGCTTTATCGACGACATGATCAACGGACACCACCGTCGCACGTCCATCGCGGAAATTTCTTTCTAGCTCATCGACTGCTACCGAGAATGATTTCTCTTTTTGACTAGAAGTAAAAATAAACAGGCTGCGCATGGGGCTAACCCAAGCTAACCTCACTTTTTGTAAAGTGTTGTCTAGTTTGCGGAACTGCACCCAAACGCCGCGTTCCAGACCAGCGACCGTGGTGGCAGCTTCTTCGATCGCCCGCTCAATCTTCGCGACTATCGATTCTTGACTAATTTCTGGCGTTGGCGCTGCAGGTTTCGCTTTATTTTGCGCCTGTGCTTGCTCTTCACCAGGAACAGTATCAGCCTCGTTCACGACTTCAGCATTGTCAGTTGCAACAGTTGCTTTTGCTTGTGCTTGGGCTTGTGCTTGAGCTTCTTCCAAGGCTTTTTGTTCCGCATCGGCTTTGGCTTTTTCTAATTCCTGAGCGACCAAGCGCATTTTTTCAGCTTCTTCAGCCTGCGCTTTCGATTTCGCCTCGGCCTCTGCTTTTGCGCGTTTTTCTAAGCGGCGTTCGGTGGCAATCTTGGCGGCTTCTACCGCGATTTCCATCTGGCGCTCTGGAGACAATTCTAACGGTGCACGTACGATGGACGCATGGCATTCAGCCAGATCGGCAAAAAATTGCACGCGATCTGCATCTTCCCATTTGATCAGACTTAACCATTTGTTCAGGCGTGCCAATATGCCGGGCAAGCGATTGATCATGTCTTGTCGCTGCGCCAGTGTCATCTTTGGTTTGATACTCCAGATCAAATCATCCATGGTCTTGATCGCATCTTCAACTGCGTGTGGCTTTTGATCTTGTACGCTATAGGCAAGCGTCAATACTTTAGTCCAACGATGCTCTAAGAATGTCTCAACAAATGCCATTACCTCACCCGTACCTATGCGCATAGAGATGTCATTAGTAGCGGAAATACTGGCTTGTTTAAATTTCTCCCTTTGCAGTGCACGATTAATCGGCGCTTGCAAAGCTTCTATCGTTGCGGCTTCCTCTTTCTTAATGAAATTTTCAAGGTCGGTGACAACTTCATCGAATAAATCTAACTGCTGATCAAATTCTTTTTGTACGCGTATAACATTGCGCTGCATCTCCTGAAATAATGGATCGTTCTGACCTTTTTCAGGATCTAACTCAACACTGTATTTCGACAATAAGTCGATCAAGCGGCGTGCCGGATGCGCATCTTGGAAGAAAAAATCTTTATCAATTAAAGCCGCCTTCAACACCGGCACTTGCAGTGCACTAATGAGCTCTTTAATCGGGTCAGCAATTTCATGATTGCTCAAAACACCGTCAAACACATGCGACATCAAATCAAAAGTATGCTTCTCGACGCCGCTATGAAACATCGATGGCATTTCTTGGCGCAAATTCGACAAGCGCATAGCTTGTTGAGCGCCCGATACCAATTGATGTATCGCCATGTTTTTCTGGACACCCGCCAGATATTGAAACAGCTCTGAATTAGCGGGCTGAAAACTAGCCGATGAATTGGGGAAATGCATTCCACCCATTGCTTGCGACATCGCCGCACCAGAGCCTGCCATTCCGGCAGAACCGGCACCACCACTACTACCGCCACCACCGCCGCCGAGTCCACTTCCACCGCCCATGCCACTGACGCCACCAGAGCCACCAGATGGCACACCAGATTGCTCGGAGAAATATTGTTCAAGTTTTTTGGTGACTTCGTTTTTAACCACTTCGCCCACACGCTCAGCTTCGGCACTCGCCTGCTTACGTTTCATGCGGTAGGATTCTTGCAAATCGGGCAGGACACCACGAACCACCAATAACTCATTTAATGCTTGATACACAGGTCCTAAATCAAAAATCAGATCACTGAGCATAGGCAATACATAGTCGTGTGCTGATTTTTCAGGATTGAACTCACACCAAGCAGCGTTGAGTACACGCAAAAAAATCTCAGGCCTAAATGGGTTTTGAACCAAATTAATTGTTTCTACATCCAACAAGCTGGCCAAGCGCATGTTCAACGCAGCCAAACTTTCGGCATGATCCAACTCCAGAGAACGACTCGCACGGCTGATACTGAGCTTCAAATCCATCTCTTCGTAAGAGACGAGCGTCATGCCTTCATCGGACAAAGCAATGGGTGCTTTTTTTTCCGGGCTGCGGATCACTGCAGCTTCACTCTTCAGCGTTTTTTCCAGTATGCCGGAACAAAGATAGTAATAAGTATACGTACTGTTTTTCAGTAATTGCGCACCGTGAAAATACAGAGCGGCTTCTTTTGCGTCACTAGCTTCTTCGGATTTTACAAATAAGGCATGCGATAAGCGCGCCGCAAATGCGTCGATCTGCAGAGCGGTCAATTGATAGGCGTGTTGTACCAAGGCTTGCCAAGTATCCAGCTTTTCCAATGAAATTGGCGCTTTGACCTTAGGATTCCCCTCGACTTGCTTTCGATGTGCTTGGTTTTTGGACATACAAGAATTTTAACAACACTAAGCTGATGAGTAATTACTCGACTAGCAACAATACAAGAATACAACAATACAATAATCAAATAGCTATTGGGACAATTTCGGCAATTTCGGCAATTTCGGCAATTTATTAAGTTTCAGCAATCACGATTTTATTCACAACTATATTCACGGCTATATTTACGACTATATTCAAATTATTTCCACATGGAAATGTTCGAAACGCAATTCCGCTCATTTTTTGAGCATATTTTTGGATTTTTCTTGGCTTTTTCTTGTTTTGGATTCGATTTTCTTATGCAAATAATATTTTTATTTTGATTTTCATATCGAACTACAGCGATATATTTACTTTACCCGATTTCGCACGCGCACTTCCTCAGATTTCTTTGTGCTACTTTGCAATTCATAACAAGTAGTAGGATAACTCCACACAGCCAGTCCCTTTGCTCTAAAATACAGGGTTTTCGAGGATCGCTGGCTAGTCTTCATTTGCCGCTCCTGCAATCTACCGTGCATACTACTCTATGTCAAAGAAATTACCGTCTAATTCCACACCAAATTCGTTCGAAAGTGCGATGGCCGAACTGAGCGAATTGGTATCACAAATGGAAACTGGCCAACTTCCTTTGGAAGCTTCCATCACCGCTTACCAACGTGGCTCTGACCTGATCAAATATTGTGCTACCCAATTAGAAAAAGTTGAACAACAAGTCAAAATCCTCGATGCCGGCATGTTGAAACCTTTCGCGACAGATACCAGCAATTCTGAGGATCAGGCATGAGTAGTCAATTTCAGACATGGATGAAATCCATACAAGCCGATGTCGAAGTTGCCCTCACCAACTATTTACCCGCGCTGAACCAAGAACCGCAAACCTTACATGAAGCCATGGCGTATGCGGTATTAGACGGTGGTAAACGCGTTCGTCCCTTATTGGTATTTGCAGCAGGCAAATTGTTCGAAGCACCTACAGAATTATTATCCCGTGCCGCCTGCGCAGTCGAAATGATTCATGCCTATTCTTTGGTACATGATGACATGCCTTGCATGGATGATGATGCACTTCGTCGTGGCAAACCTACCGTTCATAAGAAATATGACGAAGCGACTGCCTTATTAGTGGGTGATGCCTTACAGGCACAGGCATTTTTAGTGCTTAGCGAAGCACAAGCTTGTGCAGATCACAAGCTGCCCATGTTGCAATTATTAGCACAGGCTTCAGGTTCAGTCGGTATGTGTGGCGGTCAGGCAATTGATTTAGCCAGTGTGGGTAAGGCTTTAAGCCTGCCTGAATTGGAACAAATGCACAGACTAAAAACTGGCGCATTACTACGTGCTTCGGTGTTGCTGGGAGCGATGAGTGGTAAGCGACTTACTGCAGAAGAAATCAGCGCGCTCGATCACTACGCACGTGCGATTGGCCTTGCGTTTCAAGTCGTCGATGATGTCCTTGACGCGACTGCTGATTCGGCGACTTTAGGTAAAACCGCTGGCAAAGATGCTGCTGATAATAAGCCGACCTATGTCTCACTTTTAGGTTTAGAGGCTTCGCGCCAGTTAGCAGATCAGCTATGTAAAGACGCCCATCAAGCCTTATCCCCATTTGGAGAATCCGCCCAGCATCTGCATGATTTAGCAGATCTCATCGTTCAGCGGAAAGCATAAACATGTCCCTATTATCTACGATCAATTCCCCCGCCGACCTGCGTCAACTCAACCGTGCGCAATTAAGCGCGCTGGCAGACGAATTACGCCAATATGTGATTGACTCAGTATCAAAAACTGGCGGTCATTTATCCTCAAATCTGGGCACAGTTGAACTCACTATCGCACTGCATTATGTGTTCAATACTCCCGAAGACCGATTAGTGTGGGATGTGGGTCATCAAACCTATCCGCATAAAATTCTCACTGGCCGACGCGACCAGATGCATAGCTTACGTCAGCTTGATGGGATTTCCGGCTTTCCGCGCAGAGTAGAAAGTGAATACGATACCTTTGGTACTGCGCATTCATCGACTTCGATTTCTGCGGCGCTCGGCATGGCATTAGCCGCGCGTACCAAAGGTGAATCACGTCATGCTGTTGCGATCATCGGTGATGGTTCTATGACTGCTGGTATGGCGTTCGAGGCTTTGAATAATGCGGGTGTCTATGATGACATCAACATGCTGGTCGTGCTCAACGATAACGATATGTCGATTTCGCCACCCGTCGGTGCTTTGAATCGTTATCTGGCGCGCCTGATGTCTGGCAAGTTTTATGCAGCAGCGCGTAATGTTGGCAAATCCGTTTTGCCATCGCCTATGCTAGAACTAGCACGTCGTTTTGAAGAACATGCCAAAGGCATGATCGTGCCCGCGACCATGTTTGAGGAATTTGGCTTCAACTATATTGGGCCTATCGACGGACATGATCTGGAATCTTTAATTCCTACGTTGCAAAATATCAAGAATCTAAAAGGCCCGCAATTTTTGCATGTGGTAACGAAAAAAGGTCAGGGCTATAAGCTCGCGGAAGCTGATCCGATTTTGTATCATGGCCCCGGCAAGTTCAATCCAGCCGAAGGCATCAAACCTGCCGCCGCACCAGCTAAGAAAACTTACACGCAAGTATTTGGTGATTGGCTGTGCGATATGGCCGCTGCCGATGACAAGCTGATCGGCATTACGCCAGCGATGCGCGAAGGTTCGGGCATGGTGGAATTTGAACAGCGCTTTCCTAAGCGTTACTACGACGTCGGCATCGCTGAACAACACTCCGTCACGTTTGCGGGTGGCATGGCGACCGAAGGAATGAAACCGGTAGTCGCCATTTACTCAACCTTTTTACAACGCGCTTATGATCAATTGATTCATGATGTCGCCTTGCAAAATCTGGATGTCACCTTCGCCTTAGATCGCGCTGGTTTGGTCGGTGCCGATGGTGCGACGCATGCAGGCAATTACGATTTAGCTTATCTGCGCTGCATTCCCAATATGGTAGTAATGGCAGCTAGTGATGAAAATGAATGCCGCCAAATGCTGACAACCGGTTACAACTATCCGGGTCCAGCGGCGATTCGCTACCCGCGTGGGGCTGGTATAGGCGCCACAATCGAAACTGCCTTAACGGAACTTCCTTTAGGTAAAGCAGAACTCAAACGTCAGGGCAAAAAAATCGCGATTCTGGCATTTGGCTCTATGGTGCATCCGGCCTTAACGGCGGCAGAATCACTCGATGCCAGCGTGGTCAATATGCGCTTTATCAAACCGATAGATCTGGACATGATTAAAGAGATGGCGGCAAGTCACGAAGCACTAGTCACGATAGAAGAAGGCTGTGTGATGGGCGGTGCAGGCTCGGCTGTCGCCGAGGCATTGGCAGCGGCAAATATCAGCAAGCCGCTATTGATACTAGGATTGCCAGACAAGTTTGTTGATCACGGCGATCCAGCACTCCTGTTAGCGCAGTGCGGCTTGAATGCAGAAGGTATAGAAGCATCCATTCGTCAACGCTTCACTACAATGTAACCGAAGTTCTCGTTAGCTATCCATGCCGTCAATACCTGTGCAGGTACTGGCGGCATTTCTTTTATAGCCTAAACTTCTTGTTCCGCCAAAGCAGCACGAATGTCTTCACGACTTAAATCTGGTGCAAATTTTTGAATGAAGTCGAAAGTATAGGCACGCAGATAGGCACCACGACGCACTGCCAATCTAGTCACATTCGATTGGAATAAATGACTCGCAGAAATCGTGCGCAAACCTTGCGCACGTTGATTCTCATTCCCAGATTCAATCGCCATCGAAGCGACCAAACCGACGCCTAAACCAAGCGCTACATATTGTTGAATAACGTCAGAATCCATCGCAGTTAATACGATATCAGTACGCAAACCCGCGCGCTTAAATGCATCATCAATATGGCCACGCCCGGTAAAACCAACATCGTAAGTAATCAAAGGAAATTTCGCGAGATCTTCTAAACTTAATTCCGCATGTGCTAATAAGGGATGGCCGTCTGGCACTACGACCACGTGATTCCATTCATAGCAAGGGAAAGACACTAAGTCCTTAAATGCCGACAAACCCTCAGTCGCAATACCGATATCCGCTTTACCTGATAAGACCCATTCGGCAATATGCTCGGGCGCGCTTTGTTGCAAGGCTATGCGCACTTCGGGAAATGCTAAACGAAATTGCTGTACGACTTTCGGCAGCACATAACGTGCTTGAGTATGCGTAGTCGCAATCGCTAAAGTGCCGCGTGCCTGATCCGAATAATCATTGCCAGCCTGACGTAAATTCTCGGCTTCTAACAATAATCTTTCTATGATGGGCAAAATGCCCTTACCTGGCTCAGTCAATCCAGTTAAGCGTTTGCCGTTACGTTCAAAAATATCGACACCTAACTCTTCTTCCACTTCGCGAATCTGACGACTCACGCCAGGTTGCGACGTGTATAAAACATTTGCCACTTCAGTGAGGTTATAACCACAACGGCAAGCTTCGCGGATGGAGCGTAATTGTTGGAAATTCATAATCTGTCCTAAGCCAACTGGCTTTCAATGTGGTTTTCAACAAATACGTGCAGGCGACGTGGTTTCACAATCAAGGCTTCGCCCACTTGTAAATTTAAATGCACAGCACGCTCGCTCGTAATCATCGCTTCTAAGACCTGACCATTATCTTCCCGCACCAATTCCAACTGCGCCAATGGGCCTATGCCATGCACGCGTCGCAATTTCACGACCAAGCCAGTCGCGCCCGCCGTGTAGCGGTCGATATCGAGCTCATGCGGACGCACATAACCAGTCCCGACCGCATCGCGGGTATCGGCATGACCCGGCGCATCGAATGCAACACCATCGGCATCGAGTATGCCTTCATGCACGCGACCATGAAACAGATTCACGTTACCCAAGAATCCATACACAAACGGCGTCGCCGGGTGTTGGTAGACTTCATTCGGTGCACCAACTTGTTCGACTTTGCCATGATTCATCACCACGATTTGATCGGCAACTTCCAAAGCCTCTTCCTGATCATGCGTGACAAAAATACTGGTGACATGCAATTCGTCATGCAAACGACGCAACCAACGGCGCAGTTCTTTACGCACTTTCGCGTCAAGCGCACCGAAGGGTTCATCCAACAACAAGACCCGCGGCTCAACTGCTAAGGCGCGTGCTAAGGCAATACGTTGGCGTTGTCCGCCAGACAGTTGCGGCGGGTAACGATCCGCTAACCAATCGAGTTGCACTAGCTCCAGTAACTTGGTGACTTTTTCTTTGATCTGCGCTTCAGATGGACGTAAATGACGTGGTTTCACACGCAGGCCAAAAGCGATATTTTCAAAGATCGTCATGTGTTTAAACAGCGCATAATGCTGAAACACAAAACCTACCTGGCGCTCACGCACATGCTGATTCGACGCGTCTTCACCATCGAGCAAAACCTGACCACTATCGGCATACTCCAAACCAGCAATAATCCTCAGCAAAGTCGTCTTACCACAACCAGATGGTCCCAACAGTGCAGTTAATTCGCCATTCGGAAAATCTAAAGACACTTTATCTAAGGCAGTAAAATTGCCGAAGCGTTTTTGCAATTGATTGACAGCGATGCTCATGGTTTTTCCAATCTTCCAAATTTTTTCAAAAACGTACACACTTACTCTCTTCTCCAGCTAGCGAAAGAAGCTGGAGAAGGGTTTGAGATGAGGAGCGTCAAGTAAGTCAATTGACATTTCATCTGCATATACTAGATAGAGCCACGGGCATTAAATAAGCACTAAATAGGCATTTCGCCAATCTGAACCGCCCTCACCCCAACCCTCTCCCGCTCACGGGAGAGGGAGTTTTGTCCTTACATCCGCCGATCGCTTGCGAGAGAGGCACTAACTGCTACTCTTGCGGAATACGCTGACGCGACTCGTCAGTTTTCCATTCCACTATCGTCTTCAATGCCAAGGTCACTAAGGCCAACAGAGTCAGTAAAGACGCTACAGCAAACGCGGCGGTGAAGTTATATTCGTTATACAAAATCTCGACTTGCAAAGGCATGGTATTAGTCTCACCACGAATATGACCTGACACGACCGACACCGCGCCGAATTCGCCCATGGCACGTGCATTACATAGAATCACGCCGTACAACAAACCCCACTTGATATTAGGCAAAGTCACGTGCCAAAAGGTCTTCCAGCCTGAAGCGCCGAGCACGAGTGCGGCTTCTTCTTCCTCGCTCCCTTGCGCCTGCATCAAAGGAATTAATTCGCGGGCGACAAACGGGAAGGTGACAAAAATCGTGGCTAACACAATCCCGGGCACCGCGAATAAAATCTTAATATCATGTGCGCGCAACCACTCGCCAAACCAACCTTGGGCACCAAATAGCAAGACATAAATCAAGCCAGAAATCACGGGCGATACCGAGAACGGCAAATCGATCAAAGTCAGCAAAACATTCTTGCCACGAAATTCAAATTTCGCAATCGCCCACGCTGCAGCCACGCCAAACACGAGGTTGAGTGGCACCGCAATGGCGGCGGAAATCAAAGTCAATTTAATCGCTGACAGCGCGTCTGGTTCTTGGATTGCTGTCAGATAGGTTTCCCAACCTTTGCGTAAAGCTTCTGAGAATACAGCCACTAAAGGCACGAACAAAAACAGCGTTACAAAAGCCAATGCCAATACAATCAATATGACTCTGACCCAAACTGGCTCCATCGTCGCTTGCAATTGCAATGGCGGTTCGATTCGTTTTTGTGACGCTGATGCGTTAGCGTTGCTTGTGCTGACCATTATTCTCTCCCCGCAGTTTGACGACGGCGCGTCCACGCTTGCAAACCATTAATCGCCAATAACAAAATGAAAGAGATAATCAGCATCACCACCGCAATCGCCGTCGCTCCCGCATAATCATATTGCTCCAATTTGGTGATCATGAATAAGGGCGTGATTTCAGAAATCATGGGCATATTGCCTGCAATAAAAATCACTGAGCCATATTCACCCGTTGCACGCGCAAAGGCGAGCGCAAAGCCAGTCAAGACCGCCGGAAGTATGGTCGGAAAAATGACCTTGATGAAGGTTTGCCAATGACTTGCGCCGAGGCTGATCGCCGCCTCTTCTAATTCTTTTTCGGCTTCTTCCAAGACTGGCTGTACGGTACGCACGACGAAGGGCAGACCAATAAAAATCAAGGCGACTAAAACGCCTAAAGGTGTATAAGCGACTTTAATGCCCCAAGGCGCAAGCAGTTTGCCGATCCAGCCATTCGGCGCATATAAGGTCGCTAAGGTAATTCCCGCCACGGCTGTCGGCAAAGCAAACGGTAAGTCAACAAAGGCATCAATCAAACGCTTGCCCGGAAATTTATAGCGCACCAATACCCACGCCAGGATGCCGCCGAAAATGACATTAATGAAAGCGGCCAGCAAAGAGGCGCCAAACGTCAGGCGATACGATGCCATCACGCGTTCGGAAGTCACGGTGTGCCAGAAGGCATCCCAGGTCATCGTGAAGGTCTTGAAAAACACCGCTGAGAGTGGAATCAAGACAATGAGGCCCAGGTAAAATATGGTAAAGCCCACTGACAGACTAAAGCCAGGAATGACTCGCCGTGCTTTTGCCCGATTGCTGGAGAAAAATGCCATGTGATGCCTTTATTACTGATATGACTAAGAGAGTCACATCATTACATAGGCGTGTTATATGGAAAACGATTTTTTCTGCATTTCTTTATCTGTTTTAAGAATATGCTGCCTTGGTAATGCATAAATCTAGCGGGCATTACCACCAATTGTAAATTGCAGATTACAAGGGGAGCGCGAGTATGGCATCACTAGCAAGCCCTAATTCCTTAGGCTTAGCAAGGAATCGCGTCGGTGTGTCAGATTTCGGCAGGTCGAAGAAATAGCCTTGCACCAGGAAGGGCGATGTTCCATCGTAGTATTCTTGCAAAGATAAATACGATTGCTCGGTTTCTATCTTGCGCACCACAATCTGTGTGCCTATCTCTGCCGCATTTTTTAACAGATGTTGAAAATTCCTAGCTTCATTCACCAAGCCGACATCTAACTTAATTGAAGCCGGACGGATACGTATTAATAAATCATGCGCTTCATCTAAACTACCCGCATTGGCACCAATCCTAAAACCATTTCTACGATAGTTCTCCGCTACGTGACTCAATACCCATCGCTGGCTGGGCGTAATTCTCGGCAACTGTAAGATCACTTTTTGCTGCGGCAACTCCAAACTCTCCAGAACACGTCTGAATGCGGCTCCGTGATTACCTGCGACCGCAACTAATAGGCGATTGTGCACGGTCAAATAAAGGTCTTTCACCGAGTTATCTAACTGTTTGAAATAATTGATCGTGTGTAGCAAGCGACATAAGCGATCGAGTTCAACCGACTCTTCATCACTAGCAATATTTTCTAGCAGTTTCCAAATACTCAACCCGGGTTCTTCATTCGACACGCTGCGCGCATAGGCCTCGCAGGCTTTTACTTCTAGCGTATTTGCAGAACATATGGTTTGATAAACACTAGCAAGTCGCGCATGGAAAAATCGACCATGCACCCGCCCATCTTCATCAAAATAAAGATTCGTGTTAGCGGGTAGTTTGTTTTGTAAATGCTGAATATAGCGAGTTAATGCGGGATAGTTCATAAATGTAAGTCAGAATGTGAATCATGACTTAAGCATAGGGGCAAGCACAGATTTTGATAAGGAATCGTTTCGCGCAAGCTTATTCTGAGAAAAGATATCGCCATTTTCAGTGGAGAAAAGCCCACTCAAAAGCTTGAAGTTGCTTGAAGATGAGCGGGCTTACTGTCCTGCAAATATTACTATTTTAGCGGCTATACCAATTCAACTTCTTCCGTATTAGCGATGTGAATTTCAGGTTCTTTTCCTTCTTGTCCGATTAAGCCATAACGCTTCAAGTAGGTGCGCAATATGTTGCGGCTAATGCCCAAGACCTTGGCGGTTTGCACCTGATTATCCTTACACTTGGCAAACGCGATGCGAATCAAAGATTGCTCTACAGTGTCCAATAAACTGACTTGTTCGTTCTCGATCAAACATGCTATCAGTTGCTCGATTTGTTGCAGCGGATGTAGCTCTGCACCGATATGATCAGACGCAGCATCCGCCACGGCTGGTTCACTTTCTACAGATGCGTTTGGACGCTGTTCGTCCAGTTCAGCGTCGCGCACTGCAGGAAGAGAATCAGGCACGCTTCTAGCAGAGTCCGCACGCACTGGCACGGATCTTCCCCGGCTACGATGTAGCGCGCCGACCAAGCGTAAATCATCGGCTTCAATAATATTATTCCGGCAGACGATCAAACTATAGTGCACCACATTTTCAAGTTCTCGAATATTGCCCGGCCATTCATAAGCCAACAAAGCGGACTCAGCTTCGCTCGACAAACTGACCCGATTCACTTGTAGTCGTTCACTATAGATTTCAATAAAGTGTCGTGCTAAAGGCAAGATGTCGCCGGGCCTATCGCACAAGGGTGGCAGGTCAATTGTCGCCACACTGAGACGATAGTAAAGATCCGAACGAAAGCGGTCAGCCGCAATTGCTTTTTGCAAATCTACGTTGGTCGCCGCAACCAGCCGCACGTCAAGCGCGACAGGCCGACGTGAACCAATTCTCACGACTTGTCGCTCTTGCAGTACGCGCAGTAATTTCACTTGCAAAGCGAGCGATAAATCGCCGACTTCATCCAAAAATAAAGTACCTCCATTCGCGGCCTCAAACCATCCAGAACGTGCTTGATTAGCGCCGGTAAATGCGCCGGACTCGTGTCCAAATAATTCAGCATCGATCAAGGTTTCGCTAAATGCCCCGCAGTTGACGGCGATGAAGGGACCTTTACGTCCACTGGAAGTATGAATATGTCTGGCGATCAATTCTTTACCAGTACCGGTTTCACCGATGATCAAAGCAGTTGCGTCCGAGCGTGCGATACGTTCGACTTGCTCCAATAATTCCGATGATCGCTGATCATGAAATAACATTGCCTTAGCCCGTATCGATAAAGGGCTGCCGCTCGATTCAGGAAAAGTAAGGAGTTTGTTCACGGATAAATTCTCGTCTGACGTTGATAAATTAATGTTGCTAATTGAGTGTTACTAAATGAGTGTTACTAAATGAGTGCTAAGCAATTACGACTGATGCCGTGCAGACACCCATAGATTCGGGCAAACATTTTTCGAAACTATAGGCCTTGTGGATGTACAGGCCGGTACGAAAAACAAAGTGATGTTAATCAGGAAGAAATTGTAAGCATCCTTTTTTCTCTATACTTTTCTCGATTTCTGCGAGATCAGGGTGCTTACAGTTACTACTTGATGTCCGGCGATTTTTCAGCGTTTTTTCAGAATTTTTTTACAGCTTTGTTTGTAATTTCGTTCACGCCTCAAGCAAAGCACAGTTCGCATATGAAACACAGTAAACCTGCGTAAAGAAAATACCGGTTTACTATGTTCCAGATACTCAGGGAGCCTCATACTGCACTCCCTATCTTAGCGAAATTTTTTCAAATATCGTCTAGTGTGGTGTGTATTAATGCGTTGGGTAGGTTCAGTGTATTTATTCCACCGACAGACCTACCTGTACGACAAAAAATTATTTCGCTTGGTAGATCTGATCGAATGAACCGCCATCTGCGAAGTGATCTTTCTGTGCTTTTGTCCAGCCACCGAATACGTCGTCGATCTTAAACAAATTCACTTTACCGAATTGACCAGCATATTTTTTCGCTGCTTTTTCGGAAATCGGGCGATAGAAATTCTTACCGATAATGTCTTGCGCTTCATCTGTGTACAGATAATTCAAATAGCCTTCTGCCACTTTACGCGTACCACGTTTGTCGACAGTTTTATCAACCACAGCCACTGGTGGCTCTGCCAAGATACTCAATGGAGGTGTGATGATTTCAAACTTATCGGCACCGAATTCTTTCAATGCCAGATAGGCTTCATTTTCCCAAGTGATCAAAACATCACCCAAACCGCGCTCGGCGAAAGTCACCGTCGAACCACGTGCACCTGAATCTAACACCGGTACGTTTTTATACAAGTTTTTGACGAAGTCTTTAGCAGTCGCTTCGCTACCGCCTTTTTGTTTTAAAGCATAACCCCAAGCCGCCAAGTAATTCCAGCGAGCACCGCCAGAAGTCTTAGGATTTGGTGTGATGACTGAAACACCTGGTTTGGTCAAATCATTCCAATCTTTCACACTCTTTGAATTCCCTTTGCGCACCAGGAAAACGATCGTGGATGTGTAAGGAGAAGAGTTATGCGTCAAGCGTTTTTGCCAATCTTTATTCAACAAAGATTTCTCTGCCACTGCATCAATATCATAGGCCAAAGCCAGCGTCACCACATCCGCGTCCAAGCCATCAATCACGGCGCGTGCTTGCTTGCCAGAGCCACCATGTGATTGCTTGATCGTGACATTGTCACCGGACTTCGCCTTCCAATACTTCGCAAACGCACCATTCACTTCTTGATACAGTTCGCGAGTTGGATCATAAGAGACATTCAATAAGCTCACATCTGCGGCTAAAGCAGACACTGCCAATACACTACTGACTGAGAGCGAAGCCGCTAATACTAATTTCTTCAAATTCATAATTTACTTTCTAGTCTTATTCAAAATATTGATGGATACAAATAGCGGATACAGATAACGGATACAAATAAAGGATAAAAATACCTGCTGTTCACTGTCAGCGAACTAGCCAAAATCGGTGTTGAGAACTGCGAGGCAAGCAAGCAAATTTCTCGACAGGATTGAGAATACTGGTAAAGCTTTAAAACCAGAACTAATCATTTCTTCGTTCTTTATATGATTTTCTTCTAGTTAAGCAAATCTCACTACCAAGCAGGCGCTGGCGCAGGCTTTTGCACGTTGTCTTGTAAGTTCGACGATGACACTGCGGGGGCAACCACAAGTTCAGCCTGAGTGCGCGTACCAAAACCGCTACTCGCGCCATAAGCGACTGCAATGGCAAGCGCAAGTGATACAGCAAGTGCGACAGTGTGCCGACGCTGTCCGCGACGCTCATTCTGTTCCTCAATATCTTCAAAGGCAGACTCGGCTGGAACCTGCTCGACCCCAGTAATCATGGGAGTGAGCAGATTTTTACGCTTCACTACGCGATAGAAAATAATCGCCACAATATGCAAAGCGACCAATCCTAATACGATGTTCGAGAGTTGATGATGTAGTCCAGTCAAACGAACAGCTAGTTCGGTGTCTATTAGATGTGCCAGCGGTCCAGTAAAACTAATTTCGTCGTCGGTCAGCAATCCACCTCCAGCCTGCAGCGCTAAAAGTCCGAGTAAAGCAAACACCGAAATGGCGCCTAGTGGATTATGCCCTCGCGCCTTCCAACTACCCTGCAAATAGCGTCGAAGTTTGGAAGGTGTAGGAAAGAATTGTGCAAAACGTGCGTATTTACTTCCCGCAAATCCCCACGCCAAACGAAAACTGAGCAAGCCCAAGATAGCAAATCCTGCCTTGCCATGTAGTGTCATCCACTCCCCCCCCAGCTTCGCACTCACGACCGCCACCAGCACCGCTATCACCAATGTCCAATGGAAAATACGAATCGGCAAATCCCATAAGGGCATCGCTAAAAAATTTCTAGTAGCATTTCTATCTATAGATAAAATTGCTGCTGAAGACACAACAGGAACAGCAGGCACAACAGCCGTCGCCACCGAAGTACGCGACAATTGCAGTGGTTCCTGTAATGTCGATTCTTGATCGAAGTCTTGTGCAAAATTGAACGTCAAATTTTCAGCAGAACTTTCAGCAGCGTTTTGAGCAGTTTTTTTAGCTGGGGGTTTAGCAAGGGCGCGTGAGCTTGGCATAATGAAATCCTCTACTTCGGATTCGCAGCACTCGCCTGCGCAGTTGCAGCATTGGTGCTAACGGCAGCCGTTGGATTGCGTGGTGGCGGAGGCGTAATACGTGCAATTTTTCCACCCTGATCTTCGTAATCGAGACTACCGGCAGCACCCGCTACTTTATAACCTTTGGCAGTCAACAAATCACCAGCTGCGCCAGCACGATGCGCTCGATTCGAGACGGTAATAATCGTGCGATCTTTGGGAATCAGATCCAGGCTCTTTTCCAAGTCAGCTAGCTGTATGCTTAAATAAACGGGAAAACTACCATTCTTAATTAACTCATCGGGGCGACGCACATCGATCACCACGATTTGTGATGGATAAAAAAACAGAGCATCGATTTCATTTCTTTGCAGCTGACGCGTTTTGTATTCCCATGGTGGTGCAACATAGGGTTTTGCTGCCGCGGTTGGTGCGCTTGAACTAGCCGCTGGTGCAGCGGATTGCTGAGCATGCGCCAAATTTGCCGCAAACAAAGTGGCAATCGCTAATAGTTTGAATGAGTTTTTCATTGGATGTTCTTTCTCAAAAATTGAAGGAATAAGATGTGTACCGGAGTGCTCGACTCAAAGCTTAACTGGTACCTCAACACTCCCATCAGCAACAAATATGCCAAGAAATAAGTACATCCAATACTTCACGCTTAAAGCAAATTACTCATAGAGAGAAGCTGCGCTATCTGGATTTGATCGGCTTAAACGCTCCGGCAAAAAAGTTGAAAAAAGTTGAAATCGGATCACCCCAACTGCTTGAATTTCAACAGTCGATTAAACAGTCAATTACATTGCGAATAAAAAAGAAGTACAGCTGCTGCAAATTCAACATGAGCTGACATCACCACAATCAACAGAGAGTCTGTTGCGCATGCCACAGTTGCCATAATGCGCTGATCATTCTGCAACAGTTGATCCCACAAGCACTGCACTCCTGCCCCCTTCACCTTGAAATTTTTTGACGTCAAAATCAACAATAAAATATTCACAATCAATAACTTAGGCAAGAACTTCAAATAGAAAAATCAGCGCCACGAGAAGCTGGCGCGCTCCTTGCTATTACTGTTCACGAAGAACGAAATATTGCTGTGCTGATGTCTTTTCAACAGTCGCGAGGCTGGCAAAAGTTAATCAGGAAATCGCTTAAAGATCATCCTGCTCGACACCAGAAAAGAAAAATCTGTAGCACAACTAGTCATACCTTTAGCAAACAAGTTTAGCAAGCAAATAATGGGAGCCCACCAATGAAAAAGAAAGTGATTTATCTCGCCGTACTCTTGAGTCTGTCAGCCCTTGCGACAGGTCAAGACAAAAAAGATGCGCCAAGCAATGCAAAAAGTAATGCTGGTGCTAACAACAAAGCCTGGGCTTACACCGAAGTTAAAGCGCCAGAAATTCCAGCGGTAAAACAAAAAGCGTGGGTGCGCAATCCGATTGATGCTTTCGTCTTAGCTAAACTGGAAAATGCCAAACTCAAACCGTCACCCGAAACAGATCGTGGTACGTATATTCGTCGTGCGACTTTAGATGCCTGGGGTATTTTGCCTACAGTAGAAGAAGTGCGCGCCTTTGAAAATGACAAAACACCGAACGCTTATGAGAAGTTAGTTGATCGTTTATTGGCATCGCCTCACTTCGGCGAACGTCAGGCGCGTCGTTGGTTAGATCTGGCACGCTATGCTGATAGCGCTGGCTTCCAGAATGATAATACACGTCCCAACAATTATCGCTATCGCGACTATGTGATCAACGCGTTTAATCAAGACAAACCGTTCAATCAGTTTGTACTCGAACAAGTCGCAGGCGACGAACTATATCCTGACAGCCAAGACGCCAAGATCGCTACGGGCTTCTTAGCAGGCTATCCAGATAACAGCAATTCACGCGATCTGGTGCAACGCAAATACCAAATCGCCACCGACATGACTGATCTGGTAGGAGAAACCTTTCTCGCCTCTACCATCGGTTGCGCACGCTGCCACAATCACAAGGCTGATAAAGTCAGTCAGAAGGAATACTTCCAGTTGCAAGCCTTCTTCTCGAATACACAATTCGACGAACGCGTACGCTTAACTAAAGGAACGGAAACCGAAGCCGATAAGGAGTTCGCCAAAGCCCAAGCGGAATACAATGAATTAACGAAAGATATTCGCGCCAAGCAAAGAGCAATTTTGGATACGGTACGTGCTGAGGGTCGTAAATATCATAACGAACGTTATCTGACGGATAGTCGCGATTCTATTTTTAAACCAGAAAAAGAATGGAACGCTTTAGATCGTTGGGTCAACTTCCGTAAAGATGCAGTCGCCACGGAACAAGACATCGTCGCTTATTTGCGTATTTCAGCCGAAGATAAAGGCACGACGGAATATAAAGAAGAAAACGCAGCAAAATACAAAGAGTACCAAAAACTCACCGCAGATCTGCGCAAATTTGATAAATTCCGGCCGACTAAAGGTGGCTCTAATTTCTACACAACTGCAGTAGAAATCGGCAAAGATCCTATTCCTACGCAATTACGTTTTGGCGGCATACATGAGCGTCCATTAGAAACAGTAGAACCAGGTCTGCCAGCATTATGGGCAGGCGATTACAAACCAGAAATCAGCACCAGCAAAAACGGTACAGGTCGCCGTGCTGCTTTGGCAAATTGGTTGGTCAGTGAAAAAAATCCTTTAACAGCACGAGTCTATGTCAATCGTGTCTGGGCGCAGTTATTTGATAAGGGTATCGTTAGTACCGTACAAGATTTTGGTCGTGCTGGTACCAAACCTACGCATCCAGAGCTAATCGACTACCTGGCCAGCAATTTTGTCAAAAATGGCTGGAGCGTCAAAAAACTGCAACGTGATATTTTGCTCTCTAGCGTCTATCGTCAAGCGTCGTCAGAGCGTCTCGATGTAGTAAAAGCAGATCCTGAAAACAAGTTGCTGGCAGTGTACCCACGTAAGCGTCTCGATGCTGAAGAAATCCGTGATTCTTTACTGTATGTTTCTGGAAAATTAGAAAACAAAATTGGTGGCCCTGCAGTCTTTCCGCCAGTACCATCTAGCTTAAATGCAGGCAATCAATGGGAAGTATCAAAGGACGAAGCTGATCACAATCGCCGCAGTATTTACGTGTTTGTACGTCGTAGTATTCCTTATCCATTAACACAAGCTTTTGATCCAGCGAATCCATCCAATCCACATCACAAACGTGAAGTGACGACCACACCTTTGCAAGCTTTGGCGCTATTTAACAGTGACCTGGTCAGTAACTGGTCACAGGCCTTAGCAGGAAAAATTATCACTGCGGCTGGTAAAGATGAAAACGCACAACTCGATCAATTGTATGTGACCTTATTTGCGCGTAAGCCAAACAAAGACGAACGCAATGTCTTGAAACAATTCTTAGATAACCAAGAAAAAGTCATTCAAGAACGTACCTGGACCGGCAAGTTTGAAGTTGCGGTACCAACCGGTTTGAAGCAAGGCATACAAATTAATCCTGTACGCGCTGCCGCCTTCGTTGATCTGGTGCATACCGTATCGAACTCGAATGATTTCGCTTATCGCTTTTAGTCGCTTTTAATCTATACAGCCCTATTCAATTTACATTATTTTCATCATCTGAAAGACAATTATGACTAACAATACACGTCGCGATTTTCTCTTGAAATCTGGTCTCGGTTTAAGTGGTGCCGCTCTCGCTGGCTTAACGCCAGGTTTGGGTTTAAATGTTGCTACTGCCGCAGAACTGGCCGACCCTCTAGCCCCAAAAGCACCACATCATGCAGCAAAAATTAAATCTGTGATCTGGCTACATCAAAACGGCGCACCAAGCACTTTAGATCTATACGATTACAAACCAGAATTGATTCGCCTCGCAGGTCAAGATGTACCAGCGTCCTTTTTAAAAGGCATCAAAACCAGTACGCAAGGCGGTGTCGGTAAATTATATGCATCAAATCGCACCTGGAAGCAGCACGGCGAGAGTGGTGCCTGGTTCTCTGATCTGGTACCCAATATCGCTAAACACGCGGACAAGATGACGTTCATCAAATCCAGTGTCACGGTAGGCGCGACGCACGACATCTCTATTTTGAAACTGAATACAGGTGATCTCAGTCCTGGCCGCCCAGCTTTAGGTTCATGGATTAGTTATGCATTAGGTTCTGCCAATCCAGATCTGCCACCTTATGTTGTCCTCTACAGCGGTGACCGTGAGCCTTCCGCTGGCGGTGTGAACTGGGCTTCCGGCTTCTTGCCGGCTGTGTATCAAGGTACGGCCTTCCGTCCTGGCAATTCACCCATTTTGTACTTAGATCGTCCTGATGTCCGCACGGCCAATCAACAACGCAGCTCACTCGATTTACTGAAAAAACTGAACGGCTTAGGTGCAGAGAAATTCCCTAACGACACCGAATTGAAAGCACGCTTACGTTCTTACGAACTCGCAGATCGTATGCAAGTCGCAGCACCAGAAGCGGTCGATCTGAGTAAAGAATCTGAAACCACGCGCGCCGCTTATGGTTTGAATGAAGAGATCACTTCTGGCTACGGAACCACCTTGCTGCGCGCACGTCGCTTAGTCGAACGTGGTGTGCGTTTTGTCCACGTGGTCACTGGTGTCCCTTCAGGTCAAACCGAAGTCACAGGACAAAACGTCTGGGATGCGCATGACAATCTGGAAAAGAATCACGGCATCATGGCGAAAGCGGTCGACAAACCTATCGGCGCCTTACTGGAAGATTTGAAACAACGCGGTTTACTCGACACGACTTTAGTCGTCTGGACCTCCGAATTTGCCCGCACTTCTTACGGTCAAAGTGGCAATGGTCGTGACCATAATCCTTGGGGCTATACACAGTGGATGGCAGGTGGCGGCTTGAAAGCAGGCTTCACCTATGGCGAAACCGATGCCATCGGTCTGCAAGTAGCGGATAAAGAAAAAGCTGTTGATACCTATGATCTCCACGCCACTATTTTGCAATTAATGGGCTTGGATCACTTGAAGACGACCTTCCTTAACAATGGACGCTCTGAACGCCCTACTGTGGTCTACGGCAAAGTCATTACTGACATTCTTGCCTAGGGCAAAGAGGTAAAAGCAGTAAGAGAAAACGAAGTACGAAAAATTTGGGCGTCTCAGATCAGGAGCGCCCACTTTTCTTTTGGTCTCTGACCATGATTCAAATTGTGATTAATTTATGCGTAAAGTTTTAGTTGGATTATTCGTATTAAGTAGCTTGATTGCGGGTGTCTGTTTTGCCGACGGTGATCTGGACATGGATCTGATGCAAAACATTGAAGACTTGAATAAAAGTTTGTCTTCTAATTTGTCCTTAAAAGATGCTAAGGCATCGACCGCCGATGCCAAGGAGCTCAATCGCCTTTTCATTACGGTTGAAGAACACTTTGTCAAACGGGGCGATGCACAGAATGCCGTGGATTTATCCAAAAAAAGTAAGGACTTAACCGTGGAAATTATCACCGCGGTCAGCGCAAATAAGTTTGATGCGGCCACCGATTCTGCCACCAGTTTGTCACGCACTTGCCGCACATGTCATACCTTCTACAAGAAAGAATAGACATGAGGTTTGGCCTACATTTTAGTTTGAAGCTTAATCGCGTAAGGCAATGGCAAGCCCTATCTTTTATTGTCGGTACTTTTTTCTTACTACCGCAAATCGTACTTGCGCAAAAAAAACAGGCGAGCACAAAAAGTAAAACGACTGCCAGCTTGCAAACTCTGCGTGTCGGCAACGCTGAAGCAGGTTTTGCTAAAGCGGAAAATGAGCGCTGCATGGAATGTCACGGCATCGATGGGCAAGGTCACGGCCATGTTGATGGTGCTGGCAAGATCGTTAAGTTTGCCAAACTAGCCGGGCAAGATGTCGCTTATTTGTTCAAACAAATCCAGGACTTTCGTAACGGCGCAAGGAAAGATGATTTTATGAAAATGATGGCCAACAGCATCAACGACGAAGATGCAACCGATATTCTTGCGTACTTCGCGGCACAAAAACCTATGCAGGCTGATACGAACCAACAGCTGCCCAACACTTTAGGTCAACAGCTATTTGAGCAAGGTGACAGTCAGCGCGGCATCGCCGCCTGTATCAGTTGCCACACTAAAACGACAAACGAAAAAGCTGTTGCACCACGTCTGCAGGGACAAGAGTGGCGCTATCTGCAAAAACAGATGCTGGACTGGCGTAGCGGTCAACGTCGCAATGATCAGACTGGTGTCATGAGCAAGCTATTACAGCCGCTGAAGGATCATGAAATCGATAGTTTGGCGAGCTATCTGTCAACAGCACAATAAATTTCTATCTGAAAAAAGTAGATCGAATTTCACAACATTTTTTGAAAGAGCACACAATGAAATCCATTTTCCATAAACCTGCATTAAGCGCTTCAGTGAGCATATTAGTGAGCACTATAGTCGCGTTAACAATCGCAAGCTCAGCCATCGCTGCACTGAAAGAAGGTCAGACAGCTCCCGAATTTACAACTCAGGCATCCTTCTCAGGTAAAGCTTATAGCTATTCCTTAAAAGAGCAATTAAAGAAAGGCACGGTCGTCGTTTACTTCTATCCATCGGCCTACACCAACGGTTGCAATATTCAGGCACATAGTTTCGCAGAGAGCGCCGAGAAATTTAAAGCGGCTGGTGCCAGCATCGTTGGCGTGTCGCTAGACAGTATAGAACGCTTAAATGATTTCTCGGCAGACCCCGATTTTTGCGCAGGAAAAATCTCCGTCGCTTCGGACGCAGATGGCAAGATCGCTAAATCCTATGAGTTGACCATTCGTGAAGCACAAGCGGGTCGCAAGGATAGTCGTGGTAAAGATTTAGACCATGGATTCGCAGAACGCACGACATTCATCATCACACCCGATGGCAAGATTAATGCCACGGTCGGTGGTGTATCGCCATTTGAAAACGTCGAAAAAAGCTTAGCCATCGTGCAAAAAATCGCTGCCAAAAAATCTTAAGGAAACCGGACATGCATACTCACAATTGGAAAAACCGCGCAGCACTCGCCTTCGTCATTTCTAGCATCGCCGCTGGTGCGCCTATCCATGCACAAGAAGTCACGCCAGCCATCACAGGCGTCGTCCATGCAGGCACCAAAATCGAATTGATCAAAGAAGGCTTCAAAGGTACCGAAGGCCCGGTACGTCATCCCGACGGCAGTTTTTTATTCACTGAAACTCAGGACAATCGCATCACCCGCATTGCAGAAGACGGCAGCACCAGTAATTTTCTGAGCAACACGAATGGATCAAATGGCCTGGGCTTCACCCCGAATGGCGATTTATATGCGGTGCAAGTCTTGGATACGCGCGTTGGGATCGTCTACCCTCCGGAGAGAGCACGCACGCTGGCGGACAATTACGAGGGCTTAAAATTTGGACGCCCCAATGATCTAGTGGTCAGCAGTAAAGGTATCGTGTACTTCACTGATTCCGGCGCAAGTGGCCCCGCTAAACCTGATCAGGCAGCCACCGCAAAACCCGCCGTGTATAAGATCGACACAAAAGGTCAACTAAGTCGCCTCGCCAACGATATTGAACGTCCGAATGGGATACAACTCAGCACAGATGAAAAAACCCTCTATGTCGCGAACACATTGGGTGAACATGTATTAGCGTACGCGCTCAATGCCGACGGTAGCATAGGGGAACGCCGCAATTTTGCCAAACTCGCAGGCTGGCGAAAAACAGATACTGGCTACAGCAGCGGTGCCGATGGTTTGGCGGTAGATGGTGCTGGTCGCTTATATGTCGCGACCAGCGCCGGCATCGAAGTCTTCAGTCCACACGGCGAAGCGCAAGGCATCATCGTGCTACCTAAGAGTCCACAGAATATCGCCTTCGCTGGTAAGAACAAAGATGTTCTGTATGCAGTCGGTCGCGGCTCTGCCTATCGAATTCAGACTTTGACCACAGGTTTTAGTGGTCGCGCCAAATAAAAAATCACAAGCAAGATTAATTTTCTTCACCACGCCGTGCGATGGAGGCGCGGCGTGTTTTTTATCCTCCATCACTTCCTATATTCAACTCAGGAGAACTTATGCAGCAGTTAAAAAAAATCCTCGTGCCGTTCATCGCGGTATCGATATTATCTAGCTCAGCCGTCGCCATTGCTCAAAATGCGCCTAAGCCTGAACAATTAATTAAATGGCGCCAGTCGGCGTTTCAAATCATTGCCTGGAATAATGGTCGTGTCAAAGCGAATGTGGAAGGTACTTACAATAAAGAAGAAGTGGTAAAAGCCGCCAACACAATTGCCGCGGTAGCGAATGCAGGTTTGGGTTCTTTATTCGCTCCTGGCAGTGATAAGGGTAAGGGCTGGCATGATACGGCAACCAAGCCAGAAGCCTTTACTGATAAGCATTTTGGTGAATTGGCGGGTAACTTTATTAAAGAAGCGAATGAATTGGCGAAGGTTGCGGCGAATGGAGATCAAGCTGCTGTGAAGGCGCAGTTTGGGGCTTTGGGTAAGACTTGTAAGGCTTGTCATGATGATTTTAAGACTAAGGATTAAGGTTTTTTTGTAATCCCTTGTCTGCAATCTGGGGCGATTTTCTGCCTGCTTTGTAGGGTGGATTAGCTTTAGCGTAATCCACCGCTCATACCTTAAATCACGTATATCGTGTGCTGCACTTTTGACGAATGGCTTTCTGAACTGTTTCGTTTCTAATTTATTTTCGTGCTTGTTCGATGTTCACAGGTCGGGGGGTGGCCCGACAGCCACTCACTTTTCTTGCTTCGCCAAGAAAAGTAAGCAAAAGAAGGCGACCACGCTGCCACTGCCCTTCGGGTGCCCAATTGTGCAAGACAAAAAATGGGAAAGTGTCGAAACTCGCCTGCGGCTCAAACAACGCCACTTTCTTTATCCATTTTCTGTCTTGCACAATTGGCAGTGTCAGAAGTGGAACAGCACAAAATCAAAACCAACAACAACCCCAACATCAAAACAATCAGTATCAAAAGACGCCCATTTTTCCAATCGAGGTTGGCGGTCGTTGTTTTTGACGTTGTTTTTGAATTTGCTTTTGACCTACCCCCGTTTGAGACGATGTAATTTGTGCGTCACAGAAAATGGATAAGAAAGTGGCGTTGTTTGAGCGAAGCGAGTTTCGACACTTTCCCATTTTTTGTGATGCACAAATTATGCTGGAGCGTAGCGTAAGCACCCGAAGGGCGAGTCTACGGTCGCCTTTTTTTGGAGGACCTTTTTTGGCGAAGCAAAAAAGGTGCTTGGCTGTCGGGCCACACCCGACCTGCAAACTTAAAGCAATCAAAAAAAGAAAATCACATGAAATCAATCTAACGTTTCTAAAATAACAAAAAACGCAGAGTCACCCCCATGGGAATCTGCGTTTTCAAGGCAAGTGAAAACTCACCAAAACCAAACAACTACACTATTTTTTACTCTGATAAATCTTATCAAACTCAGCCCCATCATCAAAAAACTTCTTCTGAATTTGCTTCCACCCACCAAACACATCCTCAATCGTAAATAAGCTCACAGGCTTAAAATTGGCCGCATATTTTTTCGCAGCCAGCTCAGAACGTGGGCGCAGGTAATGTTTTGCGATAATTTCTTGCCCTGCTTCTGAATACAGAAATTGCAAATAGGCTGTAGCCTGCTTACGGTTACCAAGTTTATCAACGACTTTATCAACCACCGCAACAGGAGATTCCGCGAGGATGGAAATCTTTGGATAGACCACATCAAAGTTATCGCCAAATTCTTGCTTAATCAATTGCACTTCGTTTTCAAAAGTGACCAGTACATCGCCAATTTCACGTTGCGTAAATGTGGTTGTTGCACCTCGCCCACCACCGTCGAGCACAGGCACATTTTTAAAAATTCGCTCAGTCAGTTGACGTGCCTGCGCTTCATTGCCACCGGATTTAATCACTGAACCCCAAGCGGCTAAATAGGAATAGCGTCCATTGCCAGAAGTTTTTGGATTGGGAATAATGATTTTTAAATCTGCCTTACCCAAGTCTTCCCAAGAAGCGATTTTCTTAGGGTTTCCTTTACGCGTTAAGAACACCATGGTCGAATAAAATGGCGAAGAATTATTCGGGAAGGCTTTGTTCCAGCTTGCTGGCACCATGCCTTTTTCCGCCAAAATATCAATGTCGCTCGCTTGATTCATTGTTACCACTGCTGCGTCCAAGCCATCGACTACAGATCGCGCCTGTTTGCTTGATCCACCATGCGATTGATTAATCGTCAGAGTCTCACCGGTTTTCTTTTTCCATTCGGCGACAAAAACAGGGTTGACGTCCTTAAACAATTCTCGGGTGACGTCATAGGATGCGTTCAAAATGCTGCTATTACCCTGCGCTATGCTGGGCGCTGACCATGCCAGTCCAAGGCTAATCAACAATGCCGCCATCAGGCTTACACGGCGCAAGCGTTGGTTTTGTTGAATCAAGGATTTGGCTATCGAATGACGATCCGGCATGAGTGACTCCTGAGAAATGAAGGATGCCATCATGCAGCTGCTTAGATAGAATTAAAACGAATATTTTCTTCTTAGTTTAGATCAAAAAACACATATGAAGTGCTGACACCTATAAGCCCGCCCACGCACAGAGTAAATAAGTATAGACAGTAAACTTCGTTTTATCAGACGACATCCGCGACTACACTTGCCGCCTGTTTTATGAATTTTTATAAGTTGAACGCACCATGTCATTGTCGGCAATTTCTTTATCCTCCACCCGCGGCGCACGTCTGTTATTTTCCAATTTGCATTTGGAATTAAAGGCGGGCGAGAGCTTGTGGTTGACGGGAGAAAACGGTGCGGGAAAGAGTAGCCTGCTGCGTCTACTCTGTGGCTTAAGCTTGCCTCAAGCAGGCAAAGTCTACTGGCAAACACTATGCATTCGTGAGCACCGCGAAGAATTTCATCAAAACTTACTCTATATCGGACATCAATTCGGCATTAAGGGAGATTTAAGCGCTGCCGAAAATTTGGCTAGCGCTTGTCAAATGCAAGGGCGAGCTCATAGTGCCGCAGCAATTCATAACGCCCTTGCTGCAATCGGATTAGGCGCACAAGCAGATTTGCCGGCTCGCGTATTGTCGCAAGGGCAGCAAAAACGTGTCGCCTTGGCGCGCTTGTTTTTTGCATCCTTACCGACACTGTTGATTTTAGATGAGCCTTTTAGTGCGCTCGATCGCACAACCATAGCCTTATTGTTGCAGCGCCTGCGCATCCATTTAAAACAAGGTGGAATGTTGATTTATACCAGCCACCAAGAATTCGCTTTGATGGCTGCGTTGGCTGTAGATTCGGCTGTAGATTCGACTACAGATTCGACCGCTGATTCTGCAGTCGATGCAATAAGTGAATTGAGTACCACCCGACAACTACGACTAGGATAATTATGTGGCAAGTGTTTTTCAGTATCGTACATCGGGATTTGCGGCTAGCGTATCGGCGGCGCTCTGAAGTCATCACAACGCTCGTATTTTTTGTCTTGGTATCGACCTTATTTCCTTTAGGTATAGGTCCTGAGGTCAACATCTTGCGCAGCATAGGTGCAGGCATCATTTGGGTCGCCGCTTTATTGTCATCGATGTTGTCATTGCAGCGCCTATTCACGCAAGATGCCGAAGACGGAACACTGGAGCAATTACTCTTATCTTCTGAATCCTTGGTGGTACTAGTCTTGGGGAAATTGTTGGCACATTGGCTGATTACCAGCTTACTATTAATTCTGCTGGCTCCCCTACTCGCCTTGCAATTTGATCTGCCGGCACTGGCGATTTTTCATCTAAGTCTGGGCTTAATATTGGGAACACCTAGCCTGAGTCTATTAGGTGGTATCGGCGCTGCCCTGACTTTAGGGCTACGTGGTGGTGGCGCCTTGATCGCGCTCTTAATATTGCCTTTGTATATTCCTATACTGATATTTGGCACTGCTGCGGTCAATGCCGATTTGATAGGATTATCCGCCTCTCCTAATTTGTATTTACTTGCCGCGATACTAGCATTGTCTTTGGCAATCAGCCCTTGCTTGATCGCCTGGGCTTTACGGATTTATGTTGAATAGTGCGGGCGAGTAATGCGGACGAATAAAGCGTGCTGCAGAAAAATGGTTCAGCTGTATTTATTTTTGGCTAGCTTGTGAGCTAATCATCTTTTTTCTATTGAGACGCATCTGAATCAGCGATTGATTTTTTCTCCCCAGCATAGGACGCTGAGTAAGCACAACATCACTACAAAATAGAAACTCCCGCCACTAGCAAAGTTGGCGGGAGTCTGTGCATGAATTGAAAGGATTATTGTTGTCCGATGTAGGATTGCAAATCACTCAAATTAACTGCTTTCGCACCATGTAAGCCTGCAATGATTTCTACATCCAAATGCAGTTTTTTAATATTGCTGTACAAATTCACTGAATAAGGATTCGCTGGTACTGGATTTGTGGTGCCCGCTGCCGGTGGATTAAAAGCATCAGCTTGGATCAAGATTTTTTCGGCCGGTAAGTAAATTAAAGCGAAGGCATCGTTATGGCTATTCCCTGCAATGGAATGTAATTCGATTTTACGATGGCCGTCATTCAATACTAATTTTCCTTTAAAAGTTTTGAACTGCGCCGCTTTCTTGGAACGCTCTAAATTATCCGGATTAATACTATGTGGTGCCGCCCAGATTTTTTGATAGTAAGGGCGATTTTGTTCTTCCGTCAAAATGATGGAGCCTTCATCGACATAGGTGCGCAAACCACCGGAGTGATCAAAGTGCGCATGAGAGTTAATCAAAAATTTAATTGGCTTGCCTGGTATAGTTTCTTTTACCTTAGCGATCACGGCTAGAGAACGCTCTTCATTTAATGGTGCTTCGACTAAGACGATATGATCTTTCTGCTCAATTGCCACGCTATTGTGCGTACCACCAGTCAAGTGATAAACACCGTCAGCGAGTTTGACGGCATTGACTATAATCGCTGGCGCTTTAAATTCAGCCACATTTTGCGGTGTGCTCAGTGTGAAATTGGTATTCGCTTTCACGTCATCGATATTCAATTTGAGTACCGGAAAGCCACCTTGTAAACGTACAATTTGGCTTGGGAAAGAAACACCAGAAAAATCTTTATAAGCGCTGAATTTGGTTTCGATTAAGGTGTCACCAAGCACAGGATTATCGATCCAGGTCTTGATACTTTCGACTTGATTTTTTGCGTTAATAATGCCGACATAACGATATTTATCATTGACTTTAAATGAAACTTCGACGCCCGCCTTGGTCGACTTGCTGCTCGCATTATTGACCAATGCCGCTTTCAAAAAACCTTGTGGTGTTGACCAAATTTCGGCTGTACGTTCTTCAACTGCCGCAGGTTGCGCGTTAGCGACTGGGGCGCTGGCATTTGCCGGTGTCGCCAGACTCCATGCGTAATTGCCTTGTATATGTTGATCTGGACGTTGTTCAACGGGTGTCGGGCGATCACGCCCTTTTTCACTACTTTGCTTGCGGACAATTTGCACTCGTGCTGCTACATTGTCGTAATTGATACTAGCCTTGTAGCTGCTCACATCAAATTGCGGCCAGGCTAATTTAGGATGCGGTGCCTGACCGAATTGATACCAATAACCTGTACCAGAAAATTCTATGGTTTTGGTATTGCTGGCATTCAGTTGCGCTGCTGCGGATTGCAGATCAGCAGCGTAGACGAAGCTGCCCGTGCTTAGACTTATGGCTAGCGTCAGTGCTTTAATTGAGAGTGTGAGTTTTGTCATGATGAGTCCTTTGGTTTGAATGTTGGTAGTTGATGGTTAAAAGTTGATAGTTGCAATAAGAATGAACGACGTGATGCATGGCTCATCAACTGAATTTGCAAAAATCGTACCAGTTCAAAAGTGCGCAAAAATGCACAGTTTTGTTCTTCACATCATGTAAGCGTGGGAAGTGGAAGTGAAGCTCAGGCAAAACTAAGATGAAATTGATACAGCGCTGTTGAAATTTGCGCAGAGGCTTGAATCCATATGTGACATTCCCTTTACAGCAGACGAACGATACGATCTACGCAAGTTGAGAGATGAACAAAACTCCCTCTCCCGCACGCGGGAGAGGGTTGGGGTGAGGGCAGTTCAGAAGCGACATAGTGTTTTAAGGAAAAGTAACGAAGCGAGCTAATTTTAGCTTTTTTAAATATTTCTGCTTGAACCTGAAACTCCCTCATCCCCGGCCCTTGTATGCTGTCTTATAGATTGTCTGTTCTTGTAGTTGGTTGTATGGTTTTGCGGTAGTAGGTGCCTGCGTAAGGAGCGCGTAGTGCGACTGGAGTTGGCACCTACTACCGCGGCAAAAATGG
>NZ_JACOGA010000077.1 GCF_014284175.1 Affinundibacterium flavidum
GCACTCGTCGGTTGCCTTGCTTGCTGATGCCTTGGTCGATTCGCGTTGTACCACTGTCGTACGGTTGCGGTACCAATCCAACACAGGAGCCAACTTGTTTTTGATTGTCAAACCGTCGCCAAAATAACTCCGTCGTAATCCGTATCGCACCAGTTTCACCTATCGCTTTGAGCTTGGTGAAGCTGGCGACCTTCTCTTGTACCGCTTTAGACAGTTGCGAGACCTGCGTTTTGGTGAGTGCCTTAAATTGTTCTT
>NZ_JACOGA010000078.1 GCF_014284175.1 Affinundibacterium flavidum
ACTGGTTGGATAAAGAAATTAAAGCACTGATTTGTTTAATTAACGACCATACTCGGAACGATCCGGACTTAAAAGATAAGCAGAAATTATTGGATAGCATACCTGGTTTAGGAGAACGCACCATCGCTATTTTGCTTTCCTACTATGCTGATACAGAGCGATTTACTTCAGTGAAGAAAGCAATTGCATTTGCAGGACTCGACCCACGTCATCATGAATCTGGCAGTAGTGTGCGGAGCAAGACTCGTATGTCAA
>NZ_JACOGA010000079.1 GCF_014284175.1 Affinundibacterium flavidum
GGGGGGGGGGGGGGGGGGGGGGGGGGGGGGGGGGGGGGGGGGGGGGGGGGGGGGGGGGGGGGGGGGGGGGGGGGGGGGGGGGGGGGGGGGGGGGGGGGGGGGGGGGGGGGGGGGGGGGGGGGGGGGGGGGGGGGGGGGGGGGGGGGGGGGGGGGGGGGGGGGGGGGGGGGGGGGGGGGGGGGGGGGGGGGGGGGGGGGGGGGGGGGGGGGGGGGGGGGGGGGGGGGGGGGGGGGGGGGGGGGGGGGGGGGGGGGG
>NZ_JACOGA010000080.1 GCF_014284175.1 Affinundibacterium flavidum
CCATGGCAGGCATGTAGAGCGCTTTGCGAATAAAAGTATGTCCCACTTTTGACATACGAGTCTTGCTCCGCACACTACTGCCAGATTCATGATGACGTGGGTCGAGTCCTGCAAATGCAATTGCTTTTTCACTGAGGTAAATCGCTCTGTATCAGCATAGTATGAAAGCAAAATGGCGATGGTGCGTTCTCCTAAACCAGGTATGCTATCCAATAATTTCTGCTTATCTTTTAAGTCCGGATCGTTCCGAGTAT
>NZ_JACOGA010000081.1 GCF_014284175.1 Affinundibacterium flavidum
CATTTGTGATCGCGACCGTAATCGTTTTGCTCGTTTCGCCTGGTGCGAATGTCACATTGCCGGCTACGGCTGTGTAGTCACTGCCTGCCACTGCACTGCCATTGGCTGTGCTGTAATTCACACTCACCGGTGCTGCATTGGCGCTGCTTAAGGTCACGGTATACGTCACCGTTCCAGCTGCTTCATTGACGTCGCCTGGACCGCTAATACTAATCGTTGGTACTGCGCCGTCCGTGATCGTGCCTGTGCCGAC
>NZ_JACOGA010000082.1 GCF_014284175.1 Affinundibacterium flavidum
CGACCGTCACGTTACTGACGCTCAGCGTTGGGGTGTCGTTGTCACTACCACCCGTGCCGGTGCCATCATCTTTGATCGTGCCTATGCCCAGATTGTCAGATATCGTCGCATTCGTTGGAGTGACCAAATTGACGTTGAAGTTCTCGGACAATTCGAACACGCTGTCATTACTGATATTGACCGTGATCGTTTGGGTGGTGACACCAGGATTGAACGTTAAAGTACCGCTTGCTGCTGTGTAGTCACT
>NZ_JACOGA010000083.1 GCF_014284175.1 Affinundibacterium flavidum
CTGTGCGGGTGACTGTTAAATCAAAGGTTTCAGTCACTTCATTGATCAGATCATCGGTGATCGGTGTCCGTACCAACACACTCGTGCTACCTGCCGCAATCGTTGCGGTCGTCGCATTGCCCCACGTGGCGCCACCATCGGTGGACACTTGCAGATTAGTCGCTGTAGCGCTGCCGTAATCCGTACCACTGCCCGTTGCTGTACCGCCGCCTAAGGCGAGGCTGACACTTGTGGCTGTGGTGCTGG
>NZ_JACOGA010000084.1 GCF_014284175.1 Affinundibacterium flavidum
TATGGATCGCTCCCTCCATGGCTGAACAAACCTTACGTGCTTTGGTTCTGCGCTTAGATGCCTTGCAGAACATGCGTACGCAAGAGTTGAATAGGCTCGATGTGGCACGTGAGGCTATTCGACAAGGCATTACTGATCACATTGACTGGTTGGATAAAGAAATTAAAGCACTGATTCGTTTAATTAACGACCATACTCGGAACGATCCGGACTTAAAAGATAAGCAGAAATTATTGGATAGCA
>NZ_JACOGA010000085.1 GCF_014284175.1 Affinundibacterium flavidum
TGGACATGCGCGTCTTGCCACGCACACTACTGCCAGATTCATAGTGACGCGGATCGAGTCCTGCAAATGCAATTGCTTTCTTCACTGAGGTAAATCGCTCTGTATCAGCATAGTAGGAAAGCAAAATGGCGATGGTGCGTTCTCCTAAACCAGGTATGCTATCCAATAATTTCTGCTTATCTTTTAAGTCCGGATCGTTCCGAGTATGGTCGTTAATTAAACAAATCAGTGCTTTAATTTCTT
>NZ_JACOGA010000086.1 GCF_014284175.1 Affinundibacterium flavidum
CAAAGCCAAATTCTGCGATCAGTTGTGCATCGACTTTATCTGTCTTTGTTCGAACTAAGCGTGAAGCACCGAAAGCCTTAATCTGTGCTGGGTTGATGACACTGACGGGAAACTTTTGTTCTGCAAAGTAGTGCGCAACCGCTTCCCAATAAATGCCTGTCGCTTCCATGCAAACATGCGCGATAGAAGCGCCTTGTTTGCCGAGCCAAATACTCAATTCCTTGAATCCTTGCTGGTTAT
>NZ_JACOGA010000009.1 GCF_014284175.1 Affinundibacterium flavidum
TTTCCTACTATGCTGATACAGAGCGATTTACTTCAGTGAAGAAAGCAATTGCATTTGCAGGACTCGACCCACGTCATCATGAATCTGGCAGTAGTGTGCGGAGCAAGACTCGTATGTCAAAAGTGGGACATACTTTTATTCGCAAAGCGCTCTACATGCCTGCCATGGTTGCTTTATATCGAACCACATGGGGAACGGCTTTCCGCCAGCGTCTTACGGCATCGGGAAAACCTCCCATGGTGATTATTGGTGCCATGATGAGAAAACTCATTCATGTCGCATTTGGGGTCTTAAAATCAGGAAAACCTTTCGATTCAAGCTTGCATTCTGCTTGACTCGGATAACAGTATCTACGCAAAAATCACAGAGTAATAATAAATTTTGCACCGCCGCCGACGCTTTGGGCGTAGCGCACAGTGCCGTTGTTGTTCTGTATCAGTTGACGTGTCAACGCTAGTCCTATGCCGCTGCCTTTTTCCTTGGTGGAGAAGAAGGGCGTGAAGATGTGCGGCAAGTGTTCTTCATTGATGCCTTTGCCGTTATCGATGACTTCGATACTCAGTCGTGCGCCGTGCGTTAGTTTGGCGTGGATGTGTAAGCTGGCTTGCACTATATCGTCAGTGGCATCGTAGGCATTCTGGATAAGATTGATAAGCGCTTGTTCAAGCTGCAGAGGATCGACGATGACTTCTATATTGTCGGGATCGCATGTGAACGTCAATGTGCCGCCACGCTTCTTCCAATCTGGTGCGAACAAACTTTCTAACTGAGAAAATAATGTCGTGAGTAATACGCGTTTGGGCTTGGCTGGTGCGAGGTTCGTCAGGTCGCGGGTGTGGTTGACGAAGTCCGACAATCCCGCGGCGCGGCGATGTATCGCTTCCAAGGCGCTCTGTAAATCTTGGTAAGTATTGGCGACCTGAACTTGTGAGAGATCCGGCGTAAATAAGTGTTGGTGGTTTGTCAGCTCTTCGCTAACGGTGCGAGACAGCGAGGCGACCGGGGTAAGCGAATTGTTGATTTCATGTATCAGCACACGCAGTAGTTTTAGCCAGGCGTTTTGTGCTTCTAGTTGTAGCTCACTTTCGACAGGCATCAAGGCGATGAGTTGTTCAGTTTCGCCTTGTACGATAATTTGATTGCTGGAGGCCAGTGCACGTTCTATGCCGCGCTCCGTTTCGAATTCTATGAGTGCGCGTCCTTGTGGCTTTAATGATTGGAGAGTGCTTAAGAGCAGATCTTTTTCAAGGACTCTGCCTGGCGCGAGCAACCGGCGTGCATTAGTATTGAGTGCTTGTACTGGCTTATCGCGTTTCAGCGAAAATAGCGCGATGGGCGCATGTTCTATGCGATTTTCAAAATGTGACTGGGTCGCTTGATCTGATTGACTTGTTCTATCTCCCGAAGGTAGGGCAGGTGTTTTTTCGATGATGGGGGTAAGACTCAGCCGTATGATTTTTTTGATGGTGACGAGCAATGTGATCACGCTGATGCTGGCGAGTAGCGCGCATAGTACCCAAGCTCTTGCCTGATCTGCTTCTGCCTTATTGGCATGTAATAAACCTGCCCAATAAGTAGCGAATCCAAATCCGCTTAATGCAAACACGGAAAATAGTTGTGCTGTTCTGCGTTGGCGCGTCTTACGTTTGCGTGCTTGGATATCAGAGACCATGTTTTTCGAGTTTTCGATACAGTGCTGCCCGGCTTAGGCCCAGTAGTTTGGCTGCCGCGCTCATATTGCCTGTGGTTTGGTTTAACGCGCTTTGTATCGTATTTTTTTCAATGACTTCTAAGCTAAGTTGTTCGGTTTGTTTGCTAGCGTTGTTGGAGGATTGGCTGTTATCGAATATCACCCCAAAGTCTTGAAGTTGATAGCTGCTTTCTATTCCTAATATGACAGCACGTTCACAGGCATGTTTGAGTTCGCGAATATTGCCTTTCCATGCATGTTGGCAAAGTTGTTGAATAAGGCTAGCGCTGAGTTGACGTGCTGGCTTTTGATAAGCCTGCTGATAATGCTGGAGATAGTGCTCCAGTAAAAGTGGAATATCTTCGGCGTGTTCGCGCAAGGCGGGTACGCGCAGAACTATGGTGTTTAAGCGAAACAGTAAGTCGGTGCGAAAACGTGTTGGGTCATAGAGTTCAGTTTCTGAGAGATTGGTGGCCGACACGACACGCACCTGGATTTTCTCGGATTGGTTGCTGCCTATCGGTGTTACCTCACGGCGTTCTAATGCGGTGAGTAATTTCGCTTGTCCCGCTAAGGGAAGATTACCGATTTCATCCAGAAAAATCACACCACCTCGGGCGGCTTGAAAGCGCCCTTGCTTGTCGCTGCGGGCATCGGTGAACGCACCTTTTTTGTAGCCAAACAATTCCGACTCTAACGTCGACTCGGCCAGCGCACCCATATCGACTGCCAGGAACGGTGCTTGTTTGCGTGGGGATCCCTGATGTAGGGCTTGCGCTACTAGCTCTTTGCCGACGCCGTTTTCTCCCAGAATCAAGACATTGGCTTCCGTTGGTGCGACGTTATTGATCATATTGCGCAAGGCTTGCATCGCGCTTGAGGAGCCTAATAATTTGCCGCATGCGTCGGTATTCTGCACAGGTGCTTGGTGCAGGATACCACTGACAGTCGCGACCAGGCGCGCGTTATCCCAAGGTTTCGTGATGAAGTCGGTGGCACCCAGTTTCAAAGCAGCGACCGCTAGCGGTACATCGGCATAAGCAGTCATTGCAATGACTTTGCATTTTGGGTGGTGTTCGTGTAACCACTTGAGCAGAGCTAGACCTTCTTTGCCGTCGGTGTAGCCTTTGGTAAAGTTGAAATCCAAAAGCACGCAGTCGGGCTGATAGTGCTGTAGAAGTTCGCATGCCGCTTCTGGTGAATGCGCGACACGGACTTCAGCATAATGTCTTTGAAGCAGAAGCCGCGCTGCAGTTGCGACATCGAAGTCGTCATCTATGACGAGTAGTTTGGCAGTATGCAGCATGGAGGAGGGGCTTTAAAGTCAAAGCGGCATTCTATCGTTGCGCGATGCATGCGACAAGGCGCTTCTTTTGTTGCGCCTTGGTCTGCCAAGTCAAAAAGCAAATTATTTGGATTTACGCAGTTGTGCTAACTTCTTTTCGGTTTCAGATAATTTGCTGAAATTCAATGATTTTTTAAAGGCGATGATGGCTTTCTCTTTGGTGATTGATACGGGATATTCATTCTGAAAACGCTAGATAGTGGTTGAGGTAATATTTTGGATATTTCGTATGTTTTCCAATTTTTAGATATTTCTGAATTAAAGTTGGGCTTCACTTCGTTCAGCGCCAACCTACACATGTTAGTCATGTAATTGAATCTCAGGCATTGCTTAATCTCAGGTAGTAGCAAATCGCATCGCTTTCAAATTTTTGCTACATTTGCACATTTTTCCTACATAAATATGCGCTAATCTGCCTATATTACTGATAGTATTCTGTGCATATGAATCCATTAACCTGTACATTACAGTTGTTTATCGATGGCGCATGGCGTGATGCTGCTGCGCTTGATTTGACTGGCGACCCCGCGCTAGGGATGGCTGCGTCTACCTATTTGATCTACTTGCCTGAGTATGCGTTGCCGTATTGGGAGAGATCAGACGCTGCCGCCTTATCTGTGAATGTGCCAGTTGATTTGCGTAGTTATCCGGGCGAGGCTTGGCCAGCTTTTTTGGTTGACTTGCTGCCGCAAGGCTACGGCCGGGCCGAGTTGTTGAAGCAATTGGCGCGGAGCGAAACAGCAGGGCCTGCGGCAGACTGGGCTTTGCTCTGTGCAGGTGCAGGTAATCCTATTGGAAATATCCGAATTAAGGAGGCGCATAAGTGGATTGCTGCGCGTAGTGGTCAAAACTTCGATGCCAATATGCGTGGTTTTACCATGGCGGAGATCGCATCTAGAGCTGGTGATTTTAATGAATACCTCGCCCAGCACGGGCTATTTTTAGCGGGGTCTTCTGGCATACAAGGTGAGTGGCCAAAGATCTTGTTGACCCGTGCACATGATGGGCTGTACTACCTTGATCACACCTTGCCTGACGAGCTAGCACAGGCGCACTTTATTGTGAAGTTTGGTCGAGGCCGTGACCTCGCTTTAGCAAATATTTTGCGTTTGGAAGCGCCGTATATGCAATTGGCAAAGCGATTGGGATTGCATGTCCATGCCGAATTGAGTTTGTGTGAACGTGCTTTGTTCATACCGCGTTTTGACCGCGAGCTGCAAAATGGAAAAGTGTTACGTCACGCCCAAGAGAGTATTGCATCGCTTTGCGGTGTCAATGGATTTGGTAAGCTGCCTTCGCACAATGAAGTCTGTCGTCAGTTAGCTAAAGTCGCCAGCGATCCCATGAAAGACATTATCGAGTACATCAAGCGTGATATTGCCAATATTGCGCTGGGCAATAAAGATAATCATGGGCGTAACACAGCAATACAACGCCGACATGATGGCACGATATCCCTGACACCTTTATTTGATTTCGCGCCTATGCATTTACATCCCGATGGCATCGCAAGGCGTATACGTTGGCAACAAGATGATGATGGTTTGCCCAATTGGGCGAGCGCCATACATCAGGCTTGTGATGCGACAGAGTTAGATTTCAATACAGTGAAAAATGGCGTTCAGATGTTGGTGGAGCCTCTTTCAACGCTGTTTGCGGATGCCTTGTCTTTAGGTATAGAGGAAGAATTTATCAGACCATTTGAAAAGACGATAGCGAATGTTCGATCACAATTGGAGGGATTGTAGATGGATAAACGTTTTATTCCATTGTCGCCCGCCGAGGCAATACAAGCGCGGCGTGCTTTGACCGAGGAGCTTGCCGCAGATCCCGGTATGCCCATCCCCGCAGTCATCAAAAAGATACGCACCAGCTTACGTTTTACTATCGCCGAGTATGCAAAATTATGTGGCGTGTCGGCACGTACATTGCAAGACATTGAACGCGAAGTATCAAGTCCGAGCTTAGCCACAGTAGAAAAACTTTTGCGTCCTATGGGCATGGTGCTTAGCGTCGCGCCTAAGTCGAGTTCGCGCTGAGATCATCTGAAAACAAGCTGTATGTGATGCAAGCATCGGTCTTTTATTTCATACGCCAAGTTCAAATCCACGCTACTTTTTCGTCAGAGCAATCACCACCATCACAGCAACAAACGCTAACAAAACCGCACCTGCAATTTTCCAGTACGAGTAAGGACGTTCCCCCTGTACTTCACCCGTTTGTCCATTCACCAAAAAGCGATAAGTCTTTTCGCCGTATTTGTAGGACGATAGCCAGATCGGTAGCAAGATGTGTTTGAAACTGATGTTGGAATAGCGTGGCTGCATAGACGTAATACGTTGATGGTCACCGCCTATGTCGCGGCAGATGGCGTTGCGTATGGCGTCTTCCATGATGGTTCTGGCATCGACGAAGCCCGGTTCTAGGGCGACTTGATATGCTTCGACTGTAAAGCCGGAAACGTAGTCGTCGCGATAGCCTTGTAGCTTATTGAGATTCCATGGCGCCAGATTGTCGGCGTATTGTTTCGGTAGAGTTTTGGAGGCGATGACTAAGACATCGTCGAAACTGACTTGCACTTCACCTGCGGCTGGGTACCAATCCGTTTTGGTGACTTGGCGTGTTTTGGTTTCGCCATCTTGTACATAGGTTTCGGTGACGGTGTAATCGACGCCGCGTTGTCCTTGATACGTGGTGTCAGAATCGGCGTCGTAAGTCCAATACGGCGTATAGATACCCTTTAAGCCACGTTCGGCACGATAAGCACGTTTGAGTGCGTTGGGAGCAAACCATAAACCACTGACCCAGTCGCTGAATTTTGTGCGGGCATCGCTTTCTTTGATGTCGAACGGAGCGATGGCCTTGGGTTGAATTTGACGTTTTGCGTAAGCGTTGGCGGCGATCATTGGTGCTGCGCAAAATGGACAGCGATCTGAGACAATATTTTGTGCAAACTGCGATTGCGCACCACAAGCTGTGCATTTGACGGTTTGCTGTTCTAGTACCGCTTCGTTACCTGCTTGCTTGCTGAGGTAAGCTTGATAATCCAATTCTTCATACGCAATTGCCTGCGCGACCTCATCGGCTTCGATTTGATTCTGATTGCCGCAGTACGGACATTTGAGTGCCAATTGGCCGGGAGCAAATTCAAGTTTGGCACCGCATTGAGTGCAAGGGTATGTTTTGGTTGTCACAAGCTGGTCCAAGAGACGATGGCGGTATGGTGGAGTTGATCTCACATCGGCAAATACGCCGCCGATGTGAGATCAGTTAGATCGTATTTATTGTGGCGGCAGTGGTGGTGGCAAGGCGGCAAACAGATCTTGCAAATCTGTTTGTTCGCTCGCTTTGACCCAGCCTGCCATGCCCTGACGCCAAACCAGGCTATCGCGTGTCAAGCTGCCATTGACGACTTGTGCTTGTAAAGCAGCGCGCTCAAAAGGGCCTGCTTGTGCACCGTTGATGGCGACGAAGTAAGGCGTTGCTCCCGGTAATGGTGGTGGCGTCGCACCCGTAGCTGCAGGCGCTGAATTGTTTGCGGCAAACAGGTTTCCCATACTTTGATTTAACATGCCACCCACGCCAACCCCCATCATCGCGCCAGCCATGCCGGGGTTTTGCGCTGCATCGCGCAGCGCTTGTGCACCTTGATATTGGGCGAACTGTTGCATATTGCCGATGGCGCGCATCGCACCTTGTTGATCAATGGCTTTTTCAACTTCTTCTGGTAGGCCGATGTCTTGTACCTGCACTTCACACAGTTCTAAGCCGTATTGCTCAAAATCGCCAGCAATTTTTTCTTGTATGCGCTGACCAACGACGCTGACTTTACCTTCTAAGTCAATGACGGGCACGCCGATTTCAGGCATGACTTCTTTAATCCGTAATCCAATTTTGCCGCGCAGATTTTCTTCTATGTCTTGAATGGTGAAATCTGCCTGAGTGCCGACTAACTCCAGCAACACCGTTTTTGCATCGCGAATGCGCAAACCATAAATACCAAATGCAGTCACACGTACCACGCCAAATTCAGGATCGCGCATGGTTGCCGGACCCGCGGTACCCCATTTTAAATTCGTAAAGCGTGTGGTTTTGAAGAAGTAAACTTCGGCTTTGAATGGACTATTAAAACCATATTTCCAGCCTTTGATCGTGCTGAGCAAGGGCATGTTTTCAGTGCTTAGTTCGTACATGCCTGGCATGAATACATCGGCTACTTGTCCTTTACCCATCTGGCCTTCATTGACCATGATCGCAACCTGACCTTCTCGCACGGTGAGTTTTGCGCCCATCTTGATTTCGTTTTGGTAACGTTCAAAGCGATGCACCATCACATTGGGATTGTCGTCTAGCCATTCGATGATATCGATGAATTCATTACTTAATTTATTCCACAGTCCCATAGCGTGCTCCCATTCAATTAGTCTTGCAGTGAAATTGACCTTGCTGTCTTAGTGCACCAAAATTAATCGCGTAATGCAATTAATTTGCACAATAAGCTGTCCAACAATTTAGTATTGACTATTTGGCACAATATCACAAGTGGCATGTCTGAATTTTTGTGGTGGTTTTTTTGCTGGGATTGAACTACTGACCACATGATGTTGCTCGCGAAGCTCTCATTCAGTAGTCAAGCTAGGCGGTCAATATCGACGGTCAATTTAGCATCTTGCATGGTAGTATTTGCATGCTTAAGTTAACAGCTTCATGACGACTATAAAGATCTGAATAAATTGGCATTCCATCTATGAAACATATCTTCGCGCGACTGTTTTTGCTTGTGAGTTCTGGTTTGACTCAGCTCGCAGTTGCCTGCTCATGTCCAAGTACTGTGCCGACGGAGCAACAAGCGGTAGACTCCTTTTTACAAGATGCCAGTCTGGTGTTTGTTGGAAAAGTCAGTGCTAGCATGTTGCCATCTTTGAGACAGGCAAAACGTAGTTTTCGCTTTGATGTACAGGAAAATTTTAAGGGTGCAACGAGTTCTTCTGTGGTTGTATTTTCAGCTTTGAGTAGTGCAGAATGCGGTACAACTGTTGCGCCAGGTAAGACTTATTTGGTAGTCGCGTATGGGCCAGCAAACGAAGCCTTGATTCGTGCATGTGAGCGTCCGGCAGAAATTGAATTTGTCAGTGCGCGTTTAGCGATTCTGCGTGAACGCCGCGCCCGTCGTAATTTTTGAGATGAGTAATGCGCATTGGACAATATGTATTGTCTGATCCTAGATCTCCAGAATAATTTTCATCGATAGAGTGTTTTGTACAGTTCGCTTTTAATCAGCAAATCATGATGAGCCTATTTGATATACGCCCCATGCAACTCAAGGATATGGATAGTGTGCTGCAAATTCAAGCGGCATGCTATAGCGGTGATATTCCCGAATCCGTCGGCTCCTTAAGTGCCAAGCTAAGCGCAGCACCACGCAGTTGCTTTGTTGCGACCGCAGAAGAGGAAGTGATCGCTTATCTGATTGCGATCCCTTGGATCTCGTCCGCACCGCCGGAACTCAATGCGCCAGAATGTCATATTCCCGCTGATGCAGATTGTTTGTATTTACATGATTTGTCGGTGCATCCGAATGCGCGCAAATCAGGTGTCGGCCGACTGTTAATCGAATGTTTTTTCGCTCGTTGCGCGCAATGGCAATACGCGCAGGCTTGTCTGGTGGCTGTACAAAATTCTGCTGGCTACTGGCGACGGTTTGGTTTTCAACCCGCACCAGAATCGACGGCGCTGACAGAAAAACTGGCGAGCTATCCTGCGGATGCTGAATTTCTGGTTTATAAAATGCATGGCGCGTATCACTGAACGATAACGGCTCTGTATATCAATAAAGTAGACACATACGGAATAGCTAATGTGTCCCAGTCTGGACGACCAGCTGGTATGACTTTGCGCAGGGACGACCCTGCAACAAAACTCTAAGGAAGTAATATGAATTGGCTGATGTTAGTCTGTGCAGGCTTGTTCGAAATAGTTTGGGCGATAGGCCTGAAATACACCGATGGTTTCACACGGCTGTGGCCAAGTGTCGGTACGGCGCTCGCTATGTTGATCAGTGTAGGTTTGTTGGGGATGGCAATGAAGTCTTTGCCCGTAGGCACGGCCTACGCTGTGTGGGTAGGCGTTGGGGTGATAGGTACGGCGATCTTCGGTATCGTCTTATTTGGTGAAGCGCTAAGCGTGGCGCGCGTGTTGAGTTTGTTGTTGATTTTAGGTGGAATCATCGGCTTAAAACTGACTAGCTAAGCGACTGCCCTATTGCCTTTGACGGAGCAAAACGTGATTGTTAAATTTAAAGATGAACTGTTTCTCGATATCTATTTCTCTATATTTTAAGCATAAGTAATGCTAGTCTGCGGAATCTTTCATTTTCTGTGGTTTGGCTATGGCTTTTCGTCACACATTACAGCACTCATCACGTCAAAGAATCTCGAATATTGTCTGTCTATTCTTGCTGTTGACAGCAATTGAGCATCTCTTGGCGCAAGGGCGCGGCAAAAGTGTATATAGTGAATACGGTCGACGTATAGAGCTCAAATTACAGCTTAGCACCGAGGATTTGGCTAGGCTTGCCGCCTTTAGGCAGCCCGCAGAGAATTTGCAAGCACTTGGTCCAAGTCAGGTGTTGAATGTAACTACAGAAAACTGGATCGGCGAAAAGCTTAATGCCAGCAAAGATGGTGGCCCCTATACCGTGGTGGTGACCATTGCTGGCAAAGCTAAGGCAAATGGTGATGCAGTTACTCTGTGGAATTCTGGCTAGTTTTTGGATGGCAACGTATCACGTATAGTTCCTTTCCCAGGTTTAACAAAACTGAATGTAAGGGCTGGTGAGCACATCGAGATGACTAAGGCCACACAGCCGACACGTTTCAAAGAGTCTCAAGTTATCCAGCCGATTTTAAGATTGGTGAAAGCAGAAAATTTTGAGTTCGAATCGATTAGAGTTCAAGTTTGGTCTGGTGTCGGAGAAAATTCATGGGGTGATATTTTGCTGGCATTTCGTTGGCTGATAGGCGGCTTGGTATTTGTTGCCTTGCGTTGGTGGTGGGTAAAGCGTTAAGCAATTAAGTGCTTAGGCGATTAAGCACTATGGAACTAAATCTGTGCGTGAAATTAGTCGGTAGAGTTCGTTTAGAAAATTGAGAGAGTGTGAATAATCATGGGTACATTTGCAGAAGATATTAAGAAATTTAACGGCATTTATAAATTGCCAGTGAGCGCCGTGCCGACCTTGGATGTCGGTGTTCCAGCGGCGCAACGGATGGCGGCATTTAAAGATATTTTGATGGAAGAAGTGCATGAGATGGACGAAATCATCGCTGCACAAGATGCTGGTAAAGACCCTCTCGAAGTCTTGACCATGCTGGCCGATTTGCTGGGTGACATACAAGTGTACTGTGCGTCCGAGATGGCAAAATTTGGACTACCCTTAGACCAAGTATTGGCGATTATTATGCAGTCGAATTTTTCCAAACTCGGTGCCGATGGCTTACCGATTTATGATGAGCGCGGCAAAGTGATGAAAGGGCCCGATTATTGGAAACCTGAACCGAAAATTCAAGCGATGCTTGCTGCGGTGCATGCGCAGAGCAAAATTGCCGACTAAAACCATCTACCAGAACACACATTTATGAAACAAAATTTTTTGTATGGCTTGATGTTGACTCTGTGTGTCGGCATCGCGGGTTACGCATTTATTGCGTACGCGGCGCTGCCCTTGGGATCATTAGTGCATCCGGATATGAAGACGAATTTTGAGAACCACAAGTTGATGGTTTACTTGCATATTTTTGCATCTAGCATCGCTTTACTGATAGGCCCATTACAGTTTTCCAAGAAATTACGTGCTAGCAAACCACGCTTGCATCGTACGCTTGGAAAAATATATTTGTGTGTGGGTGTGTTACTTGGCGGTGTTGCAGGCCTGTTGATGGCCGTGTTCGCGTATGGCGGTCTGGGTTCTAATCTTGGTTTTGGAATTTTGGCGGTGTTATGGTTGTACACCGGTGCACGTGCATATTGGGCGATCCGTCATGGCGATGTACTCGCCCATCAGCGCTGGATGATACGCAATTTTTCTTTGACCTTGGCAGCGGTAAGTTTGCGTATTTATTTGCCTTTAACCTTGGTTTTCGGGTGGCCGTTTGACATCGCCTATCCGATTATTTCTTGGTTGTGCTGGTTACCAAATTTGTTGCTTGCTGAATGGATTTATAACCGTCCTGCGTCTGTGTAATTTCTTAGATTATCAGGACTTGCGCGGAGCAGTGGCAGACCTTGTTGGATTACCTTGTAGTGCGCAAAAAGGGACGGTGTATTGGCCTCTAAAATAAATGGAGTAAGGTAGGGTGTGCCGTGCGCACCACACACATAGTCCGCTACATCGGCGCGCTCCCTGGTTTCCCCCTTTTATTGTTGAAGCCAATACGGACTCCCCCTTGAACGCGTCCCGCAAACGAACACAGCGACGCCAGTACCTGTGTTGCGCGAGCCCTAAAATTGAACAGCGCACTAATACTTGTCTATTTGTTTAGGGCCCTTCAATTTATCGTGCAATGCTCAATGAATAGTTGTACTATTTCTCGATCAAAATTTTGTTATTTGGATTCAGTGCAATGCTGATTTGTTTGAGTTTTAACTTACTCATCGAGCAAATACAATGAATAATCAATCAATTGATTTACCCCGCCTTCTTCCACGCTGGAGCTTGATTTGTCTGTGTGTGGTGCTAATGAGCTGTGGTCAACGTGCACAAATTGATGAAGCAACATCCAAAAATTCTACCGGTCAGGTTAGCAATAAACCGAGTACTACGGTCACGTATTATGCGGCTGCCCGATTTGCCGATCAGGTCAGTTTCGGCGCGACGCCGGCATTGATTGATGAAATTTCTAAATTGGGTTTTGAGGCATGGATAGATGCGCAGATGGCACTGCCAGCGACGGTTAACGAAGTTCCGCGTAGCTATTTAAATTACAAAGAAAACGATCAATTCGCAATTTCCACGCTGGATGTTTATACGCATGAAGTCCATTGGCAAACGCTACTGACTGCCCCTGATCAATTGCGCCAAAGAGTTGCGTGGTCGATATTTGAATTTATTCCTACCGCACCCGGACAATCAAATGGGCAACATGAATATTACAATCTGATAATCAGTCGTGCATTGGATAACTACGGTACTTTGTTACATGATGTCAGCATCCATCCCATGATGGGTTTTTTTCTGAATAATGATTTAAACCGGCCGAGTTCCCCACAGTGTCTGGGATGCGTACCAAATGAAAACTATGCACGCGAATTGATGCAATTATTTTCGCTGGGTGTAGTACAACTCAATACCGATGGCAGCACCAAACGTGATGCACATGGCAAGCCATTGGAAACTTATACGCAGAAAGATGTAGAAGAGTTGGCACGGGCTCTAACTGGTTGGCGTCAGCCAAACAATACTACCGGATTACCGGATTATGCCTGGCCGCATTTTGGTATTCCTATGGTGCCGGAATCAGCTGCTTTCTTTCATGATAGCGGTGCTAAAACCGTGATGGGAACGGCATTTGCTGCAGGCATGAATGCCCCGCAAGAATTGAATGCCGTTATCGCGATGTTAATGAAACATCCGAATATTGCGCCTTTTGTCAGCCTGCGCTTGATCCAGCACTTGGTCACCAGCAATCCTAGTCCACAATATCTAACGCGCATCGCCACCGTCTTTCGTAATAATGGCAATGGCGTTACCGGGGATTTAAAAGCGGTGGTACGTGCCATACTATTAGACCCAGAAGCACGTGCTGGCGATCAAATTGGATCTAGTCCAAATTCCTTTGGCAAATTACGCGAACCCGTACAATGGTGGTCTGCGATGCTGCGTGGCATGAATTGTAAAAAACCTTTCCACTACCCTGCGAATAACGATGGCATCAAATGGGTTGTGGAACCACAAAATCAAAACTCAACATTTCCATCCAATGTTTTTTCCTATTATCAGGCAACTGATCGTGCCCCCGGCAGTAATCTGCTGGCACCAGAACAAAAACTATTAAATACCAACGAATTCATAACTCATATTAGTGGCTTAAGCGCGAGTTTGTTAGATCGAAATTACCCTGCTGCTGCGGATAACTATGCTAATTCAGGATGTGAAATAGCACCTCTCGGCAAGGCATTTGCTCAGTCACCAAAAGCGATTATTGATCTGATAAGCCAACGTTGGTTCCGTGGAGCGATGCCACCAACTTTGAGGGAGAATCTACAAGCGCTCATACATGGCGAGGCAAACTGGAATTCTCCTGAGGATGGCGCTTTAACTATCTTGCAAGTCGCTTTAAGCAGCCCTTACTTTGGCGTGATCAAATGAATAGAAGAATTTCTTAGACAGGTCAGCATTGACGATTGCCGGAATTTTTTGACATAAATTAAGAGCTGGATCGAAAATACTGAAGAGATTGAACATTGTGGCATTGTTGTTAGGTTCAACTATGAGCGTAGTGATTTATTAAGCTGCGCTGAATGAATAGTTGTACTATTCTCGAACAAAGTTGTGTCACTTGGATTCAGTGCAAGGCTGAAATTGCTTAAGTTTTTACCTACTAACCGAGCATGTACAATGAATAACCGATCGCTTATTTTTATCCGGCCTCTTTCCTATTTTTGCGTGATGCTCTTGTGTGTCGGATTGATGAGCTGTGGTCAACGTGCGCGCCTCGATGAAACAACTTCCAAAACTTCTACAGGTCAGGTTAGCAATAAACCGAGTACTACAGTCACCTATTACGCGGCAGCCCGATTCGCCGATCAAGTCAGTTTTGGCGCGACGCCGGCATTGATCGATGAGATTTCCAAATTAGGTTTTGAGGGCTGGATAGATGCGCAAATGGCGCTGCCAGTGACAAACAGCGCTATCCCGCGCAGTTATTTGAATTATAAAGAGACCGACAATGCGGCAGTCAGCGCGCTCGATAATTACACCCATGAAGTGTATTGGCAGCGTGTGCTTGGTGCTCCTGATCAGTTACGCCAACGAGTCGCATGGGCCATATTTGAATTTATCCCGACCTCACAAGGGCAGTCGAATGGCCGCTACGAATACTACAACTTGCTGATTAGCCGCGCTTTCGATAATTACGGCACGCTATTACACGATGTCAGTATCCATCCCATGATGGGGTTTTTCCTCAACAATGAATTAAATCGCCCGAGTTCGCCACAGTGCCTAGGTTGTGCGCCTAACGAAAATTATGCACGCGAATTGATGCAATTGTTTTCTCTAGGTGTGGTGCAGCTCAACACCGACGGCAGCACCAAACGAGATGCACAAGGCAAGCCGCTTGAAACCTATACGCAGAAAGATGTCGAAGAGTTAGCGCGTGCTTTAACAGGCTGGCGCCAACCGCCAAACAATACAGGATTGCCTGATTATGCCTGGCCGCATTTCGGTACGCCTATGCTGCCAGAGTCTCAGGCGTTTTTCCATGATAGTGGTGCAAAGATCGTTTTAGGTACGCCATTAGCGGCGGGCATGAATGCCGCAGTAGAATTAAATGCGGTCATCGCGATATTAATGAAACATCCGAATATCGCTCCTTTCATCAGTTTGCGCCTGATTCAACATCTCGTTACTAGCAATCCCAGTCCAGAATATTTGACACGTATTGCCACCGTATTTCGTAACAATGGCAACGGTGTAACTGGCGATTTAAAAGCGGTGGTACGCGCCATACTTTTAGACCCCGAAGCTCGTGCTGGCGATCAAATCGGATCGAGTCCGAATCAATTTGGGAAATTGCGTGAACCCGTGCAGTGGATGTCTGCAATGATGCGTGGCATGAATTGCAAACAGCCGTTTCACTCACCGCCCTATGAAGGCGTGAAATGGGTCCTTGAACCGCAAAATCAAAACGCGACTTACCCTCCGAATGTTTTTTCCTTTTACCAGGCAGGGGACCGTGCTCCTGGTAGTAATTTGTTGGCGCCTGAACAGAAATTATTAAATACGATTGAATTCACTAGTCGGATAGGCGGCTTAGAATGGACATTGCTAAATAAGAATAATAGTGCGGCAGCAGATAATTATGCGAACTCTGGATGCGAGGTGGCGGCGCTTGGCAAAGCATTTTCTCAATCGCCAAAGGCTATCCTTGATTTGATTAGTCAACGCTGGTTCCGCGGTGCTATGCCCCCAACCTTGAGGGCGAATTTACAGTCACTTATTAACGGCGAAAGAAATTGGAACTCACCTGAGGAAGGTGCCCTAATTATATTGCAGGTCGCCTTAAGCAGTCCCTACTTTGGAGTGATCAAATGAATCGTAGAAATTTTCTAAAGGCGGGCGGCATCCCGCTCCTTGCGGGGCTCGGTGGTGTAAGCCTGTTGTCAGGCTTAGAGAGTAGTCTGGCTGCCGATAGCGGTGATTACAAAGCCTTGGTATGTCTATTTTTGAGTGGCGGTAACGACGGTCATAACACCTTAATACCGACCGATGCAGCCTATACAGATTATAGTAATGCACGCCCCATACTCGCTTTACCAAAAGACTCTCTGATTCGTCTGGATGGCAATAGTGCAGGGCATAGTTTCGGCTTACATCCGGGATTGTCGCCGCTCGCTACACTCTATAATAAAAAACGATTAGCATGGATCGCGAATGCGGGTTTGCTGATTGTGCCATCAACCGGTGAGCAGGTAATTAATCGTTCAGTGCCGATTCCCCCTTTTTTACAATCCCACAGTGATGCGACAGCCTTGCAACAAGGCTGGGACGGTGATGCGGATGTGAGTGGCTGGGCTGGGCGTACGCTTGAACAGCTACCTTCGGGCTTTTCTAATCGACTAAGAGCGGTCACGATGAGCAATAATCGAACCTTTGTTTTAGGGCGTCGATCATCAGTGTCCTTTATGTCCCCAAATGGTGCGCGCTATTGGGGGCGCGCTGATTTGGCACAACCACAAAGCTATTGGTCACAATCACTCAATAATATGGCGCGCTCGCAATTTGCCAATCAATATGAAGCCGAGTATGCCAGAACCTTTAACGAAAGCGTTTCTGAATCTACTATTCTCACGCAAGTTTTCTTAGCAGCAAAACCGCCAGCGGCGAATTTTGGATCCGACGAGTTAGCCAACAAATTGAGTGCCTTGGCGTCGGTTCTGCCCGTCTTTAAATCTATGGGATACAAACGTCAAATTTTCTTGGTCGAGTGGGGTGGTTTTGATACGCATTACGGTCAACGTGGCAATGATAGTCGCACCCAAGATGCACAACTCGATATCGTTGGACGCGCCGTCGCCGCCTTTGATCAGGCAAATATTGCGGCGGGTATGGATTTGAATGTGACTACGCTGATGATGAGTGAATTTGGACGTACTTTGCGTCCCGCATCTGGTGCCGGATCGGATCATGCCTGGGGTAATAATTGGTTTGTGATGGGCGGCGCAGTTGCTGGCGGCCAAGTGATAGGGCAATTATCGTCTTATATTTTGGGCGGCGTAGACGATGCCGATCCTGGTCGTGGTGGACGCATGGTTCCCTCTACCAGTACTGATCAAGTTGGCGCCACGGTCATGCAATGGCTAGGTTTGCCGAGCAGTCAATTCAATACTGTTTTTCCGAATTTGGTGAACTTCCCCAAAAAGAATTTGAATTTTATGCTGAGCTAATAGGAATTCGATATGGCTGATTTCAATTTAACCGACAGCGATGATACCTACGTACAACCGATAGAAAAAAAAGACAGCTACGACAATATTTTCGGTAAAAAAGGCAACGACATTATTCGTGCCTATGGCGGTAACCTGATCGGTGGTCCGGGTAATGATACGCTTGAACTTATCATTGCTCCGAATGAACCTTGGCGCAGCGTTACCGCAGCCTATTGGGATGGGGCGCCTGGAAAAGTCATCGTAGATTTGGAAGCAGGTTGGGCGCAAGATGGCTGGGGTGGGACTGATACCTTGATCGGTGTACAGAACGTCGCAGGAAGCTGGAATGACAACGAGCTCTATGGTTCGTCGAAAGACAATACATTCTTTGTAGGTGGCGGTAAAACGATAGTTGATGGCAGAGGCGGTTATGATGCGATCTATATGCCAGGATTTAGCAGCACGCCACCAGTCTGGAGCGACTTCAATATCAAAGTGAGCATCGACGGTTTAAGTGCGGTGATCACCAGCCCCGGGCATAATAATTTTTTGATGAACATTAGTAATGTTGAAGTTCTTCAGATCTGGACTGGAACTAATAACGACACACGCTTACTCAGCAGTTTTATTAATCCGCAAGACCTCGCCATTGATGGCTTGGTGCAAGGTTTAAGCAATCGCTGGAATGTGAGTAGTGCAGTTGGTAGCGCCGTAGAAGTCACTTACAGTTTCGTGTTGCAAGCACCAGCCAATGGCGTTGGTGCCAACCAGTTTCATGCGTTCTCTGCGGCAGAACAAAATGCAGTACGCGAAATCTTGCTCAGTATCAGCCAAGCATCCGGGTTGAGCTTTAGAGAAGTCAGTGAAGCCAATGGTTCGTCCGGCAGCATACGTTTTGGTGCCAGTCAACAGACAGATACTAAGGGCGTGACCAATTTCCCTGCACAAAATAGTGAAACTGCTGGTGATGTGTGGATGGATCTCGATTCGCTCATCAATCTGGCACCAGGCTCGGAAGGCTATGCCGCTTTATTGCACGAGATCGGTCATGCTTTAGGATTGCGACATACACGCAATGTCGACGCGAACGATCACTATGCACAACAAATCATGACGGAATACGATCTCACCAGTTTGACTGTGATGTCGCAAAATGCTTCGTCTGATGGCCTATTCCCATCCACCTTTGGTGCTCTTGATATTACCGCCTTGCGCTACCTGTATGGCAGCAAGCCAGTACATAGCGGTAACGACACTTATCAATTTAGTGGCATACAATTTCTGTCAGAAACCACACTGATTGACGATGGAGGGACGGATACGCTCGACGCCTCGCTTTCTAAAATCGGGGTTTCTTTAGATCTTGTGCCGGGTCATTTAAGCAGCGTTGGCGTCACGGCAAACGGCATTCTAGCCACGAACAATTTAGCGCTTGCATTAGGCAGCAATATTGAAAATGCGGTAGGCACAGCTTTCGATGATGTCTTGTTAGGAAATGATCTCGACAATCAACTCACCGGTGGAAAAGGTAATGATTGGATCGATGGAGGTAAAGGAAAAGACACGGCGATCTTCGTAGGCGCACGTAGCGATTATCTGATCAGCACAGGCTTTGGCAATACCTTCATCACGGCGCGTGATGGCACTAGTGGTTTTGATACCTTACTCAATATTGAATCGCTGCGATTTAATGACCAATCACTTATCCTCGGTAGCGCCGCGCTGGGCTCGGATATAGAAATAGACATGGATCAAGGCTTGAGTGCTAGTGGACAATTGCCCGATCCCAGTGATCTCAGCCGAGGACTGGTGAGCTATCAAATAAAATCTCTACCAGCACATGGCGAGTTGACGCTGAATAGTGCCGGTAACTTTGTCTATACACCGAATCCTGTTTTTAGTTCTACTGATAGCTTCTCCTACACGCTCAGCGACGGTAAGAATAATACTAATGTTTACATGGCCTTTATTAATGTCCATGCTGTTGTCCCGACATTACCATATAGCCTGCTGCCCGATACGACGAAAGTCGATGAAGGAGGCAGTGTTAACTATTATTTGTACACCAATGGCATTACAGCGGGCACCGTCGTTCATTACAAGCTAAGTGGTGTTAGCGCTGCCGATATCACGGGTGGTGCACTGACTGGCAGTATCACCATCGATGCTAGTGGCACGACAAAATTCTCTGTAGGTTTGGTGGCAGATCTACTCACCGAAGGTGCAGAGACACTGATTACCAGCATCAGCCTAACACCGGGTGGTGTGGCGCTTTCTACAGCTATTGGCGTCACTATCAATGACAGTTCACGCACCTTACCGCTGCAGATAGAAGGCACTGCGAATGGTGAACAATTAACGGGTGGTGCTGGCGATGACATCATTAATGCGAATGCTGGTAACGACACGATCACCGGTGCCGCAGGCAACGATGTGATAGACGGTGGTGCTGGAATTGACCTGGCCATGTTCAGTGGTAATCTCAACACTTATCATCTCACTCATAGTGGCGCTAATTACACGGTGCAAGCGAAAACGGGCAGCGATGGAAGCGATACGATAAAGAATGTTGAATCGCTCAAGTTCAATGATTTTACGGTCAACCTGACGATACAAAATTTAGCTGCCAGCGCGCCGCAAGCGAATGTGCAACGCTTGATGGAATTGTACGTCGCCTTTTTTAATCGTGTTCCAGATGCCGAAGGTTTGGCGTATTGGATAGGGCAAATGAATGCCGGTCAGAAAATTAATCAGATCGCAGAAACTTTCTATAACGCAGGCATACAATATTCTGACTTGACAGGTTTTTCGGCAAGCATGAGCAACACGGATTTTATTAATGTCGTCTATAAAAATGTATTAGGACGCACCAGCGGCGCGGATCAGGGCGGGCTCGATTATTGGAATGGACAACTATCCAGCGGCAAGGCGACGCATGGTTCGCTGGTATCCGATATTTTGACTGCGGCACATAATTTTAAAGGTGATGCGACATGGGGTTGGGTCGCCAATTTATTAGACAACAAAATCCTCGTCGCTAAAACTTTCGCGATAGATTGGGGACTTTCCTATAACACGGCAAACGAGTCCATCGTCAAAGGCATGGCAATTGCAGCAGCTGTTACGTCGACTAGTACGGTCGATGCTTTAACTTTGGTGGGAATTGCTGCTGCGGATATGAGTTTGCTGTGAATGGATGGTTAGACGATATCAACAGACATGAGCAGATTTAGGCAATTGAGACAGCTTGCAAAGCTCCACAAAAGAGGATGCAATGCTTGCTCACTGAATTCATCGATCTGTTCATTAATACGCTCATCTAGTAGTCGCTAAGCAGTTCACCAATAAGTTCACTAAGCAGTTCATCATGAAATTCGCCATCGCGCTAATTCATTATTCTTCGCTGCAAAAAGGCGTTTGATCAATCCACACCACACTCCGGGCGCATACTTCTGCTGTGAGTGTGCCATCGTTCTATAATGCTTCACTACACTTCCATAACAACAGCGTGCTCAAGGACGATTATGCAGAAAAATAATGACAGCAATTTCGATCAGATCGTCGCGCGCGAACAAGGATTACAGCGTAGTCTAAGTGGTAAACAAATGTCGATGCTGGCGATAGGTGGTGCGATTGGTACGGGTTTGTTTTTGGGCAGCGGGTTTGCGATTAGCTTTGCTGGCCCTAGTGTTTTAGTGAGTTATGCCATCGGTGCTTTGATCGCTTTGCTCTTGATTGCTTGTCTTGCGGAGATGACAGTCGCGCATCCGACCTCGGGATCGTTTGGCGCATTTGCCGAACATTATGTGAGCCCTTGGGCGGGCTTCGTTGTGCGTTATTCTTATTGGGCGGCGAATGTGTTGGTGATCGGTACCGAGGTCACGGCGATTGCTTTGTATATGCAATACTGGTTGCCCGATTCGCCGGCATGGTTGTGGATCGCTTTATTTTCCGCCAGCTTGGTCTTTGCGAATGCCTTGAGTGTGCACGTATTTGGGACTATAGAATATTGGTTTTCGACGATCAAAATTATCGCGATTGTGGTGTTCATAGTGCTTGGTTCGTGGATGGTTTTTTTCGCACCAGAACACTCCGCGCAAAATACGATAGACTTCGCCAATTGCACACAGTACGCCGGCTTTTTTCCTAAAGGTTTGACTGGCATGTGGCTGGCGGTGATCGTCGCGCTGTTTAGTTATCTCAGTATAGAAATGATCGCCGTTGCAGCAGGTGAGGCCAAAGACCCAGAGCAAGCCATTACACGCGCTTTTCGTTCGGCATTGGTTCGCTTAGTCGTGTTCTATCTATGGACCTTGATTTTGGTGTTGGCGATCGTGCCGTGGACACAAGCGGGGCAGGGCAAGAGTCCCTTCGTTACTGCGATGGAGGCCGCACATATTCCTGGTGCAGCAGGCGTGATTAATTTTGTGATTCTGGTTGCTGCTTTATCGGCGATGAATAGTCAGCTTTATACTGCAACGCGCATGATGTTTAGCCTGTCACGTGCTGGTTTTGCGCCCGCAGTATTTGGCAAATTAAATCGTCAAGGTGTACCTATGCACGCTCTATTTTTATCGTGTGCCGGAATTGCGGTCGCTGGCGTCTTGAGTGTCCTATATCCTAAGTCATCTTTTGTGCTGATGATGGCAATCTGTATGTTCGGTGCGATGTTCGCGTGGTTCATGATTTTCGTCACGCATTGGATGTTTCGTAGATACTGGGATAAACACAATAAGCCTAAGCTGCCATTTCGTATGTGGGGTTTTCCGTGGTTGACTTTACTCGGTGCGGGGCTGATGCTGGCCTTGATGATTACGACGGCGTTCACAGAAGAATTCAAAATGACATTGGCGACGGGCGTGCCATTTTTGATTTTGCTTAGCGTTTTGTATTTTGTTTGGTATCGCGAGCGTTGATATTTATGTGCTCAATTTGATGGAAGTATTTTTCACTATGTCTTTATGAGTTTCTTGATGTGAGCGTGAGTATTGAAGTGCTGCAAAAGCATACTCTTCTGCTGATCAGAAATGAGGGAACTGGAAATCATAGCAGGCCAATTTTGGATCGCGAGCATTACTACGTTTCTTAATATGGCTTTGATAAAGTTCTCAGGGATGCTCCAGTAATTTGCTAAAGATCTTACTACGCTGGGAGTGATAAGTCGTCGCTGTGTGTCTTGAGGTAAAAAGCGCATGCCGTGGCCTTGACCGTGAAGATAAGCAGAGTAGGCTACGATGTCATACGCAGGAGAGAGGGTGCATGAGCATCCATCGCCTGCGTATAAAAGGCTGAAATTTTTTGCGTGGGCATCGAAGTTACCAATTAACTCGTTGACCATGATCCGGCGTAGCAGTTGTTCAATATCACCCATCGGATTTGCAGATCGGGCTAGGAGTACTAGGCCAATTTCCAGATAACTGCCTTTATATTTTGACTCTGGATCGAGGCCGAGAACTTGCGCAAAATCTTCCATGTGTAATCGCTTGCTAGGCGTCTCCACATCGCGATCAAACCGATGTACCAACAAAAACTGACGCGCATCGTCATTCATGGTGAAGGGTAAATTTCCTGCAATCGCGGATAAGGGCAACAACTCTGTTTTACACGTATTCACCCCCGCAGCGTGCGCTAGCGCAAGAGATAGATTTTCCACTTCTGGTAATCCTGCATAATTTGATGCAGGTAACTTTCCTATGAAATGTAAACCGGATTGATTTTTAGATCGCATCACATAGCGACCCTGACTATCGTTAATCAAGGATATCTTAGGCTGTACGCCCGAAAGTGATGTAGCCTCAGGTGTGGGAAGCTGATAGCTACTCATCTCGTAGGCGTCCAGGTCTTGCGTCAACAATCGGCCTAGTGATTTTTCCGTCAGCTCTTCATGTATTGCCACAACATTACCAGGTAAGTCTGTGCCACAAAAAGCGAGTAAGCCTAATTCATCATCGGGGCTAATTTTGGCTTCGCTCATCAAATGACTTCGTAAAACACCTTCTGGCAGTAAGTTGCGAAAAAAAACAGGCAACCGATTGTCTGTTCCTGCATTGACTTTGAGATGACGATCTAGCAGAACCGAGGTGGTGTCTACATCATCCGCACCTAAGTATTGAATGGACAAAATTGGCCGTTGCGGATTCTTCGCATATGCTTCGTCGAAACGAAAGTAGCTGTAGCCGTTGTCGAGTCCAAATAAAGAACCTATTTTGAGATCACCTAATAAAATCTGTAAGCAGCGTATACCAGACATTATTTCTTCTCTTTCTGAGGTTTCGTTGCTGCATCAGCTGTGCGCTTGCTAAGACTACGTGGCTTGGGAGTTGTATCTTTAAACTGTTTTTGAATCGAAGTTTGCGGATTGTTTATGCGATATTGCGTTATCGGACTCGCAACGGCAGCAAGGTGCTGTTCAAGCGTTGTTGAAGAGCTTTGATTTATTGTGTCATCGAATTGCGATGCTAATGTTTCTGCCACGGGAGAACTGAGGCCAGCGAAAGTTTCACGCAGATTGTGTAAGGTGCTGGCTTCAGTTAGCTTTTGGTATAGGCTTGAGGCGCTATTTTCTATTTGGGATTTGGACTTCAACAGCTTATAAAGCGGTGTCTCGTTGCGCATCTCGTTAGGCTTGGGAATGTCGGTTTCATGTTCTGGGATCAATTGAATTGCCAGCTTTAATACATGGCAAATACTGATCAAGGTATTTAGCTCAACATTGCCACGTCCAGCTTCGAGATTGGCGATCGTATTTCTGTTTAAACCGCTTTTTGCCGCAAGTTCAATGATGCTCATCTGTGCCAAGATGCGTGCATCGTGTATCGCACTGCCAATAGAAAGAAGGGAAGTCATGTGCATACTATAATAAGCTTTTAAACATAATGCTTATTATAATATGCTTTTATGGCTTTGCAAGTTATCGAATTATGCAATCTATAATAAGCATTTAAGTATAATGCTTATTATAGCTTGCATAAAATGGAGCGCAATCCGTGTGCAGTTGGATTTTTGGGGGAGAATGGTGTTGATATCAGGCCAAGCCTCACTTTTGCCTTTGTGTGGGGCGAATTAGTAAGGTACGATTTGCAAAGCTGAGTTTGATATGGAACCTGTAAGGGGGATCTGATACCGGTCATATTGTCATCTACGAACGTCAGGCTGCCCACTGATTTGCAAATCAGTGATGCAGTCGAATTAAGCGACCTTCTCTAGCACTGAGCATACCAGCCTCCAACAACTGCATCACTTGCAAAGCCTCAGTCGCAGGCACTGGATTGGGGGCACCGTGCAAAATTGCGTCACGTATAGCGGCGTAATAACGCGTATAGTCGCCGCGTTCGTTTGCTACCTGTGAGTGTTGCATCCAGGTGCCGCGCATGACATCGAGTCTGCCCATGGTTTCATCCACGCCCCAATCTTTGGCGTCCGGTCGTACACCTGCTTTTAGTGCATCTTCTTGGGGATCGATACCTTCTTTGGTGTAACTGCCTTTGGTGCCGTGAATGATAAAGCGCGGACTTTCGTGCGCCACCAGCATACTGGCATGCAGTATCATGCGTAATTCACCGTAACCGAGCACCGCGTGAAACCAGTCATCCGCTAATGCGCCATCGCGTTGTAGGACGCGGTCTACGTAGATAGTCTGCGGCATGCCGAACAGGCAGATAGCTTGATCGAGTAGATGCGGACCCAAGTCATACCACAATCCACTACCAAGGCCAGCACCTTCGCGCCAGCGTTGCCGGACTTCTGGACGAAAACGGTCGAAGTGCGATTCGAAATGCGTGATGCGTCCAAGCTGGCCTGACGCCAATAATTTTTGTACTGTCAAAAAATCTGCGACCCAACGCCGATTGTGAAATACCGATAATAATTTTTGTGCCGCATCGGCATGTGCAATCAAATCATGCGCTTCAGCGGTATCCAGCGTAAAGGGCTTATCCACCACCACATGCTTGCCTGCTGTCAAAGCCTTTACGGCTAACGCATGATGTGTCTCGTTCGGTGTCGGGATCACCACTAGATCAATATCGGTGCGCGCGATGAGTTCTTCGGGTGTGCTACATACCTGCAGTTGTGGCCAGTCCGCGTGAACTTTGGTGGCATTGCTACTAGAAATAGCGACCAATTTCAATCCCGGCACCGCATTGATCAACGGCGCGTGAAAGGTCGCTGTAGCGTAGCCATAACCGAGAATACCGACTTTAAGTGTTGAGGACATAGGGACGAACTCTTTCGGATAAATTTGCTTGATAAATCGTGTTAAAAAGATCGAAACTTAGCGCGGTTTCTTGCTAGCCAGATCGCTTTCAATCACTTTCAAAAACGTGGCAGTAGACCAATTGATGTCAGTCACTGGAATCGCCGGCATATAAAACACACCCGCACCGCGAGGGCGATTGACATACATCTTGTTCGGAATAATTACGGTCGCTAAACCCGAAGGTAATTTCTTTTGACGCACTTCCATATAGGTCGAATCCGCGGAACTCGGTGCGCCGATTAATTTTGTGTTGTCAAATCGGGTGAACACATCCAGCGCATCGAGACATGCACTCGCACATTGCCCTGGTACGATTACATACACAGGTTTGTTGAACGCTGGAGGATCATTAGCTAAATCGCGTTTGGCTTCTTCAGGCGTCAATGTCGTTTCGTCGCTAGCGTCTTTTGTATTCATATAATAAGTATCGCCACGCGCCAAAGCCTGTTGCATACCGACCTGAACTTTGCCAAATTCTGCAGCCGCTTCTACCTGCTTTTCTTGTTTTAAGGTCTCCACCATGTCTGCCAGATAAGCGGTATTTGCCTTGGAACTACGCCACCATACTTCCTGTTTTTGCGCAAAAGCTTGTAAGCGTCGATTGACTCGGTCATTACCCCACAATGCGCGTGCGAATTGCTTGCTCCACGTCGACGATCCACCTTGATTGTGGCGCAAATCGATGACGATAGCATCGCTATCCAAATAGCGTTGACGTTGTGCTTCGATATCGGCGGTCAGTGTGCGATAAGCGTCGCGCTCTTTTTCGTTCGGCTGAAAGCTCGGCATCGCAACCCAAAAGAGTCGCGGGCGAGGTTCAGTCATGCCCACTGCTAATTCATCACCGTTATAACTTTCGTTGCGCCACTTGTTGAAATTGTCGTTAGTTAATTGCCATTGCAAAGTCTTGGAAAACGTCCTGCGTTCATGTGCAAACTGGCAGCGTTTTGGTCGTGTAATAAACGGATTGCCCACGTCATAAAATATCGCACGAGGCAGCACCCACCACGCGCCCGGTTCACTGGCAATACCGCGAAACGCAAATAAATTCTTCATCACCAAATCACGCGTCTTGACACCATCGCAGCTAAGTACTTTTGCGCCAGATTCAGGCCCACCAGCCTCGCTGGCATACACATACAAACTGTCACCACGCCACACCGTGATAAAACCAGGCCAGCGCAGTGGAGGTAAATCTGTTTCAGTTAAATTCGTGTAAGCACCCGCATGACCATCCTGCAAACTCACATTAAAACGTTCAATCGCGGCCTTATAGCCAGCCGCATTTGTCACCTTCGCTGCCAGGGCTAAACCACGCTCTTTGGCTCGCTGCAGATTTTTGCGGAAGTTCGGATTTTGCGCGTCATAGACACCGGGATGATTATCGTAAGTTTCTTGATAAGCGATCTTGATATCGTTGCGCGCAGCCGCAGACCATGCCGCTGGTGAATTCGGTAAGGCCTTATACGCTTGATCTGAATTGGTATCGGTGCTACGCGCACTTACCAGAGAGGACAGCGCGAGTGCCGAGAAAAACAGCACGCCGCGCAGATGTGCAGATGATTTTGGGATGGCAGACATTGAGATCTATTTGCTTGAATGAGTTTGCATGAACTCAAATTATAAGCGGAGAGCTAATATTTTCTAAATGCCTATTTACTTCTGCCATGCAAAGCGAACTTGGAAATCAGGCAGCGTTCTTTTGAATATTTAAGTACATACGATGTACCAGATAGATACACATCGCGAATATGCCGATCACTACATAACCCAAAATGTCAAAATGCTGCAAAGGGCTGCTGGTTGTTGGCTGGAAGACGATCATGCCCGCAATGATCGATCCCGCGCCGCCCGCAATCTGTTGTAGTGAAGAAGAAATACTCATGTAGGCACCGCGGTCTTCTTGTTTTGGCACCATGGTATTTAATGCCATCACGGGCGACATCCTGCTCATGATTGCTGCGAATAGCAGCATATTAATGGCAATGACTAACCATAGCGGTGAGACCGATAAATGCGTATAGATCGTCACCATAATGGCCGCTGCACACGACCCAAAAACGAAGAGGCGATAACGATCAAATTTGTCACTAAGTTTACCGACAATAGGCATCACGACTAAGGACGACAAGCCCGTACACAAAAATACGATAGGTAAATTATCGTAAGAAATGTGGACATTATTGACCAAGAATACCGTGCTAAATGGCATCAATATAAACCCACCCACTGCTAAGAACATGATGGCCAAAAAGCCGGTTTGGTATTGTTTCTTGTTGACGGTATGCCACAAATGCAAGAAGGGGTTTTTGTCGCTTTGTTTTTGTAAATGTGCATTGATAGGTTCAAACAGAAACACAATCCCGATCAACATCAATACGGACAGGACAACAATAAAAATAAAGCTACTGTTCCAACCAAACTTATTACTGATAAAAATGCCGAGTGGGACGCCGAGAATTTGACTCACCGCAAATCCCATTTGTACTCCACTCATGGCACGCCCCCGCAATTGCGGCGCAAACAGATCAGCGATGATGGTAAAAATAGCGGAGCTGGTGACGCCTGCAAAGATGCCAGTGATAATTCTGGATGCCAAAATCTCGACGTAGGTCGTCGATAGACCGCACAGTAAAGTGCCGATGATAAAGCCAGTGAAAAAAACTAATAAAACTCTCTTTCTATCGTATTTATCGACAAATCCTGCGACGGCAATGCCAGAGATCGCCGCACTGAAAGCATACGAAGACACAACAAGACCAAATTGCTCGGTACTGATGCTCAAGGTTTTCATCAAAATGTCGCCAATAGGCGCGATGATCATAAAATCTAAAATAATAGCGAACTGGATGAAAGCCAGGCTCAGCATAATAATTTTTTGGTAGGTACTAAAGCTTGTACTGATTTCTTGCTTCATGGAGTTTCCTGATGTGGGGGTCTTGCTTTCAGTGACTTTGAATGAAAGCTGTTCCGAATTGTTCTAATTGTTTTGTTGGCTTAAATTGTTGGTTCAAATCGGTAGTTCAAATTGCCGGTTCAAATTTTATAGGCTAAGCAAGTTTACCTTCAGTCTCTCTCGGACAATTGTACAAATCGGTCATCTTCATTTTTGAATAACTCTTTGGGGGTGTGACCTGAGTATTTTTTGATGGTTTTAATGAAGTGCGATTGATCAGAGAATTCGCTTTCGGGAAAGAGCTTGCCTTCTTTGATATGTTGAAAACTAGATCTGAATTTTAAAATGGTGCAATAGGTCTTCAGTGACAGTCCGAACCATTCATTGAAGTAACGATTGATCTGCCGACTACTCCAATTAGCCGCCTCAGCTATTTGTTTAACGCTGGCGGATCCCTTGCTTGCGTAAATCAGATCAAACATCGCTAACTTTCTGGCGTCGAGCTTGGCGCTCATGCGTTGAGCGCTGACAAGCTGCGAAAGTTTGTCAATAAGCTTGTCATTAAGTTTTTGGCAAAAACGAGGAAAATCTTCAAGATCGCTTTTTGACATTTCCCAAAAATCATCTGGCAATTGCCCGCGACTATTTAAGATAGGCGCAATACTTGTATTGAGTAGGTACTCAACCGCCGCTAGCCGGAAGCTGACTGCAAACATGACAGAGTGCGCGGGTATCGCGGTATAGAAAGCTTGCTGCTCTAATCCGGCGAGACTGATGTGGAAAGGGATGTCGTCAGAATAGCGGAAGTGAATATCGACTCTGCCATCGGGCATGACGACGATATCCTTGCCTTGCTCAGAGCGATTAACAACCATCCAATAACTCTCAACAAATCGAGACAATGAGGCATCAGGCTGAGCGACGGTGTACTCGATGTGAGGCATGGAAACGTCTTTGAATAATTGGTGGTGGTTTGATCATTTGGTCTTCGCGCTGGGTTAACGATATCACAGGATTCAATTAAGGCTCCTCGCGCCTATCTATTTGTCTTCATTGTTCTTTTGATTACATATATCTTACAAAACGACTCCGCCCAACGGGTTTGCTGATTTCGATTATGATCATACATCTGTTAATTCATAGACGAAGGCCAAAGATGCGCTACTCCACCAAGCTAGTAAGAACAATGCTGTTAGCAATCTGCATCGGCTTTAGCCTTTCTCTTTCCGCATCGGCGCAATCCAACTCCTCGACCAAAGAAATCCTTACAGCAAAACCCGTTCATTGGGGACTGCATGGCATGTTGATTTTCGGTGATAAGAACGATTTGTATGCCTCGCATCTACCGATGTTTCATGCACCACATGATAGACAGGTCATCTTTCGCTTTCACTTTAGCGACAAAAAAATTGATGCGAAAGTCAAAAAACATTTCGCAGAAAAGCAAGAACTTTGGACCTTAGAACCAGAAGAATTTGACTTGGATCGCTTGCAAACAAACACAGCAAATGCGCTAAAAAAATTTACTGGAAAATTAGTTCAAGGTCACTTTGAACGCGGCGGAAAGCAACGTTATGCAATGCAGACAGTGCTAGTCGATGAAGTACTAGTGTTCAATCGGCTCACGCCAAATGAAACTACAAAAGGTGAAGGCATTTATTATGTAATAGGGCAGGGGAGTACACAATTTCTGATGAAGAAAATTGACCGGCAACCCGATTTTGATGTGCTGATGAGCGTCAAGAATGCAGACAAATCTGAGCGTAAGTTAAATCAAATAGTCGTCACCACCCAAGACCTGACATTGCCCAAGAAAGGCGCAATAACGACGGCATTGCAACAGCAATTGGGCAAGCATTGGCGGTCTGGAGATGTCATTTATTTTGAGACCGAGGATTTGAAATAAATTTTGTCAGTCTTTATTCACAACTGCGCACAACTGCCCACAACTGCCCACGACTACTCACGACTATCTATGACTATTTACGACCAGTGCGTGCTATGAAATCACTGCGCCTTACGGTTCTAGTTAGGGAACTTAAACATCACTGTTTCCGCCATAGGATCACCGCTAGCTGATCTAAATCCATCACTCATAAATTGAATGGTGCCACCAGGTGTGTAGCTGATAAACTCAATTACAAAAGTCTTGCGGTCGGCTGTCCAATAGGATGATTTTGGAACATAGTCGCCCGTGGCTACAAAACCAGGGCCCATCACCCGATCAAAGCTGATTGTGATCTTGGGATCCGTTCCGGCGGTGAAGGTCGGGCCACTGATGATTTTACTAAAACCCGGTGTGCCAGATTGTGGCAAACGGAAGATAAATGGCATGTTCATTGCAACATTAGCAGTCGAGATGAAACCAGGCTGGCCATCGTTGCGAACGCCGCTAAGGGTTACGTCACTGCCAGGAATAAAATCGCTAAACTCGATCACAAAACTTCGCTTATCGGATTTCCAATACATTGCTTTCGCGTTAAAACTGCCTTCCACTGCGTAACTTGCTTGCATCGCACTATCAAACTTGAATTCTAATGTCGGCGTCGCACCTGAGGTGAACTGTGGGATGCTGGCGATTACAGGGGGATCTAACAATTGAGACGCACTTTTAGGAAAGTAGAAGACAATATCTTCACTGATGGGGATGTGTTCGGCTGAACTAAATGCAGGCTGACCGGTAACGCCAGTGCCAAAAAATGTTACTCGCCCATTTGCCTCGTACGCTTCCATTTCGATAAAGAAGGTGCGTTTATCACTGCGCCATCCCGATGATTTATGTGTATATGCCCCCTCTGTGCGGAAGCTTTCATCCATATCCATATCGAAAGTTAATTCCAGCAAGGATGGTGAGCCTATCGTCAACTTGGGTTCACCCACTAATTGCGGTGGCGACTTACGCATGTCGGCTGCAAAGCCGACGACTTTGAACAAGTCTTTTGCCACTGTGATATTCGTGGGAGTGACTGCATTGGCGATTGCCATGGTTTTGATAATAGATTCTTGCCCACTGACATAGGTCAGACCTTGTGTGATTGCGAAGTCGGCGGCAACTGTGTATTTGTTGTCGAGTAGTTGGGGAACCCAGCCAAATTGGGGATGATTGGTGAATTGATGCGCGACGTCGAGAATGGTGAGAATTAAACCACCTTTGCTGGTTTTGCCCGTATTGAGTTCACCGGCCCAATAAGCAACATCTTCTTCTGGCGGTGCGGTTGGTCCTGAACGCCCTAGCACGTTTTTATAAATAATCTTAACGAAGTCAGCATTGCTCATTTGAGCGGTATAGCCAGTTTGTTCGCTATATAAGATTGCAGCGCCATAAAAAATATCAGCAATTTCCTTTATCGATTTTCCAGCACGCTTTTCGTTGATCCAATAGCTTAAACCTTCGGCATCAGGTACGCGATTAAAAAAAGCCACGTACAGCTCAACTAATATCTTGAGTTCGTTTGCAGGAATGCTTGTGCTTAAGGCCTGCATATTCGTGTTGAGTTTAAGATCTGAAAATTTAAACACGGTGGTGCTCAAAGGATGCAGTGCCGTCACGCCACTTTGCTTATTTTTTATTTGAAACTGCGTCGCGGTTTGGGTGATTAGATAATCAGTCCGCTGCCCACTGAGCTCTACTACATTATCTGCTACCGGTGGCGATGCTGGCGTCATGGATAAGCCAGCGCGGGATTCGTGTGTTTCACCACCACAGGCAACCAACAGAAGGAGTAAGGCATAGCAGGTGAGGATGCGAGGCGAGAATGATAGTTTCATATCGGCGGTGTGAGTTAAAGTACTAAGAACGGGCGCACGAAAAGATGCATGATGAAATAAAAAATATTAAGAAAATTATTTTTTTCATTATCTTAGCATGCGTGCTTTTTTTCGTAATACGTCAAAAACATGTCCGCCGTCAGTTGTATAACTTTTTTCTGTTGTGCATCTGTGAGCAGCGGCTGTCCCATAGCGATTTGCGGCCAGAAGGCTAGGGATTTTAATTGACCTTGCAGCATATCGCCCATCAAGATTGCATCGCCAGCTTTGAGTTTTTTGTCAGTTTGTGCTGCTTTGATCCAGGTGACGATACCTTCTTCTCGCTTGTTGAGTTTGTCCACCATGTCGCGCGCGCGCTCTGGCGTGTGTATGGTGGCGGCAACGGCGACGCGGACTAGATCCATGAAGTCTTGGTCGCACATCATTTGCATTTTTTTGTTTAAGAAATCTTGTAGCTGTGTCTTTAGCGTGCGCTCTTTTTGATATGTGAATTCATTTTGTGCCGATGCGCTTTCCCACAAGTGCATCAAAATCGCCGCGAATAAATCTTCTTTGCCGGGAAAGTGGTTGTACACCGTGCGCTTGGAAACTTCTGCCGTGGCAGCAATTTTGTCCATGCTGGTGGCTTCAAAGCCGTTACTGCGAAACTCAGCAATAGCAGCTTGCAAAATCGCAATACGTTTACGATCGGTTTGGCGGAGAGGCGTGGACATGGCTTTCAATCAAGATTTAAGAAATTACACAAATTTTACACTAAGTAGTTTACTTTCTTAAAGTTTGAAACTACACTGTGTAGTGTACTTTTTAATTGGTGAAGGAGTTTTCCTATGACTGTTCGCCGCGACCCTCATTCTGTTTTAGCATCCGATCAGAAAGCATCAACAAAAGTGACGCCTGCCAAATTCAAAAATGCACATGCCTTGCGCGAACCAGGCTTTTTAAAGACCTTGGGAATCGCCTTTAAATTCTTCTTTAGCAAACCAAAGAATACCGAACCTGCAGGTAGTATTCCGGTGATGGAATTAACACGTGAAGAATTGTTAACCGCACCAGACAACACTTTGTATCGCTTGGGGCACTCGACTTTGTTGATGAAGATGCAGGGCGTGTTTTGGTTAACCGATCCCGTGTTTTCTGAACGCGCTTCGCCGTTTCAATGGATGGGACCTAAGCGCTTTCATCATGCGCCAATCAGCATCGCCGACTTGCCACCGATTAAGGCAGTGATCCTGTCGCATGATCACTACGATCATTTAGATCACGCCGCTATTTTGCAACTCGCCGATAAAGTGGAGCACTTCATTACGCCAACTGGTGTTGGAGACAGGTTGATCGCTTGGGGCCTTCCTGCGGAAAAAATTCAGCAATTAGCGTGGTGGCAAAGCACTTCAATTAAAGGTCTTGAAAATGCAGTGGAACTGGTGGCGACGCCAGCGCAACATTTTTCAGGACGTAGTTTGCGTGATCGTGATCAAACTTTATGGGCTTCATGGACTATCTTAAATCAAGATCAGCGCATTTTCTTTAGCGGCGATTCGGGTTACTTCACGGGCTTTAAAGAGATCGGTGACAAATACGGCCCTTTTGATTTGACCTTGATTGAAACCGGCGCTTACGACAAGCAATGGCCGGACGTGCATATGCAACCGGAAGAAAGCTTGCAAGCGCATCTGGATTTGCGCGGCAAACGTTTGCTACCCATTCACAATGGCACTTTTGATCTGGCACTGCACGCATGGCATGAGCCCTTTGATCGTATCGTCGATCTGGCGCAGCGACATCAAGTCAAAATCAGTACGCCTATGATGGGTGAAGCCGTCGATATTGCGGAAGCGCAAGCGGGCCAACGTTGGTGGTTGGAGCAATTGCCCGCAACGCAGGCAACCAATAAAGTAACCAACAAAGCACGGCCTAAAATCGCTTCACTATACTCTGTGATCGCTGAACAATGATTAAGGCTGGGAGCGTGGATTTGCCATCCCCATTTTGATCCAGGACGTGCTTTTTACTTTTTTGAGATGAGGTGTTGCAGCTGCATTTTGTAACAGCACAGCTGCTTACTATGGCCTTGTGGTATTGCGACATTTAAGGCCTTGTCGTCTAAAGGAAAAGGCCGCGTTTCCTCTACTTATTCTGAGTCAATTGGTTAAAATTGTTTTGTAAGAGAACTGCCGATTTTCTATTTTGGCTTGAACCTTTCAATGCGGAAAAATATAAATTTTGCAACCATATCAGAAGAATAAAAGGCAAAAGGTCCACCAATTGCTCCAGTAACAGCTGCCGCAACATCTTTCCAAATACCTTTTGTTTCTCCAAAAAAGTATTTCGATGTCTCAAAAAAAATAATTAAAATGATAAACATATATAAGAATTTGAATATTTTCATTTTTAACTCTTTACCTAGTGCATCAATCGAAAAAGGGGTCAATTAATTCAAACATGAAAAATCCAAGATGATCAACCAAACACGTCAATGAGATTCTTATCTTGCAAATTCAATTTTAATGTCCATGCCATTTTAGAAGGCTGGCATGGCGTTTTTTTGGGAATCTTGTCGCGGTAACGTGCGAGTATATGGTTCGACTATTTGACTACTTGAGCTCACATCCCGTGGAATCTGAAAAGCGCCTAAGAAGTTCTTTTTTTGAATATTTTTCAACAATTTCCGATGGGTCAAACGACACCTTCATTCCCAACGTCCATCCAGCATTTTTACATACGCCATTGTGTGGCACGACTAAGCCAATAACAAGATTTTTCCCCTCATTTTCCCATTTTATAGCGCCAACATTTGTAGAATAGCCTCCATCACAATTCGGAAGTTTATCAATTATCTTGACTGCTTTGTTTGGAAGCTTTAGTCGTTTCAACTTAGAATTCTCGTCTATTTCATATACATAAACATGCCAACCGCCAGACAATCCACCATCGGAGCTGGTAATGACAAATCGTTTTGAGTCTTCTGCCCACAAAACTTCATTGTAATACGGATAGAATTCAATTTCTTTTAGATGAGTAGCTTTGCCATTACTTACAAAGAAAATCCCATCTCTTGAAATCTTCACTGACGATTTTCTATCTTGACTGTAGATGTTTTTAGCCTCATTAGGTTTATCGACATCCCGCTCTAAATTTTTAGCATTTTCGGACCACAGAAAGTCGCAAACCTTGCGCTTTTCAGTTGCAGCACATGCATTGCCAGTAATTAAAATCGCGAATATGAATAGAAAATTTATTTGTCTCATTTAAATTCCAATTATTTGGTAAAGCGTTAACAACGCCGATTTTCTGTAAGGAACACTGCTAAGTCCTCAATTTGGTGTTCCGAATCTTACACAAGAGCACGGATTATGAATTTGCAGCCCTAATGTGATTTCGTAGAAATGAAGTGCAAGTTGTGGTCATCGTATTCGACTGGGATGTCACCACAATTTCCACCACGGTTTGCTTTTCAGAATATTTTCCTGAGGGTTGTCGGGTGTTGCCGGACGCGGAGTTTTTGTTGGCTTGGGCTGTGTAGAGGATCTAGTAGTATGGAATTCTTCAAAACTTTCTTCCTCGAAATCTGATTCATCATGCTTGAAGCCGACTATATCTTGAGCAATTCGTAGAGGTATTTCGAAGAAGTAATCTGTATCGGCTTCTTTGCCCCCGGCATCTTCTTGCTGAGCAGCGTACTCTTGTACGATGGTTGCATAGTCGTCTGGCAAATCACCAGATGATTGTAGATGGTCGATGCTGGTTTGTGCATCGTGCTCAACATGCCAGATTTGTTCGCCGTTTTTCCACAGTGCAGATGTGGATACCATCACGTGTTCTTTGACCATGCAAACGATGACGTCGCAGTTCTTAGAAACTGCTGCCAACGAGATTGCGCTGACCAAAGGATGTTCGATGTCATTGAAGACAACGATGAACCAGCCACTTGGAAGTGAACGGCCTGATATTGGCACTTCAGGGTAGTCAGACATCTTCCCTGTGCGTTTGAGTAATAACTCATCCAATAAGACATCAGGGGTTTTGTTTCGTACAGCAAACCAAGAAATGGAGTAGCCCATAATTATGAAGTCCAACTTGTTTTAAAGTGAAAGAAATCGAAGCTCAACATGCCGATCATGTCAATGAAATTTATTGCAAGAAATTGGAGTCCACTATTTTCCTTCTCATTTTCTAAAGTATCTAGGTTGAATGCGAAATCATAAATCATGTTCCAAGCCCCCAGTATCTTAAGCGTATAAAAAAGCGAAATAGACTAAAACGCGAGAAGAAAGTCGGATGATCACAAACAGACGGATCTAAAAGCGCTAGAATTTTTGGGTCATGCCCCGCATAACGTAAAGCATTCACACAACAGACATTGAGAGCATTGCAGGCGATGACAACTTCTTGGTCTGTTTCGGGTTGACGAATGAAATAGGTGTCAGAACACTCGTCGGAAAAAGAAGCTAATAAGGTCGGAGCTTCCTTCTCTGGCGTGCCGCAAGACATGCATTCGCCACACCACGTGCCATCTTTGAATTGCATGCCAAGTGTGTAGAATGCACCTTCAGCGTTCATGGGAAATCGATGGGGGTGCAGGTAATAGCCGCGTTGCATGGTTTTGATTGGTAAGTGGATTAATCAATATCACTTAAAATGTTTCACACTGAGTTACGCTTCATTTTCATCTGATAGTAGTTGTTGAAGTCGGCGTGGATAATTGTTTAGAAAGTCGCGAGTCACTGAATAGTGTTCGGTATCTTCAAAATTGATTTCTGATACTCCATACCCATCGAACTGAATGATTTTCGCACCTGGGTACGATAGCAAGATAGGTGAATGCGTTGCTATAATGAATTGGGACTCATTTTTAACTAGTTGGTGAATCGCGCTCAATGCGGCAAGTTGCCGATTGGGTGACAGTGCAGCTTCAGGCTCATCCATAAGGTAGAGGCCGCGCCCACGTAATTTGTGGATCAGAAGCGCCATGAAGGACTCACCGTGTGAGCGAGAATGCAATGACTTGTTGTCATAGCCACCCAGGTAACCGACTTCATCCATGTATGTTGCCACATTAAAAAAAGTCTCGGCACGGAGGAAATAGCCATCTCTAGGTTGCCACGGTCCGCGCACTAGCCGCAATGCGGAGTGGAGGGACGACGTTGATTCTGTAGTTTTGAACTGCACATTTTTTGTTCCTCCTTCTGCCCCATAACTCAGAGCGATAGCCAATGCTTCCAAGACGGTAGATTTACCTGCACCGTTCTCACCCACAAAAAAAGTGACATCAGAATGAAACTTTATACTCTCTAGTTCGCGTACTGCTGGAATGCAAAACGGATATGAGTCAAAGTCGAGTTCTGCGTCTGGTCGATACGAGGCCTGGAGCAAGTAGGGTTTTCGGTTAAGTGTCATTGTCTATTTGCAGGTGCTTAATGTTGAACTAAGGGGGAGTGACAAACGGCGCACAAAATGCGAAGTATGCGCCGTTTGTGACTGTCCAGTGACGAGCGAAGCGAGGAAAGATCTTGAGCAATTTGTTAAGCACTTCTCTTATTCCATAACCATGCGATACCGGATACCAACACAAAAAACAGTATGAAAACCTTGTTTAGAAGGAGATCATAGCGGTGATTTGGCAAATTATGCTGTGGATATTCAACAGGCCAATATCCAAGATTTGCCGCCTTCTCCAGTAACGCAGGCGTTACTGGAATGCGTAAGACACGTTGATTGGGAGGCTTAAATATTAGTCCACCGAGATTGAAAAGCCCCTCTTCTGCGTGATGAAAGTACCAAAGATAGGCGTCCATTTTCACATTGAATTTCTCAGCGAAAAAAGACATTAGATCCGAGAAGTCATCGCCTGCAATGCCTAGTTCAATTTCCAAGTCACTATGCGGCTCAATATTACATTTCTCGATACCGACTTCTAACGCAACAAACTCATAAATTTCTTCTATGCTGGTTGTCATGCGAGTGCTTAATTTCTATTAAAGTGAAAGAAACCGAAGTTAACATGCGGATAAATAATCTGCAATAAAGTTCTAAGCTTCTCAAAAGCCGCGTCTTGCCTTGTTCTTTTCTGTTATACCTACTGAAAAAAGGTATAACAGATAGAACTTATATTCTGAACAGGATAATTAGACGTGTAAAACAACGATTGGGATTTGGCTTGTGAATGCGACATCCAATCACGAGAGCTGCGACGCCTCTTACATGCTCATACAAAGTGAACTCAACAGCCTGAAAGCAGGTAATCATCGTTTGTAAAAGGTGGGTGACCCCATTTTTTGCGTGCGAAGTGATTGTGATTTCTGAATTCAGCCTGCGACGTTTGAAAATAGCTGTGGACTGTCCCCAAAAAAATCTTAGCGATGCGATAATTGTATACTTTAACGGCGAATCGCCGCCTTATGCCTTTGTAATTTAGTCGCGAGTGATTTTTGTTTTTTATGAATGGGATGGACAATAGTATGGCGGAGCAAAACAATCAAGGTAGCGAACATGTGATTCAACGTTTTCAGCCGCAGCAGATTGATGCGGCGTTGGCGTATTTTAATGAGCATGGCTATTGCGTGTTCAGCAAGGCTTTTGATCCGGCTTTGGCGAAGGCCTTTTGGGGCGATGTAGGCCATCAGATCGCCCATAACGAGCGATTGAGTTATTCACTCTATGGCAAAATTTACCAGGGACCCAACACGCCACCTGATGGCAAGAAATTACCGCGTATTATCGACATCGAAAGCCATTCCGAACTGGCGCGCGAACTGATTTTGATATCGCCCATTGCCAAATTCCTCCATGCACTTTACGGCTGTCCTGGCACGTGCTTGCAAACGCTTACTTACAAGTTCTCGAGCGAGCAGCGCGCTCATTCGGACAAAGTGCTGGTTAGTCCGCCTTATGTCGGCCCGTATGATCGCGACACGCTGGCTGCTTCTTGGTTGGCACTGGAAGCCTCCAGCGAAGCCAATGGTGCGCTCATCATTTATCCAGGCTCTCACAAACTGCCAAAGCGTAGCTTGTTCGATGGCTTTGAGGAAAGCTACGAAGCCTATACTTGCTGGCTAGATACCTGGTTGCAAGAGAACGGTTTCACGGGTGTGACTTTCCGCGCCGAGCCGGGTGACATCTTGTTTTGGCACGGTGATTTTATCCACGCTGGTGGCGCAATCCAGTCGCCGAGCGATACGCCACCAACACGCAAGAGTTTGGTGTGCCATTATGCCCGTATTCCAGCAGAGCAACCTAGTCTCGATGTGGGTTGGAGTCGTGTCAGTCTTCCCGGCGGCAGCTATTATCAGCGTGTACAGGAATCGGCAGAACAAAAGCCACGTAGTTTCATGCAGAGGATTAAATTCCGCATGGCGTCGTTGGCGCGCAAACCAATCGGCACCTGAATCACCGACTGCAAATCGTGGCTCGTTGCGGAAGCGTCGGGTCCGTTTTTTTGATGCTTGTATCTGGGTTTGCGATGCGATTTGCGATTCATCATGCCGTCGTCATTTATTCCAATCACGCTGTGTCGAAACATATTCATGCCGAATTGCTGGGGCTGTCGAGCTAGTTGTTTTCTAACTTAATTTGACTTATGCGGTTTTCTTGCGCAGCGTTTAGCGACATCACGGTCTCACCTTCGACTGTCTTGTTATGCGTGTCCATATCAACATAATGCAATGCCCTGAAAAATAGCCGATGGCGCAGTACAACAGAACAATCATGAATAGCAACGGCACCATAATTATTGCCGAGCTTCGTACTGATTCAAAAAATAGACTAATCGTGAACGCACTAACACCTAGCGCGGCTATACCGCCAAAATACACTGATGGCTGTGAAATTTTCGCACCACCTATAAGAGCATTAACAATAAATAGGCATGCGATTGAGATGCTGGATAGCCCGCCACTTAGCCAGCATATTGCAAAAAATATGGCGACAGTAGCGATACTAAGTAAGCCAGGACTGTTTCTAATCATTGAAAGTGTCATGAGACTTAACGTCCTCTCGATTGAAGAGTTAGTCCGCACCGCACACCAATCGTTGAAGCGATGCTAGCGAGAGCACCATTGCTTCTCGCAAGGAATTCCATTCTTATCGCCATCCATCTTGGCGCCAGAGCAGTGGGCGAGGAAGTACTTTGCTTCCTCACATGATTTCATTTGAGAGCAATACTGCCGACCATCGCAACTAAAGTTGCCAGGCGAAGCGGTTGGGGCAGAAGCAACTTCTCCTGGGCGTGCTGATGCCGCGGAAGCGGCCGCAGCGCGTCGCTTCTTCTCAGCAGCGTTGAGTTCTTCTAACGTGGGGGGCTTCCGAGCTTGGTTCGAGGGACAAGGCCTCTGTTGATAGGTGACGGCACCATTGATGATGCACTTGTTCATTGGTGCAGCCTCGACGCAAGTGGCAGCTAATACGAGACCAGCAGCTGCCATGAGCAGCGATGATATATTGAACATGATGGTGCAATCTAATAGGGTTTAAAGTGAAAGAAACTGAAGTTAACATGTCGATAAATAATTTGCAATAAGGTTCTAAGCATCTCGGAAGCGGAAAGAATGGATGACCCCATTCTTTTTCGATCACCAAAAATTTTCTTGGGATGATTAAGTAAAAACTCTGCATACTGTTCGGGCAAGCGAAGTCCCAACCATTGCTCAAGCTCTGCAATTCTCTCGGTTAATTCCATCTGCTCAATTATCTTTTAACCTTAATTTGAAATGCACGTGCCTGCGCGTCCAGCGAAGCGAAGTCAAATGTCCTGTTACACGCTTTTTACCCACGGTGCCAACAACCTTAGTAGAGCGTAGCTCGTTGCCTTGAGGGTAGTTCACGGTCGTATTTCTCACCGTCGATTTGCTCATTTGTAAGAGCCGCCAACATCGTGCCAGCGCTTGGGATTTGGGACTTGGCATCTGGTGCAATAGGTTGCCACAACTTGGAACGTTGAATTGCCCTCGCGCACTGAAAGAAGACAGCCTCGACTTTGACGATAAGCACACACTTGGGTAAATTGCCTTCCATTGAAAAGCATTGCAGTAGTTCAGGGTCGGCAGTGATGCTGGCGCGACCATTGACGCGCAATGTCTCGCCTACACCGGGAATGAGAAACAGCAAAGCGACCCGTGGATCAGTGAGTATGTTTCGCAAGCTATCGGCGCGGTTATTGCCTCTGCGTTCGGGTATTAGCAAGGTGTGTTCGTCTTTGACGATCACGAAACCAGGAGGATCACCACGGGGTGATGCATCTAGCCCATCAGGACCACTCGTTGCCAACACGGCGAACGGAGATGCTTCAATGAGTGCCCGATAATGCGGATGCACGAACGACACCTCTTTTTTCAGCGACGCCTCACCAATCTCGCCGAAAAGCGAGGCCAATTGTTCCGGTGTGCTAACGATGTATTGCTCTGCTGTGTGAGTCATGGGTAAATTGGAAGCGTATAACGTTGAGATGCCGGGATCGCCGACATCGAAATTTGAAATAGTAGAGCAGCCATTGTCAGCGATTCCCTGTCCATCGTCTAGTTAGCTATTGGAACTGTTAATACAGTAACGGAAGAGATACGAAAAATGGAGCGCATGCAATTATTTTGCGCTTCTTTAGATAGCTTGTCTTGATACTTCTTTTGATTCGCTTCCTCTTGCTTTGACAAAGCTGGCTCACTTTGACTATCACGGCTCTGGTTTCTTGCCTTTCATAACAGACCCTAATACATATGAGACTTTTTGCGAAACACTTAACGTAGTCATTAAGTTAAAATGCACTATATTAAAATACATAGAAAAAAGATGAAGTCACAAAAACATTTTTCGAATTACCTTTATTTAATTGTTTTCTTACTTAGCGCATGCGGAGGCGGTGAGACCCACACCGTAGTTGTGGAAAAAGCCGTGAAACCAACGCCTTCCTTAGAATTCGTCGCGGGAAGTTTGGGTGGCGAAGGCAATAGTGACTTGGGAGTTGGGCGCTTTTACCGGCCTGTAGGCTTGGCAATTACTGCCGATGGGACAACCTATACCATTAGCTCGCCAAGCGGCGCTTTGCGCAAACTAACTCCCAATGGTCAAATAAAAAGCATTTCTCTGCTGCCCAATGATTTACGCTGGTCAGAAACCGACCCCGTTGAAATTTTACCCAGAAATATTGTCTTGGATAAGGATGAAAACGTCTATGTTGGCGACTTAGAAAATTGCCGCATCATAAGAGTGACACCGAGTGAACAAGTCAGTGTATTTGCGGGTTCAAGCTGCGGGTATAGAGATGGCACAAAAGACCAAGCACAATTTCGTTCAGTGGGCTTGCTCGCTATAGATCAACGAAGAAACGCGATTTATGTAGGGGATAGGGAGAATCACAGCATCCGAAAAATATCACCGGATGGCCAAGTTTCAACCATTGCAGGCAAACCAGGCGACGAACGCATACAAGATGGTCGCTTAGACACTGCGCGCTTTGGCAAGTTAACGAGTATCGCAATGGAAGACAATATTTTGGCGAGAAGCCCAAGATTAGTTATTGTTGACAATTATTCAATAATACGAACTATCGATACCCAAGGCGAAGTTAAAACACTAACATTTGCAGAGTATGGCTCATTTACTGGTTCATTATTCATGAGCAGCATCGACCTGTACGCAATGTCGGAACGTGGATTGATTAAATTAAATAATGTCTTTGACCTTAACTACAGCCGAAATTTTCTAACCACCTATGACAATGTAACGTTCTATGACGATGTGCGATTCAATCCAGGTTTTATTCAACTTGGTAACAGTGGTGTTGGCTACTCACCCGGCCAATTAGCATTCGGTTCAACACAGTCTGTTGATGTGACCGATGGAATTTTCTTTGCGGATACATTTAATCATGCGCTAAGAAAAATAAAGCTTGAATCTCCACCATATTCTGGTTCTTTCTATTCAATTAATACGTTCGCTGGTAAAACGTCAGCTCCACAACATGTGCCGTATCTTAACTTTAGTAAATTTCCTGTGCCTGCTGATAATAGCGCGTGGATAGATCTCCCTCTTGATAGATTACAAGAGATCGCTGTAGACACATCTGGAAGTATTCATATCGACTTTCTTCCATGGACCACTCAAGAACGTGCATATAGCAAAATTAATACACAGGGTGAAATCACGACACGAAGCATTTATAAAAGTTCTTTTCCATCAGCACCGACCTATATGGCTCCAAATGGCGCGCAATATTTTCTTGCCCCGGATCAAATTTGGTTTAAACGCAAGGTGAGCTATGGTGAAGAATTTGCTGTTTTAGCCGGAAAGACTCATCTCCCCGACGATTACAGTTACAAACTAATCAATCCTGATCCCAAAGATGGCAAAGGTGAAAATGCGATCTTTAATAATATTCGGGCGCATGTTTTTGATGAGCAAGGCAATATTTATCTGATAGACCGTGAAAAGTTTACGAGGTGGGACGATGATCAGATTTTTTGGTTTAGTCGCGCCCGAGGTGGCTTAGTACGTAAGGTATCTGCCGATGGCACGGTCACTACCTTAGCAGGATCAATTGACGAGCATGGCCATGTCGATGGTCCCGGCCACCAAGCCCGTTTCCATGGCCCCATGCACATCACACGCGACCCACAAAATAATCTTTACGTGGCTGATGCATTTAACCATGTTATTCGCAAAATTCGACCCGATGGCTATGTGTCTACATTTGCAGGGACACCTAAAGTGGCGGGCGATAAAAATGGGTTAGCCAGTCAGGCCAGTTTCAATGAGCCCAACTTGGTGTGTTTTGATAAGCATGGCAATTTATATGTGTCGGATAGCGGCAATTTCTTGATCCGCAAAATTACGCCTCAGGGGCAGGTTTCCAACGTGGTAGGCATCTCAGGGATACGCGGCGTAGCTTTGGGTAAGCTACCGACCAGCATCTCATTCGTCTCGGGCATGCACGTTGATCAAAATGATGTGATGTATTTATACACTGAGAATTCTCTGTTAAAAATACAGCTGTGAGGCTGAGTATTGACCACAGGCTAGACGACATAGCGGTGGTGAGTTAGCCGAAGCTATAGCAAAGCAATTCAACAACTTAGCCGTAGAGAGCGCAGAGAAGTGACTTAAAAAATCTCCTCCCCCTCTGCGGCTTGTTTTGAACCGAATTGGTATAAGAAAAGAATAGGTGACCCCAATTTTTCTTTTTAAGCACCGTTTGGCAATTCCAATTGCGAGCCTTCGTAATTATTTCCTCATTTTCGAGGTAAAGAGTTAGGTCGCAAGTTGGCTATGCGCCAACGACATTGCAGCTACTGCGGCGTAACCGATATTTGTACGTTTCCCATAGGCGCCTGACAAACGTGTGTTTTCTCGCCCAAGACAGTTCCATCAATATCGAACGAGCATTCAACCAAGCCATTAGCATACAAATGGCGGACGATGATGTAGAAACGTAGGTCGCTGCTTTGAGTTCCATTTGGTCCATATCCACGAACCCAAAATCCTATCTCTGTATTGACGCCATTGACATTGACAGGTTGCGTACTACTTGATGGAACTACACAGCCACTAAAGCCGCCCTGAGTTTGTTCCGACTTTACAGTAATCAGCGGGCACTGGTTTGCGCTCGGTACTGCCGGCGAACCATCTCCTCCGCAGCCTGCCACGGCGACCACGAGAATGAGTAAAAAAGTTCTAATAGTTACCATCAATTCTCGCTAGATTTTGATTTGAAGTGCGCAAAGTTTAAAAGTGCTATGCCAGTTACAAAACACCAAAATTGAAAGTTCGGGAGATTTCCTGCCATTGCACCGACGACCAAGCCAGATCCTAAGCCCACAGCGATATTCTTAAGCATCTTTTTTAACTCCTTCAATTTGTTTTTTTCGATCATCTGTATATTTTTGATCTTCAACAACTATCTTTGTCTGACGTTTTCGAAAAGTCTAACTTGTTTTAAACTCAAAGAAGCCGAAGTTAACATGTCGATAAATAATTTGCAAGATGGTTCTATGCCTCTCAAAGGCCTTACTCAGCCTTACTCTTTTTTGTTATACCTATCAAAAAACGTATAACAAGAAAAATCTATGTGTCGAAGAAATAGTACTGAAAGATTAAAAAAGACGTGTGGAGTAAAGTCTGAGAATACAGCATTCAATTTTGAGTCTTGCGACATATCTTTTACGTGAAAATTGATCAAAGTCGGCCAGGCAAAGTGGATCCATCAATAAGAAAGTAGACAATCATCATTCGCAATTTCACTCAGTACATCGACGCACAGCGGCTAAAAAAGTTATCACCCTAAACCCCATCCTTCAACAAGCGCAACAAAGCCTCAGTATCAAGACGTCCGGCCATTTCGCCACCGTCCAATAAACTATCCGCGAGCTCGCGTTTCTCCGTATGCAGGGCGAGGATTTTTTCTTCTATGGTGTCTTGCCTGATTAAGCGATAAATGGTGATCGGGCGTTGTTGGCCCATGCGGTGGGCTCGGTCTGAGCTATGGTTTTCTACTGCTGGATTCTACCTTGGATCGAGGTGAATCACGTGGTCGGCGGCGGTTAGGTGGAGGCCTGTGCCACCGGCTTTGAGGCTGATTAAAAAGATACCGCCATCGCCTGCTTGAAATGCATCAACGCGTTTCTTGCGTTCGGTGGCGGGCGTGCTGCCATCGAGATATTGATAGGCGATGCCTTGTTCATCCAGCCAAAGAAAGATTGAGGTCAGCTCTAGTAAAGAATCGGGTCAGTTCTAACACCTATACATTCAAAATGCATCATCAACCAATCACGGCAATAAGACACCGATCCGTCAAATTCCATCCTTAATACCCTTGCCATTTCAGAATGCCGCTATGGCTTTTTGGGGGAAGCGTATTAATGTTAGAGCTGATCTCTTTTCTTGTGATTTTGCAAGAAGATAGAGCTAGAGACTCTAGTTCGGTCAATGTCAAAATCAGACTCCTGGACGACTTGGTGTAACGTCATATACGTATTCTATCCCTGATTCCATTGATCCGATGATCTTTGCGGAAAACTCAGGACTATGTGCAAAAGACATGAGCACTTGAGCACGAGTCATGTGTGCACTCGATAATTCATTCAACCAGTATTGTAGACCGGCAGTATCTGCATCGCGATCAAACGACGATTGATAGAGCTCGCTGATAAATTGAAGGTCAGAAACCGATCCCTGTGGATGGCGAAATGATTCGATAATTGTCAGCATGTTTTCCGCAATTTCTTCCAAGCTTCGCCCACTATCTGCTTGATTGATTGAATAACCTAATACATGCTTTTCATCGCTGATGGAAGTGTCATGCCCTAGCGCAGCATGCCACAATTTGTACACGTCGCCAGCGACACCATCGACATCAAAGGCGATTACTGTACTTGGCCGTGACGAAACCCCGTTTGGCTGAAAGGACATCGGAAATGCAATGCGTTCGACATTTCTCAATTGAGTGACGTTCATCGCGTTGCTATTATCCCGCACGGTGAGTACACCACCTGTCATTGAGTAAGTGTAATTTTCGATGCCCAATAGTGTTGGCTCAATCGCACCGAAGTAAGCGAAGTCAATGCCATCTCCGCCATCGATAAAATCATTGCCCGCACCACCATATAAATTATCATTACCGTTGCCACCCAGTAGTTGATCATTTCCTTCGCCACCATCGAGCCTGTCGTTCCCGTCACGTCCCATCAGCAAATCATTGCCTGCGCCGCCCAGTAAGCGATCATTGCCGACATCACCCGCAAGCACATTATTGCTAGCATCGCCCCACAAGATAATATTATTCAAATTGGAAAAAATCGGCACATCATCAGTTGCGTGTAAGTCGTTTTGAAAATACGGCATCGCGTAGTTGAAATGGATGCCTTGCTCTATGGCGATTTTTGTTAACTCCTTATTTTCAGGGCTTTCTGAAAAATTGATCAGCACGCCGGCCAAGTCCAAGCTGCCTATTGCAATTTCATTTTTCCAATAGTTTAGTCCAGCCTGATCAGGTGCTCGTCCCAAAATATTTTGATAAAACCCATACAAAATCTGTTCGATATTTAAATCTTTGCCGTAGATTTGTTGAAATTCCGGTGACCCTATGAAATCCGATGCCACTTGATAAAGGCTGGCTTTATGCACTTGCATCTCACGCATCCAATAACCTAAACCATCAGCATCTGGCATACGATCAAAGGCGGCTTGGTACATGCGGTACAATTTTGCTGCGGTGGTATCGATGCCGAATGCGAGGGTATCATGTTCAAACATGAGTGCTTCAACATTCGTCAACTCATCGCGCCCGAATTCTCCCAAGCTATCAATGACAATGAGTTTGCCGTCGACTTGACTAATCTGATAGCGAGATTGTGGACCAGGGTACAAAGCAAGATCAAATCCCGCGCCACCATCAATGACATCATTTCCGAAGCCACTATGTACAGCATTCGAAGCGAACAGCGAAAGATAGTCTCTGGTGACCTCGCTGATTCCTCCGATAAAATAGTCGTCATCGTCTCCACCGTCCATCTTATCCATCCCATCGCCGCCGATAAGTAGATCTGCTCCTGCGCCGCCTGAAATCAGATTATCACCTTCAAGCGTTATGATGACGTCTGCACCGGCACCACCTTCAATTTGCTGATGTGCACCGTTATCGATAAAGATGAAGTCATTACCACTGCCTCCATCTACTGTGTTATTGCCGCTGTAATCCAAAATGACATCGTTACCATCGCCTCCTTGTAGAAGGTCGTCAAACAAACCTCCAGTAAGATGATCTTTGCCATTGCCTCCGATCAAATGAGTACCGCCAATTGATCTTGTCGCATCAAGTCGATCGTCGCCATCGCCGCCATCAAGCAACGTGCCTCCACTCAAATAATCATCACCGTCACCGCCGAACAGAAGGTCGGTGGCGCGGCCAAATAAATAGTCGTTTCCAGTGCCACCGAGCAGTTGATTTGCCTCAGTTGAGCTATCCGAGCTATCAGAGCTGAACAGTGTGTCATCGCCATCGCCGCCATCGAGATAATTGGCCCCCGTGCCTCTCACGGTTAATACATCTTTTCCGGCTCCACCATATAATTGGTTATTGCCACCATCATCAAATAGAATGTCGTCGCCTTGATCACCAAATAAACCATCGTCGCCACTTCCGCCAAATAGCCTGTCATTGCCTTCACCACCATACAACTTATCATTACCAATCCCACCAATGATTTCATCGTTACCTGCGCCAGCAAAAATATTGCTCCCACCAACAGAGGCATAAAGCAGGTCGACTGCTGCACTACCATTGATCAACGCGTCACTTGATGAAAACTGGATTAATCCTCCATCGGCTCGCACGAAATGAAGCAAACTCAAGGAATCGCGTGTAATGGACTGTCCCTCGAAACGTAAATTATGAATTTCCGATTCGCCAATGAAACGGTATTGAATCAGCATGTATCCAAGATGTGCCAATCCTTCATATAACTGAATAAAGTCGAGTGATTCTGTAAAGTTGATGGTATCGCCAGCGACTAGTTTCAGTGCGAGTTCGCGCTCAGATGAATGATTGAGGTTATAGATAGACATTGGGGAACTAATGAATAGTCAAGATTAGCCGCAAGTATAACTTGCAAAACATGAAATAACTATAATGCGAAATTTTGGTCTGAATAATAGAAAAGAGACGGGCATGAATCCCGAAGCAATCAGACACTGAACTGAATAATTTCAATATTCGCATTGCTGCATCTTTGGCATTTTTAAATTCCTTACCTTCGTAGGCAAAAACCTGGACGTAGCTCAATGTATCTTTATTGAAAACAAAAGAAACTGTCGAAGGTTCGCCTAATATTGGATATGAGGTTTCGTGCCCACCCGTAGTGGCGACTGGATTAAATGGCGATGCGTTATGGACAGAAGTGACATCGCTTCTCGACATCCCGAGTCGCCAATTGCCAATGTTGAAATCAGATGAGAACGCAAACTTTGAAACAAAGGTTAAAAACAATAAAACCAACAATTTTTTTAATATCATTACAGACTCTAACGTTTGAGTTAACCGGCATACGACAGAGTGACGTAGCCGGGCAAAAATGAAATGACTCCCAGCGGAGGAGCACCGGAGTATGTCCGCTTGAACGATGGGTTAGAGGGCCGCCACAACTTGGCCGAAAAATGGTGCTACGACTTGCGCTGCGGCAGCAGGAGCGGCTTGAAGCATGCAATGCGGTGCGTCGATTTGTACCACTGCAATGCGAGGATTTGCACTGGTTATTTCAGCAGCGGCACGCGCTGGAATCAACCGGTCTTGCGTTGCTTGGAGGTACAAGCACGGCACATGGACCTGAGCTAGCAAACCGGTAACGTCCACGGTAGCGACAGCAAGCAATCGGCGCCGTAGAACCGCCGACGAAACTTGGCGCACTGCATTCGTGATCGCAGCCCGCAGTGATGGCGTACTGAATACGCCCAACAGAGCCCAGGCAAGGGCTGACGAAGGTGCAAGGTTCAAGGGCAATGCGGCCACCAAGTGCGTGAACGGTGACAGGGCCGGCCTCGGGCTGCGGGCAAACGTGCAGCAGAGTACAATGCCCCTAAGGTGCTTGGGCGCTTCTGCCGCAAGCGAAATTGCGATGGGCCCCGAAAAAGACTCACCCAACAACACGTAGGGCTCATTTGGCGGCAATGCGCTCCTGACAAAGGAAATTAGTGCCTCATAGCTCAACGCCTTGTCAGTGGGATACCGGATAACGACGGTCTTCACCCTGTCGCCGAGCGCATCAATAAAGGGCGAAAACAGATCGCCGGTTCCGTCCATTCCGGGCAGTAAGACTAGCGTTGCCATTGCTCTCAAACGCAAAAGTGATGTGCGCCGCGAGTTGCAGTTTGCACGAAAGGTTGACAATAACACGGCGTCATTATCGACCGTCATGTTAAACAGCTGCTTAGAATGCATGAAGCTTTACCAAAACATACAACAAACAAGGAAGAGTCGAGACTCCAATGCAAACACCGGTTAATACACGATTCGCTTTACAAAGATAAGCCACGACAAAAGCAAATAGTCCCAACATGATCGGAATTGGAGTATAGAAAAATTCGAACTGCTACTGTGCAGCCTGCCTCCCGAAAACAGCTTCCAAGTATGTGCCCAATAAATTGATCGTTACGTAAACTGACGGGGCCAAGATTACCAATACTACCCATGTTGAGATTCGCGCTTGGAACATAAGCTCTTTAACTTGTTTTAAAGTGAAAAAACCGACGTTAACACATTCTTAAGAATCTATCAACAAAGTTCCAAATCGCTCAAAAACCGCACCACGACTTGCTTTTTTTGTTATACCTACTCAAAAACGGTATAACAAGAAGAACCTATCTGTCGAAGAAATAGCACTGAAAGATTAAAAAAGACGTGTTAATTCAGATCAGAGAATACGGCGTCCAATTTTGAATCTTACGACACATCTCTTACGTGAAAATTGATCAAAATCGGCTAAGCAAAGTGAATCCATCAGTAGGAAAGTAGATAATCATAGTTCGCAATTTCACTCAGCAAATCGACGCACAGCGGATAAAAAGACCATCACCTTAAACCCCACCCTTCAATAAACGCAACAAAGCCTCAGTATCAAGACGTCCAGCCATTTCACCACCGTCCAATAAGCTATCTGCCAGCTCGCGTTTTTCCGCATGCAGGGCGAGGATTTTTTCTTCTATGGTGTCTTGCGTGACTAAGCGATAAATCGTGACGGTACGTATTCAATCTTGTACTCATCGCGTTCAAGTTCGTCCGATGGCTCCCACATATTGCTAGCTATTTCAAAGATGTGATCTGGGACGACCATGGAAAACGTAGGCCCGTGATTTGAATTGCGATGGTGGACGCGGGCTCGTCGTATTTCTCTGGGTGCATCAAGTTCATACATCACTAGGCTATAACCTTCGTTAATGACCTTACGGCAGAAGTCAATTCGCGGCTGCCGCTGTATGAGACCAAGCTCGAGAATTACGTCTGATCCAGAAGCCAAAACGATTTTGCTGTGGGCCCAGATAAGCCCCAAAAGACGCTCTTTTCGAGCGATGTACCAAGGGATGAAGTCACCCTCCGGTCGATCTGGACTGAACAATTTTGCGAACCATTCATCAAGAGCAATATGCACGCCGCCAGTGCGGGCGGCGAGCGAACCGGAAAACGTCGACTTTCCCGCTCCCACGGGGCCTTCAACTATTCGAACTATAGGCATGTTGGAAATCTCGGGTGATGGCTAACGCCGAGGTGAGCGGATCGCGCTCACCGAAAATAAATAGAAGAAAAGCCTCATTCGCGATTCCGATCGACTGTCATGTTAGAAATTGATTGAAGTAAGGCGGAAAATTTCACTTTTAATTTTTAGCATCTCTTCGTTAGCCCTACGGGAACATATTTCAAGTTCCCGCATTTTTAAGAGAAGTGGCTTTGCTTCTACTAAAACTTGATTGATATCTTGAATGTGCTTTTTATGCCCATCCAAGAGTTCAAATCGCGCTTTTGCATAAATATTGAGTTTTCCTTTTTCGATATAGCAAAAGCCGTTAATGAATGACCATTTTAGTGAGAGATCGAAAACAAACTGACAATGCGCTTCTATGTCAGTTATAAGTGCATCGAAAAAGTAGTCATAGCTATCGTTTCCAGAGATTCGTTTGAATCTGGCCTCATTGCTGTTAGGTCGAAGAAATGCACCAGGAGGATGCACTGTTACTAAATTTACTTTTTCGAAAATATCAACAAACCACTTTCTTGCACTAATAAATGTTACCTCGAGATGCTCAATCTTTGCATGGGCGGACTTCAATTCATCGGAGGCGCCAATAAAACCTTGATCACTTGCTAAGGTTGAGTACAATTGGATGGCCAGTTCCGATAGCTTATCTGCAACGTCAGAATCGGGTTTGGTTTTGCTCAATTCTTCGATCAAGTCCAATAAGCAATACGCAGCTTTTTTACAGTCTTGCTTTTCGATGTGTGAAGAGATTTGATTCGCTAGGGTAACTATTGCATCCATTGTTTGCCTATTTCTAACTTGTTTTAAAGTGAAAAAACCAAAGTTAACACATTAGTGAAAAATAGGCAATGAAGTTCCAATCCTCTCAAAAGCCGCACCCAGCCTAGCTCTTCTTTGTTATATCTACCGCAAGAAGGTATAACACAAAGAACCTATGTTAGAAGGAGGGGTAATGGGAAATGTACAAAGCGAGTGGGGGTAGTTTCGAGAATACGGTATCCAATCGAGCAGCTGACGGCACATCTTATATGTGTACATTTATAACAGGCGTCCAAGTAAAGTAAATCCGTCAGCATGAAGGTCGGCGACCATCTGTCGTCACTCCGTTCAGGACATGCATGCTCAGCAGAAAAATAAAACTAACCTCCAGCAACCTAAACCCCACCCTTCAACAAGCGCAACAAAGCCTCAGTATCAAGACGTCCAGCCATTTCACCACCATCCAATAAGCTATCTGCCAGCTCGCGTTTTCTGCATGTAGAGCAAGGATTTTTTCTTCTATGGCGTCTTGCGTGACTAAGCGATAAATGGTGACGGGGCGTTGTTGTCGCACGCAGTGAGCGCGGTCTGAGGCTTGGTCTTCTACTGCGGGACTTCACCATGGATCGAGGTGAATCACGTAGTCGGCGGCGGTTAGGTTGAGGCCTGTGCCACCGGCTTTGAGTAAGGCCTCTTTGGGGAAATGTATTAATGTTGGACTCAATTTTTGCAATATTGCTGTTCGAAGAATGAGTGACCCCAATTTTTTTCACGTGAGGAAAATTAGCTTAGGTTATACGTCGCAATGCATGTTACTTTATATTTTTTCTATAATTAACTGGAACATCATATATGGTGACAAGGCGAGATGTTTGTCTGCTGGGAGCACTCGCTCCTTGGTTAACGGCGTGCGGTGGCGGAAGTAATGGTAGCAATGTTATCGATAAACCTGAGATTGATCGCGAACAAGTAATAAGAACCACGATAGCGCCCGATGATTGGCCGATGGCTGCGCCGGCAAGCCAAGGTATTGCCGATACCGCTATGCAGACCTTTCTGGTTGACGCTGCTACCATACCGCAGATGCGTAGTTTGTTGGTGGTTCGTAATGCGCAGTTGATCGGGGAGCGTTATTACGCCGATGCGCTGTCTTCCGATCTTAGACACGTACGCTCTGCTACCAAAACCGTTAGTAGCTTATTGATTGGTCTGGCGATACGCGACGGCAAGATCAGTGGCGTTAATGCGACGTTGGCAAGTTTGCTGCCAAAGGAATTGGCGCAGCTACCTAATTCAGTAGCGGGCACTATCACGCTTGAGCAGATACTTCAAATGCGCACTGGGCAAGCGTGGGATGACGATGCACATATTCCGTCCATGTTCACAGAGCCCAATTTGGCATCCTTAGCCCTGAGTCTTCCTATTAGTGGTTTGAACCCTCCAGCGTGGAATTACAACTCTGCATCCTCTCATTTACCCTCACCGATCCTAGCTCATGCCTACGGCCTGAGTGAACTGGAAGTCGCCACGCGTAATTTGTTTGAGCCGTTAGGCATTAAGCAGGTCGCTTGGTCACATGATGCGACTGGCAACAACCACGGCTCGTTTGGTTTACAAATGCGCACGCGTGATTTTTTAAAGTTAGCTTGGCTGGCACTCGATGGTGGTCAATGGCAAGGTCACTCAGTTGTCCCTGCAAGCTGGATTGCCAGTAGTCTGACTAGTTCTGCAAATCTAAGCGCATTTGGTTCTCTAACTAAAATCGGTTATGGCTATCTATGGTGGACTGGCACCTTGGGCGGTCATGCAATATCGCTGGCTTGGGGATTCGGCGGACAATTGGCCATTCTGGTACCTGATTTGCGGATCGCAATCGCTACGGCGATGCAATGGAATATCCCCTTAGCGCAAGGTGAAGACAGCACAAACAAACTGCTGTCGGTTATAGCGCGTTTCTTGCAAACCTTGAAGTAAGCTTGCAAGGTGAAATATTCTCACAAGCACAGAAAACTAAAGCGTTTGAGGATTATTTGTTATGTGGAAGTTGGTTGGCGTAACCGAAGGTAAGCGTGCGGTCACGTTTAATTTTTGATCAAATAACGAGACGCGTTTTGTTGAAAAAGAATGGGTGATCTCAATTGAGCGGCTTCGGCGCGAATGCGTTGTCAGGCGCCTACTCTCGGGACACCACCAGCTCTTGCCAGCTTCTCAATCGCATCAACTGCATCTGAGTCGACAAATGCTCGCATGGGCACGAAGTAGGCGCAGCGCTTGCTAAAGTACACAAACAATAAGTTGCCTGAGGTCCGAACTCGAATGATGGCGGGCCAACGTTGGAGCGATTGCGCGAGCGGCGTTGAAATGTGAATACCTTCTTGATCAAATGCGTAGGTAAACAGTCCTTGAGCCTGCATAACGCGGTGTGCGCGATAGCTGTTGAAGAAGAACATGGCAGGTGAGAAGATAAAGGCTATGAGAGCAGTGAGCCAAGTGCCATTTGCCACCTTATCGGGATGGAGCAATAAAAGTGAGACGAGCAACACGCCAGCTCCCGGAAATACGAGCATAGCAATAAGACCGATAGGATTACGGAGTAAGAGAGACCATTCGGCACTTATCCGTTCTCGAAAGCTTGGGGAGAAGCTCGCTTCAATTCGCTGAGTTGTATTCATGGTGCTTACGTCGAATTGTGCGGCGCGCTCGCACGTGAACAAAATCGAAGAAAGCGCTAATTTGCGCGTCTGTCACGAATGAAACGTTAAACCTCAGTCTGCGAGCTGAACTTCGCATGGTTGGCCCCCTTTAAACAGCACTGTAATCATGGCATCCGGCCAGTCCGAAAGCGAAAACTCTACAGCGAACTCCTGTGTCTCGTAAACGGTAAATCCATCACAAATAAGTTTCCCACCAGACTGCAAAAACTCCGTAGCTTGCGAGTCTTGCGTTAAAAACTCCTCAGCTACAGAAGTTATATGGTTACCTTCGCGTAAAAGCCTACGCGCTACGTCAAGTGATTGCGGAAACGGGCGATCTTTACTACCTTCTACGGTGATGCTTGGTGCTCCTTCTTTTGACATTGAATACCACATGCCTTTGCCCGCACGTTTGAGAATCCCGATCTCGGGATCTGTAAATTCAGGGGTACGCCAGAACTTGAACATTGAGGTTTAACGCCGAGATGACGGGATCGCCACGACGGTCAAAAATTTAAGTGAAATAGTCATTGGCGATTCTCCGTCGATTGACCTGTTAAAGCTTTGTCGATCTGTCGACTCTTCTTTTTCTCTAATTTTCGATTGTAAATACCAATACGTTCTTCAAGCATACTGCAATAAAGCAAGGAAGCTGTTTTCAGTTCCTTTTCACCTACTTTGATATCGGCAAGAAGTATTTTTTGCCCGGTGTCGTCGATAACATCTTCGTCAAAGTATCGATCCCCCAGCTTTTCAATCCCCGTTTTGCATTCGGAAATCGCGATCTCAAATGCCCCTGACCTTCTAGCACTTTCCCCATTTTTTAGATGCAATGGAATTGAATTTTGATCTGCGCTTTTAGCATTTAGCAAAACGCAAAACAGCAAGAAACCGATGAACAATTTCATATGAGCTTTAACTTGTTTTAAAGTGAAAAAACCAAAGTTAACACATTAGTGAAAAATAGGCAATGAAGTTCCAATCCTCTCAAAAGCCGCACCCAGCCTAGCTTTTCTTTGTTATATCTACCGCAAGAAGGTATAACACAAAGAACCTATGTTAGAAGGAGGGGTAATTGGAAATGTACAAAGCGAGTGGGGGGGAGTTTCGAGAATTCCGTATCCAATTGAGCAACTGACGGCACATCTTACATGCGTACATTTATCATAGGCATCCAAGTAAAGTAAATCCGTCAGCATGAAGGTCGGCGACCATCTGTCGTCACTCCGTTCAGGACATATATGCACAGCAGAAAAACAAAACCAACCTCCATCAACCTAAACCCCACCCTTCAACAAACGCAACAAAGCCTCAGTATCAAGACGTCCAGCCATTTCACCACCATCCAATAAACTATCTGCCAGCTCGCGTTTCTCCGCATGCAGGGCGAGGATTTTTTCTTCTATGGTGTCTTGCGTGACTAAGCGATAGATGGTGACCGGGCGTTGTTGGCACATGCGGTGGGCGCGGTCTGAGGCTTGGTCTTCTACTGCGGGATTCCACCAGGGGTCGAGGTGCACAGAAGAATGGGTGACCCCAAATTTTCTTTTATCTTCGCATGTATGTTTTTCGGCATAAGTTAGGAATGGGTACCAGTTTGTGATCGTCAGGGTGACAAAAAAGCAAAATCACGTTCTACGAGTATGGATTATGTATATGTTGACTATAAAATATTAATATAATATTACTAAATTGTTTTAATTAAATTTAATATGTAAATTAATTTTAACAATGCAAATATCCAATTTAATTTAATAATTTGAAAGTCATTAAATGTACAATATAACAACTACACGTCACAGCCTAATTCTCGCTTTAGTCCTGTCAAGTTTCTTTTCATCGCCAATTTTTGCGCAGGACTCAGGTGGAATGCAAACAGTTGAGGTCGTCGGTACCAGACTTTGGGCAAGTAATTGGGATAATAGTGGAGGAGGCGGTGGCGGTGGTGGAGGCGGTGGTGGCAATACCCATAATCGAAATCCATCGCAACAACAACCACCGCCTTCCGACCGTCGCGCCAATTAAAAGCGACACCAAAAGATCAAGATGTGCGCTGTTCCGCCACTGGTGAAAATAGAACAGTGACTTCTACGAGTTCAGAACAAGATAGAATGCAAGCTGCGAATCAAGTGGTAGCGAATTTCAATGTCAAGGCAGGTAGTTTTGCCGTGTTAACCCGCTCTTTTTTCACCTTCTTCAGCAATACTAAACTTGAATTTACCGTCATTTATGCGGACAATAGTTATGAAAAATGGCAGCTTAATCCGAGTAGTTACTCGTCTTTGAAAGTGTTAACGCGTGTAGAAAAGAGTCTAAAGAATACTGATGATACCTCAGTAAAACCAAGTCCCAATTGTGATGCTTCTGGAAACTAAAATGTCTCGGTTACCCAAATTTTTTATTGTAGTAGCAGCGATCTTCGGCATGATCGTGGGGTCTATTTTTTTTTATAAAAATGAAAAAATGGTGCCGATTCAAGCTGCACCTACCTCTACTGTGAGTCAAGCTGCAGTTACCACGTCAACATCCAACGCAGGTGATACTGGTCACACCACGATGCCTACGAGATCAGAGCTATCCACCGATCAAATTACTCACGAGTTTTACGCGACTAAAAATATGCGTATCTTTATGGAAAATGCCGTGAAAAGACCACAGGAAGGTGGTATATCTATGGCTTTGCAAGGCATGCTGCTATGTCGGCATAGGATGGAATTACCGAAAGAAATCCCATTCAAAGCTGGTATGGATAGTCAAGTTTATGCCAAGCGTGTCAATGCCTTGCGACTAACGGAACATATTTGCCAAGGCTTACAGGAAGAAGATGTTACTCGGCAAAAAGAAGAGGTCTTACGTAATTTGGCCGAAAAACAGGGCGATATCCGCAGCAATTTATGGATAGAATTAGGCTCTGCATTACGTGAAAGCAAGCAATCTGTCATTTCCCCTCAAGTTAAAAAATTTCTCTCCATTAAAGATCCATATTTGATTGACGACTTAACACAGGAAATCATGCTAAGCCAATCGGGTAAAGCGAAAGTGTATTGGTTTGATGGCGAAGAGTTTAGTGGGGAGCAAAAAGACGATATGCGCAACGCTATCCGTTTAGCACGCTGTTCTTTCGGCGATCCTTGTAATCAAAGCAATCTTAACTTTGCAATATCCTGCGCACAAAATGGATTTTGCTACGACAACGTGATTGATTCTGTGCGAGAAGTTACCTACAAAAACAACCCGCACGGCTATGCCCGTATGCTTGAGTATCGACAACGCTTGGTCGATGCCATTAAACGAGAAGATATTGATGCGTTTATCAAGAAACCCTAATAAGCTACTGTGATTGAATCCGGCATCCAGAATTATCTTTTAAATATGTTCATCCTGGATGCCGCGTATGATCAAACAAGAGTCTAGTACTGCGATAAAGAGGTTGGATGAGATCTTCAAATAGTAACGGTGAACGTTAGCGGCGAAACCCACCTAATTCCTCTTCTTTGACAGTGTTAATGCCCGTAGCAAATAGCCTAAAGATCACATCGGACACGTCAGTAAAACCAAGCCCCAATTGCGATGCTTCTGGAAACTAAAATGTCTCGACTATCCAAATTTTTTATCGTAGTAGCAGTGCTCTTCGGCATGATCGTGGTGTCTATTTTTTTTAATGAAAATGAAAAATTGGTGCCGATCCAAGCTACACCTACCTCCACTGTGAGTCAAGCTGAGGCTACCACGTCAACATCCAACGCAGGTGATACTGGTCACACTACGATGCCTACGAGATCAGAGCTATCCACCGATCAAATCACTCGCGAGTTTTACGCGACTAAAAATATGCGTATCTTTATGGAAAATGCCGTGAAAAGACCTGAGGAGGGTGGGATATCTATGGCTTTGCAAGGCATGCTGCAATGTCGGCACAGGATGGCATTGCCGAAAGAAATCCCCTTTAAAGCTGGTATGGATAGTCAAGTTTATGCCAAGCGTGTCAATGCGTTACGACTAACAGAACATATTTGCCAGGGTTTGCAGGAGGAAGATGTCTCACCGCAAAAAGAAGAACAGCTACGTAATTTAGCCGAAAAACAAGGAGATATCCGTAGCAATTTATGGGGAGATTTAAGTTCCGCTTTACTTGCAAGAAAAATACAGGCCATTCCCCCCGTTGTTGAAAAATTTCTTTCAATTAAAGATCCATACTTGATTAAGAGCTGGACACAAGAAATCATGTTAAGCCAATCGGGTAAAGCGAAGGTATATTGGTTTGACGGCGAAGAATTACATGGGGAACAAAAACAAGATATGCGCAATGCCATCAGTTTAGCGCACTGTTCTTTCGGTGACCCCTGTAATCAAAACGATCTTGCTGTTGCGGTTAATTGCGCGGATACGGGTTTTTGCTATGATCATCTCACTGAATATGTGCGAGATGTTACCTACAAAAATAACCCGCAGGGCTATGCCCGTATGCTTGAATATCGACAACGCTTGGTAGATGCCATTAAACGAGAAGATATTGACGCGTTTATCAAGAAACCCTAATAAGTTACTGTGATTGAATCCGGCATTCAGAATTCTCTTTTAAGCATGTCAATCCTGGATGCTGTGTTTGATCAAACAAGAGTCTAGTACGGCGATAAAGAGGTTGGATAAGGTCTTCGGTTAGTAGCGCTGAACCTTAGCGGCGTAACCTACCTAATTCTTCTTCTTTGAAAGTGTTAACGCCAGTGCCAAATAGTCTAAAAAACACATCGGACACGTCAGTAAATCCAAGTCCAAATTGCGATGCTTCTGGAAACTAAAATGTCTCGACTATCCCAATTTTTTATGTTGCTAGCAGTGTTCTTGGGCATGATCACGACATTTATTTTCTTCAATGAAAATCAAAAAATAGTGCCGATTCAAGCAGCGCCTATCTCCTCTGCGAGTCAAGTAGCAGTTATCACGCCAGCATCAAAAATAAGTGATACTGGCACTGGTCACACGATGACACCTTCGAGCTCAGAGCTATCAAAAGAGAAAATCATTCACGAGTTTTACGCCGTTAAAAATATGCGTATCTTTATGGAAAATGCCGTGAAAAGACCACAGGAAGGTGGAATATCTCTGGCTATAAAGGGTATGCTGCAATGCCAGCACAGGATGGAATTGCCCAGAGAAATTCCCTTTAAAGCTGGTATGGATAGCCAAGTCTATGCCAAACGCGTCAATGCCTTACGACTGACTGAACATATTTGCCAAGGCTTACAGGAGGAAGATGTTACTCGGCAAAAAGAAGAGGTCTTACGTAATTTGGCTGAAAAACAAGGGGATATTCGCAATAATTTATGGATAGAATTAGGCTCTGCATTACGGGAAAGAAAGCAATCTGTCATTTCCCCTCAAGTTAAAAAATTCCTTTCCATAAAAGATCCAAGGATCATTGACGAACTAACACAAGAAATCATGCTAAGCCAATCGGGTAAAGCGAAAGTGTATTGGTTTGATGGCGAAGAGTTTAGTGGGGTTCAAAAAGACGATATGCGCAACGCTATCCGTTTAGCGCGCTGTTCTTTCGGCGATCCTTGCAATCAAAGCAATCTTGACTTTGCAATATCCTGCGCACAAAATGGATTTTGCTACGACAACGTCATTGATTCTGTGCGAGAAGTTACCTACAAAAACAACCCGCACGGCTATGCCCGTATGCTTGGATATCGACAACGCTTGGTCGATGCCATTAAACGAGAAGATATTGATGCGTTTATCAAGAAACCCTAATATGCAACTGTGATTGAATCCGGCATCCAGAATTCTCTTTTAAGCATGTCAATCCTGGATGCTGCGTTTGATCAAACAAGAGTTTAGTATGGCGGTAAATAGTTGGTTGGATAAGATCTACTGAAAACAGGTATAACAGAAAAAATCTATATATTGAACCGGGAAAATTGGAAGTGTAAAACAACGATTGAGGTCTGGTTTGTGAATGCGACATCTAATCGCAAGACCCGCGGCACTTTTTGCATGATCATACAAAGTGAATTCATCAGCAAGACAGTAGGCAATCATCATTCGCAATTTTAATCAGTGCATCGACGCACGGCAAATAAAAAACCATCACCCTAAATCCCACCCTTCAACAAACGCAACAAAGCCTCAGTATCAAGACGTCCAGCCATTTCTCCACCATCCAATAAGCTATCAGCCAGCTCGCGTTTGTCCGCATGCAGGGCGAGGATTTTTTCTTCTATGGTGTCTTGTGTGACTAAGCGATAAATCGTGACGGGACGTTGTTGGCCCATGCGGTGGGCGCGGTCTGAGGCTTGGTCTTCTACTGCGGGATTCCACCATGGGTCGAGGTGGATAACGTAATCGGCGGCGGTCAGGTTGAGGCCTGTGCCTCCGGCTTTGAGGCTGATTAAAAAGATGTCGCCATCGCCTGCTTGAAATGCATCGACGCGTTTCTTGCGTTCGGTGGCGGGCGTGCTGCCATCGAGATATTGGTAGGCGATGCCTTGTTCGTCCAGCCAAGCGCGTACGATGGCTAAGTGATCGACGAATTGACTGAAGACCAGCGCCTTGTGTTTGTTGTCTAGTAGTTCTTCCACTGTATGCTGCAAGACTGCGAGTTTGCTGCCGCTGATTTTGGCGTTTTTCATGACCAGTTTGGGGTGGCAGCAAAAGCGCCTGAGCTTGGTGATTTCGGCTAAGACTTGCATGGATTTGCCCGCCGTCGGATCGATCTGTGCGATTTTATCGATGGCTTCTTGGCGCAATGCTTCGTAGAGGTGACGCTCTTCATCGCTGAGTTCTACTTGCAAATTAATTTCTGTGCGCGGAGGTAGTTCACTCAAGACTTGGGTTTTAGTACGACGCAAGATGAAGGGTTGCAGCAATTTTTTTAGATGTGCGCGCGCTAGTTTGTCGCCACGTTCTATCGGGTGGGCGAACTTATCCGCGAAGTGATCTTTTGATCCTAGCAGGCCGGGATTGATGAAGCGGAATAAATTCCACAATTCGCCCAGATGGTTTTCTACGGGGGTGCCGCTAGCGATCATTTTGAAATCCGCGCTTAAGGCCATCGCTGCCTGACTGCGTTTGGTGGCAGCATTTTTAATCACCTGTGCTTCATCCAATACCACGCTATGCCAGTGTTGCGCACTGAACGCCACGCTATCTTGTTGCAACATGCCGTAGCTGGCGATCACGATATCGAATGCGCCTAAATCTTGTAAGGAACGTTCTTGTTGATAGGCGCGGATTTTTAAAGTCGGAGCGAAGCGTGCGACTTCGGCTTGCCAGTTCATTGCCACCGAAATTGGCGCAATCACCAAGGCTGGACCTTGTGGTGCGCGATCGACTAGCAGGGCCAGGGTTTGCACGGTCTTACCCAAACCCATATCGTCCGCCAGACAAGCGCCCACACCCCATTGCGCGAGCTTCGCTAACCACTGAAAACCTTCTAGCTGATAATCGCGCAATTGGGCTTGCAAGGTCGAGGGTACTTGCGGCACAAAATTCGCTAAGGCATCTAGCTTATCGATTTGTTCGCGCCAAGCTTGGTCGGTTTTTAATTCACCGACTTCATTCGCAAGTTCTGCTAATGCGGAAGCCGCTAAGGCATTGATCCGTACGCCGTCTTTGCCACTGAGTTCAGAAAAATGGCGTAATTCGTCGAGACGTTTGCGGAAGCTATCGGTTAGCGCCAGAAAATCATTGTCGCCGAGTTTGAGGAAGCGACCCTTGCTAGTTTCTGCCATTTGCATCAATTCCCGCAGGGCTAACACGCGACCATCATCAAGCGTCACTTCACCGCCAGCGATAAACCATTCGCCTTGTTTTTTGATGCTCAGGCGCAGATTGCCTAGCGAGCGTTGACCGTTTAAGCGGAAGCGTTCACCTTCGGGCCAGACTAGTTGTAATTGTTGTTCCGGAATGGCTTTGAGTTGGCTGAGTAATTCCAGACATTGCTGTGGATCTTGCCATTGCCATTCATGATTATTTTCTTCGGCTTCGGTGAAGGCGGGACAATTCTTGATCAGTGTTTGCAGATCTCGCTCTTCCTGCGCCAGATCGCGACTAGCTTGTACGGTTTTGCCTTCATGTTCACCTAAGACATTGCTTGCGCCTTTGCCGGGGGTGAACCAGCCACCTGTACTGCCCTTATTGATGTCTTGTACTTCACTCAGCGGGCGCACCAGTATTTGTAAACGCAGACCTTCTTTGAGCGGCAATAAATGCGCATACAAAGTAGTGTCGGCAGCCACTGTATGTATATGTTGTGCCAGTTCGGGTAGGTCAGAATGAATCGACAGATGCGGTGCGATGGCGGCGATTACATCCACCAATTGCGCCTTGGCGGCACTCGGTACAGTCAAACCAGAGCCGAGTATGCCGGCGATTTGTTTGATCTCGGGGCTGGAGTTGTAAATTGCCAAACGGGTCGGCGTTTCTTTGCGCACGACGTAGGCTTGCTGAGCGGTGATTGCGGGTTCTAATTGCAGACTGATATGTGCATTCGCTTCTTTTAAGAACAGCGCCAGTTCTCCTTGCACGATGTCGATACGTACATCTGGCGCATCAGTCCAATACACCAGCGGATGATTGATCAATAGCGGTAAGGCTTTGTCTGTGTCGAGCTGATATTCAACATTGCCGTAATACGAATCGACACCACGTCGCAGGCAGGCCGCTATTTGTTTGTCTTGTTCGCTCAGATACGGCAGGCTGTCTTGTTCTTGCGCTAGACGTTTTAGCGCAATCGGGCGGCCTTTGCTCCAGACTCCTTTCGCACTCAGTTTTTGCTCGCGGGGTTCTAGTCCCACTTCATCGCGCAGCGAATTTAATAGCCACACCAAGCGCTGTTCGCTGGCCGATTTGGTCGCGTCTTTGTCGGCACTCAAATTGAGTTGACTGAGCGCAGTTAAGGCGCGTTGCCAGGATTCTTCACGTTGCACGACTTGATATAAAGGTGTGCTCTGATGTTGCTCATGCCAGGCGGGTAATTGTGCTGTATTTGCGTAGTGCTTGCTGAGCAGTGCATCCGTCTCGGCGGCTAACCAGTGATAACCATGTTGTTGATATTGGCTGAGTGCTGCGCGCAAACGCTGATGTGCATCTTCACGCACAGGTTCGCTTTCCCAGTAGAGTGCCAAGCCTTCAAATAGGGTTTCTACACTCAGTTCGCGCTGCAATACATAACGCTTGGCGATCAGCGGCACGCCTTTGACCAAATGATTGACCAGCGCTTCCAGTAGGTAATAGCAAAAGGCATCGTTTTGCTTGATGCTGTCATCTACATGCTCTTTGAGTTTTTGACGATTTAATGGATTGTCTACCGCAAACAGACATGCGGTGTAGAGCAAGCCTAGTACATCGCCAAAATGGATTTTGCGTTTGCCGGTTTTTTTCTTTTGACCTTTGGCGATCTGTTCTATGTGCACTAAAGCGTTGCTGTAATCCGCATGGCGAATCGCCTGCGCAAAATCTAAGGTGGCACGATGTTCGTCCAAGCAGTGTGTTTCGAGTTGCGCTAGAAATTCAAAATCAGCGCGTAGTAAGGCTTGCCAGATCAATTGCTCAATAATGAAGTGCAAACCTTCGCCCAATTGCTCCAAGTGGGATTGCACGTAGTGATAAGCCTTGCGACAGTCACTCGCCAGCCAGTTCGCTTGATAAAACAAATCGGATAGCAAGACACCTTTTGCTACATCGGAGAAATGCTCGAAAATTAGAATACCGTGATCGGTTTCAAATAAGAGTTCGGCCAGATTCTTTTTATCGCCGGTGCGTGCTTCAAAAAATTCGTGACGCCAATAACCTATGCCTTCGATCTCATTAATCAGACATGAATAAAATAATTCGCGTCGGCAGAATGCCGCATTCTGGACTTTCCAATGTTTGTATTCTTCACGTTTGCTGAGTATCACCCGTATACTGCGTATCCAATGACCGATGTCGTCATGTTCCAGCAAATGTCGTATCAAGGGCATTTGTAAGCCCTCTGCCAAGGTATAACCTTTGCCACTGACAGGGACGACCAATTGCTTCTCATTGAGCACAGTCAATTGATCACGTACCGCGATTACACCCGGAACTTCGCCCGCCTTGCCGAACGATACGCGCAGCTGCAATAAGAGTTCCAGCATCACATTTTGACTCAGTGGTGCATCAAGCAGCGCCAAGGCGTAAAGAAACGGGAATTCTTGCGCTTCCAGGTGATCGAACTGTTGCATGGAGGGAGATGAGGGTGACAGAGTAAGTAGCGATTTTACCTGATCTGTGCATGGCAGGTGACGTGGCAAAACGACTTCTGGAGAAATCCCTGGTTTTTTATGTTCTGCGGGTGAATTTGACTAGTGTGGATTTGAAAAAGCAGAAAAAACGCGCTGTGAGGAACAGCGCGTTTTTGATGTCAATACGAGGTGATGAGTAAGTCTTATTGCACTACCGCCTTAATCGTCACACCCGAAGTTGCTACTCCATAAGAATCGACCATGATGTAATAGGTGCCAGCTGCTGGACTGGTGACGGCAACGTTCTCGGTGTTGGTATTTGACCATGAGCGACGGTCATACACAGTGCGTGATGGTGCAGAACCTAACTTCAGATACAGATCGGCATCGCCAGTGGCACCACTACCAGGGGATAAAGTCACGGTTAGGCTAGATTTACCCGCTGGTAAAACGATTTGATACAGCTTGTTGCCATCGACACTGATCGCAGGCACTGTTTGCGCAACGCCTGATACCAAAGTGACAGCCGGACTTGGTGTTGTCGAGCCGCTGTTGACACCAGTATCGATCAGATTTTGCGCGCTCCACAATTTATTGCGACCCCATGTAGCACTAGCCAAAGTATTACTCACCATCGTGATCTGGCCATTGGTGAACATGGTTTGATAGCGCCCATAATCCATCACGTTTTCGACGTTCGTGTAATGCGATGTGCCGCAGCCAGACATACCTGCTGGTGTGTAATGCGTGGTGCTGGTTTTGGTACCGTCTTCGTACAGGCCATCGGTGATTACCGTGTCGGAGATACCATCATCGCCACAGCTGTCACCAGGATTATTACTGTCGCCGAAAGTGTGTTTGAGATTCATGCTGTGGCCGATTTCATGTGCCATTACACCTTCATATTTCGCCCACAGTGGTTGCTGTGCTGTGCTACCTACGCCGCCCACTGCTTTGTAGTGCAAGAGCACAGCATTGTAGCTATTGTCATTGGCTTTGCTGGAGGGAAGATACGCCACACCAGTGACAGAGCTGCCACTAAAGACCGATTCCAGTACATAAATATTCAGATACTTATTGCTGTCCCAATTGTAATTCGCGGTCAGGCTAGGAATCGTGTTGCCCGCGTTGGTGGCGTAATTAGAATTGATGATGTAATCAATTCCTGTTGTTGCTGCGCCTGTAGGCGTTTTTTTTGCGAGTTTAAATTCTATGCTGCCGTGACCTTGCAGAGAGCCAAAACCATCTAAAGTACCTGCCGTTAAAGTGCCTTGAAATAAACTATTAGTGCGGGCAAGTGCAGCCTCTATCCTTGTTTGTGTCATTGAACTGATGACGGTATTGTTTGATGATGCGATTACGTGAACGACGACCGGAATGGTATAAGTTTTTGTGGTCTGTGCTTGTGCTGCACTGCCGAACAGTGTTGCCATACTCGCCAGTGCGAGCGCTTGATAAAGTTTGCCTGATTTCATTTGCTTCCCCCAAGTTTTGATGTAGCCTGATGTGGATCGACACATGGCGTGCCTGTTCTATCCACTCTGTTTTGAACACTCTTAACACATGTTGTTATTGCATTTGTGACGCGAAGAGAATTGTTACTGATAGCAACAATTCTCAAGCACAGATGGGTGATCAGAAATGCCGTCGCGTAAGACATTAAATATCGGCAGGGTTTTTAAGAGAATCCGACAAATGTCGGATCATGTTGAAATAGCGCTCAGAGATAAGCGTTGCACCCAGTAAAACCGTAAAAATTAATTAATGAAAGATGTAAAGGCGACATGCAAAAACAGCATGAAATTATTGGTTGAAATGAGACAGGCACGCGCCAAATACACGCTATCGCAGTAAGCTGTGTTGGACTATGCCATCTGACGGCTATGTTGTGCGAATGCAGGCTTGGTAATATCGGCAAGATTTTTTGCTTAGTCTGCTTTTTCATGCAGAACCAGAACAGGCGGTGGCAGTTCGGGATAAATGACTGTGTAGAGGAACTCTCTTGCGCTTCAAAACTAAATTAAGAATTCAGTTGAAAATTCAGCTCAAAATCCAACGAACTCTCCTGCTCTTACTGTGCGGCTTCGTCTATGGATTAACTAGTGGCTATGCAACTGCGGCTATACCTGAGCGCACGTCCACGCAAGCAATACAAACCAGTCTTATCTTCGAATCTAGCCTGCAACAAAACAAAACCGCGATCCCCACGGTGACTTCCATTACGCAAGACCAGCGCGGCTTCATCTGGCTGGGCACCATCAATGGCTTGGTGCGATTTGATGGCTATGCTTATAAGACTTACCGCACTGGTGATACCGGGAAAAATGGTTTGATGAATGATTGGGTCAGTGCGGTACACGTCGATGCGCAACAGCGTTTGTGGTTGGGGACGAAAGCGGGAATACAAGGCTTTGATTTACAAAGTGAGCGCTTTACGAATTACGCTCCACCGTCAAGCAAACTGAATCCCACAGGGCAATTTAGCATAGGACAAATCATCAGCGATCAACGCGATAATTTGTGGATCACTTCTTACTCTGGTTTGTTGTACTTCGATACCGCGCTCGGAAAATTTACTTTGTTCCAGCATCGCAGCGATGACCCGAACAGTATTTCTAGTGATCGCGTCTATGCTTTACTGCTCGATCAGAATGGCAATCTGTGGGTAGGCACCGATCATGGTTTAGATTTTTTGCCCAAGGGTAGTACGCAATTTGAACATTTAAAATTTTCAGATACCTTGACTGGCAGACCTGTGCAGAAGTCTCTCCTCGTATGGGCCTTAGGTTTGGATGCGAATAGCCGTTTATGGCTAGGCTTGCCAAACGGTCTGGCGTATTTTTCTGTAGACGAACAACAGAAGTCGTATGCTGAACTGCGTATCAGCTTGCAGCGCTTAAGTAGGCAAGAGATTCGTTTAGAGTCTGATGCGGTAATGAAAATACTTCCATCAAAAAATGGTGATCTCTGGGTCGCATCCAGAAATAGTGGCTTGTTCCGTAAGAAGAAAAACGAGTCCTATTTTTCAAACTATCAACGCAATGAAAGCGATTCTTACAGCCTGTGCGATAACGAGGTGTTTGCTTTGTTTGAAGACAGAAGTTCCGTGCTGTGGGTGGGCACTTGGAACGGCGGTGCTTGTCATACTGATTTAGCGAATTCAGGATTTCGTCGCATTGTCGAGAAACGTGAGGGCTTTACTGGGCTCAATAGTCTCGGTGTACGTAGCTTGATTGAAGATCAAGATGGTGACTTGATCGCGGCAACGATCGATGGCTATCTCAATATTCTGAATAAAAAAACAGCACTGATACAAGCGGTGCGCTACATCGATAATGCTGCAGATAAAAATCGCGTTCAAGCCATTGTCGCTGATCGCCAAGGTAAGCCCTGGTACATCTCCCCCGAGGGAATACGCTCTTACAACAAACAACAGCAGCGCTTCGATCCCTACCTCACTACTTTCACCCATTTACCAGTCCGACAGATATTTTGCGCGATGATCGATCGCGACGGTGACTTTTGGATCACGACTGAGTATGGCGTATTCGTCTACGCAACAGTGAGTCGACAATTTCAGCACTTGCGTCATCAGGCTGGTCAGCCTAATTCACTGGAAAATGATTTTGTGTACCCGATTGTGCAAGATCACGATGGCATTATTTGGATGGGAACACCGACCGGCCTGCAACGATACGATAAAGAAAAAAAAGCGTTTAGCTTTTATGCACACGATGCAAAAAATCCGCACAGCATCGTGAACGGCAATATTACGGCACTGTTCGTGGATCCAGATGGCAGCCTGTGGATAGGCAGTAATTATCATTTGAGCCGTCTGCGTTTTGATAATAAAGGACAGGCGAATTTCAAGGCCTACACAACGATTGCGCTGGTCGACGCGATTTTGGCGGGGAACGATGGAAAATTATGGATTAGTACCGACAGTGGCATCTCTAGTTTTGATAAAAATACAGAACGATTTTGGAATTATTTTGAGAATGACGGTATCACTAAAGGTATTTTTCGTAGTGAAGTTAGTTTCGCCAGTAGAGATGGATCGCTGTATTTTGGTGGGCCGAATGGCATCACCCAACTTGATCCAAGCGCAATACGCGGGAATCTGTTTCCCCCAGAAACTGCAATTACTGGCTTTCAATTTTTGAATCGTGCTGAAAACACGCCCTTAGCACCAGAATTGCAGGCACAACTAGATCATTTGTCTGCCAAAGAAATGCGTCTCAACTATGATCTTTCTTCATTCACGATTGAATTTGCCGCTTTGCATTTTAGTCGCCCATCGGCGAATCAATTTTCTTATCGCTTGCAAGGATTCGACCAAGATTGGCGGACTACCGATGCCGCCAATCGTACGGCGACTTACACGAATTTGAATCCCGGGCTTTATGTTTTTCATTTGAAAGCCGCGAGCAAAGATCAGGTTTGGTCTGCCGATGAGGTGAAATTACAGATACGTATTTTGCCGCCATTCTGGCAATTGTGGTGGGTTAAATGGCTGGTGATTATCGCCTCAGTTTATGTGGTGTGGCGCTTGCATTCGCTGCGCATTAATCAGTTATTGCAAAAGAAAAGAATGTTGGAGTTGGAAGTCGCAGCACGCACCCAGGTGATCTCACAACAGAACAAAGACAAGTCTAAGTTCATCGCCGACGCCGCGCATGATTTGCGACAACCTATGCAGGCGATAGGTAATCTACTTGATGCTACCGCCAGTGCTTTAAAAGCCAGCGAGCATCAACGTGCCATTGACTTAGTTCAACTGGCGCTGAAAGCTACCCACATTATGCGATCTTCCTTTAATGCCATCCTTGAATTGTCGCGCTTAGAGACGGGTTTAGTATCGCCAAAATATGAGACCTTGGATATTCATAAACTATTGGAAGATATTGTCAGCACCTTGCAAAGCACCGCAGAAACCCACAATGTCGAAATTCGTCTGATTGCATCGCGTCAGAAAAAATTGTTTATTCATAGTGACAAAAATCTGGTGTTCAGAATCTTGACTAACCTCATTGCGAATGCGATTAAGTATAGTGACGATGCGAAGTTAAAAAAATATGTCGTGATCCGTTGTGTCAGTCGTAGCACGGATGTCGCGGTCTATGTGATCGATAACGGCATAGGAATTCCCGCCGCTGAGCAAGATAAGATTTTTAAAGCGTTTTTTCAGATTAATAATGCGGGAAAAGATAGAGATCGTGGCATGGGTTTGGGTTTATCTATCGTCGCGGCGATGCTGCAAATACTCAAGCAACACCATATGCATTTTCGTTCAGCGCTACATATCGGAACACGATTTAGCTTGAGCTTTCCACGCGCAAGCGAAAACAATCAAGCTATGGCTGATATGCAAGAAGAACTAGCTTGCAGGCATCCCGACATCGCTGGCATTTTTATGGTGTATGTGGAAGACGACGCGCTGGTACGGGTTTCGACCGTGTCTTTGTTACGCGGTGAAGGCCTATTGTGCAGTGCCTTTGTATCGCATGCGGAAATGATGGCGGGTATCGCTGATTTTGAGCGGATTCCCGATATGGTGTTGACCGATCATGTACTCGCGGATCAGCATAATTCGGCAGATGTGATCACCGATATCCGAGCTTTTTTTGAAGTCAGAATTCCAGCGATTATTTTGACAGGGGAAACTTTGGAAATAGCGCCAACATCGCAGGCGCTTGCCGATATTATTTTGCATAAACCTGTGTCCGCTTATGAGCTACTTCAGGCCATAGAATCCTTGCGTCCCAAAATGATTTCGAATAGTCAAACTGAGTGAAGTGAATGAGTGAAGTGAATAAATGAAGTGAAAGAAATGAAAGCGCACGTGACATGAAAAGAATTTTATTACTAGAAGATCAGGGCTTGGTCAGAGCAGGTATGCGTGAGTTGATTGCACTCGCAGAGCCAGATGCGGAAATCATTGCGATTGCCGATTATGATGAGGCACAAACCTTGTTGTCACAGCAGCGTTTTGATTTTGCGTTTTTAGACATTAACTTGAAATCAGAAAAAAATGGTTGTGATTTACTGCGATTTATACGCACGAATGAGATCCCTGTCAGGGCCATTATGCTGTCGGGATATACCGATAAAGAACTGATACTCGAATGTTTACAGTTAGGCGCGATGGGGTTTATTTCTAAGGACTTTGAAGACGAACAAATTTTCAAAAATGTGCTCAACACGCTTTTTGATGGCGGTGTATTTGTGCCGCTGATTAAAGAGGGGGAACAGATAGAAGTGCAACAAAGAATGAGTATCACGCCCGCTATTTTGCCAGAGTCACTGGGCATCCGCGGTCGTACCTTAGAGGTGCTAACGTATTTGTGTGAAGGCCATCCTAACAAAACAATCGCCAGAAAAATGCAGGTCGAAGAAGGCACGATACGTAAAGATTATGTGCCACGTTTATTTCGAATATTTAAGGTCACACGAAGAACGGAATTGTTGATTGAAGTTTCTAGATTGGGGCTGAGATTGCCGGGGCTTTCTAAGTGAAAATAGGGTAGGCGCGCCAAATTTCGTTCAGTTCAGATCAAAAAATCGAGGTGTCATTCTTGCGTATGCAGGGATTCAGCGTCTTTAGGCATTTACACCACTGGATTCCGGCCTTCGTGTACTACTGTCAGGAATAAAAATGGTATTCGTCGAAGAAGAGCATACCTATTGATTGTTGCGCTGAATTTGTAAAATTTGAATTGAAATTTCAGTGAGGAATCCGAAGGTTAAATAAGTGGAAAATTCCCTCCCCTTCAAGGGGAGGGCTAGGGTGGGGATGGGTTTTCGTAGATAAAGTCTCACCGTTGATCGACCGGAACCCATCCCCATCCCAACCTTCCCCTTGAAGGGGAAGGGGCTGCAGAACATTGCCCGAAGAATTAAGAAAAAAATTCGGACAGTAGTGCATCGTCGCGCGAATGACGAGACATAAGACAAGTGCTTGACCGAACGGAATTAAGACGGCGCGGCGCCTTTCAATCGTCTCACATATTCAATCACAAGTCAGCCCACCTCAATCCCCACGCAACCAAAGCTCATTGAATGCAACAAAGCCTAGTGCGGTAGTGCGTACACCTGCGACATGGGTTGCTACATTAACTTGTTGGTTTTCGTGTGAAAGCGGCAGTATCCATGCTTCCTGTACTAAGCCATGTGCAATATTTGCATAGCTTTGCATACGCGTATCACTACTCGCGATGGTTTGAATTCTTTGTAATTCCTCATTTAGTTCTTTACGTTTGGATTCCGGTAGCCAGCGTCTGAATATCGTATCTGCGGAAAACCATTCAAAGCAGCCAAAATCAATATCGTCGTGCAAAATTTCACGACCAATGACAAAATCCGCGTCTGGCATCCAGTCGCGTGCAATGAGTTCTTTGAAGGCGAGCGTCTGCCATTCAAGTTTCACACCCGCGCTTAGTAATCGCTGAGACACTAATTCTCCGAGCTGCAAAATCTCCGGCGATTGTCCGCTGAACATACGCAGTCGCGTGCCGCTTTTTATCGGACAATCGACTACTTTGTTCGGCATGCGATGTGACCATTGGGCCAGCAGCGCACTTGCTGGCCTGCGTGCCGGATCATGTGGATCAAGTAGTTGAAAGGGGGAAAGAAAGTCAGCAAACGCCTGCCTTTGTTCGCAGGTCTTAAAGCGCGTTTTATTTGGATTGCAAATCATAAAGCTGCAGCCGGATTCTGCGATTTGCCATTTTTTTCTATCGTCGCCACTTTTCTTGTCGAAACCAAATTGTAAATCCAGTTCAAGTTTGTGTTCGGGTGCATCGATCACCCAGAGATCGATTTCATCGAGTAAAGGGCGTTCTTTGTAGTAGTCTTTAAAAGTACTTAGTGTCAGTTGGTAGTTATTGTGCCGCGTCACCCGGAATGCGCCGCTGCCTATTGGCATGTGTTCAAAATTATTCGGACGTTGACGTGGCACAATTGATGAATTTGCCGTCGCCAGACAGTGCGGCCAGAGATAGTCAGGTCGGCTCAGATGAAAACTGATCCGCTGATTGTTTCCAAGTTCGATTTTATTCAAATGTTGATACAGCGCACGGTAGTTATACGATTGTTGGCGCAGTCGTTGAAAGCTAGCGCGCACATCTTCTGTTGTGAGTTCACTTCCATCATGAAAACTCAATCCCGGACGCAACCAAAAATGCCAGATCGTAGCATCATCATTGCTTTCCCAATGATGGGCAATGGCCGGTAGCAGTTTGTTTTGCTCAGGGTCGAAGGTGGTTAGACGAGAAAAAATTTGCCGTACTAAATGTGCTTCCAAGCGCCCTATGGCCTTCAGTGGGTCGAGGCTTTCTATACGGCGAAAGGTCGGCATGCGAAACCGACGGCAGGTAGGATCAGGCACGCCTAAATAGTCCGGCAATCGCGTGGCGAGTTGCGCGCGTTGTTTGCGGTCTAAGCTGGCAAAGGCATGTTCCAGATCGCCTTTGGCTAACAAGCCACTCAAGTGATCTAGCGCCAGCGACTCTGGTGTGACATGCAATTGCAATTGGGATAGATTGCCGCGCCCCAGCCCTGCCTGCCAAGTGAGCCAGCCTTGATCTTGCATTTTGGCGAGCAGTAATCGCATATTGCGCTCGCTGCAATGCAAGGCTTCGGCTAATGCGGGAAGACCGGGCTGTTGTTCAACGGATTGAATAAACAGATGCAGGCGGCGATATTGATCTCGTAATTTCAAGGTGAAAGCTCACTCCGACATTCTTTTAAGAAACTTGAATAGTCATTGATAAAAGAGGAAATAATTTTATGAATTATAGCCGTTTTTTATTTCTTCTTTTTTTAAGATACTGCCCAAATAGTATGTCAACACGCCTTTTTGAGGGAACGTATGAAAGATTTTTCACCCGCTGTAATACGTCTGTTGTTTAGCTCTTTCATCTGCATCATGGGGCGCGCTGCGGCTTTGCCGTTTATGGCGCTCTATCTGACACAGGCTATGCATTGGAATCAGCAGACCGTGGGTTGGGTCTTGGGAGCTAGCTTGTTCACTTCGACCTTGCTGGGGCTGTACGGTGGTTTCTTGGCGGATCGTATTGATAAACGTCTGTTGATGATGTTGTCATGTTTTGTGATATCGATCAGTGCTGTGCTAGTGACTTTTAGTTCTTTCTTATTGTTGGTCTGTGTATTCTTAGTATTGATCGACGCTGCATTGACCGTGCGCTCGGTAGCGCTTAAGGCATTGTTGGCCGATCTACTTTCGGTAGAAAAGCGTTCTAGTGCTTTTTCATTGAACTATACCTTGATCAATGTCGCATTTTCTATCGGCCCTTTGCTTGGCGCGGCCGCATTTTCTTATAACCATGCGGCGCCATTCTGGTTATGCGCGCTGTTTGCTTTGATGGCGACGCCTCTGCTAAAAAATGGAAATGCACTCGACGCACAAGCGTCAAATCAAGTTGTGGAAAATAAAAGTAAAGCCCTGCCACCGAACTTTGCACAAACCTTGATGGATTTAAAAAGTGATAAGCGCCTGGTATTTTTTACCATGGGAAGTGTGCTGACGCAGATGGTATTTGGTCGCTTTGTTTCTGGCTATATCTCTTTATATTTGATCGCCACTCAAGGCGTACAAGCGGCTGCAAATCTGGCGCCTTACTTGTTAATTACCAATGCGATTTGCGTTGTATGTTTTCAGTATCCAGTGGGACGTTTTTTACGACAAAATAATCTCTTTGCCTGGGTGAGTCTAGGTGCGATCCTCTATGCCTTAGGTTTGCTGGGATTTATGTTTGCCCAATCGAATTTAGTGTGGGTGATCGCAACCATTATTTTCACTATCGGTGAAGTGATCGTGATTCCTTCTGAATATATGTTCATTGATATGATTGCACCGGCGGAAAAGCGAGGCAGCTATTATGGTGTGCAAGGCCTATCCGTATTTGGCGCAGCCATTAATCCTATCGCCTGTGCTTTTTTATTGAGCCATTTTTCTGGCAAAGTCATGTTTGCTTTCTTAATTACTTGTGCCTTGCTGGCTATTGTCATGTATAGGATAGGGACGCAATATCAAAAACAGCATGGGCATGCGCCTGTGCCTGCCTGAGATCGTTGAAATTGTCGCTGTTGAATCAGCTGACAACACTGCTGGCAACGCTACTAGCAACGCCACTGGCGACTCCATTGACGAATACAGAAAACCTTGTATTCAGACAAGGCAGATATTTAGATGTATCTGGTATTTAGATAACAGCGTAGGGCAAGTGCACAAAGAAGGTCGTTCCTTTTCCCAGTTCTGTCTCAAAGCGGATTTGACCATGATGCTTGGTGACGATTTTTTTGACGATATCTAAGCCCAAGCCGCTGCCTTCACCTATACCTTTGGTGGTAAAGAACACGTCAAAAATTTTGTCGCGTATCGCTTCAGGTATGCCAGCGCCAGTGTCACTGACGGAGATGATTGCTTCATCATTTATTTTCTGTATGCGTATCGTTAATGTGCCTTTGTAATCCATTGCTTGCAAGGCGTTGTGGATGAGATTCACCCAGACTTGAACGAGTTCATCCGGCCAGCAAGCGATGGCGGGGATGTCGTCGAATTGGCAGATCAGTTCGCTACCTTTATTGATTTTACTTTGATAGAGGGTCAGTACAGTTTCCATGCCCTCGCGTAGATCCACGACCGTTTTTTCGTGACTGCTGCCAATTCTTGAAAAGGACTTAAACGCAAACACAATTTTTGAAACACGATCGACGGCGACATGGATGTTTTGTGCACTATTAATGATGGCGGCAATTTCGTTGGCAGCGCGCAAGATGCGATCGCATTCTGCGTGGCGCAGCAGTGGCAGATATTGTTCCACATGCATGTGCGCGCGTAGCTGCACCAAGACTGTCGCATGGCGCCTGCTATTGCCAATACCGAATTGCTCTAACTGCGCGCTGCAATCACTGATTAGTTTGCGTTCTTCACGTGTATTTAAAAAACTGATATTGAGTTTGACTTCATTGATCAATGCTAAGAATAAGTCACGATGCGCTTGGTCTAGCAAGTACATCAATTGCGACAAATCGCCCATTGCCGTATTTAAGGCTTGTGAAATACTATCGCCGCTCGATTTAATTGCCCCGATAGGCGTATTGATTTCATGCGCGACATTCGCGACCAATTGCCCTAGCGAAGCCATTTTTTCTTGCTGTGCTAATTGTTTCTGTGCCTCGATCAAATGCCGATGTGAATTTGAATTCGCAATAGCAATCGCGACGTAATTGGCGATCGCCCGCAAGAACTCCAACTGGTCTGGCGAGTAGGCATTTTTTCTCGGACTCTGCGTAGTCATACAACCGACAACTTGTTTCTCTACAAAGAGCGGGATATAGACGATAGATTCGGTGTGCTTCCCAGAACGCACTGGCGCGATCGTGCTGACATAATGGAGTAGCTCTTGAATATTGCTGGTAATCAGCTCGTGTTGATGCGTCACACACCAGACTGCAGGTCGGTCGGTTTCATCCAGAGTGTAGTGAAATTGTTCCTGACGCACCCCATCTTCGACCATGTAATCAACTTCGATTTCATGTGAGTGCGGGTCGAAAAATCCTATCCCGAATACATGTGCATCGACCCGTGCTAAAACTTGTTGATGTATGCGTTCAAAGGCTTGTTCGATATCCAATGTCGCAGTCAAACTTTGGCCAATTTCTCCCAAATTGAGAATATCGGAAGTGCGCTCTGCGACCATTTTTTGCAGACTGCGTTTTTCCTCTTTAATTCTCGCCATACGCCAGCGATACAGGCTATAAATACTACCGCCTATCGACAGCAGTACGAGTGCGATAAACCAGCTTGTTTGCCAAAACGCTGGCAATACATGGATATTGATGCTAAGTGCGTCCTCGCTCCAATCCCCATTAGGGTTACTGCCTTTGAGTTGCAATTGATAGTCGCCCGGCCATAAATTGCCGTAGCTGACATTACGGTGCGTGGCATCCGATTCTATCCAATTGTTTTGATAGCCGAGCAAACGATACGCGTAGTGGTTTTTTTCTGGTGCCAGATAATCGAGTACCGCATATTCAATTTCAAAATTACGTTGTTCTGGACGCAAAGTGATGCCTTGCACGGCGTCACCTAAAGCTTGTTCCTTACCATCGATTTTCAAGCGGGTGGCCACAACCGAAGGTTGATAATTCCAGACCTCGAACAGTTCTGGTTGAATCAATGCAACTCCCTTAGTGCCACCGTATAGAAAGCGGCCATCTTTGGTGTGCATATACGAGGCGACCCAGGCTGTGCCCAGATCCATCCCCATCATCTTGGATAACTCACTGAGCTGATTGAGTTTGGGATCATAGACAAACCATTGGGTCCAGATTCTGCCAAACTGATCTTCTAATAAATTCGCGCCAAAATACAAACCGGGTCGACCGACTTTGTCACTAATATGTTCAAACTCCGCACTCTTGCCATCCCAGCTAGAAAGGCGATCCAAACCCTGTGCAGTATCGACCCAGAGTTGCCCATTCTTGTCTATCAGTAAGCCATTAACTTCATTCGAACTCAGACTGCCTTTATCTTGTGTCGTATGTTGAATTTGCAGAAGTGATTTCTTGTCCGCGTCATATAACCACAAGCCAGATTCACTGCCTATCCATAGCCTGCCTTGCGCATCTTCCGCGAAAGATGTGACGTAGCTATTCATAGGAACTGCTTGATCTGATTGGAATCCGATAAAGCGTTTCTGGGTGTTATTCCATAGCGCCAGTCCTAAGGTTGTGCCCACCCATAAATCATTTTTTCGACTCACATACAGACTGCGGATTTGGTTGCTGGGCAAGCCGTCTTTGACGGTATAGGTTTTCCATTGCAGTTTGTTCAGGTTATTTTGGCTATTGCCCGCTAAGCTTTGTAAACCGGACTGGCGAGTGCCCGCCCAGATGGTGTGATCGGCAGTTTGTGCCAGCGCCAATACCGCGAGCGCAATACTGTTTTCTGGTTGCTGTGGATGATTGCGATAGCCACCGATTAAGCCAGCTTGACGATCAAAAATATCGATACCATTGCCATCGGTGCCAAACAAGATACGACCATCGTGGGTTTCCAACATACTGCGCACATTAGCACGCGATAAGCCGTTCGCCTGATTACTGCTATGGCGTATCATTTGTATCGCTTCTTGCTTGCTGCTATAGCGTTGCAAACCGCCGCCCCAGGAACCTATCCATACGATGCCAGAGCGATCTTTGAAAATGGCGCCAATCTGGTCAAACGCTAAGCTGCCAGGCAAGGCAGGATCGTTCTGAATTCTTTGTAAGATATCGCCGGTTTTCGCATCCAGCACGTAGATGCCGTAGCCATAACGTGATAACCAAATTTCATCTGCTCGTACTTGCGTGATCAGATCCACTACGTTGTCACCTAGTTTATTTAAGCCGGGAGTTTCTAATTTTACTAATTGAATTTTTTTGCTAGTTGGATCTATCCACGCCGCGCCATTTTTGGCAAAGCCTAACCAGATCTTGCCATCCTCGGCTTCATACAAGCTGCGAACTTCTTGCCCTGCAAATGGGTCTTGGCGCTGTGCATGTTTACTTACTTCATCGTTTGCTTGATTGGTGATTTGACTAGCGATAGATTCAAATTCTTGACTACCCTTGGCACGCTTTTGCAGGCCACTCACCATCCCTATCCAAAGATTGCCCTGACGATCTAACATCAGGCTGCACACCTTGTCATCTAATAAGCTATTCGGATTATTGGCTTGGTGTCGATATTGGACGAGGGTTTTGAAGTCTGCACTTAGATGATGTAAACCTGATTCGCTGCCGACTATCCAAACGCCACCCAGTGGATCACCTTTGATGATTTGTATCGCCCCTATATCGAGTGGCATATTCAAACCAGCACCATGCAAGAGCGGGCTGAATTTTCCGGTATGTGGGTTAAAAATTGAAATACCACCACTCAAGGTACCTACCCACAATTCGCCATTCGGCGCAGCCCATAAGCTTTTGATATAGTCGCCGGACAAAGATGATTTGTCGCGATCAAAGTGGGTGAATTTTTCAAAGCGATAGCCATCGTAACTAACCAGACCAGCTTGCGTCCCTATCCACATCAAGCCGCGCTGGTCTTGGGCGATGGCGGTGACTACATTAATCGGTAAAGAATCTTCATTGCCGACTCGCTCGAAATAACGATGGGCGTAAGGGAAAGGTAGTGGGCTGACTGAGACTTTGCTCTGTGCATAGCTTGCATTCGACAGATGTGCACTGAGAACAACAAAAATAAACAGACGCCCGCATCTACCGGATTTTATGTTGAGTAAGAGATCAAATAATAAGGAAAACAACAGTCTCATCGTGTGTGAATTCGCAGGTCGGTGCAGCTGATTCGCTAAGGCAAATAAAGGATGGCAGTGCTTATCGTCGCGGAATGCAAGCAGCGCGTTGGTAAGCTAGTGTAGTGTGCGATTCTGATTGCAGTCTAGCCGCAGTGTAGCATTCTGTGTGGCGCTTAAGGATTGAATGTGGACATTTTGCAATGCCGATGGTGTTTGATCTTGGTTTGATTTTGGTCTGATTTTTGTTGGCTAGATCTTGTAAGAGAACAAAGCTGAAAATACCAGCTGCATTTTTGATAAGGCCTTCATGCTTCAAATCTTTCTTGCGATACTCTGCAAATTAGGGAATACTTTTATTAAGTTTTTTCAAACTTCCTCAATAGCAGTTCGTTTTCCTTCCATGTTGCCCGTTTTTTGATAGTTTTTTAAGCACGGATCTGATCTATGCAGGACAGTGGAATTATTTTATGTGTAGACGATGACACCACGGTATTGGTGGCATTGCGTACTCTATTAACGCATGTATTTGGTGCCAGTCACTTGGTGGAAATCGCCGAGAGCGGCGCCGAAGCTTTGGAAATTCTGGAAGACCTGGAGCATCAAGGCCAACATCTGAGTGTCGTTATTTCAGATTTCATCATGCCAGGCATGCGCGGTGATGAATTGCTGATTGAATTACATCAACGCAGCCCAAAATCGATCACCATCATGCTGACTGGGCAGAGTGATTTTGAAGGCGTCAAAAAAGCGATCAATCAAGCTAATCTCTATCGTTTTCTAGAAAAACCATTCCATCACGACGACATTATCCTGACGGTGAAATCAGCGTTTCAGGCGTATGAGCATGAGCAAACTTTATCTGAACAAAATACCCAATTGCGTGGCTTGAATACAGAACTCGAAGTTATGCTGAAAAAAGTACAAGAATCCGAGCGCTTGTTAGAGCATAGAGTGGTTGAGCGTACGCGCGAATTAGATGAAAAAAATCAGGCACTACAACAAGCATTACGTACTCTCGAAGATGTTGAAAGAATTGCGCGTCATGATTTAAAAACGCCTTTGGTGAGTATCTCGGCTGCTCCCGGCTTATTGCGTGCGGGCAGAACCTTGAGTGCGCATGAAGAAGAAATATTAGGGATGATAGAAAGCGCAGCGAATCGTGCGCTCAGTATGGTGAATTTATCCTTAGATTTATTTCGTATGGAAAGTGGCAGTTATGTGTTCCGGCCAAGTTCCGTCGATTTGAAAGCGATCGCATCAAGTATCGTATTTGGCTTAAGTGCACAGGCGATGTCGAAATTCGTTCGTTTGGAAATTATCTGTGGCCAGCCACATATGTATGTCGAAGCGGATGATTCTTTGTGTTATTCCATCATCGGTAATTTAACCAAGAACGCGATAGAAGCAGCACCAGAAGACAGCACGGTCAGCCTGACGCTGACGGATAGTAACGATGTGCAATTAGCCATCCATAACCGAGGCTGTGTACCACTCGCCTTGCGTGATAATTTCTTTGCCAAATATGCGACGGCGGGAAAATCAGATGGTACTGGTTTGGGTACTTATTCATCGCATCTATTAGCCACGGTGCAAGGAGGTAGCCTACAAATGCAAACCTCGGAAGAGGCGGGGACGACACTTAGTCTGCGCCTGAAACGTGCTGATGCACCAATTAGCATTGCTGAAAGAAGCGGGCTAGGGAGTGAGCGCGAAGGTAGCAATGTTGCGCAGATGGTGAGTCAATATATTTCCAGAAAATTGCGGGTGTTATTGGTTGATGACGACGACTTTAATCAAATGGTGATGAGTGACTATGTTCCCGAAACTTGCTTTGATCTCGATACGGCGATCAATGGCAGAATGGCTCATGACAAAGTGACGCAACAAAGGCCAGACATCATTATCATGGATTTAGAAATGCCCATTATGGGCGGCCTTGAAGCTTTGCAACAAATACGTCATTGGCAAACGGCGCAACAACAAGACGCCAGTTATATCATCGCTTATTCAGGCAATGATGATGAAGCCAGCCGCAATACGTATTTAGCTCAAGGTTTTGATGCCTGCTTAAATAAACCTTGTGGGCGGGAAGACGTGTTGGCGATGTTGCAGCAAGCAGCAAATAGTTTGGCTGGGCGAGTGTCTTAGATCATTGCCTCGCGCAGCTTGTTCATCTTTAGCATGCTCATCTCGTGACTAAAGCTTTTTCCGAAATCCTCCGCGCAATTTTCCGACAATGCCGGTCGGGAAAAAATAGACGGATAAGATAAATAAAACTCCCAACCACAACATCCAGCGATCAGGATGAAAAATTTGCGCGAGTATGGGGAAATCGACTAAGGCTTCTGAGCCTTGCGCCATCACATTCTTTAAATAATTTTGTGCGATGATGAAAAGTGCTGCGCCGATGACAGCACCATATAAGGTGCCCATGCCACCGATTACGACGATTAACAAAATATCTGTCATGACTTCAAAACTGAGCATGGTCTTTGGTCCGACGTAGCGCAACCACAATGCCATTAAAGCACCGGCTAGTGCAGCTACCAGTGCCGCCAGGCAGTTCGCTAATACGCGGTAAATCACAGTGCGATAACCAAGTGCTTCGGCGCGAAATTCATTTTCGCGTATAGCTTGTAAGACGCGTCCAAATGGAGAATTGACGACGCGCAGCAAAAACAAAAAGATCGCCACACAAGACAAGAACACGATGTAATAGGTAATCACCTTGCCATCAATGATGCGACCAAAGATCTCGTTCTCAAATAATTGAAACCCCGGCGTTAAGACTTCTGGCACGCGAAATGTTTTGCCATCTTCACCACCAGTAAAATCGGATAATTGTGAAGCAAGTACCGCAAAAGATGAAGCAACGGCGAGTGTGATCATAGAATAAAAAATTGCCCGCACCCGCAGTGCGAATAAACCTATCACCAGCGCTAAGGCTACAGTTAAAGCTAGTGCGATCAAGATACCATTCAACATACTAGTCCAACTGACCGTATCGCCAGATAAAGCTAAACCAACACCGTAAGCACCTATGCCAAAAAACATGGTATGTGCAAAGGACACGATGCCGGTGTAACCGAGCAATAAATCATAAGAGGCCACCAGAATCACATAGATACAAATGGTCGCTGCCGTATTTAAAGGGCGCGCACCACTAGTGATAAAAGGCGCACTCGCCAGCGCCAGCAAGATGATGAGTAAGAGTGCAGACAGCAAGCGACTGCGCGGTAAATCATCGGAGAATAAACATTTGAAGAAACGGCTGAGCAGATTCATAAGATACTTTGCAATCAAATAGTTTGTAACGATATGTGCCGATACGGTTTTAAGTTTAAGCGCCACGCCTGCCGACAGAATACAAGCCCGCCGGGCGCCATAATAAGACGGCCATCATCAGCGCAATATTTGATACCAGTGCCAGCTTGGGTGCCAGAAAACCTGCATAGTTACTGACCAACGCCATCAATAATGCACCGATAAAACAACCTCCGACTGAGCCTAGTCCACCGATGATGACGACAATAAAAACCATCACCATGATTTCACTACCCATGGCACTGGTCAGCGTTTCTTTATACAAACCCCACATCACGCCCCCTAATCCGGCGAGCGCAGAACCGGCGGCAAACACAGCGATGAACAGGCGGCGTATGCGATAGCCCAAAGCTTCTACCATTTCGCCATTTTCCACACCGGCGCGTATCAGTAAGCCTAATTTGCTGCGATTTAAGATCAGGAACATCGCCACAAATACGCACAATCCAATCGCGACGGCAATTAAGCGATATTTTTCTATCGCGGCATCGCCGATGAAAATCGCCCCGCGTAAACTAGCAGGCAAGGGCAAGGGGATTTGTTCTGCACCCCAGATCACACCGATGATTTGTTCCGCAACGATCATGCCACCCATGGTGATCAAAATTTGTTTTAAATGCTGCCCATACACTGGCATGATGATGACTCTTTCGAATGCCCAACCGATGATGGCAGTGACTAACATTGCGACTAGCATGGCCAGTCCGAGCACGCCGAGATTGAGTAGCAAAGAATCGATTTCTAACCATCCCTTGAGCGGAATTAAGACCATAGTCGCCGCATACGCCCCCACTGCGACGAAAGCACCGTGACCAAAGTTCAGCACATCCATTAAGCCAAAGATCAGGGTCAGGCCGCTAGCCATGATAAAAATCATCATACCCATTGCCAGTCCCGCGATTGTCAGCGTCAGCCAACTCGGAAAACTGCCAACCAGGGGCAGCATTATTAATGCCAAACCCGGCACTAGTAATAGCGGTGCGAGATCGCGTGGTTTGCTGGGAAGTTCTGTGTTATTGACGCTCATGCTTGATCCTTGAATTTTGATTCTCAGCCTTTGTGTACGCTTGGCGCTATTGATGACTGGCAAGCGATAGACCCAGTAAGCGTTGCTGCAAATCCTCATCCTCTGCTAACGTACGCATATTGCCAGCGTGTACGACGCGACCATCATCCATCACCGCAACCGTATCGCCGAGATTTTTGACCACGTTGAAGTTTTGTTCGACCAATAAAATCGTGGTGTCATGTGATTTAAGCTCATTGAACACGGCGATCAGGTTATCGATAATCGCCGGTGCTAAACCCTTGGTCGGTTCATCCACTAAAAGAAGTTTGCGCGGTTCTATGATGGCGCGTGCAATGGCGACCATTTGCTTTTGGCCGCCCGAGAGATTGCCTGCAGGGTAATTCCAGAATTTTTTCAAAGCCGGGAAAAAATTGAATATCCATTCGAGTCGTGCCGTATCGATAGGGCCGCTGCGTGCTGCCAGATGCAAATTTTCTTTCACCGTTAAATCGGAAAAAATCGCCATGCTTTCTGGCACGTAGGCGATTCCCGCTTGCGCGATATCGGGCGTAGCATGTGCGGCGATATTTTGCCCGTCAAATTGCACGCTGCCTTGACTCGCCTTCCATAAGCCCATGATAGTGCGCAAAGTCGTGGTCTTACCTGCGCCATTTCGACCCAATAACACCGTCATGCCTGCGCGCGGCACGATCAGATCGACGCCTTGCAAGATATGGTATTCGCCGATGTGGGTATGTACGCCTTGCAAGCTGAGCAAGGGGAGCAATGGGAGCGTAGAAGTTGGTGCTTGCTCAGGCATGTCCAACTCCTTTACCTAAATAGGCTTCTTGCACGATTGCTGATGCCATGACTTCAACCGGATCGCCATCTGCAACCATACTGCCATTGTGTAAGACGATGATGCGGTCAGCTAAAGAGCGCACCACATCCATCTTGTGTTCGACCAATAAGATGGTTTTGTTTTTGTCAGTTTTCACTTCTTGAATTAATTCTAAAATGACCGGTACTTCATCCACACTCATGCCCGCAGTCGGTTCATCAAACATCATGATCTCGGGTTCGAGTGCCAGCAAAATAGCGACTTCAAGTTTGCGCTTATCACCATGCGAGAGCGTGATGACCTTATCGTGTTGACGGGAGGCGAGTGCAACCCGTTCTAAAAAATGTTCTGCGCGTTGAATCAATTCAATATGACTCGCCCAGCGCGAAAAAATATTCAAGCCTAATCTCGCACGACTTTGTACCGCGAGTCTGACGTTTTCTATCACCGATAAATGTGGAAATAAATTCGTTAGCTGAAACGCCCGACCTATGCCTGCACGTGTGCGTTTAGCTGCACCTAATGCCGTGATGTCTTTCCCAAATAAAGTCACGCTGCCTGAGCTGGCGGCGAGTTGACCTGAGATCAAATTGAAATACGTGGTCTTGCCCGCACCATTCGGCCCAACGATGACGGTCAGGCTGCCCGGATAAAAATCCGCCGTCACTTGATTCACTGCGACATGCCCGCCGAAGCGTATGCTCAAATCGCGTGTACTCAGTGAAGGCGAAGATGACGGAGAAGGCTTGCTAAGATTTTGCATGAGGTGACTATGAATAACTTATCGTTTATTTTTAACTGGCACAGGAATGTCACTCGCCGGAATTTCACGCACTAACTCCAGCAAATCCCATTCATTCTTCTGATCTTTTTTGATCTTGAAGTGATACATGGATTGCAGCGCTTGATGGTCTTCTTTGCGGAATTGCATCTTGCCTTTCGGCGTGTCGAACTCCATGCCTTCCATTGCGCTGATGAGTTTTTCTGTATTGTTTGACTGGGCTTTACTCAAAGCCGTATACACCGCACTGGCCGCGGCAAAACCACCAGCAGTGAAGAAGTCGGGTGGCGCTTTGAAACGCTTAGTGTGTTCGGCGACCAGCCAATCATTCATCTTATTTTTGGGGAAATCATAATAGTAGTAAATCGTGCCTTGGGTGCCAGCATAGGATTTCCACAATTTCATCACTGGTAAAATATTTCCGCCCGGTGCCAAATTGATGCCGAAGCGTTCTGGTTTTAGATCGGCCAGCTTGTTCATAGGATTGGGACCAGCCCAAACGATTTGTAGTATGCGTGGTTCAGGTTTGTTTTTTAAGGCATCGAAGATACGTTGCGCAGCCGCAGTGAAGTCCGTCGTATTTTGTGCAGCGTATTCTTCGTGTACCACCTTCGCTTTCGCACCTGCTGTCGCCAACGCTTCTTTCGCTGCTTTCACCGCATCGCGACCAAACGCATAGTCTTGCGCCAGAAACGCGATACTGCCGCCGTCCTTAATGGTACTCGCTGCTGCCAGCGCATCTTGCATAGAATTGCGACTGGTGCGAAAGATGTAGCGGTTCCATTTATCGCCAGTGATAGCATCGGCAACCGCAGGTTCTACGATCAGTATCTTTTTGTATTCTTCCGCCACCGGCAACATTGCCAAGGCCGAGCCTGAAGAAGTCGTCCCAACAGCGATATCGACTTTATCGTCGCCATAAGCCTCGGCTAATAAGGTACGTCCCATATCAGGCTTGCTTTGATCATCCTTGATGATGACTTTGATTTTCTTGCCATTGATTTCCATCTTGCCGTTGCTCAGATATTCCAATCCCATCATAAAACCAGTCTCGGTTTCTTTGGCATAGGATTCTAAGACGCCGGTTTTGCCAGTAATTAAAGCGATCTTAATTTCTTGCGCATAGACGTTCGCTACAGATAAAGTCATGCCAAGGCTCAAACTTAAACCCAGCGCGATCTTGCTTAGCGCACGAGATGGCTTGGTGGGATTTTTAGTGAAATTCTTAGTGAAATTTGTAGTGAAATGTTCGGTAGACATGTGTGCTCCTTGATAAGTTCTTTATTATTCCACTTGCTGCAAAAATGCTTGTATCGCTTGCGCAGACTCAGCTTCGGTCAGCATAGGCGCATGCCCAATACCGGCGACTTCTGCATACTGCAAACCAGGCGCGACACGTCGCATATAATCTGCTTGCTCTGACTCTAATAAATCTGAAATCGTTCCACGTATTAGCAAACAAGGACGCTTGTTCGCTAAGCGCCGGAATGCCCACCGTGCCAGCCAGGAAGTTGCCTTTAATTTGCCAGTCTTGAGCGGCGTTGCAATCAATGGATCATACTGCAATTCGAGTTGCCCTTGCACATTCTCAACGAAGGCACGACTGGCCCATTTATCCCATTCGGCATCGTCGTTATGCGGGAACGCGGATTGATTGATATTTTTGATGTAATTGCGTGCTTGCTCCCATGTGTTGAAGCTGGCACTTTCACCCGCATACGAAGCGATACGGTCGAGACCTTTTTGCGACAACATAGGCCCGACATCATTCAAGATCGCTGCAGCAATTAAAGATGATTTGCGTAAAGCCAAAGTCATGGTGATTAAGCCACCCATAGAAGTGCCAATAAACACTGCCCGTTTTATTCCCAAATGCTCTGCGAGACTGAGGATATCATTGGCATACACCATGGGATGATAATGCGTGACCTTGCGCGCATGTTGCGAACGACCTCGGCCGCGTACATCGACCGCCAATACACGGCGGCCTTGCTGCGCCAGCCACGGAGCCAGTTCGTTAAAATCGGCCGCATTGCGAGTCAGGCCATGGATGCAGATGACAGGCAATTTAGAAGAAGACGGGTTTGCAGGATAGTCACGCGCATATAAACGTAAGCCATCTCTGCTATTAAAGTAAATTTCTTTGAAATCGCTCACGGTAATCAAACCCTGATGGAATGTGTTTGCTGTCGTCGGCCTAACTCAGAAAGACAACAGACAAAAAAATCGACCAGCCCAGTTTTGAGCTGGTCGCAAATTTTCTAAAACTGAGTACTTATGCAAAACAGACGCTGGCGTCGTTGTGTTCGCCTTGTCGTACAGTTGTACTGTCTTCGGCTCCCCGTCTAGCCAGCGCAATTTTGCATAAGCCCTATACTTCTTTGTGACGGCAAATGCATACCAGCTTTGCCCATCACAACAGTTTTAGAAACAAGAAAAATCTATGTTGAGACTTATGCAAAACAGACGCTGGAAATCAATGGAGTCAGGTAGGGTGCGCCGCGCGCACCGAAGCCTTGGTCGATGTGTGCGGTGCGCACGGCGCACCCTACGGAATGATGTGCCAATCGGTGCAATTTTGCGTAAGCCTTAAACAAGAAAAAATGCGCTTAGAAACGATAATCCAATGTCAAAGTATAAGTACGTGGATTGCCGTAGAACGCGGTCGTGCTGCCTTCGCCCAAAGTTGGGAATAAGTAGCCTGCCACTTTGTAACGGGTATCGCTCAAGTTTTTGCCATGCAAACCTATACGCATACGATTATCGGAACGGCTCCACACCAGGCTCGCATCCCACAGTTTGAAACTATCCTGATCCAGCAGCGGCGTTGGTGTTTCGAACTGATATGTTTTGCCACGGAAGGCAAGGCTGCTGCTTAAAGACAATTTACCCGATTGACCTAATAACGCCATGTTCCAGTCGTAGTTGGCGCGTATGCTGGCAGATTGTTTGGGTGTGTTTTGGAATACGCGTAATGCGGTCACATCTGCATTCCCTGCACCGATGTACTTGGTGTATTTTGCGTCGATGTAACTGAACATGCCCGACATGCTAAATGCATCGGTGATGCGGGCAGTGGCTTCGAGTTCCAGACCATCAATTTTCGCTTTACCAGCATTGGTCGTGACACCCGCGAAGCTATCGTCTTTGCCATCGCCATTCGTATCAATCGCGACGGAGCCAGGGATTTGTACGTCTTGGTAATCGCTATGGAACACGGCGATATTCGTGAAGATAGCATTATTCGCGAACGCTGATTTCAAACCCAGTTCAAAGGTAGAAATTTTTTCAGGTAAGAAACCTTGTTTGGCTTTATCTAAAGTCAGTTTGGTGCCGACCAGATTTAAGCGCGGATCAAAACCGCCGCCTTTGAAACCTTCGGTCCAAGACGCATACATGGTTTGATCGCTACTTGCTTTCCAGCTGGCTGAAATACGTGGCGTGAATTTTTTATCTTCACGATGTAAATCCGCTTTCGTCAAATTGGTATCAGTACGGAACAAAACTGCAGCTGGATTGCCCATGGCTGGCGAACCGTCAGTGCCCAAATAGATTTGGCGCAAGATGCTAGCTTCGCGCTTATCCACTGTGTAACGACCACCAACTGAGAGGCTGACATCTTTGCTCAAATCAAAACTCATGTCCGCAAATGCCGCCCAGGCTTTGGTATCAATATCACCTTCAGTGAAGGTCGATGTGCCGAGCAAACGTACATCAAATTTATCGTAAGCATTCGCATCGATGTAGTACACACCAGCCACGCCTTGGAAAGATTTCCCAGTGTAAGTTAATTGAAATTCCTGGCTAAATTGTTTGTTCTTGTACAGGGCTGGCACGTCGAAATCAACTTTGTTGAGTGAGTCGAAATCGATAGGTGCATACGAGGTGTCATGGCGTGATGCAGTGACGGATTTGAACAATAAATCGGGTTGCACTTGATATTCAACCAAGGCGGAAATGCCAGATTGTGTAACTTGTTGCTTGTGACCCAGTACCGTATTCAAATTGGCGCGGGTGTCATACACATTATCGAGTATAGGTGCATTACTGATTTTACCTACGGTTAAGCGGTGACCATGTTTAGGATTGGAGTCGTCTTGGCTAGTATCGCCAGAAATACGGATGAACAAAGCGCTGCTAGGCATAAATTCTGCGCTCAGACGTGCCGCAGAAACATCTTTGTTGTAGTTGTCTTCGCCAGTCGCCAGATTGGTACCGAAACCATTGCGTTTGAATTTTGCCAATGTACCACCAACGCGCACCGTGTCAGAGAGTGGCGTGCTAGCGGTCAGGACGCCATCCATTTGACCGTAGCTACCGACTGAGGCTTTTAAGCGTACATCGGTGTTTGGTCCCATTTTGCGCGTTACATATTTGACTGCGCCGCCGATGGTGTTGCGACCATACAAAGTTCCTTGTGGACCGCGCAAAACTTCTATGCGTTCTACGTCATAAATTTCGGCAACTGCGCCCTGCGGACGCGCCAGATAAATATCATCGAGATAGATGCCCACACCCGCTTCAAAGCCTGCGAGTGGATCTTGCTGACCAACGCCGCGCATGAAAGACGTCAATGTTGAATTGGTGCCGCGTGATGCACTCAAGGTCGTGTTAGGCAAAGTTAAGGCTAATCCGGTGACATCCGCGATACCGCTTTTAGAAATCTGATCTGCGCTGTAGGCGGTCACCGAGACTGGCACATCTTGCAGAGTCTCCTCACGACGACGTGCGCTCACGACAACTTTCGCTACATTGGTATCATCACTCGCTTTGGCCGTCGCATCGCTAGATTGGGCTTGCGCATAGTGTAAGCCGCTGCCATAGATCGCCAGGATCGCGGCTGCGGAACGGCTGAGTAAAACCAAATTGCGTTTAGATTTCTTAGATGGGTTCATGAATTGTCTCCAGAGTTTTTATGGTAGGACTTACGCCAAACAGATGCTGACGTTGTTACGTTCGCCTTGTTGTACAAATGTACTGTCTTCGGCTCCGCGTCTAGTCAGCGCAATTTTGCAAAAGTCCCATATGGTTTCGATTTAACCGGAGCTTGCGAATGAAGTGCAATGAACGGTCTATCGATCTTATTTCAAATGGTCTTGCTGCTATCTTTTGTTGATCTCTTGCTTATTTCTTGTTGCTGGTGGCATGCGATTGCATTAACACGGAAATCAGTGTCGCTGAATTCAAAGCGCTTCGAAACCCGTGCAACTGCCCACCCACTGTGCATAAATGCACAGTAATGCCTTTTGACTATTGAAATTGGTAATTTCCGACTAAAAACAGAGTTTATTGGCGAAATTCCTTGAAATCAGCCCCAAATTTATGCAGTGCACGCACGTGGTAAGTGCGCAACAAACTGGACAATGCGCTAATTCGGCGCATTTTTCTCTGGATAAAAGAATAATTTTCACCAAAAACAAGCTGATTGCTAAACTTCTGTGCTTTGATGCACAATCGCCGCACACACTGTTTTGTCCACGTTTGCTGACTCTTTTGATTTGGATTGCTATGAACACTTTGCCCGAATGGACGGATTTGCGTTTTTTCTTAGAGCTTGCCCGCTCTGGTACCTTGTCTGGCACTTCACGCCGGCTTGCTGTGGAACATACAACGGTGGCACGTCGCATCGATAGGCTCGAAGAACAACTGGGAACGACCTTATTTGATCGTAGTCGTGAAGGTTATCAACTCACCGAAATGGGTTTGGCTTTGTTGCCGCACGCGGAAGCAATGGAAAGTGCAGTCACCGCGGCGCAAGATGAATTAAGCGGCGCACAGATTTCAGTGCGCGGCATCGTGCGCCTGGGCGTGCCGGAAATTCTTGGCTCACGCGTGGTTGCGCCAGCACTGGTCGAGCTGCTGCAAGCGCATCCTGATTTGAGTGTGGATTTGTTGTTGCTGCCGCGCTTTGCCAATCTGGCGAATCGCGAAGCTGATCTCGGTGTGATGCTAGATCCGCCCAGCACCGGACGCTATATGGTGACGCGCTTGGCGAGTTTTCGTATGTACATTTACGGTGCACCGTCATATTTAGCCAAGCATCCGCCCATAAGAGAACATGCTGATTTAATTAAACATGATTTTGTCGATTATGTACAAGACCGGCTTGCCAGCAGCGGCCTGAGCTACATGGGCGAACTTGGATTCACACCGCATCGACGTATGTGCTGCACCAGCTTAGCGGCACAATGTGAAGCTGCGGCACTGGGCTTAGGATTAATTTTGGCGCCACCGTATGCAGTGCCAAATGATGGACGTTTAGTTCGCGTATTAGAAAATAATTTTTACGCTGAACGTTCTTTTTGCCTGGTTGCACCGACCGATTTGTATCGCTTACAAAGAGTGCGGGTTGTGTGGAATTTGTTGCGCGATTTGGCAGAAAAAAATCCTACTTTGTTTATTATTCCGGAATCTTGAGTAAAGATGAAAACCCCTCAACGCCGAGACGCCGAGACGCCGAGACGCCGAGGCGCGGAGATACGCGGAGAAAACCTGAAATATTTTCGCTCTTCTCTGCGCTCCTCGGCGCCTCGGCGTCTCGGCGTTGAGGGGTTTTGAGGTGTGACTGAGCATCTTATTCGCTGAACTAAATGGCATGGCCTCTGTGGCTCGCATTTTTGTTTTTCGCGTGATGCACATAGCTTGATGTCCTTATTCCTTTTACAATGCAGGCTTCTGTTTTTTAATTTAAGCCATGCCTTCTTTTTCATTCGCCGCTTTTCGTTCTCGCATGCAGCGATGCTGGCAGTGGTGTTGTCGTCACCCCGTACGTGCTTCATTCGCACTGTTATTGAGTTTAGCTTTGCTGGCGGATCAGTTATTTCCACCTCCGATTCCCCACGATGAACCAGGCATGGTTGTGGTTGCGCGTGATGGCACGCCGCTACGTGCTTGGCCTGATGCCGATGGTGTGTGGCGTTTTCCGGTGACGCCGGACAAGGTATCGAAGAATTATCTGGATGCCTTATTAACTTATGAAGATCGCTGGTTTTATTGGCACCCCGGCGTTAATCCTTTGGCCTTATTGCGCGCAGCCTGGCAATGGTTGGCGCATGGTGAAATCGTTTCTGGTGGTTCGACTTTGAGTATGCAAGTAGCACGTGCGCTAGAACCCGTGCCACGCAGTCTAACCGGCAAATTGCGCCAAATCGCACGTGCATTGCAACTTGAATTACGTTTGTCGAAACGAGAAATTTTGACGCTGTATCTTAACCATGCACCGATGGGCGGCATCGTCGAAGGGGTGGAAATGGCGAGCCGCAGTTATCTTGGCAAAAGTGCGCAAACCTTATCCGCAGCAGAAGCCACGATGCTCGTGGTCTTGCCGCAAGCACCTTCGCGTTTACGCCCGGATCGCCATCCTGAAAAAGCACAGATTTATCGCGATAAAGTATTGCGACGCATGGCGCAATTAGGGCATTGGACACAAGCCGATGTGGATGATGCCTTAATCGAAAAAGTGGGTGCCAATCCACCGCGTTTAGCGTGGCTGGCACCGCTTGCCGCCGAACGCTTACGGCAAGCAAGCAAGCGGCAACATGCACAAAAGCGATCATCGGCGCATGCTGCGCAAATGGAGAATCTGAGCCAGGCAATGATAGTGAAATCGACCTTAGATAGAGAAATCCAAACGCTGTTGGAGCGCATGTTGGCGGATAAGGTCGGACAATTACCGCGCTTTGTATCGATGGCGGCGATGGTGATGGATAACAAAAGTATGGAAGTGTTGGGCTATGCTGGCTCAGCGGATTTTTCTGATACACGGCGGTTTAGCCATGTCGATATGGTGCGTGGCATACGCTCGCCGGGATCGACCTTAAAACCTTTTTTGTATGCGATGGCCTTAGATGATGGTTTGATCCATTCTGAGAGTTTGTTGGCCGATACACCGCAATCATTTAGCGGCTATGATCCCGGCAATTTTCAAGCGAGTTTTTCTGGCCCTGTGAGTGTGTCGGAAGCATTGCAGCGTTCACTCAATGTGCCGGCGGTGGATTTACTTGATAGGATAGGTTCTAGCCGCTTCACCGCGCGTTTGTCGAGTGCGGGTTTGCGTCTGCGTTTGCCGAAAGATGCGATGCCAAATTTGAGTGTGATTCTGGGTGGTGCGGGGACGAATTTGGAGGAATTGGTCGGCGCGTATCGCTCTTTAGCAATGGAAGGTATGGCAGGTGCACCGCGCATTACGCCCGATGCGCCAGTGCGTGAAGCACGCATGATGAGTGCCGGTGCGGCATTTATTATTCGCAGCATTTTGGAAGGCGGTGGCCACCCTGATCAACCTTTTGTTGAAGACGATGGTAGTGGTGTGCGCCTCGCGTGGAAGACCGGCACTAGCTATGGTTTCCGCGATGCCTGGGCAGTCGGTGTTAGTGGTCGGTACACCTTGGGCGTCTGGGTTGGTCGCCCCGATGGTACGCCGAATCCCGGTTTCTTTGGCGCGAACGTGGCGGCACCTTTATTGCAGCAAATCGCATTTGCGTTGCCACGTAGTGCGCCTTTAAGTCAGCAAAGACCTGCAGGTGTTAGCACGGCGCAAATCTGTTGGCCATTGGGTGTCGCGGCGGAGCAGACTGCCGCAGCCCATTGCCACGTCAAGCGGAGTGCATGGATTTTAAAAGATACGATACCGCCCAGCTTGCCAGATCGCTTGCGTGCTCGCAGCTTAGTCGAAACTCTTTGGCTTGATCCCGATACGCATTTGCGCACCACACCCGATTGTCAGCCAAGAGCGCAACAACACGAAGTCGCACGCTGGCCGTCTTTGTTAGAAGCTTGGCTCAGTCCTGAGCGCAAACAAGAACTAGGTCTGGTGCCATGGTCACCTGATTGTCCGCAAACGAATGTCGTCGGTAGTATTAAATTGATGGGGATTAATAGCGGCAGTCGTTTGCGCACTGCGCCTGGCAAACAAGATGTCGTCATCACAGTGGATGCTGTTGGCGGTAGCGGTCAGCACTACTGGTTGTTGGACGGCAAACAAACAGATCATGCTAGCGGCAAAAAGCGCCAAAGTTTTGTGATTAATTCGGCAGGCGCACATAACATCACGGTGATTGATGCTGGTGGTCACGTCGATAGCGTGGCGTTTGTGGTTGACAAAGCGGTTGATAAGGAGGTCAACAAGAAAAATTAATGCAGTGTTTGCGGTTTTTTAGGCGGCACGTCGCATCTGCACTTTAGTCGTCAAACTATCCAGGTAATGCGTCTGCGCTTTTAAAGAAAATCCAGCCGCATACGGATTCATAAATCCATGCTTGGTACCTATCGCTACTTCTGCCTGATGTCCGCGTTGACGTAATGCCTGTACCAATAATTGCGGTTGATAAGCATTTTCTTGTTCGGCAAAAATGAAATGCGTATCGCACTCGCTGTGTATGTCTAGGTGATCACGAATTCTGGAACCATAAAACAGGCTGGCACTTTGAATCGCGTGCGCGTGCTCGGCGCAACTTAACCACCAAGCGCTGGCACCGGCACTAAAACCGATGACATGACGTAGTTGCGGCTGTTGTCGTACAAATTCGCGTAATTTAATCGAATAGGCTTGCACGCCACCAGCAGCTATAAATGCTTGATAAGCTTGCTGTTCATTGCGTACCGAAAAGTCCGCGTCGAATGGTGATACAGCCAGACATGGCAAGCCCAGATAACGTTGCAAACTAGCGATGGCAGGAGTGTGACCGAATACATCGGTGATGATTAATACGCTGGCGGTCATGAGGGTGGATGGCGCTGCAGTCAATTTTCGACATTGACGACTTGAAGCTAGATCACAAAACAAAAAAGAGCGCGCAGCTTAACGGCTAGAGGCGTCGAATGCAAGTTCAATTCGCGACTGTCATGGGATTTTGTATTGAACTGGGCCGCTATAATGGGAGTTTTCTTCGCTTTCTCTATTTTCTCTCTCGATTATTTTTTTATTTGTTTATTAAGGAAGTGTGATGTTCGTAAAGTTTTCACCTGTGTTTAATGTATCGAATTTATTTAATGTATCTAAAGTGGCACTGATACTCAGTCTGATCTTGAGTGTAGTGGCATGCAATCGTGGACGAGACGATGTCGGCGCGGCGCTCACAGTTGCTGACGCGAGCGGTATCGCTAGTCTGCAGACCACCGATACCGTCATTGGTAACGGCGCATTAGCGCAATCCGGTAAGCAAGTGACTGTGCATTACACAGGCTGGCTCTACGATAGCGCTGCCGCTGATAAGCACGGTAAGCAATTTGATAGCTCTATCCCACGCGGTACGCCCTTCAGTTTTCAATTGGGTGATGGGCAAGTGATCAAAGGCTGGGATCAGGGTGTGGCGGGAATGAAAGTCGGTGGTCGTCGTACTTTGGTGATTCCTTCTGATTTAGCTTATGGCCCAGATGGACGCGGTCCGATTCCACCAGCGGCTACACTCGTGTTTGATGTGGAATTAATTGCAGTCAATTGAGTTGTCTTTAAACTGTTACGTCACTGGGTTCCCGCCTATGCGCACTGCTGTCCGGAATGAAAAATGGCAATCATCGAAGAAGGGCGCACCTATTAATTGTGACGCTAATTTTGTAAAATTTGACTTAAAATTTTAGTGACTAGTCTGAACGTAAAATGAGCGGAAAATTCCCTCCCCTGAATTCTCACTTTCGGGGAAGGGCTAGGGTGGGGATGGGTTTTGGTAGGTGAAGTCTCACAGTTAATCGACCGAAACCCATCCCCATCCCAACCTTCCCCTTGAAGGGGAAGGAGCTATATAAGACGGACTGAAGAGTCAAGAAAATTATTCCGGGCAGCAGTGCGCCTACGCGGGAACGACAAACGATGAGTCTCTCCGCTTAACTAAATAACTAAACGGTTTTACCGTGGGGATGCGGTTTTTTTCATTATTTTTGTCCTTATTTCTTTCGGTATTTAGAAAAACTGACCGGTTCCCAAGGCCGCATCGCCATTAACAAGCCTATACCATGCCGTTTATGTAGTGGTGCGCTAATACTCTCTGCATGCAGTTCGGCAAATTTATGTTTCAAGTGCCGCAATTCATTTTGTAATTTATTGACTGCCGCTTCAGTCAACATGCCATGCGTGAAGGTGAAGTTTTCCATCTCAGCATGAAAGCCCGCATCCAGAAAATCAGCCATGCCTTCTTTGCGAAAATACGTGCGAATCGGTCCACCTGGTAACCAGTCAAAATCGCGACTGATATTGAGGCGGATCCGATTGCCAGGGAGTAAGGTGATCAGGCGTAACTGATCAAGTTTGAGTAAGTGCTTCAGGCATTCCGGCTCACTCAATTGATAGATGCTGCGGATGTCGTCCAGGCTCCAGTGATTCACGGCACACACCGCCACCATCAGCAATACGCTATCGGACACCAATTCTTTTTCCTGTGCTGCGCTCAAGGTCGTTAAGCGAGCGTGCGACAAACTGGCTTCTTGTGCCAGTTCCGCCAGGCTAAATCCCAAGAAATGACTGATTTGTACTATGCGCTCTATCGTAATCGGCGCATCGCTGCTGGCGCTGAACATGCGTTTGATGCTGGCCTCCGATAAATCTAAAGCCTCGGCCACATCGCGGTAGGTTTTGGCTTGCTGTTTCAGTTGGTATTTAATTGTATTCAGCAGTTGAGTGATTTCGGTCATGGCGCTACCTGTTTAAGAAAATCGTGTTGGAGTATCATCATCTGCGACTATCTTGCACAATTCGCGCCACTTTGTCCAAGTAAGTTTTTATTTTTAGCCGATAGCGTCATCCTGCATAGCTTCTTCCCAATCCGATAATGAGGTCATGAATCGTATGCGTAGTCGCTTAATTTATCTGCCCACCTTCTTCGTTGTGCTAATTAGTGTGGCCTTCTTATGGCATGGCGCGATCCCTCAGTATGCGCATTATCATGAATTTGCCGATGCTAGTTCGTGTTGGGGTATTCCAAATGCGTTGGATGTGTTGAGTAATCTTCCTTTTGCTATAGTCGGCTTGATAGGCCTGTTTGGAATTGTCCGCTGCGGGCATGATCGAAAGCAGCGCAGCGGGAAGGGCGGTGCACAGTATTACGCTTATCTGGCATTTGCCTTAAGTATCTGTGCGACGTGCTTGGGTTCGACTTATTACCATCTGGCACCCGATGACGCCCGTTTGTTTTGGGACCGCCTGCCTATCGCCTTAGCCTGCGCTAGCTTATTGGTGGCGGTGCATATCGAAGCAAAGCACGCATCGCAAATTACAGGAGCGCGGAATCGCCATGCTAATTTTTTGGGGTATGCTGAGTTGCTACTGATGCTGACGTTCGCGGTCAGTTCTGTCGTATGGTGGCAGCACACTGGCGATTTGCGTTTGTATCTTGGACTGCAAGTGGCGGCGATTGTCTTAGTCCCACTCTGGCAATTTATCTACCCAGTCGCACGATCTCAACGCATCTTGTTTGGCCTTGCGATCGCTGGCTATGTATTGGCAAAATTGGCTGAAATTGGCGATGCTGCGATTCTGGTACACACTGGTATGATTAGCGGTCACAGCATCAAACATCTACTAGCTGCAGTTGCTGCGGGTTTGATTTTGTATGCGTGGAGAAAAAATAGTGCAAGTCTGAAGTACTAAAAAATGCTACTGCTGGTGGCGGTTTTTCGTACTTCTGAATTAGGCATCGATAAATGTAGAACTAGCGTCACCGGCTGTGTTCAAATCTCGCATCCCAATTACTTGAATCAGCAAACCATGCCATATTATCGCGTACTACCTCCAATCTTGGATCAGGCTATCCCTACAGTTATCCAACAAACGGTGGCGAGCGTGGCGATGCAATCGACTTCTGACAAGCTTAGGACGACACAGACTTCGCCGCGTCAATATTGGTTGATACCAGGTTTGATAGCCTGCTTTGCCTGCGTGACTTTGGGATTGTTTTTCTTGACTTAGTTCTTCACATCTATCTTCGCGTTTTGTTTTTACTCAATTGCGCGGCAATCAGTATCCCAAAACGAACTCATTTACCAATTGTGTAAACGACGCGACGCACAAATTTCCTCTGTGTGATGCAAGCTAGCTAATTTGCATTGCCTTTAGTCGTCGCGGTATTTATTTCATTTTCTGTCTGTTCAAAGGAAGGTCTGTTTACCTTTTCTAGGTAAGACAGATTTCGACGGAAGCTCATTTCGTTGAAAGAATATTCTCCCCAACATAACCGATTTAGTCGATAACAAAATTGTCGAAAGCGCCCTTATCGATTGCTTGCTTTGATTTCGACTGATTGCAAAAGCATGTGAGAAGTACATCAATCGAAACACCAAACATCTGTATTCAAGAAATTATAAACCCATATAAACGAAAGTATTTTTTGAAAAATGTGGAAAAAATGTTGAATACAGCCTTGCCTGCCATTGAAGACGAAAAAACTGATGCGAGAGTACCTAATCAATCGGACAGCAGTTATGAAATCTCTATTTGTGAATACACCGTGTTGACATGAGTACGATGTATTTTTCGGAGATGTACCTCACTCCGGCCTATCCAACTTAGTCGACAACAAAATCGTCGAAAAAGTATCCACCACTCCTTTAATCAAACGTATCTTATCAATCACCGCATCGAGTTCGTGGGTTGATTCGGTTGATAGCATGGCACACAAATCGTAGCGACCACTGACGGTATAGAGCTTGATGATTTCATGGCGCTTGGTCAGTGCGCGCATGATTTCTGGCTCATGCTGCGATTCTATTGAAATCAAGACCATCGCGCGTATGCTGGGGCGGCTGCGGCTGACTGAGATGTCTACTGTGTAGCCGCTGATGATGCCGCGGTCTTCTAATGACTTTAAACGTAACTGAGCTGTGCTACGTGCGCAGCCTAAGGCTTTTGCCATCGCGACGATGGGTAAGCGGGCATTTACTTTGAGTAGGTCAATGATTTGCTGGTCGAGCGGGTCTATCTTGTTGGGCATGGCGGATTTAGGCTAGATTTCAGGCGATTTGTATGAATGTCATACATTATGACTGATTTTTTCCTGATGTTTAAGTCATTTTGTGCGTTTGTGGCGGCACAACTCGTCTTTACACTGTCTCCCTGTCACCCACATGGGTATTCACCTTATTTTGCCGCTTACTGGCTTTGATTAGCTATATAAAGAGAGAGACATCATGGATCAAAAAGTCGAATTCAATCCTATCAAAAAATTACTGACGCGCGAAGAATTAGACGCATACGATCCAGAGTCTGAATCCTGGCAGAAACAATTTACCCGTCGTTATTCTCACCATTCTGAATTGATGGGCGTATTGAATAATGTGGAAGACGTGGATAACACAGTCTACAAAAAATTTGCGGTGGCGATCACACCGTACATGGCGCAATTGATGGACAAAGATGATCCAAATTGCCCTATTCGTTTGCAATACATGCCTTCGCATCATGAACAAACCATTCCAGGTTTCGCCACTTCTTTGGACCAATTAGGTGAAGAAGGCGATACGATTCCTGGTACTAGCGTGGTGCATCGTTACCCGCGTCGCGTGTTGTTCCTGGTCTCGAATACCTGCGCGACTTTGTGCCGTTTCTGCACACGTAAGCGTATGGTGTCACAACCAGACGGCTCAGTAGCAAAAGATGAAATCGAAGCTTCTATCGATTACATCGCCAGCAATCCACAGATTGACGACGTACTCTTGTCTGGTGGTGATCCATTGACATTTACCGATGAGCGTTTGGATTACATCCTCGGCGAATTGCGCCGTCGTGCACCGCATGTTCGTTTCTTGCGTATGGGTTCACGTATGGTCGTGCAATTACCAACACGCGTCACACCAGAGTTGTGCGCGGTATTGGAAAAGCATCGCGTACAGATGATCAATATCCATATTGGTCACCCAAAAGAAATCACACCTTTGCTGCGTCAACGCGTGAAGATGATACAAAAAGCCGGCATCATGATGGGCTTGCAAACTGTCTGTCTGAAGGGCGTGAATGATGACGTCGAAGTCATGCGTGATTTGTTTATGCAAACCATAGAAATGGGTGTGCGTCCTTACTACGTGTATTCCACAGATATGGTCGAAGGTGCTGCACATTTCATCGTGCCACATCACCGTATGATTGAATTGTATGAAGGCTTGCGTGGTTGGATCAGTGGTCCAGCAGTACCAACCTTCGTGGTTGATGGCTTGGGTGGTTTGGGTAAATTGCCTATCATTCCTACTTATGTACGTGAAGAAGAATTACCTGATGGTAGCGGTACAACGGTGAAATGCCGTAACTACAAAGGTATGACGATTGATATGCCTGGCTTGGGTCATAACTTTAGTTTGCCTACGCGTAGTAATTAATTTACGTAACTAATTTGCTTCGGTATTGAAGCCCTTCTCCCGCAAGCGGGAGAAGGGTAGGGATGAGGGGCGTTCAGCATTGAATGTCAGTCGTTAATGGAATGAATTTCGGCATTGGTTTTTCCAAGCGATGCAGTAATTTCAATCACCCTCACCCTAACTCTCTCCCGCTTGCGGGAGAGGGGATATTTGCGGCACTTATCCAACAATTACTCCATTCAACCCATCATGAAATTCACAACACCAAGCTCCCCATACGGTATTCATCGCGTCATAGAACCTCTAGGCGTATTGCCTCAAGGTGCATGGAAAATCGATAACACCATGGAGATCACCGATAACGAAATTCTGATCGATGTTTCTGCCTTAAATATTGACGCAGCCAGCTTTACGCAAATCAAACAAGAAGCGAATGGCGATGTAGCCAAAGTGGCTGAGATCGTGAAAGGCATCGTCGAAAAGCGCGGCAAGCATCACAACCCTGTGACAGGCTCCGGCGGTATGTTGATCGGCACTATCTTAGAAATCGGCTCTGCACTCGCAGATAAAATAGATCTGAAAGTCGGCGACAAGATTGCCACGCTGGTCTCTTTGTCTTTGACGCCTTTGCGCATCGACGAAATCGTTAAGATCCATATGCAAAAAGATCAAATCGAAATCAAAGGTAAGGCGATTTTGTTTGAAACCGGCCTGTACGCCAAACTCCCGGATGACATTGACGAAAAGATGGCGCTGGCGATTTTGGACGTGGCCGGTGCACCTGCGCAGACCGCACGTTTAGTGAAAGAAGGCGACACCGTGGTTGTGATCGGTGGTGGTGGGAAATCCGGCACTTTATGTGTTTATGAAGCTAAAAAACGCGCTGGTAAAAATGGTTGCGTGATCGGCGTCTCACCATTTGAAAAAGATTGCCAACGCATGCAAGAATTGGGTTGGGCAGATCATACTCTGCAGGTTGATGCGACCAATGCCTTAGCTTTGATGGAAGCGGTGTCGAAAGTCACAAATGGCGCGATGGCGGATTTAGTCATCAATTGCGTGAATATTCAAAACACTGAAATGGGCAGTATCCTGTCGACTAAACAGCACGGCAAGATCTATTTCTTCTCGATGGCAACCAGCTTCACCGCCGCAGCACTCGGCGCGGAAGGCGTTGGCAAAGATGTGGAAATGATCGTCGGTAATGGTTATGCGACTGGCCATGCAGAACACTCTTTAGCCTTATTGCGTGAGAGTGAAAAACTGCGCCAGTTGTTCACGGAACTCTACGTTTAATCACATAGAAAGTCACTGACGATGGAGTTCAAAAATCCCACTTTAGGTAATATACAAACCAGCCCGCTATGGCAACGCATACACGACAGTGGCATGCAAACTTTAGCGGTCATGGGTATGACCAAAAATACTGGTAAGACGGTAGCGATGAATCATGTACTGGCGCAAGCAGCGGCAGCGCAAGTTGATATCGGTCTGACTTCAATCGGTCGCGACGGCGAAGATAGAGATCAAGTATTTTTTAATCCTAAACCACCGATTATGGTGTGGCCGGGCAATCTGGTCGCTACTGCACGTGAGACTTTGCAACGCGCTAAAGTGCGCTGGAAGTTGATTGACTCGACCCAAATCGATAGCCCTATGGGTGAGATTTTGGTCGTCAAAGTCCTGGAATACGGCGAGATGGAAGTAGCCGGTGCGTCGCGTGGCACAGACCAATTAAAAGTGATTGCACGCCTACGTCAGTGTGGCGCTAGCCTAGTGATTTTGGACGGTGCCTTAGGCCGTAGTCATCATGCTTCACCAGCGATTGCAGATGGCGTGATTTTGGCGACGGGTGCAGCTATCGGCGGCGGCATACAAGATGTGATCCGCAAGACGCGTGATCGCCTCGGCATCCTCGGCATCAAACAAGCGGATGCAAGCGTCAAAGCGCAATGTGAAGCGGTATTCACGCAAGGCGGCGTTGGTGTTTGGGATCAGGATGGTAAGACGCTCTTCTTGGAGGAAATTGCAACCCTGAATGCAGGTGCAAAACTGATGGAGTTCCTCGATGCAGATGTAGGCACAATCGCTGTCAGTGGCGCAGTCGGGCGCAATCTATGGCGCGCTTTGAGCAGCTTGGCAGAACGTCATCCTGCATTGACCGTGGTGGTTGCCGATGGCACGAAATTATTTATAGAAAATACCGATTTATTGATCTTTCAAAAACTCGGTGCGAAATTAGTCGGGTATCGCGGCATCAATTTGACCGGGATCACCTTGAATCCATTTTCGCCCATGGGTGGCAGCTTTGAGGCTGCTGAGTTTTTGGATGTGGCGAGAGATGCGTTTGTCGGCTATGACGTGTGTGATGTTGTGCTAGAAGCGACATCGGACGAAAAAATTAAATAACGCCTGCGCAAAACCGCCTCAGCGTTGTTGTGTCACCTTGTCGTACAAATGTACTGCCTTCGGTGACACGCCTAGCTGAGACAATTTTGCGCAAGCACTATTACAGAAACAGGAGAAGCAGCATGAGCCATTTACAATTAGATCAGGCACAAATCGATCGCGCACGTGATTCCGCCCGCCGCATCGCGCGTCAGGTCTTCGATGAAATGTCGCAGTACACAACGACGACAGTAGAGCGCGCGACTTTGCGTTTGCTGGGTATCGATGGCATTGATGAAAATTATGTGCCTTTGCCGAATGTGGTTGTTGATCATTTGCAAGCGCAAAACATCTTGCAACATGGCGCAGCACCGATCGTGGTCGCTGCCATGCAGGAACAGAATATGAGTGCGCAAGAAGTAGCCGAAGCCGTATCCAAAGGCACACTGACTTTGACTTTGCCAAAAGATGCAGATGCTGCGCGCAAGGCAACTGAAGCACAAGCCGCATTGATGTGCGAACACATTGCGAATCAACGTACATTCCGTGCCAAGCAAATCGAAACTATGGGCGAAGCACCAACCCCGTGGCTGTATCTGATCGTTGCGACTGGTAATATTTATGAAGACGTGGTGCAAGCACGTGCGGCGGCCGAGCAGGGCGCGGACATTGTCGCGGTGATCCGTTCTACTGGTCAAAGTTTGCTCGACTATGTACCTTACGGCGCAACCACAGAAGGCTTCGGCGGCACGTATGCGACGCAAGAAAACTTCAAACTGATGCGCGCTGCTTTGGATGAAGTCGGTGAAAAACTCGGACGCTATATTCGCCTGACGAACTATTGCTCAGGCCTATGTATGCCAGAGATCGCGGCGATGGGCGCGATTGAGCGTCTGGATATGATGCTGAATGATTCCATGTACGGCATCATTTTCCGCGACATCAATATGAAGCGCACTTTCATCGATCAATTTTTCTCACGTATGGTGAATGCCTACGCGGGCATTATCATCAACACTGGTGAAGATAACTATCTGACGACTGCTGATGCCTATGAAGCCGCACATACGGTGTTGGCATCGCAATTAATTAACGAACAGTTCGCGTATTTGTCCGGTTTGCAGCCAGATCAAATGGGTCTCGGTCATGCATTTGAAATTCACCCAGAATTAGAAAACGGCTTCTTATGGGAGATGGCGCATGCGCAATTAGTGCGTCAGGTTTTCCCAGACGCCGCATTGAAATACATGCCACCGACCAAGCACATGACGGGTAATATTTTTAAAGGTCAGGTACAAGATACTTTGTTCAATATCGTCAGCACGGTGACGAATCAAAATATTCACTTGCTTGGCATGATGACTGAGGCGATTCATACACCATTCATTCAAGATCGCTTCCTCGCCATTCAAAATGCCAAGTACGTGTTTGGCACCATGAAAGATCTGCATTCTGAAATCGAATTTAAGTCTGGCGGTTTGATAGAAACGCGTGCGCAAGAAGTCTTGGCAGAAACCGAAAGTATCTTGGCAGATATTGAAAAAATGGGTCTGTCGGCCGCGATTGGCAAAGGCACATTTGCAGAAATTTCACGCACACCAACTGGCGGTAAAGGTCTGGCAGGCGTGATCAGCAAAGCACCGGATTATTACAATCCCTTCCCGCATTTGATGTTGAACACGGCAGCAGCTTAAGGAGAAAAACATGACAACAATGGCTGATATCAAAAAACCAGAGCAATGGGTTAAGCCTTACGGCGACACCATGAATGATGGTCGTGTACAGGTCTCTTTCACTTTACCAGTCGCACTCGATGAAACCTCCAAAGAAGGCGCGAAACGTCTGGCTTTGTTGATGGGCTTGGAAGAGCCAGCAGTCGTGCATTGTGAAGACATGGGTAAGGGCTTTAGTTTTTACGTGGTGTATGGTCAGTGCAAACATCAGGTCGATTTATCGAGCTTCCAGGTCGTGAAGCCAGAATACGAAACCTTGGACAAAGACGGTATTAATGCCCTGATCGCCGAAAAAATGGGACGTCGTATGGTCGTGATCGGTGCTTGTATTGAGACCGACGCGCATACCGTCGGCATTGATGCGATCATGAACATGAAAGGCTACAACGGCCATAAAGGTTTAGAGAGCTATCACGAAGTGCGTGCCATCAATATGGGTGCGCAGGTCGATTCAGAAGAATTGATTGCCCGTGCAATTGAAGAAAAAGCCGATGTGATTTTGGTTTCGCAAGTGGTGACGCAGAAAAATATTCATCTCGATAATTTGACCAAACTGTCTGATTTGTTAGAGGCAGAAGGTTTGCGTGATAAAGTGATCTTGGTTGTTGGTGGTCCGCGTATCAGCCACGAATTGGCGAAAGAACTAGGTTACGATGCTGGCTTTGGGACTAAGTCGTATGCTGAAGATGTGGCGTCGTTTGCGATTCATGAATGGATTAAACGCAAGGCGGCTTAAGTCAAAATAAGTCAAAAAATTGAGAGGGTGGTAATGGAAGATTTATCCAAATACACGAGCCTGATTCGTCTGCGTATGGGTTCGCATGATGCGCACTATGCAGGCGATCTGGTCGATGGCGCGAAGATGTTGAATTTGTTTGGCGATGTCGCCACGGAACTCTTGATTCGTAGCGATGGCGATGAAGGTTTGTTTGTGGCTTACGACAATGTGCAATTTATGGCCCCAGTGTTTGCGGGTGATTATATTGAAGCGACAGGTCGTATTGTTTCTATGGGCAAGACGTCGCGTAAGATGGAATTTGAAGCGCGTAAGGTAATTTCGCCTGCGAAGATTGCGGGGCAGGTTTCTGCTGCGGATGTGTTGGATGAGCCTGTCGTTGTTTGTAAGGCTTCTGGGACTTGTGTGGTGCCGGCGGATTTTCAGCGGATTAAGCGTTAATTGATTTGCGCAGTGCGTTGACCTTACTCCTTCCCCTTCAAGGGGAAGGTTGGGATGGGGATGGGTTTAAGCGCGATTGGATGTTGGTGTGCATTTCCATTTGGATACGTTCTTGTTTTGGTTTTGATTTGACCTTGCTTGTTGTTCGTTGTTTAGTAGGTCGGGTGTGGCCCGACAGCCACTTACTTTCTTTGCTTCGCCAAAGAAAGTAAGCAAAGAAAGGCGACCACGCTGCCACTGGCCTTCGGCTTCCCAATTGAGCAGGACAAAAAATGGGAAAGTGTCGAAACTCGCTACGCTCAAACAACGCCACTTTCTTTATCCATTTTCTGTCCCGCACAATTGGCAGTGTCAGAAGTGGAACGGCGTTAAAGTCAAAAACAAAGTCAAAAGCAACACCAAAAGCAACACCAAAACAATCAGTACCGATGGACGTTCATTCCTCGAATAGCAGTTGTAGGTCGTTGTTTTTGTTCTTGATTTTGACTTTGTTTTTGACCTACCCCCGTTTGAGACGATGTAATTTGTGCTTTACCGAAAATGGATAAGAAAGTGTTGTTGTCTGAGCGAAGCGAGTTTCAACACTTTCCCATTTTTGGTAATGCACAAATTATGCTGGAGCGCAGCGTAAGCACCCGCAGGGCGAGTCTACGGTCGCCTTTTTTGGATTACCTTTTTTGGCGAAGCAAAAAAGGTAATTGGCTGTCGGGCCACACCCGACCTGTAAACTGTGTGCCAGCGAGAACGTCAATACGAAGTATAAAAAACGTCGACAGGACAAAAAACGAGCAAGCAAGAACGTCAGTAAGAAGTACAAGATGCAGAACAGCGCGGGTTGCACCCGCCCTACAAATGAACAAATTGATTAGTATGAGAATTGAAGTGAAAAAGCAAAATAAAAATCACTTCAAACAATAAAAATTAGTCAGCGTAACATCGCGCAAAAAACGAGGCAAAAACATGGAAAAACTCATCATCACCGCAGCCCTAACCGGCGCAGAAGTCACCCGCGAACAACAACCAAACCTCCCCATCACCCCAGACGAAATCGCCGATGCCGCCTTTGAATGCGCGAAAGCAGGAGCTTCCATTGTCCACGTACACGGTCGCTACGACGACGGCACACCAACCCAAGACAAAGAAGTCTATCGCCAAATCATCAACAAAGTCCGCGAACGTTGTGACGTGATCGTACAAGTGTCGACTGGCGGCGCGGTCGGCATGACAGCACAAGAGCGTCTCGCCCCCGTCACGCTCAAACCAGAAATGGCGACCCTGTCTATGGGCTCCGTCAATTTCGGTGGCGATGTCTTCATGAATCACCCCGACGACATGGATATTTTCGCGAATACGATGAAAGAGCTCGGCGTCAAAATTGAATATGAAGTGTTCGACAGCGGCATGATTAGCACCGTCAATCGTTGGCTGAAAAAAGGTTTGATCACTGCACCGTTGCATGTGGACTTTGTACTCGGCATTCCAGGTGCGATGGCGGGTACGCCAGAGGCTTTGATGTATATGCGTTCGCAATTGCCGGCAGAAGCGAGTTGGACCGTCGCAGGTATCGGTGCTGCACAATTACCGCTGGCGACCATGGCGATTCTGTTAGGTGGTCACGTACGCGTCGGGTTCGAAGACAATGTCTATTACCGCAAAGGTGAATTGGCGACCAGTAATGCGCAATTAGTTGAGCGCGTCGCTCGTATTAGTCGTGAAATGGATAGAGCTGTCGCAACGCCGGCTGAGGCAAGGCAAATTTTAGGAATACCTGCACGCGCCTAAATTGGCGGACTGAATTGAAGAAGTAGGATTGTTGTGTAAATAGCGACAAACACCCAAAACAGCCAAAAACAGCCGGACTGCAAAGTATTTGTAGTCCGGCTTTGTTTTTTTCTAAGTATTTGAATCGGAAAAGCAGTTTTTATTCTAGAAATGTTGTAAGTTAATACGGGTGATTGGATATGACTCAGTTGAAAAAAACTTATGCATTCTACTTCTCTCCGAATTTCCTATACTGCGAAACTCCCAGCTGTCTTCTTAGCTTGCGCACTGTTGTCGATTGCATCTTCTGTGCACGCACAGCGAGGAGCTATTCGCATCATGGTCGAAGACGCCGCCGAACCTTGGTCGTACCCCGATGGTAGTGGCTACGCCAATGAAGTCGTGTTGGCAGCATTTCAGGCAGTTGATGTGCCTGTTAAGCTAGAAGTCGTTCCCTATTCACGCTGTAAATCACAAGTACTGTCTGCTGCAGTTCCCGCCTGTTTTAGCATGGGTTGGTTGCCGGAATTTAACGGTGTTTTGCGATTTTCAACTAAGCCCTTGTTCAAAGTGAATGCAGATGTGTTTGAGCATGTCGAACACCCTATCCCACGTAAGCTCAATGCGGAATGCAAGTTTGAAAAAGATATGCGCTTGGGTATCACCCGAGGCTATGAATATCCAGAAGAAATTTTGGGTTTGAGTAAAGAAGGTGTTGTTTTCGTTGAAGCGGTAACCGACCAAAATAGCCTCAAGATGTTGGCAGCCAAGCGTTTTTCGGCTGCGATTATCATGACGAATGATTTTGAACCAAAGTCGCGGAAGATTCAATTATCTGACACCGGTGACAAAGTGCGATTTGCGTTTAATTGTGGTGTGCAATTGGGCTCTATAGGATTTAGTTTGAAGCATCCACAAGGAATCACATTATTGGCAAAGTTTGAATCAGGTTTTCAAAAAATCGAAGCCAACGGTACATTGAAAAAAAATCAAGCGCGTTGGTTTGACCTTTGAGTATTGCTTGTGTTGAGAGACTTTGTTTCTAGGATTCTTATGACAGTGAATTTGTTTGTTTATTGTTCGCTTATTGATCGCAATTTGCGTAAGCGACTATATAGGGATATGGGGTTGTTTTATTGTAACAAGTAAATGATTTTATGCGCATTTCTTTAAGTTTTTCACCCAAGCTACATCAGAGAATCTATCGAGTGTCGCAATGAATATGAGCATGATCGTTTTTATTTGACAACACCACCTTTGCGAGGATAACTGCTTGCCTTGCTAAGCCTCGTAAATTCACTGACAATCAATTACCCACGATTGTTTGTTGCCGACTTTCTCTATTTCAGCGAGCATGGTTACATCATTTTGGTCAGTCAAATAAATTTGGAACTCAACGATGTTTGCCAAGACCGTGACAGAAATTTTTCAGTCTCCCTCCAGTTTATTACGTATCGTAATACTGGCGTTTGCTTACTTGGTGTTAGGGCGTTTGTCTTTGCTATTGGCGATTCCGCCCGGCTATGCGATGGCGATTTACCCGCCAGCGGGTCTCGCTGTGGCTGCAGTTCTGATAGGTGGATATCGCTTAGCGCCTGGCGTCGCTCTGGGGTCTTTGCTCTTGAATTTGTGGATTACTTGGGAAACCCAGCACGCTTTGTCTCACATCGCATGGATCTTGGCGGGAGCAATTGCGATTGGAGCTATGCTACAAGCGGCGATTGGAACTTGGTTAGTAAGAAAAATATTACCAACGCCTTTGGAGTTGAATCATCACAATGAAATTCTGAAGTTCATGCTCTTGGCAGGGCCAATCGCCTGCCTCATCAATGCTAGCGTGGGGATAGCGACCTTAGTTGCGGTCGGGATCATGCCGAGCAATGTTGCGTTTGGTAATTGGATTACATGGTGGGGCGGCGACAGTTTGGGCGTGTTGGTGGTAACGCCGGTGATTTTTGTTTTATTTGCAGAGCCGCGTCGTCTCTGGGCGGGGCGGCGCTATTCGGTGATGTTGCCGCAGTTATTAATTTTGGTCTTGATGGTCGCAATTTACGTCACTGTTCGTGATTGGGAACAAGATAGACAAGGGCAGGAATTTAGACATCGCTTGCAAAGTATTTCCCACGCATTTCAGGCACGATTGCAAGCGCATGTTGAAGGGCAAAAGGAATTAGCAAGTGTGTTCGAAAATTTTCCTGAAATTAGCTCAAAACAATTTGAGGCAATTGCTGTACCTTTATTGCAGCATAAAGATGAATTACTGGCGGTAGAATGGGCGCCGAAACTCGTGCACGCCGAACGCGCTAATTTTGAGGTGCGACAATCGCAAATTTTACAGACCGAATTTACGCTACGTGAACGTGATCAACAAAAAACGCTAAAGACGGCTAGCACGCGTGATTTGTATTTTCCAATACTCTATATAGCTCCTTTCAAAGGCAACGAAAAAGCATTTGGATTTGATTTGTATTCCATCGCAAATCGACGCCAGAGCATACAGTCTGCAGTGACCAGCAAGCGCACCCTCGCGACCGAGCCTATCGTCGTGGTGCAAGAACAAAATAATCAATTGAGCATTATCTTGATTACTGCCGCAACGAAGTCCGGCGTTTTTAATGCACATCCACAGTCACTCACTCACAATCTGGAAGCTACCCTGGGTCTGGTGGCCAGCGTCTTGCGTCCGAGTGCTGTGCTCAATAATTTATTGAACGAACAAGATAAGCGTGACATCAAGCTCAAGCTTATCAGTCTCAGCGATAAGAAAGATGTCCCAGAAATTTTCTTTGATGATATTGGTGCGCAAAGTAGTAGTTTGCAAATGGCACAGACTATTGAATTTAGCGGACGTCGCTGGGAACTGCAGGCACATCCTTCAGATTCTTATTTAGCGTCACACCGCCCCTGGGCCGCTTGGATTTCCTTAGTGGCGGGAATGTTGTTTTCAGGTTTGGTAGGGATGTATTTCTTGATGATTAGTGGACGTGCATTTCAGATTGAATCTCTGGTCGTGCAAAGAACTAAGCAGTTGCAAGAGAGTGAAGGTAATCGCTTGGCGATATTAGAGCATGCCGCGGATGGTATTTTGACGGTATCAGAACTTGGCAATATTCTGTCTTGCAATCGCGCAGCTGAACATTCTCTTGGTTTGAGTAGTGCGCACTTACTTGATACATCCTTAGAGAATTTTTTCAGCAACGAGTACAACAAGTCACAGTCTTTTCTGGAGTTGATCGCTAGTGCGGATACGGCCAGCAAAACCATTAAAGAAGTTCAACGCACGCGTTCAGATGGAAGTGTCTTGTCTTTGGAGTTGGCAATAGCAAAAATTACTCAGCAAAGTCAGGCGATTTATATTGTCGTCATGCATGACCTGACAGAACGCAAGCGGGTGGACAAGATTAAAGGGGAATTTGTTTCTACCGTTTCACATGAATTGCGTACGCCATTGACTTCTATCCGTGGCTCACTCGGTTTATTGGCAGGCGGCGCGATTGGTGATATCCCTGAAAAGGCATTGAGCTTGATCGCTCTAGCCAACAATAATGCTGAACGCTTGCATCAATTAATCAATGATATTTTGGACTTTGAAAAGTTGGAATATGGTGGCATGTTGTTCAAGTTGGAGCACCATAACTTGATGTCGCAATTGCGTAAGGCGCTCGAATATAATATGGGTTACGCTGAAAAATTTGCGGTTCAATTGCAACTCGATGACACTCAATATGCTGATATCGTGGTGAATGTCGATGACAATCGCTTGATGCAAGTCTTATGTAATCTGTTGTCAAACGCGATCAAGTTCTCGCACCCGAATGACGTTGTCAATATTGTCATTGAGCCGAGTCAAGATACGGTGCGGATTAAAGTAATCGATCATGGAATAGGGATAGACTCGGCGTTTGCGCAGCAGATTTTTAGTAAATTCACGCAGGCTGATAGTTCTGGCACACGCAAACATGCAGGCACAGGGTTGGGCTTGAGCCTAGCGAAAGCGATGATAGAAAAGATGGGTGGCAGTATTGGGTTTTCCAGTGTAGTGGGGGTTGGCACGACGTTTTTTATAGATATCAAAATCGTGAAGTGACGTGTATGTCTTAGTCGGATTTTTTGATGAAGTAGAATGTTTTGTTGCGGCCCTGACTTCAAAAATGCAAGCACACTGGGCGTGTTGATTCTGCAATCAGTGTGCTTGTTGCTTATGTTGTCATTATTTTATTTATCAGCTTAGTCCACGCCAAAATCGAAATAGCTATTAGCTGCTTGTGCGAAAAAACCCGCTACCCTTAATTCACCCGTGTACAAGACTAAAGCGTATTCACCTTTGGCGAGTTCTTTTTCTGGTGTGACTTTGTATAAAATAAATCCCTCGCGCGCTTTAGTTTGATTGCTTAATGCTTCGGTGCGTACCGGAATTACTCTATCTTTATGGATGCCGCTGGAGTAACTTAAAAAGCCACCACCGACCAATACTTCACGATTGCCATTGTCGCGCACGACAAAACTAGCCAAGGTTAAATAGTTTGGCGCTTGTGCATTTTTGGGAACGGAAACAATAAATTCCGGTAAGCTTGAGGTGATTCTTTTTTGTGCGGCTGAATTATTTAAAGAAGCATAGGTTGCGACGCCGCCAAATCCAAATGCACGACTTGCCGTGCGCATTTGTGGAATGATGTACTGCATATTCGATTCGCTGCCGTTAATCAGCATCGCTACTTCTTCTGGGTTACTGCTGTCATTCGCGACGGGCTTGTTCGTCACAACTTTATTGCTGGTGGTATTTGGTTTGTTAGCGAATTCTGTTGGGTTCAGGATAGCTTTTAAAATCTGCGGTGATGCACCTTTTTCTCTAAGTTTAATTAAGGCGGCCGGTGAAGTGTCAAATTTATTTGACCCACTTATGATGGCTTGCAGAATCACATCTTCGGGCATCTTCGCTTCTAATAATTTAATCACATCTTGATTGGTGATAACACCAGCTAAGGCAGTTTGTACCGATGCAAACAGAAGCAATGTTGCTACCAGATGACGAAAGAAATTAGGCATAGTTATCCACAAGTAAGAGTTTAAAAAAAATAATAAAAAAGACTAAGTTACGATACTGAATATTGAATCAATTGACAAGCAAAAAGTACACGCTACTTGTGGCGAGAAAGACCATTTTCATCTCTATCATATGGATTTAGCTGTCAGATATTTGGCCCTCGTCCAAAAAGTTTTGTGTGGCGTATCGTACGGCGCACGTTAATTTGTGCCCAATGCCGTAAAATCTTAGACTTTCCGTCTTCGCTGTTGTTATGAACTACTCACAGTATCGCCGCTGCTTGATTTTGTTGATTGGATTGGTTGGTTTGTGCATGCCGTTCATGTCGTACGCCGCGCTGCTACAGAGTTTGCCAACTACGACGCCTGCACCGATACGATTCTTGCTGACGTTTGATGACGGCCCTAGTGCATCTGAGTACGACAATCCGAGTGAAAAAATATTACATGTTTTGAAGACGAACCCCCTTCAGAGCGATATCAAGGCCATTTTTTTTACTCAAACTCAGGCAAAAGGTGCTGGCGGTTCTGAGCATGGTCGTAAGCTATTGCAGCGTATGCACGAGAGTGGGCATGAGCTGGCCTTTCATACTGCGACACCTGGACATACCAATCATCGCTTTTTATCTGAGCAGGAATTGCGTAGTTCATTGAAGCAAGGTATTGCTGATTTGATTGATGTGCGAGGTAGTTCACCACAGTTAGTACGACCACCATTTTGGAGTTATGATGAAAAGACTTTAGCGATCTATCATGAGAATAATCTACAGATGTTATTGACAGATTTGAGTGCTAATGACGGCGTGATTTATATTTTTAATTTTAGTTTCACCAAACGTAAGAATATGCGGAAGATGCTATTGGCACTGCGTTCACGTTGGCAGGCAGGAGAGTTGCCTGGTGTTGACGGTGCAACGCCTATTGTCGTGACTTTTCATGATATAAATCGTTACACCGCGAGTCACATGGAGGAGTATCTGGAGATTTTGTTGGATGTGGCAAAAGAATTAGAGATGCCAACGACAGCACTTCCTTTTTACGACAAGCATGATGACATGTTGCGTGCCGCCTTATTGAAAACGACAAAAGATATTAATCCTCAGCAAGAGTTGCCGGGAATTTGGAATTGGCTATGGAGTTGGTTTTAGAGCTCAGTTTAGTCGCTCAGTTTAGTCACTCAGTGACATCTATTATTTCTGGCGTTTGAGCAAAAGCTTTATCACTACAAACAGCTATTGCAAGTTGTGGATGAGATAAATGGCGCAAATCTTGGCAATGCATACGCAATTTTAATTGCGCCTCTAGAGCCGTCCAGCAACGATAAAAATAGTCGCTCTGTTTTTCTGTGGTTAAAGCATATAGCTCTGAATTTTGTTGTGCATTAAAACTATGTGCGGCTAGTGCAAGTACATCACGTTGTGTATCAATGACTTCAATATCTAAGCCAATGTTGGCATCGCTTCTGATACCGCAAGCAACCCATTCCCGACTATGAGAAATACTAAAGCCTGGTGTTTTGGTGCCAACTAAATTTAAATACGGCGCGTTGTTCGCTTGTTCCACTAGTGGTACTTCTGCGGGCAGTATGCCCAAGTGCAAAGCAAGCTGTTGGCGGAGCAGGTAACGACCTATGAGAAATTGCTTGGCGCGCTCCGCTCTTTTAAAGCGAAGGTAGCGTGCTATCTCTTCGTGAGAAAGAGTGCGCTTCAGACTATCTAAATGCGAGTCTGGAAAGTCTTTGAGATGAGCAAGGTAAATGTACATAGTGAGACTTCACCTTGCTCAACGATATGATTAATTTTTAATTTTAACGAAGTCGCCTTTCAGTGCGACACCAGCCATGATGGCACCTGCATGGCATTCAAATTCTGTCTCGCTAGAAAATTCGATGTTGTCGTAATTACTGACGATATTGATGACGGCATTGGCGCCCAGTTCTTTTGCACGTGCTTGCAGTTGTAGCATGGCGGATAAGAAAACCCAGTTACAGGCTTTCTCATCTGATTTACCGAAGGCGTTGGTTTTCTTACTGGTTTTGTCAGACACAAATCGTTGCTCGATCGATGGTGTAGTTTGCTTACCAAAATAGAATTTTACCGAATCGCCGAGACGCGCTGTGGTATCGTTCGCTGCCATGCCCCCTGCAATTGGTAACATCACTTTTCTATCATTTGCATGTGCGTCATTGCTTGCAAGATTGAGTGTAGCGATGAGTGCCAAGCCGCAGACAGCAGAGATGAATGGTTTCATTTTTTTAATCCTTATAATGATTTACAAGTGAAGATTTAAGATCAGAGTTTTAGTATTAAGCCTAACAGCATTAAAGTACTTTCAGTTTATTTTTACGTCCATTTTTTAAAAATGAGTGAGGTATTAATGCCGCCAAACGCAAAATTGTTTGACATCACATAATCGCAATGAATTTCCCTAGCTTCATCGCAGATGTAATCAAGTGCTGCGCATTGTGGGTCTAATTGCGTCAGATTGATAGTGGGTGCAAACCAGTTCTCACGCATCATTTGTATGCTGATCCAGGCTTCTAAAGCACCGCAGGCGCCTAAGGTATGTCCCATATAACTTTTTAAAGAGCTAATTGGTATGCGTGCGCCGAATACTTGAGCGGTAGCATGCGATTCGGCGATGTCGCCGTGTTGCGTACCTGTACCGTGAGCGTTCACGTAGCCAATATCATTGGGCTGCAAGTTGGCATCCTCTAATGCCAATTGCATCGCGATTTTCATGGTTTCTGCATTCGGTTGCGTAACATGGCAACCATCGCTATTGGTGCCGAAACCAACCAACTCTGCGAAGATGGTAGCGCCGCGTGCTCTTGCATGTTCCAGCTCTTCCAATATCAGGCAACCAGCGCCTTCGCCTATCACCAAGCCATCGCGCTTGGCATCGAATGGACTAGGCGTAGTGTCTGGTGCTGTGTTCTTCACGCTGGTCGCGAATAAGGTGTCGAATACCGCAGCTTCGGTGGCGCAAAGTTCTTCTGCGCCGCCAGCGACCATCGCAATTTGTTTGCCGCTACGTATCGCTTCATACGCGTAGCCTATCCCTTGACTGCCAGAAGTGCAGGCCGACGAAGTCGTAATGACGCGACCTGTGAGGCCGAAAAATACCCCAACATTGACGGGCGCGGTGTGCGCCATCATCTTGATATAGGTGGTGGCGTTAATGCCTTTGGTGGTGCGCTCTTCCATCATGCGTCCAAAATCACCGATGGCGCTCGGTGTACCAGCAGAAGAGCCAAACGACACGCCCATCTTGCCACTGGCCAGTAGCGGATGTTCCAGCAAACCGGCTTGTTCCAGCGCCAGTTCACTCGCGCGGGTTGCCATTAACGCGACCCTACCCATACTGCGTATCGCTTTGCGGTGGTAACGCTCGTTCAATTCGAATGGTGCTGCGGGGACGCCTAATTGGGTATTGAGGCCTTCATAGTCGGCCCAATTGTCCATACGAACGACAGCATTTTTGTAGCTGCCTAAATGCTGGCGTATGCTGGTCCAATCATTGCCGAGGGGGCTAATACCTGCCATGCCTGTGACGACGACGCGATGGTTCATGCCATCCCTCCATTCACGGAAATGACTTGGCGTGTGACATAAGCGGCGTCTTCATGCATCAGAAAGCTGACGACCGCTGCGACTTCTTCCGGTTTGCCGACCCGACGCGCTGGTATCAGTTTCATGGCTTCTTCTAAAGGCACTTCACTGATCATATTGGTTTCGATTAATCCTGGTGCAACGCAGTTCACTGTGATGGCGCGTTTTGCCAGTTCGATTGCCAAAGCTTTGGTGGCACCGATAATCCCTGCTTTGGCGGCGCTGTAATTCACCTGCCCACGATTGCCGATCAAACCGGATACCGAGGCCATCGTCACGATACGCCCTGGTTTGCGGCGCTGTACCAGTGGCATTACCAAGGGATTGAGTACATTGTAAAAACCGTCCAGATTGGTTTGCATGACGAGATCCCAATCTTCACCCGACATCGCCGGGAAGGCATTGTCGCGCGCGACGCCCGCATTGCACACTACACCATAGTAGCAGCCATGTTCTTCTATATCTTGATTCAGTATGGCTGCGGTTTGTTCACGTTGACTGATGTCAAATTGCAGAACGCGCACCTTCCTGCCTAGTTGGATGATGTCTTGTGCGACGGCGTCTGCCTGCTGGCGTTCGCTACGACAATGCAGGACTAGGTCGTAACCATCACGTGCTAAGCGCAAGGCAATCGCTTTGCCTATGCCACGTGAAGAACCTGTTACGAGTATGCTTAGATTTTTATTCATAAAAATGTCGTGCTTATTTTTTGGAAAGCCACTTATTTAGGCAAATTATTTGTAGAGCTATTTTTTACTGACCTGAGGTGTTGCTCAGAATCATATCGGTTTTCCTTGCAGAAAATCCGCAACATTGTTGGGTTGAAACACAGTAATAGTGGCCGTCGCTAAGGGTGTTTCAGGATGCTTTTTGTCGTGTATCGTGCATTCAAATGCGCCTAACCCATTATCACCTTGTAAGGCGCGGTGAATACGAACATGTAAAATAGCGCCCAGTGTAAACTGTGCCGCCCGGCTTTCAAAGCGTCGCGTACCAAGCAAGAAGCCCACTTTGACGGCTTCACCTCTGGTATGCGCCAGATAACCAGCATGGGCAGCAATTGCTTGCGCCATATACTCAATGCCAACCCAAGCACCGACACCTTGACCATCATAAAACAGGCTGGCTGCGCGGATAGTGACTTCGGCACACAGATTTTCTTCATCCGCCATGACGACGCTATCTAATAAAACCATAGGATCTTGGTGCGGAACCAGTTTATGAATTGGCGGGTAGTTAACTGTTTCTTTTTTCATTTCATTCATTGCCCACCCTTCCTAATATCAGACTGGCATTTGAACCGCCAAAGGCAAAGGAATTACTGAGCGCATAACGTAGCGGTCTGCCAAGCTTGCTCTGGCTTTGACATAAATTAAGCGTCGGCAACTCGGGATCAGGTATGCCATCCCATAAATGCGCGGGTACTTGTCCCTCAGGATTGTCGTCTTGCATACTGATCCAGCACAATGCCGCTTCAATTGCCGCTGCTGCACCCAGAGTGTGACCAGTGAAGCCTTTGGTGGAGCTGACCAAAACTTGCTCACCAAATAGTGCATGAATTACGCGGGATTCCATCGCATCATTTTGCACGGTTGCCGTGCCATGCATATTGATATAGTCGATGTCTGAGGTTTGAATTTCTGCACGAGTCAGCGCTTGTTGTATCGCTAAAATAGCGCCAGCACCTGTCGGATCAGGGGCTGACATATGATGGCCGTCCGAAGATTCTCCCCAGCCTAGTAAAGCAACGGTAGAAGGTTCTTTGGACATTAAGAACAAAGCCGCACCTTCACCAATATTGATGCCATCGCGATGTAGACTCATAGGTCGACATTGTTGTTTGCTCACGGATTCCAATGCAGAAAAACCGGCGACCGTGAACGCGCACAGGCTATCTACGCCGCCGGTGATCACGGCATCGCATGCACCCATTTTAATTAATCTGGCGGCGCTCGCCATGGCTTTGGCACTGGACGAACAAGCGCTGGAATGCACATATGCGGGACCACTCGTTTGCAATTCAGTGGCAAGAAAATCAGCAACTGAACCCATTTCTTGCTGTGCATAGTGAAAATCGGGTGGCAATACGCCATGTTCTTCGTGGTAGCGTAAAGCTTGTTCAGTGCCGCTAATACCTGAGGTACTTGTACCCAGCACAATACCAATGCGATCCGCGCCGTATTTTTGTATTGCGCCCTCTATCTCTGGGCGAATTTGCTGTAATGCTGCTAGCGCTAGTTGATTATTACGACTACCGAATTTCAATTGTAAGTGAGGTGGCAGATGATTGATATCAGGTAGCTTAGATGTGACTGCGCCGAGTGGCAACATGCTGCCGCTTGACCATGCATCCGTCATGTGTATGCCACTACTGGCTTGTTGGAGCAAACGTTGCTTGACCGCGTCTAGCTGGTCGCCCAGTGCGCAGATAATGCCGCATGCATTGAGAAAAAATGTCATAGGTTTTTTATTCTTTGGCTGTCTGTATGGTCAAGCGATATTTGTAATGTAGATTATCTAAAGTCACGGTGCCTGCCCAGCGTTCTTCATCGCTATAATGAATCTTGGCGATGACGGTATCGTTCTCATACAGCACACGATCACGGCCAATTTCGGTGATGCGCCATGATGGGGGTAAATGTTGTGCGATGACTTCAACTGGCCACAGGGTTAACTGAATATCTTCCAGCACATCTTCGGCACGAACTTGCTGTGGCAACATGAAGTGGCGCCAGGTTTTGATTTCTTTACCGTCGAAATGCACAGTCAAAACGCGTTGTCCAAATGCCAGGCCCACTAATTCCAAGCGCTCTTTATCAATTTCTAATGCTGCATCAAGATCGTCCGTTTTATTTTCACGTTCTACTTTTAAGTGCTGCTGAATACTGATACTCGCGCCCAAAGTTGCTGGTGCTAGTTTTAGATTAAGACGTTTCGCCGTAGGCGGCGGTGCTTCGCTGCATGCACTCAACATTACTAATATGCCGACGCTGATTGCAAGACGTTTGAAATGCTTGAAGGCCATAATTGTCCGTGTCGGATTAGCTTGCATCTGTCTCTCCATTAGTGGTAGAGGTTTGCGCCGTATTTTTATTGTGAATGAAAAAAGGCACAATAAACCAAACCAAAGCCGTGCCAATTAACATCGTTAATCCGAAGGCACGCAAAGCGGGCGTATTACTCAGGGCAAGTAAGCCAAATGAAAGTATGGTGCTGGCGGCGGATAAGCCAGTTGCCAACCACGCTAAGTTTCTGGATTGTGTTGCTGCCTCTTCAGTGGTTTGGCGGTTTTGTTCTTGCATAAAAATGCCGTAATCTACCCCTATACCTAGCAGCAACATTAAGGCCAAGATATGAAATAACTGTAATGCCTGAGCGCTGATACCCAGTAGTGCCAATGTAAAAATACTCGCCAGTGCGGCCGGCGCCAGTGTGCGCCAGGTGTCCTTGCGATAACGGTGGAACATCAGGCCGAAAACGAGCAAATAGGCGCCGATTAATACCCAGCCCATATTCTGACGATAGCGTCCAAGCACAGAAGAAATTTCGGCAATCTTATCAACCCATTGCACGCCTTCTACGCCCATAGCAAGTTGACTTAACTTGCTAATTTCGCTGTACTTCAAGCCCTTGATCGCGACGATGCTGGCGTAATGATTGTCTAGTTTGCCCAGCCATAAATGGCGCGTGGCCTGACTTGCCGTGCTTAAGAAAAAATTCTCTACGGTCAGTGTCTGGTTTGACTTTAATAGATGTTGTCGTATGTTCGCTTGCCACGCTGCATCTTCTTCGATTTTGTCAGCAATTAATTTCAACGGGCCATCTTTGCTTAAAAGCTTGTCTTCTATCAGTGCGCGATTGTCGGCTTGGGTTTTAAGTGAAGGCACCCAATTGGAAATCGCCTGATAACCACTCAGTACTTGTTGCCCTATCAGCGGATCCAAAGCACGTTTTAAATTCTCTTCACGTTGCAAAACAACTTCCGCCGATTCTCCACGTACTAAAAAATATTGTACCGGTGTTGGCGCATCTAATAATTTGCCAAACTTCATTTGATCGCTGACCAGATGTTTGGGGGGCGTTTGTAGCGATCGAATGTCATCATTGGTGCTGAGACGTGATAAACCATAGACACTGACAAGGCTAATTAATAATGCGACGATCCAGAGACTACGTGACTTCTGCGGCAGCTTGAAAAGGCTTAAGAGCTGATTGTAGCGCTCAACCAGTTTGCCACTTTTCAGTGAGTTCGCATGCACCAATTGTGGAAACCAGCAAACCACGGTGAACCAGGCAAAGATCAGACCTACCGCGGAAAATACTGCCATGTGGCGTAAGCCTGGAAATGGCGTCAATGCCAATCCAAGATAGCCAATAATTGCGCACAGCAAAGTGAGCAAGAGACCAGGAATTAACTGCCCGAGCAAAGTTCGGGAATCGACTTTTGAGGTTCCTAAACGATGACATAGAAAATAAATACCATAGTCCTGCGCAATACCAATCAGGCTGGCACCAAATACTAACGTCAGTAAATGGATGCGATCAAATAGTAAAACGCATACCGATAAAGCCCCTAAGAAACCAACGCCGATTGACAGTAATATCAGGCCGATAGGTTTCAAGGAATGAAAGCTGATCCACATCAATACGATGATGCCAATCAAGGAGCCTAAGCCTATGGTTGACACCTCTTGATTTGCTTGTTGTCCTGCGGCGGCGGCATGTAGCACGACGCCAGTACTGATGATCTCGATTTTGTTGTTGGGATTTTGTGATGCGCTGGCACGTGCTGCCGCCGCTGCCTGTTCTAGTAGCGGAATAACTTTTTCTTGCGCGGTTAACGAAAATGCGGGCGGCACTAGAGTAATAGGTAGCAGGATGTATTGCTGTTTGGCGTCTGCCACGAATAGATGGCCGTCACGTGGACGCACCGGCGTTTCTTGTGCTCGCTCTTGTACCCAGATGTCGAAAGTGCCAAAAGGATCGTCTTGAAATGCACCGAGTTTAGGGCCAGAGAATGCACTATACAATTTGTTTAATGCAGTATTTGCCCATGCCTCGGATGTACCTGTTTTAAGCTGATTTTGTTGTTGTACCGTGAGTAAGGCGAGGCGATTTTTTTGGAATGGTGCCAGCCAATCGCTTTGGGTTTTTTCACTTAAGCTGGTGATGTCAAATAAGTCTTTGTGCGTGGAGAGAACTTGGGTGTAGGCGTTTGCGGCTTTCTTTGTATCTTCCCAATCTTCCGCACCAATCAAAACGATGACACGCTGCTGCGCGGCATCGACCATGTGCGTGAACGATTGCCGCAATACCGGGTCACGTTCCTGTACGGGCAAAAGAGCCAGAATATCGGTATCTGGCGTGATGCGTTTACCCAGCCACAGATAGCTATTGTGAGCCACTAGTAAAGCAACCACCAATGCCCAGATGGCGAACCAGGCCCAACCCTGGCTTTTCGTCGAAGTATGTAAATTCAGGCGTTTCAAAATAAAGCAGCCTCTTCCGCGGTGATGGCACTTTCACCGGTTTTGATCTCAGAAAAAACGATGCTGGTGCGATCACCGCTAGCTTCGTTCATTTGTATATTTTTGACGTAGATACCACCGTCCAGTGCGATCACGCCTATGGCCTTAGCTAAAGCAGCTTCGCGGGCCTTGAGATTGACTTTCCAACTCGTTGCGTCAGCACTGCCGTCAACTTCAAACAAAGATTCGAGTTGGCTTAAATCGCCAGACAAGAGGGAGAACAAGACACTGTTAATCATGCGCACGACGGGCTCTTGCTTAGCATCTAAACGCATCGCCACGCGTTCACCTTGAAAATGGACGATCTCGTCACGCGTTAAGCGTAAGGTATTGGGAAACGGTTGCAAGGTGCGCCACAAAACGCCTTTACCCGCCAGTACACAAAAGCGCCCATTCGATAGCAGCGGTTTTTTCATACCCACCAAATGCTTAGTTTGATCGAAACGACCACAAAGAACTTTTGGCTTTGCCAGCATATTTTGAATCGCCGGTACAGGGTTTGCAGCTAAGGCTTGATGGCTGAAAAAACTAGACAGCAGTATCAAATTCAGGCAGAAGATTTTAGTTTCTATTTTAATTTTTAGCATGCTGAAATTCCTAATTTTTCAAACAAAATCGGAGGGGAAACAAAGCACATTTCGCCTTTATGTATGTCTACCGCGACTTGCGTGGTGCTGGCGCGTGTTAGCCTTTGTCCGCTGCTGGCATCGCTGATCAGATAATTAATCACTAAGCGGTTTTCCCATTCGACAATCTCGGCGCGTAATTTCAGTTTTTGTCCAAAACTAGCAGAAGCAACGTAACGCAATTGCATGTCGATGACAGGCCAGGCATAACCCGATGCTCTCATCTGTTCGTAGTTGTAATTGATCTTATCGAGCAGCGCGCATCGCACGATTTCCAGATACTTCACATAATTACCATGCCAGACAATTTGCATAGGGTCGAGATCAAAGAACTGTACTTGCAGTTCTGTTTCTGCGAACCATTTGCTGGTCTGCTTATTTTTACGGATGATTTTAGACATAAGGTTTGAAAACCAGTTTACACATACAGTTGCCAGTTTTGCGACCGCATACTTTCCAGTAATTCGCGCAACTCTGGGTCTAAACGACGATCTTCTTGTATCGGTGCAATTTGTGTTTCCAGCGCTTGCATCATCTGGGTAACCGATGGCGATAGTGTTAGCTCAGGATTGCTTTGCTGGCGCAACCAAACACCTTGCCTCACTGTAATGAGTAAAGCGGCTGCCACCTGTTCTGTCAATTCAAGCACGCGCAGGCAATCACGGGCCGCAATCGTACCCATGCTGACTTTGTCTTGATTATGGCATTCAGTTGAACGCGAAAAGACCGAAGCTGGCATGGTGAGTTTTAGTGCTTCGGCAGTCCAGGCCGATGCGCTGATTTGCAAGGCTTTCAAACCGTGGTTAATCGCCGCACGTGGACCTTGCATACCAGATAAATTGGCGGGTAAACCATGGTTGTAACGGCTATCGACCATCAATGCCATTTGACGATCCAACAAATCCGCCAGATTGGCCACCGCATTTTTCATGCTGTCCATCGCGAAAGCGATATGGCCGCCATAGAAATGTCCGCCATGTAAGACGCGTTCATTGTCGGCATCAATAATCGGATTGTCGTTAGCGCTGTTTAATTCGTTTTCAATCGCCTGGCGGAAGAAGGGCAGGGCATCAGCTAGTACGCCGATCACATGCGGTGCGCAACGTATAGAGTAACGATCTTGCAGGCGCTTGCCATTGCGTTCCGCTTCACCCGCAGGTAAGTCTTGACGCAGCCAAGCCGCGATGTTTTGCATACCAGCGTGTGGTTTCACTGAAAACAGGGTTTCATCGAAATGGTGAGCATTACCGTCTAAAGTAATTGAGGCCATTGCCGTGATGCGGGTAGTCAATTGGGTCAAATACGCCGCTCTATCGTACGCCAAGCAGGCAAGCGCAGTCATGACTGCTGTGCCATTCATAATGGCCAAGCCTTCTTTAGGGCGCAGGCGTAAAGGCTGCATGCCAGCTTCCTGCAATGCTTGTGCCGCCGTAATTTGTACGCCATCGCGCATCACTTCGCGTTCGCCGCAAAGGACTGCTGCTAAGTAAGATAGCGGCGTTAAATCGCCGCTGGCGCCGACCGAGCCTTCAGATGGAATTAGTGGTAATAAGTCAGCATCGAGCAGGCCGGCGATTTGCTCTAATAACTCTATGCTGACACCAGAGAAGCCTTTGGATAAGGAGGCAAGACGCGTCGCGAGTACCGCGCGGGTTTGCTCTGCATCCAGATATTGACCGAGACCGCAGCCATGATAGGTGTACAAATGATGAGGCAATTCAGCGACTAAATCGGCGGGAACATTGACGGTGCAAGAATCGCCGTAACCCGTTGTCACGCCATAAATCGTGCCATCTTCGCGTAGCAAGCGATCTAAAAAATCAGCGCCACGGGTAATCGCCGCACGAAACTCGGGCGCGGTCGATAATTTTGCCTGCGCCTTGGTTTGCGCCAGCGCGACGATATCTTCTATCGTTAAACGGGAGCGATCAAATTGAACCACAGGTTGGGAGGAATTGAGGTCAGCGGGATGCATCAGAAATGTCCAATTGGGAAGCGGCATTGCTGGTACTGTCACCAGCCCGATGCCAAAAATCATAAAAATTAAACCATTGTAGCGGTGCACGTTCGCAAAAAGCGCCTAAGCGCTCAGCGTACTGGCTCGCCAGTGTTTGAAATGCGTGTTCTCGTTCTGAGCGTTTGGGGTTGACCGATTCGCAGAGTAATTCGAAGTGCACTTGTGGCACACCACTAACGGGTAAGGAGAACAAAAGATAGACAGGGCAGCGCAATAAACTAGCCAGAACATATGGACCGATGGGGAACGCGGCTGGCTTCCCTAGAAAATTGGCGATAGTCACGCGCGGATTGGGCGATACAGGTACACGATCACCAGCAATCACCACAAAACCGCCTTGCGCGACTCTTTCCGCTAGTAGGATCGCGGTAGCTGGTGTCATGTCGGTCACTTGCAATAAATCGAGCTGGCTGTCTGGATTAAGCTTTGCCATCATGCGATTGAAACTTTGTGCATGTTTGGTATGCACTAAGATAGTCAGCTTGACTTCAGGAAAGCGACGCGACAAGACGCGACACATATCAATATTGCCCAAGTGAGAGCAGACTAATACAGCACCTTTCTTCTCGACTACTTGTCGATGTAAAGACTCCTGTCCATAGTATTCGACTTGATCAACTTTGAACAAACCGCCCCATAACAGCATCTTGTCGAGTATGGTTTCGGCAAAGGCCGCGAAGTGGTGGATCACGCCGAGTAAGCTGGTGGATGTTTGCAATGATGCATGCGCGTTGAGTTGTTGCAAGTAGGCTTGCGACGCATTTCGCGCTTTTTTTTGCGTCAGTACATACCAGCACAACACCGGATACAAAACGATGCGGAAAGGCCATCGCCCGAGCAGACGGTAGATCCAAAAGAGCAAACGCATGCCAGCCACAAAACTGACTTCATTCAAACTGGCCCAATGCATTTTCTTTGATTCTTGCATGATGCTAGTCTCGGTCTTTCTGAAACTTGCGCTTCATTGAGCGCCCGATTGTGCGACCACATAAGCGTGGCAGTCGCAACAGCATGCCAAAAAATAAGCGGATATGCATGGCGGTGATCAAAGCGTTATCGCGCCATACGCGGAAATGTGAGACACCATCGGCTGGGTATCCAACCCGTGTACCTTCATTCACCACTTCAAGCCCATCCCAATACAGACGTACCAAAATATCCGTATCAAAATTCATACGCGAGCCGATCTTGTGCCGCGACATTAACGCTATCACGGGGGCAACAGGGTAGACCCGAAAGCCACACATAGAATCGCGGATGGCGAAGGAGAGTGTATTAATCCAAACCCAAACATGAGTTAAGTAACGTGCATACAAGCGAAGCTTGGGAACCGATTCATCGTAAATCGGATAGCCAGCGATGACGGCGGCTGGATGTGCCTCTGCTTGTTGTAAAAATCTTGCAATGTCGGCGACACAATGCTGACCATCGGCATCAACTTGCAGTAAATGGCTATAGCCATTTTCTGCTGCATAGTTAAATCCGGTTAAGACCGCCGCGCCTTTGCCCTGATTTTGTACATGCCTTAACAATACGACTTGCGCTGAATATGTTTGCTGTAGCTGATCTAGTACCGTTGCACATGCCTGGCTACTGCCATCATCCACCAAGATGCAAGGGGCGTCAAAACGCAGCACCGCTTCAACCACTGCGGCAATGGCATGCTCATGGTTATAAACGGGAATCACCACGCAGGGCCTAAAGTTAGGATCGGAGCTAGGATTCGAATTAGAGTTCAACGCAGACATAGAGACCAAAAAAAATTTAAGCTACTTTTGCAAAACGCAATAAGGAATGGCAATAGCCAATACCATCGCGCGCTGTGAGCAATTTTAAGCCCGCCGCTTCTGCCAGACGGATGTAATCAGTGCTCTCGTAAATTTTGCTATTACCACTCGCCATCGTCGTGAAATAAGGCGAGGTATTGATCAGACAATAGGAGGCGATGTCATATTGCTGTCTATCCCAAAAAGTATCCATAATCAGCAATTGCCCGTTCGGCACTAATGCCTTTGCTGTTCGTTCTAAGATGCTGGAAATCGCAGATTCGGAGAAGCAACTGAGAAATTGGCTCATCCAGATCAGATCCATGTTCTCGGGCAAGGTCGCTGTGGTATCGAGTAAATTAGTCGGATGAAAATGCGCACGTTCACGAAAGCCTTGTGCATTCAAATTTTCTTCCGCAACTTTGAGCTGCACTGGTAGGTCAACCAAATGCAATTCAGTTTCTTGGTTATAACTTAATGCCGCATAACTAAATTTACCGGTATTGGCGCCGATATCCATCACGCGTCGCGGTGCAGTCGCAAAGACGTCTGGCATGATGCTCGGGAAGGAGGTATCGGAATAAAAATGATCAAAGTCGAACCAACTGGTTTTTGCCGGTTCTGGCAGTGTAGATAAACCTTCATAAATTGTCGTCCAGGGACCCAAATGCGTCAGGCCCAGTGGCTTTTCTTCATCTAGCGATTGCTCAAGCAGGAACAGGCCTTGGTAGCAGACATCATGCGTGAAGTTGATATTGATTTGCGTGATGGAATCCGTTAGTACGCAATAACCTGTTTTATCCAATACATAATGGCCCTCACGCAAATAGACGATGCCAGCAGACAAGCAAGTTTCCAGCACCAGTTTTAAAGCATAGCGACTCCATTTCTCTGTCGTCACTAAGTTTTCTAGTGAAATGCCTTCGCTACCTGCATCAGCCAAAGCTTGCAACATGCCTCGCTTCCATGCATAACGTATGCACTGGAATACGACGGGGCCGAAGGCAATTTTTTGTGCTTCAAAACGTGCGGCAAAAGCACTTTGTTTTTCAGGCGAGAATTTTTTATTTAACATGGAGTTTGAGCTTGTTCAAATAAAACGCGACCCCCGGCATGTTGCCCGACGTCTGAGAAATAACGGAACTGTAAGGCTTGTTTTTGTGCTTGATGAATCAGTTCCATATACACGGGTGTTTCTGCACAGATGACTTGTTGAAATTTGAGTGTTTGGATACCGCAGAAATTTGCTGGCAATGCAAAATACTGTTTGCCGAAATGGATTGCCCAATCGACCTGCACTACGCCTGGAAGTACGGGCGCAATAGGGAAATGTCCTTCAAAATATAATAAATTTTGAGGGACGATAATTTCAAGTAGAACGCGCTCGGGCTCTTGTTCCAATAGGCGCCAGTCAGGCATCGTGGGCTGTTTATTTAATGCATTTGAATCAGCTTTGATATCAGTATTGTCTGGGCTTTGTTCAGTGCTTTCTAATAAAGTAAGCAATTGCGCATGAGTTGTTTTACCTTGTGAATTGACAGGTAAAGCATCCAGATAGCGCCACCGACGTGGTAAGGCGATGGCTTCGACATGCTTGCTGAGTACGCCGCGCAATTGTTGATTCAGTGCGAATTTCCCTTGCCCTTGCAAAATCGCTTGCCCTTGTTTCGTTAACACGATGAAGGCGTAGATGTTTTGTCTCTGACTATTCTGCTCAACAAGCAGCTCAGTATTAAGCAACAAGCGAGCTTCATTTACGAGCCCGCTAGACAGTAAAGCTTTTTCCATCAGATCGAGCGAGATACGTTTTTCTTCTATTTTAACGATACGATCTTGACGTCCTAGTAATTGAAAATGCTGTTGGTCGATCGCATTGACCTGATCCGCAAGGCGGAACCATGCGGTATCAGGCAGATGTGACGATTGGATTTCTAGCAAATTGTTATCGGTGGCAATACGCCACGCCAGTTGCGGGAAAACCTGCCAGGCGTCCTTGTGCGCTTGAATACGCTGACGCCAGGCGATGCCGCCGGTTTCTGAGCTGCCGTAGACTTCTATTGGAGTTTGTCCCCAGAGCGACTGAACTGCCTCGACGCTGCCTATACTTAAAGGGCCGCCAGAAGAAAAGACTGCGCGCAATTGCGTTTTTATTTTGGTCCAATCCAGGTGTGCAGGTAGACGTTTCAAATGCGCGGGACTGGCTATTAATGCGCAAGCACCTGTTGCTAAATGCTGCTGCAATTGTTCAGGAAAATTGAGCGCATCCGCATAGATCGCACGGCCTGTGGCAAAAGGCCACAGCACTTTAAATAAAAGACCATAAATGTGCTGATGCGACACCGTCGAGTAGATAGTCGCTGAGCCTAATTTTTCGCCAAAGAGCGACTCCAGCGTAGCAATTTCGGTGGATAGTTGCGACCATTGCTTAGGAATCGCTTGCGCCTCTCCGGTACTACCTGAGGTGTACACGATCAAAGCAGGAAACTCATCTGCTAATACTGGTAAAAAATCAGTATGCGTCATGCCGACTGCGAAAGCAGAATTGGCGATAGTAGGCAACGTAGTTTGAAATTGTGTTCGCAGTTGCGTCCTATATTGATCAGGAAATTCGCCGATAAAGACATCGACTTCTTTGGTCAGATTGCGGCAATTATTTTCTAGAGTATCTGCTGCCAGAACAACCGTTTTGTGTGCATGCCATGCAGCAAATAATGCCGCCGCGAATTCTATGCTGTCGCTGAGATAGAGTGCGATTTTGTGCTGCGGTATCTGGCTGATTGTTGCGTGCCAGCTCGCTACTTTTTGGGTGAACATCTCGCGCGTAATCGCAGTTTGGCCTTGCCATCCTATGATGCTCTCAGGTTCTACTGCGAGAGACGAGGTAGATAAATTTTGGTGAAGATTAAACATGATGACGGCGCTTAAATCGAATTCGGACCAGATATTCGATCACAAATAAACTTCCCATTAACAGATAGGAAACCACGCCGGTGTACAGCGTCCAGATTTCTTGCGATGCCCAGATCGCGGTGATAAGTGCCATGCTGCCATTGAACACAAAGAAAGCACACCATACTTTCGTCACATTGCGGGTATAGCGAACTGCCACGTCCGGCAAGTCAGGTTCAGTAATCCGTGCAAAGCGTTCCACCATCGATTGCGGTGTCGAGAGGCTATAAGTAAACGCGATGAGAAACGCCAGATTGACTAATACCGGATAGAGTTTTAATGGCAATAAAGCGTTTGTCCACACCGCGGCTAATACCATTGCTAATCCACATAGCGCCGACCAGCGCGCCAATTTACTGATCTTCAATGCAGGTAAGCGCGTTGCAACTAAAATGAGTAATAAAGCAGCCAGCCAGCGTGGTTCTACCTGTCCCTTGCCAAACCAGATTGCCAAGGGATAGATCAGGGTAAGAATGACTGTGGTCGCGGTCAGTAAACGGTGATTGATAGACATTATTCCGGTTGTAAATTGGCGAGTGCGTCGATCACATCGCCAATAGTACGGATCTGTTTAAATACCTCTGGTTGCAAACGCAGGCCAGTCATTTGTTTTAATCTAACTGCCAGATCAACAGCATCTATGCTATCGATATCTAAATCGGCATACAAATTCGATTCCAATGTGAGTGTCGATTTTTCCAGTTCAAACATTTCTGCTAACAGATCAACGACCCACACAAACATTTCCTCTTTACTCATTTCGCTAATAACAACCATGACTGTGTTCCTTTACTTCTTTCTTTGTGTTTGAATTAATTTCACCAGTGCGCTCACTGAGGAAAAGTGTTGGCGAGTGTCTTCAGCATCGGCAGAGAGTGTAATGCCGTAACGTTTTTGAAGCGCAACCCCTAATTCCAATGCATCAATGGAATCTAAACCCAAGCCATCGACAAAAAGTGGTGCGGCACTGTCGATGTCGGCTGGTGTTATGTCTTCAAGTTGCAAAACATTAATGATTAATTCTTTAACTTCTTGTTCAAGCATGATGTGCTTTTTCCTGTATGAAATAGTGTTGTAAGAATTCTGTTAAATGTCGCGCTGCCATCACTTCAGAATCGCCTGTCGTTGTGAAACTTTGAATCAGAATGTCGTCTTTTACTTCAATGATAAATTGTACTTGCCGCTCCGGAATTTTCCACCATGGCACGCCTTTGCCTAAGGTTTTTGGTTCGCAATGAATGATAATGGGCGTCAAGTTTTGCAAACCTCTGATCGCGATATTCGCAGCACCTCGTTTAAGTTGTATATTGCCATTTGCAGGTGTTCTGGTTCCTTCGGGAAAAATGATTAAATTATTCCCTTCTTTGAGAGAGTTGATGCACGCGTCCAATAATTCAGTGCCTTGTTCATTATTGATATACGCTGCGGCTCGCACCGGGCCACGCGTAAATGGGTTATTCCATAAACCGTTTTTGACAATGCAGTCGGCATTTTTCACAAATGCCATTAAAAAAACCGTATCAATCAAGCTGGGGTGATTCGCCAGCAATAATAATCCTTGCCGTGCCAGTTTTTTTTCGCCAATGATTTGATAACGCAAAACACCCAAGAAATTCATTAAACCGATAAAACTCCGAAAGCTATAACGGATGATTGCGCGTGCAAAATGTATCCGTCTTGTGCGCTGCCAGATCAACATATGCAGGCAAGGAAACACCAATAACCATAAGAGCATGCCACCTAGGCCAAATGCGCTAAAACTGAATCCTGTTGCCAACAGTCGCCATGTGCGACCTAGCAATTGCAGTACTTTAAGTGGGAGCATTATTGTATGACCAGATCCAATGGTGATTCCTAGTGACGCGTTCTAAGCTATTTTGTTTATTTAAGTAAAAACGCAAAATTTCTAAGCCTGGCGGTTGATTTTGTTCTGTCGTAAAGTTTTCATTCAGGTTTTTCTGCGCAGGATTCCATTCCAAATTAAAGCTTGCTTTTTCTGCCTCCGCTGGAACAATCAGCCAGGCCCAAGCATACGCCTGTTCAATGCAATCTTCGAAAGTGTGAAAAATTGCTGGCAGCGGCTGTTCATAATTGACTAACAAGACCGCTTTAGCACCTTCCCCGATCAGGCTGCAAGCTTCAATGACAGCGTGTTCTATTGTACTGACACCTGCCGCAATCGCGATATGATTACTGCGGTCTTTGTTGGCGATAGAAAATAGTCCCGCGGTTGCATTGTGTACGGCAGAACTAAAACCTATAGGTGAAATTGCGCCCTCGGTAATCTGCTCCTTGATAAGTTCAACGGCGTGAATCACCTCACCATGACGTGAGCAGAAAATAGTCGGAACTTCGGTCAAATCATCAAGGCAGGTATACGCCACTTCTAATGCCATACGTCCTAATAGCCGGGCTCGGCGACGCAGCATTGCTGGCATGTCCTTTACCGCAGGTGGTTCGCCATCGGTTTCTCGGATGACCGACGGTTGTAGTAACCACTCCTGCCACGCCTGGTCGGAGTTGCGTCCCGGTGCCCACTGCGCATGTTTGGCTATCGAAAAATGAACACTGTTTTGTTGCATAAGAAAAGCCAAAAAAATAAATCTATAGACGTCTGTTACCTAGAGAGTATTGCACGAATACTGACGATAACGAATTTGGTGTTGTATGCTAAAAAATATTTACTGCGTAGGCTCTAACACTGTTCGAGCGCGGTCACTTTCTAGTTTTGTTGGTTGGGTCATCCGCCATTCGTCTTCTTCTTTCAATTTGTAGCGAATCGCATTATTTGCCGGATCGAATTGATAAAAACCATAAGCATCTCGGAATCCGCCGATTGCTAATGCCGGAGCAAAAAAAGCGATACTCATGCCCATTTTTGTGCCATTTACATGCAAGGGTAATATTCCATACATTTTTTTGCCGTCTGATGTACTTGAGACAAATTCATATTGTCCTGTTGCTTTTGCATCTAAGTCTAAAGAATAAGGCAGTTCTGATAGTACTTGCCCTTTTATTTGCAATGTTATTTTTGTGGAGATAGAGCTAAAATTGGCTTTATTTGCAGCGCATCCACTAAGTACTATGCTCGTAATAGCTAAGGCGAGAATTTTACGCATTTTCATATTTTCAAGGTTCTTTCTAAGGCTTTTTGAGGGAATTGTCAATATTGTAAATAATGTACATTGTTGCAACAAACATTCAAAAAAAATTGATATTTCAGTGTGTGATGAGTGATTTTGGGTGATGTGAGACTTAATCATCCCCCAAGCTAGCCAGTAATTCCGCTTGATGTTCCGCCACCAAAGCATTCGTCAGTTCGCTCAAATCCCCATCCATAATGAAATCAAGCTTGTATAAGGTCAGATTAATCCTGTGATCGGTCATACGGCCTTGTGGATAGTTGTAGGTGCGAATACGCTCACTGCGGTCACCGGAGCCGATCAAGCTCTTCCGGGTTGCTGCTTCTTCGGCTTGTTTTTTGCGCAGTTGGCCGTCCATGATGCGGGTCGCTAACACGCGCATCGCTTGCGCTTTATTTTGATGCTGACTACGGCCGTCCTGACATTCAACGACAATGCCAGTGGGAATGTGCGTTAAACGTACGGCCGAATCCGTTTTATTAATATGCTGACCACCCGCACCGGAAGCGCGGAAAGTATCGATGCGTAAATCGGCGTTATTGATGACTACGTCAGTCAGTTCGTCCGCTTCAGGCATGACTGCAACGGTACAGGCAGAAGTGTGAATACGGCCTTGGGTTTCTGTGGCAGGCACCCGTTGTACACGATGTCCACCGGATTCAAATTTAAGCTTTGAATATGCACCAAAGCCAGCGATACGAATGATGACCTCTTTATAGCCGCCAAGTTCAGAGGGCGATTCAGACATCACTTCCACTTGCCAGCGATTACGTTCTGCAAAGCGTGTGTACATACGCAGCAAATCGCCAGCAAACAAACCGGCTTCATCACCACCTGTACCGGCGCGTATCTCTAGCAGAATATTTCTTTCGTCGTTAGGATCTTTTGGCAGCAACATGGTTTGCAGTTCGCGTTGCAAGGCTTCGATTCGGTCTTTGGCGGTTTGAATTTCTTCTTGTGCGAAGTCCTTCATATCAGGATCGGTCAACATCTCTTGCGCTTCGACGATATCACTCTGGGCTTGTTGATAGTTGTGATACAGCGCGACTAAAGGCTCAAGTTCAGCATGTTCGCGATTGAGTTTGCGATAGGTGTCCATATCATTGGTAACACCTTCTTGTACCAACAGTTGACCAACCTCGACCAAGCGTTCGGAGAGTTGATCGAGTTTATGTAGCATGGATGGTTTCATGATGTTCTTTACGAAAAGTGAAAATCTTAAAACCCTTCAACGCCGAGGCGCAGAGATGCGCAGAGTTTTTACTCCGTTTTTCCTCGGTGTCTCGGCGCCTCGGCGTTGAGGGGTTTTCAAATTCATAATCTGATATTTAAATAGAAATTCGGCTCTGGCTACGATCGCCACCAAAGCGGTGCAAAGCGTGATGCTAGGTAAATGCGTGAAAATAGGATTAGCGTAGCTAACGCTTAGTGCGGAATAACTGTGGCAACAGACGTACCAGATGTGCACGTTCTTCGCCGTGGGCTTGATGCAAAGCCTGTTGCGGGCCGTGCAGGAATTTGGCTGTGATGCCTTTAGATAAGGCCTCGAGTACTGCTTCAATATCATCGCCACGCGCCAACATTTTGCGTGCGCGTTCTAATTCATGTTGACGCACTTGCTCGCTGCTTTCGTGCAAGTCTTGAATGACAGGAACAACATGACGACCATCCACCCAATGCATGAAGGATTGCACGCGGGTTTCGATAATCGCTTCGGCCTGCGCTACTGCAGCGTGACGGTTTTCTAAGCCGCTTTGTACCACGCTGGCGAGGTCATCTACCGTGTACAAGAATACGTCATCGAGTTTAGCCACTTCAGATTCGATATCACGTGGCACGGCCAGATCGACCATGAAGATAGGATGATGCTTACGGGCTTTCACTGCGCGCTCTACTAAACCTAAACCGATAATCGGAAGCGAGGACGCAGTGCAAGAAATAATGATGTCAAATTCGTGCAGGCAGTTCGGCAATTCCGCCAACCTGATCGCTTTGCCACCAAAACGGTTAGCCAATATTTCGCCGCGTTCTAAGGTGCGATTCGCAATTGTAATATTTTTGGGATTTTGTGCGGCGAAGTGCGTTGCGCACAGTTCTATCATTTCGCCAGCGCCGATGAAGAGGACGTTTTGATCGGCGATCTTATCAAAAATACGCTGTGACAATCGTACCGCCGCCGCCGCCATAGAAACGCTATGCGCACCGATCTCGGTCGTGCTACGGACTTCTTTCGCGACCGCAAACGTGCGTTGAAATAATTGATGCAAATAGGTACCAAGTCCGCCAGCTTCATCTGCCTGACGCACTGCTTCTTTCATTTGCCCGAGAATCTGTGGTTCGCCCAAGACCATAGAATCTAAACCAGAAGCCACGCGGAAAGCGTGACGCACCGCATTGTCTTGTGGCAGCGTGTATAGATGATGGCGCAAATCCGCATACGGCAGCTTATGAAAGTCTGCCAAGAAGTGCGCAGTCATATCGATAGGATTATCCACATCGGCAACTGCATACAATTCGGTCCGGTTACAGGTCGAAAGCACGGCTGTCTCAGATGCGAGTTGCGAACCATTGCGCGCAAACCAGGCGCGCGCGCCCACCACCGCCTGAGAAATTTGCTCAGGAGAGAAGGCCACCTTTTCTCGTAAAGAGACAGGGGCGGTCGTGTGATTGAGGCCGACGGCGAGTAATTGCATAAGATATTGAGGTTTGAGGGCGTCATTATAACGCGACTCGCCTTGCAGTTCACGGCTGGGCTAGGCTTCTTGCGCAAAATCAATTGCTAATTACATATTGCTGGCTGGAATGCTGATGGTAAAACACGTGCCTTCACTCGGCACACTAGTAAAACTGATATGGGCAAAATGGCGATCTATGACCGTTTTGACAAACACCATACCCAGTCCTATACCATCGTTTTTGATATGTTCTGCAGCCTTGCCATGTCCTAAACGTTGAAAGCGTTGAAACAAACGACTTTGATCTGAACGCGCGATGCCATAGCCTTGATCTTGTATAGTGCAAACGATGCTGTCGTTGAGACTTTTGGTTTCGAAAGCCAATGTGCAGGTGACGATGGTGTCACTGGGACTGTATTTGATCGCATTTGAGAGTAGATTAGTTAATACGCGCGTCATCAAGCTACGATCGACTCTTACCGGATATTCGCCCTCGGGGATTTCGGTGACGATACGTATGCGCTTCGCTTTGGCTAGCATCCACATTTCTTCGGTGGCATCAATTAAGATGTCCTGGAAGTCGAGATGGGAATAGCGATATTCATTCGATTCGGCATGCGCCAATTGCACAAAATTATCAGCCAGACCCAGCGTTGTGTTGGATGCTTTTTCTATGCGATTCAAAAATTCTTCATGTTCTATCGCGGTTTTTGGATTTTTCTGGAGCTCGATCAAGGCCAAAATGGATGCTTGTGGTGCACGCATATCGTGCGAAATGAAATGCAAGGTCTCATCACGGCGACGTTCGGCCTGACGAATTTCTGAGATATCGAGGATGCTGATAATCCAACCGATTAAGACTTTTTGACCCGAGTAGCACGGCGCGCTTTTGATCAGCAAATCGCGATTTTTGGGATCGACAACTTCTACGCCTTTCATCAGAATATCGCTTTGATTTAAATCGAGAATATGCCACCAGCTAAAGTTTTCACGCTCATTCGCAATCATGGTGTGCGGGTGGCTCATATTGGAAAACAGATAGGGCACTAAGGTATCAATTACATGCGGCATGCCTATGCTTTTGAAATAATCAATAGCAGCAGGATTGGTGAGTACCACATTGCCATCTGTGGTCGTGACCATGGTGGCATCGGGCAAACTGGTCAAACTATCGGTTACAAATTGACGTAAGTCGCGCACCCGGCGTGCCGCCGCATGCATCGCGGAAAGATGACGCTCCAGTTTGTCTTGAATCGCTCGTTTTACTGGGGTCTGAGCGCCATTCGGTAGCGTCAGGTCGGGGTTGAATTCGGGAAGTAAATGCGGTTCTTGATCTAGTAGTAAAAATTCTTCACCCAAAAAAGCAATGGCCGCTTCTAGTCGACGCCAACTCCATAAGGGATAGGCCACGATCAATACTAATACGGCGCTGGCAGGCGGCAACCAAAATCCGAATTTAAGTAGAGTAATACTGGTAATAAGTAATGCAACAATGAAGCCGACTACGGTGAATAAAGCCGCTCGTGGTGAGAGAAACAGAAAGCCGAGCAGGGCGAGTACGATCAGGGCAGCGCTGATGCTTAGCGTTTGCCACGCCTGTGCTTTGATAATGGAGCGTCCATCTAAAAGGCTAGCGAGAATATTGGCATTGATTTCTATGCCAGATAATGCGCCTTCGTTTGACGTCACAGGCGTCGGGAATGCATCTGCCATGCCTTGCGCAGTCGTACCGACCAAAACATATTTGTCGCGAAAAAATTCCTCAGGAACTTCGCCTCGCAACACCGATACATAGGGAACAGAACTGAAATGTCCGCTACTACCGTAGTAGGGAATATGCATTTGAAAATCACGATGCCAAATGCCTGCCTGAGTATTGGTTAGTTGCGGGTTGGTAGTGGTTGCAGGCAGCTTGCGTGAATTGCTTGCAGCTTTATCCTGATTTTTTCCAATATCATATAAGGCCATGGAAAAGTGCGGCCACCATAGTCCCTGCGTGCCCTCACGCAAAAAGACACTACGCGCTACGCCATCATCATCGAGTTCAATATGGATGTGACCCAAACCCGCCGCCGCTTGCGTTAATGCCGGAATCGGTTGAACAGCTTGCAAACCTTTTCCCGCGCTGATAGACACCAAGGGAAGCACCACATTGTTTGCAGTGGCAAGTGCTTGCGCCAGCAATTGATCGCCATTTTTGTTGCCATTTTGTTCGACATTTGTTTCGGCATTCGCTGCAGTTTGCAATGCAGAAGATTCTGGTTCAGCAAATACGATGTCGATCCCAATGGCACGTGGTTTTGCCGCACTAATTTGGCGAATTAACTCTGCGTGTCGTGCGCGTGGCCACGGCCATTTTCCCAATTCCGCAAGGCTAAAATCATCAATCGCGACGATCAGAATATCGTCGCGGGCTGGTACGCTTTGATTGCGTAGCAGTTGATCGTAGGCCGTTTGATCGAGTCGTTTTAGACCATCAAAAAAAACCAGAGCGCTAGTTAATGTCAATAAAAACAGGCTGAGTATCAACCACTCATGCAAGGCAATAGATCTGCCTGGCTTAGCTTTGCGACTTGCCCGTGACGCACCCCGATTGTGTTGAAGAAGTTTGAACATGCGCCTGAGATTGAATTGTAGTTTGAGCTTAGTTTGAGTCTAGTCTGCAAATGACTATTTGTAACCGATAACAAATGAGGCTTATTGTTTTTGCGGGCGCACTGCACCACTCGCCGATTCCAGTGGCTCACCTCCACTAGTCGTCCAGCGCAATTGAATTTCAAACTTTTGCGGCTTGGAGAAGTTGCCAATAAATCGATCTGCATCGGTTGCACGTACCCGAATAAAATAGACGCCAGCTTCCGGGCGAGGAATACTTAAACTCGCTTGTTCTAAGTCTTTACTCAAATACAGTTTTTTGAAATCAGCATCTTGTGAAATCTGTACCAAGAAACTTTGTCCTGGCTCCGCCGGCCAACCAAAATCCATCGCATTTTGGCCATTGTCCTGTACTTCATTCATCGCTTGTGGTGCGAGTAATTGAAAACTTTGTACTGGTGAAAAAGGCCCCTGATCTACACTGCCATTTTTTTCGATCACAGAAGCGACTCGCCAGAAGTATTTTCCTAGCGTGAGTTTGTCAGTGCTTAATTCTGTCGCACTGATATTCGCTTGATCGAGATTGATTTGCTTAAATAGTGCATCACTCGCCACTTGCAAACGATAGGTTTTCGCTTCACTCGATTGTGTCCACGTAAAGTTCACGCTTTCCGTGCGTACTTTATGTTTGGGACTTAAGGGAAAAGGTGGTTCTGGACGGGCTTTTAAAACAAAAGCCTGCGTACTCGGAATGCCTTCTAAGTGGTTTTGATCTATCGCTGTGACGCGAATAAAATACTGTCCATCGTCTAAGCCTTCAAACTTGAAGCGCAGATCTTTATCGACGCCTTCTGCGATGATATTTTGGTTTTCAGGGTCTTTAGAAATTTGCGCATGATAAGACACTGCGCCTGGCACAGCCTGTATTGCAAATTGTAATACCGGACGTTCTTGTAATTGAAAACCTTCGGTCAATATCGGCGCCGCTAACAAATCAACTGGCTTGCCCACGCCCGTGCTACTGACCACGTTACCTTTTCCGGCTGGCAGAACCAGTGCCTGTGGTTTCGCTTGACTGCCGACAGCGACTCCACCCTCTAACACTTCATTCCCAATACCATTGTCGTTGACCCCAACCCGAAAGTGGGTGCCGCGCACACCTGCGATTGCCAATGGTGAGCTGACTTCGAAGCGACCTTTGTTATTCGTCAACGGTGTGACTTTGGATTCAACCCTACCTTGGATTAATTTGATTAAGGTGCGCGGACTTTTAATAAATTGCGTCATACGCAATTTCGCTAAATTCACCTGACTATTTGATGGCACAGAGATGCGCGAATCGTCTGGCAAGGCAAGTGTCACAAAACTGTTTTTATCCGTACTGATCTGACTACCTTCAAGTACAACGCTGCCGACCGCCAGACGTGATTCTGCACCTTTGCCAGAGATTTCTTTGACATTGCCTGCTAATGCCACCACGCTGGCTTGACTCGCTTCTTCTATCAACAATTCGGCAGGAATCAAGATGCCAGAGCCGATAGGAATTGCACGGTCATTGCGTACTTGATTTAATTTACCCAAGGCTTCCCAATTGTTGGGTGTTGCAGTAAAGCGCTTGGCGATGGTGGTCAGCGTATCGCGTTCCAGGGCAAAGTAGGTAATACCTGCCGTTTCGATTTTAACCGTGCCTGGAGTTCCCTTGATTTTTTCCGCCTGGCTGTTGGATGTTAAGAGCAAAGCACAGGTCATTGAAAATGCGATACCTAGGAATTTTGCTTTGGGGTTAAATCGAATACGGTGGTACATGTCATTCTCCGTCTGAATATGATTGTTTGCGACTCACTTTACTAAGATTGCTTTCGTTGAGCATCTTGATGTAATAAAGTGGGCAACTAAAACTAAAAAGAGTGAAGTCAGACTTCACTCTTTTTATTTATGTACAGGTTTTACTCTTTCGAGATTTGTTCTAAGCGATAGCCATAGCTATACACGGGCGCTAGCCGATAACCATTTTCGGGTCGCAGGTCGAGCTTGCTGCGCACGCGTGAAATATGGGTATCCATAGTGCGCGATGGAATCTCGATATCGCGTGACCAGACTGCTTCTAAAATGTAAGCGCGGGATAAAGGCCTGCCTAAATTTTGGAACAGAATTAAGGCCAAGTCGAATTCTTTTTGAGTCAATTCAATGCCATTGCCTTGCAGTTTGGCGCGGCTGGCGCGCACATCAAACTCGTAATGACCAAAAGTGATGACTTCGTTGGCAGATTGGTTAGGGTAGGCACGTCGTAGCAAGGCGTTAACCCGGGCAATTAATTCAGCACGACGAATCGGCTTAATCATGTAATCATCCGCCCCTGCGGCCAAGCCTGCAACGATATCATCCTCACCAGAGCGGCTGGTCATGAACAAGACGGGTAGAGTGGTCGAGAGTTTTTCCCTCACCCAGTGCAAAATTTCAGTACCACTCAAGTCTGGCACTTGCCAGTCTAAAATTAAGAGATCAAAACTTTCGCGATGTAATTGATGCAGCATCGCTTTGCCGCTAGAAAACGGATGGCAAACATGACCTGCATCCGTTAAGGTCGCTACGGTGAGATCGAGTAAATTTTGGTCATCGTCCAGTATGGCAATTCGCATATTGTTTTGGGTAAAAAATCTTGTTTACGAATAAAAAGAAAAAAACTTGAGTGACCGCTTTAAATGTCTGCAGTTATAGACGACAATGAGAAACGGCAATGAGAGAAGGCAATGAAAGACGGCAATGTTTCCACCACTCTCTCACCGTCGCTGCCATTTTTCTAAATTCGTGAATCTGCGTCAGGCAAAATCACATTCACATCGAGAACTTCTAAATTACCTTGTTTGTCCAGTGACACTTTAATGTCATCAGGATTGACCTTCGTGTATTTAGAAATCACTGCAATTAACTCTTCTCGCAACGCTGGTAAAAAATCATAACCTTCACGACCGCCATTACGTTCGCGCGCAATGATAATCTGTAGACGTTCCTTGGCTGCACTGGCGCTTTTGGGCTGTGACTTAAACAAAAAAGAAAGCAAAGCCATCTTACTTACCTCCGAAAATACGTTGCAGCAAACCTGGCTTTTCATATTCGACAAAGCGTAACGGGATTTGTTCACCTAAAAAGCGGGACACAACATCACCGTAAGCTTCGGATACATCACTGCCTTTGACATGAATCGCTGGATTGCCGTGATTCGATGCATGCAAGACGGTTTCTGATTCTGGGATCACACCGATCAAAGGAATCCGCAGAATTTCTTGGACGTCGGTGTATGACAACATTTCGCCCGCTTCTACACGTTTTGGTGAATAGCGGGTAATTAATAAATGCTCTTTTACTGGTTCGCCGCCAGCTTGCGCGCGTTTGGATTTTGCCTGAATGATGCCGAGGATACGATCCGAATCACGTACTGAAGAGACTTCTGGGTTCGTTACTACGATCGCTTCATCCGCAAAGGTCAATGCCATGACGGCACCGCGCTCGATACCGGCTGGTGAATCGCATACGATGTATTCGAAATCCATTTTGATCAAATCATTCAATACGCGCTCTACACCTTCTTCGGTCAACGCGTCTTTATCGCGGGTTTGCGATGCTGGCAAGATAAACAGATTATCGCAATGCTTGTCTTTGATCAGTGCTTGATTCAAACTCGCCTCGCCACTGATGACATTCACCAGGTCGTAGACTACACGGCGTTCGCACCCCATGATCAAATCCAGATTACGCAGGCCGACGTCGAAATCGAGCACGGCAGTTTTATGCCCACGCAGCGCCAGACCAGAAGCGAAGCTCGCGCTTGAAGTAGTCTTGCCTACACCGCCTTTACCGGATGTTACAACGATGATTCTTGCCACAGGGTACTCCTTTGTTGAACTAAATATAAACGCAAATTAAGCAGCTTAGGTAGATTAAGCAGATTTTAGTGATGATACTTCAATACTGTCGCCAACCAACTTGATTTGTACTGGTTGATTTGGTGTCAGTTTTGGAAAACCACCGTCAAAAGTCTGGTAAATGCCAGCAATGGAAACCAATTCAGCTTCCATGGCTGTTGTGAAAATTCTTGCTTCGGTATTGCCGCGCGCACCCGCTAAAGCACGACCGCGTAAAGGCGCATAGATATGAATGCTGCCATCGGCAATCACTTCGGCACCGTTATTGACTGAGGCGGTAATAATTAAATCGCAGCCCCGCGCATAAATGCGCTGACCGGCACGCACTGGCGTATCGATCAACATTGCGGGAATGTGTTCAATGGCGGCTGGCATCGCATTTTGCGCCGCAGCGACCGTTTCGGTCCGCACTTCTACTGCAGGCGTTGGCGCTTGGGCTGCTAATTCTTTTGGGATTTCTGGTTTTGCTTTGCTAACGATATCGATACTCAAACCGTGGGCACGAATCGCAGAATGTTGATCGTCGTGGGCGTTGCGCACCGCAACTGCATTCAGTCCACATGACTTGAACAAACTGATGATGCCAGACCAGTCTATTGCCTCGTTGGCGATACTTTCGATATCGATGATGGCAAATTCATCATCAAAGAAATCGGCTGCGCCACCCGTCATTTCTTTCAAGGCAATTTCAAGTCGATCTAAGGCCGCTTCGTTCAAGATGACAGCAACTGCCACAACCGTGGATATTTTTATTTCTATAGGTTTGCGGGTCAGGCTATTTTGCATATTGCAGATCAGTAAATGTAAGAAGATAAATAGTGGAAAAGTTGTGTGTATTGAACGGCGGTGTTTAATCAATAAGTTGTTGTTTTGTACAACAACATAAATATTGCTTTGAAAACCGTCAAAAGTCCAAAAAAGCGGGAATTAGCGTCGAAATGCCACACAGGCTCCATCCTACCAATTGATTGCCCACTTAGCAAAAAATCTGCGTACAAAACGGCACAGACCGGTTAATGATTAGTTTGAAAGATAAAGGCGTGGATGGCGGCATCTCGATATGAGGGGGCAGTAGTCTGCATATTTTTCAATTTCTAATCAATAGAATTTCTCATTAAAGCAACTAAAAAAATAATTAAAAAATTCAAGCTAAGTTATCAATTTTAAATTGATATGATCTTTGGATATCTTTTTTCGCGTTGAAACTAAGTGTTAAAAATAAATGTTGAGGGCATATGTTTTTCAGTAAAGTCAAAATTTTATTTTCTTACGTATTAGTAATGGTGGCTGGTTTGTTGATTGGTTATGCCATTATTAATTTGCCTAGGTGGCTCAAATCACCTTATACCGAAGGTGATTATGCACAGTATTTTCCGAATCCAGATATAAAAGTCCTGGTGTATGGCACGCAAAATTGTCCATTCTGTATCAAAACACGAGACTTACTCACCACCCAAAGAATTCAATTTGAAGATTTTGATATTGACAAGCTTGATAAGGCTAGGCAGGAGTTTCTTAAATTGGGTGGTGAAGGTGTTCCCTTGATCATCATCGGCAATCGACGTATTGAAGGTTTTAATCAGGCGCAGATTGAAGCTGCCGTTGCCGCACTCAAATTGCCAAAAACAAAGCGATGAGGGGCCTCCCCAATTTTTTGTAATCGCAAGATTGATTTCACGATGAGTAATGCCACAGCGACATTCATTCATTGCTAGTAGTTATTTCGCTGCCGTAAAAATTGATAGTTCAAATTGGAGACTTAGAATGAAAAAGAAAATCGCTTTATTTTTGTTAGCCTTGGGTATGGGAACATCTATGGCATACGCAGCAGGTCCAAGCTACGCCTATTGCAAAGCTAAGTGTGCTGCGGAGTACAAGTCCTGCTTGGCTTCTGGTACACCGAAAGCAGAATGTGATGATAATCGCATTACATGCATTCCAGATTGCATGCTGTGGTAATACGACATTTGGTTGCGATGACGTAAATGTTTCGTGAACCTTTGTAGATTATTAGATAAATGCCACTCAGGCAGTGCTTGAGTGGCATTTTTTGTATGGCGAATGATGACTTTTGATTGGCCATAGTGATCGAAGATGTGAGGGCTATGAACGAGTGGCGCGATAGGTATTAGTCGCTTGTATGAGTGCATCAATTAAGTAGAAAGAAATACATATGCTTGTTCAGAGATATTCCTTGTAAACCTATGACAGCGGGATCGATCTTAGGAGTGAATGTGATCACTTGCAAGTCGTATCTAGCTATGTAGACAGCGCGTGCGATTGGGCACGAGAGAGTCATGCGGGTATTTGATCGCTAACCCGTCGCCCCAAACTACGCCTTCGACCGCGATTTTTTCTAGTGTCAATATACGGCTGGCAATTTAATATTCGTCGTTCTTGTTGACGTCGCTCAGGGTTTGCTCGTCTATCAATTTCGGGCCATGTTTCTACTTGTTGAGCTTGCCCTGATGCTTCAACTAACGCGTGATTCGAGATCGTGCTGGACAAGGATGGATGACTGGAAAAGATATTTAAAATCTGCACAAGTGTCATGTTGGTTCTCCCGAATTTTTATCAAAGTCTATTTACCATAGGCGAAAGCAGATTCTGTGCCTGTTAGTACGACGCTTATGCCACGCTCGCATAATTAAGTTCACGCTAGCCTCGCTGCGTAAACTGGGTATAGGTGACTTGGCTGAAGTGATTCGTCTGGCGATGACAATTCTGCGACAGTCTTCAATCAGAACATTGTAGGAGTCAGAGTGAGAACTAGTGTCAGTCAACTGTGAACGATTTCTAAATGGGAACGCTTTTTGAAAAAAGCGACAACATCTTTACATGTAAAAGTGTCGTCATCCTTTGAGTGAAATCGGTCGATACTCTGTCGCCGCATCACTTAGGCGACGTCCCGCAGAGTGTCGTCTGCCTTGTGTTTTGCGCGTATTGAGGTAGGTGGCTTGCTGTTTCTCTCGTCGCTCGGTAGTTCTGCGATCAGGTTGCTTCCGGCGCTCTTCCGGGATTTCTGTTGAAGCAATGGTATTTTGATCAGTAAGCTCTTGCTCAACACGCAGCGTATCGCCCCTCTGCTGTTCAGCAGCAGGTTGTCGATAATCAAAGATACGAGTGAGTTGCAGCGGTAACATGATCAGTATTGCGAGAAAATGAGCGATCATGCTCTAACGGCTAGAATGATAGAAAACTTTAGAATATCTTTAAAAAACAATAACTTGCACGATGGCAATGTTTGCTAAGATATGCATTTGTAAAATAGAAACAGCATAGGGTTTTAGTCCCTTATGCTGTTTTGATGATTTAGACCTAGACTGTTATTTACATCTGTTGTGAAAGATCAGGAGTAAATGAGACAAATTGTTTGTTTTGACGTGACTTGCTCAGAAGTTAGGGTGATCAGGATTGTCTGCAAATCAGTATATTCAGGCCAGTGCCCAATCGCGCGCATGATGTAGGGGAAAATTATTTGAATTTCACAAGAGCGTCAACGTGCTTGTAAGTTCCAAGGGTTGATGACCGTCAAGCCAGCAGCTTCAAAAGGCGATGTGTCACGAGTAGCTACTGCAAAATTATGCGTCGTAGCGATAGCAGCGATATAGCCATCTGCGGGGGCAATCGCCTGTCCAGCGACACGTGCACGGGCGCGCAATGTGGCATACGACTGTGATGCAGGATCATCAAACGACAGGATACGCCCTGCGAACAAGGGCAAGACACGTTGCTCTAGACTGAAATGAAGCGTATCTCTGCGTTTGCCATCTGGTAGTGCAGCGATGCCAAAGCGTAGTTCCGCAAGGCTAATTGTCGAGAGGTATAGCGTTTCTATGATCTGTGCGTCAATCCAGGCAAGCACGTTTGCGTCACCTGCCGCTCGCAATGGTTCAGAAATGACGTTGGTATCGAGCAGTATCATTCAAAACTCATTGGTTCAGTCGGTGTTTTATCACGTTCAATCTCAAGGTCGATGCCGCCCACTTCGCGACCAATCTCGGCCAGCAGGGTGCCGAGCTTAATCCGTCCTTCTGGGTGGACTGCATTTTCAAGAATTGCCCGAATTTCAGCTTCGGTACTGCGGCCATGCGTAGCAGCACGCACACGCAAGGCACGGTGCGTTTCATCGGGTAAGTTTCTGACAGTGACGGATGCCATTGCCTTCATCCTTTAAATTTCATATCAATGATTGCATTTTAGTTATAGTGATATCATTTGTAAAGCAATTGAACGTCGTTGATTTACAACTAACGTGAAATCAGGAAGACATGCAAAGTTGAAGGCGTATCTGACACTCATACATTTACAAAAGAAGCGAAAGCATAAGTACGGGGGCAGATTTTTGAAATAAGTAAGTTTATATAAAGTGCTCAACTAGCGGTTAGAAGGGACATGAAGGTGGCACGCTCAGATAAATTGACAGGCTTGACTCAGTGCTCGTTCGCGATCTCACGGATTGCCCACATTGTGTTGCACCTATCTCTGACAATGAAGTCGTTGGAAAAAATCGGCATCAAATTTTTGACATTCCAGAACCGCGCACCTGCGTCACTGAGCATCAAGTGCTGTGCAAACTCTGTCACGTTTGGGACAAAGAGGTGGCGGTAGTTTTCCAAAGCATATGCGTGCGCCAGCGCAGTACGGCCTCCGAGTTCAAGCGTTGACGGTCTCTTACCTCTCCTCCATGCGCAAGCAAAGCGTCAACCTATTTCATGCCATCATGTTTCCATGCTCTCCTGGTGACACATTCGTTCATATATAACTTAGGATAGCTTGGAAATTCCCAAAAAATGTTTTCGAATCGACAATGTGGTTTCACGATGTTTTACTGCAAATGTCGTTACATTTGCAGTAAAGTCACTAAAAAATGTTTGAAATTAACTTTAATGAATTTGCGGAGCACTGGTTTGGATAGCATAAATTTTCCTTTTCTTGTTGAGCGAACCTGCACGCAAATTATTCCGAATCAACAAGAGCGAATTCGTCGCAGTTTAAAGGAATATCGCGATTTAGTTGCTTATGTGTTGCTGGGTGACCCAGGCGCTGGTAAGACAGAAGCCCTGAAGCAAGAAGCGCGAGAATCAGGTGGCGTTTATGTCAGGGCACGTGATTTCGTTAGTTTAAATAATGAAAAATATAAAAGTAGACTTTTATTTATTGATGGACTAGATGAAATGCGCGCTGGTGGCGATAGTAGAACACCGCTCGATCAAATAAGAGTTTGTCTTGAGCAACTTGGGAATCCGCGCGTCCGCCTATCGTGCCGAGAAGCTGATTGGCTAGGTGTCAATGATCTTGAGTCTCTAATGTGCGTGTCGTCGAATCAAACAATTGTCGCATTACATCTTAATCCGCTTAACGATATAGATATTGCTGAAATCTTAGATCGAAAGGATGGTATTGATGCAGCTAGATTTATTGAACAAGCTGAACATTACGGACTAACCGATTTGTTGCGTAATCCGCAAACACTTAATTTGTTAGTAGAAGCAGTCGGAAGTGAAGCGTGGCCGCAAAGTCGTAAGGATGTCTACGAAATGGCTTGCAAACAGTTGGTACGTGAATCTAATTCTGAGCATAGGCAGGCAAAACGCCAAAAAGCTATAGCCGACGCTGCACTTCTTGATGCCGCGGGCTATCTTTGTGCTATTCAATTGTTATCAGGATCTGCTGGGTTCGCTCAAGATGATGATGCCATTAGCCAGCAACATATAGACTTAAAAAGCCTTTCCTTACCAACACATATATCTCTCAGTGCTATTAACGCCACGCTTCAAACGAAACTATTTCAGGGCGATGGCGATCATTGCCGGGCTGTTATCCACCGTAGTGTGACGGAATTCCTAGGCGCACGATATCTTGCCCAGAATATCGAAAAATACATGTTGCCGATAGGCCGCGTGCTTGCGTTAATGGCCGGCTATGATGGCGGTATTGTGACTGACCTACGCGGTTTGTCTGCTTGGTTATCGGTACACTGCTTGAACGCACGAACGCGTTTGATAGATTCCGATCCTTTGGGTATTGTGCTCTATGGCGATGTGAAGCATTTTTCGCCAGAAGATAAACAGTATGTTTTAAATAGTATGTATAAGGAAGCACTTCGTTATACGTGGTTTCGTTCTGAGGATTGGTCAGCGTCACCATTTGGTGCGCTAGCTACTAGGGATATGGAACCAATATTCAAGAAAATATTAAGTTCATCATTACGTGATGACGCGAGTCAGGCACTTTTAGACTGTGTTTTGGATGCGATCCAGTATGGGGAACGAATGTTGGTGATGACTGACGCATTAGATAGTCTGGTACGAGATTCTAGTTGTTGGTTGAGAATACGGAGCAAGGCACTGCAAGCATTAAAGCATGTTAGTGAAGACGATTTTTCTCAACTTCAAAAATTGGCTGAGGATATTCAGGCTAATGTAGTTATAGATGGTGATGACGAAATAATCGGTATGCTTTTAGAAATGCTTTATCCGCACGCAATATCGCCATCAAAAGTATTTGATTACCTGCATCTACAGAAGAATAAAGACTTGCTTGGAACTTATGAATGGTTTTGGACTGGAAAACTTCTGGGTTTAACACCTGATGATGACTTACCTCTTCTTCTTGATCAGTTAGTGCTAAGAGAATCTGGGCTTAGAGAGATTTTGAACACTCATCCGTTTGATAGATTCACTTTGGGATTACTTGCGCAAGGGTTGGAAGTGTATGGCGATGATCTTACCAACGAACGACTTTATGATTGGTTAAGTATTGGATTGGACAAGTACGAGCGACCAAAGGTTGAGCAAGCATCAACAGATCGTATTGCTAGATGGTTCATTGCGCGACCTAATCGTTACAAGACCATGATTGAATATAGCATTGCCTTACAGGCTGCTAAAGAGAAGTTGTTTTATCGTTGCTTGAGTCGAGTTTATGGTGCAATACCTCCTGACGATATTGGGATCTGGTACTTAGATAAGGCCGCAACGGCAGACCTGAGCGAAGTCGCACACTATTATTTTGTGCAGACAGTACAAAGATTAATACTTGAGGGCGGGCAATCAGATTTGACTCCCGTAGCTCTGGAGTTCCTTGACTCCTGGATGAGCGAGTATCCTCAATTTCGTCCTTGGTTGGAGCCATTTATTACCTGTTCCATTAGCGACTGGCGGCACGAACAAGCTATTTTCGATAGAGAAAATAAACTAGAAAGGCAAAAAAATAAAAATCTGCGAACAAGTTACTTCAGAAATCATATTGAATCCATTCGTGACGGTAGCGCATCGCCGAAAATTTTGTGTGATTTGGCACAGGCGCATACAAGAGCATTGCGTGACAAGAACGATGAAAATTTACAGGAACGTATGTTAGATTTTTTGGATGGCGATACGACATTGTTCAATGCTGTTTATGAAGGTTTTGGTCATGTACTTTATCGGGATGATCTACCGAGTGTCGAACAAATCAATAATCTAGGAGCGCAGGGAGAAATATACATTTTGAGTTTCCCTTGCTTGCTTCGCATTGATAGTTTGTATCAAAATGATCCTTCGACTTTATTTGAATTGAATGAAGATATTTTGTTAAAGCTCGTGGCATTTTGCTTGAATAACGGTAATGAGCCTGAATGGTTTATTGCTTTATTAAAAGAGCGCCCCGTATTGGTCTCGAAGGTGTTGACCGCTTATGTTTCGGTGAGATTACGGGCGAAAAAAGAACATATCAGTACTTTGCATCCATTGGCGTATAACGATACTTATGCCGATGTCGCTAAAATTGTATTACCAAGCTTACTTCAGAAACTGCCATTTCGGTTGGATAAAAAACAATTGTCGAACGCGCTTGATCCCATCATGAAAGGTGCTCTGCGTTATTTGGAACCGAGAATTTTGATGCCAGTGATTACGCAAAAATTGGCATTGAAAAGTTTAGATGTCGCACAACGTGTTTATTGGCTGGCGTGCGGTCTGCTAGTTGCACCAGATGAGTATCAAACAGATTTAATTCAATACTTAGGGATAAATCAGGTTCGAAAAGATTATCTGGCAAGCTTCTTTCATTCATTTGAACGTGGAATACCTAAGCTCACAAATTTGCCTGAAACGACATTAGCGCTCTTGATTGAACTGTTTGCTCCCGATTGTTCGCCAGAGCGAATTACGGGGTCATTTACCGTCAGTCCAGCTATGAATACCGCTGATTTAGTGCGTTCAATGATAAGCACGCTGGAGAGCAGAATGAACGAATTGGCAAACAAAGAGCTTGAGCGCTTACTGACATTGCCAGCTCTGTCAGCCTGGTATGTCAGATTACAAGGTGCATTACATTCTCAGCGTATTGCACGACGCAAGATTCATTTCCGTCCGGTCGATAGTGTAGCGGTCAGTCATACACTTGCTAATCTTCAGCCAGCGAACGCGGCGGATCTTACGGCATTTGTTTTTGAACATTTGTCTGATATCGCTAAAAATATTCGAAATGGTAATACTAATGATTACAGGCAATATTGGAGTCACGACGGAAGTAATAAAAAGTTGAGTGTGTCAAAGCCCGAGAATGATTGTCGAGATACTCTTTTGTCAGACCTTAAAATACATCTCGGCGCGTTTAGTATTGAGGCTATAAAGGAAGGTTATTACGCTGAAGATAAGCGCGCAGATATTCGAGTTTCATTTGGTGGTACGAATGGCTTCAATATTCCGATTGAAATCAAGAAAGACAATCATGCCAACTTATGGACTGCTATCCATAAGCAACTTCTCCCACAGTATGTATGTGACCCCGGTACTGATGGACATGGAATTTATTTGGTTTTTTGGTTTGGCGGAAAAGATATACCTGCATCGCCTTATGGTGAAAAACCACGTAGCGCTGAGGAACTAAAAGAGCAACTACGGTTGCTTTTAAAACCAGAAGAAAAGTATTGCATCAAGATTTGCGTCATTGATTGCGCTTTGCGCAAATAATATCGATCTGGCGATGGAATGATCGTGAAATGTATCGAGCGCTTGCAAACAAAAACGGCATAGGGTTATTAACCGTATGCCGTTTTGACTGTGTAGTCTTAGACTATTATTTTACATCTGTCCCCACCCCATGCGCCTGCTGATCAGCATGGTAAGAAGAGCGTACCATTGCACCAACTGCTGCATGCGCAAAGCCCATTTTGTAGGCTTCTGCTTCGAACATTTTGAACACGTCAGGATGCACATAACGGCGTACTGGTAAGTGATGACCGCTTGGGGCTAAGTATTGACCGATGGTCAGCATGTCGACATTGTGTGCACGCATATCGCGCATGACTTGCAGGATTTCTTCGTCGGTTTCACCTAAGCCAACCATGATGCCGGATTTGGTTGGAACATGTGGATGTTTTTCTTTGAAGCGTTTTAATAAATTCAGCGAGTATTCATAGTCGGAACCTGGACGTGCTTCTTTGTATAAACGCGGCGCTGTTTCTAGATTGTGATTCATCACGTCGGGTGGTGCCATGTTCAGAATTTCTAGAGCTCTATCCATACGACCACGGAAATCTGGCGTCAGAATTTCGATGCGTGTCATTGGTGACAGTTCGCGGATTTTGGTGATGCACTCGGCAAAGTGAGCTGCGCCACCATCGCGCAAGTCATCGCGATCAACTGAAGTGATGACGACATAACTTAAGCGCAATTCGGCAATAGTTTTTGCCAGATTTAAAGGCTCGTTGACATCGAGCGGATCTGGGCGGCCATGACCGACATCACAGAACGGACAACGACGTGTGCATTTGTCACCCATGATCATGAAAGTCGCTGTACCTTTGCCGAAGCATTCGCCGATATTCGGGCAACTTGCTTCTTCGCAAACCGTGACTAATTTGTTTGCGCGCAGAATGTCTTTGATTTCGTAGAAACGTGTCGTTGGTGAACCTGCTTTGACGCGTATCCAATCGGGTTTAGGCAAACGCTCGGCAGGCACGATTTTGATAGGAATACGGGAAGTCTTACTCGCACCCTTTTGTTTTTCGGTTGGGTCGTAGTTGCTGTTGTCTGCTGCGAGTGGAGTGTTTTCGGTAGTCATAGCTTAGTTCAATGCTCAGTTAATAGCTTGTTTAGTAGCTTAGTTTATAGCCAAGTTAGTAGCTCAATTAGGCGACAGTCAATAAGTGTTGTAAACGTTGTGCCAAGGCGGTTTGTACCTGTACCAGTGGCACTTGTACTTGCAGGGTTTGCATATCTACGGTGGCAAGCCCTTCGTAGCCACAAGGATTAATCCAAGAAAACGGCTGTAAATCCATTGCGACATTCAGTGATACGCCGTGATAGGTGCGTCCATTGGCGCGTACTTTTAATCCCAACGCGGCAATTTTTGCGCCTTGCCATTTGCCTTCTTTGAGGTAAATTCCAGGCGCGCCGGCAATTCGTTCACCAATGATATTATACGCTTCTAAGGTGTCGATCACCGCTTGTTCGATTTGATGTACGAATTCCCGAGCGAATAATCGCCCCTTAGTGTGACGACGTTTGAGATCGATCAAGAGATAAATCACCACTTGGCCAGGACCGTGAAAAGTTACCTCGCCACCGCGATCAGTTTGGATCACAGGAATGTCATGCGGTGCCAGCACATGCGATTGATCCGCACCTAAACCCAAGGTGAAGACCGGCGGATGTTCAACGATCCAGAGTTCATCTGGCGTTTCTGCCGTGCGTGCGTCGGTGAAGGCGCGCATCGCGGCGAAGCTCGTTTGATAATCTTCTTGTCCGCGTTGCCGGATCGTGATCTGCAATGCTTCCGTTGCCAATACAGTCATAGTTGTTCCGCCATGCGTTTGACTGTGACGCGCTGGATGAAAAATTGACCATCCACCACTTTGCGAAACGGAATACCATCCAACACAAAGCCTGGTCCACCTGCTGCAATCCATGTTTGTGCAAGACGATCAAACGCAACCGCGTCCAATCCCAGCATAGGCGCTGAAATAACGAAGCGTGCGCCTGGTTTTTGTTTCTCGACGATGGATTGAAGATCTGGCATAGAGGATTCTTGATGGTGCGAGGGAGCTTTCGCTCGCACCGACTTTTATAGAGTGTGTGAAGCTACCATTGTGGCGAAGTTTTTACAGTACCATCTTGACCATAGGGTGAGCCGATAAATCACGATATAAGTTATCGAGTTGCTCGCGATGGATTGCGCGAATGGTCACGGTTAAGGCCAGATAATTACCTTTGCTGGACGGACGCATTTCTAATTTGCCTGCATGAAAAGTCGGGTCGTGAATCATCACCACTTCGACGATGGTTTGCGCAAAGGATTCTTGCATGACGCCCATCACTTTGATAGGGAAGTCGCAAGGATATTCAATAAGGCTGTCTTCAGGTTTGATTTCGTGCATGATAAAACTTCTTAAAAAGGCAAGCTGAGTGAGAATTCTGCAAGCGAACGGTAGATAGATTTACCGTATGTCGGCCAAGTGCATAACTTGCGTCGTGCAATCGCTGTTAGATGGCATTTGATTGCATTTAGCTATTATTGTGCTGTTTTTGCCTGCTTCACTAGCGTAAATGGGGGCATTTCCCCCAAAACCAATAGTTTGAACTCCTATCTCCCATACTGCAAGCCTTGTTTGTGGGGCGTCCTGTAAAACACTTGTGACTTTGACATACCGAAGTTGCGCGAAATGCGCCTGTCTGCGTTGCAAATTGCGACTTAAGGTATTGCTCTGGACAAGTAGTGAACATGCGATGTTATGATTGTTGCACGATGCTGTTTTTATATGAGGAGCCGAGATGGGAAAACAGATAGCAATCATGGAATGGCTGGCGCAGGGGCGTATCGCTGCCGGTCGTGAGCACGAAGCATTGAAGCTGGGTGGTGTATATCCAGATACGATGCAATGGCGTCGCTTTATTGACCAGTTATTGTTATGGCTAGGTGTCATCGCACTTGGCGCCTCTCTGATATTTTTTCTGGCGTATAACTGGCAAGCGCTAGGACGTTATGCCAAGTTTGGCTTGGTGGAAGTCGCCATCGTATTGAGTTTGCTAAGTAGTTGGCGTTTAGGACTTGGCACGCTGGCGGGGAAAGCCTGTTTGCTGTTAGCGACTTTATTTTTGGGCGCTTTGCTGGCTCTAGTAGGACAGACTTACCAGACCGGTGCCGATACCTATGAGCTCTTTCTGGTATGGGCACTTGCCGCCACGGCGTGGGTATTCTTAGCGCAATTAGGAGCGATGTACTTGCTGTGGCTGGGATTAATCAATCTGGCAATCGTGCTGTACTTTCAAACTTTTGGTGGTCTGTTCGGCTTTCTCTTTAATTGGAATGCGCAATTGTGGGTGCTGCTGGGATGGAATACGCTTGCCCTGATCGTGTGGGAGTTTGCCGCATGGCGTGGAGTTCAGCACTTGCAAGCACGTTGGACTGTTCGTGTATTGGCGACTTACAGTGGTGTGGTCATCAGCACCTTGGCACTAGATGCGATTTTTAATGGTTCAAGTGCCGGACTCAGCGGGAATTCGTCGTCACGCATAACTAGTGTACTTTGTTATGGGGTTTGGTTGCTGGCTGTCATGTGGGCATACCGACGCCATCTGAAAGACCTTTATATGCTAGCAGGAGCAATACTCAGTTTGATCGTGGTAGGCAATGCGATGTTGGCAAAACAATTACTGCATCACAGTGACGCTGGAGGATTCTTATTGATCGGTCTCACGATTATCGCCAGCTCCGCAGCCGGTGGTATCTGGTTGAAGAAAATCGCAAAGGAGATGCAATCATGAGCACTTATCCAGACACAAACTTCACACCGTCATCCACATGCGCCGAGTTATGGCAAACCTTGATTCGGGTAAATGCGGTGAGTGGAGAAATGCCAGCAACGACTGAGGCGGATAGCAATGTTAATCAAGCTTGGTATATCCGCGTGATGTTAGGATTTTCTGGTTGGTTGGGAGCATTGTTTTTGATGGGATTTATTGGTATAGGTTTCAGTTTTTTCCATGAAAGTATGATTGCCGGGATAAGTATTGGACTAGCTTTATGCACTGCGGCGTATGTGATTTTTCGTCTGGGTTCCAATAACGATTTTGTTTTGCAATTAGCGCTGGCATTGAGCATGGCGGGGCAAGGTTTTGTGGTGTTTTCTTTGTTCCAGAAAAATCCACAAAATCATGCGGCGATCTTTGCTGCAATCTTGCTGTTTGAAATCTTGTTGGTGGCGATGATGCCGAACTTTATACACCGGTTTTTAAGCACGGTGAGTACCGTGTATGCTGCTTACTTTTTGTTTCAAGAACTCGGGATGTTTGGCTTCACATCGGGCATTGTAGCGATTTTGTTGACGGCGTTGTGGTGGTCGCCACGCCGCTTGCGCCAGCCCGAGGTCTGGCGCCCGATAGGATTTGCTCTGGCACTGACTTTGCTGACGACTGAGGGCAGTCGATTGTTCTCTTTGCTGATGCTCCAAAATGCTGATGCATGGTGGTTTAAACATGGTTGGCGCTTGGCTGGCACGCTGGTGAATTTGGCTCTGCTGTCGACCACGATGTTGGTGTTGCGGCGCGAGGGTGTGCGGTGGTCTTCTTTACCAGCATTGCTCGCAGTGTCAGGTACCATGATCCTTTGTGGTTTTGGCTATGTGGCACCAGGTTTGAGTCATGCACTCTTATTGATTTTGATCGCGTATAGTTTTGGCGAAAAACTTTTACTGGGATTGGGCTTGTTGTCGCTCCTAAGTTTTCTTTCGCATTACTATTATCAGTTGCAAGTCAGTCTGTTGTACAAGTCGATTGTGTTGGCAAGTTTGGCTTTGTTATTGCTGGTCGTGCGCTGGATTTTAAATCATCGTTTCCCGATTTCCACAACGCCTGATACGAAGGAGTTCAATCATGCCTAATTCAGTGACGAACTCAGTGACGAACTCAGTGGTGAACTCATTTAGCCAGCGTCGAAGTATCTTTGCATTCATTGTCGGCCTGTTGATTTTGTCAGCGGTGAACTGGACTATTTTTGCACGCGAAAAATTACTGACAGAAGGGCGCATCGTATTATTGGAATTGGCACCCGTCGATCCACGTTCATTGATGCAAGGTGATTATATGGCCTTGCGCTTTCAAGTCGCGACGGATGCCTTTCCAAACGTGAATTTGAATTGGCGTAGAGGTTTTATGGTGGAGCAAAAGTCTGATGTTCCCACCGATGGGCATTTGCTGCTGAATGTGGATGAACATGGCGTTGGGCATTTTCAAAAGATTGCGCAAGTGAGTGAGAAAGTGCAGAGCAATCAGGTATTAATGCGCTATAGGATTCGGAACAACCAAGTTAAGTTTGGTACCAACGCTTATTTCTTCGAGGAAGGGCAAGCTGATAGCTACGCGAAAGCAAAATACGGCGCATTTCGCGTGGCGCCAAATGGCGACATGATATTAACGGCCTTGCATGGTGCGGATTATGTGCAATTGCAGAACAAAGTCAGTCAAGGTGATGCTGCTGTGAATTAATTTCTTGTATGATGTTTGGACTAATTTTAAGCACAACGAAAGACTCTATGCCCAAACAATTACAGAAAATCTGGTGGCTGATGTTTCCCATCACCTTTGTCGCCGGCTATGCCGCCTATTTATTGGTGCAAGCTGCGGGCATTATTCAGTTAGACAGCTTGCCGCAGATGTTGGTGTTTGTGCTGTGTTTTGCCGCTCTGCGCACTGGCTTGTTGTTTGTTTCCTGGCTGGCCATCGTTGGTTTTGTACCGCAGTTGGCGAAGTCGATTTTGGATAAAGAGGCTGCTACAAAATAAGAATTTTTTCGACTAATTGATGTACATAGAATGACAAAAGCCTGCGCAGATATTCTCTGCGCAGGCTTTTTTTATCTGTGCCTTAGATATTCTTTAGAGCTTATTTGAACAGCAAGCGGATAGAATCCCACGCACGTCCAAAGATGCTTGCCTGACGCACTTCTTCCAAAGCCAATACTGGAAATTCTGCAACTGGCTTGCCATCTAACATCATCTTCATCGTACCAATTTTGCTGTTCGCTGCAATTGGCGCCACCAAAGGATCTTTACGTTCTAAAGTAGGTTTCAAACGGGCTGCGCTTCCTTTCGGCAATGTTACATAGAGGTCTTGCGTGAAGCCGACTTTGATTTTGCTTTGATTACCTTTCCACACGTCCAAAGTTTCTATCGCTTGTGCTTTGTCATACAGTTTGACCGTGTCGAAATTGAGGAAGCCCCAGTTCAATAATTTCAAACTTTCTTGCGCTCGGATTTGATCACTCTTGGTACCTGTGACAACGGAAATCAAACGACGCTGACCAGTACCATTTGGACGTATCGAAGAAGAAATCAGACAATAACCAGCCGCTTCGGTGTGGCCAGTTTTCATGCCATCAACAGTCGGGTCTAACCATAGCAAACGATTGCGGTTTGCCTGTGTGATTTTGTTATACGTAAAACTCTTAGTGGAGTAGTAGGTTTTGTAATATTCAGGATGATCAGCGATCAAGCGTGAAGCCAAAATCGCCAAATCGAAAGCGGTAGAGAAATTATCTGGACTAGGTAAGCCATGAGAATTGGCATAACGTGTCGCCTTCATACCCAGACGCGCGGCTTCGCGATTCATCTGCACGACGAATGCATCTTCGCTACCAGCGACAGCTTCCGTTAAAGCGACTGAAGCATCATTGCCAGATTGCACAATCAAGCCATATAACAAGTCGCCGATACTGACAGGTGTGGCCGGATCGATAAACATCTTAGAGCTGCTGGAATCGACTTTCCAAGCGCGTGTCGATACCGTGATTTGCTGATTCAAATCCAGACGTTTTTCTTTCAATGCATTGAAGACTAAATACGCAGTCATGATCTTGGTCAACGAAGCTGGTTCAATCTGCAAAGTCGCATTATCAGAATTGATCACTTGATTGCTGGTGGCATCTAATAAGATCCAGGACTTGGCATCGACTAAAGGCTTGGGTAAGGTCTGCGCTTGTGCGACGGCGCTGCTCAGTGCGACGCTGGCAATTGAGATTGCGAACAGCGCGGAAAATAATGAGGAAAAATATTTTTTCATTGGAAGCTAAAGCAAATAGTAAATTTAAAAAATAGAGAGTTATTTATGACCACAAAATCACGACCACAAATCGCTGATAATTTTCTTGATATGAGGTAGGCGACGATGAAAAAAATGATCTGCACCCGGGATCACGACGACTGGAATATCCTGCGGTCTCAGCCATTCAAATACCACCTGTAATGGTATGGTGTCGTCCAGTTCACCATGAATCAAAATGGTATCGGCAGGAATATCTGGCATCGCCCATTTACCTGCTGCTGCACCGACTAACACCAGTCGTTGAACTGGAATTCCAGCGGCGGTTAAGCGCTGATGCAAACGCGATTGCACGAAGGTGCCGAAAGAAAATCCACTCAAGACCAAGGGCAAATCGGGATAGCGCTGACGCAGGTGCTGTAACAGTGTTTCCATATCGTCGGTTTCGCCTATACCTGCATCATGCACCCCTTCGGATTTACCAACGCCACGAAAATTCATGCGTGCCGTGACGTAACCGAGTGACACGAAAGTACGCGCCAGCGTCTGTGCGACTTTATTTTCCATCGTGCCGCCAAACAGCGGATGTGGATGTGCCACTAAAGCCAGGCCGCGGGGATTGGGAAACATCTCTGAATCAGGATGATTTAAGGCGCATTCCAATTGCCCTGCCTTGCCGGGAATGAGAAATTGTTCAGTGTGGATGTTCATACTTAGGTTATACCAGCTTAAACTTTAAGACGTTCAACCACGCCACCACCGACCAGATCGACCTCGATAATTTCATCAATATCAGTTTGATCAACATAGGTATACCAAGTACCTTGTGGATACACGACTAATACTGGGCCTTGTTCGCAGCGATCCAGACACCCAGCCTTATTGATACGGATTTTGCCCGCGCCATTTAAGTCTAGTTGCTTTATTCGGCGTTTTGCATGTTCTTGTGCCGCCTGTGCGCCGCGTTCGGCACAGCAAGGACGACCGTCATCGCGTTCGTTCATGCAGAAGAACACGTGTTTTTGGTAATAGAGATTGTCGGACATGAGGATTTCGAAAGATTTCAGGAAAGATCGTGAATCGCGCGGTGAATTAACTGTTTCGCCGAAGATCATGCAGGCTATCAATTCGCCACGCGTTCAATTAAGCATTATGATACAACGATTAGCTGGTGAGGATGGCGTCTATATTGAAATCCCAGCACAAATCATGCGCGATCAATTGCGATCATTTTTGATAGAGAAAAGCTATGAAATTTCTGACCTTGTTTATACAATCTAGTCTCGTATTAGGATTATGCTGTGCCTGTAAAAAACCAGCAGAGCCTAAAGTGAACAGTGCATCTGTCACAGCGGAGTCTGCCCCTGCCTTTAAAATTGCAGAGCATCAGCGTCAGGCGCTGGAACAGGCCAAGCAGGTTGAGCAAGAATTATCCAAAGCGAGTGAAGCGCATCAAAAGCAAATCGACGAGGCGACGAAGTAGGTATAGGCAGCGAGCTTGTTTGAGCATGCAGGATCAAGCAACTGAGGTTACCTAAGCCCGATTAAGTCCGATTGCTGGTGAATCTGAGCCAGACAAAACCGATCAGCCCCGCACATAGCGACGCGACCAAGATCGCCATTTTTGATGCATTGATCAATGCATCTTGGCCGGTAAACGCCAGATTGGTAATGAAGATAGACATCGTAAAGCCTATACCACCTAGGATGCCAGCACCAATCACGTGCCGCCATTGCATACCTGCAGGCAGTTGGCACAGTCCCGTCATAACCGCCAGTGCGCAACATAAGCTGACACCTAAGGGTTTGCCTAAGCCCAAACCCACAATAATTCCCAGACTATTCGCGCTGCTTAAGCTATGCGCCCAATCTGCACCTATGACGATGGCAGTGTTCGCTAACGCAAAGATGGGCAAGATCAGAAAGGCAACTGGCTTGTGGAGTAAGTGTTCAAGTTGATGCGACGGCGATTCCACATCCTCGCTTTTGGCAGAGTAGGGGATGGCAAATGCCAGCATGACACCCGCAATCGTTGCATGAACGCCCGACAGCAACATGCAAATCCACATGCCTATGCCGCCGATTAAGTACGGCCATAAAGCCATGCAGCGCATTTTACGATTGAGGGCAAGTAAGCCTAGCCAGATCGCAATTGCCAGTGCGAGGAAGAGTAGATTCACTTTCACAGTGTAAAACAAGGCAATCACAATGATGGCGCACAAATCATCAATGACGGCAAAAGCGACCACAAAAACTTTCAATGCGGCTGGAATCCTTTTTCCCAATAATGCCAATACACCTAAAGCAAAGGCAATATCAGTTGCCATAGGGATTCCTATCCCAGCCTGCGTTGCACTTCCCGCATTGAAGCCGAAGTGCAAAAGCGCAGGTGCGACGGTGCCGCCGAGTGCTGCGATCAAGGGCAGTAACGCGTTACGAAAATCAGATAATTCACCGCTATACAGTTCGCGTTCTAATTCCAAACCGATCAAGAGAAAAAAGATCGCCATCAAGGCATCGTTGACCCATAACTCCAGACTTAGGCCCGCGAACGAGATTTGCCAGAACTGGAGATAGTGTTGGCCGAAGGCGGAATTTGTGATCAGCAAAGATGCAGCGGTACACAGAATTAATAGTATCCCACCCGCTTTTTCGGAGTCAAAAAAGCGCTGAAAGCTGTGCGATAGTTGCTGCGGAAAATTTTGCATGAATTAAAAGTTTATGAACTTACAGTGTTGCGATTTTCTATTTAGGGCTTATGCAAAATTGCGCTGGCTGGGCGAACACAACAACGCCGGCGTTGGTTTTGCGTAAGTACTACTATTTTATTTTTTGCATGGGCTTCAATAAATACCAGATCGCGCCAAAAGGCCAGACCAGCGACAGAAACTGCGCAGCACCATAAAAATTGAGCATCTTGCCTTGTACCATGGTTTGCAAAGTATTCAGAAAGTAGGGATTACTTGGAATCAGATTCACCATCAAGAGACTAATTCCCAATAATAAAAATGCTAATCGTCGTTGCGCATGTGATGGTGCAAAAGAAAAGCCGTACAGCATAATGGTGCTGATCAAAATTCCACCTTGTGCCCCCGGTGCCAGCCATAAAAACGCATTCTCAGGTTGAAACATCAGGGCAGTGGATAAAGCTTTGACAGCTAATCCTGTCAGCAGTAAAAGACAAGCCAAAATAAATTTGGGCGCATGCCGATTTAAGAGCGATAAGCAAATCAAAATCGCCCCAGTGCAGCCACAGGCTGTGATGATGGTTTCTGACAGCAAATATGTTTCAGGACTCAGTTCAAGACCATGGCGCAAATAGTCACTGAGATCAATCGTGACATCCAGATATTCTTCACACCACAGTGAAATGAGTGGCAAGATTTGCCCATGACCAAACAAGAATGCTTGCGGAAAAATTTGGGCTAAGGGCCATAGGCCGAGTACCACCATTTCAGGAGAAGAATCTCTGAGTAACCACTTGCTGCGCAGTGCTTGCAAGCGTCCATTTTCCATTAGCAGCGGGAGTAAGGCGACGCCGAGCAAAGCGCCAATGATTCCACCTGCAGCATTGGTCAATAGGTCTAGTAGTGAGGTAACGCGACTAGGTAAAAAATACTGCGCGCTCTCCATCAATAAGCTGATGCCGCAACTGCTGATACTTGCAATCAAAAACGCCCAGCGTGTCTTGACGCGAGGATAGAGTGAAAATACTAGCAATGCGCCAAAAGGGATGTAACCGAGTACATTGACGATAGCATCGAACTGAGACCAATAACGTGGCCATTGCGAAATTTGCGCGCCGAACGCCGCCAGATTTTCAAACTGCCAACCTGAGAATGGATAAAGGCTGGCATACACAATCAAAATTGCATAGGCGACTAAACTGGCGCGTGACAGTGGTGAAGCGGTGAGATCTTGGTTGGACACAATAGCTTAGCTTCGTTGGAAGAAATTTTTGTTAAAGCGCATTCGCGACATCTGCGAGAGCATGGATTTATTTTAATTGAGTCTGCATCCAGCTAATTAGTTCCGCAATCGCGCTATCACTTGCTTGTGGCATTGCTTTTGCACCACCACGCGCATCAGGGCTTTCCGTAGCTACTTGTGCTGTAAATATTTTTTGCCCCAGTAATTGATTATTTTTGATCAGGCTGGCGCGCCAACGAAGCTGCACCTGACTTTGATTGGGTGTAGAAAATTGTTGAGAAAATTCTTCTAATTCCAAACGCAATAAAGGCAAGGCTTTGACGCCATCACTAGTCGCCAAGACCGCACCACCTTGGCGATTGATTTGTGCTTTGATTCTTTGTTTGAGTAATTGTGCCGGCGGCATACTCCAGCGGCTTTGCGCATATGGACGGAGTTCTTGCCCATTCTCATATTGCAGCCGATACAGCATGGCTGAACTTTCCAGGCTCACTGGCGCTTGAATCTCGGCCAGCTGGATTTTTAATGTGGACAGCGCTTCCGTGCCAGCAGCGCTGGAATTCGCCAATTCACTGCCAAAGTCATATTGCTGTTGAACGCTGGTACTGGCGCAGGCACTGAGCAAGACGATGGCAAGGCATGCGCTCAAATTTTGCCCAATTGTTTTGATACTGCCGGCATGAAGTGCTCTAATTGACATGGTCATTTCCTGCTCAAAATATTTGTTTGAATTTGCTTGGTTTTATTTAAAAATTTTTACTAAAGACTGAGGTACTTCGAAAATGGGACTACAGCAATGGCGCTTCGGTAATGGTGCTTCGACAATGGTGCTTCGGCAATGTGCACGACTATTTATTTCCAGCCTCATTTTTAAATCCCGCTTCACCAGGCCCAGGGGCTACCGGTTTAGCACCAAAGATCAGACTTTGCGGTCTGTCATTAAAAGTCTCCGCACCGCGATTGATGCTGCGCAATGTGCTGCCCGCATCGCGTACTAAATTGTTGATGGCTGGCAGCGTTTCATATTGCAGGCTCTGGCTCATGTCTTCGACATTTTTGCTCAAACGCGTAATGCTGCCATTTTCGCCTTGCAGATTATTGATGAGCAGATTCAAATTATTGCTGGTGTTTTTAGCGTTATCAGAAAATTGCTTGAAGGCCAATGCGCTTTCTTTTGCCTGACGTACAGTTTGCGGTAATTCATTTAAGACTGGCTCGAGTTTGGCAGGGAATCCTTCCCAAGCCGCGGCGGTCTTGCCGATTTGCTTGACTGCGTTGGTCAGGGAAGCGCGGTTGTCCTGATCGAGCAGGGCATTTAAGCGTTTGCTCAATTCTTCTGTTTGACTCAAGATCGCCAGACCATGTTTTTCTACTTCTTGCATCAAGCCCGGGCGCAAGGGAATGCGTGCGCCCAATTGCGGATCGCGCACCACGGCAGCGGATTTGCTACCGTCATCGTCGAGTTCAATAAAGGCGATTCCAGTTACACCTTGATAGCCTAAAGTCGCGTAAGTAGATTGGGTGATTGGCGTGTCGGAAACGATATCTAAACTTAATAATAATTGACCCGGCACTTTGCTATCGAAATCAATATCGGTCACTTTGCCGACTTTAATTCCCTTATAACGCACTGCCGCTTGTATGTTCAAGCCTGATACTTTTAAAGACGTCGCAATCGTATACGGCGTACGCTGGATTTCATCCTTGCCTAACCATAGTGCCAGTGCGCCAGCCAAAATTGCCAGACCTATCGCGAATACGCCGGCGATTAAGGCGTGAGATTTACTTTCCATAATGTTTCGCTCCTGACGCAGTATTGATCATTTGCTGCGGATCAAGTGATTGTGGTAATACTTCCATGGCGCGTAAACCGCGGCCACCACGGAAATAAGTTTGAATAAAAGGATGGTCAACTTGTGTGACGCCGCGCGCACTACCAACGGCGATCATTTTTCTATCGGCGATGACACCGATGCGTGAAGATAGTGCAAATAAGGTATCCAGATCATGCGTCACCATCACCACGGTTAAGCTGAGTAATTGATGCAGCGATTGAATTAAGCTGACGAAGCTATCCGAACTATCTGGATCTAATCCCGCAGTCGGCTCATCTAAGAACAATAATTCAGGGTCTAGCGCAATGGCGCGGGCTAAAGCGATACGCTTAATCATCCCGCCTGATAAATCCGATGGCATTTTTTTTGCATGTTCAAAACCGATGCCCGACATATGTAGTTTCAGATACGCGATGTCCATGATTAAGGATTCAGGCAGATCGCCTAATTCGCGTAAGGGCTGTGCCACGTTTTCAATTACATTCAATGCCGAATACAGCGCGCCGTGTTGAAATAACATACCTGAGCGACGACGTAAATGCTCAACGTGGTGCAGTTTCGGCGCATGGATATCTTCGCCAAATACTTTGATGATGCCGCCTTTGGGAACTTCTAATCCCAGCATCTGGCGCATGAGTACCGTTTTGCCAGAGCCTGAACCACCAACGATGGAGAAAATTTCACCTCTACGTATTTGCAAATTGAGATCATCATGAATCACCGTGCGTCCAAATTGCGTGCGCAGGTGTTCGATTTCTATGACATGTTCAATGGCTGGTGTCGGGCTCAAGGTATCCATAGCTTCAGTATGCAATATTGCGGAACAGTACCGCGAAAAAAGCATCGGCAATAATAACGGAGGTAATTGAAACGACGACTGAACTGGTCGTTCCTAGCCCCAGACTTTCCGTATTCGGTTTGATTCTTAAACCATAATGACAGGCAATAACGGCGATCAGTATGCCGAACACCACGCCTTTTCCTAAACCTATCCAATAATTCGCCAGGCTCACCACATCGGGCAATTTGTGCAGGAAGAATCCGGGTGACATATCAAGTATGAATTGTGCAGAAATGGCACCGCCGATCAGTGCCATGACATCGGTCCAGATGACGATTAAGGGCATCGTGATTGCCAGTGCAATTACCTTTGGCATGATTAAGCGAAATCCGACCGGAATCCCCATCACACGCATGGCGTCGAGCTCTTCGGTGACTTTCATCACGCCTAATTGGGCGGTAATGGCGGAGCCTGAACGTCCGGCGATTAAGATTGCCGCTAACATCGGCCCCAATTCGCGAATAATACTGATACCCAGCAAATTGACGATGAACAAGTCGCCACCATAACTACGCAATTGCTGTCCGGACAAATACGATAAGACCACGCCGATTAAAAGCCCGACTAAGGCAGTGATCGCCATCGCTTGAAAACCCGTACGATAAATATTCGCGGAAATTTCTTTCCACGGGCCGCGCGTGGGATGGCGCACTAGGCGCGCTAAATCCAATACCAGTTGACCGAGCAATTCAGTCACACCGATTACATGCAAAGCGAAATTTAAGGATAAACGCCCCAGTTTGCCAAATGGCGGCACGATGGGCTTTTGTGCGACTGGCATGGCAATTCTTTGTACTTCCGCCAGACGTTCAAATAATGCTTGGTGTTGTTCTCTGAGCTGTAGTTTGGCTGGATAAGATTTACCCCATGCCTGCCATAGCAATTGAGCGCCAATATGATCGAGTGCTGTCAGTTGCGTTAGATCCCACGCCAATTCCAGCTTGCCTTGGAGCTCTTGCAAGCTGAGATGGATAGTTTGCATCAAGCTTGCTTCGGCCAGCATATCCGTCAACCAGGCACCGTGGATTTGCACGGTCGGCTGGTCGGTGGTGATGAACGTGAGGGTGGGAGTGATGTCGCGGCGCATGACTTAAGTGTAAGGCACAAATGGAAGGTGGGCAATTGATATGGAAGGCATTTAGCCTTTTGCCTTCCATTCTAGAAACGGCTTACCTTTTTAAACTACTTCTCTTGGACTAGCGGTGTCTTATTGTCGATTACCTCGCGGCAATCCCCCTTCAGATGCGCATCGTCGTAATTGCTCCAGCCGTAGCTGTCGACATAGCGCGTATGAAATTTCCACTGCGGGCTAAAAATGCTGCGATCGAGTTTCTCATCAGGATAACGAATGTCCACCATATCAACGACTGAATGGAAAATGTTTTCTGTCGTCAGTTTCGCATTCTGATGAGCTTTTAGCTGTTGAATTTTTTGCGGATGTTGTGCCGCGTATTGATCTGAATACCAGACAAATGCCGGGATATGAAATTCAAATTGGGTGTTGTGACCATGGAACGCCAGATTGCAACTGCCGTCGTATAAGGTTTGCCCATGATCCGACACATACCATAACGCCGTCATATGCGGTATCGCTTTGAGTTGCGCAATCATACGCGCCAAAATCCAGTCGTTATACAAAATCGAATTGTCGTAGCTATTATTCAGTGCTTCTTTGTTCTTTAAGTTGGTATAGGCTGGATTACTAATGCCAAATAAAGAGGGCTTCCACTTATCATAGCTTTGTGGATAGCGATGACTGTAATTCCAATGATTGCCCAGACTGTGAATCACGATGAGCTTATTTGGTGCACTGTCATTTAGGGCGTTTTGCAGCGGTGTGAATAAGATCTGATCGTAACTCGAATTATTTGTGAAGCCGCCCAGATTCAAGAACTGCGTGACATCGGCCTCTTTGGCAATTACCGAGGTCGGCGTATCAAATTGCCCGAAGCTCATTTGATTTGAAATCCAGAAAGTCTTAAACCCTGCTTCCTGATATGCGCTCAGAAAGGATTTTTCACTAAATCCAGGTTTGAGACTCTGAGTCGCGGGTTTGCGGGTGGCGATGATGGGTACCGATAAGCGCGTCGCGGCGACTGCAGTAATCATGTCGCTAAAGCTCACCAGATTTGTTTCTTGGCTAAGATAGGGATTGGTGATTCTTTGATAGCCATTTAAGCTCCAGCGATCATAACGCGATGATTCACCAATGACGACCACGATAGTTTGTTGAAAATCGTTGCCTGCAGCTTGCTGTGCATGGAAGCGAAATAAGCGACTCTTTTCACTCAATGTCGCTAGAAAACTGCGTTCTTGATAAAAATCAATCGCGCGCGCCCAAATTCCTGCTGGCCAGCTGCGTGAAAAGCTATCGAGGTCGTACAGGGCTTCGGTCCAATTCGGTAGCGCGGGCTGCTGGTCTAAGTATTCTTGGAGTGTTGACCATGAACGTATCTGCCACACATGCGGCCCCTCATTCGCGCTAGTTGCTATGGCGCTGGTACTGACTTTGGCGGAGGCGCTGGCAACGCCAACCCGTAAGCCATAACTCCAACAAATTGAGATACTTGCAATAATAGCGAGGCAGATCCAGCGCGATGAATGGCGCCAAGCTAGTGAGGGCGTCGCCTTAGCGGCGCGCAGTAAGGACCACCACCAAGCCATAATCGTGATGATGATCAGTAGCAGCAGCCAGACTTTGTGACCTAAAAATTCCAAAGCTTCTTTTGGGCTAGTTTCAGTGATAATCCCAAGATGGTGTGTGGAAATCCCTTGTCCGAAGTACAAACGCAGATAAATCTCTACCGGAATCGCCAAAAAGGCTGGCAATAATAAGTAATGAAACCAGCGTGGGCTTTGGAAAATATTCCACAATAGCAACCAGCCAATAATCTCATACGCCACTATGCGTGATGCGTGTTCTACTGGTTTGCCTAATAAATAATCAAAAAAAGGCAAGCAACTGATAAGAAAGTAGCTTGTTAATAAGTAAAATTGGGGGAGTCGGAAGGGCTTGTGCATGCAATTGTGCATTCAATAAAGGCAAAATAAGTGAAATGAGCCTCGTAGTGCTCATCTCTTGTTGGAAATAGCCTGGCATTTTATCCTTGACGGGCGCAAATAGCTTTCTTAAATAGATGCTGCTCTATAAATAATGCACTTTATTTAGTCATTTTGATCTGGCATACGGCGTGCCAGATGCTATCCTAAGTGGTTGTTTCTATTGTTTTTCATTGACTTTGCTTGAAACAAAGGTGTACACTCGCGAGTTCTCGATTTTATATGGTTTATTCTTACGCACTGCCAATTTGTATTTAAGCATGTGTATGAGCATGAATGGTCGAGGGCTTGCAGACTTTGTTTGTGAGTGAATATATAGATTTTAAGTGCCCGGGCAACCGTTTCCGGGCGTGTGTTTAACGTTGTATTTTGTTGGATTAAAAACGATGCCAACCATCAATCAACTGATTCGCCAACCACGTGTTTCTGCAGTGGTTAAGAGCAAATCTCCGGCGCTGGAAAACAGCCCACAAAAACGCGGCGTATGTACTCGCGTTTATACGACAACTCCAAAAAAGCCTAACTCGGCTTTGCGTAAAGTTGCCAAAGTACGCTTGACCAACGGTTTCGAAGTTATTTCGTATATCGGCGGTGAAGGTCATAACTTGCAAGAACATAGCGTAGTTTTGTTGCGCGGTGGTCGTGTAAAAGATTTGCCGGGTGTGCGTTACCATATGGTTCGTGGTGCTTTGGATACTCAAGGTGTTAAAGACCGTAAGCAAGCTCGTTCCAAATATGGTTCTAAGCGCGCTAAGGCTGTTAAGAAGTAATTTTCTAGTCCACTAGAATTTTATTTTACAGTCAACTTGTAATTTTTCTGTAACTAAGCCTCAGTAAAATCTCCGTAGTTCGGAGAGGTGTCGGTCTCGAATGAGCCGAGTAAGTGGTGGCTATGATGGCTCACCGCGAGCGTTGATAAATCTGTTATCGACCGCTCAACTGAAGATTGAAAGGAATTGAAATGCCACGTCGTCGTGAAGTCCCGAAACGGGATATTTTGCCGGATCCAAAATTCGGTAATGTTGAAGTATCAAAATTTGTTAACGTGTTGATGTTGTCTGGCAAGAAGTCTGTTGCTGAAGGCATTATCTATGGCGCGTTTGATCACATCCAAACTAAATCTGGTAAAGATCCTTTGGAAGTGTTCGCAACTGCAATCAACAATGCTAAGCCATTGGTTGAAGTTAAATCCCGCCGCGTTGGTGGTGCTAACTATCAAGTTCCAGTTGAAGTTCGTCCAGTTCGCCGTTTGGCTTTGTCTATGCGTTGGTTGCGTGAAGCAGCGAACAAGCGTAGCGAAAAATCTATGCCGCAACGCTTGGCTGGTGAATTGTTGGAAGCCGCTGAAGGTCGCGGCGGCGCAATGAAGAAACGTGATGAAGTGCATCGTATGGCTGAAGCCAACAAAGCCTTCTCCCACTTCCGCTTCTAATTTATTTAGTCGTTGCGTTAAAAGTGAGAGGCCATTGTATGAAATTTTTACAGTGGTTTTTCCAGGTATATTGAATCAGGCCGGGCGTGATTTCTTCTTGAAAATTACGCTCGGTTTTGTCCATTAAAAGATTTAGGAATAGCTATGGCCCGTAAGACCCCCATTGAGCGCTACCGTAATATCGGTATTTCGGCTCACATTGATGCTGGTAAAACCACGACAACCGAACGTGTTTTGTTCTACACCGGTGTAAATCACAAAATCGGTGAAGTGCATGATGGCGCGGCTACCATGGACTGGATGGAGCAAGAACAAGAGCGCGGTATTACTATTACTTCCGCTGCGACAACTTGCTTCTGGAGTGGTATGGCGAATAATTTCCAGCCACACCATATCAATATTATTGATACACCAGGCCACGTTGACTTCACGATTGAAGTTGAGCGTTCTATGCGTGTTTTGGACGGTGCTTGCATGGTTTACTGTGCAGTCGGCGGCGTTCAGCCACAATCTGAAACAGTTTGGCGTCAAGCTAACAAGTACAAAGTCCCACGTTTGGCATTCGTCAACAAGATGGATCGTACTGGCGCGAACTTCTTCAAAGTGTACGATCAAATGCGTGCACGTTTGAAAGCAAATCCAGTGCCTTTGCAAGTACCTATCGGCGCTGAAGATTTGTTCGAAGGCGTGATCGATTTGGTTAAGATGAAAGCGATCATCTGGGATGTAGCATCTCAAGGTATGAAATTTGAATACGGCGAAATCCCTGAGAATTTGTTAGCTGACGCGAAAAAATGGCGCGAAAACATGGTTGAAGCTGCTGCTGAAGCCAGCGAAGAATTGATGAACAAATACCTTGAAGAAGGTGATTTGACTGAAGCTGAAATCAAAAAAGCTTTGCGTCAACGTACTATCGCTTCTGAAATCGTTCCAATGTTGTGCGGTACTGCATTTAAAAACAAAGGCGTTCAGGCGATGTTGGATGCGGTAGTTGAGTACTTGCCATCTCCGATCGATATTCCACCAGTTCCTGGTACGAATGAAGATGATGAGCCTGTAGTTCGTGAAGCTAAAGACACAGAGAAATTCTCTGGCTTGGCGTTCAAGATTGCAACTGATCCGTTCGTTGGTCAATTGTGCTTCGTTCGTTGCTACTCAGGTACTTTGAATTCTGGTGATACGGTTTATAACTCTGTTAAAGAGAAAAAAGAGCGTATTGGTCGTTTGGTTCAGATGCATGCAAACCAACGTGAAGAAATCAAAGAAATGTTGGCGGGTGATATCGCGGCTGTGGTTGGTCTGAAAGACACAACAACTGGTGATACCTTGTGCGACGAAAAAGCGATCGTTGTCTTGGAACGTATGGTGTTCCCAGAGCCAGTTATTTCTCAAGCGGTTGAGCCAAAGACTAAGCAAGATCAAGAGAAAATGGGCTTGGCATTGAACCGTTTGGCGGCTGAAGATCCATCTTTCCGCGTACGTACTGACGAAGAATCTGGTCAGACAATTATCGCTGGTATGGGTGAATTGCATCTGGACATTATCGTTGACCGTATGAAGCGTGAATTTAACGTGGAAGCAACTGTTGGTAAGCCACAAGTTGCATACCGCGAAACAATTCGCAAAACTTGCGAAGAAATCGAAGGTAAGTTCGTTAAGCAATCTGGTGGTCGTGGTCAATACGGTCACGTAGTATTGAAGATCGAGCCGCAAGAACCAGGTAAAGGTTTCGAATTCGTTGATGCGATCAAAGGCGGTACAGTTCCACGTGAATACATTCCTGCAGTTGAAAAAGGTGTACGTGAAACATTGACTTCCGGTGTATTGGCTGGCTACCCAGTGGTTGACGTTAAAGTTACTCTGTTCTTCGGTTCATACCATGACGTCGACTCCAATGAAAACGCGTTCCGTATGGCGGGTTCTATGGCGTTTAAAGACGGCTGCCGCAAAGCAAGCCCAGTTATTCTGGAGCCAATGATGGCGGTTGAAGTAGAAACACCAGAAGACTACGCTGGTACAGTGATGGGTGATTTGTCCTCACGTCGCGGTATGGTTCAAGGTATGGATGAGATTGCTGGTGGTGGCGGTAAGATCATTAAAGCTGAAGTGCCATTGTCTGAGATGTTTGGTTACTCAACTTCTTTGCGTTCAGCAACTCAAGGTCGTGCGACTTATTCCATGGAATTCAAGCACTACTCTGAAGCACCGAAGAATGTTATCGACGCAATCGTTACATCTAAAGCTAAGTAATAATTAAGTTATTTAAATCGGAAAATCCTGCTTCGATAACTCTTTGTTAGAGAAGCAGGTAATTAATCTAATCGTTCTTTTTGAAGGAAGAATAAAATGGCAAAAGGTAAGTTCGAACGCACCAAGCCGCACGTTAACGTCGGTACAATTGGTCACGTGGATCACGGTAAAACGACATTGACAGCAGCGATTGCGACAGTATTGTCTAAGAAATTTGGCGGCGAAGCTAAAGCATACGATCAAATCGATGCAGCTCCAGAAGAAAAAGCGCGCGGTATTACAATTAATACAGCCCACGTAGAATACGAAACAGCAGGTCGTCACTATGCTCACGTTGACTGCCCAGGCCATGCTGATTATGTTAAAAACATGATTACTGGTGCTGCTCAGATGGACGGCGCGATCTTAGTTTGCTCCGCAGCTGACGGTCCTATGCCACAAACACGTGAACACATCTTGTTGGCACGTCAAGTTGGTGTTCCATACATCATCGTTTTCTTGAACAAATGCGACATGGTGGATGACGCTGAGTTGTTGGAATTGGTTGAAATGGAAGTTCGTGAGTTATTGTCTAAATACGAATTCCCAGGCGACGATTTGCCTATCATCCAAGGTTCTGCAAAATTGGCGCTCGAAGGCGACAAAGGTCCATTGGGCGAAGAAGCCATCATGAAATTGGCTGATGCTTTGGATTCTTACATCCCAACACCAGAACGTGCTGTTGACGGCGCATTCCTGTTGCCAGTAGAAGACGTATTCTCTATTTCTGGTCGCGGTACAGTGGTCACCGGCCGTATCGAACGCGGTATCGTTAAAGTCGGCGAAGAGATCGAAATCGTTGGTATTAAAGACACAGTTAAAACAACATGTACTGGTGTTGAAATGTTCCGCAAATTGCTGGACCAAGGTCAAGCAGGCGATAACGTTGGTGTGTTGTTGCGCGGTACTAAGCGTGAAGATATTCAACGTGGTCAAGTATTGTCTAAACCAGGTTCTATTAAGCCACATAGTCACTTTACAGGCGAGATCTACGTTTTGTCTAAAGATGAAGGTGGTCGTCATACACCATTCTTTAACAACTATCGTCCACAGTTCTACTTCCGTACAACGGACGTAACTGGTTCAATCGAGTTGCCGAAAGATAAAGAAATGGTGATGCCAGGTGATAACGTCTCTATCACAGTAAAATTGATCAACCCGATCGCGATGGAAGAAGGTCTCCGTTTCGCGATTCGTGAAGGTGGTCGTACTGTTGGTGCGGGTGTTGTTGCTAAAATTATCGAGTAATATCTTCCACAATTTTGCCGATGAATTTCATCGATAAAATTTAGGAAAAATCGAAATTTGGTGTACACTAGTCGGCTGTCGTGCTTTTTTAAGCTCGACAGCCGTAGTTTTTTAGTCTTAGTAGTAATCGCTCTTTGTTAAAAATGCCACTTTCCAGCATTGTGGCCCGTTCTTTACAGGAAATATCATGTCTACAGCAAATCAAAAAATCCGTATTCGCTTGAAAGCTTTCGATTACAAGTTGATCGATCAATCAGCTCTCGAAATTGTAGAAACAGCTAAGCGTACCGGCGCTGTTGTTAAAGGTCCAGTTCCTTTGCCAACACGTATTCAACGTTTCGACGTATTGCGTTCCCCGCACGTTAACAAAACTTCCCGTGATCAATTCGAAATCCGCACGCATCAGCGTTTGATGGACATCGTTGATCCAACGGACAAAACTGTTGACGCATTGATGAAACTCGACTTGCCAGCTGGTGTCGACGTAGAAATCAAATTGCAATAATTGCTAGCTCGATAAATCCAATTCTGGGGCGCAGCACCGCGTTGCTTGTCCTCGCAATACCTGAGTATTGCTGCGGGAAGCGCCTTGTTCTGCATCCCCATAATTGAATTTCTCAAGCCAGCTTTCTGTTTGCTAAAAAATTTTGAAGCATCATAAAATCTTTTAAGTGATCAGAGAAAAACTGACATACCATAATTTTTTCTATTTTCAAATAAATTTATCTTGTAAGTGGAAAATTTTCAGGTTACAATCGAAGGCTTAGATTTGGATAGGCTTGCGCCTGTCTATTTTTTAAGTTTTAAAAAGTAAGTTTCTAAACATCAGCCTCACCCAATCGTAGGTGAGAATGGAGAAAACAATGAGCTTGGGCCTAGTTGGTCGCAAGGTTGGTATGATGCGCATTTTTACTGATGATGGTGATTCAATTCCAGTCACAGTATTAGATGTGTCCAACAACCGCGTGACACAAATCAAAACTCCTGAAACAGACGGTTACTCCGCTGTTCAGGTAACATTCGGTCAGCGCCGTGCATCCCGTGTAACTAAAGCGGCTGCAGGTCACCTCGCAAAAGCGGGCGTGGAAGCTGGTACTGTCTTAAAAGAATTCCGTGTTGACGCTGCTAAAGCTGCTGAACTGAAAGCGGGCGATGTTGTGCCTGTTGGCTTGTTCGAAGCTGGTCAAAAAGTCGACGTGCAAGGTGTGACAATTGGTAAAGGCTATGCCGGTACTATTAAGCGTCACCACTTCGCATCTGGTCGTGCTACTCACGGTAACTCACGTTCACATAATGTTCCTGGTTCTATCGGTATGGCGCAGGATCCTGGTCGCGTTTTCCCAGGTAAGCGCATGACTGGTCACTTGGGTGATGTTACGCGTACAGTGCAAAATCTTGTCATCGCTCGTGTGGATGCTGATCGCCAATTGTTGTTGGTGAAAGGTGCTATTCCAGGCGCGAAAAACGGTCAGGTGATTGTATCGCCAGCTGTTAAAGTTAAAGCAAAGAAGGGGGCTTAATTTATGGAACTGAAGCTCCTAAATGCGGATGGTCAATCTGCTTCTAACGTTGCTGCACCAGATACTATTTTTGGTCGTGACTACAATGAAGCCTTGATTCATCAAGTAGTTGTTGCTTACCAAGCAAATGCTCGCAGTGGTAACCGCAAACAATTGGGTCGTGACGAAGTTCACCACACAACGAAGAAGCCATGGCGTCAAAAAGGTACGGGTCGTGCTCGTGCTGGTATGTCATCTTCCCCATTGTGGCGTGGAGGCGGTCGTGCTTTCCCTAATTCTCCTGATGAGAACTTCTCTCACAAAGTTAACAAGAAGATGTATCGCGCAGGTATCTGCTCGATCTTGTCTCAGTTGGCTCGTGAAGGTCGTTTGAATGTTGTTGACAGTCTGACTGTTGATGCGCCAAAAACTAAGTTGTTGTCTGAAAAATTGAAGACGATGGGTTGCTTGGATTCAGTATTGATTATTACTGAAGACTTCAACGAAAACTTGATGTTGGCTGCTCGCAATCTGGTTAACGTTTTGGTTGTTGAGCCACGTTATGCTGATCCAGTTTCTTTGGTGTTCTACAAGAAAGTGTTGATCACAAAAGCGGCCTTGACAAAGATTGAGGAGATGCTGGCATGAGCGTAATCAAGCATAGTGAAGAACGCCTGATGAAGGTGTTGCTGGCTCCGGTGATCTCTGAAAAAGCAACTATGGTTGCAGAGAAAAACGAGCAAGTTGTGTTCCTGGTAATGCCAGATGCAACTAAGCCAGAAATCAAGGCTGCTGTTGAGTTGCTGTTTAAGGTTCAGGTTGAATCTGTGCAAGTAGCTAACCGCTTGGGCAAACAAAAACGTACTGGTAAATTTAATGGCCGTCGCAATCATACAAAACGCGCTTTTGTATGCTTGAAACCAGGTCAAGAAATTAACTTTACCGAGGGGGCATAAGCATGGCACTCGTTAAGATGAAGCCAACCTCACCAGGCCGTCGTGGTATGGTTAAAGTGGTAACTGAAGGTCTGCATAAAGGTCGTCCGTTTGCTGCTTTGTTGGAAAAGAAAAATAAAACTGCTGGCCGTAACAACAATGGTCATATCACTACACGCCATATCGGCGGTGGTCATAAGCAGCACTATCGTTTAGTCGATTTTAAGCGTTCTAAAGATGGTATTCCTGCGAAAGTTGAACGCATTGAATACGATCCTAACCGTACAGCGCACATTGCTTTGTTGTGCTACGCGGATGGTGAACGTGCATACATCATTGCATCCAAAGGTATGGCTGCTGGTGATCAGGTCATGAACGGCTCACAAGCGCCGATCAAATCTGGTAACTGCTTGCCAATCCGCAATATCCCAGTCGGTACAACTATGCATTGCGTAGAAATGTTGCCAGGCAAGGGTGCGCAGATCGCTCGTACTGCTGGTGCTGGTGTGGTGTTGATGGCTCGCGAAGGTACATACGCTCAAGTGCGTTTGCGCTCTGGTGAAGTTCGTCGTATCCATATCGAATGCCGTGCAACTATCGGTGAAGTCGGTAACGGTGAGCATAACCTCCGTAAAATTGGTAAAGCTGGTGCGATGCGTTGGCGCGGTGTACGCCCGACAGTTCGCGGTGTTGTCATGAATCCTATCGATCACCCACACGGTGGTGGTGAAGGTAAGACAGCAGCAGGACGTCATCCAGTTTCTCCATGGGGTCAGCAAACTAAGGGTAAGAAGACACGTCGCAACAAGCGTACGACTTCCATGATCGTTTCACGCCGTGGCAAGAAATAAGGGGTAACACATGACACGTTCAGCTAAAAAAGGGCCGTTTTGCGACGCCCATTTGGTAAAGAAAGTCGAAGCTGCGCAAGCAAATAAAGACAAAAAACCAATTAAGACTTGGTCACGTCGTTCGACAATCATGCCTGATTTCATCGGTCTGACTATCGCTGTACACAATGGTAAGCAGCACGTACCAGTGTACGTTTCTGAAAACATGGTAGGCCATAAATTGGGCGAATTCGCATTGACTCGCACATTTAAAGGTCATATCGCGGATAAGAAAGCGAAGAGATAATATGGAAACCAAAGCAATATTGAAGGGTGTACGTCTGTCCGAGCAAAAAGGTCGCTTGGTAGCAGACTTGATCCGTGGTAAGAAAGTCGATCAAGCATTAAACATCTTAGCCTTCAGTCCGAAAAAAGGCGCGACTATCATTAAGAAAGTCTTGGAATCAGCAATTGCTAATGCCGAGCACAATGATGGTGCCGATATCGATGAATTGAAAGTTACGACGATTTATGTCGAAAAAGGACCAATTCTCAAACGCTTTACAGCGCGCGCAAAAGGTCGTGGTGATCGTATCTCTAAACAATCCTGTCACATTTATGTGACTGTTGGTAACTAAGGAGTCACGATGGGACAGAAGATACATCCAACCGGTTTCCGTTTAGCGGTAACACGTAATTGGTCTTCACGTTGGTATGCTGGCAATGGTAACTTTGCCACTATGCTCAATGAAGATATCAAAGTACGTGAATACCTGAAAAAGAAACTGAAAAATGCATCAGTAGGTCGTATCACTATTGAGCGTCCAGCAAAAAATGCACGTATTACTATTTACAGCTCCCGTCCAGGCGTTGTGATTGGTAAAAAAGGCGAAGATATCGAATCCTTGAAAGCGGATTTGGCAAAGATCATGGGCGTGCCTGTGCACGTAAATATCGAAGAAATTCGTAAGCCAGAAATCGATGCTCAATTGATCGCTGATTCTATCTCTCAGCAGCTCGAAAAACGTATTATGTTCCGCCGCGCGATGAAACGTGCGATGCAAAACGCAATGCGTCTGGGTGCTAAGGGTATCAAGATCATGTCTAGTGGTCGTTTGAATGGTATCGAAATTGCTCGTAAAGAATGGTATCGCGAAGGCCGTGTGCCTCTGCATACTTTGCGCGCCGATATCGATTACGGTACAAGTGAAGCATCTACGACATACGGTATTATTGGCGTTAAAGTTTGGGTTTACAAAGGTGATCGTTTAGCTAATGGCGACGCTCCTGTAATCGAATCCACACCAGAAGACGACAAAAAACGTCGTGGCCCACGTCGCGAAGATGGCAAGCCAAATAGCCGTCCACGTGCAAAGCGCCCTGAAGGTCAAACTCCAACTGGTACAGCAGCAGCTCCAGCAGCTAAACGTGTTCGCACGAAAGCAGCTGACGGCGCAGCGGCACCAGCTGAGAAAGCAGGAGAATAATCATGCTGCAACCAGCACGCAGAAAATATCGTAAGGAACAAAAAGGCCGCAACAAGGGTATATCCCATGACCGTGGCACAGCAGTTTCTTTCGGTGAATTTGGTTTGAAATCAATTGCACGTGGCCGTATTACTGCACGTCAAATTGAAGCGGCACGTCGCGCTATGACTCGTCATATCAAACGTGGTGGCCGTATCTGGATCCGTATTTTCCCAGATAAGCCAATTTCTCAGAAACCAGCTGAAGTTCGTATGGGTAATGGTAAAGGTAATCCAGAGTACTACGTAGCCGAGATTCAACCAGGCAAAATGTTGTACGAGATGGATGGCGTTGATGAAGCGCTGGCACGCGAAGCTTTCCGCTTAGCAGCTGCTAAATTACCATTGTTGACAACGTTTGTCGTACGTCAAGTCGGCACTTAATAGGGAGTTGTAAATGAAAGTATCTGAACTCCAAGGCAAAGACTCCGCAGCTTTGACGAAAGAATTGAATGATTTGTTGAAGGCACAATTCAGCCTGCGTATGCAAATCGCTACGCAACAGTTGAATAACACTTCGCAACTCAAAAAAGTTCGTCGTGACATCGCCAGAGTTAAAACAGTCATGAATCAGAAGGATGCCAAATAATGAACGATCAAGCGAATGTACCAGTAAAGGTTGCACTGAAGCGCACATTGATTGGCAAAGTTGTCTCCGACAAGATGGACAAGACAGTGACAGTATTAGTTGAGCGTCACGTTAAACATCCTTTGTACGGTAAGATCATTGTGCGTACAGCGAAATACCATGCACACGATGAAGCTAACCAAGCAAAAGCCGGTGATACAGTCGAGATTCAAGAAGGTCGTCCAATCTCTAAAACTAAAGCTTGGACATTGACTCGCGTTGTACAAGTTGCGCCAGTTTTATAATAGTTGTTGCAGTAATCGTTTTTTGATGTAATAATGATGGGCTGTCATTTGCAAAGCTTGCAAATGACAGCTTAAATGTCTCTCAGGCTAGTAATTTGAGAGTGGTTAAAAAATCGTCCACCTAATCGGTTGACTCGTGCATTGTTATTTGTGCTTCTAAGGCGTCTGACAATAAAAGAGTTGGCTGGCGGGACCAAGACTGACTACAGATTTGCAATGTGCGGATTGTGTGGATTAAGTTGGGAAAGAGAACAATATGATTCAAACAGAAAGCCGGCTAGAAGTGGCTGACAATACTGGTGCGCGTGAAGTTTTGTGCATTAAAGTATTGGGTGGCTCTAAGCGTCGTTATGCAGGGATCGGTGATGTTATCAAGGTAACAGTCAAGTCTGCTGCTCCACGCGGTCGCGTAAAAAAAGGTGAAATTTACAATGCAGTTGTAGTTCGCACTGCTAAAGGTGTTCGTCGTCAAGATGGCTCTTTGGTAAAGTTCGACGGCAATGCTGCAGTGTTGTTAAATGCAAAACTTGAGCCTATCGGAACTCGTATTTTCGGCCCAGTAACGCGCGAATTGCGTACTGAGCGTTTCATGAAGATCGTTTCGCTTGCTCCAGAAGTGCTGTAAGGAGTCGTGATGAATAAGATTCGTAAAAACGACGAAGTCATCGTCTTGACGGGTAAAGACAAAGGTAAACGTGGTCAAGTGCAGCAATGCGTTGATGCGAATTACGTTGTTGTTGTAGGCGTTAATGTTGCCAAAAAAGCAACTAAGCCTAACCCAATGACTGGAGCAGTTGGTGGCATCGTTGATAAATTGATGCCGATTCATGTTTCCAATGTTGCGTTATTTAATGCTGCATCTGGTAAAGCAGACCGTGTAGGTTTTAAAGATGTGGATGGCAAAAAAGTCCGCGTTTATAAATCTACTGGCGAAGTTGTGAAGGCATAAAGTCATGGCCCGTCTACAAGCATTATATAAAGAAAAAATCGTTGCTGATTTGACTGAGAAATTCTCTTACAAATCACCAATGGAAGTTCCTCGCATCTTGAAGATCACCCTGAATATGGGTTTGTCCGAAGCGATTGCTGATAAGAAAATTATCGAGCACGCAGTTGGCGATTTGACGAAGATTGCAGGTCAAAAACCTGTCGTAACTAAGGCACGTAAAGCGATCGCTGGTTTCAAAATCCGCGAAGGCTATCCAATCGGTTGTATGGTCACCCTGCGTGGTAATCATATGTACGAATTCTTGGATCGTTTCGTGACTGTGGCTTTGCCACGCGTTCGTGACTTCCGTGGTGTATCTGGCCGCGCATTTGACGGTCGTGGTAACTACAATATCGGTGTTAAGGAACAGATCATTTTCCCTGAGATCGAGTACGACAAGATTGACGCGTTGCGTGGTATGAATATCAGTATTACTACGACAGCTAAGACCGACGAAGAAGCAAAAGCGCTTCTCGCCGCATTTAAATTTCCGTTCAGAAACTGAGGTCGCCATGGCAAAATTGGCACTGATTAATCGTGAGCAAAAGCGTGCAGATTTGGTGAAGAAATTCGCTGGCAAACGCGCCGAATTGAAGGCCATCATTGATGACCAATCAAAAACTCCAGAAGAGCAATATTTAGCTCGTTTGAAGTTGCAGGCATTGCCACGTAATTCTAATCCGACTCGTCAGCGCAATCGCTGCGCTTTGACAGGTCGTCCACGTGGCACATTCCGTAAGTTCGGTTTGGGCCGTATTAAAGTCCGTGAATTCGCCATGCGTGGTGAAATCCCGGGTATGACTAAAGCTAGCTGGTAATAGGAGAATAAGCAATGAGTATGAGCGATCCTATCGCCGATATGCTGACCCGCATCCGTAACGCGCAAGTTGTTCAAAAGACTGCCGTCGCGATGCCGTCCTCTAAGGTAAAAGTTGCAATTGCAAACGTACTGAAGGACGAAGGCTACATTGAGGATTTCGCAGTAGTTGACGCTGCTGGTAAATCTGAATTGAAAATCGGTTTGAAATATTATGCAGGACGTCCTGTTATCGAACGCTTGGAACGTGTTTCACGTCCAGGTCTCCGTATTTACAAAGGTAAAGACGAGATCCCAAGTGTGATGAACGGTTTGGGCGTGGCCATCGTGTCCACACCTAAGGGCGTTATGACTGACCGCAAAGCGCGCGCAACCGGTGTCGGTGGCGAAGTTATTTGCTACGTCGCCTAAGGAGTGCAAGATGTCTCGAGTAGGTAAAATGCCAATCGCGTTGCCAGCAGGTGCAGAAGTTGCAATCTCAGCAGCGGCGATTACAGTAAAAGGTCCAATGGGCGTGTTGACACAAAGCTTAAACGGCTTAGTGACAATCGCTAACGAAAGTGGTGTCCTGAATTTCAAACCCGCAAATGACAGCCGTGAAGCTAATGCTATGACTGGTACCTTGCGTGCCTTGGTTAATAACATGGTTAACGGTGTTACTAAAGGTTTTGAGAAGAAGTTGAACCTCGTCGGCGTTGGTTATAAAGCGCAAGCGCAAGGCGACAAGTTGAATCTCTCCTTGGGTTTTTCTCATCCTGTCGTTCATGACATGCCAGCTGGCGTGACATGTGCAACACCAACTCCAACTGAAATTCTCATCAAAGGTGTGAATAAGCAGCAAGTTGGTCAGGTCGCAGCAGAAGTTCGTGCATACCGCAGCCCAGAGCCTTATAAAGGCAAGGGTGTCCGCTACGCGGACGAAGTGGTTGTGATTAAAGAAACCAAGAAGAAGTAATAGGGGTTAGACGATGGATAAGAAACAATCACGTCTGCGCCGCGCGACTCAAACCCGTGCCAAGATCGCAGAGCTCAAGGTCACACGTTTATCTGTGCACCGTACGAACCTGCATATCTACGCCAGCATCATTGATGCAGATTCCAAAGTATTGGCATCTGCTTCTACAGTGGAAGCTGAAGTGCGTGCAGAATTGGCAGCGGCATCTAAGCACGGTGGTAATGCTGCGGCAGCCACTTTGATTGGTAAGCGCGTTGCGGAAAAAGCATTGAAAGCAGGAGTTACCGAAGTCGCGTTTGATCGCTCCGGTTTTCGTTACCACGGTCGTGTGAAGGCGTTGGCAGAAGCCGCGCGTGAAGCCGGCTTGAAGTTCTAAGGAATATTGTCATGGCAAAAATGCAAGCAAAAACAGCAGCCGACAAGCCGGATGATGGCATGCGCGAAAAAATGATCGCGATCAACCGTGTAACCAAAGTGGTTAAGGGTGGTCGTATCATGGGTTTCGCAGCACTGACAGTCGTTGGTGATGGTGATGGTCGCATCGGTATGGGTAAAGGAAAGTCGAAAGAAGTTCCAGTAGCCGTACAAAAAGCGATGGAAGAAGCCCGCCGCAAAATGATTAAAGTAACTTTGAAAAACGGTACATTGCAACATGCAGTGACTGGTAAGCACGGCGCCTCATCAGTCATGATGATGCCTGCTAAAGAAGGTACTGGCGTTATTGCTGGTGGTCCAATGCGCGCGATTTTCGAAGTGTTGGGTGTGGTGAATGTAGTTGCTAAGTCAAATGGCTCTACTAATCCATACAACATGGTTCGTGCAACTTTGAACGGTTTGTCGAAAATGAGTACGCCTTCCGATATCGCTGCAAAGCGCGGTAAGTCCGTTGAAGAAATTTTGGGCTAAGGTGAGCGAAATGACAACTACAGTTAAAGTACAATTGGTCAAGGGTTTGATCGGTACGCGCGAGTCACATCGTGCTACTGTGCGCGGCTTAGGTCTGCGTCGCGTAAATTCAGTTTCTGAATTGCAAGACACACCAGCAGTGCGCGGTATGATCAATAAAGTCTCGTATCTTGTGAAGGTTGTATCGTAAGCCCTTGGGTTGACGATCGGAGCAAATTATGGAATTAAATACAATCCAACCAGCTGATGGCGCTAAACACTACAAACGTCGTGTTGGTCGCGGTATCGGTTCTGGTATCGGTAAAACAGCGGGTCGTGGTCATAAAGGTCAAAAATCTCGTACAGGCGGCTTTCATAAAGTCGGTTTCGAAGGCGGTCAAATGCCTTTGCAACGTCGTTTGCCTAAGCGTGGTTTTAAATCTTTGGCAACGCCTTACAAAGCAGAAGTTCGTTTGTCTGACCTGGAAAGTTTGCCAGTCACAGAAATCGACGTTTTGGCATTGAAGCAAGCTGGTGTCGTTTCTGAATTGGCACGCGTTGTTCGCGTGATTTTGTCAGGCGAGATCACTAAAAAAGTAACTTTGAATGGCTTAATCGTCACCAAAGGTGCTAAAGCTGCGATCGAAGCTGCTGGCGGAACAGTGACTGAATTAGTGATTGCACCAGTGGTTAAGAAATTACCTGCTAAAGCTAAAGCATCTGCTTAATTAAGTCATAACAGGAGCAAACATTGGCAACATCTCCTCAACAAACTAAAAGTGCTGCAAGTGGTTTTCCTTGGGGAAGACTGTGGTTTTTGCTAGCAGCACTGGTTGTATATAGGATAGGCGCACATATACCTGTTCCTGGAATTGATCCAAAGGTATTAGAAGATTTGTTTAAGCAAAACCAAAATGGTATTTTGGGTATGTTTAACATGTTCTCTGGTGGTGCTTTGTCTCGCTTCACAATTTTGGCGCTGGGAATTACGCCTTACATTTCTGCCTCTATTATTATGCAGTTGATGTCAGTTGTGTCCCCGCAGCTGGAAGCACTGAAGAAAGAAGGCGAGTCGGGTCGTCGTAAGATTACTCAATACACACGTTACGGTACTTTGGTACTCGGTGTGGTGCAAGCTTTCTTCATTGCTTTTGGTTTGGAAACGCAAGCAGGTTTGGTGTTAGATCCTGGAATGGCGTTTAGATTTACTACTGTCGTTACTTTGGTAACTGGTACGATGTTCCTAATGTGGTTAGGTGAACAAATCACTGAGCGCGGTTTAGGTAACGGTATTTCTATCATCATTTTTGCAGGTATCGTCGCTGGCTTGCCAGGTGCATTAGCAGGTTTGTTCGAATTAGTTCGTACCGGTTCTATGCAAGCGTTTTCCGCGTTGATTATTTGCGTGATGGTTGCTGCAGTTACTTATCTGGTGGTGTTCGTAGAACGCGGCCAACGTAAGATTCTGGTCAACTATGCGAAGCGTCAGGTTGGCAATAAAGTTTATGGTGGTCAAAGCAGTCATTTGCCACTCAAGTTGAATATGGCAGGTGTAATTCCTCCGATCTTTGCCTCTTCTATTATTATGCTGCCTGCCACGATTACTGGCATGTTTGCAAAGGGAGCGCAAGATCAGGATTCTGGATTTGTCCGGTTCTTGCAAGATTTAGCAAGTTCGCTGACAACTGGTGAACCTGTTCATGCATTGTTGTACGCTGTAACGATTATTTTCTTCTGCTTCTTCTACACTGCGCTGGTATTTAACAGCAAAGAGACTGCAGATAATTTGAAGAAGAGTGGTGCTTTTGTCCCAGGGATTCGTCCAGGTGATCAAACATCCCGTTATATCGACAAGATTTTGATGCGTTTGACTTTGATTGGCGCGGTCTACATTGCATTAGTTTGCTTGTTACCAGAATTGCTGATCGCTCATTGGAAAGTACCATTTTATTTCGGCGGCACATCGCTGTTGATTATTGTGGTGGTGACCATGGACTTTATGGCTCAAGTGCAGAATTACGTAATGTCACAGCAATACGAATCGCTTCTTCGTAAAGCAAATTTCAAGGGCGGCATACCTTCACGGTAAGCACACCAAAGGAACAGCAGATCGAATGGCAAAAGACGACGTTATACAGATGCAGGGAGAGATTCTAGAGAATCTTCCGAATGCAACATTTCGAGTTAAGTTGGAAAATGGGCATGTTGTGCTTGGCCATATTTCAGGAAAAATGCGAATGAACTATATCCGCATTCTTCCTGGTGATAAGGTGACAGTAGAATTGACGCCTTATGATTTGAGCCGAGCACGTATTGTGTTCAGGACCAAGTAAATTAAATTGAACTAGAAGGGAAGAGGGCAAAAATGAAAGTTCTCGCATCAGTTAAGCGGATTTGCCGCAACTGCAAGATCATCAAGCGCAAAGGTGTTGTTCGTGTTATTTGCACAGAACCACGCCATAAACAGCGCCAAGGTTAATTAACGTTATTGAACGAGGAATAACGAATGGCACGTATAGCAGGGGTTAATATCCCAAATCATCAGCATACCGTAATTGGCTTACAAGCAATCTATGGTATTGGCGGCCCACGCGCAGCAGATATCTGTGCAGCAACGGGTGTATTGACAACTAAAAAGGTCAAAGATCTGGACGACAACGAGTTAGAAAAGCTTCGCGACAGTATTGCAAAATACGTTGTTGAAGGTGATCTTCGTCGTGAAATCTCGATGAACATCAAGCGTTTGATGGACTTAGGCTGCTACCGCGGTCTGCGTCATCGCAAAGGTTTGCCTGTTCGTGGTCAACGTACACGTACGAATGCACGTACACGTAAGGGCCCACGTAAAGCAGCGCAATCATTGAAAAAATAATCCAGCGTAGTTGATCAACTGGATTCAAGGAACCAATTATGGCAAAAGCACAAAATAACGCAGCGGCAGCACGCGCTCGTAAAAAAGTTAAGAAAAATGTTGCTGAAGGTATCGCACACGTTCACGCATCTTTCAACAACACCATCATCACGATCACTGATCGTCAAGGCAATGCATTGTCTTGGGCAACAGCTGGTGGTCAAGGTTTTAAAGGCTCACGTAAATCTACTCCTTTCGCGGCTCAGGTTGCAGCGGAAGCAGCAGGTAAAGTTGCGGTTGAGTGCGGTATCAAAAACCTCGAAGTTCGCATCAAAGGTCCAGGTCCAGGCCGTGAATCTTCTGTGCGTGCTTTGAATAATTTGGGTATCAAGATCTCCTTGATCCAAGACGTTACGCCAGTACCACACAACGGCTGCCGCCCTCCAAAGCGTCGTCGTATCTAATTCATTGCTTAGCCTAGGCTAAGCTTTGGATAATTCTAACAATCATGTTAGAATGCAGCCCGCCAATTCATTTGGTGGGTTTTGTCTTTCGTATTTTTGATACGATTTTATTTTTCTTATTCGATTTTTTATTTAATAAGACCACTGTCTGATTGCGAGTAGATCAGACTAGCGTAGGTTGTCTAACGGCACTTACGTCATTTTTAAAGGAAATTATTGTGGCACGTTATATCGGACCTAAAGCAAAATTATCCCGTCGCGAAGGCACGGATCTGTTCCTGAAAAGCGCACGTCGCTCTTTGGATTCAAAATGCAAATTAGACGTAAAACCAGGTCAACACGGCGCGAAATCTGGCGCACGTACATCTGACTTCGGTAATCAATTGCGTGAAAAACAAAAAGTTAAACGTATGTACGGCGTGTTAGAGCGTCAATTCCGTCGTTATTTCGCAGAAGCTGATCGTCAAAAAGGTAATACTGGCGAAACTTTGTTGAAATTGTTGGAATCCCGTTTGGACAACGTTGCATATCGTATGGGTTTCGGCTCCACACGTGCTGAAGCGCGTCAGTTGGTTAGCCACAAAGCATTCACAGTTAATGGCGGCGTAGTGAATATCGCTTCTTACCAAGTTAAAGCTGGTGACGTTATTGCTGTTCGTGAAAAATCCAAAAAACAAGTGCGTATCGTTGAAGCCTTGTCTTTGGCAGAACAAATTGGTATGCCATCTTGGGTGTCTGTAGACTCCAAGAAAATGGAAGGTACTTTCAAGGCTATGCCTGATCGTAGCGACATCGCTCACGATGTCAACGAATCTTTGATCGTTGAATTGTACTCACGTTAATATTAAGTTTCACCGCCTGCTCATTTTGCGATGGGCAGGCTTTTTTCTTTTTGCCATCAGCCTTATCGGTGTAACGAGCCGAGGGTATTGAAAAGGACAAATAATGCAAAACAATCTGTTTAAGCCTCGTATTATCGACGTTGAAATGTTGGGCCCTGGCTCAGCAAAAGTAGTGATGGAGCCATTTGAACGTGGTTTCGGTCATACACTCGGTAACTCTCTACGCCGCGTTTTATTGTCTTCTATGGTTGGTTACGCGCCAACTGAAGTGACGATCGCCGGTGTTGTGCATGAATATTCAACTCTCGATGGCGTGCAAGAAGACGTCGTGGATATTTTGTTGAACTTGAAAGGCGTAGTCTTCAAGTTGCACGAACGTGATGAAGTTACTTTGACTTTGAAGAAAGAAGGCGAAGGCGCAGTCTTGGCTTCCGACATCGATTTGCCACATAACGTAGAACTGATTAATCCAGATCACGTGATTGCTAATTTGACCGCTGGCGGCAAATTGGACATGCAAATCAAAGTAGAAAAAGGCCGTGGCTACGTTCCTGGTAACGTACGTCGTTTGTCTGAAGATGCGAACAAAACAATTGGTCGTATCATTTTGGATGCGTCTTTCTCTCCAGTACGTCGTGTTTCTTACTCTGTTGAATCTGCTCGCGTTGAACAACGTACGGATTTGGACAAGTTGATCATCAACATCGAAACAAATGGTGTGATCACTCCAGAAGAAGCAATTCGTCAATCTGCTCGCGTATTAGTCGATCAATTGCACGTATTTGCCGCATTGGAAGGCACAGAAGCAGCGGCAGAAGCACCATCACGTGCACCTGCTGTTGATCCAGTCTTGTTGCGTCCAGTCGATGATTTGGAATTGACAGTACGTTCAGCAAACTGCCTGAAAGCAGAAAATATTTACTACATTGGTGATTTGATCCAACGTAGCGAAAACGAATTGTTGAAGACACCAAACTTGGGTCGCAAATCTTTGAATGAAATCAAAGAAGTATTGGCTTCCCGTGGTTTGTCTTTGGGCATGAAGTTAGAAAACTGGCCTCCAGCTGGTTTAGAGAAGTAATTTTGGCGTCGGGTCGACTTGTTTGACCCGATGTTTTATTTGTAGTGCGTAGTAAGAACATTACCGGTCCGCGTCAAATGGTTTGACGATAGAAGAACTGGAAATTTTAAACAATCGAAAGGAAGTACCATGCGTCATCGTCACGGCTTACGTAAGCTGAATCGTACATCATCCCACCGTTTAGCAATGTTGCGCAATATGACAGTTTCCCTGTTGCGCCACGAAGCAATCAAAACAACTTTGCCAAAAGCAAAAGAATTGCGCCGCGTTGTTGAGCCAATTTTGACTTTGGGTAAAACAGACACATTGGCAAACAAGCGTTTGGCATTCAACCGTTTGCGCGATCGTGAAATCGTTCAAAAATTGTTCGCTGAATTGGGTCCACGTTTTGCAAATCGCAATGGTGGTTACCTGCGTATTTTGAAAATGGGTTTCCGCGTTGGTGACAATGCGCCTATGGCCTATGTAGAATTGTTGGATCGTCCAGAAGTCTCTGACGCTGCAGATGCACCAACAGTTGACGAATAAGCTAAGTTGTAATTAGCAGTTCTGAAATAAGAAGCCGTTCAGTAAAATGAACGGCTTTTTTATTTCTATCGGGTGATTGTTTGGATAGCGATGAGTTGAATCTCTTCCTACCTTGGAGAATCGTTGATATTGGTCTTAGTAATCGAGTCTTGTTGCCAGTCAAAATTTGCTTCGCTGACGTCGGTTTCAGTATTCCGTTAAGATGGTGAATCTGGCCGTCGGTCTGTTGGCTTTGATTAAAATGAACCATATTGACCTGGTCGAATCAGAAAGCCAATGTTTTAAATTTCAAAGAGAGCTATGAAATCTTTTCCCGGTTTGCCATTGATGCGTGATAACTTGCATTCACTATCTCTGCAGAGTTCCTATTTAAGGCTACTTGTAGGGTTGTTAATTGCTTTGATGCTGTTCGTATCGATGGCAAAGGCAGAAGACTTCCTGGAGCCCGAGAAGGCATTCCAAGTCAAGGTGCAGATGGTAAGCAGCGATCAGGTGCGCATTACTTACACCATCGCAGATGGCTATTATCTTTATCGCGAGCGCTTAAAATTCGCTGCACAAGGTGCCGAGTTGGGGGCGATTCAACTTCCCACCGGTAAAGTCAAATTCGATGAAACCTTTCAAAAGGATGTGGAAACTTATCATCATGAATTGGTCGTGCTGATACCTGTGAAGGCTGCCTCTGATTTTCAATTGAAATTGGAATTGCAAGGCTGTGCGGAAGCGGGTTTATGCTATCCACCTATGGAATTGAACTTGCCTGTGGTCCTGGCAGATATCGCCGCAAATGTTGGAACAGTACCAGTTGCAACGCCACAGACTGTCCAAGAAAGTGGCGAACAATCAAGCATCGCTGACGCTTTAAAAAGTGGTCGTTTAAGTTTGATCATTCCTTTGTTTTTGGTACTTGGCTTAGGCTTGTCGCTGACACCTTGCGTATTGCCTATGGTGCCAATACTTTCATTCATTATTGTTGGTGAAGGTGCCGCCGTAAAGCGTAGTCGTGGCTTCTTTCTGTCGTTGAGTTACGTATTAGGCATGGCCTTGGTCTACACCAGTTTGGGCGTGGCGGCTGGTTTGTTGGGCGAGGGCTTATCGGCTGCGCTGCAAAACCCGTGGGTGCTTTCAGCATTTGCACTTTTGATGATTGCATTGTCGCTGTCGATGTTTGGGGTTTATCAGTTACAAATGCCGGGAGCGATTCAAACACGACTGACCTATTTTTCCGAAGGTCAGCGTAATGGAAAAATGGCTGGTGTGTTTTTGATGGGAGCGATTTCTGCCTTGATTGTGGGACCGTGCGTGGCCGCACCTTTAGCTGGTGCATTGGTCTATATTAGCCAGACTAAAAATGTTGTGGTGGGCGGCACTGCTTTGTTTTCATTGGCGATGGGCATGGGTGTCCCTTTACTGTTGGTAGGTATTTCCGCAGGTAGTTTGTTACCGCGTGCTGGTGTGTGGATGGAGCAGATTAAGCGCTTCTTCGGTGTATTGATGTTGGCGATGGCAATTTGGATGGTATCGCCAGTTTTACCACCTGTGGTGCAGATGAGTGCCTGGGCGATTTTGTTGCTTGGATACGGGATTTATCAGTTGGTTTTCTACCACGGTAAAGTATTTTCTAAATTAATTGCCATTCTCTGTATGCTGGCTGGTGGCACGCAACTTGTTGGAGTAGTGACTGGTGGACGTGATGCCTTGGCACCGATTGCACACCTTACTGGTCAAGTACAACATGTGAAGTTTCAACGTGTTAAATCTTCCGCAGAATTGGATGCTGTGTTGGCACAATCCAAAGGCAAGCTCGCGATGCTAGATTTTTATGCAGATTGGTGTGTGTCGTGTAAAGAGATGGAAAAACTGACTTTTGTCGAGCCCAGAGTCAAAGCGCAGTTGGATCAGATGTTGTTGCTGCAAGTCGATGTCACTGCGAATAATGCCGATGATAAAGCGCTATTGAAACGCTTTGGCTTATTCGGGCCACCGGGAATTATTTTCTTTGGTGCGGAAGGAAAAGAAATAGCAAATACGCGCGTCATTGGTTATCAAAATGCGGATAAATTTTTGGGCTCTTTGCAGAAGCCGAAATGAGACAGTCAGCCTAATGAGTCAGTCGACCTCTTTAGGCTGACGTGTGCATCAAAGCTGGCATAGTTCTATACCAAGTCAGCTTTTTTTTCGTCTTAGCGAACGGGCACTACTAATTCGGCATAATCATAAAGCGCACCAAGAATTTCTTCCGCACTTTCATCGGCCGATTCAGAGAGTTGATCAATCTCGTTGAAATACATGTCGACAGTGCGGGCATTCGCTTCGCCGTCCAACAATCGTGCCACGCGGTGTTCTTCCCATGCGGCCTTCTCGTCATTGCTGAGTGATTCGGGGAAGTTACGCGCACGGTAACGGAACAATAATTCGCTTAAGCGTTGATCATTAAAATGCGGATGCGCGTTTGCCAATTGTTGTGGATTCATTTGACGTAAATCATTCAATATTTTTCTATCTGCACCGCTGATAAATCCACCATATAAATCTTCATCCACATCGACAGCCTCGAAGCCTGGGCGCGCATAGACTTGTTCCCATAGCTGCAGACTGAGAGTTGCCTGCATGTTTTGTGCGACTTCAGCGTGTGCCATTATTTGCTGCATATCGATGTTCCAACGCGCCGCCATTTCACTGCTGAGCGTTTTCAGATTGCCAATCACGATAGGCGATTTGTTCAGATGTATGCTCTTCACCGGCAAGCGCGATACACCCTCAGGTAAATCCGCCGTTTTACTGAACATGCGTTGCTGTATCGTGGCGACATCCAAATGCTGTAATTCGCTAGGATCAAATTGCAAATCCCAGGCGATCACTTCATTTTTATTGGTCGGATGTATGGCTAAAGGCCACATCACTGCAAGACAGCCGCGCTCTGTGCTGAACATGCCAGAGATGTGTAGAAATGGTTTGCCCAGTAAGGGCAAGCCGATCTCAGTAGCAACTCTGTCTTTCTTATGTAATGCGAAACAAAAATCAAACAGCTTGGGTTGCTTATCTTTGATTAGTTTTGCTAAAGCGACTGTAGCGCGTACGTCAGATAAGGCATCATGTGCAGCAGTATGAGAAATGCCATTTGCTGCCGTTAAATGTTCGAGCCTAAAGCTAGGTTTTCCCTCGTCGTTTACAGGCCAATTGATGCCTTCTGGCCGCAACGCGTAAGTGGTACGCACTATGTCCATAATATCCCAGCGACCACATTGATTTTGCCATTCACGCGCATACGGATCGATCAAGTTGCGCCAAAACATAAAGCGCGTAATCTCATCGTCAAAACGTATCGTGTTATAGCCCACGCCTATGGTGCCCGTGGCCGCCAATGCGCGTTCTATCTGCGCTGCAAATTCATGTTCTGGTAAGCCTTGCTCCAGACATTGTTGCGGCGTGATGTGTGTGATTAAGCAAGACTGCGGGTCAGGTAAAAAATCATTCGCAGGCTTACAAAAAATATTGATAGGTTCGCCGATTTCATTCAAATCTGCATCGGTACGTATCGCGGCAAATTGCGCAGGTCGATCCCGTCTGGCCTGAGAACCAAAGGTTTCATAGTCGTGCCAGAGAAAGCTATGTGTATGCATGCCTGTAGATTTGTGTAGGATTGATATGCGCTTAAACGATCAACTGTCGGAGCGTTGTCCGCGATTTCTGATAAAGCTTTGTAGTCCGATCGCAACGAGAAACAATAATACCGACAGACCCATTAAGCCTATAGTCCATTTAAAACCAGTTTCTTCATTAATCCAAGGCATCTTAGTAAAGTTCATACCAAAGATGCCGGTGATTAAAGTCAAAGGCATAAACAGCGCGGTAATCACGGTCAAGAGTCGCATGATTTCACTGGTCTTATGCGCGACTGCCGCGAAATGAATTTGCACGGAAGATTCCAATGATGCTTCTAATCTGCGCGTATGATTTAAGACACGATTAATATGTTCCATCACGTCATTTGTGCGCACTAATAACAAATCTTTGGCGCGGCTAAGCTCGCCACCTTTGGCATCATAAGTATCCACAAAATGATCGCGTAATTCTTGTATCGCGTCGTATTGTTCTTCACACAGATGTTCGAGCTTGCGTAATTCAACGCGGGAATCGAGTAGGGCAACCCAGTTATTAAATGGCTTGCGTGGATCAAGTAATGCATGCTGCCAACGATCCAATTGATTGGTCAAAGGCTGACGCAAATCGAGATACTGATCCACCATCAAGTTTAATAAACGCAGCATTAGATCTTCGGGTGATGCTGGCAAGCGACTGCTCAGGTTATTGCCATCTTTGGGCTTGTAATTGAGTAGGCGTGTGCGCATGCCTTCTATGGTGCGACTTTGTGTGGCGCGAATTGTGACTAGCGTATTGCCTAGCAAAAGAAAAGAAACAGGCTGCGTTTGCAAACGATGCAAGGCTGCTGGGATTTTCTTTTTATTTACTTCGACCGTAGTATTCGCTTCACCATTTAAGGCTAACTTTTGAAAGACGACTAGCTCGTAATCTTGGGTGGCATCAAAGTAGGATGGATGGCTTAGGTTGCAGATGTCTTTTACATGTAAATCGTAAACGCGGATACCCGTTAGGTTTTCAATCTGATCGCGCCAGACATCGGTATCACAAGCAACTTCGTCGTGCGTACAATCTATCCATCGAAAACCTGGTGCTTCATCAAGCTGATCGTTTTCGCCGTCGCCAATCAGACCGTGGTCCTTGGTATCGGCTAGTGCATTGAGTGTGACCTGTGATTCGCTGATGAAGAAAATATCCATGTTTTACAAACTAAGCCATTCCATTGGTTTGATCTGATTTATGTTGATTTGGGTCGACTTGCGCTTATTCATTTTAGCAAACGTGCAATGTCGCGGGCGAAGTAAGTCAATATTCCATCGGCTCCCGCACGCTTAAATGCGAGTATCGCTTCCATCATTGTTTTGTCATGATCGAGCCAGCCATTTTGCGCAGCGGCTTTGATCATCGCATATTCGCCACTAACTTGATAAGCGAAGGTCGGTACTTTGAATTCATCTTTCACACGACGCACGATGTCGAGGTAAGGCATGCCAGGTTTCACCATCACCATGTCCGCACCTTCGGCTAAATCTAAAGCAACTTCACGCAGGGCTTCATCGCTATTGGCTGGATCCATTTGGTAATTTGCTTTATTGCTTTTACCGAGATTGCCGGCTGAACCAACCGCATCGCGGAACGGGCCATAAAATGCAGACGCATATTTTGCCGAGTAAGCCATGATGCGGGTATAGATAAATCCTTGCTCTTCTAAGGCGCTACGGATTGCGCCAATTCTGCCATCCATCATATCGCTGGGCGCAACGATGTCGGCTCCGGCTGCGGCATGTGTAAGCGCTTGTCTGACCAACATTTCTGTAGTTTCATCATTGAGCACATAACCATCCTCATTGATCAAACCATCTTGACCGTGACTGGTGTATGGATCTAAAGCGATATCGGTCAAAATGCCAAGCTCTGGGCAACGCGCTTTGAGAGCACGAATCGCGCGCGGAATTAAGCCATCGGGATTGGTCGCTTCTACACCATCATCCGTTTTTAAGTGATTATCAATGGAGGGAAATAAGGCTAGCACTGGAATACCTAAGGCGACGCAGTCATCCGCAACCTCTAATAACTTATCTAAACTCATGCGTTCTACACCAGGCATAGAGGCAATTGTTTCCACTCTATTATTACCATCGACCAAGAAGACCGGGTAAATTAAATCGGAGGCAGTCACATGATTTTCACGCATCAGGTTGCGAGAAAAAGTATCACGGCGCATGCGACGCATACGCAAGTGCGGAAATTGGGCGGAAAGTGTAGTGGACATATGAAATAAAAAAATTCTCGAGGTTAATGAAACTTTTCTTACGAATTTGGCTCTTAGGATTAGGCATTACGCTTACCGCTGGTCCTCCCTAAGCGGGCGCCACTTGTTCCCATTCGATTGGCGTATTTTTTCCCCAGTACCGCAAAGTACTGGGGTTTTTTTTATTGCGGAGCGCCAGCATCCTCACTGTCGTCTAATGCGGCTACTGTTGGCAATACATCTAAGCCAGTCAATTCACGAATTTTGGCATCTGCTTCTTCAATCCCGGTACGATTCAACGCTGAAAATAATTGTGCAGTAAATGGATAGGGCGTGCCATTCGCATCAACGTAACTTGCCAAAATATTTTGTGCCAGACGTAATGCATTGGTTGCATCATTTCGATTTAATTTATCAGCCTTAGTCAACAAACAATGAATAGGACGTCCCGTTGGAGCGAACCACTCTAGCATTTGTTTGTCCAGATCCGTGAATGGACGACGTGAATCCATGATCAAAATCAAAGCGGCCAATTGATCGCGCGTTTGTACATAGTTGCCGAGTAAGACGTTCCAATGGTTTTTGGCAGCACCCGGAACTTCGGCGTAACCATATCCTGGCAAATCTACTAGCAAGGCACGAATCTCATCTTGACGCGTTTCATCTTTACGATGTTGTCCTACATGCGCACCACCAATTGAGAAAAAGTTAATGTGCTGAGTGCGCCCCGGTGTTTTGGATGCAAAGCACAGTTTTTTCTGATTGCAGAGGATATTGATTGCGGTCGATTTGCCCGCATTTGAACGACCCGCAAAGGCCACTTCTGGCACGGGCAAAGTCGGGAGATCGCGCAGGTGATTGACAGTGGTAAAGAAGCGCGCTTGCCAAAGGATAGACATAAATGGGGGCCAATCTAAAAGGGATGGTGCAAAAAAATGCAAAAAATAGGGGTAAAACGAGCGGTTTTAGCCCGAAATATGAGGTTTCCTTACGTCAATTGACTTGGAATAGCTCAACATTTCCACTAAAGCTATTGTACAATAAGGGGTTAGCTACGTGGGCTTCATGACTTCATTGCAGGTTCCGTACGCTTTTTGCTTTTCTGGCATGTCAATAGAATCGATTTCCAATTTTTAGTCTCAAGGTGTTTGAATGAATCGTGCATTTTTATCCTTTTCCAAGTCTCTCAGCATTCTTGCCTTAGCGGCATCTTCACTCGTTTCTGTTGCTTCTGCAAACGAACATGCAGCCAAACCAGCAAAAGCTGATGCGGCTAAAGGTGAAGCCTTGTACACCAACGGTGATGCAGCGCGCAGTATCGTTGCTTGCGTATCCTGTCATGGTGCTGCTGGTAATTCGACTATTAGTGTGAATCCAAAATTATCCGGTCAGCACGAAGCTTACATCGTCAAGCAATTGACAGATTTCACTGGCCCAGCACGTAATAACGCGGTGATGACAACTTTTTCTAAGTTGATGACTGCAGACGATATGAAAAATGTTGCAGCTTTCTTGGCTGTACAGAAACCAAAAGCTGGCGCAGCAAAAAATAAAGATATTGTGAAATTGGGTGAAACGATCTACCGCGCTGGTATCGCAGAGAAAAATGTTGCTGCATGTGCTGGTTGCCATAGCCCGAACGGTGCTGGTATTCCTGCGCAATTCCCACGTATTGCTGGTCAACATCAGGATTACACGATTGCGCAATTGACTAACTTCCGCACAGGTGCGCGTAAGAACAGTCCACAAATGGTAACAATTGCTAAACGTATGTCGGATGAAGAAATTAAAGCAGTTGCTGATTATGTCGCTGGTTTGAAATAAGCACATCATTCAATACAAGCAACATGATTAACGGAGGGGGTGGCAAATGCCATCCCCTTTTTGCTTTTGGAAATGTATGGAACTCGAAACCAATACTTCTGGTCTGGAAATTAAGACGCAACGTCTGTGGTTGGCGCACACAGTTGAGTTGCTATCGTCTATGCGTTTTGCGATCAGCTTACTCACGATTATCGCGATCTCGTCGATCATCGGGACAGTACTGAAGCAAAATGAACCCTTGCCCAATTATGTGAATCAATTGGGGCCATTTTGGTTTGAAGTGTTTCAACATCTGAGCTTATATTCACTGTATTCGGCCTGGTGGTTCTTGACGATTATGGGTTTCTTGGTGCTATCCACCAGTTTGTGTCTGATTCGCAATGCACCCAAAATGTTGAAAGATATGCGGAGTTGGCGTGAAAACGTACGTGAACAATCTTTGCGTAATTTTCATCATAAAGCGGAGTGGAGTAGCGAATCGAACAAGGAGCTCTTGACGACTCAACTGAGCTCGCAAATCAAGCGGCTAGGCTATCAATTCAAAATTGTACAAAAAGATAATGCAACGTTGATCGCTGCGAAACAAGGTGCTGGCAATAAATGGGGCTATATTTTTGCGCATGCCGCGATCGTAGTGATTTGTATTGGCGGTTTGCTGGATTCTGACTTGGCGATACGTTTCCAGACCTGGTTCGGTGGCAAAGTGCCATTTGAAGGCAGTGGCGTATTGATTTCGCAAATACCTGAAAAACACAAGCTGTCCTTAGCGAACCCAACCTTTCGCGGCAATATTGCTATCCCTGAAGGCATGAGTGGGAACACCGCGGTGATTCCACAAACCAAAGGCGTGTTATTGCAAGACTTACCATTCACGATAGAGCTGAAAAAATTCAACATCGATTTCTATTCGACAGGCATGCCTAAATTATTTGCCAGCGATGTAGTGATCAAGGATCACGAAACTGGCAAGAGTTTCCCTGCAACGGTGAAAGTCAATCATCCTCTGCTGTACAAAGGCTATGCGGTTTTCCAGTCTAGTTTTGATGACGGCGGCAGTAAATTACAAATTAAAGCACATGCGATGGCGGGTGCGAATGCGCACCAGTTTCCGATTGATGCCAAAATGGGCGGATCAAACCCTTTGACCTTGGAGCAGACCAGTGGCCGTGGCGAATACACGATAGAGTGGACTGCATTCCGGCCATTTAACGTGGAAAATTTGGCACGTGATGGACAAGATTTACGTGCAGTGAATCCAGATAAAAATTTTACACAGCAACTGACTGCAGATTTGGATAAACATTCAGGTTCCGCCGCCAAAAACGCGAATAATAAAGATCTGAAAAATGTAGGCCCAAGTATGCAATATAAATTGCGGGATAAAACAGGGCAGGCACGTGAATTCAATAACTACATGCAGCCAATTTTGTTAGAAGGTAATTGGGTATTTTTGGCAGGTGCGCGAGACTCTCCGAATGAGCAATTCCGTTATTTGAGAATTCCTGCAGACGAAAACGATAAGTTAGATGAATGGATGCGTTTGCGTGCCGCTTTAGCCAATCCTGAATTACGTGAACGCGCGGCAGAGGCCTACGCGAAACGCGCTTTGCCTGCCACCAGTGCGGCAGCAATGCAAACACAGTTAGCCACTTCTGCTAAGAAAGGTTTAGCGATTTTTGCAGGGGAAGGTGAAGATAAGTTAGTTGGGCTTAGTGCAATTAACGGGTTCTTAAAAAAAATTCCCGAAGCTGAACAATCCAGAACCGCCGAAATATTCATGAAAATTTTGAATGGCAGCATGTGGGACCTGTGGCAATTGGCACGCGTGAAAGATGGTTTGCCTGTGTTGGAGTTGACCGAAAAGCGGGCACTATTCTTGCAGCAAGCTACTTCAGCGCTGTCGGATGCATTTTTCTACGGTGCGCCTGTTTATTTGCAAATGACAGGCTTTGAAGAGATCAAAGCTTCGGTGTTCCAGGTAACGCGGGCACCGGGACAGAATGTGGTGTATCTTGGCTGTTTGTTCCTCGTGATCGGGGTGTTCGCTATGTTCTACATTCGCGAACGTCGTTTATGGTTATGGATTAAGCAAGATGACGCTGGAAGTCAGGTTTTGATGGCATTGAGTTCACAGCGCAAGACGCTCGATTTTGAGAAAGAGTTCGAGCAACTGAAGCTGCAACTGAAGCTGCAGTTGAGACCGCAAGCGACAGCGACGGATTCGACGCCGGGCAAATCAGTTGACTCCTCAATCTGAAGCAACTCGCGATTGGTGTATAAAGTATTAAAAATTATTCACACAGGATATGTATGGAAACTAGTCTGACCTATCAAAGTTATTGGAAGCGTTTAGGCGCTTTTGATTGGCTATATGCGCTCATGTTGAGTGCGGGTGCCCTATATGCCTTCAAGATGTATGGTGCGCATATGGACATTTATGAAGAGGCGATTTTGCTCTTAAGCGCGCCAACCTTCGCTGTATTGGGGTGGAATTGGAAGCCGGTGCGTGCTTTGATGATCGTGTTGGCAGTTTTATCTTTATTTGCGATCTCGCAATACGCAGGCTCTTTAGATTTGGCGAATAAGAAGTTCTTCTTGAAATATTTATTGTCGAGCCAGTCGGCGATTTTGTGGATGAGCACTTTCTTCGTGTTGTCGACTTTGTTCTACTGGGGCGGTTTAATTGCGCGTTCTGATTTTGGTGCGTCAGTTGGTTCCGGTTTATGCTGGGCGGCGGTGATCATGGGCTTTACCGGTTTATTAGTGCGCTGGTATGAATCGTATTTGATAGGTGCCGATGTTGGTCATATTCCTGTTTCCAATTTGTACGAAGTATTCATTTTGTTCTCGATGATTACAGCTTTGTTCTATCTGTATTACGAGCAAAGTTATGGCACACGTCAGTTGGGCGCTTTTGTTTTGCTGGTCATTTCTGCTGCAGTGGGATTTTTGTTGTGGTACACCGTGAGTCGTGATGCAGCCGATATTCAGCCTTTGGTACCAGCCTTGCAGAGTTGGTGGATGAAGATACACGTACCGGCAAACTTTATTGGTTACGGCACGTTTTCTTTAGCGGCGATGGTCGGTGTGGCGTACCTGTTTAAATCAAAAGGGATGTTGCAAGATCGCTTGCCGAGTTTGGAAGTGCTGGACGACGTCATGTATAAGGCGATTGCCGTCGGCTTCGCATTCTTCACGATTGCCACGATTCTGGGGGCTTTATGGGCGGCTGAGGCATGGGGCGGCTATTGGTCATGGGATCCGAAAGAAACCTGGGCCTTGATCGTCTGGTTAAATTATGCCGCATGGCTACACATGCGTTTGATGAAAGGATTGCGCGGTCAGGTTGCGGCGTGGTGGGCAGTAATCGGCTTGCTGGTGACGACTTTTGCTTTCCTCGGCGTGAATATGTTCTTGTCTGGTTTGCATTCATACGGCGCACTGTAATTCAATTGCTTCGTTGAGAAAAACGGCATCGACTTTCATGGTCGATGATCTGAACCCCAATAGTTGGTCACCAGCTATTGGGGTTTTTTTATGATGTTGAAGGAAACTTTTGATTTCTTGTAAGGTTCAAACCTAATCTCCGACTTATGAGACACTTAGATGATCTTTGCAGATCAAGTCAAGCGTAGTTAGCGCCCTAACAAAGCCATGCTCGAATTTACTAGTAGGCGAGCAATTGAGAAATCGAGAAATCGAGAAAATAAAGAGGAATGATTATGCGCAATCCGTTTCAACAATATGGTGACCATCCACCGAGCGCGGCAGAAATTACGCCGCGTGAGATATTTGAGTCGCGCCGCGATTTTATGCGCCAGTTGGCAGTGGGGTCGATTGCCAGCGCTTCTTTGGTGGAAATGGCAAGTCGCGAGGTGTTTGCTCAAAGCGCTGGAGCGCAAAAGCTGGCAGCGATGGCTAATCCTGCCTTTGTCGTCATGGATAAAAAAACCGCCTACAAAGATGCGACTAGCTATAACAATTTTTACGAATTCGGCACTGACAAAGCAGATCCTGCGGAAACCGCCGGTAGCCTGAAAACTCGTCCATGGACGATCACGATAGAAGGTGAAGTGAAGAAATCGATTACTCTCGATCTCGATAGCTTGCTGAAACTGGCGCCGTTGGAAGAGCGTGTGTACCGACTGCGCTGTGTCGAAGGCTGGTCGATGGTGATCCCGTGGATAGGATATTCCCTGTCGAATTTATTGAAAAAAGTGGAACCAACCAGCAATGCGCGCTATGTAGAGTTCATCTCACTGGCGGATAAGCGTCAGATGCCGGGTGTGAGTAGTCGCGTATTGCAATGGCCATATACCGAAGGTTTGCGTATGGATGAGGCTATGCATCCGCTAAGCTTGATGGCGCTCGGCATGTACGGCGAAGTGCTGCCGAATCAAAACGGAGCGCCAGTGCGCTTGGTCGTGCCATGGAAGTACGGATTCAAATCGGCAAAATCGATCGTCAAAATTCGCCTGACCAAAGATCAGCCGCGTACCTCATGGAATTTATCTGCACCCGATGAATATGGTTTCTATTCGAATGTGAATCCAGAAGTCGATCATCCGCGTTGGTCGCAAGCATCCGAACGACGTATCGGTGAAGATGGATTTTTGAGTCGCAAGCGTAAGACGCTGATGTTTAATGGCTATAGCGAAGTAGCTAGTTTATACAGCGGTATGGATTTAAGAAAAAACTATTGAGGTTGACCATGAAGTCATTGAGCAATCGTCAATTGCAACTACTGAAGCTCTTTCTTTTTGTGCTTGCCGCCTTGCCATTCTTGCGTTTGGCGTATGCCGTTTATCAAGACAATTTAGGTGCTAATCCACTGGAATTTATTACACGTAATACCGGTGACTGGACCTTGTATTTTCTCTGCATCACGCTGGCAGTAACGCCGTTGAGAAAATTGCTCGGCTGGCATTGGTTAATACGCTTACGTCGCATGCTGGGCTTATATAGCTTCTTTTACGCGTTTTTGCACTTTCTGACGTTTTTGTGGTTTGATCATTTTTTTGATATCGGCGATATGTGGCGCGATATCGTCAAGCGGCCTTTTATTACCATTGGTTTCATTACGTTTGTGCTTTTGCTGCCATTGGCGATTACTAGCAATAACGCGATGATACGGCGCTTAGGAGGTAAGCAATGGCAGTTATTACATAGACTGATTTATCTGATCGTGCCACTCGGTGTGTTGCATTATTTCTGGATGAAGGCCGGCAAGAATTTATTGCTGCAACCGCTATTGTTCGCTGCGCTAGTAAGCACTTTGTTGGGTTTGCGCTTGTATTGGCGACTGCAATCTAAGCGCGCTTAACATAATCTTGGTTCTACGGTTGCTGCGTCTTTTCCACGGAAGCTGGTGGTGTTGGTGCAGTTGGTGCAGTAGTAGCGGCAGGACTTACGGGTTTTTTCTCAGGCAGGTACAAAGGACCTTTTTGACCACAGGCGCTGAGCAACAACGTGCTAGATAAAATTAGCCCTGACGAGAGCAGGGAGATGTGAGTGCGTTTATTCAAAATCTAAGAACCCGTATAGAATGTTGCATGTGCAGAGAATATCAATCCAAGCGGGAGTGTAACATGACGGAATCAGAATTTTTAGTAATGGCCGATAGCTGCTTGCAGCAGGTGCAAGATATGTTTGAGCAGGCATTTGAAAATGATGTCTGGGATGTCGATACCAAACGCAGTGGCAATGTGCTGGAAATTGAGTTTGTCGACAACGGCTCAAAGATTATCGTCAATAGCCAGGCGCCTATGCAGGAGATGTGGGTGGCCGCGCGTTCCGGCGGATTTCACTATAAGCATGACGGTGAGTTCTGGCGTAATACCCGCGATAGTTCTGAATTATTTGCCGTGCTGCGTAGCATAGCTGAGGTTCAAAATAAGGCATAGACCATTCATTGTAGATAGCTAATTAAACGGCGACACAAAAAAATAGCGAGAAATTTTCTCGCTATTTTTTTGTACGTAATTTATGTGACTTGCCGATATTACGCTATTCAATAATCACTTCGTCCGCATTAAGATTTCGCAATGCCGATCCTGGTGGGTTTTCGACATAGAAGTAATCACCTTCTGCTTGAATAATGCCGTTCGGAATCGGGCGTTCCATAATCGGAATATCGCGCAAGGCGCGTTGCATATAACCTATCCAGATTGGTAAGGCGAGCCCACCACCTGTTTCGCGATTGCCAAGATTACGTGGTTGGTCGTAACCTATCCATGCCACACCAACGATCTTTGCTTGATAACCAGCAAACCACGCATCGATAGAATCGTTCGTAGTACCAGTCTTGCCTGCGATATCCGGACGTTTCAGTACTAGCGCTTTAGTTGCGGTACCGAAGCGTACTACGTCGCGCAGCATACTATCCATTAGGAAGGCGTTGCGTTCATCAATCACGCGATTCGCTTCATCTTCTGCGGTATCTGGTTTTGCCTGCGAAATGATTTTGCCATTGGCATCGGTAATTTTGGCGATCAAGTACGGATTAATTTTATAGCCGCCATTCGCGAACACGGCGTAAGCACCTGCCATTTGCAATGGCGTCACCGCACCGGCGCCTAGTGCTAAAGTTAAGTAGGGAGGATTTTTCTCAGGCAAGAAACCAAATCGACTCGTATATTCTTGTCCGTATTTCGCGCCCACCTTTTGCAGGATACGAATAGAAATCATATTCTTTGATTTTGTTAAACCCTTACGCATTGACATTGGGCCTTCATATTTGCCGTCGTAATTTTTGGGTTCCCATGCTTGTCCGCCCGTTTGACCAGCATCAAAACTGATAGGTGCATCATTGATGATGGTGAGAGGCGACAAACCTTTTTCCAGTGATGATGAATAGATAAAGGGCTTGAAGCTAGAACCAGGTTGACGCCAAGCTTGGGTCACGTGGTTAAATTTATTGAGGTTATAGTCAAAACCACCTACGAGGGCGCGAATCGCACCGTCTTGGGTATCTGCAGCGACAAATGCCGATTGTACTTCTGGCATTTGAATAATCGACCAGTTCTTGCCATCAAGAATCACACGGATCACAGCACCGCGTTGAATCCGTTTATTAGCGGGCGCATTGGGTTTTAAGCCAGTTGCACCAAAGCTTAATCCTGGACCGGTAATTTGTATTTCTTCACCATTGGACAGTACTGCTTTCACCGCGCTTGGACTAGCTTCGGTCACCATGGCAGCTAAGATGTCACCACTGTCAGGATGGTCTGCCAATTCTTTTTCTATCATCTCATCCGCTGCCTCTTTATTGCGGGGCAATTCGATGATGGCTTCTGGCCCGCGATAGCCATGACGGCGTTCGTAATCGAGGACACCTTTGCGCAAAGATGCGTAAGCAGTTTCTTGCTCTTCTTTCGTTATCGTGGTGTAGACATTAAAGCCACGTGTGTAGGTTTCTTCTTTAAATTGTTCGTAGACTAACTGACGCGCCATTTCGGCGACATACTCAGCATGAATACCAAATTCTGCACTATTAGTTTTGATATGTAGTTTTTCGACTTTAGCTTGTTCAAATTGCGCTTCCGTGATGTAGCCTAGTTGCTTCATGCGTTGCAAAATGTATTGTTGACGCACTGTCGCTCGTTTTGGGTTAGCGACCGGGTTGTAGGCAGATGGCGCTTTGGGCAGGCCTGCCAACATGGCCGCTTCGGCCACGGTGACTTCTTTGAGGTTCTTACCAAAATAAATTTGGGCAGCTGATGAAAATCCGTAAGCACGTTGTCCCAGATAAATTTGATTCATATACACTTCCAGAATCTGATCCTTGGTCAAGTTCTGTTCGATTTTCCAGGCCAATAAAATTTCATAAATTTTACGTTTGACGGTTTGTTCGGTGGATAAAAAGAAATTTCTTGCAACTTGCTGCGTGATCGTCGATGCACCTTGTTTGTTGCCACTAGTGACATTGTTGATAGCGGCGCGGGTAATCCCTATGTAATCAACTCCACCATGTTCGTAAAAACGATCATCTTCGATGGCCAGCACCGCTTTTTTCATGACCTCGGGGATTTCTGCGAAATGGACGACATTTCTACGTTCCTCACCAAATTCCGCAATCAGCACATTGTCGGCTGAGAAGACGCGCATCGGCATTTTCGGACGATAACTGGTAATTGCGTCGATTTCTGGTAAATTGGGATAAGCCATCGTGATAGCAAACACTAGAACCAGCAAGCCAGCCAGAAATAAACCGAATAAAACCAGGCAAATCTGTAAGAAGATGCTTAAGGCCACACTTTTTGGCTTAGGTGTGGAGCTCGGTGCATCGTTGGGCGCTTCGATAGATGGTGTTGATGACATGGCAACTTCTAGAAATAGAATACAGATGCGCATTATAACTGTCGCCAATCAACTATAAAAAATGCATTTCGGCGTTTTTTTGCCCTAAGTGGAGAATTGACAACGCAAAAGCGCAAGTTAGCCTTGAAAATGCTTTACATTACACTCCCCTTATTGCTAGGATTTAACGTAAGCTAGTATGAGTGTCAGCTAAATCGCGGTTTTTAAAAGAAAAAATGGATTTTGAGATCGCATACATTGTTTTTGTAGAGCAATAATATCGCCGCCCGCCAGCTGAATTTTTGATACATTTGGCATGAAAAAAATTATTTATATGAGGGGATATCCTTGGCTTTAGATCTAGCATCATTGCTCGGAAAAAAGAATCCGCCCCTAGTGGGCTTGGATATCAGCACGTCTGACGTCAAGCTGGTAGAACTCTCTCGTTCCGGCGAAAAAGATTTTAAATTGGAGCGTTGCGCATCTGAGCCTTTGCCAAAAGGCGCGGTCGTTGACGGTAATATTGAAAACCTGGAGCAAGTTTCAGAGGCGATCATGCGTGTTTTAAAACGCAGCGGTTCCGGAACTAGAAATGTCGCCCTGGCTATGCCGGCGTCTTCTGTGATTACCAAAAAGATGATACTCCCGGGTAGCTTGACCGAGCAGGCATTGGAATTTCAGGTGGAATCCGAAGCAAGTCAATATATTCCCTTTGCAATGGATGAGGTCAGTATCGATTTTTGCGTGATTGGCCCAACTGCCAATTCTGACGAAGATGTTGATGTGCTCTTGGCCGCGTCTCGCAAAGAAAAGATTGAGGACAGGGTTGCTGCCGCACAGGCATCGGGTTTGCAAGCCAAAGTCATGGATATTGAATCATATGCGGCACGGGCTGCGGTAGAGCGCTTGATAGAGCAGCAGCCGAATGGTGGTCAAGATCAAATTTATGCACTGTTTCAAATCGGCTCAAAAGTTACTTACATTTCTATCCTGCTCAATGGAGAAGTGATCTATGAGCGTGATCAGCAGTTTGGTGGGAATCAATTGACGCAAGATATTGTACGAAATTACGGACTATCCTTCGAGGAAGCTGAAACTAAGAAGCGTCAAAGTGATTTGCCCGATAGCTATGAAATGGAACTGCTTGAACCATTTTTGGAAAATGCCGCATTGGAAGTCACGCGAGCAATTCAATTTTTCTTCACCTCTACCCCATACACTCGCATAGATCAGATTTTCTTGGGAGGCGGTTGCGCAATGTTGCCAGGCTTAGTCGATATTGTTGCTGAGCGAACCAAACTATCAACTTCCGTGATTAGTCCTTTCAAAGGTATGGATTTGGGATCAAGCGTCAACGAGAAGTCATTGCGAAATGACGCACCCTCCTACTTGGTCGCATGTGGTTTGGCGATGCGGAGGTTCGGATAATGATAAAAATCAACTTGCTTCCACATCGTGAAGCTAGACGTAAAGAACTCAAAAATCAGTTTTATTCATTGATGATGTTTGCCGGGTTGCTTGGCACTGTCATTGTAATTGCGATTGGTTTTGTATTTTCGACTCAACTTTCCGCGCAAGCTGAGCGCAATGCTTTCATTAAACTAGAAAATGAAGAGTTGGATAAGAAGATCAAAGAAGTTGCTAACTTGAGGCAAGAAATTGACGCTTTGAAGGCGCGCCAACAAGCCGTAGAAGATCTTCAAGGAGATAGGAATCAACCCGTCTTTATGATGAATGAGTTGGTAAAGCTGGCACCTGAAGGTTTATACCTTACTTTGATTAAGCAAGATGGCCAGCGAATCGCAATTAAAGGCTACGCACAATCCCATTCTGTGGTTGGTCTTTTTGTAAATGAGTTGGGTTCTTCTGAATGGATGAGTAAGCCAGAAATTATTCAAAATAAAGCCGTGGGCTTAGGGCAAGGGCGTGACGCAAAGCGGGTGATTGAGTTTGATCTAAATGTGGGAATTCGCCGTCCACGTGAGTTAGAGTCTGCTGCAGCGAGCGCGGCAGAAGCTGGTTCAGCGAAAAAAAATTCAGCTAAACCAAAATCGCCTTAACGAAGAGAAGAATATGTCAAATATTAAGGAAAAATTCGATTCGGTTGCCAGTCAATTTCAGGATTTAAATGGATTGCATCCTGGTTTGTGGCCGCTTGCGCCAAGATTACTTGCAACTATTGGGTTGTGTTTTTTTGTTCTGTTTGTTGGTTGGTGGTTTTATTGGAGTACGCAAATAGAAGAGATTGACTTGGGTCAGCAGGAAGAGCAAAAACTAAAAGACACTTACAAGATGAAGGTGCAGCAATCAATTAGTTTGGAGGCGTTGAAAGAACAACGTAAATTGGTCTTGCAATATGTCTCACGTATGGAGAAACAATTGCCAAGTACAGCTGAGTATGCTGCCGTGTTGGACGATATCAACTCAGCGGCAAATGGGCGTGGATTAAGTATGGATATATTTAGACCCGCCGCTGCTACTATTAAGGATTATTACGCTGAGTTACCAATTGAAATTCAAATGGTTGCTAATTATCACGATATGGCTCAATTTGTCGCGGATATTGCCCGCTTGCCGCGTATCGTCACTTTGAATAACCTTACCTTAACAGTGAGTAAAGACGCAAAAAAGCCAGGAATTATCATGGATGGTGTCGCAAAAACTTATCGTTACTTAGATCCTGAAGAAATCGCAACCCAAGCCGCTGAACGTAAGAAGAATAAAGAGAGTAAAGAGGCCAAGAAATGAAAATTCTTAGTCAAATTGGTTTGATATTATTAGTCACTTCCTTGAGTGCTTGTGGTGATAATGGCCTGACAGAATTAAAAGCGTGGATGGAGCAAGTTAAGAAAGAAACAAGTGTTAAAGTTGCGTCTGTAGCTGAGCCAAAAGTGTTTGTCCCAGTCTCCTATAGCGGAGCAAGTTTAATTGATCCTTTTGATCCCAGTAAATTATTAGTGGTTTTTGCGCGCTTGAAGGCTGCTAATAGTAATGGCTTGAAACCTGATTTTGATCGCCCCAAAGAAGCTCTGGAAGGTTACGCTTTAGAAAATATGAAAATGGTGGGGATCTTTGATAATCACAAATCATTGCAAGGCCTAGTGCAAATTGGCAAAGCGGTATTTCCAGTTGTTGTCGGTGGTTATGTGGGGCAAAATTTTGGAAAGGTAATCAGCATTAACGAGACTCGCATAGATTTAGTAGAGATCGTGCAAGACGCTACAGGTGAATGGACCGAAAGAAAAGCAAGCTTAGAATTGCAAGAGGCGAAAAAATGAATAGATTGATCAATGCAGGAAAACGGAGTGTTGCTGGTATGAAGTATATTTTTCTTGGTTTACTTATCCTGAGTCAATTTACTCATGCTCAAACTGCCGTGCAACCAGCCAATACGATAGAGTCCATCACCGGGAATCAGCAGGGTGCGAACATTATCGTCAAAATCAATTTCAAGTCACCATTAACTAAGCCTCCTGTCGCCTTTTCAATTACGAATCCCGCCCGCATAGCTTTTGATTTTGCAAATACCAGTAATGGCATTGGAAAGAACACGGTTGATATTGGTTTGGGGGAAGTCCGTAGTGTGAATTTGATTGAGGTACCCGAACGAGCTCGTATGGTTTTCAATTTGAACAGGTCATTGAATTACGCAACTTTTATCGAAGGTAATTCACTGATCGTCACAATTGATGGTTCCGGCGGGCTTGCCACGCCAGTGAATGCGAGCGGACTGCCCGTCATTGGTCAGAAAGAAATTGCTCAATCAGCTAAGCAGTTTATTCGAGATATTGATTTTCGTCGTGGTGTAGCCGGCGATGGTCGCGTAGTAGTTGATCTGCCAAGCAATCAAATAGCGATTGACGCACATTTGCAAGGGCAAACGATTGTTGTTGATTTTATGAAAGTTGGTTTGCCAGATATTTTGAAGCGAACTCTTGATGTCGCAGACTATGGCTCGCCAATTCAAAAAGTCTCCACTACGAGACAAGGTGATAACGTTCGTATGGTGATCGAGCCTAAAGGATTGTGGGAACATAGTATTTACCAAAGTGATAGCCAGCTAGTGATTGAGGTGAAGCCCATCAAAGAAGACCCGAATAAATTGACGCAAGGAACCCAGGGCTACAAAGGTGATCGTTTTGGTATGAATTTTCAAGACGTAGATGTACGCGCTGTTTTGCAAATATTGGCAGAACAAGGTGGGGTCAATATTATTGCTAGTGATTCGGTCAACGGGAACATTACAATTCGATTAATTGACACCCCTTGGGATCAGGCATTAGACATTGTTATGCAAATCAAAGGACTTGATATGCGTAAGAATGGGAACGTTATTTTGATTGGCCCTAAAGATGAATTGCTTACGAAAGAGAAATTAGAATTGGAGCAGAAAGCAGCAATTGCCGACCTTGAGCCGCTAAAAACAGAGTCATTTCAGTTGAAATATCAAAAAGCTGAAGCGTTTCAGAAGCTATTCGGTATTGAGGGTACTACTACAAATCGCATATTGTCTAAGCGTGGTAGCGTGATGATTGAGCCAAGGACAAATCAATTGTTTATCACAGATATTTCTTCGAAAATCGAAGAGGTTCGTAAGTTAATTCAAAAAACGGACATAGCAACCAAGCAGGTGGTGATAGAAGCGCGGATTGTGGAAGCTGATAATAAATTTAGCCGTAATCTTGGAGCCAAGTTGGGATTTGCTGATTTGCGTGGGATCAAAGGTGGCGATACTGGATTCCAAGTATCTGGAAATCAACGTGCAGCTTTAACAGGCAATTATCTAGGGGTTGGTGAACAGACTGGACAGGCAAAAATTACAGACAAGAGCTATTTGCCAAATACCCAATTTGTGAATTTGCCTGCTGCGGGAATTGGTGGTCTGGATGCAGGTAGTTTAGCTGTTAGTTTGTTTTCAGCTGCTGCGAACCGATTCTTGAATCTGGAATTGTCGGCATTAGAGGCTGACGGGGATGGAAAAATCATTTCCAGCCCTCGGGTTGTGACCGCGGATCAAACGCCTGCTCATATTGAGCAAGGGCAAGAAATTCCATATCAAGTCGCGACCATTAGTGGCGCAACTGCGATCTTCTTTAGAAAGGCGACGTTGAGTTTGGACGTCACTCCTCAAATTACACCAGATGGAACCATCATTTTGGCGGTCGATGTGCACAAAGACAGTCGAGGCGAAGAAACACGTGGCGGACCGGTTATCAATACCAAACAAGTGAAGACTAATGTCCTTGTTGAAAATGGGGGAACCGTAGTGTTGGGTGGGATTTATACGCAGGAGGAACGTGCGGATGTCACGAAAGTTCCTTTCCTCGGCGATATTCCATTGTTCGGGAATTTATTTAAGTCAACGGGTAAGACAAATAATAAAACTGAATTACTCATTTTTATTACGCCAAAAGTGCAAATGACAGGAACGTTCGCAAATCAATAAATGTTGTAGCAAGCGTTTCTAGTGAAAGTTTTGATTCTGGTACAGAAATTTCTGTATTAATTTATATTAAATAGGTGTTACATGACGAAGTTAATTCGCGCTTTTTTAGCAATGATTATGCTCACTTTGCTGTCAGCTTGCGGCGGTGGCGGCGGATCCCCTGGAAATACGAGTGGGGTTGCGTTGTATACAAATGCGGCGGAAAGGATAACCGTATTACCAGGTGCTTCGCAGACCTATACCATCGGCGGCGGTGTAGTGAATTATTCAGCGACTTCAAGTTCCGGTGCTGCTTCGGTTAGTGTTAACGGAAAGACATTGACTATTACAGGCAGTGCGTCAGGAAGATCTACTGTTACAGTAACAGATTCAGCCGGAGCAAAGGTACTGATTGACGTCACAGTTGGCACAGGATTTGACTTCTTTGTGAATGCTCCAGACAAAATTACAATTTCGGCCGGTGGCGTGTCTTCTACTTTTGATTTTGGTGGTGGTAGTGGTATTTATACCGTGACAAGTAGTAATCCAGATATTGCTAAAGTAATAACCAATGGTAAGCAGTTCTATGTTGTCGGCGTGACCGCAGGTAATGCGACGATTAGTGCTGCTGATAATGCGGGTGGGAAAAAATCAATTGAAGTCGCCGTCGGTTCGGGGGTCGCTTTGTTTATCAACGCACCTGCGTCCTTAACAGTTGCAATCGGCTCAAGCACACAGAGTTTTACAATTGGCGGTGGAACGCAAGTTTATACAGTTACTTCAAGTAATTCAGAAGTCGCCACGGTTAAACAAACTGGTAATACATTTGTAGTTTCAGGTGTATCTGCTGGAACTAGCACTATTACTATCACTGATTCGGCTGGCGCAAGTAAGGTGGTAGCTGTAACTGTTGGCTCAACTCAGCCTCTCTATACCACTGCGCCTGAGACTTTGAACGTTGGTGTTGGGGCTACTACGCAGAACTTTAGAGTTGGCGGTGGTGCGCAAGCATATACAGTTATTTCAAGTAATCAGCAAATCGCAACTGTAAAACAGACAGGAAGTGATTTTGCGGTCACCGGTGTGGCGCCTGGCGTAACAACGATCGTAATTACGGATGTGGTTGGAGCGATCAAACGAATCACATTAACAGTTGGATCCACTCAGGCTCTATTTAGTACCGCTCCGACGATTTTAGATATCGGAATTGGTTCGACCTCGTCGACTTTTGATATTGGTGGCGGTGAGCCAGGATATGTTGTGACTTCAAGTAATAGTTCAGTCGCAGCCGTGTCAAACAGCACCAATAAATTTACAGTTACTGGGGTATCTTCCGGTAAGGCAGTCATCACCATCAGTGATCAGTTCGGTCAAAAAATTTCAGTGAATGTCAATGTTACTTCTGGATCAGATTTGTTCACGACGGCGCCCGAGTCATTGACTGTTGGAGTTGGCGCGAGCACCCAAAGTTTTGCGATTGGCGGCGGTACCCAAGTCTATACAGTTGCTTCTAGTAACCTAGCGATTGCGAATGTCATTAAATCGGGAAATACATTCGTTATTTCTGGTGTCGCTCCAGGGGCAAGTACTGTCACAATTACCGATTCGTCCGGTGCCAGAAAAGTAGTGTCGGTAACGGTGGGCTCAAGTCAACCCTTGTTTACCACCGCACCAGATACCTTAACAATTGGAGTTGGTGTGCCAACACAAAGCTTTAGAGCTGGTGGCGGCGCGCAAGCCTACTCCGTAATTTCAAGTAACCAGCAAATAGCGACGGTAAGCCAAATTGGCAGTGAATTTGTGATTACTGGTGTTGCTCCAGGTTCAACAACAATTGTAATTACCGACGTAGTTGGAGCGATTAAGCGAATTAACCTAACAGTTGGCTCAAATCAAGCGCTATTCGTCACTGCTCCAACCACTCTAGATCTTGGAATTGGATCAACTTCGGCAACCTTTGAAATTGGCGGTGGTGATCCAGCGTATGTAGTAACCACAAGTAATAGTTTGGTGGCCTCGGTTTCCAATACCTTGAATAAATTTTCAGTGACGGGGGTATCATCAGGTAAAGCGATTGTCACCATCATTGATAAATTTGGTCAAAAAGTTTCATTAAACGTGAATGTAAGTTCGGGATCTGATTTGTATATCACAGCTCCTACCACGGTCAGTGTAGGATTAGGCTTAACATCTAGTACCTATACAATTGGTGGCGGAAGCAAGGTCTACAGTGTTTCTTCAGGTAATAGTAGCATTGTGTCAGTCGCTCAGAATGGAAACCAATTCGTGTTGAAGGGTGAGAATTTGGGTGTAGTCAAAGTCACTATTTCTGACTCTCTTGGCGCTGCTAGAACTATAGACGTCAGTGTGGTTAACGGATTACAGTTATACACCACTGCACCTAGTGCATTGACTGTTGGTGTCGGAGTAAGCTCTGCGACCTACGTCATTGGTGGTGGCGCAGCCCCTTATTCTGTTGCAAGTAGTAATTCTGCGGTAGTGACAGTTACGTCGATTGGCGCTCAGTTCTTCTTGACTGGTGGCATTACTGGCAAGGCAACTGTATTGATTACAGACGGTGTCGGTGGCAGTAAGAGCATTGACGTTACCGTGAGCACAGGCTCTGACCTATTCACGAATGCAGGATCTGAAATAAACGTTGGGGTAGGAGTTACTACGTCACCGTTTGTAATCGGTGGCGGTAGTTTAGTTTATTCTGTTTCCACATCTAACGCACAGATTGCGACTATTAGTATTCTGAACAACACGTTCACAGTAACAGGTGTGGCTGTAGGAAAAACCTCACTTTTTGTAACTGATTCATTAGGCGCGTCCAAGAAAATCGATGTCACAGTAGGTTCACCTTTAGATCTATTTGTGACATCACCTTTAGATCTGACAATCGGAGTTGGTAGTACATCGCCACAATATAATATTGGTGGTGGAACTTCGCCATATGCTGTTGCAAGCAGCAATACACAGGTGTTTTCAGTAACTCTGACTGGATCCTCATTTAAGATCACTGGTAATTCTGCTGGAAAAGGTAATTTAATTGTGACTGATGCGAAGGGTGCTACAAAATCAATTAGCGTCACGGTTGGATCCGGTATTGATCTCTATACCACCGCGCCTACGAGTGTAATTGTCGCAGTAAATGCCAGTTCGCAAATCTATAAAATTGGTGGCGGTAGTGAGGTATATTCCGTCTCTAGTAGTAATGATAATATTGTTGTAGTCGGACAGAATACGAATAAAGAATTTGTCATCACCGGTAAGAGCGGTGGTAAAGCGGTTGTTTCTGTAAAAGACTCTACTGGCAAAGAAGTTAAGATTGATGTGATCGTAGGAACAGTAGATGCGATGTTCTCAACTGCGGCTACCGATATTAATCTTGAGGTTGGAGGAGCAAATACCTTTAAGGTTGGGGGCGGAACTGGTGTCTATACAGTTGGTAGTAGTAATACTGCCGTTGCTCAGGCGGTAATTTCGGGCAACGACATTGTCATTACAGGCGTGGGCGCAGGTAAGGCAACAATTGTCGTTCGTGATACTACGACCGGAAGCGTAACAATTAACGTTACTGTAGGATCTGCGATTCCTATACCTCTTTTCACTACGGCAGCATCGGATATTATAGTCGCGCCAGGAGCAAGCCCAACTTTCGTCATCGGAGGAGGCAAAGCACCTTATGCGGTAACTAGCAGCAATCCTAGCGTTGTCACCGCGAGTGTGAATGGCACTACGTTGACTTTGGGTGGTGTCGTGGCTGGAAATTCGAAAATCAATTTGACTGATAGCGTGGGGACACCAGTGGTAATAAACGTGACCGTGAACAGTGGAAATGTTCTTGATTTGTTTACGACCGCGCCCGCCCAAATCACAATTGGACAAGGTGTTTCGGCTACTTATGTCATCTCTGGAGGTTCTGCTCCCTATACCGTAACAAGTAGTAATACTGCGATGCTCACGACGAGTTTGAGCGGCAATTCTTTTAGCGTGTCGGGTATTTCTCCGGGGGATTTGCAGATATCAATTCAAGATGCTGTAGGTAAGCTCATAACACGTTCGATCACTGTCACTCCAATACTCGTTACAGCACTCGATGTATTGCCTGGAAGTGCTACTGGTGCGGTGGGTGATGTATTGACATTTAAAATAGTTGGTGGAACACCAAACTTTACTATCACCAATAATAATCCGAGTATTGCGACGGTGACGCCGACCAACTTGGGTGCAGGAGGGGTGTTCACAGCGACTTTGTTGAACGTCGGTGCAACTGAGGTGAATATTTTAGATTCTCAAGGTGTCAATAAAAAAATTACAATTACAGCCAATGCGAATCCTTCTACGTTACGGATATCTCCATCTGCCTTGTCGTTCTCTGAGGACAGCAATACGGTGCTTGATCTCATGATTTATGGCGGTACAGGCCCATACCGTCTATATACGACAGATTTAGTCTATACGAGCTTGCCAGTTGGGAATGTCGCTCAAGTGATTGGTGGTACTCCGTTTAACGTAGGATTAGGGTCACAAGGAAATCGTTGTGTCGTGGTAAAAGACGTATCCGGTACAGTTATCCTCGGTGGTTTGTATGATGTCACGATTTCAGTTGTCGATAGTAAAGGCGCTTCAGCGACATCGAAACTGTCAATTAAAGATAATGCTAAGGGAGGCGCAGGTTGTTTATAATGGATGACCTCAGTGTTCTTTTAAAGTAAATCGAGTGACAAGTAATATTTTTTTAGTAGGCTTGATGGGCTCTGGCAAGACAACTGTTGGCAGAGCCCTCGCGAAAAAGCTGAATAAGCGATTTGTTGATTCTGATCACGAAATAGAGGCGCGTACCGGCGTCGCTATTTCGGTGATTTTCGAAATTGAAGGAGAAGCGAGTTTTCGTCAGCGTGAGGCCGATGTGATTCGCGATCTCTGTCAGCAAAAAGACATAGTCCTCGCTACTGGCGGTGGTGCTGTGCTCAATCCTCAAAGCCGACATTTGCTTCACGAGCATGGTACGGTAATCTATCTGAAAGCCAGCATCAGCAATATTCTGCATCGTACGCGGCATGATAAGAAACGTCCCTTATTGCGTACCGCTGATCCACGTAAGAAATTAGAAGAGCTGGAAACACAGCGCGACCCTCTTTATCGCGAAGTAGCGCATGTCGTCATTGAGACAGGACAACCTCAGTTGCAGACCTTAGTGCAAACCATCGTAGAGAAGTTACCCGCTTCAACCAAACCCACCATGCAAACGGCGACGCAAGTCATCCAGACTTTATCTGCAGTAAATCAAACCAAAGTGATTATGGAACAGGAAATACATCAGGCGCGAACGCTACAAGTCGATTTAGGAGAGCGTGCTTATCCGATCACGATAGGTGAAGGTTTATTGTCGAATTCAACTTTATTACAGAGCCGGGTTAAAGGGCAGCGTGTGGTGATTGTGACCAATACAGTCGTCGCTCCTTTGTATCTAGAGTCATTGACGCAGCAATTGCTTCAATTGGGTAAGCAAGTGGAAGCAATTGTTTTGCCCGATGGTGAAGAGTATAAAAATTGGGAAAGCCTGATGCAGGTTTTTGATGCTTTGCTAGCGAAAAAATGCGATCGCAAAACTACTCTGCTTGCCTTAGGTGGCGGTGTTATTGGCGATATGACTGGTTTTGCAGCATCAGCCTATATGCGTGGAATTCCTTTCGTGCAAATTCCTACAACGCTACTAGCTCAAGTGGATTCCTCTGTCGGCGGTAAGACAGGGATAAATCATCCATTGGGCAAGAATATGATAGGCGCGTTCTATCAACCCCAAGCGGTAATTGCAGATATCAGTACTTTGAATACTTTACCTGATCGCGAATTGTCCGCAGGATTGGCTGAAGTCATTAAGCATGGCGCTATTATCGATTCAGGTTTTTTTACCTGGATAGAAAATAATATTGAAAAATTGCGTGCCAAAGATATGGATGCTTTGTCGTATGCAGTGTTGCGCTCCTGTGAAATCAAAGCCAATGTAGTTAAGCAAGATGAGCGCGAAGGTGGATTACGCGCGATTTTGAATTTTGGTCATACATTTGGTCACGCAATTGAATCTGGCCTGGGTTATGGAAATTGGCTGCATGGTGAAGCCGTTGGATGCGGTATGGTCATGGCTGCTGATTTATCGTATCGATTGGGCTATATTGATTTTGTAACCAAGACGCGCATTGTGCAATTGGTTGAAGCCGCAGGATTGCCGACGACGGCACCAGATTTGGGTGAACAGACTTGGTCGGAGCTAATGGAAGTTGATAAGAAAAATGAAGGCGGTCAAATCAAATTCATTTTGTTAAAACCTCTAGGAACCAGTGTGATTACCGAGGTGCCAAAAGACATGCTGCTGGCGACATTACGAGCCTGCATTCAATAGCGTATTCAATCGATTTATTCGGTAGAACCTACCTCCAAAAAGAGATAAAAATCATGTTTTCCGATCATCAGCTTGCTCCTTATGCCGCACAATCAGCGCAATCTAAGGGGCGGCGATTTTCGGAGCCAGCGCCAAATTCACGCTCCGAATTTCAACGGGATCGTGATCGTATTATTCACAGCACCGCATTTCGACGGCTTGAATATAAGACTCAAGTCTTTGTCAATCACGAAGGCGACCTGTTCCGCACCCGTTTAACACATAGCATCGAAGTCGCCCAAATCGCCCGTTCAATTGCGCGTAATTTAAGTTTGAATGAAGACCTGGTCGAAGCGATTTCTTTGGCGCATGATCTTGGTCACACGCCATTTGGCCATGCCGGTCAGGATGCATTAAATGCTTGTATGAAGGATTACGGTGGATTTGAACATAATCTCCAAAGTCTGCGGGTCGTTGATGTGTTGGAAGAACGCTATGCCAGCTTTGAGGGCTTGAATTTAACTTTCGAAGCACGTGAAGGCATATTAAAGCATTGTTCGCTGAATAACGCTAAGCAATTGGGTGAGCTGGGTTTGCGTTTTATCGACAAAACTCAACCAAGTCTGGAAGCGCAATTAACCAATCTGGCGGACGAAATCGCGTATAACAATCATGACATTGACGACGGCTTGCGCTCAGGATTGATAACGGAATCTCAATTGATGGAAGTTGATTGCTATGCTCGTTTTAGACGTGAGGTTGACTCAACTTATCCGGGAATTTCGGGGCGACGCGCGATTTCTGAAACAATACGGCGTATGATCAATCTATTGATTATGGATCTGATCAGCACTTCTGAAAAAAGGATTGCTGACTGCAAGCCGCAGTCGATAGCGGACGTTCGCTCTATGCCTGCGATGATCGCTTTTTCCGATGGCATGTATCAAGAAGCGAAAGCACTCAAATCGTTTTTGTACGAGCATTTATATCGACATTATCTGGTTAATCGTATGAGCAACAAGGCGAAAAATACGGTTCGTGAATTATTCACCTTGATGATGGCCGAGCCTAGTTTAGTACCACCAGATTATCGTGTTGCAAGACAAGATGATCAGACACAGTTGTTGCAAGCGCGACGCATCGCCGATTACATTGCAGGTATGACGGATCGCTTTGCCATTCGTGAACATCGACGTTTGTATTTGATAGAAGAAGTTTGACCATTCATTCAATTTGAAAAGGAAATGTTATGCGTGCTTCGCTCTTAGCCTTATCTTCAACGATATCTTCATCTTCAACTTCCTCCATAATTTCCCTTCAAACTGTCTCCGTTATTTTGTCCTCGCTGCTGTTAAGTTTTTCAGCCGGCGCAGCAGATTTGAGTCAATTGAGTAATAAAGACGCAAACAGCGGGCTTAAGGCAGCACTGGAGCAAGGCGCAAATGCGGCGCTCGGCAAGTTAGGGGCAACTGATGGATTTTTGGGGAATGACAAAGTAAAAATTCCTTTGCCATCAATTCTGGAAAAAGCGAAACCCTTGTTGAAATTGAGTGGACAAAGTAAGCAGCTCGACGAATTGGTGATTGCCATGAATCGCGCGGCAGAGTCTGCAGTGCCAATGGCAAAACCTTTATTACTCGACGCGATTAAAGGTATGTCAGTAACCGATGCAAAAAACATTTTGACTGGCGGTGACACTTCCGTAACAGACTTTTTTCGACAAAAAACGTCGACCGCATTAGGTACAAAATTCTCCCCGATAGTCAAAGGTGTCACGGATAAAGTGGGATTAGCGACCAAGTACAATGCCGTAATGGGCAAGGCGCAAAAAATGGGAGCTGTACCTGAGAACGAAGCGACGGTCGAGTCCTATGTCTCGGGGCGCGCTGTAGATGCTCTGTACACGATGATTGCAGAAGAAGAGAAAAAAATCCGCCAAGATCCGATAGGAACTGGCAGTAAAATTATTGGTAAAGTCTTTGGGTTGCTGAAATAAGTAACTGCTACACAGAATCGATTTAGGTCAGCGAGCCTGCACACAAATTTTGCGTGCAGGCTGAAAAAAATAGCACGGATCACCGTGTTTTATTTGTCGATTGATTGTGTCTCGGCATTTAAAAATGTCTAGTTCAAATGCGCCAAAGGATGTGCATAGGCTGGCCAAACTTCATCAAAAAAACTTTGCACCAAGGTCGTGTCCACATCCGCAATGCTAGGTGGTGACCAGCGTGGCAAATTGTCTTTATCTACCACCAAAGCACGTACGCCCTCCAATACTTCACCATGCTTAAAACAATGGCGAACCATGGTGCGCTCTACACGCAAACATTCGGCAACGGTCATTTGCTGACAACGACGTAGTTGTTCCAAGGTGACCGCCATCATCAGTGGTGAACGCTTAGCCATCGTTGCTAAGCTTGTGCTCGCAAATGTGGAGTCGTCCGTGTGCAAGCTTGCATCAATCGCAGCAAGTTCATTTGCACTGAAATGCTGATCAATCGCCGATCTGTGCGTCGCTAATTGACAGTCTTCAATTACTAATTGCTGCGCAAATTGTGTAGCGAATTCACGAATAGCTTGGCGTACATCGGCCACTGTCGAACTCTCAAGTAACTGCATTAAATCAGGTATTGCTGCGCTCGGGATATACACGTCAGCCAAGTTCGCGTAGATTGCATCGACTGCTTGTATGATTTCTCCGGTCAGACCCAAATAGGTTCCGATTTCTCCTGGTGTTTGATTCAAAAAATATCCACCGCCCACGTCAGGAAATAGGCCAATATTTACTTCCGGCATCGCCATCTTGGTGCGCTCAGTTACTATCCTCAATCGACTTGATACACCTGATTGCGCAATCCCCATGCCGCCACCCATAACAACGCCGTGCATCAAAGCAATATAAGGTTTTGGATAGAAATGGATTAAGTGATTGAGTGCATATTCCTCGGTAAAAAAATCTTCCAATAAGGCGCTATCTTGCATCGGCGTTTGTGTGCCAACATCGTAGAAAAAGCGAATGTCGCCGCCAGCACAAAAGGCTTTCTCGCTGCTACTGTGTATGAACACGGCACGCACATTTTGGTCGTCGCGCCATGCTAGCAGGCTGGCCGTGATTGCACGCACCATTTCCAGTGATAAAGAATTGAGTGCTTTCGGTCTGTCTAAAGTAATGAAGCCGATGTGATTTTTGATTTCGGTGATGACGTAGGAGCTCATGTGTTTTTCAGAGAAATTGTTATACGCAGATTTTAACTCAGTGCTGTAGATAGCAGAAGCGGCAATAAAAAAGGACGCTAAAAAGCGTCCTCGGGTCATCACTTGTAGTGAATCAAAACTTTAATCAGAATGGCGAATTAGAAATTCAATGATTAATCAGTTTGTGTTGAAGCTGGGTCAGGAATATATTTAATTGCATCGTGTTGATGTTCTTGAATTTTGTCCTTATGTTTGATTACTTGACGATCGAGTTTGTCGATCAATGCATCAATGGCAGCATATAAATCATGTGCCAGACTTTCAACGTGGATGTCTTTCCCACTCAGATGTAAATTAATGTCCGCTTTGTGACGTTTTTCCTTTTCTCGGAGCTTATCAACCGTCAAGATAACGGCGATATCAATGACTTGATCGAAGTGTCGTCTTACCCGCTCTAGCTTGCTTTGTACATATTCACGAATTGCAGGAGTTACTTCGACGTGGTGTCCACTGATGGTGAGATTCATACTGCGCTCCTATGGTGATATTGCTTTTATTTGCTATCTAAATTTAGAAAAATTTGCTAAAACTAAGCAGATGTTTATTTTTGCGAAATTTGCTGTGTTTGCTGCACCTGAATACAGCTTCACTTCTCAACGCAAACTTAATACCTTCACTAAGCTTTATCAGAGTTTTTCAAACTCGCTACTACAATCGCTCATTGGTAGAACTTGGTTTTGAGCTAAATCATATATAACGTTAGAAAGCAATAATTCAAGAACTGTTTAAAAAGATTTTCGTAGACTAACTGGAGGAATTTTCAGAGCTTCGCGATATTTGGCAACTGTGCGCCGCGCGATGACCATGCCTTGTTCTCCCAATATGTCGGCGATCTTGCTATCCGAGAGAGGTTTCTTCTGGTCTTCTTCTCCTATTAATTGTTTGATTAGCGCCCGTATCGCTGTGGAAGATGCTTCACCACCTGTTTCCGTTGCGACGTGACTGCCAAAAAAATATTTCAACTCAAACATGCCGTGTGGTGTCAGCATAAACTTTTGAGTTGTTACACGTGAAATAGTGCTCTCGTGTAATCCTAGTGTATCAGCTATTTCGCGCAAAACAAGGGGTCTCATCGCGACGGCACCATGCGTGAAAAAATTATATTGTCTTTCCACTATGGCTTGTGCAACGCGCAATATTGTATCGAAGCGTTGTCGCATGTTTTTGATCAGCCAACGTGCTTCTTGCAATTGCGGGTTGAGGCTGGCGTCGCCACGTTGTTGCTTCATTAAGTTGGCATACATCTGATTGATACGTAAACGCGGCATGACATCGCGGTTGAGCATCACTTGCCAATCGTCACCAATTTTCTTCACCACGACATCGGGCACCACATAATCAGATTTTGCTGCGGCAAACGCCAAACCAGGCTTAGGATTGCATTGACGAATCACGACTTGTGCTTCGCGCAGGTCTTCGTCGTCGCAATGCAGAAATTTGCGCAATTTCGTGAAATCTCGTTGCGCGAATAGCGCTAAGTGTTCCTGCACAATTTGTAGTGCCAGGCGCCGTGTTACAAAGGGAATCTTTGGAAAACGTCTTATTTGAATCGCCAGACATTCGGCCGTCGTGCGCGCGCCTACACCTTCCGGTTCAAAGCTTTGCAACATATTTAAAGCAAATTGCAGTTCTTCTAGTTCTACACACAAATCGATAGGCAAACTGGCATGGATATCTTCTAAGGATTCACACAGATATCCATTTTCATCTATGGCATCGATCACTAGTTCAATCAGAGCGCGATCACGTGGCTCACGAATAGAAATGCGCATCTGCTCAAGCAAATGGTCGCGCAAAGTGGTTTGCGCCGCTTCTAATTGTGGTCGGCCATCTTCCTCATCATTATTCTTAGAACCCGATGCTGGTGCTTCGTCAAAACTCCAGTCATCACTACTGGCCGGCGCTTCTGCCTCAGCGGAAGTTTCGGCGGCATCTGCGCTGGCTGAGATTTCTGTTGTTTCAGAAGGCGTATTTTCTACTGCTTTGAATTCAGTTTCACTTTGATTTGTTGCATTATTCAGCGAGCCGTCCGCGAGCAAACGCACTGCATTGTCCAGGGCGTCATCGACCCGTTCCAGCATGGGGTTTTCTATCAACAAAACTTCAAGTTCTTGATGTAACTCTAAGGTGGATAATTGGAGTAAGCGTATCGACTGTTGCAACTGCGGGGTTAGCGCAAGATGTTGCGAAGTACGTAGCTGTAGGCTTTGCTTCATGGCGTCTTCGTGTTCTTTACATGCGGAAATGTTCGCCCAAGTAGACGCGTCTTACCGTCTCATTGGTGATGATTTCGTCGGGACGTCCACTTGCTAACACGGATCCTTGATTGATGATGTAAGCGTGATCGCAGATGCCTAAAGTTTCGCGCACATTGTGATCCGTAATCAGAACGCCGATGTCGCGCTCCTTCAGGAAGCGCACAATGCGTTGAATTTCGATGACGGCAATCGGATCAACACCCGCAAAAGGTTCGTCTAACAGTACGAAGCGTGGATTGGTGGCTAATGCGCGGGCGATTTCAACCCGACGTCGTTCACCGCCAGATAAAGCGCGTGCAGGGTTCTCACGTAATCCATCAATTTGCAACTCTTCTAATAAGGTATTGAGGCGTTGATCAATCTCAATCTTTGATAAAGGCTGACCAGCTTCATTACGTTGCAATTCGAGTACCGCTCTGACATTGTCTTCGACTGACAATTTGCGGAAAACGGATGCTTCTTGTGGCAGGTAAGAGAGCCCTAAACGAGCGCGCTGATGGATAGGAAAGTTGGAAATATCCACACCATCCACATCGATTTTGCCAGCGTCAGACGGCACTAAGCCCACGATCATATAGAACGATGTGGTCTTGCCGGCACCATTCGGACCAAGCAAGCCGACGACTTCACCGCTTTTGACTTGCAAAGAGACATCGTGCACTACCTGGCGCATGCCATAGCGTTTTTGCAGTCCTTGGATTACTAATGTACTGGTCATATTGGTCTGCTTATTTGTCTTGTTTTTTTTCTTTAGGTTCAGACGTAATTGTCACGCGGCCGCCACCCGGAATCCGCTTACCGGTTGAGGAATTTGTCGCCTCAAAAACATCGTTGATGCTGTCATAAGAGAAAAATTCTGCCGCTTGTTCTTGCGTTACTTTTTGCTGATTCAAATAACGTACTTTGGCATTGGCGAGGAATTTTACGACCTCGGTTTTCTTATCGTATTCGACGCGATCCGCATAACCTTCTATCCACAAATCAGCACCGCCATCGCGTTTTTGACGAAAGAAAACTTGGCGTCCTGAACCGCCGGTTAAGGTCACGCTACCGCCTCCATCAGGGGTTTCTTTGTCGATTGCTGCTTCCGCTTTGATTTGCAAAGTACCACGTGTGACTTCGACATTGCCCTTCAATACTTTGGTATCGGTTTTGCCGTCGTAAGAACTATATTCCGCATCAACCTTAGTCTTCTTTTGGCTATCGGCTTTTTCCGCATACACATTCAGTGACAACAAGCAGATGCCAGCGCAAATAGCACGTGCCGCAAATGTAAATGTGGATGTCGATGTGGACGTGATTTTGGATTCGCCCAGAGTTTGTTTATGATCGAAATAATTCATGGTCATTATGCTTTTTTCTTGGTCGGAGAGGCTGGTTTCTTCTCATGTTGCACAGGTGGTTTTTCCATCACCATATGCACCTTACTTAATAACTCAATTTTTTGCTGTGCGTTGTCAGCACGCATTCCGGTTGCGGTAATTTCAGAGTAATTCGTATTCATCTTTACCTCTTTATCCGTGCGCATTTTTTCGCTGTCAGGATAGAGGATAAGGAAAGAGGTTTGCAGGCGAATATTGCTGTGGCCATCTTTACCCACACGTTCAAACACCACTTTATCTACGAGATGAATCTGATCCTCGGGTTTGCTTTGCGATTTTTCTTGTACTTTCTGTTTAACAATGGCACGTTCCGCGCTCATCGTCATAGGCATTTTTTCCTGATCAATCCCGACGATTCTCGGTTGTATGATTTCAAATTCATCTTCTTTGGGAAAATGAATTAACTTATCGCCCGTGACGCGGTAGTTCGTTTTTTGTGAATGTGATAAACGGACAAAATTAAAATGCTCAACGAAATAATCTGGTTCGCTGCGATCTTTGGTACTGGACAATGCATCCTCGCTTTGACGGCGCATGACTTCATAGACCCAAAAGCTGCCCAGCATGATCAAGCCCAATAAGGCGACGCCTAGCCAGACTCGGATACGATCAGCGGTCATCGTCACTCACATCCAAAAAAGTGGCTAAAGCCGCAGTATATTTACCCTGTGCCTGCAAAATAAAATCACACACTTCGCGCGCCGCTCCACGGCCCCCGCTTGCATGAGTGACGTAGCAAACGCGACTGCGCACTTCCGCATGTCCGTTCGGTACACTGGCTGAAAATCCTACGCGCAATAGTATTGGTAAGTCGATCACATCGTCACCGATAAATCCGCAAGCGGCATGTGGAATATTTAACTCTTTGGTCAGTGCGAGGAAGGCGGATTTTTTATCATGTATGCCTTGCATCACATGACTAATTCCAAGATCACTAGCACGTTTGCTCACGATCGCAGATTGTCTTGCGCTGATAATCGCCGTCGCAATGCCAGCACCTTGTAACAGCTTGATGCCCTGACCATCGAGGACATTGAAAGTCTTCATCATTTCGCCATCCGGGCCAAAGTGAAGACTGCCATCGGTCAAAATACCGTCGACATCAAAAATCATCAGGCGCACTTGCGCTGCGTGCTTATTTGCGTTTTGTGTTGCGTTTTGCTGTGCATCATTCACTACATTGTCGGAGGAAAGCGCACTCATCAAATCACCTTAGCACGGGTTAAATCATGAATATGCAAAGCACCAACTAATTTGCCTTGTGCATCTGCAACCAGCAATTGATTAATCCGATGCTGCTCCATGATTTCCACGGCCTCTACGGCTAATTGCTCAGGGCCGATACGATGCGGATTTTTGCGCATAATGTCGGCAATAATTAATTCGGAAAAATTCAATGGCTTATCCATTAGGCGACGTAAGTCACCGTCGGTAAACACGCCAACGATGTGATTGTCGTCGTCGACAATCGCTGTCATCGCCATGCCTTTTTGCGTGATTTCTAATAAAGCGCTACTTAACTTCGTATCGGGTTTGACCTGAGGGATCGCATTCCCTGTCCGCATCACATCTTTGACGTGCGTTAATAGGCGGCGACCTAAAGCGCCACCCGGATGTGAGCGGGCAAAATCTTCTTCTTTAAAACCGCGCGCATCTAGCACGGCGACGGCTAAGGCATCACCTAAAGCCAAGGTTACCGTAGTACTCGCTGTGGGTGCCAGATTTAAAGGACAAGCTTCCTTATCGACATGCACACTTAAATGTAAGTCTGCCAGTTTAGCTAAAGTTGATTGTGGGTTGCCTGTCATCGCAATTAATTTGACGCCCAGGCGTTTTAAGATAGGCAAAATAGACACCAATTCGCCAGCTTCACCCGAATAAGAAATCGCGATAAATACATCTTGCGAAGTCACCATACCGAGATCGCCATGTGCCGCTTCAGCCGGATGCAGAAAAAATGCCGGCGTGCCGGTCGATGCAAAAGTTGCTGCAATCTTGCGCGCAATATGACCGGACTTGCCTATGCCTGAAACGACTAAGCGGCCTTTGCACTGTAAAACCAACTTGATCGCTTCGGTAAACGCCAGAGCGTCGTCGCCAGCGATGCGTTGTTTGAGGCTAAGAATGGCATCCGCTTCAATTTGTAAAGTGTCGAATGCTAATTGCAATGCGTGATTCGCTGTCGCATCTGTAGAAGATGTTGATAGCGGGTCAGAAAATGATTTTAATGAGTTCATGTGCGGAGTATAAACTAAATATGGATAAGCAAGAACTCTGCCAGATATAAAATCGCTATCATAAATCACGTTTATCCGGCTTGGATTTGGTGGCTAAACATAAAATCAAAGACTTGAGTGTGGTTTGCCACGAAGCCGTGGTTCAAGAGCTTTATAAATTAACTTTTAGTTAAGGTAATTCTGATTCTGCAAATCTTCGCGTTGCCTTTCGTTCTTCCTATTTCTATTTACTCTTATCAATTGGTTTTCTAGGACTCGCCTTGTAAAGAACAAAACTCAAGGCAAGATTTTATGAGTTCTGTGATTTTTATGTGCAGCTACCTCGCATATCGTGATTCAGCGTCTCTATAGACCGCCATAATCGGTAATAATACTCAGCATGAATGCACTCGATACCACTTTACTTTTGCTCAGTAGCGCCGTGTTAGGCGTCGTCGCCTTACGGTTGTTGAATTTGCCGCCTATGCTCGGCTATCTGGCAGTCGGTATTTTGATCGGCCCACATGCTTTGGGATGGGCGCAAGAAAGCTCGACGACTCATTTGCTAGCAGAGTTTGGTGTCGTATTTTTGATGTTTTCTATAGGCTTGGAATTCTCGCTGCCTAAATTGATCTCTATGCGTCGGGCGGTATTCGGTCTAGGCATGGCACAAGTGATCGGTACCATAGGCCTAGCGATGCTCTTGTGTTTTGGCGCTGCGTTCGTGTTGCCACAATATTTTACGATGAGCTGGGAAGCTGCATTTGCGATTGGTGGCGCTTTATCAATGTCATCCACCGCGATCGTTTCGAAGATGTTGACCGAAAAACTGGAATTGGAAAGCCAGCACGGCAGGCAAATTATCAGCATCTTGTTGTTCCAAGATTTGGCGGTCGTTCCCTTATTGATCTTGGTACCGGCGCTCGCGGCTGATTCTGAGAATTTGAGCATGAGTTTGGCCATGGCTGGTGCGAAGGCAACAATCGTTTTATTTTTGTTGTTTTTTGTTGGTAAAAAAGTTGTGCGTGAATGGTTTGCGATTGTTGTCAGACGCCGCTCGCAAGAACTCTTCATGCTCAACCTATTATTATTTACTTTAGGCGCCGCGTGGTTGACCGAGAAAGCTGGCTTGTCGTTAGCTCTGGGCGCATTTGTCGCCGGCATGTTGATTTCAGAAACTGAATACAAACATCAGGTGGAAGAGGATATCAAATCCTTCCGCGATGTGTTGTTGGGCTTGTTTTTTATCACCGTCGGAATGCTTCTCAATTTGCAATTGGTACTGGAATACGGATGGTTGATTTTATTGCTGCTAATCGGTCCGGTGATGTTGAAGTTTGGTTTGATTTTTGCACTGGCACGTTTGTTTTCTTGCCCTACCAGTGTCGCATTACGTACCGGTTTAGGCTTGGCGCAAGCAGGTGAGTTCGGTTTTGTCTTGTTGAATCAAGCTGGCGGTTTGAATTTGATCGACCCCTTATTGTTGCAACTGATGTTGGCGTCTATGGTGCTGTCGATGTTGATCTCGCCTTTCATTTTGGCCAAATCCGATTGGATAGTATTAAAGCTTTCCTCCAGCGAATGGATGATGCAATCTTTGGCTTTAACACAGATTGCCGCCAGAACTATGAAGGTGAAGAAGCATGTGATTATTGCTGGCTTTGGTCGTAGTGGGCAAAGTTTGGCGCGCTTGCTGACGGACGAAAAAATTGAATACCACGCACTTGATTTGGACCCCGATCGTATCAGTGAAGCACAGAATGCCGGCGCGAACGTGTCCTATGGCGACGCCGGACGGCGTGAAAGTCTGACCGCCGTCGGTATTAATCGTGCCGCAGCTTTGGTCATTACATATACCGATACCCCATCCGCACTGAAAATTTTGCATCTGGTACATGAACTGAATCCTAGTTTGCCTGTGATAGTGCGTAGCCATGACGATACCGATCTGGAAAAATTGCGCGCCGCTGGTGCGACGGAAGTGGTGCCGGATTTAATGGAAGGCAGTTTGATGCTGGCTTCCCATGCGCTGGTTTTATTGGGCGTGCCATTAAGGCGTGTTGTGCATACTGTGCAAATGGCGCGTGATGCACGCTATGAATCTTTGCGCGGATTTTTTCATGGTGCTAGTGATGTCACTGATGATGCGGAAAATATGCAAATTCGCTTGCACACCGTCGCCCTGAGTGAGCGCGGAAAAATGCTGGGTAAAAGTATTGCAGAGCTTGCCTTAAGTGAATTTGAGGTTGACGTGACCACGATACGTCGTGGTAAAAATCGACTCGAACCCAGCGCTGATTTGGTTTTGCAAGCAAACGATGTGGTGGTCTTGCGTGGCACTGCAGAAGGTGTCGCTAAAGCGGAACAACAACTATTAAAATAAATAAGATAAGAGAGCATATGATGCAGAGCGCTAGCCTATACATTAAAGATCATATTCGTACAGTGCCAGACTGGCCACAAGCTGGCATACAATTTCGGGATATCACTCCTTTGCTACAAGATCCCACCGTATTTCGTACCTTGATTGACGTGTTTTTAGCGCGCTATGCGGATGCGAAGTTGGATTCGGTCGCTGGACTGGATGCACGTGGCTTTATTCTCGGTTCCGTCATTGCGTATGAATTGAATGTGGGATTTATTCCTATCCGCAAAAAAGGCAAATTGCCATTCACGACGGTGTCCGAGGAATATGAGCTGGAATACGGCAGCGCTACCGTAGAGTTGCATACCGATGCTTGCAAGCCTGGCGACAGAGTTTTGTTGATCGACGATTTGATCGCTACTGGTGGAACCATGATGGCTGGAAAGAAATTATTAGAGCGTCTTGGTGCGACAATCATTGAAGCCGCAGTGATTGTGGATTTGCCAGAATTAGGTGGTTCCAGATTGATAGAATCGACTGGTTTGCCGCTCTTCAAAGTGTGTGACTTCGCTGGACATTAGACTTGAGATGATATTGTTGTTGCTTAAAATTTAAGCGAATATATTTTGCTGCTGTCGCAAGCAAGTCTGAATTGCGCTATACTTGCGTTTCTCCAAGGAGCGCTGCGACAGTTTTTCTGATTTCATGGATCTGTATGAAATCAACTGCCAGGCTTGGATTAGACGAGTGGATTGATAGAGAATTCTAGAAATCACACTCACAGCAACTGCGCTCACGTTACTTTTTTCTTGAACATTCTTGGAAAGGAGGGCGTGAGAACGCCACCATCATGACATCTCAAACCGTATCTACAACAACGCAAGATTTCCACGTCGCTGACTTAAGCTTGGCCGACTGGGGTCGCAAAGAAATTCAAATCGCAGAAACCGAAATGCCAGGCTTGATGGCAATTCGTGAAGAATTCGCAGCTAGTCAACCTTTGAAAGGCGCGCGCATCACGGGTTCTTTGCACATGACGATTCAAACCGCCGTGCTGATTGAAACCTTGAATGCACTCGGCGCACAAGTACGTTGGGCATCTTGCAATATTTACTCAACCCAAGATCATGCTGCTGCCGCAATCGCTGCTGGCGGTACACCAGTGTTCGCATTCAAAGGCGAAAATCTGGATGAATATTGGGCATTCACACATCGTATTTTCGAATGGCAAGATGGCGGCTATTCCAACATGATCTTGGATGACGGCGGCGATGCGACTTTGTTGCTGCATCTCGGTACACGTGCAGAAACAGATATTTCCGTATTGAATAACCCAGGTTCAGAAGAAGAAACTTGCTTGTTCAACTCCATCAAAAAACATTTAGCGGTTGATGCAACTTGGTACTCTAAACGTCTGGCGGCAATCAAAGGCGTGACCGAAGAAACGACGACTGGCGTACATCGTTTGTACCAAATGCATAAAGAAGGCAAGCTCGCTTTCCCAGCAATCAACGTCAATGATTCCGTAACCAAATCCAAGTTCGATAACTTGTATGGCTGCCGCGAATCTTTAGTTGACGGCATCAAACGCGCCACTGACGTGATGATCGCGGGTAAAGTCGCGGTGATCGCTGGATACGGTGATGTAGGTAAAGGTTCCGCCCAAGCGATGCGTGCCTTGTCTGCGCAAGTTTGGGTCACAGAAATCGATCCTATCTGCGCTTTGCAAGCGGCGATGGAAGGCTATCGTGTGGTGACCATGGATTACGCGTGTGAACACGGCGATATCTTCGTGACGACGACTGGTAACTACCATGTGATTTCACATGAGCACATGTTGAAGATGAAGGATCAGGCGATTGTTTGCAACATCGGTCACTTCGATAATGAAATCGACGTCGCGGCACTCAAACAATACAAGTGGGACAACATCAAACCACAAGTTGATCACGTGATTTTCCCTAGTGGTCGTCGTATTATCTTGTTGGCTGAAGGTCGTCTGGTGAATCTCGGTTGCGGTACTGGTCATCCATCGTATGTGATGAGCTCTTCTTTCGCGAATCAAACCATCGCGCAAATCGAATTGTTCTGCAATACTGCCCAATACCCAGTCGGCGTTTACACTTTGCCGAAACATCTCGACGAAAAAGTCGCACGTTTGCAATTGAAAAAACTCAATGCACAACTGAGTGTTTTGACGGATGAACAAGCGAGCTATATTGGCGTGAAAAAAGAAGGTCCGTATAAACCAGAGCACTATCGCTACTAAGATGCGCCATAAATCCAATTACTGGGCGCATACCTTTGTCGTGAATACTCGCAATATCGACATATTGCTGCGTTTCACTTCGCGGTCTGCATCCCAGTAATTGAATTTCTGTCGATCTTAGCTTTTCAAATTTGTAAAAATTCTGGAGATACCATGCGCTTACTTGCTACCTGGTTAATTAACGCACTGGCGCTATTGGCGCTGCCATATTTGCTCAGCTCGATCACGATCAATAGTTTCACGACTGCTTTGTTAGTCGCCGTGGTCTTGGGTTTTGTGAATACCGTGATTCGGCCTATCTTATTAATCCTCACCTTACCTGTGACTGTATTAAGCCTAGGCTTATTTATTTTGGTGATTAATGGATTGATGTTCTGGGCAGTGGCCAGTATGTTTGATGGCTTTCATGTGGCAGGATTTTGGTCAGCGGTGATCGGGGCTTTGTTGTACAGCGTAATTTCATGGACACTCTCCACCTTACTTCTTTCAAAAAATGAATCCACATAATTTTAGTATTGAATTCTTCCCGCCAAAAACGGAAGAAGGAACCGAAAAATTACGGGTGACACGTGCCAAACTGGCAGAACTTAATCCTAAGTATTTTTCGGTGACTTTTGGTGCTGGTGGTACGACGCAACAGGGGACTTTGGATACTGTTGTTGAAATCCGCAAAGAAGGTTTTGATGCCGCGCCGCATCTGTCTTGCGTCGGTGGTACACGTGATTCAATTCGCCAAATTCTGCAAACGTATAAAGATCAAGACATTCATCGCTTGGTTGCTTTGCGTGGCGATCTGCCCAGCGGTTATGGTATGGGTGGTGAATTTCGTTACGCGAATGAACTCGTTGAATTTATTCGCGCCGAAACGGGTGATTGGTTCCACATCGAAGTGGCGGCTTATCCAGAAATGCATCCACAAGCAAAATCGCCGCAAGATGACTTACAGAATTTCGTGCGCAAGATACAAGCCGGTGCGAATGCCGCGATTACTCAGTATTTCTACAATGCCGATGCCTATTTTCAATTCGTAGAGAATGCGCAAAAAGCCGGCGTGAATGTACCTATCGTTGCGGGCATCATGCCGATCACCAACAGCAGTCAACTTATGCGTTTCTCAGAAATGTGCGGTGCAGAAATTCCTCGTTGGGTACGTTTGAAGTTGGCGAGCTACGGTGATGACAGCGCATCGATCAAGGCTTTTGGTTTGGATGTGGTGACGCAAATGTGTGAGCGCCTGCTTGCCGGCGGTGCACCGGGTTTGCATTTCTATTCTTTGAATCAGGCCGCGGCGACTACGGCGATTTGGAATAGATTAGTGTAATTTTTTAGATTAGGCATGAATAAAAAAACCACGATACCTATCGTGGTTTTTTTTAGTGAAATATCGCCAGAGACTTAGAAAAATAATTTCTCAAGTTCGACACCCGGCTCATCTGCACGCATAAAAGCCTCACCCACCAAGAATCCATGCACATTCGCATCACGCATACGCAGGACATCGTCTCGATTCATAATGCCTGATTCTGTGATGACGAGTTTGTCTTCGGAAATGCGTGGTAGTAAGCCAAGCGTGGTATCGAGTGTGACGTCGAATGTACGCAGATTACGATTGTTGATGCCAAGCAGATTGGTCTTGAGTTTCAATGCTGCGTCGAGTTCTTCACCATTATGCACTTCAACCAAAACACCCATGCCGAGTTCATGCGCGCAGGCTTCGAGTTCTGCCATCAGGCCATGATCGAGTGCTGCGACGATCAGCAAAATACAATCCGCACCCCAGCTTCTGGCTTGATACACCTGATAGGGATCGATCATGAAATCCTTACGTAATATTGGCAAAGAGCAGGCTGCGCGGGCTTGTTGTAAATAGATGGGCGCGCCTTGAAAAAACACTTCATCGGTCAACACCGATAAACAAGCAGCGCCATGTTGCGCGTAGCTTGCAGCGATTTCCGCAGGTTGAAAATTTTCACGGATCACGCCTTTGGAAGGTGAGGCTTTTTTGATTTCTGCGATGACAGCTGCTTTGCCCAGCGCCATTTTATTGCGCAGGCTAGCTTCAAATCCACGCAATGTTTGTTGTGCTTCTTTGTTGCTTTCTACGTCTGCTCGCAAACTGGTGTAGCTCTGCACTTTCTTATCGCGCGCGACTTCTTCTACTTTGACTTCGAGAATTTTATTGAGTATGTCTGACATGCTTATTTACCTAAGTTACTTACTTAACTGATGCGTGACTTCGACTAGTTGATGCAGCTTGTTTAACGCCGCACCGGAGGCGATAGCAGCTTGTGCTTTCTTGACGCCATCGGCGATGGAATCAGCAATGCCTGCGCCATATAAAGCAGCACCGGCATTTAAGCTAACGATATCGGTCGCCGGTCCCGGGACATTATTTAATACATCGAGAATACGTGCTTTGGATTCTTCCGCACCGGATACTTTCAAGCTGCGATTCGACACCATTTGCAAACCAAAATCTTCAGGGTGAATATCGTACTCGCGAATTTCGCCGTTCACCAATTCACCAACCATGGTCGGTGCGCCCAGTGATACTTCATCCATATTATCGCGTCCCCAAACCACGATCGCATGTTGTGCGCCCAGACGTTGTAGGACGCGCACTTGAATACCGACCAGATCAGGATGAAATACACCCATCAGAATATTTGGTGCTCCCGCTGGATTAGTGAGCGGACCCAGAATATTAAAAATCGTACGCACCCCCAGTTCACGACGCACTGGTGCCGCATGTTTCATCGCTGCATGATGATTAGGTGCAAACATAAAACCGATATTGGTTTGTGCTATTGATTGCGCGATTTGTTCAGGTTGTAAGTTGATATTCACGCCCAGCGATTCGAGTACGTCGGCACTGCCCGACGAGGAGGAAACGCTACGACCACCATGCTTAGCAACGCGGGCACCCGCAGCAGCGGTAACAAACATCGATGCGGTTGAAATATTAAAGGTATGCGCGCCATCGCCACCAGTGCCAACGATGTCGATCAAGTTCTTGGTATTCGCCATCGGCACCTTGGTCGAAAACTCGCGCATCACTTGTGCTGCTGCGGTGATCTCGCCAATGCTTTCTTTTTTAACGCGGAGGCCCATGGTGAGCGCTGCGATCATAATCGGCGACATTTCTCCACCCATGATAGTGCGGAACAGCGACAACATTTCATCGTGGAAAATTTCGCGATGTTCAATGAGGCGGGTTAAAGCTTCTTGCTGTGAGATCGTCATTTCATTTCCCCAATAAAAAATTCTTTAATAATGCATGACCGTGTTCCGACAAAATTGATTCAGGGTGAAATTGCACCCCCTGCAAATCAAATGTCTTATGACGTACACCCATGATCTCGCCATCTTCAGTCCACGCGGTCACTTCTAAGCAATCCGGCAAACTAGAGCGCTCAATGGCTAACGAGTGATAGCGTGTAATTGTGTAAGGGCTGGGCAAATCGCTGAACACACCAACGCCCGTGTGCGCAATTGGCGAAGTCTTCCCATGCATGACTTCCTTGGCGCGAATAACTTTGCCGCCAAAGGCTTCTGCAATACTTTGATGGCCGAGGCAAACACCGAGAATAGGAATTTCACCAGCAAAGCGTTTGAGCACAGGCACGGAAATTCCGGCTTCCAAAGGTGTGCATGGTCCAGGAGAAATACAAATGCGATCAGGCTTCATCGCTTCAATTTCTTCCAGCGTAATTTCATCATTACGATACGTGCGAACTTCTTCACCCAGCTCGGCAAAATACTGCACGAGGTTGTAAGTGAAGGAATCGTAGTTGTCTATCATTAGTAGCATTTAAATATCTCCGTCTAAACCATCTTGTACTTGTTCCGCTGCTCTGAGCATCGCGCGTGCTTTGTTTTCCGTTTCTTGCCATTCCATTTCAGGCACAGAATCGGCAACCACTCCAGCGGCGGCTTGCACGTAGAGCATGCCGTCTTTCAATACGCCAGTGCGAATTGCAATCGCTAAATCCATCTCGCCACCAAATGATAAATAACCGCAAGCGCCGCCGTAGATGCCGCGCTTGACTGGCTCTAATTCATCGATCAATTCCATCGCCCGTACTTTCGGGGCGCCGGATAATGTACCTGCCGGGAAGGTGGCCTTGAGGACGTCAAGGTTAGACATATTCGGCTGCAATAATCCTTCGACATTTGAAACGATATGTTGTACGTGAGAGTATTTTTCGATCACCATTTTTTCGGTGAGCTTCACGCTGCCGGTTTGCGCGATGCGGCCAATGTCGTTGCGTGCGAGATCGATCAGCATCACGTGTTCCGCGATCTCTTTAGGATCAGCTAATAATTCCACTGCAAGTTCTTCATCACGTTCTGGTGTCGCGCCGCGTGGGCGTGTTCCCGCCAATGGGCGTATCGTGACTTTTTTGTTCCCATCGCTGAGCTGCTCGTTGCGTACCAAAATTTCTGGCGACGCACCGATGATGTGCATGTCACCGAAATTGTAGAAATACATATACGGTGAAGGATTAATTGAGCGCAGTGCGCGGTACAAAGACAAAGGGGAATCGACGTAAGGTTTTTTGATACGTTGACCGATCTGCACTTGCATCAAATCGCCGGCCATGATGTATTCCTTGGCTTTGAGCACGGCTTTCAAATAATCTTCTTTGGCGAAATCACGGATCGCTTCGGTGCGGACTGAAGCAGACGTAATGGGTACGTCGACGCTGCGGCGTAACATCGCACGCAAATCTTTTAAACGCTGACGCGCTTTGCTCCATGCCTCCGACTGCGTTGGGTCGGCATAGACGATTAAATATAATTTGCCAGAGACATTATCGATAACTGCAAGTTCTTCGGTGAGTAAAAGTTGAATATCGGGTAAGCCGAGATCATCTTTTGGCGCGGTTTTTTCTAAACGCTTTTCCACATAACGCACGGCATCATAGCCAAAGTAACCAGCGAGCCCACCGCAGAAACGTGGCAAGCCAGGACGCAAGGCAACGCGGAAACGGGATTGATATTCGGCGATGAAATCTAAAGGATTGCCTTCATGCGTTTCTATCACTTGTGCGTTCTTGATGACTTCTGTATGGAAGCCAGTGGAACGCACCACGGTCGATGCGGGTAAGCCGATAAAGGAATAACGACCAAAGCGTTCGCCGCCTTTGACGGATTCCAACAAAAAGCTATTCTTGCCGCCATTGGTGGCTTGGGCGAGTTTCAGATAGAGCGTGAGTGGTGTTTCCAGATCGGCAAAGGCTTCGGCGATCATCGGGATACGATTGTAGCCTTGTGCGGCCAAAGATTTAAATTCGAGTTCAGTCATGATGTATGTGTGTTAAATGTGTTTGACCGAAAAGACCACATTCGATCAGCGCCAGACGTCAGCAATGCAGACGAGGCTAACTCCAAAATGTGAAATCAAAAGGTCGAAACGGTACAGCGAAAACTTACAGAATCTTGTCAAAGATGACGAGAGATGAAAAAACGTCGTTGGCGCGCATCAGGGTTTGGATAAAACTCAGACACACAGACGAAAGCGCCCACGCTGGTCAGGTAGATTGCCAGCGTCGCCATAGCCAAGCCTCAAAAGTGCCTGGAGTAGTTGATGGACGTTTCTTATCGAGGAACATTCTAATTTTGTTAGAAGCTTGATGAATTGGTTGATATTTTCTTACTGAGTAATAATTGTGCAGCACTCAGTAAGGTTTCGACTATACCATCACTTTCAATAGTTTGTACAGCCTCGCCGTGATTGTATCCATACGGCACTGTCAGCACCGGGCAACCAGCAGCGCGTGCGGCTTTGGCGTCATTCGACGAGTCGCCAATCGCGATCACTTGTGCAGGCGCCAGGTGAAAATCGAGGCAAACTTGTAATAGCGGTAAAGGATCAGGTTTTTTGCGAGCAAGAGAATCGCCACCGTACACGACGTCGAAAAATCCTTGTAAATCTTTCTTGGCTAATAAAGGCCTGGTAAATGCAATTGGCTTATTCGTCACGCAAGCCAAACGTAAGCCTTGTGCTTTGAGCGCCCGCAATCCTTCTATTACTTCAGGGTACAAAGTACTGTAATCACCATTAATCGCCAAATAGTGCTTTTGATAGCTTGCCATCGCTTGTTCAAAATATTGCTCGACTTGCGCTGGTTCGAAGTCTGTCGATAGCACGCGATGAATCAAATTTTCTGAACCTTTGCCGACGAAGTTGGTGATGGTGACGATGTCTAAATCGGGCAAGGAAAATTCTGCGCGCATGCGATTGATGGCGACTAGGAAATCAGGTGCGGTATCTAACATGGTGCCATCTAGGTCGATGATGGCGGCTTGGATGTTTTGGAATTTAGGCATATTTGGAAAAGAACTTATCGTCTCAGTGGCGATCTTAATGTTGACACGATGTGGATGTGGCAAATAGGCGAGACTGTCATTCCCGCGTGCTTTTAGCGGGAATCCAGTGTCAGTTGCCTTATGAAGAGCGATCTGTGGTGCAATCGAAGTTTAAGCCACCGAAGCCAACTCACCCCGCATAGCATCAATCACGCCCTTATAATCAGGCTTACCAAAAATCGCCGAGCCAGCTACAAAAGTATCCGCACCCGCAGCAGCGATTTCACGGATATTGTCTACTTTCACGCCGCCATCGACTTGCAACATAATGTCGCGGCCAGAATCGTCGATCATCTTGCGAACGGCAGCGATTTTTTTCAAAGTATGTGGAATAAAAGATTGCCCACCGAAGCCAGGATTAACTGACATCAATAAAATTAGATCCAGTTTATCCATCACATTTTCTAAAACATGTAAGGGTGTCGCTGGATTAAACACCAGACCAGCTTTGCAGCCGTGATCACGAATTAATTGCAGGCTGCGATCGATATGTTCTGAGCCTTCAGGATGGAAACTGATGATATTCGCACCGGCTTTGGCAAAATCGGGAATGATGCGATCCACCGGCTTCACCATCAGATGCACATCAATCGGCACTTGTACATGCGGACGAATTGCTTCGCAGACCAAAGGCCCTATCGTTAAATTCGGCACATAATGGTTATCCATTACGTCAAAGTGGATCATATCCGCGCCAGCGGCGACGACGTTACGAACTTCTTCGCCAAGGCGTGCGAAGTCGGCGGAGAGAATGCTGGGAGCGATGCGGTAGGTTGTCATATTAAAATCTCGGCTAAGTGTGCAAAATAAGTACGCAAAATGAAAGATTTGACAGCAAAATGTCAGCTAATCCTCTATTTTACTCCTGCGAAGATTGCCGTGCTCTTGTAAGATGCTCGTTTTGAGCGTTTTCTGGAAACATGCAAGTAAGCATTCAGCGAGTGTTTTGCCAGTGTCTCTGCATTTGCCATTATTTGCCATTTAATTGAGGCGAGGTTTTATGACTAAATATGAATTTAAAGTGTCAGTCGTGACGCAATATCTGGAAGAGCAATCGAATCCAGATAAAGCGCATTTTGTTTTCGCCTACACAATTACGATTAAGAACACCGGCGAAATTCCGGCGCAATTGATTTCACGTCACTGGATCATTACCGATGCGAACAATAAAGTGCATGAAGTACAGGGCTTAGGCGTGGTGGGACATCAACCTTTACTCAAGCCGGGTGAGGCTTTTGAGTACACCAGCGGTAGTTCTTTAGAAACGCCGCATGGCACGATGCAGGGAACTTATTTCTGTGTCGCGGAAGACGGGCATAAATTTGATGCGCTGATTCCTGAGTTCGTTCTATCTTTGCCGCGCACTTTGCATTGATTTTGCTAACTTAGTAGCGCTTTACTTTTGCTTCGTTTGATCAGATTTTTTGGTGTTTTTATTTGAGGGCTTTTTCCCAGAAAACATAGTCCACCAAACGATAAATACAAATAAGAAAAAAGCACCCATCGCTTCGACGGCTAATAACCACATAATTAATCCTTTATGAATTCTTTGTTCGAACAAAAACGCATTTTAGCAGCATCGCTGATGTTGACTTTGGTGGCATGTACGACGCCACCGAAGCAGCTTCCAGTGGAACCAAAGCCAGCAACGCCGCCTGTGACGACAACCGTACCACCGACGGTGCCCCCGACCGTACCTCCGACTGCCTCGGCTAAGTTGGCACCGATTACGAATTATACGCAGGCATATAAATTAAGCTCCTATGCTGATTTGCCCGGTTGGGGAAACGATGATTTGCGTGAGGCTTGGCCTGCCTTTGTTAACTCCTGTTCTGCGCTAAAAAATAAAGCAGAATGGAAAGAGGTTTGCAATACGCTGAAAAATGTGGATGCGAAAGATGCGACCTCGATTCGCGGTTTCTTCGAAATGAATTTCTCTCCCTATCAAGTGCAACATCTCGATGGCGCAACGGAAGGTATGGTGACCGGCTATTACGAACCTCTGTTGAAAGGATCACGTAGCAAAGGTGGTGTATTTCAAACGGCCTTGTACGCAGTGCCGAATGATTTATTGACTATCGACCTAGGCAGCGTGTATCCCGATCTAAAGAATATGCGCCTGCGTGGTCGCTTGGTGGGTAATAAAGTGGTTCCCTATGCTTCACGTGCTGAGATCTTGCCTTTTCTTGCAGGAAAAGAATTGGTCTGGGTTGATGATCCTATTGATGCCTTTTTTTTGCAGATACAAGGTTCCGGTCGCGTGCAACTGAATGATACGGGCGAAACGGTGCGTGTTGCTTATGCCGATCAAAACGGACATCCCTATAAATCTATCGGGCGCTATTTGGTTGATAAGGGTGAATTGACCTTGGATCAGGCTTCAGCGCAAGGTATTAAAGGCTGGATTGCTAAAAATCCTTCACGTCAGGAAGAGCTGTTAAACGCCAATCCTAGCGTGGTATTTTTTAAAGAAGAAAAATTGCTTGATCCTAGCATAGGTCCGAAGGGGGCTTTGGGTGTGCCATTGGTGCCGCAAAGATCAATTGCAATTGATCCAACGCAATTGCCACTTGGCGCGCCGGTATTTTTGTCGACTACAATGCCACTTAGCAGTAATCCACTACAAAGATTAATGATGGCGCAAGATACTGGCGGTGCAATTCGTGGTGCGGTGCGCGCTGATTTCTTCTGGGGCTTCGGACGAGAGCCGGGTGAATTGGCGGGACGCATGAAGCAGCGCGGCGCGATGTGGCTGTTATTGCCTAAGGCTTTTGAAATCAAAAATAATTAAATTCATTTATTGGAGTAAACAACATGGAATACCAGAACATACTTGTAGAGACTAAAGACAAAGTCGGTGTAATTACTTTAAATCGCCCAAAAGCTTTGAACGCCTTAAATGATCAGTTGATGGATGAATTAGGCCATGCTTTATTCGCTTTCGACCAAGATGAGAACATTGGCTGTATGGTGATCACTGGTAGCGAAAAGGCTTTTGCTGCGGGTGCGGATATTGCGGCCATGGTTGACTATAACTATATGGACGCCTACAACGGTAATTATGTTACGAAGAACTGGGAACATATTTTACGCGTGCGCAAACCAGTGATTGCAGCGGTGGCTGGTTACGCCTTAGGTGGTGGTTGTGAATTGACCATGATGTGTGATTTCATCATCGCTGCAGATAACGCAAAATTTGGGCAACCAGAAATTAAATTGGCAACTTTGCCTGGTTGTGGTGGTACACAACGCTTGCCGCGTGCGATTTCCAAATCCAAGGCTATGGATCTGTGTTTGACTGCTCGCTTAATGGATGCGAATGAGGCGGAGCGTGCAGGCTTGGTGTCGCGCGTTGTACCTTTGGATAAATTAATGGAAGAAACCTTGGCTGTCGCGACGACCATCGCTTCCATGTCTTTGCCTGTCGTGATGATGATCAAAGATGCAGTAAACCGTTCATTTGAATCGGGTTTAACAGAAGGCGTCCATTATGAGCGCCGCTTGTTCCATGCGAGCTTCGGCACACATGACCAGCGCGAAGGGATGCGAGCATTTTTGGAAAAGCGTCCGGCGAATTTCCAGAATAAGTAATTAGTAGCCGATAAAGATGTAGGGTGCGCCGCGCGCACCATAGTGGAAGAAATGCCAGTAACAAAAGAGAAGCGCTCAGTCATTGAGCGCTTTTTTCTTTAGTAGATGTCGAGAGTGAAACGATTTATTCGATTTATTCAGTTTATCCAAATAAACCTTGCCAAAGGGAAGTAAGGCTTGCTATAGTTCGCCTCCCGCAGAAATGCGGTGATGAAATAAGTAGGTATGCAAGCGGTAATGCGTTGATTTTCCTGGTGTTTAAATCGAAAGAGTAAGAAGCGATTTAAATGAAATATAAAACAAGGGGTTGACGGAAATTTAGAAGTGCTGCATAATCTCATTTCTCTGCTGCTGACGAACACAACGCTTCGTAGCAAAAACAAAATCCTTTGGGTGAGTTTGAGTGGAAAAGAATAAGATCTTTAACAATTAACAGTCAATAAATGTGGGCACTTGATAATGAGGCGACTAGCTACTTCGGTAGTTAGGAAACTTAAAAAATATCAAATGTTCACAAGAAGTAAAGATAAGAC
>NZ_JACOGA010000087.1 GCF_014284175.1 Affinundibacterium flavidum
TGTCCAAAGTGGGACATACTTTTATTCGCAAAGCGCTCTACATGCCTGCCATGGTGGCTTTGTATAAAACAACATGGGGCAAGGCTTTCCGCCAGCGTCTAGCGGCATCCGGGAAACCTCCCATGGTCATTATTGGTGCCATGATGAGAAAACTCATTCATGTCGCATTTGGCGTACTAAAATCCGGCAAGCCTTTCGATTCAAGCTTGCATTCTGCTTGACTCGGATAACAGTATCTAC
>NZ_JACOGA010000088.1 GCF_014284175.1 Affinundibacterium flavidum
CTTGTTTGCCGAGCCAAATACTCAATTCCTTGAATCCTTGCTGGTTATTTTGAATCACTTTATGGCGAAATTTTCCAGTTGTGAGGCGTAAAGTGCAATCCAATTTAATCTTTGCAACATCAATTCCTAAATAAAACTCCTGCATACAAATCCTCTGATAATCTACCTTGTGAATACGGGCTGCCAGCATGCTGGGCCAAAGATACTGTCCGATTTTTAGACGAGGGGTGAGCAACTGGT
>NZ_JACOGA010000089.1 GCF_014284175.1 Affinundibacterium flavidum
GTTGCTCACCCCTCGTCTAAAAATCGGACAGTATCTTTGGCCCAGCATGCTGGCAGCCCGTATTCACAAGGTAGATTATCAGAGGATTTGTATGCAGGAATTTTATTTGGGAATTGATGTTGCAAAGATTAAATTGGATTGCACTTTACGCCTCACAACTGGAAAATTTCGCCATAAAGTGATTCAAAATAACCAGCAAGGATTCAAGGAATTGAGTATTTGGCTCGGCAAACAAG
>NZ_JACOGA010000090.1 GCF_014284175.1 Affinundibacterium flavidum
ATGAACTGACCCCAAAAAGTTGGACAGTTTGTTAGTTAGGCATTCAAGGGCTGATTTCTGTATTGCACAGGACTCAGCCCTTTTAGTTTAAGTTTGATTCGGTCTTGATTATAGTAGCGAATGTATTCTTTGATACCTTGCTCAAGTTGTTCGACGCTGGTGAATTGATTTAAATAGAAGAATTCTGTTTTCAACACAGCAAAGAAACTCTCCATCGCAGCATTGTCGAGGC
>NZ_JACOGA010000091.1 GCF_014284175.1 Affinundibacterium flavidum
TGACCAAATTGACGTTGAAGTTCTCGGACAATTCGAACACGCTGTCATTACTGATATTGACCGTGATCGTTTGGGTGGTGACACCAGGATTGAACGTTAAAGTACCGCTTGCTGCTGTGTAGTCACTGCCGGCAGTGGCCGTGCCATTGCTGGTGTTGTAACCGACAGAAACTGTTTGACCAGAGGCTGCGGACAAGGTGACTGTGAAAGTCGCTGTGCCGGCTGCTT
>NZ_JACOGA010000092.1 GCF_014284175.1 Affinundibacterium flavidum
TGGCCGTGCCATTGCTGGTGTTGTAACCGACAGAAACTGTTTGACCAGAGGCTGCGGACAAGGTGACTGTGAAAGTCGCTGTGCCGGCTGCTTCGTTGACGGTGACGTCGTTGATTGACAGGCTTGGCGTACCGTCATTGTCAGTAATCGTCGCGGTACCGACTGCGGAGGCATTGGTGGTCGTACCTGCTGTGCGGGTGACTGTTAAATCAAAGGTTTCAGTCACTT
>NZ_JACOGA010000093.1 GCF_014284175.1 Affinundibacterium flavidum
TGCGGGTGACTGTTAAATCAAAGGTTTCAGTCACTTCATTGATCAGATCATCGGTGATCGGTGTCCGTACCAACACACTCGTGCTACCTGCAGCAATCGTTGCGGTCGTCGCATTGCCCCACGTTGCGCCACCATCGGTGGACACTTGCAGATTAGTCGCTGTGGCGCTGCCGTAATCGGTACCACTGCCCGTTGCTGTACCGCCGCCTAAGGCGAGGC
>NZ_JACOGA010000094.1 GCF_014284175.1 Affinundibacterium flavidum
GCGGCGGTACAGCAACGGGCAGTGGTACCGATTACGGCAGCGCCACAGCGACTAATCTGCAAGTGTCCACCGATGGTGGCGCAACGTGGGGCAATGCGACGACCGCAACGATTGCGGCAGGTAGCACAAGCGTGTTGGTACGGACACCGATCACCGATGATCTGATCAACGAAGTGACTGAAACCTTTGATTTAACAGTCACCCGCACAGCAGGTACGA
>NZ_JACOGA010000095.1 GCF_014284175.1 Affinundibacterium flavidum
TATGTCCCACTTTGGACATGCGCGTCTTGCCACGCACACTACTGCCAGATTCATAGTGACGCGGATCGAGTCCTGCAAATGCAATTGCTTTCTTCACTGAGGTAAATCGCTCTGTATCAGCATAGTATGAAAGCAAAATGGCGATGGTGCGTTCTCCTAAACCAGGTATGCTATCCAATAATTTCTGCTTATCTTTTAAGTCCGGATCGTTCCGAGTAT
>NZ_JACOGA010000096.1 GCF_014284175.1 Affinundibacterium flavidum
CAGTAATCGTCGCGGTACCGACTGCGGAGGCATTGGTGGTCGTACCTGCTGTGCGGGTGACTGTTAAATCAAAGGTTTCAGTCACTTCGTTGATCAGATCATCGGTGATCGGTGTCCGTACCAACACACTCGTGCTACCTGCCGCAATCGTTGCGGTCGTCGCATTGCCCCACGTTGCGCCACCATCGGTGGACACTTGCAGATTAGTCGCTGTAG